>NZ_CP015093.1:1200000-2400000 GCF_001975705.1 Salipiger abyssi
GTCCTGCGTCATCTGCGTGCCGAGCGAGACGCCGAGGATCACCTGGCAGACCGTCACCACCACATGCGGCAGCACCACGGGCTGCGCGCCGAAGGCGGAGAGGCAGATCGACATCAGGCAGGGCGCCAGCATCCAGGGATTGGGAATATAGAGCCGCTGCCCGATCCGCGCCACGACCAGCCCCGCCGCCGCGTAGAGCCCGATGCGCAGCAGCGTCGCGGGCTCGGCGCTGGCGGGCATCGCCTCGGCCACGGCGCGGGACAGCTCGGCGTGATGCGGCACGAAAAAGGTGATCATCGTGGGATAGATCAGCACCACGGCGATCAGCCGGATGGTCTGCGCCAGCACCACCTGCGGCTCGGAGGCGCCGGCGCGCTGCGCATGCACCGCCATCAACACCACCCCGCCCGGCACCGAGCAGAAAAACGCCGTCTTGGCATCGGTGCCGGCAATGGCGGTAAAGATCCGCGCGCCCAGTAGACCGGTGCCGAGGGTGAGGAACCCGCAGACGGTGATCAGCGGCAGGCTGCCGGCGATGGCGCGCAGGATCTCGGGCGTGAAGCTCTGCCCGAGCGACAGGCCCAGCACCACCAGCCCGTAGGGCCGCAACCGGCCAACCCCGGCCCTGACGCCGAAAAACGTAAAAGCCGCGCTGACGAACAGCGCCCCGGTCAGCCAGGCCAGCGGCAGCCCCAGCCGGTGCGCGCCCCAGCCGCCCAGCGCCGCCGCGGCCAGCACCGTGGCGCTGACGGCCAGAGCCTTCAGCCGCTGCGGCCCGGAACGGGCCGCTGGATCGGCAGGGCTCATCCGGCGATGGCCTGCGCGGTCTCGTCCAGGGCGCGGCGCAGCCGGGCGAACATCTCCTCCACCTCGGCGGCGGTGATGATCTGCGGCGGCGACAGCGCGATGCGGTTGCCGATGATCCGGGTGATGAGCCCGTTGCGCGACGCGCGCTCCTCAAAGATCTGCATGACCTTCAGCTCGGGCGGGTGCATCGCCCTGGTTTCCTTGTCGGCGACGATCTCGACCGCGCCGATCAGGCCCACGCCGCCGCTGTCGCCCACCAGCGGGTGGTCCTTCAGCGCCTCGAACCCGGCGAGAAAACCCGGCTCCAGCGCCTTTACATGGCCGACGAGATCCATTTCCTCGTAGATCTTCAGCACCTCCAGCGCCACCGCCGCCGCGACAGGGTGGCCGGCATAGGTGTAGCCATGGGTAAAGCTGCCGAACCGGTCGCTCTGCACCTTCATCTGCTCGAACACCCGCTCGCCGATCAGCACCGCCGAGATCGGCTGCATCGCCGCCGAGAGCGCCTTGGCGCAGGTGATCATGTCGGGGCGCATGCCGTAGGTCTGGCTGCCCCACATCTCGCCGGTGCGGGCAAAGCCGCAGATGACCTCATCGGCCACGAAGAGGATGTCGTATTTGGCCAGAACCGCCTGGATCTTTTCGTAATAGCCGTCCGGCGGCACAATCGCCCCGCCCGAGCCCAGCAGCGGCTCGGCCCAGAAGGCGGCGATGGTCTCGGGGCCCTCGGCGAGGATCATCTCCTCGAGCTCGTCGGCCAGCCGGGTGGAATAGTCCTGCTCGCTCTCGCCGGGTCTGGCGTTGCGGTAGTAATAGGGCATCGCGGTGTAGAGGAACCCGTCGAAGGGCAGCCCGTAGCCGGTGTGGAATTTCGGCTTGCCGGTCAGACAGGAGGTGATGGTCGAAGTGCCGTGATAGCTCTGCTCGCGCGAGATGATCTTGCGCCGCTGCGGCGCGCCCTTCGCATCCCAGTAATACCAGACGAGCTTGATCGCGGTGTCGTTGGCCTCCGATCCCGAACATTGCAGCAGCACATGGTCGAACCCCTCGGGCGCGATGGCGGAAAGCTTCGCCGAAAGCTCGGCGGCGGGGGCGTTCGCGGCGCCCCGGAAGATGTGGTAATAGCCGATCTCGGTCAGCATCTTCGCGGCCACCTCGGCGATGCGCGCATTGCCGAAGCCGAGCGAGGCGCACCACAGCCCCGCCGCCGCCTCCAGATAGCGGTTCCCCGCATCGTCGATCACATAGATGCCCTCGCCCCGCGTGATCACCAGCGGCTCGGCCTCCGGCTGGGTGCGCAGATTGGTATGGGGATGGACGACATGTTTCGCATCCTGCGCGCGGATGCTGTTGGAGAGAGGCAGGGTCATGAGAGGTTCCGCAATTTGTGTTATTCTACTCAGTAGAACTTACTTTTATAGAATAGAACTCGGTGCGCGCGAGCTTCAAGGTGAAATCCGCGCGGCGCGGGATAAACCTGCCGGGCTGCTGCAAGATCGGGCATATTTGCACGAGATCGAAGACGGTGCTGCATCCGCGCAGCCGCCATCCGCGCTGTCCGATATGTGAGTCTTCCCGCATCGCGGGCGTCGGTCAGACGCGCCCGGAGCCCGGCGCCATCAGCAGCGCTGTGGCGATCATATCGGCGGCGGAGGGGCCCAGCGCCAGCGGCGTGTCATGCAGCACCGAAAGCCGGGTCAGTGCCTGAAGATCCGCCTCGCCGCCATGCGGGACGGTGGGGTCGGCAAAGAAGATCACCGCATCGAGCTCGCCGGTGGCGATCAGCGCGCCGAGCTGCTGGTCGCCGCCATGCGAGCCGCGCTGCAGGCGGCGCAGGCTGAGCTGCGGCGCGGCCTCGGCGATCATCCGGCCTGTGCCGCCGGTGCAGACAAGCCGGTGCCCCGTCAGCGCCGCGGCGTGGCGGGTGACCCAGGCGCGCAGATGCGCCTTGCGTGTGTCATGCGCCGCCAGCGCGATCCGGCGCGGCGCGGTCGAGTGCGTCCGGGCACGCGCCGTCATGCCGAGGATCGCCCGCACCTGCGCGGCAAAGCCCGGCCCCTCGGCGGGAAAGGCCCCGGCCAGCGCGGCGGTGCCCACGGTAAAGCCCGCCGCCCCGGCCTCGGCGGCGGCGAGAATGCGCGCCTCGCTGTCGATGCTGCCCGCCATGATCACCGGCTTGCCCAGCGCCGCGCAGACATCGCGCATCAGCGCCGGCACGTCGCCGGAGAACCGGTAGGCCAGCAGGTCGAGCCCGTGCACATGTTCGAGATCGGCAAGCCGGCGGGCGGAGTCCACCACCGCGCTGCCCGGCCCTTCGAGCACGCTGGGATGGCCGGTGATCTGGCCGGCAAAGGGGTAATAGCGCAGCGGATGGTCCCGGGTGACCTGCGTCACCGCCTGCGGACGCGTGCCGCCCAGCAGACAATCCACATCCAGTTCCACCGCTGCGCGGGCGGAGGCCAGCTCGCTGGACTCGTCGAGGCTCACCACTTCCAGATAGGAGCGCCCGCCGGCGGCGCGGATGGCATCGGCGAGCCCTTTCAGATCGGCAAAGGGCAGCCCGACATCCTTGAAACCGATATGGCGCACGCCGCCCTCCAGCGCCTCGTCGATCCGCGCCCGCGCGTCGGGAATCGTCCGGTCGTTCTCGGTGAGCATCAGGATGAAGTCGAAAGCCATCGGCGGGATCTTTGCTGTGAAAGGCGGGACCGGCGGGCCGCGAGCGCATGGGCCGGTGTCTCGCATGAGAGCGTAGCGCCGTGCGACGGGGAGACGAAGAAAAACTTTCCGTCCGGGCGGCGGCGCGTCAGTCAGGAGGCGAAGCCCAGCCTGTCCTTCATCCAGTAATACCGCACGCCGATATCCATCACCGGCCCGCGCAGCGCATGCCAGCCGATGGGCCGGATCGGGGTTTCCGGCAGCGGCAACGGCGTGCCCTCGGCGAGCCGGTCTGCCAGTGCCGCGCCCATGGCGGTGGCCATGGCCACCCCGCGCCCGTTATAGGCGGCAACCGCCCAGAGCCCCGGCTCGGGCTCGTGGATATGCGGCAGGTGATCCATGGTCAGCGCGAGATGCCCCGACCATGCCATATCGACCCTTGCGTCCGCGATCTGCGGAAAGAGCCGGCGCATCCCCTGCTCCAGCGCGTCCTGCAAGCCGGTGGAATAGACCGGCCCGGTGGCGCCGCGCCCGCCGATCACAAGGCGGCGGTCTTGCGTCAGGCGGTAGTAGAAGGCCAGCTTGCGGGTCTCGGAACAGCAGGCGCCCTGCGGCAGGATCGTCGCGGCGACCGCCTCGGGCAGCGGTTCTGTCGCGACGATGGAGGATTGCACCGGCAGGATCGAGCGCGCCATGCGCGGCATGAGCCTGTCGTTATAGGCGTTGGTCGCCATCACCACGGTCTGGCCGCGCAGGCTACTGCCGCCGAGATCCACCCGCCAGCCCGCCCCCTCGCGCAGCACCGCCATGGCGCGCGCGCCGGTGACGATCCGGACGCCCGCCGCCCGCGCCGCACGCGCAAGCCCCCGCGCATAGGAGAGCGGATTGACCAGCCCGGCGCGCAGATCGCGCCAGCCGCCGTGATAGATCCGCGTGCCGGTGGCCTCCGCCATGGCGTCGGCGTCGTAGATCTCGACCGGCGCGCCCTCGCGCTCCCATTCCCGTGCCCTGCCATGCACCGCGCGCAGCGCCTTGGCCGAATGTGCGCCCTGGATCCAGCCCTGCCGCGTCGCGGCGCAGGCGATGCCATGCCGCTCGATCAGGTCGAACACCCGGTCCGCCGCGCCGCCGGCGAACTCCACCAGCCTACCGCCCGCCTCCGCCCCCCAGCGGGCGCGCATCTCTGCCGGGTCGATCTTGAGCCCCGGGATCACCTGCCCGCCATTGCGACCCGAGGCGCCGAAACCGATCTTTTCCGCCTCGATCAGCGTCACCGCGACGCCGCGCTCGGCCAGATGCAGCGCGGTGGAGAGCCCGGTAAAGCCGCCGCCGATCACCAGCACCTGCGCATCCTCGGGCGCGTCGCTGCCCGGGTCCGGCTCCTTTGCGGTGGCGTACCAGAGCGAACGGTCCCAGAGATCGGCGGAAAGGGTCATGAGCGCATCTCCATCCGGGCGCGCCGCGCGCCGCCCGGAGCATTGAACGATAGCGCGATTGGTTTCACCGCCGCCGGGGCTTTGCAAGGCAGGGCACAGGCAAAGGCGCGGAAATCGCGCCCTTGCCGCCGGTTCAGCCCATTTGCGTGGCGCGCCGCGTCAGCCAGAGCCGCCGGGCAAAGGCCAGCCCGAAAAGCGCCGTCAGGATCAGCACGATGGTGGGCGCGGGCGCGCTGTCGAGGAACACGCTCAGATAGGTGCCGCTCAGCATCGAGACCAGGCAGGCGAAGCAGGCGACCACCAGCATGTGGCCGAAGCTGCGGGTCACCAGAAACCCGATGGCCCCCGGCGCGATCAGCAGCCCGACCGCCAGGATCAGCCCGGTCGCCGTCAGCGTCGCGACGATGGTCAGCGACAAGAGCGCCAGCAGCCCGTAATGCAGCAGCCCCACCGGCAGGCCCGAGACCCGCGCCTGCGCCGGATCGAAGGCGTGCAGCAGCAGATCCTTCCAGCTCAGCAGCAGCGCCGCGGTGACGAAGAGCGAGATGATACCGGCGGTCCAGAGATCCTGCGCGCCCACCCCCAGCATATTGCCGAAAAGGATGTGGTCGAGATGCATGGCGGTGTCGATCTGGGTGTAGATGACGATGCCGAGCCCGAACATGCCGGAAAACACGATGCCCATCACCGTATCCTGCTTGACCCGGCTGTTGCGCGACAGGAACCCGGTGGCGAGCGCCGTGAACATGCCCGCCGCAAAGGCGCCCAGCACCAGCGGCAGCCCGGCCACATAGGCCAGCACCACGCCGGGCAGGATGGCATGGCTCACCGCGTCGCCCATCAGCGCCCAGCCCTTGAGCACCAGAAAGCACGACAGCAGCGCCGTCGGGATCGCCACGATGGCGCAGATCAGGAAGGCGTTCTGCATGAAGGCGAACTGGAAGGGCATCAGAAGCTCGCTCATGCCACGTCCTCCCGCAGCGCCTCGGCGGCCCGGCGTCGCGCCGCCAGCATCCCGTGCCGTGGCGCAAAGACAAAGGCCGCGAGGAAGAGCAGCGTTTGCAGCACCACGATCACCCCGCCGGTCGCGCCGTCGAGGAAAAAGCTGAGATAAGCGCCGAAAAAGGCGGTCAGCGCGCCGATAGCGACGGAGGTCACGATCAGCCGGGGAAAGCGGTCGCAGAGCAGATAGGCGGTGGCGCCGGGCGTCACCACCATGGCGACCACCAGAAATGCCCCCACCGTCTGCATCGCCGCCACAACCGAGGCCGAGAGCAGCGTGAAGAACACCGCCTTGAGCAGCCCGGGCCGCAGCCCGATGCTCTGCGCGTGCGCCTCGTCGAAGAACACCGCCATCAGGTCGCGCCACTTGGCCAGCAGCACCATCAGCGACACCACCCCGATGATCGCCAGTTGCAGCGTGTCCCCCGGCGAGATCGCCAGGATATTGCCCATGGTGATGGTCTGCACCGAGACCGCCATCGGGTTGACCGAGACCATGAACAGCCCCAGCCCGAAAAAGCTGGTAAAGATGATGCCGATGATCACGTCGACCTTGAGCCCGGACCGTTCGGACAGCATCAGCATCGCCGCCGCGGCGAGACCGCCCGAGAGGAACGCGCCCAGCGCAAAGGGCAGGCCCAGCATATAGGCGCCGGCCACCCCGGGCACCACGGAATGCGAAAGCGCGTCGCCGATCAGCGACCAGCCCTTGAGCATCAGATAGGCGGAGAGAAAGGCGCAGACCGCGCCCACCAGCGCCGAGACCCACATGGCGTTGGACATGTAGCCATAGGCAAAGGGTTCCAGCAGCACGCTCACTGCTCCTCTCCCCGCACGCGGGTCTCGTCGCCATATTGCACCAGCGGGCGCTCGTCATCGGTGAGGATCGTAACGTGCCGCGCATCGTCGTCCTCGTGCAGATCGCCACCGCCCAGGGTGAAATGCCGCAACACCCCGCCAAAGGCGCGTTCGAGGTTCTCGCGGTTGAACACCCGCGCGGTCGGGCCGTGGTCGAGCACCGTGCCCTTTACCAGAACCGTGCGGTCGCAGAACTCCGGCACCGAACCGAGATTGTGGGTCGAGACCAGCATCACCCGCCCCTCCTCGCGCAGCTCGCGCAACAGCGCGATGATCTGCTCCTCGGTGGTCACGTCGACGCCGGTAAAGGGCTCGTCGAGCAGGATGATCTGCCCGTCCTGCGCCAGCGCCCGCGCCAGGAAGACGCGCTTTTTCTGACCGCCCGACAGCTCGCCGATCTGGCGGTGACGGAACTCCAGCATATTGACCCGGCGCAGCGCGGTCTCGACGGCGTCGCGGTCGGTCCGGCTGGGGCGGCGCAGAAAGCCCATATGGCCGTAGCGCCCCATCATCACCACATCCTCGACCAGCACCGGAAAGGACCAGTCGACCTCTTCGGCCTGCGGCACATAGGCGACGAGGTTGCGCTTCAGCGCCTGTTTGACGGTGTGGCCCAGCAGCCGGATCTCGCCCTGCGCGACGGGCACAAACCCCATGATCGCCTTGAAGAGCGTCGATTTCCCGGCGCCGTTCACCCCTACCAGCGCGGTCACGCTGCCGCGCGGCACCGCAAAGCTGGCGCGGCGCAGCGCGGTGTGGCCGTTGCGGTAGGTCACCGTCACGTCGCGGGCCCATAGCCCCTCGTCCGGCGCCTGCGCAGGCTCGGCGGGATCGGATCGCTGGATCATCTCTGGCATCCTTCCGGCAAGGGTCATGGCGCGCTCACTCGCCGGTTCCGGTCAGGCCGCGCGCGATGGTCTCGGAGGTCACCCGCAGCAGGTCGAGATAGCTGGGCACCGGGCCGCCGGGCTCCGACAGGGAGTCGACATAGAGCACCCCGCCATAGGCTGCACCGGTCTCGCGGGCGACCTGCTCGGCGGGCGCCGTATTGACCGTGCTTTCGCAGAAAACCGCCGGAATGTCATGCGCCTCGACGCTGTCGATCACGGTCTGCACCTGCCGGGGCGTGCCCATCTGGTCGGCGTTCATCGGCCAGAGGTAAAGCTCCTGCATGCCGAAATCCCGCGCCAGATAGCTAAAGGCGCCCTCGCAGGTCACCAGCCAGCGCTGCGGCTCGGGGATCTGTGCGATCTCGTCGCGTAGCGGCTCCAGCGTGTCGCGCAGGGCCTGTTTGTAGTCCTCGGCGTTCTGCGCGTAGGTCGCGGCATTCTCCGGATCGTGCTCGGCAAAGGCAGCCGCGATATTGTCGATATAGATCAGCGCATTATCCAGCCCCATCCAGGCATGCGGGTTGGGCTTGCCCTCATAGCTGCCGGCGCCGATGGCGATCGGGTCGATGCCCTCGGAAAGCGTCACCGAGGGGATATCGCCGAGATTGTCGAGAAACTGCGCGAACCAGAGCTCCAGATTGAGCCCATTCCACAGGATCAGATCGGCGCCATGGGCGCGGAACAGATCGCGCGGCGTCGGCTCGTAGCCGTGGATCTCGGCCCCCGGCTTGGTGATCGAAACCACCTCCGCCGCGTCGCCCGCCACGTTCTGCGCCATGTCGGCAAGCACGGTGAAGGTGGTCACGACCTTCATCTTCTCCGCCGCCAGTGCAGCCTGCGCGGAGCAAAGGCCGACAAGGGCGGCGACAGCAAGGCGCTTCGGGATGGTGGGCATGGGCTCTCCTTTCAGAATTGCCTCATGTAAATGCGACCCATTCTCATCTGTCAAGTACGTAAATGCGACGCAGTCGCAGCTTCAAATTGTTGCAAGCCTCCCCCGCCGACGATACCAAGGGGCTCACTTCACGGATGGGCGGATCGGATGAACGCGGAAACGACGGAATTTGCCGACGCGCTGCGCGCGGCGGGGCTGCGGGTCACCCAGCAACGCATGAGCGTTCTGTCGATTCTGATGGAGGCGCAGGACCATCCCAATGCCGACGAGGTCTTTACCCGCGCCAAGGAGATCGACGGCTCGGTCTCCTTCGCCACGGTCTACCGCACGCTCGCGGCGCTGGAAGAGGCCGGGCTGATCCGGCGGCTGAGCTTCGAGAACGAGCCGGCGCGGTTCGAGATCATGCCGGTTTCCGAGCACGACCACATGGTCGATATCGACACCGGCGAGGTGATCGAGATCGACAGCGCAGAGATCAACCGGCTGCGTCAGGAGCTGGTGGCGCGGCTGGGCTACGAGATCGTCCACCAGCACACGCTGATCCGCGCCCGCAAGAAGCCGGTGAGCTGAGCCGCGGCGGAGGGCATGCCATGACCGCGCTGATGATTCAGGGCACCGGCTCGAACGTGGGAAAGTCGATGCTGGTGGCCGGGCTCTGCCGCGCGGCACGGCGGCGCGGGCTGTCGGTGGCGCCGTTCAAGCCGCAGAACATGTCCAACAACGCCGCCGTCACCGCCGATGGCGGCGAGATCGGTCGCGCCCAGGCCTTGCAGGCGCTGGCCTGCGAGCTGCCGCCGCACACGGATATGAACCCGGTGCTGCTGAAACCCGAAACCGATACCGGCGCGCAGGTCGTGGTGCAGGGCAAACGCCTGACCTCGACCCGGGCGCGCGACTATCCGCACCTGAAACCGCGTCTGATGGCGGCGGTGCAGGAGAGCTTTGCCCGGCTGCGCGCCGCCCATGATCTGGTGATCGTCGAGGGCGCCGGCAGCCCCGCCGAGGTCAATCTGCGCCGCAATGATATCGCCAATATGGGCTTTGCCTGCGCCGCGGATGTGCCGGTGGTGCTGGCCGGCGATATCGACCGGGGCGGTGTGATCGCGCAAATCGTGGGCACGCAGGCGGTACTCTCCGAGGAAGATAACGCGATGATCGCCGGGTTCCTGATCAACCGGTTCCGGGGCGATCCCAGCCTCTTTGACGACGGTTATGCGCTGATCGCCGACCGCACCGGCTGGCCCGGCTTCGGCGTGCTGCCATGGTTTCCCGATGCCTGGAAACTGCCCGCCGAGGACGCGCTCGACATCGGCGCGCCGGAGCGCAGCGGCGGGCTGCATGTGGTCTGCCTCGCCCTGTCGCGGATCGCGAATTTCGACGATCTCGACCCGCTGGCGCAGGAAGAGGGCGTTAGGCTCACCATGCTCGGCCCGGGCCGCGCGATCCCGGGCGATGCGGATGTGGTGATCCTGCCCGGCAGCAAATCCACCCGGGGCGATCTGGCGTTTCTGCGCGCGCAGGGCTGGGATGTGGACCTTGCGGCGCATATCCGGCGCGGCGGTCATGCGCTGGGGATCTGCGGCGGCTATCAGATGCTCGGGCGCAGCGTTGCCGATCCCGACGGGATCGAAGGCGCGCCGGGCACCGATCCCGGGCTCGGCCTGCTGGAGATCGACACGGTGATGACCGGCGACAAGCGGCTGACGGAAACCCGGGCGGTGCATGCCGCCACCGGTACAGGGTTTCACGGCTACGAGATTCATATCGGTCGCAGCGACGGGCCGGACCGGGCGCGGCCCTTTGCCACGGTCGGGCCCCGCCCCGAAGGCGCCGTCAGCGCGAACGGGCGGGTCTGCGGCAGCTACCTGCACGGCATGTTCCGCGACGACGCGTTCCGCGCCGCCTGGCTGGCCGGGTTCGGCGTGCAGGCGGCGGGGCGCTATGACGCGAGCGTCGAGACGGTGCTCGACGCGCTTGCCCGCCACATGGAAACCCATCTCGATATCGGCGGGCTGCTCGGGCTCGCGCGCTGAGTCGTTACGGTCCCGTTGCGCAGAGAGCAGTAGGCTGGAAACCCGCCCTACGCCGCCTAATCAGGCGGCGCTCCAAGCCATTTTCTCGAACCCCTCGCGGAAAGCGAAACGCTCCAGATGCTTGTCGATGATGCCACGGGCGCGCTCCAGCCCTTCATCGCTCTCGGCACTGATCTCGGCCCGCAGCGCCTCGCCGGAAGCGCTCAGTGTCGCCGGCCCGGTGGGCAACGCCATGCGGGCCGAGGTTTCATCATACTCCACGTCGATCTTGTGGGCGAAATGCTTGCAGAGCTGCTGAAGGTATTTCGATGCGTTGGACGTCTGGAAAGTGCCGGTCTCGTGCAGGGGCATGGCTGCGCTCCAAAAGTTGATTGTTTATGTCAGATTATGCATTGCGGCGCAGAAGCACAATCCTGTATCCAGCTCACATCCTTGCGAAGCCGGCGACCCGCCATGCCACGCGCCCATTTCCGACCGGGATCTTACAGATGCGTACCCTCCTGATCGCGGGGCTGCTGGCCTGCGCCACTGCCGCCTCCGCCGACACCGTCAGTGTCGAAACCGCCACCGGAACCGCCGAGGTGCCCGCCTCCCCCGAGACCGTCGCCGTGTTCGACGTTGCCGCCATCGACACGATCTCGGCGCTCGGTCAGCCGATCGCCGGGGTGCCGCAGCCGCTCTATATGGACCGGCTGGAGGCCGCGACCGAGGGCGCGGAGCCCGTCGGCACCCTGTTCGAGCCGGATTTCGAGACGCTGGCGGTGATGCAGCCCGACCTGATCGTCGTGGGTGGGCGCTCCTCCGCCCAGGCCGAGGCGCTGGGGCAGATCGCGCCGGTGATCGACATGACGATCTGGGGCGACGGCATGGTCGAACAGGCGAAGGCCCGCATCGATGCCTATGGCGAGATCTTCGGGCGGCAGGACGCCGCCACCGAACTCAGCGCCGCGCTCGACGACAAGCTCGCCGAGGCGCGCGAGACCGTCGCCGGCAAGGGCAATGCGCTGATCCTGCTGACCAATGGCGGCAAGATCTCGGCCTTTGGCGCCGACAGCCGGTTTGGCTGGCTGCATGGCGCGCTGGATCTGCCCGAGGCGCATCCGGGGCTCAGCTCTGAATCGCACGGTCAGGCGGTCTCCTTCGAGTTCCTCGCCGAGACCGATCCCGACTGGCTGCTGGTGATCGACCGCGGCGCCGCCATCGGCGCCGAGGGCGAAGCCGCCGCCGCGACGCTCGACAACCCGCTTGTCGCCCGCACCAAGGCGGCGCAGCAGGGCCATATCGTCTATCTCGACGCGGCACCGCTCTATATCGCCGGCGGCGGGGCGGGCGCGATGATGCACACGCTCGACGAAATCGTCGCCGCCTTCACCCCGGACGAAGGCTGACGCCCTTTGCGCCGCTGGCTCTTCCCCCTTGCCGCGCTTGCCGGCCTCATCGCGCTCAGCCTGTCGCTGGGCGCGGCGAGTTTTGGCGAGGACGCGGGCTGGCTGCTGATGGTGAGCCGCCTGCCCCGCACCGCAGCGGCGCTGCTGGCGGGCGCCGGGCTGGCGCTGGCCGGGGTGGTGGTGCAGCAGGTGGTGCAGAACCGGCTGGTCGAGCCCTCGCTCACCGGCGCACCCGAGGCGGCGATGCTGGGGCTGCTGGCGGTGACGCTGCTGGCGCCGGGCCTTGCGGTGGCGGGCAAGATGCTGATCGCCGCCGGCTGCGCGCTGGCCGGCATGGCGGGCTATCTGGCGCTGGCCGCGCGGCTGCCGCGCGAAGACCCGATGCTGCTGCCCATCGTCGGCATGGTCTATGGCGGCATTCTCGGCGCCATCGGCGTCTGGGCCGCGTGGTCCGCCGATCTCATGCAATATCTCGGTGCCTGGCGGCTGGGCGAGTTCTCCGGCGTGATGCAGGGGCGCTATGAATGGCTCTGGGCCATCGCGGCGCTGGCCGGGCTGCTCTATGTCATCGCCGACCGCATCACCATTCTGGGGCTGGGCGAGGCGCAGGCCCGCAGCCTCGGGCTCGACTACGCGCAGACCCGCGCGCTGGGGCTGGTGGTGGTCTCGGTGATCACCGCGCTGGTGCTGGTCACCGTCGGCGCCTTTCCCTTTGTCGGGCTCGTGGCCCCCAACCTCGTGGCGCGCTGGCGCGGCGACAATTTGCGCGCCAACCTGCCGCTGATCGCTTTGGGCGGCGGCGCGCTGCTGCTCGCCGCCGATGTCATCGGGCGGCTGATCCGCTACCCGTTCGAGATCCCCGCCGCCACCGTGATCGCGGTGTTCGGTGCCGGCGTCTTCCTCTGGCTGCTGCATGCCGCCCCGGGGCGCCGGCATGGCTGAGCGGCGCGTACTCTGGCTGGCGCTGGCGCTGCTGGCGCTCTGCGCCGCGTTCCTCGCCTGGCAATTGCGGGCGCCGATGGGCTTCATCCTCGGGCTGCGCGCCGCCAAGCTCGGCGCGCTAGTCTGCGTCGGGGCCGCCACCGGAGCCGCCACGATCCTGTTCCAGACCGTCGCCTCGAACCGGCTGCTGACGCCGGGGCTCGTGGGGTTCGACGCGCTGTTCATCCTGCTGCAAACGCTGCTGGTGCTGGCGCTTGGCGGCGTCGGGCTGGCGCAACTGCCCGCCAGCCTGCGTTTCGGCATGGAGGTGATCGCGCTCGCCGCCGCCTCCACCGCGCTTTTCGGCCTGCTGCTGCGCCGCGACGCGCGCGACGTGACGCGAATGATCCTGACCGGCATCATCCTTGGCGTGATGCTGCGCGGGCTGGCCGAGATGGTGCAGCGGCTGATGGACCCGTCGGATTTCGCGGTGGTCCAGCAGGCGATGTTCGCGAGCTTCGGGCGGGTCGAGCCGCAGCAGCTCGCGGTCTCCGCCGTGGTGCTGCTTGCCGCGCTGGCCGCCGCGCTGCGCATGGCGCCGGCGCTCGACGTGGCAGCGCTCGGGCGCAGCACCGCGCGCGGGCTCGGGCTCGATCACGACCGGCTGGTGCTGGTGACGCTGTTGCTCATGGCGGCGATGGTGTCGGTCTCGACCGCGCTGGTGGGGCCGATCACCTTTCTCGGCCTGCTCACCGCCTCGCTCGCCCGCCAGCTCACCGGCAGTCACCGCCACGCGATCCTGCTGCCCGCCGCCGCGATGATCGGCGCGCTGATCCTCGTCGCGGGGCAATTCGTCTTCGAGCGGCTCATGGGCAGCCAGTCGGCGCTGGCGGTGATCGTCGAGCTCTTTGGCGGGCTGCTCTTCCTCGCCCTCGTCCTGAAACGGAGACGCCGATGATCGAGATCGCCGATCTGCACTATTCCGCGGGCCACACCCCGATCCTGCACGGCATCACCACCACGCTGGAGCGCGGCGGGATCACCGCGCTGATCGGGCCGAACGGCGCCGGGAAATCGACGCTGCTGCACTGCATCTCGGGGCTGGAAAAACCGTCCTCGGGCAGCGTCCGCATCGACGGCATCGACCCGTTCACCGTGCCGCACCGGCAGCGCGCCAGGACGGTCGCGCTGCTGCAACAATCGCCGGCGCTGGTCAGCCGGCTGACGGTGCGCGAGCTGGTGGGCTTTGGACGCTGGCCGCATCACCAGGGCCGCCCCGGGCCGGAGGACGCCGCCCAGATCGACCGCGCGCTCACCGCCTTTGCGCTGGACGATCTCGCCGGGCGCAGCATCGACACGCTGTCCGGCGGGCAGCGGCAGCGCGCCTTTATCGCGATGACCTATGCGCAGGATACGCCGTGGATGCTGCTCGACGAGCCGCTCAACGCGCTCGACCCGCGCCACGCCCGCGATCTGATGGCGCGGCTGCACGCGCTGTCGCGGGGCGACAAACGCAGCATCGTCATCGTGCTGCACGACATCAACGCCGCCGCCGGCTGGGCCGACCATATCGTCGCGATGAAGGACGGGCGCATCCTGGCGCAGGACAGCAGCGCCGCGCTGCTCACACCGGAAGTGCTGCGCGAGGTGTTCGACACGCCTTTCGACCTGCTGCATCACAAGGGCCGGCCCGTGGTGGTGGCGCGCTGAGACCCGCGCGCGGCTTGATGGCGTCTTGCACCGCCCCGCGATCCCGTGAACAGTGGCGCCCATGAGCGACACCCTCTCCCAAAGGATCGAGGCGCGGCGCGACGAGCTGATCGCGCTGACCCAGGATCTGATCCGCATCCCAACGCTGAACCCGCCCGGCGAGAATTACCGCGCGGTCTGCGACTATCTCCGGCAGCGGCTGGAGGCGCGCGGCTTTGCCTGTCAGATGATCCGCGCCGAGGGCGCCCCCGGCGACAGCGATCGCTATCCGCGATGGAACCTCGTTGCCCGGCATGAAGGGGCGCAGAGCGGCGACTGCGTGCATTTCAACTCGCATCACGACGTGGTCGAGGTCGGCCATGGCTGGACCCGCGATCCCTTTGGCGGCGAGCTCGACGGCGACCGGATCTATGGGCGCGGCGCCTGCGACATGAAGGGCGGTCTCGCCGCCTCCATCATCGCCGCCGAGGCCTTTATCGACGCGCATCCCGGCTACGCCGGCGCCATCGAGATCAGCGCCACGGCCGACGAGGAATCCGGCGGCTATGGCGGTGTCGCCTATCTGGCGGAGCAGGGGTTATTCGCGCCCGAGCGGGTGCAGCATGTGATCATCCCCGAACCGCTCAACAAGGATCGCATCTGCCTCGGCCATCGCGGCGGCTGGTGGGCGGAGATCGAGACCAAGGGCGAGATCGCCCATGGCTCCATGCCCTTCCTCGGCGATTGCGCGGTGCGCCACATGGGCGCGGTGCTGGCGGCCTTCGAAGAACGGCTGTTCCCCGCCATGGCGGCGCGGCACACCGATATGCCGGTGGTGCCCGAAGGCGCGCGCCAATCGACCATGAACATCAACTCGATCCATGGCGGCCAGCCCGAGAACCCGCCGGATTTCAACGGCCTGCCCGCCCATTGCGTCCCCGACAGCTGCCGTATCGTGATCGACCGGCGTTTTCTGATCGAAGAGACCGTCGAGGGCGTGCGCGACGAGGTGATCGGGCTGCTCGACGATCTCAAGGCCCGGCGCGCCAATTTCGACTACGAGATCCGCGAGCTGAACCGGGTGATCCCGTCGATGACCGACCGCGAGGCCCCGGTGGTGCGCACGGTGACCGAGGCGATCCGCGAGGAGCTGGGGGCGGAGGCGACCTATGTCGCCTCGCCGGGCAGCTACGACCAGAAACATATCGACCGCATCGGCAAGCTGAAGAACTGCATCGCCTACGGGCCGGGCGTGCTGGAGCTGGCGCACAAGCCCGACGAATGGGTCGGCGTGACCGATATGCTCGGCAGCGCGCGGGTGATGGGCCGCAGTCTGGAACATCTGCTGGTCGGCTGAAAGCCGGCACGCGCGCGTGAGCGGCACCTCAGTTCAATGGATGCGCCCTCTGCCCCAGAGAAGAGAAGTTGGGTCCAACGTGCACAATTTGGTTGCGAGGGAGTCGCCCCCGATTTGACCCTGCGGCTGTAAGTGGTTGATTTTACGAGAAGCAGGAAATCCGGTCAAAATAAAACCCTGCTGCCGGATTGGCTTAGCAGGGTTTCTATGCCTGGATTGGTTGCGGGGGCGTGCAGCCAACGATACTTGCGATTGGTCGAACGCCAAATCCCCAAACTCGCCGCTTAATATAACTTACTGACATCGTTTGGGAAACCCTGCTTTTGAGGTATTCATGCCTCGCATTTAGCAGCAGAGACCGGTCAGTCCCCGACCGAAGCGACAGCCGCACTAGTGACTCCCGCTGGCGCATCAATTGCTGCCTGATATCGTCGATAGTCAGTCGAGCTGCCGACGATGGCATTCCGGACCCAGTCAAGGATCTGCGTCTGTTCGCTTCGGGGCTTCCGGTTGAAGTCATCTGGCAAATGCCAGACGAGCCGGCGCTCGTTTCGCCGCTGATTTCGGTTCAGAGCGCAGCCGATACTCGGCAACCGCCCTAACGACAGCATCGAAGACGGGCTGAAGACTGGAGCGGACATGCGCCAGACGCGAAGCATCCATCCCCAGTCGCTCCGCCAGTGTTTTAATATCCAGACCACTGCCCCAGTAGGGCGGATTCGTTTCGTTCGAGCAGGTCCGCGTGGCATTCTCGCAGCGTGCGCACTTCGTCCAGAGTGAGCAGCGGGGCGAGCCTCAGGTCGCAATATTCTGCAATCCTGCGCGGCGTGATAGTTGAACGTGTTGATTTCATAATGTGTTTTCGGATAGTCGTGGGGCGGCGGGATTATCGGAAGAGAGCAAAGCGTAAAAGTGTGCTAGGGGCCTAGCAGGCCGCTGAAGAAGTCGGTCCTGGCCCTCGCTCGGAGAACATGGTTCTTCCTTCTCCACATTGGCCAAGGGAGAACATCATGCGCGGATCGGATGAGGTGAGCGGATCGCTGTTCAGCTAGGTTGATCTGGAGTCCCGCATCCCGGCGCGCCATCCGCTGCGCCTGATCCGCCGGATCGTCAATGAGGCGCTGGTCAGCCTCGATGCCGATTTCGCCGCGCTCTACACCGATTTCGGCCGTCCCTCGATCGCGCCCAAGAAACTGATCCGAGTCAGTCCGATTCAGATCCTGTTTTCGATCCGCTCGGAGCGGCAGTTGATGGAGCAGATGGATTACAACCTGATGTTCCGCTGGTTTGTCGGGCTTGGCATCGATGATGCTATTTGGGTCCCTACGGTGTTCACGATGAACCGCGATCGGCTGCTGAACACCGAAATGTCGCGCAAGGTCATGGCCGCGATCCTCGAGCACGTGCAGGTGGCGCCGCTCTTGTCGGAGGATCACTTCTCGGTCGACGGCACCCTCATCAAGGCCTGGGCTTCGATGAAGAGCTTCCAGCCGAGAGATCATGGCTCTGATGATCCCGGCGATCCGCCCGGCCCGAACGATACCCCGACCTCCAGCAGCACGCCACCTTCCGAGACGCCCCCGATGCCCCGCCCGACCCACCGCAGCCGCAATGACGAAGTCGATTTCCGCGGCGAGAAACGCTCGAACGCCACCCATGCCTCGACCACCGCCCCCGACGCGCGGCTCTATCGCAAGTCACCCGGCACCGGTGCGATGCTCAGCTTCATCGGTCATGCGTTGATGGAGAACCGGGCCGGTCTGATCGTTCAGGCCGATCTCACCTAGGCGGATGGCACCGCCGAAAGACGCGCGGCGCTGGACATGATCCACCGGCATTCACCGGGCTCGACGCGGCGCCCGACACTCGGGGCGGATCGCGGCTTCGATGTGGCAAGCTTCGTCGCCGACTTGCGCCAGGCCTGCGTCACACCCCATGTCGCCCAGAAGCGCCGACATTCCGCCATCGATCGCCGCACCACACGACATCCCGGCTATGCCGTCTCGCTCAAGCACCGCAAACGCATAGAAGAGACTTTCGGATGGGCCAAGACCACCGGCGGCATGGCGCAGACGATGCTGCGCGGCATCGAACGCGTGCGCGCCCGCTTCATCATGACGATGGCCACCGGCAACCTCGCCAGATTGCCGAAACTGCTCCCCGCATGAAGGCGACAGCCGTCTGCTAGCAGAAATCATGCGCTGGAAAGCCAGAACATCCCCACGGGCAACCAAGAAAGTGTTCCGCAGAAACGACTAATTCAGCGGCCTGCTAGAGAGCCGATCCCAGCGAAGCATATCTGCCTTTCGCTTTTGTTTTCGGCAGCTTATCACCGTACGCCATCATCACGTATTTCTAGTTAAATCTAGGTTGCGTATGAGCGAGGGCATCGAGTTAGCACATTCCGCCGTTTGCGCGCAGCGTCTGACCACTTACCCACCCACCATCAGGACCGGCCAGGAAGGAAACCACGCTTGCGATATCCTCTGGTTGGCCTAGGCGTTCGAGCGGGCTCATCTTGGACATCCGGTCGATCAGCTCAGGGCTCTTGCCTTCCAAGAAGAGATCGGTGGCAGTCGGCCCTGGAGCGACAGCATTCACAGTAATGTTGCGACCGCGCATCTCCTGCGCCAGCACCTGCGTCAGTCCTTCCACCGCAGCCTTCGTCGCGATGTAGACACCATACGTCGGAAGGCGCATGCCGATGACGCTCGTGGACAGGTTGATGATGCGCCCACCAGAACGCAGCCGCTTGCCGGCTTCGCGGGTGACATTAAACGTTCCCTTGAGGTTGATCGCGATGGACTGATCGAAGGCGTCGTCTGCAAAGTCGACGATCGGTGCTAGCCGCATGATGCCGGCGTTGTTCACCACGACATCGATGCCGCCGAAGGATTGCTCGGCCGCATCGAACATGGCCGCCACAGCCGCGGGGTCGGCGACGTCTGCCTGAACGACGATGGCCTCGCCGCCTTCGGCCGCGATCGTGTCGGCGACTTCCTGTGCAGATCCCGCGCCATTGGAATAGTTCACAACGACTTTGAAGCCATCACATGCGAGCCGCTGGACCACGACCGCGCCGATTCCGCGGGAAGAGCCTGTAACCAGAGCCACTTTGCTATTTTCGTGCATGATTTCCGCCTTTCTTGATTGGCCGCACCGCGGCCCTTCAAAGATTTAGTAGTTTCGGTAGACCAAAAAAAATGCATACGTGTCATGCCAAGAATGACTCAAAGTATGAATCATGAGTTTCGATAGTCGCCTTCTGAGCGGAATAGGGGTGGTCGTCGCCGTTGTTGAGGCCGGTAGCTTCGCACGAGCCGGCGAGGCAATGGGACTGACCCAACCCGCAGTGAGCCGGGCGGTTGCCCGGCTAGAAGAGCGTGTGGGAATTCGGATCTTCAATCGCACCGCCAGGGCGATCTCGCTCACCGACGAGGGGCGCCGATTTTACGAAACCGTGGCGCCGTTGCTTGCTGGCATCGAGGACGCAGCGGTGAGCGCCGGAAACAGCAAGGCGTTTGTGCGTGGACGATTGCGGGTCAATGTCGACGGGACCTTCGGACATTATGTGCTCGCACCCCGGCTCGGTGCATTTCTCGACCGCCATCCGGAGCTTGCGGTCGAAATAGTCGTCCGAGACACTGTCGGTGATCTGGTCGCCGAGGGCGTCGATGTCGCCGTCCGGTTCGGCGTGCCCGAACCTTCCTCGCTCACGAAAATCTTATTGCGGGAGACGCGTGTTCTGACCTGTGCGGCACCGACCTATGTGGCGACCCACGGCCTCCCGGAGCATCCCGACGCGCTAGCCAAGGGCCATCAGTGCTTACTCATCCGCGACCCTGCGACTGGCCGTCCCTTCCAATGGGAGTTCCAGCGCGGCGAGGAGGTGATACCTTTCGCCACGTCCAGCCGGCTGATGGTCAACGACACCGGTTCCCTGCTCGGAACTTGCCTGAGCGGTGCCGGCGTTGCCCAGCTTCTCGAAATCTATGCGAGGGATCTTATCGCGCAGGAAAGACTGGTTCACCTCCTGCCGGACTGGGCCGACGAAACCTTTCCCCTCTATGCCTTTCATCACAGCTCGAACCTGATCTCGGCCAAGGTGCGCGTTTTTCTCGAATACGTTCGCGACCTGGTGTCCTAACCATGTCAGCTGGATCATAAAACCAAGGATCGTTTGCTTTTCCTGCTCAGCGCCATCCCACAATCAACCGCAAGTCACATTGAGAGCAGGTTCTGGATCCTAGCTCCCCGCTACATGAAGGAAACGCGTCCCAGCCGTTCCAATGTTGCCCACAGGTTCGCCGCTACGGCTTCATCCTGTGAAGCAACTGGCGGGGTTGCGACACCGGGTAGGCCCCTCAAGTGTTGAAATCCCTTTGGCCCGTAGTAGGCGCCGCCTTCGGCTTGCAGCGATGTGCCAGCATACAGAGCAGGAAGTGCCCCTTGTGCCGGGTCTTGCCACATGAAGCGGATATTCCTGAACCGCCATCCTTCCATGCTATCCGGCCCCGGTCCATCCAAGACTAGGTTTGTCCGAGCAACACCCGGATGTGCGACGACACTGGTCACTCCCCAGCCGGAGGCTCTACTGCGGCGCTCGCACTCGAAGGCCAAGAGGAGATTGGCGAGTTTTGTATCGTCATACGCGCGTTGATAGTCGTAAACCCGTTCTTGCTGCAAATCGTCGAATTTGAGCTCGGCCGCATGCCCGCGCAAACTGGATGTCCATACAACCCGAGCGTCGCGGCCATTCCGCAAAAGCGGCAGCAACTGAGCCGTTAGCGCAAAAGGCCCGAGTGCGTTAGTCGCAAAGACCCTCTCGTAGCCATCGACACTTTCCTCGCGGTTCAACCGCCCCATCACCCCCGCATTGTTGATCAGAAGATCGATACGATTGCCCGAAGCGCGCATACGCGCCGCAAAAGAACTGACAGATTCTAGATTTGCGAGATCCAAGGTCTCGAAGCGCACCGTAGCGTCTGGGAACTCAGTTCGCATCTGTCTTACAGCTTCTTCTCCCCTTACTCGATTTCGCGAAGCGATCGTGACATCAGCTCCCGCGCGCGCCAAGCCGAGAGCCTGATGATAACCCAACCCGCTCCGGTCTTCTTGAGGATAGCCGTTGGCACCCGTTACGATGACACGACGGCCGCGCTGCGATGGGATATTCTCATAGGTCCAGTCAGGAATCTCTTGGGCGTCTTGGCGGACTGAGCCGGTACTTGCGCAGCCCGGGATCAATCCGATCGTTACGCCTCCTGCTGTCAATCCAAGGAATGCACGACGGGAATGGGTCGAGCTGTCCGTATATTTGCATTTTTCCTGTTGTGATTGCATGAAAAGCCTACATTTCATTCTTCAAAAGCGACCCAAGCACAGTCGGACTCACAAATCGGGTTCAAGTTTCATCAGAACCGATAGGCGACCGACACGCCGCTGGTGAATTGCCAACGGCTCCCATCCTCGGTGATCGGACTGTCTGCGATATCACCCACAAGATAGCTCGCTCCGACACGCCCGATGACCCCGAGCTGATCGGTGAACCAGTAACCAGCGGTCAATCCGATACCGACATCCCGGAAACCCGAGCCCGGCTGATACTCCGAGAGGCCACTGGAGGCCGCACCTGCGCGGTCGACGCCAAAATATGTGCGAGCATAGTCTTCATCGACCCAAGTGGTATGCATGTCGAAGGCAAGGGAAAAGTCAGGCTGGCGGATCGCGACATATCCTACGCTCGCCCTTGCGAGCATACCGTCGTGCGCGTCCGAGACATCTTGCAGGAGAGACAGCTCCATCTCCACAGCCCCCTGCCCGTACTGGTCACCACCAAAGCGATATCCAACGAATGCACCTACTTCGATTGCGGTGTCGATTTCGGGCAGTCGACCAACCGGTCCGTCCGCGTCTTCGCGACCTAGGCGGACGCCAATCGCGGGGCCAAATGACAGATTGCTGTCCTGGGAGAGATCAATCCGTGCCTGAAGACCGCGGAACTCGAGCTCGACGTTGCCCAAGCTGACGTTGCCCAGAACAAACGGCACGGGCTCGTGATCTTCTGCACCCTCATATGCGGGCGCTGCGCCGATGCCGACTGCGATCATTCCGCGCGGCGCGTCATCCGCTGAGACGGCCTGAGCATAACTGAAAGCCGGGGCAAGAATCATGCTACAGACGAGTGAACCTGAAAGAATTCTTTTCATTGACAGTTTTCCTTGTTCGCAGCCCTGCGATCAGGAAAGTCTCCTTCAGAGACCTTCCTGGACTGATCGAGGCTGAATTCTATTTTTGCGGGGAATCGGCCTCACAGCTCGGACATTGCGGCTGTGAGCAACTACCGATCAGTCACTCGGCGCAGAACCTAGCCAGGAGATCATTCCGAGTTTCATCGCGGGAGTGCTACGTCGTACCGTAGCCCTCGACGAATTGAATCGTGCAGACATGATGGCAAAATCGGTCGGCGTCCTCGGGGACGGAATTGACCGGAGGAGACCACAGTTGACGAACTTGGAGACTGCAGCATTCCGTGCCATTTGTAAGCGGTGTCGCCGCCCCACATTGCCGACGGGATCAGGCATTGCGAGTTGATACGCATCCGAAGAGAAGGAGTGCGTTTCGCAATGTTCGCAAAGAGTTCGTTCCTCACGGCGCTGGGTGTTGAAGTCTTCGCCTCCGGCCAGAGGCGTTGGCCGGATCATGTGAAGGCGCAGGCCGTGTCCGAGACCCTGGAGCCCGGGGCGACGGTGTCGGGTGTCGCGGCGCGCTATGAGATCATGCCGAGCCAGCTGACGGCGTGGCGACGGCTGGCCAAGGAGGGTAAGCTCGTGTTGCCCGCAGTCGAGATCGACGAACCGGTTTTCGCTCCTCTGGTCGTCCGGGATGAGACCACGGCTGCTTCTGAGCCGGAGCGGCCCCGTGCCGAGGCACCAGTCAGGATTGTCCGGGGCTCGATCATCATTGAACTCGGCCAGGATGTGCCAGCCGCCCGCATTGCGGAGATCGTCCACGCGCTGGAGGCGCATCCATGCTGATGCCCTCGCAGGGTATGCGGATCTTGGTGGCGACGAAGCCGGTCGACTTCCGCAAAGGCCATGACGGCCTTGCGGCGCTGGTCCAGTCTACTCTGGCGGAAGATCCGTTCACTGGAACGGTCTTCGTCTTTCGCTCGAAGCGGGCCGACCGGCTGAAGATCCTGTTCTGGGACGGCAGCGGACTCGTGATGGCCTACAAGCGGCTGGAAGAAAGCAGCTTCACCTGGCCCGCGATCCGCGACGGGGCCATGACGCTGAACAGGGCACAGTTCGAGGCCCTGTTTGCCGGTCTGGACTGGCGTCGCGTGCGCTCGCTGGAGGTGCGCCGACCGGCTGTGGCAGAGTGACTCGGCCCCGGGAATGTTTGGGCATTGGCGCATTGGCCGCGGTATAATCCGCGCATGTCCAGCGCCCCGCCCATCGACCTGTCCGCGATCCCCGAAAGCCAGCGCGCCGCCGTTCTGGCGCTGTTGCAGGAGAACGGTGCGCTGAAGGAAGCCAACCAGCGGCTCGAGCATCTCGTGGCCGAGTTGAACCATGTCGTGCATGGCAAACGGTCAGAGAAGCTGAGCGATGACGACCGGCAGCTGGCCTTCGAAGACCTGGAAACGGCCGTCGCAGAGGTCGAGACCCGCAAGGAGCAGGCCGCGCCCTCCACCAGGACCCCGCGCCGGACACGGCAGCGCAACCTCGGCCATCTGCCTGCGGACCTGCCGCGCATCGAGCGTGTCATCGAACCCACCAGTCTCGATTGCCCATGTGGCTGCGGCCAGATGCACCGGATCGGCGAGGACCGCACCGAGCGCCTCGACATCATCCCGGCGCAGCTTCGTGTGCTGGTCGACATCCGCCCGAAGTACGCCTGCCGCATCTGCTCGGACGGGGTCATTCAGGCGCCTGCGGCGCCCTGGCTGGTCGAAGGCGGGCTGCCGACCGAGGGCGCCGTCGCGCACGTGCTGGTGTCCAAGTTCGCGGACCACCTGCCATTCTACCGACAAAGCCAGATCCTGGCGCGCTCCGGCATCCAGGTCGACCGCAGCACCCTGGCGGACTGGGCTGGCACTGCGGCCTTCCACCTCGGCCCCGTGGTCGATCGGCTAACCGAGCATCTCAAATCATCCGGCAAACTCTTTATGGACGAGACCACGGCCCCGGTCCTGGATCCGGGGCGAGGACGAACAAAGACCGGCTACCTCTGGGCGCTTGCCCGGGATGATCGTGGATGGGGCGGCGATGCCCCGCCAGGTGTGGTCTTCACCTACCGGCCCAGCCGCTCAGGCGCGCATGCTGAGCAGATCCTGCAGGGCTTCGACGGCATCCTGCAGCTCGACGGTTACACCGGTTACGACCGGCTGACGCGGCCGTCCCGCAAGAGCGGCGCGCCGATCACGGTGGCACACTGCTGGGCGCATGCGCGGCGCAAACTGAAGGAGGTCTTCGACCGCGATGCCTCGGAAATCGCCGCTGAGGGCCTGCGCCGGATCGCTGAGCTCTACCGCATCGAGGCCGAGATCCGGGGCATGGGCCCGGGCCAACGTCTGTCGGCCCGTCAGGCCCGCAGCGCACCCCTCGTGGCCGAGTTCGGTAATTGGCTGCAGGCACAGCGTCTGCGTATCTCGGCCAAGTCGCGCCTGGGCGAGAAGCTGACCTACATCCATCGCCAGTGGGCCGGCCTGCAGACCTTCCTGCATGACGGGCGCGTCGAGATCGACTCCAACGCCGTCGAAAACCTGATCCGCCCCATTGCCCTGACGAGAAAGAACGCACTCTTCGCCGGCCACGACGAAGGCGGTCGCACCTGGGCCCGTATCGCCTCCCTGATCGCCACCGCGAAGATCAACGGGGTGGAGCCCTTCGCCTATCTTAAGGCGACCATCGAAGCGATCGCCGCCGGTCACCCGGCCAGCAGGATCGACGAGCTGCTTCCCTGGAACTTCACCCCGTCAAGCTGAACGGGCGTGGGGCGGCGACAGCGCTTACCGACATTCCTGCGGGAATACGAAAAGGTTGCGCGCCAATGCGCTGCCGAGGGGTTGGATCATGTCCAGTTCCTGACGCGTCTGGTCGAGCAGGAACTGATCGATCGCGAGCGGCGGATGTTCGACCGGCGGATCAAGGCTGCGAAGTTCCCGACGGCCAAGAGCCTGGACAGCTTCGACTTCAAGGCGATCCCGAAGCTGAACAAGATGCAGGTGCTCGAACTGGCACGTTGCGAGTGGATCGACCGGCGCGAGAACGTCATCGCTCTCGGCCCCAGCGGAACTGGGAAAACCCATGTCGCCCTCGGGTTGGGGCTGGCTGCATGCCAGAAAGGCATGCCAGTTGCCTTCACCACGGCGGCGGCGCTGGTCAATGAAATGCTGGAGGCCCGCGATGAACGACGGCTGCTGCGTCGGCAAAAGCAACTGGCCGCCGTCAAGCTGCTCATCATCGATGAACTGGGCTTCGTGCCGCTCTCCAAGACCGGCGCCGAACTCCTGTTCGAACTGATCTCACAGCGCTACGAGCGCGGATCCACGATGATCACGAGCAACTTGCCGTTCGACGAGTGGACATCGACATTCGGCACGGAGCGGCTGACCGGCGCCCTGCTCGACCGGCTGACCCACCACGTCAACATCCTCGAGATGAACGGCGACAGCTACCGCCTGAACCAAAGCCGGGCCCGCAAAGCTCAACCAAAAACGCCCTGACGGCCTGTCACCCAAACCCGAAGATTACCTACAGTCCGCACCGTGCAACTTCGGGCGAGATTTTGGGGGCAGCTACGGCCGGGCTACGCCCGACCTCCGCTGCCCCCAAAATCATGGTTTCCACAAGCCGCGAGCGCCTACATGACTGGCCTGGTTTTGCGCCGCCACGTGGCCGGATTTTACTCCGGCGTTGACAGCGGTCCTTACCGGCCGGTTACGGCGGATCACGTCTTTGCCCTGCGGACAATATTCTCTCCTCTGAGTAACGCCTTCTTTTCGCTTGATCCGGGGCGATTCTAATAGCAGTAGATAGAAGCCGACGTGGTCAATGCGCATCACCCCGTTCTTTTCACGGCGACCGTCACTGTTACTTTGCATTGGCGCTTGGCACCACCAGCCAAGCGTTTGGTGTTGCGAACGCCGCTCAATTCAGCGCCCGCGCGACCACTTTTGTCACTCTGAACATTGGGGGTGATAGGGTGCTTCGACGCCCTGATCGTGCCGATGACCCCAAGATTTTCCATGCCTAAAACGCAAATGGGTGCGCCGGAGCGGGTCTTATAAGGGATGTTTAGCCCTCGCTTGCAGATGGAGAAAACACGTATCCAGCGCCATAGACTGTGCGAATGATCTTTGGTGATCGTGGGTCGTCGCGCAATTTGCGGCGCAACCGGCTGATGCGTGCGTCCATGCTTCGGTCAAAGGGGTCTTCGGACCGTCCGGTTGTGGCATCGAGAAGCTGGTTACGGGTCAGGACACGTCCGGGAGCATTGACGAACACCTGTAACAGGTCTCTCTCAGCAGAGCTGAGTTCGACGATCTCTCCGCCTTTATGATGCAAGAGGCAGGCATCAAAATCGACGATCCAGTCTCCGAAAAAGCCTTTTGCATCCTTTTGACAGGAGGGTCCCTGGCCTATGCTTTCGCTGCGACGCAGGACGGCCCGGATGCGGGCGATCAGTTCGCGCGGCTCAAAGGGTTTGACGATGTAGTCGTCGGCGCCGATTTCCAGACCCAGAATGCGGTCCGAGATACTTCCACGTCCACTGACGATGATGCGGGGAAGCCCCTCAGGAAGGACTCCGTCACGCAATAGGCTTAGGCCGTCTCCGTCGGGAAGGCTCAAGTCGATCAGACATAAATCCGGCGGGTTGCGATCAACGGCGCGCAGAAATTCTGCCTGAAGCTGAGAGCATTCTATGGTGACATGGTAGCTTTCGAGTGACCGTGAGATCAGGCGGCAGATATCGATATCGTCTTCAAGGAGAAAAATGCGTGTCATTTGGCAAACAAATCCTCTGAGGGCGTGTGCGATGTGGCCGGTGTCGATGTGAGCGGCGCAAATGTTTCGATCAACTCTTCTTTTGAAAAGGGTTTCTTCAGAAACGGTACGTCCGCAGGCCATATGTCTTGGTGAAGATGCGCGGGTTTACCGCTCATCAGAACGACATGAAGGTCGGGATGCGCGTTTTTCAGATAGTGAGCGAGAGCAATGCCGTTCATGTCGCCGGGCATGTCTAGGTCCGAGATGACGGCCGTGATGCCCTGAACCAAACCTAACACGTCAAGTGCATCCTGAGCATTGGCGGCTTCCAGAACATTCAGGCCGAAGGAGGTTATTTTTCGGCAAAGTGCGCGCCGAACGTCGGCGTCATCTTCAACCAGCAACGCGAGACCCAGAGCGGTGCCGTTTTGCGGAGGCTCCATGGGTAAAGGTTCTGAAATGTCGGGAAGGAGAGGCGCTGAATAGGCCTCCGGGGCAAGATCGACGCTTGGCAGGAGAATGGTGAATTCGCTGCCTTGTCCCAATCTGCTGTTCACATGGATTGTTCCGTTCGACTGTTCGACAAAACCGTAGACCATGGATAGGCCAAGTCCCGAACCGGCCCCTTTCTTCGAGGTGAAAAACGGTTCGAAAATCTTTTCCGTCAGGTCTTCTGACATGCCACATCCGTTATCGCGAATGGAGAGGCTGATGTAATTGCCTGCGGGAAGGCGCGAGACTTCAGCCTCTGCCGGAGGCAGTGTGTAGGTCCCGAGCGTGATGTCGATCTGGCCGCGACCATCGGTGGCATCACGGGCATTCAGCACGAGGTTCAGGATGGCCATTTCGAATTGCGCCCGGTCGATGACTGCACTGGGCAAGGCCGCAGTCTGGCGCAGGTTGATGGTCAATGTGCTGGGCACCGAGGATTGCAGAAGGCTATAGATTTCCCGGATCGCCTCCCCGATGTCCGTGGGTCTGGCATCGAATTGTTCACGCCGGGCCAGAGAGACCAATCGTTTGGTCAAGGCAGAGCCGCGTCGGGCGGCGGAGATAGCGGGCATGAGGAAATCTTCTGTGATGCCATCGCAATCGGGGCGTTCGGTGAGCGGTAGAAGATTGCCGAGAATGATGGTCAGAAGATTGTTGAAGTCGTGGGAGATGCCGCTGGCCATCCGTCCGAGCGCATCCATTTTCTGAGATTGCATGAGGGCGCGCATGGTGGCTTTGCGGCGCGTGACGTCAATGGACACGAGGTAGAATCCGATCACATCGCCGACGGAGGGTTTTTCCGGGCGAAGCAGGGTGCGGACGTCCTTGAATTTCTGTTCAGGCAGTTCGACCCGCATTTCGAAATCCACAACCATGCCGCGTCGGGCCTGTTCGAAAAAGCGTGAGGATTGCTCCATCGTGTGCGGGTGCAGAATGTCGTAGGCGTTTTTGCCGATCATCTGCGCGGGCGTGATGCCATAGGCGCGGGCAAACCGAGTATTGGCATAGAGAATTGTGAAATCCTTATCGATATGGGCGATGCCCGCAGGAACTTCGTTGGCGATGAGGCTGAGGCGTTCTTCGCTTGCGATGAGCTGTTGTGTGCGTGTGGCGATCAGATCACGAAGGCGGGCGCGATCAGCGGCCTCTTCTGAGGCGTCACTCAATGTGACGATACTGTCGCCGTTCTCCATGGTCCTGAGTTGCAGATCGACATTCTGCCCGTCAGGGGACGAGATGAGATAGCTACAGGAGACAGAACCCGGCCCGCATCCACTCAGGAGAAGGACTGGGGCGTGCCAGACCTCGGAGGACACGAAGTGTGAGACCGTCATGTCCGGATGGCAGACGATATGGCGCGTTTCCAGAAGGGCTTTGAAGGCCGCATTGGTTTCAACCAATCGTCCGTCTGCGTCAAAAATGGCCATTGCCTGCGGGCTAGCCATGAAAATATCTCTGTAAACCGTCGTCCGGTCCTGCATCGTTCCATACCTCACCAGGACCATACCCGGCTCAGAGCGCGATCATCGGCCCGATGCTGACGGTTTCCAAGCTCTGAATCAGACTTGTTACAATTCGATACAATTCAGGCAAATTTGAGAAAGACTGTTTGGGCAGTCTACTCCGGTCTCATGTGCACCAGAGGAGGTGGTGCGCCTGCGACATCGGAGGAAAAAATGCCAAATCAGAACATTTACACCATCGGGCTTGACCCGAATGCGGCGAATTATGACGCTTTGACACCTTTGTCATTCGTCGAACGCAGCGCACAGATTTATCCTGACTCCCCCGCCGTGATCTACGGCGAGATTCGCCGAAACTGGGGGGAGACCTACGACCGCATTCGCCGGGCAGCTTCGGCGTTGCAAAAACGAGGCCTCCGAAAGGGCGACACCGTGTCGATCATCGCGGCCAACATTCCGGAAATGTTCGAAGCGCATTTTGCCGTGCCGATGACCGGCGCTGTGCTCAACACGATCAACACCCGGCTCAATACCGAAGCGATGGCTTTCATCCTCGCCCATGCCGAAGCCAAGGTGATCCTTGTCGACCCGGAGTTTTCCGACGTTCTGGATCGCGCCGTCCACATGAGCGGGATGAGCGATGTTCTGGTCATCGACATCGAAGACGCCTCTTTCGAAGGCGGTCGCTGCGTCGGAGCCTTGACCTATGAGGAACTGATCGCCGAAGGCGACCCGGAGTTCCAATGGCAGCCGCCGGAAAACGAATGGGACGCGATTTCGCTCAACTACACCTCGGGCACGACGGGCAACCCGAAAGGCGTCGTCTACCATCACCGCGGGGCACATCTCAATGCGATGTCGAATGTGGTCACATGGGGCATGGCGCATCATTCGCGCTATCTCTGGACCTTGCCGATGTTCCATTGCAACGGCTGGTGTTTTCCGTGGACCATTGCGGCGAATGCGGGGGTCTGCGTCTGTCTGCGCGCTGTGCGGGCGGAGCCGATTTTCGAGCTGATCCGCGAAGAGAAAGTGACGCATTTCTGCGGCGCGCCGATCGTGTTGAACATGCTGGCCAATGCGCCCGATGCGCTCAAAGATTTCTCGCATGAGGTCAAAGTCATGACCGCAGGCGCCTCGCCGCCCGCCGCCGTGATTGCCAAGATGGAAGCCATGGGCATCGAGGTCACTCATGTTTACGGGCTGACCGAAACCTATGGGCCCTCTGTGGTCTGTGCCTGGAAATCCGAATGGGATGGGCTGAGCAGCAACGACAAGGCCGTCAAAAAGGCGCGTCAAGGTGTGCGCAACGTCGCGCTAAGCGGGCTGATGGTGGCCGACCCGGGGACCTTGGAGCCGATGCCGTCCGATGGCGAGAGCATGGGCGAGATCTTTATGCGCGGCAACAATGTGATGAAGGGCTATCTCAAAAACCCGTCCGCGACGCAAAAGTCGTTCAAGGGCGGCTGGTTTGCCTCCGGCGATCTCGGCGTGATGCACCCCGACGGCTACGTCGAACTCAAGGATCGCTCCAAGGACATCATCATCTCTGGCGGGGAAAACATTTCCTCCATCGAGGTGGAGGATGTGCTCTACAAACACCCCGCGATCATGGAAGCGGCTGTGGTCGCAAAGCCGGACGAAAAGTGGGGCGAGACGCCCTGTGCCTTTGTCGATCTGAAACCCGGCGAAAACATGACACAGGCCGAGATCATCGCCTTTTGTCGTCAAAACATGGCGCATTTCAAAGCACCCAAAACGGTCATCTTCGGCCCGCTTCCCAAAACTTCAACCGGCAAGATTCAGAAATTCATCCTGCGCGATCAGGCGCGCAACATGGTGGAGGAAACGCAATGAGCGAGACCCCTTACATCCTTGAAACCGAAGGTCTGACCAAGGGCTTTCGCGGTTTCACCGCCGTCGATCATGTCGATCTCAAAGTGAAGCGCCATGAGATTCACGCGCTGATCGGGCCGAATGGCGCGGGCAAGACCACGGTGTTCAACCTCTTGACCAAATTCCTGACGCCCACCAGCGGCACGATCCGGTTCAACGGGCGTGACATTACCGCTGCCAAACCCGCCGAGATCGCCCGCATGGGAGTGATCCGGTCGTTCCAGATTTCGGCTGTATTCCCGCATATGACAGCGCGCGAAAATGTGCGCGTGGCGCTTCAGCGCAAGGTGGGAACCTCGTTTCAGTTCTGGCGCTCGGTCAAGACGCTCAACCGGCTCAATGAGCGGGCGGACGAGTTGCTCGATATGGTCGGTCTGTCACGCTTTGCCGATGCGATGGTGGCGGACATGTCTTACGGGCGCAAACGTGCGCTTGAGATTGCGACAACGCTGGCGACAGAACCGGAGATGATGCTTCTCGACGAACCGACCCAAGGCATGGGGCGCGAGGACGTGGAATTGGTGACCCAACTCATTCGCAAGGTCTCGGCCGGACGCACGATCCTGATGGTCGAACACAACCTCGGCGTGGTCTCGACGCTTTGCGACACGATCACGGTTTTGCAACGTGGCGCGATCCTGACCGAGGGCAACTATGCCGAAGTCTCCGCCGATCCGCGCGTCAAGGAAGCCTATATGGGGAAAGCGGCATGAGCACGGCAGTTTTGGAAAATCACGAGCTTGGCGGCCAGCATCTCTCCGAGAAGATCGAAGAACTGCGCCTGACGGATGTGCACGCCTATTATGGCGAGAGCCACGCACTTCATGGCATCGACATGACGGTGTATCGGGGCGAACTGGTGACGCTTTTGGGTCGCAACGGATCGGGTCGGACGACGACGCTGCGCGCGATCATGGGGCTCATCGGACACCGCACCGGATCGATCCATATCAAGGGCGAAGAGGTCATTGGCATGGCCTCCCACAAGATCGCTCATCTGGGCGTCGGCTATTGCCCCGAAGAACGTGGCATTTTCGCAAGTCTCAACGTCGAGGAAAACCTCATGCTGCCGCCACAGGTCTGTGCGGGGGGCATGTCCGTCGAAGAGATTTACGAGATGTTCCCCAATCTGGCGGAACGGCGCAAAAGCCAGGGCACGCTGTTGTCGGGCGGCGAACAACAGATGCTTGCCATGGCGCGAATCCTGCGCACCGGGGCGAACATTCTTTTGCTCGACGAAATCACCGAAGGTCTTGCGCCGGTGATCGTCGACACTTTGGGCGAGGTTCTGATCGCGCTCAAGAAACGTGGCTATACGGTGGTTCTGGTCGAACAGAACTTTCGCTTTGCGGCCCCGTTGGCGGATCGTCACCTGATCATGGATCACGGTCACATCGCCACAACCATTCTCAAGGACGAGCTGGAGGAGAAAGCGCACGTCTTTGAGGAATATCTCAGCGTTTAACGATAATTGGGAGGAAACCATGACCCTTAAAAACACCCTCATTGCGGGCGTCTCCGCAGCGTCTCTGATGTGCGGCGCAGCCTCGGCAGAGATCAGCGACGGCGTCGTCAAGATCGGCCTGATGTCCGACATGTCCGGCACCTATTCCGATGTGGCCGGCGAAGGTGCAGCGGTGGCCGCGCAGATGGCGATCGAAGAATTCGGCGGCACGGTCGCAGGCGCGCCGATCGAAATTGTCACCGCAGACCACCAGAACAAGGCCGACATCGCTGCCAACAAGGCGCGCGAATGGGGCGACACAGGGCAGGTCGATGCCTTCGCCGAACTGGTGACGACCTCGGTCGCACTGGCCGTGTTCGAAGTGGCCAAGCAGCAAAACAAGATCGCGCTGGTCTCCGGCTCCGCGTCGTCTCCGCTGACGGGGGACGCCTGTATTCCGACCGGTCTGCACTGGACCTACAACACCCGCGCGCTGGCAGTGGGCACCGGGTCCGCCATTGTGAAAGAAGGCGGCGACAGCTGGTATTTCCTGACCGCGGACTATGCCTTTGGCGAGGCGCTTGAGCGTGACGTTTCGGCTGTGGTCGAGGCGGCGGGCGGTACGGTTGTCGGTTCGGCGAAACACCCGTTCCCGGCGTCTGATTTCTCGTCCTTCATCCTTCAGGCTCAGGCCTCCGGCGCGAAGGTGATCGGTCTGGCCAACGCAGGCGCCGACACGGTGAATGCGATCAAGGCCGCCAATGAATTCGGCGTCGTCGCCGCCGGTCAGAAGATCGCGGGCCTCCTGGTGTTCATGACGAACGTCAAATCCATCGGTCAGGATGTGGCGCAGGGACTTCAGATGACCGTGTCCTTCTATTGGGACATGGACGACGAGACCCGCGCCTGGTCGCAGAAATTCTATGAGCGGACCGGCAAGATGCCGACAGGCATTCAGGCGGGCACCTATTCCTCCGTGCTGCATTACCTGAAGGCCATCGAGGCGACCGGTTCGGACGATACCGACACGGTTCTGGCCAAGATGCGTGAAATGCCGGTAGAGGACATGTTTGCCAAGGGCGGCGTTCTGCGCACCGACGGGCGCATGGTGCATGACATGTATCTGGCCGAGGTCAAGAAACCCTCCGAGTCCGAGGGCGAATGGGACCTGTTGAAAATCGTCCGCACGATCCCCGGCGAAGAGGCCTATGGCCCGCTGTCCGAGAGCACCTGTCCGACGAAGTAACCCGAGACCGTCCCACCGGGGTCACCCGGTGGGATCAACCACGCAGGAAACATGACCATGCTGACAGATCTCCTAGGCTTTCCGCCACAGGTCCTCTTTGGCCAATTGCTCCTCGGTTTGATCAACGGGGCATTCTACGCAGTGCTTTCGCTCGGTCTCGCGGTGATTTTTGGCCTTTTGAATATCGTGAACTTCGCCCATGGGGCGCTCTACATGCTCGGCGCTTTCGCCACGGTCGGGCTGACCACCTATTTCGGCATCGGCTATTGGGGCGCGCTGATCCTTGCACCTCTGATCGTGGGCGCCGTGGGGATGCTGATCGAACGCTTTCTCCTGCGCCGTCTGAGCGGGGTGGATCACCTCTACGGCCTGTTGCTGACCTTTGGCATGGCTCTGGTCATCGAGGGGACGTTCGTCAAACTTTTCGGCTCCTCCGGCCTGCCTTATGCACCGCCGGCCCAGCTCCGGGGCGGGGTGAACCTCGGGTTCATGTTCCTGCCGTGGTATCGCGGCTGGGTCGTTTTGGCCGCTGTCGTGATGTGCCTCGTGACCTGGTATATCTTTGAGAAAACCAAGATCGGCGCTATCTGCGTGCGGGGACGGAAAACCCGAAACTCTTGCAGGCCTTCGGGGTGAACGTGCCGCTTTTGACCACGCTGGCCTATGGCTACGGGGTTGCTCTGGCGGCCTTCGCAGGTGTGCTGGCCGCTCCGATCACACAGGTCAGCCCGCTGATGGGGTCGAACCTGATCATCGTCGTCTTCGCCGTCGTCGTCATCGGGGGGATGGGCTCGATCATGGGCTCCATCGTCACCGGCCTGTCCATGGGCGTGATCGAAGGCCTGACCAAGGTATTCTGGCCCGAGGCCTCCGCCACGGTGATTTTCGCCGTCATGGCCATCGTTCTTGTCCTGCGTCCTGCGGGTCTTTTCGGCAATGCGACGTAAGGGGGCAGACAGATGAACACCAAAATCGCATATCTCATCGCCTTCGCGCTTCTGCTGGTGGCGCCGCTCGTGCTCTATCCCGTCTTTTTGATGAAGCTCTTGTGCTTTGCGCTCTTCGCCTCTGCCTTCAACCTCATTCTGGGGTTTGGCGGGTTGCTGAGCTTTGGCCACGCGGCCTTTTTCGGGGGCGCGGCCTACATCACCGGACACGCGCTCAAGGTCTGGGGACTTCCGACCGAATTGGGCATCCTCATCGGCGCTTTGGCCGCTGGTGTCCTTGGCCTCGCGATCGGCCTGCTCGCCATCCGGCGGCAGGGCATCTATTTCGCGATGATTACCCTCGCCATGGCGCAGATGGTCTATTTCTTCTTCATCAGTGCCGATTTCAGCGGCGGTGAGAACGGACTTCAGGGCGTGCCGCGCGGCAGTTTCCTTCGCCTTGTGGATCTCCAGAACAATATGGCGATGTATTACTTTGTCCTGGGCGTCTTCGTGCTCGGCTATTTCATCATCGCACGCGCCGTGCATTCGCCCTTCGGGCAGGTGCTGTCGGCCATTCGCGACAATGAAGCGCGGGCAAAGTCTTTGGGCTACGACGTGGAGCGCTACAAGCTTTTGGCCTTTGTCCTCTCCGCCACCATGGCGGGGCTGGCGGGTGCCACGAAAACCGTGGTGTTTCAACTGGCCTCCCTCACCGATGCGCATTGGCACATGTCGGGTGAGGTGGTGCTCATGACACTTTTGGGGGGGCTTGGCACCATCGCGGGTCCGGCCATCGGCTCTGGCATCATCATCACTCTGCAAAACACGCTGGCGTCCGGGCCGCTGTCATCCTGGGTGCCTGTCGTTTTGGGCCTGATCTTTGTCCTCTGCGTGCTGGCCTTCCGGCGCGGTGTGGTGGGCGAAATCCAGGCGCTTATCCGTAAATCGTTTTGAAAGGAACACCATGACCGTCATCCAAACTGTAGGTGTCATTGGCGCAGGTCAGATGGGACGGGGCATCGCCCAGGTCTTTGCTCAATCCGGCTATGACGTGATGCTTCAGGACGTCTCCTCCGACGCCTTGGGCATTGCCGAAGGATTTATCAAGGATCGTCTCGACCGCAATGTCACCTCGGGAAAGATGACGGCAGGTGAGCGGGCGGCTACTCTCGAGCGGCTCTCTTATGGCTCCTCCATTGAGCCGCTCGGGGCCCGCGACCTCATCGTTGAAAGCGCGACGGAAAAGGAGGCGGTCAAGGTGGGATCTTCGAAACCCTCCTGCCGCATCTGTCCGATCATACGCTTTTGACCACGAACACCTCGTCGCTGTCGATCACCCGGCTGGCGGCGCATACCGACCGGCCCGAACGCTTTATGGGTCTGCATTTCATGAACCCGGTTCCGGTGATGAAACTCGTGGAACTGATCCGCGGCATCGCCACTGATGAAACCACCTTTGCCACGCTGCAGGGGGTCGTCGCCCGCCTCGACAAGACCGGCACCGTTTCCGAAGATTACCCGGCCTTCATCGTCAATCGCATCCTCGTGCCGATGATCAACGAGGCGGTCTACACCCTTTTCGAGGGTGTCGGAAATGTCGCCTCCATCGACGCCTCGATGAAGCTCGGCGCGAACCAGCCGATGGGGCCTTTGGAGCTTGCGGATTTCATCGGGCTCGACACCTGCCTGTCGATCATGGGGGTGCTCAACGACGGGCTTGCCGACAGCAAATACCGGCCCTGCCCCCTGTTGCTGAAATACGTCGAGGCCGGTTGGCTCGGGCGCAAGACCGGGCGCGGATTTTACGATTATCGCGGCGAGGACGGCATCCCCGTCCCGACCCGCTGAACATGGAAGAAAGGAGAAACCTATGAAGGTTTTGGTACCTGTCAAACGGGTGATTGACTACAACGTGAAGGTCAAGGTTAAGGCCGACGGCACGGGTGTTGATCTTGCCAATGTGAAAATGTCGATGAACCCGTTCGACGAGATTTCGGTCGAAGCGGCCATTCGTCTCAAAGAGGCCGGTGTGGCCTCTGAGGTGGTGATCGTCTCCATCGGCGAGAAGAAATCCGTCGACACGATCCGCAACGCTTTGGCCATGGGTGCCGATCGCGGCATTCTGATCGAAGAGGATCAGGGCGTCGACATCGAGCCGCTCGCGGTTGCGAAAATCCTCGCCAAAGTGGTCGAAGAGGAATCCCCCGAGCTGGTGATCCTCGGCAAGCAGGCCATCGACAACGACATGAATGCGACGGGTCAGATGCTGGCCGCGCTCTTGGGTTGGGGTCAGGCGACCTTTGCCTCCGAGATGGAGATTGCGGACGGCAAAGCCGTGGTGACCCGCGAAGTGGACGGCGGTCTTCAGACCATTTCCACCGCTCTGCCGGCCATCGTGACGACCGATCTGCGCCTCAACGAGCCGCGCTACGCTTCGCTGCCGAACATCATGAAGGCGAAGAAAAAGCCTTTGGATGAGAAAACCGCCGCCGATTATGGCGTCGACACCTCCCCGCGTCTCACGGTGGTCACCACCGAAGAGCCCGCCGCGCGCGAAGCCGGGATCAAGGTCGGCTCCGTCGATGAACTTGTCGCGAAACTCAAAGAGGGAGGTCTGGTCTGATGGCTGTTCTGCTTCTCGCCGAAGTCGCGGGCGGTGCGCTCGCTGTTGATGCCACCGCCAAGGCGGCCACTGCTGGCGCCAAACTGGGCGATGTGACCGTGCTCGTCTGTGGCCCCGCCGCCGCAGGGGACGAGGCCGCCAAACTCGATGGCGTGTCCAAGGTTTTGGTCGCCGATGACGCGGCTTACGCCAACGGGCTGGCCGAAAACCTCGCCGATCTGATCGTATCCCTCGCGGGCGATTACTCCCACATCATCGCGCCTGCGACCACCACCGGCAAAAACGTTCTGCCGCGTGTGGCCGCGCTTTTGGACGTGATGGTGATCTCGGATGTGACCGAGGTTGTCGACGCCGACACGTTCAAACGTCCGGTCTATGCGGGCAACGCGGTGCAGACCGTGAAATCCGCGGATGCGACGAAAGTCATCTCCTTCCGCACCTCGACCTTCGACGCCGCAGGCACCTCCGGGTCCGCCGCTGTCGAGGCTGTGTCGGGTGCGGGCGACAAAGGTCTCTCGGCCTTCGTCGAGGACAAGGTGGTCGAAAGCGACCGTCCGGAACTGACGTCGGCCAAGGTGATCGTCTCGGGCGGTCGTGGTGTCGGCTCCGAGGAGAGCTTTGGCATCATCGAAGCGCTGGCGGACAAGCTTGGCGCCGCTGTCGGCGCGTCGCGGGCGGCTGTGGATTCGGGCTATGCGCCCAACGACATGCAGGTCGGCCAGACCGGCAAGGTCGTCGCACCCGAGCTCTACATCGCCTGCGGCATCTCGGGGGCGATCCAGCACCTCGCCGGCATGAAGGACTCGAAAGTGATCGTCGCGATCAACAAGGACGAAGAAGCCCCGATCTTCAAGGTCGCCGACTTCGGCCTCGTCGCGGACCTCTTCGACGCCGTCCCGGAACTGACCGAGAAATTGTAATACGAAGGATTTAAAACAATGACTTATGTTGCGCCGACAGAAGACATGATGTTCGTCCTCGAAGAGCTTTGCGGGCTGGACGACATTTCGCAACTTCCGGGGCTTGAGGACGCGACGGCCGATATGGTGGGCGCGATCCTCGAAGAGGCGGGGAAATTTGCGGGCGATGTGCTCGCGCCGCTCAACGCCGTGGGCGATCAGTCTGGTCTCGGGTTTTCCGAGGGGCAGGTCACCACGCCGGAAGGCTGGAGTGCCGCCTATGACACGCTGGTCGAAATGGGATGGAACGCGCCTACGGCCTCGCCGGATCATGGTGGCATGGGGCTGCCGGCGGTGGTGAATGCGGCCATTCTCGAAATGTTCAACGGCGCGAACACGGCGTTTCAGCTTTGTCCGCTTTTGACTCAGGGCGCGATCGAGGCGATCAACGGCTACGCCTCCGACGATCTCAAGGCGCTCTACCTGCCGAAACTCGTGACCGGGGAATGGACCGGGACGATGAACCTGACCGAACCGCAGGCCGGGTCCGATCTGGCCGCGATCCGATCCAAGGCGGTGCCGGAGGGGGATCACTACCGGATCAGCGGCCAGAAGATTTATATCACCTATGGCGAACATGACATGGCGGAGAATATCGTCCATCTCGTGCTTGCGCGTCTGCCGGATGCGCCGGCGGGGGTGAAAGGTATTTCGCTCTTCATCGTGCCGAAATTTATCCCGGATGCCGAGGGCGCACCGGGGACGCGCAACGATCTGCGCTGTGTGTCGATCGAGCACAAGCTGGGCATCCATGCCAGCCCGACCTGCACTATGTCCTATGGCGATGAGGGCGGTGCCATCGGCTATCTGGTGGGTGAGCCCAACACAGGGCTTGCTTATATGTTCACCATGATGAACAACGCGCGTCTGGGCGTGGGCCTTCAGGGTGTCGGCATTTCCGAAGCCGCGACCCAGCACGCGGTGCGCTATGCGATGGACCGGGTACAGGGCGGCACACCCGAGGGTGCGGAAGCCACGATCATGGGACATCCGGACATTCGCCGTATGCTGGGCCTGATGAAGGCGCGGACCGAGGCGGCGCGGGCCTTGGCGTTCCGGGCGGCGAGGTCTCTGGATTTCGCGCATCGTTCGGAGGACGAGGAAACCCGCGCCCATCACCAGCGCCGCGTGGATCTTTTGATCCCGGTGGCGAAAGCCTGGTCGACGGAGCTTTCCGTGCAGGCGGCCTCTCTGGGGGTCCAAATTCACGGTGGCATGGGCTACATCGAAGAAACGGGTGCGGCGCAGCATCTGCGCGATGCGCGGATCACCACGATCTACGAGGGCACGACCGGCATTCAGGCGCTCGATCTCGTCGGACGTAAGATCAAACGCGACAATGGCACCGCCGCGCGGGAGTTAATCGTCGATATGAAAGCGACCGCCGAGGCGCTCAAGGTGCAGAGTGGCGGCGATGCCGATTGGGCGGGGCTGAGCGCGATGGTCGAAGAGGCGGCAGGCATCGTCAGCGACCTGACCGACTGGCTGGTGGAACAAAACGGCACGGAGCCTTTGTCGGCGGCGGTCAATATCCTCGAAACCTTCGGGATTTGCCTCGGGGCCTGGGTGATGGGCGATGCGGCGATGGCGGCGTCCAAGCGTCTCGCGGACGGGCGCAACACGACCCATGCCAAGGCCAAGCTGAGCATGGTGCGCTTCTACGCCAGCAACGTCTTCCCGATGGCGGCGGCCCTGCATGCGATTTCCAAGGCTGGCAATGGTGCGACGCTTGCGCTCACGGCGGCGGATTTCGATCTCGCGATCTGAGACCTTCGGCGCGGGCGACACCGCCCGCGCCAGAATAGAGTGAAGTCTGGACATATCATGAGCACAATCAGAACGGCCTTTGGGGTCGCGGATTTGGGATGCAGGCGCGTTGCGGTGATCGGCGCGGGCAATATGGGCGGCGGCATCGCGGCGCAGTTTGCGAACGCGGGGATTGCGGTTGACCTTTTGGACCGTGCGGGACCGGATGAGGCGCGCAATGCGCACGCCGAAAAGGGCCTCGCGCAACAGATCGCGCGGCAGGCCTTCATGGGAGAGACGCCCATCAGCCTGGTGCGGGTCGGCAATACAGAGGACCATCTGGACCGTGTGGCTGAGGCGGATTGGATCGTAGAAGTCATCCTCGAAGACCTCGACCTCAAACGCGCGCTTTACGAACGGATCGAATCTTTGGGCAAACCCGGCGCGATTGTGTCGTCGAACACCTCGACCATTCTGCGGGAGCGGTTGATCGAGGGGCGCAGCGCAGCGTTTCAGGATCATTTCCTGATCAGCCATTTCTTCAACCCGCCGCGGCGTATGGCGCTTTTGGAACTGATCGGGGGCGACGACCGGGCGGCGTTTGAGCGTGCCGCGCAGATCGGGCGCAAGGCGCTTGGCAAAACGGTGATCGAATGTCGCGACACGCCCGGGTTCATCGCCAACCGACTGGGCTGCACCTGGCTCTCGGTGGCGGTGGTCGAGGCGCTCCGGCTTGGCCTCACGGTCGAGGAGGCGGATGCGGTGCATATGGCGTTTGGCGTGCCGCGCACGGGCGTCTTCGGCCTGCTCGATCTGATCGGGCTCGATGTGGTGAAGCCGATCTGGGGGTCGTTGATGGCCGCGTTGCCGGAGACGGACGCGATCAATGCGTTCGATTTGCCGGGGCAGGGGGTGATCACGGACCTCGTGGCCGCCGGACGGTTCGGACGCAAAAGCCGCGCGGGGTTCTATCGCAAATCCGAAAGCGGCGGGATGGAAGCGCTCGATCTCGTCACAGGGGACTACCGCGCCCATAGCGGGTTCGCGCAGAAAGACCTGCCGGGTGGGGGGCGTGATCTCGATCTCTTGTTGAAAGATGACTCGGATCTTGGGGCCTATGCGCGCGCGGTTCTGGCACAGGTGGTAGGCTATGCTCTGACCCATGCCGGGGAGATTGCGCCCTCTCTGAAAGAGACCGATCTGGGAATGGAGTTGGGCTATGCTTGGCGCGCGGGCCCGGTGGCACTGTGGCGGGGCCTGAGCCCCGAGGCGCAGGCACGTTTGCGGGCCGAGATGCCCCAAGGCGTGCCGTTCGAGGCGCTGGCGGCCCCGGTCATGCAGAGTGGCGGGGCGGACCGGCTGAGCCGGGCGCAAGCCTCTGGCACACCATTGGCACAGAACGCTTCCGCCGCGCTTTGGGATCTGGGCGACGATGTGATCTGTCTCGATATTCAGAGCAAAATGCATGCGCTTGGCCCAGAGGTTTTCGACATTCTCGAAGAGGGCGTGACCCGGTTGAACGGCGCGGCGCGCGGGATGATTGTTGGCAATCACAATCCGCGTGTGTTCTCCGTCGGCGCCGATCTGTCGCAGATGGTGGCATGGATCGAGGGCGGAAAATGGGAGGCGATCGAGGCCTTCATCACGCGCGGGCAATCGGTTCTCGCGGCCCTGCGCGCGGCCGATGCCCCGAGTGTCGCCGCGATGCGCGGGCTGGCGCTTGGCGGTGGCTGCGAGTTGGCCATGCATTGCACCGGAACGGTGGCCCATGCCGAGACCCGGATCGGCCTGCCCGAGCATCTTGTCGGGCTGGTGCCGGGCTGGGGCGGGTGTCGGCGTTTGCTGGATCGCGCCCGCGAAGAGGCGGCGGGCGAAGCCGACCTGTCGGAACGGATCGTAACGGCCTTTCACGCGGCCACACTTGAGGCCCCCGCAGGATCGGCGCGTGAGGCGGGAGATTTGGCTCTGTTGGATCCGCCCCAACCGGTGGTCATGCATGAGGGCGATGTCTTTGACGCAGCGCTGGCGCATCTCGACACTTTGACGCCGGGGCACGCGCAAGGGCCGGTGACGTTGCGTCTGGACCGGCAGGCGATGCTGGACCGGTTGGTGTCAGAGCGCGAAACTGCCCGTGCCGAAGGACGGATCACGCCGAATGCTTTTGCGCTTCAGTCCCGCATTGCCGAGATTTTCGCCGCAGGAGGGGCCGGGATGTCGGACGACGATCTGGCCACTTTCGAATGCGAGGCGTTCATGGCCCTGGCCGCGACGCCGGAAACGCTTGCGCGGATCGGCCACATGCTTCGGACCAGCAAACCGTTACGGATATGAGGAGGGACCGGCTCAGACCGGCCAAACCAAGAGATTTCTCAGGAGGAGGACACAACAATGAAAGAGACGATTTACGATCTGGGGCTCGACCAGACGCCCGCGAATTACGTCCCGATGACGCCCGTGAGTTTCATGCAACGCACGGCGCATATCTATCCCGACCGCACGGCGGTGGTCTATGGCGACCTGCGCCGGAGCTGGGCAGAGACCTATGACCGGTGTCGCCGTTTTGCCAGCGCGCTGGTCAAGCGTGGTTACGGGCGCGGCGATACGATTTCCATCCTCGCGACAAATATCCCCGAGATGTACGAGGCGCATTTTGCCGTGCCGATGGCAGGGGCCGTGCTCAACGCGATCAACACGCGTCTCGATGCCGAAGCCGTGGCCTTTATCCTCAACCACGCGGAAACGAAGCTGTTTATCGTCGATCCCGAATTGTCCGAGGTAGCGGCAAAAGCCGTCAAAATGACAGGGCGCGACGACATTGTGGTTGTGGATATTCTGGACGATCAGTTCGACGGCGCTGCAAGGATCAGTGCGCTGAGCTATGATGGGGTGCTCGCAGAGGGGGACGCGGATTTCGACTGGCAGCCGCCGGAAAACGAATGGGACGCGATCTCTCTCAACTACACCTCCGGCACGACCGGCAACCCGAAGGGTGTGGTCTACCACTATCGTGGCGCGCATCTCAACGCGCTCTCAAACATCGTGATGTGGGAAATGGGAAATGCGCCGGTCTATCTCTGGACCCTGCCGATGTTCCATTGCAACGGTTGGTGTTTTCCGTGGACGATTGCGGCGGCGGCGGGCACGGCGGTCTGTCTGCGCGCAGTGCGCGAGGAGCCGATTTTCGAATTGATGAAATCCGAGAATGTCACGCATTTCTGTGGCGCGAGTGTTGTTCTTGCGATGTTGGTTCATGCGCCGGAAGAGTTGAAAAAGGGACTTCAGGCCGGGATCAAGGTGTTGACCGGCGGCGCGCCGCCGCCTGCGATCATCATCGAGAAAATGGAAGCGCTCGGCTTCGATGTGACCCATGGCTACGGTCTGACCGAAACCTATGGCGCCGCCGTGATCTGTGCCTGGCACGACGAATGGGACGTGCGCTCTGCCTCTGAGCGCGCCGCTCTGAAAGCGCGTCAGGGTGTGCGCAATCTGGCCGCCGAAGGCCTCATGGTGGCCGATCCCAAGACGCTCGCGCCGGTGCCATGGGACGGTGAGACCATGGGCGAGATCTTCATGCGCGGCAACAATGTGATGAAGGGCTATCTCAAGAACCCGTCGGCCACGGACAAGGCGTTCCGCGGTGGCTGGTTCGCCAGTGGCGATATCGGGGTGATGCACCCGGACGGCTATGTCCAGCTCAAGGACCGCTCCAAGGACATCATCATTTCGGGCGGAGAGAACATCAGCTCGGTCGAGGTCGAGGACGTGCTGTTCAAACACCCCGAGATCATGGAGGCCGCCGTGGTTGCGCGCCCGCATGAGAAATGGGGCGAAACCCCCTGTGCCTTTGTCACGCTCAAGGCCGGGGCCACGGTGACGGAGGCCGAGGTCATCGCCTATTGCCGCCAGAATATGGCGCATTTCAAGGCACCGAAAACTGTTATTTTTGGCCCGCTGCCGAAAACCTCGACCGGCAAGGTGCAGAAATTCGTGCTGCGCGAACAGGCGCGTGAGCTGGAATTACAAAGCTGAACAGGGCGCATGGCGGGCCGGATCGTGCCCGCCGCAATCAATGGAGATGACAATGACAGATATCGTGGTGCTGGACGGGGCGCGGACAGCAATCGGAACCTTTGGCGGATCGCTCGCGGGCACCTCGCCGATCGACATGGGAACCATTGTGGCGAAAGAGGCACTGGCCCGTTCCGGTGTCGAGGGCAGCCAGATCGAAACCGTGGTCTTCGGCCATGTGATCAACACCGAACCGCGCGACATGTATGTGAGCCGGGCGGCCTCTGTGGGCGCGGGCGTGCCGAACGAGGCGCCTGCGATGAACGTCAACCGGCTCTGTGGCTCGGGGCTCCAGGCCATCGTCTCGGCGGCGCAATCGCTGATGCTGGGGGATGCCAGTTTCGCGCTTGCGGGTGGCAGCGAAAACATGAGCCGTGCGCCTTATATTTTGCCGGCGCTGCGTTGGGGCCAGAAAATGGGTGACACGGGCGCGACCGATATGATGGTCGGGGCTCTGACCTGTCCGTTCGGCACCGGCCATATGGGGATCACGGCGGAAAATGTCGCCTCCGAATATGGCATCACCCGTGAGGCGCAGGACGCCTTTGCGGTGCAAAGTCAGGAACGCGCGCTCAAGGCCATCGAGGCAGGGTATTTCAAATCGCAGATCGTGCCGGTCGAGGTCCGTGTGAAACGCGACATGGTGGCTTTCGACACCGATGAACACCCCAAGGCCAGCACGCTTGAGAGTCTCGCCAAACTGCGTCCGGCCTTCCAGAAGGACGGTTCGGTGACGGCGGGCAACGCCTCCGGGCTTAACGACGGCGCGGCGGCAGTTGTACTGGCGACGGCAGAGGCCGCGTCCAAGGCCGGGCTGAAACCGCGCGCGCGCATCCTCGGCTATCACGTGGCCGGCGTGCGTCCGGACATCATGGGCACGGGCCCGATCCCGGCAGTTGAGGGGCTTTTGACCCGCACAGGGCTGGCGTTGTCGGATTTTGATGTGATCGAGTCGAATGAGGCCTTCGCGGCGCAGGCCTTGGCGGTCAGCAACACGCTTGGCATGGACCCGGCCAAGGTGAACCCGAACGGTGGCGCGATTGCTTTGGGCCACCCGATTGGGGCCTCCGGTGCAATCCTGTTCATCAAGGCGCTCTATGAGTTGGAGCGCACCGGCCAGAAACGCGCGCTGATCACCATGTGCATCGGCGGGGGTCAGGGGATCGCGGTGGCGATCGAAGCTCTGTGACGGCGACGTGAGATAAAACGGGGCGCGCGTGGCGGGCCCCGTTTGCCACATCTGCGGCTGTGGCCAACACCAAAGGAAAACTACATGCACACAATCGACACCAACCTTTTGGCGCCCATTCCGATTGACCAACTGAGAACCCTGTCCGGGGTCGAGCTGTTCAAACGTGTCATCGCCGGGGACTTGCCCGCGCCGCAGGTTTGCGGTGTCGCCAATGAATGGATGCTTGAAATCGAAGAGGGCCGTGCGCTTTGGGAAGCCAGCCCGCCTGCGAATTTCGTCAACCCGATGGGCGGCGTGCATGGCGGTTGGGCGATGACCGTGCTGGATACGGCCTTGGGCTGTGCTGTGCATTCGATGCTCCCGGCGGGCATCGGATACACCACGATGGAGGTCAAAACCAATCTGACGCGCGCGCCAAAAGTGGGAGAGCGATATTTGTGCGAGGGCAAAATTCTCACCGCAGGTCGGCGCACGGCCACCGCTGAGGCGAAGCTAATCGATGCGCAGAACCGTGTTGTGGCTTTTGGCACGACCACCTGTCTGATTCTAGAGTTTTGAATGTAGTGTTCAGCAACTGCACTGACGCGGGGGCGCTTCCTAACCACCGGAATCGTATCTGAAATCTGGTGTTTGATAATGGCTTTAAAGCTGCGCTGCGCCTTTCGCTTGGGTGGATAAATTTTTCCTGATTGGCTGTGCGAGCGTTATCTTGAGGTCGAAAAGAGGCGCGCTTCAGGAGGCAGCCACAATTTTTATTTTAGCCGTGCGATCAGTTCCGCGATGCTTCTGACGCCGACTTTTTCCCGCAACATGGCGACCTGGTTTCGCACAGTGTGATAGGAAACACCCCTGAAAGCCGCTATCTCGGCAATCGTCATTCCCTTAAGCAGCAACCGCGCCACTTGCTTTTCCGTCAAAGTGAATTCGTTTTCGACAAGGGTGCCGCCGTCTGGAAGATTGACACGCACCAGATAGGCGCGCCGATGGGACAAAAGCGTTTCGATCCCAAGAGGCACGATGCTCAGGACCGTTCCATCGTCAAATGTTTGCCTGACTATCGCTGATCTGTATCCCTCCGGCGGGGGCCGTCTGACGGGGTTTCTGCGTCGGTGCTAAGTCCGACCTTATGGCCGACCGTAAGTTCAGACCCGAGATCGAAATCCTCTCTGCCGCGGACGTGCCGCGTCGGCGATACTGGGACGATGCGGACAAGATCCGGATCGTAGAAGAGAGCTTTCTGGGCCATCGTCAGGCCTCGGCGACTGCGCGGCGGCATGGCGTGTCGCGCTCGTTGCTGACGACATGGCGGCGGCAGTATCGCGACGGTGAGCTTGGCGACGAGACGCCGCCGTCATTCATCCCTCTGGCGGTTTCGCCCATGGCGCCTGCGGCAGTGCCCGCGACCGCCCAGGAGGCGCCGCGCGACACCTCGGACGTTCAGCTCGAGATCGTGCTGAGGAACGGGCGGCGGCTTCTCGTCCCCTCGTCGGTGGACCCGGAGGTTTTGGCGCGGCTGCTTCCCGCCTTGGAGGGCCGATGATCGCCTTCCCGGCGGGGGTGCGCGTGTGGATCGCGGGCGGGGTCACCGACATGCGGCGCGGCATGAACACCCTGGCGCTGACGGTGCAGCAGGGGCTCGGGCGCGACCCGCATGCCGGCGAGATCTTCTGCTTCCGCGGACGCAAGGGCGATCTTGTCAAACTGCTGTGGCACGACGGGGTCGGCATGTCGCTCTACACGAAGCGGTTGGAGGCGGGGAAGTTCATCTGGCCGACGAGCGGGAGCGGCGAGGCCGTGCAGATCTCCGCAGCCCAGCTCGGCTATCTTCTGGAGGGGATCGACTGGCGCAATCCGCGTTGGACCCAACGCCCTGCAAAGGCGGGGTAAATCAGCCTCATCAGCCCTATTTGCATGGGCTTTCCGATGTCTGCATGCTAGGTCTCGGCCATGTCAGATGCCGCTTCCGAGATCGCCAGATTGCGCGCCGCACTCGCGGCCTCGGAGGCCCGTGCCGAGGCCGCAGAGAGCAAGCTGGCGCAGACCCGGGCGGTGGTCTCGACCTCGGAAGCGATGATCAAGCATCTCCGGCTTGAGATCGCCAAGCTCCGGCGCGAGCAATACGGCCACAGCTCCGAGCGCCGCGCCCGCCTGATCGACCAGATGGAATTGCAGCTCGAGGAACTCGAGGCCGCAGCCACCGAAGACGAGATCGCAGCCGAGAAGGTAGTGAAGACCACGTCCGTCGCGGGTTTCGAGCGTCGCCGCCCGGCCCGCAAACCCTTCCCGGAGCATTTGCCGCGCGAGCGCGTGGTGATCTCGGCGCCCACGGCCTGTTCCTGCTGTGGCTCGGATCGCATCGTGAAGATGGGCGAGGACGTCACCGAGACGCTCGAGGTCATTCCCCGGCAGTGGAAGGTGATCCAGACGGTCCGCGAGAAGTTCACCTGCCGGGCATGCGAGAAGATCAGCCAGCCGCCAGCGCCGTTCCATCCCACGCCCCGTGGCTGGGCTGGGCCCAACCTGCTGGCGATGATCCTGTTCGAGAAGTTCGGACAGCACCAACCCTTGAACCGTCAGGCCGAGCGCTATGCGAAGGAAGGCGTCGAGATCAGCCTCTCGACGCTGGCCGATCAGGTCGGGACCTGCGCCGTCGCGCTCGCGCCGATCCATGCGCTGATCAGGGCCCATGTTCTTGAGGCCGAACGGCTGCACGGCGACGACACGACGGTGCCGCTGCTGGCGAAGGGCGGCACCCAAACTGCGCGGCTCTGGACCTATGTCCGGGACGACCGCCCCTTCGGCGGCGGTAGCCCACCTGCCGCGCTGTTCCACTTCTCTCGCGACCGCGGCATGGCCAATCCGAACCGCCATCTCGCCGGATGGCAGGGCATCCTGCAAGCCGATGCCTATGGCGGCTACAATGGCCTCCACCGCGCCGACCGCGATCCGGGGCCCGTCGAGTCTGCGCTGTGCTGGAGCCATGCCCGGCGCAAGTTCTTCGAACTCGCCGACATCAAGGGGAACGCCCGGAATGGCAAGCCCGCCCATGACATCTCCCCCGTCGCGCTGGAGGCAGTGGCCCGGATCGACGCGATCTTCGACATAGAGCGAGGCATCAATGGGCTGATCGTCACAGAACGGCAGGCAGCCAGGCACCAGCTGTCCCGGCCTCTGGTCGAGGAGCTTCATGACTGGCTGCGCACCGAGCGCGACCGGCTCTCCAAGCACAACCCGGTCGCCAAGGCGATCGACTACATGTTCAAGGCCGAGCGCTGGCTCGCCTTCACCCGGTTCCTCGACGATGGCAGGATCTGCCTGACGAACAATGCCGCGGAGCGGGCGCTGCGTGGTGTCGCGCTTGGCCGCAGGTCCTGGCTCTTCGCCGGCTCCGAGCGCGGCGGCGACCGGGCCTCCTTCATGTATTCCTTGATCGTCACCGCGAAGATGAACGATGTCGATCCTCAGGCTTGGCTCGCCGATGTCCTTGCCCGGCTGCCTGGCACGACGGCCTCCCGGGTGCCAGACCTGCTGCCTTGGAATTGGTCTCGAACTCCGCAAAGGATGGCCGCATGACCCTGATCGCCCGACTCCGGATCATCCTGAACGATGTCGACCCGCAGCCGATGCGCCATATCGAGGCGCCGCTCAAGGTCAGGCTCGACCGGCTGCATGATATCATTCAGGCGGCCATGGGCTGGACCGATACCCATCTCTACGAGTTCCGGGTGGGGGATGCCGGTTGGGGCGTGCCCGACCCGGACGGGTTCTACGACGGCCCCATGGACGCGAAGAAGATGACCCTGGAAAAGCTGATCGACCAGACCGGCACCAGGACGATCCAGTATATCTACGACTTCGGCGATGACTGGGACCACAGCATCCGGATCGAGCGGGTCAACGAGGCCGCCCCAGGCATGACCTATCCACGGCTGCTGAAGGCCACCGGGGCCTGCCCGCCCGAGGACGTCGGCGGCGCCTGGGGCTACGAGGAGTTCCTCGAAGCGCTCGCCGATCCCGATCACGAGCAGCACGAAGACATGGTCCGCTGGTCGGGCGGGGACTTCGATGCCGAAGATGCCGGGATCGACAGCATTATCGAACGCTTCGACAGGCTTGCCAGGAAATGGGCGCCGCGGGCCCGCAAACCCAAACCTACGATCTGAGAGACGCCAGCAACCGCGACCTACGCCGGATGGTTACTCCCCGACCGCAAGCAGCACAAGATAAAGGTCAGTTATGACGAGCGTCGATACGAGCGGCGGAATCGCATCGAGATCAGTTTCAAGAGACCGGAGAACTGGAGGCGTGTGGCCACCCGGTACAACCGGTGCCCCAAGGCCTTCCTCTCAAACATCGCGTTGGCGGCAACCATCATATGGTGGCTTCGAGACGAAAACAGTCCTGCCCCGGGGTTTCGACGCCCTCGGAGGCATTTCTATCCCCCTCTCTTCAACTCTTGGGTAAGCGCTGTCGCCGCCCCACGCCCGTTCAGCTTGACGGGGTGAAGTTCCAGGGAAGCAGCTCGTCGATCCTGCTGGCCGGGTGACCGGCGGCGATCGCTTCGATGGTCGCCTTAAGATAGGCGAAGGGCTCCACCCCGTTGATCTTCGCGGTGGCGATCAGGGAAGCGATACGGGCCCAGGTGCGACCGCCTTCGTCGTGGCCGGCGAAGAGTGCGTTCTTTCTCGTCAGGGCAATGGGGCGGATCAGGTTTTCGACGGCGTTGGAGTCGATCTCGACGCGCCCGTCATGCAGGAAGGTCTGCAGGCCGGCCCACTGGCGATGGATGTAGGTCAGCTTCTCGCCCAGGCGCGACTTGGCCGAGATACGCAGACGCTGTGCCTGCAGCCAATTACCGAACTCGGCCACGAGGGGTGCGCTGCGGGCCTGACGGGCCGACAGACGTTGGCCCGGGCCCATGCCCCGGATCTCGGCCTCGATGCGGTAGAGCTCAGCGATCCGGCGCAGGCCCTCAGCGGCGATTTCCGAGGCATCGCGGTCGAAGACCTCCTTCAGTTTGCGCCGCGCATGCGCCCAGCAGTGTGCCACCGTGATCGGCGCGCCGCTCTTGCGGGACGGCCGCGTCAGCCGGTCGTAACCGGTGTAACCGTCGAGCTGCAGGATGCCGTCGAAGCCCTGCAGGATCTGCTCAGCATGCGCGCCTGAGCGGCTGGGCCGGTAGGTGAAGACCACACCTGGCGGGGCATCGCCGCCCCATCCACGATCATCCCGGGCAAGCGCCCAGAGGTAGCCGGTCTTTGTTCGTCCTCGCCCCGGATCCAGGACCGGGGCCGTGGTCTCGTCCATAAAGAGTTTGCCGGATGATTTGAGATGCTCGGTTAGCCGATCGACCACGGGGCCGAGGTGGAAGGCCGCAGTGCCAGCCCAGTCCGCCAGGGTGCTGCGGTCGACCTGGATGCCGGAGCGCGCCAGGATCTGGCTTTGTCGGTAGAATGGCAGGTGGTCCGCGAACTTGGACACCAGCACGTGCGCGACGGCGCCCTCGGTCGGCAGCCCGCCTTCGACCAGCCAGGGCGCCGCAGGCGCCTGAATGACCCCGTCCGAGCAGATGCGGCAGGCGTACTTCGGGCGGATGTCGACCAGCACACGAAGCTGCGCCGGGATGATGTCGAGGCGCTCGGTGCGGTCCTCGCCGATCCGGTGCATCTGGCCGCAGCCACATGGGCAATCGAGACTGGTGGGTTCGATGACACGCTCGATGCGCGGCAGGTCCGCAGGCAGATGGCCGAGGTTGCGCTGCCGTGTCCGGCGCGGGGTCCTGGTGGAGGGCGCGGCCTGCTCCTTGCGGGTCTCGACCTCTGCGACGGCCGTTTCCAGGTCTTCGAAGGCCAGCTGCCGGTCGTCATCGCTCAGCTTCTCTGACCGTTTGCCATGCACGACATGGTTCAACTCGGCCACGAGATGCTCGAGCCGCTGGTTGGCTTCCTTCAGCGCACCGTTCTCCTGCAACAGCGCCAGAACGGCGGCGCGCTGGCTTTCGGGGATCGCGGACAGGTCGATGGGCGGGGCGCTGGACATGCGCGGATTATACCGCGGCCAATGCGCCAATGCCCAAACATTCCCGGGGCCGAGTCACTCTGCCACAGCCGGTCGGCGCACCTCCAGCGAGCGCACGCGACGCCAGTCCAGACCGGCAAACAGGGCCTCGAACTGTGCCCTGTTCAGCGTCATGGCCCCGTCGCGGATCGCGGGCCAGGTGAAGCTGCTTTCTTCCAGCCGCTTGTAGGCCATCACGAGTCCGCTGCCGTCCCAGAACAGGATCTTCAGCCGGTCGGCCCGCTTCGAGCGGAAGACGAAGACCGTTCCAGTGAACGGATCTTCCGCCAGAGTAGACTGGACCAGCGCCGCAAGGCCGTCATGGCCTTTGCGGAAGTCGACCGGCTTCGTCGCCACCAAGATCCGCATACCCTGCGAGGGCATCAGCATGGATGCGCCTCCAGCGCGTGGACGATCTCCGCAATGCGGGCGGCTGGCACATCCTGGCCGAGTTCAATGATGATCGAGCCCCGGACAATCCTGACTGGTGCCTCGGCACGGGGCCGCTCCGGCTCAGAAGCAGCCGTGGTCTCATCCCGGACGACCAGAGGAGCGAAAACCGGTTCGTCGATCTCGACTGCGGGCAACACGAGCTTACCCTCCTTGGCCAGCCGTCGCCACGCCGTCAGCTGGCTCGGCATGATCTCATAGCGCGCCGCGACACCCGACACCGTCGCCCCGGGCTCCAGGGTCTCGGACACGGCCTGCGCCTTCACATGATCCGGCCAACGCCTCTGGCCGGAGGCGAAGACTTCAACACCCAGCGCCGTGAGGAACGAACTCTTTGCGAACATTGCGAAACGCACTCCTTCTCTTCGGATGCGTATCAACTCGCAATGCCTGATCCCGTCGGCAATGTGGGGCGGCGACACCGCTTACTGCCATTTTGAGCGAGCTCCTCACATTAGCGACGGGTTGAGGTTAGAGGATGATGGCTATCGCAAGAATGCCGGAACCCGCGAGAAATCTGCCTATTCCTTCACGCTAAAAAATAGCCATCACAGAGCGCGATATTATTTCTGGTGAGATGAGATGGTTTCAATCCGCTTTCGCACCCGAGAGCTCGGGAATGGACAATAACGCAATCTCCGCCGCTCTTAGCTGGAACACAGAGAGGTCGGTCCGAGATTTCAGGCCGCCGACATCTTTCGCGCACGCGCGGCCAATTCGTTGCGCCGCACAGCATCGTCCGGGCACATAGTCACCAGTGCATCCCATCGGTGGGCTGATCGCTTGCGAGGTTCCGAGGCCCGAACGCTGGACCAGTAAAGCGCCCGCTATCCGCGTCAGCTAGTCCTCGCCGCTCGTGCTCCACAGTGAATTGGCCGCCAGAATGGCGGTGGTGGCGTTCGTCACGATATGCCATGACCGGGCGGGCGCCGCATTACCGTTACTGGTTGCCGGATATCGCACGTACAACTCCCATTCCCCTATTAAATTTTTATGGAGGATGGGACGTACCTCGGCAAAGATTGCGATCTGCGTGTTCACCGAGTATGGAAGAACTGTCAGGGTAGTGGACGTGGACAGCGAACCGGTGCCGTTGATCAACTTACCCCAGGGCCTCAAGGTCGCCGTTGAAGCTGTCAGACTCAAGGCTCTTCTTAAAATGGCTGCAATCCTTGGGGCCGTGCGTCGCTAGTTCGATATTGGCTAGCCCCGCCCCGGGCAACTAAGCCGCCCGGAGCGGGTTTGCGATTCCCGACCGTCAACACCCCGACAAGAGAGACGAGGATCATCCCCTTAATGGAACGGCGGCGATAGCTCGAGCATTCATCCCCGCTGTCCGTGCCCTGCCAGAAGTCTCTAAATCGTCCGAAGATCTGCTGCACCCTTCGGCTCAGCAAGCAGGATAGTAGACGAAATGACAGCGTCTGGCCATAAGCTGGCGTTACCGTTCAAGGATGCGAACCAAGTCACGCACCGCTGGAAAACGGTAGATGGCTCGGAGCGCTCCCTGTCAGCGCCCGCAGCGCATTTGCGACCGCCGGCGCGGCCATCGGAACACCGATCTCGCCCCCGCCACTCGGCGGATTGCCTGAGTCAATGAGCCGTATCTCAATATCCGGTACGTCATACATTCGGATGGGCTCGTAGTCGTAAAAGTTGCTCTGATCGATCTGTCCGCCGGTGAAGGAAGACCTTTCGGACAGGACTGTGGAGATGCCGAACAGAATCCCGCCCTCGACCTGCGAACGGTAGGATTGGGGATGAACGACAAGGCCCGGATCGACAGCCGCCCAGAAGCGATGGACACGGATGCGCCCGCCTTCGTGGGACACCTCCGCCACGCCTGAGGCGAAACCTGTCTTATAGCCGGCAAAAGCAATGCCGTGTGCTTTGCCTTCCGGCGCGTTGCCGAAGTCAGACATTGCCACAACAGCGTCGAAGACGCTCAGGCCGCGCGGTGAGTTCGCCAGCAGCTTGCGCCGGAAACTCACAGGGTCCGATCCGGCCTGTGCCGCGAGTTCATCGATAAAGCATTCACGGGCGAAACATACCGGCCCCCAGCCTATTCCGCGCCACGCCGAGAGCCGGGACGCGCGCGGGATCAGCAGATGTTCCGCGCGAAAGGCGGGAATGTCGTAGTCCCTGGTTTCGCTTCCCTCCATGATCAACGGATCCCGACCGACATCGGGGTCCCACCTGTCAGGCTGAACGAACTGGAAGGTCGAAGGCGCGGCGATGCGGTGCCGCATGGCGCTCAGTGTTCCTTCGTTGTCGAGGATCGCGTCGAACCGATGGACTGTCGCTGCTCGCAGCCAGCCCTGCTTGACGTCGTCCTCACGGGTCCAGACCAGTTTGACCGGTCGACCACTGGAACGGGACAGGATCAGAGCATCGCGCAGCAATTCTCGGGCGAACCACGTCCGCCGTCCGAAGCCTCCGCCCATTTGCATGGCGTTCAGTCGGATACGGTCGGGCGTGGTTCCCAAGACAGCGGCCGCCACGGCGACCGATACGGTCTGACTCTGCGTGCCCAACCAGATTTCAGCACCCGAGCCGTCTGCGTCGACCGAGGCAACGGCGTTCAGGGGCTCCATCTGGGCGTGGTAGACGTGCTCCGTCGTGTAATGCCGGGTGATGACGCCATCCGCCGAATAGTCCGAAATCTCCTCTCCACGGGCCTCCCAGACGACCGAGTCGGCGTCCAAGTCGTCCACGACGGCAGCAAGATTCTCGAGTTCCGTTTCGCTATCGGCGCTACGGAACAGCGAGGTCTCGGACCAGGTGACATCCAGGACATCGCGACCGGCGAGGGCCGCCCAGAACGAACGTGCCAGAACATTGACGGAATTCGGCAGGGCGATGACGTCGATGACGCCGTCGACGGCGCGGGCCGCTTCATCCGAATTGATCGTCGGCGTCTCGCCCTCGACCGGGGCCAGAAGCTGGACGGCGTAGACCATGTCCGGCAGATTGACATCAATGGAATACTGCGTCGCCCCGGTGGTCTTGTCCGGGATGTCGAGACGGTCCACATCGGTGCCGATGATTGACCATTCGGAACGCGACTTGAGGCTATCCTCAGCGATTTCTCCGGCTGTCGTCGCGAGCACGGGAAGAGAAGCGACTTCGCCGTAGCGCATCGATTGTCCGCTGGCTTCGTGCAGAACCGTGCCCTGTCGGGTCGTAACTTCTTCCGCGGAAACGCCCCAGTGCGCAGCAGCCATTTGCCTCAGGATCTGCCGGGCTTGGGCGCCGGCGCGACGCAAACCGGTGAAATACCCTCCCACCGTATAGCTCCCGGCCGTATAAAGAATGCCGCCGATGGCAGGGTTTCCGTAGACTCCGGCAAGGTCGTTCCCGACCTGTTCGGTGGAAACAGTGCTCCAGTCCGCATCCAGTTCTTCAGCGACGATCATAGGAAGCGATGTGTTGACACCCTGACCCATTTCGGCACCGCCGAACATGATTTTGGTACGGTCATCAGGCGTGATGGTAACCCAGGCGTTAATCTGCCCGTCGGGCATCGGTTGTGCCCCGGACTGACGGCCCAGGACAGCAACGCCGCCACTGCTCAGGAGCGCGAACGTCAATGCCCCCGTGCCTCCGAGAAATCCGCGCCTTGTCGGGCTGAGGAGTGATCTTTCCATGATTCAACCCTCCTGTGCGGCGCGTTCAACCGCTCGAACAATCCGGGAATAGGTGGCGCAGCGGCAGAGGTTGGCCGACATTTCATCCACGATCTCATCGTGGCTGGGCTGGGGCGAGCGGGCCAGCAGCGCGGCCGCGCGCATGATCTGGCCGGATTGGCAGTAGCCGCATTGCGGAACCTGTTCGGCGACCCAAGCCCGCTGCAAGGGGTGATCCCCCTCGGCCGACAAGCCCTCGATCGTGGTGATCGCGCTCCCCTCGGCACCCTTGACCGAGATCTGGCAGGAGAACATGGCTTCTCCGTCCAGATGTACGGTGCAGGCGCCACACATTCCCGCACCACAACCATAGCGCGTCCCGGTTAGCTTCAGTTCGTCCCGAAGCGCCCAGAGCAGCGGCATGTCGGGAGCGACGTCGATCTCTACCGTTCGACCATTCACGTTCAGACTAACCATATTGGATCCCTTTGTTTTGTTTTTGCGTTGAAGCACTTCCGATTCAGCGTCTTCACTCGGACTTCTCGGCGGTCTCGTGGTCTCGGAGAAGGTCGATGATTGCTTCCCGTTGCGCAGGGTCCGTGACGCGGACGGCCATTACTGTGCCCGGAACGGTGCCTCGAGGGTTTTCAAGAAATGCATCGAGCGTCGGCGCGTCCCAGACGAGGTTTGACTCTTCCAGAGCGCGAGAATATCGGGCACCTTCGACGCTCCCGGCGGGTCGCCCGAACACGCCGGAAAGCGAGGGACCGGCCCCGCGACCCCCTTCGTCTAGACTGTGGCAAGATGCACAGCGTTGTTGGAAGAGGCGCTCGCCATCGGCAGTCTGCGCCCGCGCCGGCAGCACCACTAGGCCGGAGGACAATACGAGGAGCATTGTACCGACCCAAATCGCAGGTCGGCGGGCCAGTCCAGCAGAACGCGACCCCCCAACGAACCATTCGGCGCGCGCCGCACCGGCGCGATTCTGGATGTGGGTGGAACCGGAGACCTCGAACGCGAACGACCTCCAACCGGGACATATCGCTCGGGCCCTGGGGGACACACGCTCGCGCAGCGGTGGCTGGTTTTTCATGGGCAGGGTTCCCTTTCCGTTGCCGTGATCGTTAGCTGTACATTCCGTTCGCGATCTGCGTGCCCAAAGCTGGCAAAGAGTTGCCCGAAACTACGAAGATGAAATGTCGAGCTCCTGACCGAGGCGCTTCGGGCCGCATAGTTCAAGTCTCCGACGGTGGGCACGACCAGCTCAGCCGAATAGCCGTCCACAATCCGCAACAGCTTGTCCTCGCCCCCATTCGCGTCGAAGCGCCAGCGGCAGCAATGACGGTGGTGGCATTCATCGCGAGCCCAATGCGATGGAAGAAATCTGCTTGACCGGGCTCCGGGAGCCGCGGCGTGTGATCCGATAAACGGAGGCGGGCGGGACGTTGAACATTGTTCCGCCAATGCGGCGGGCTTTGAGCCCAAGTCGATCCAGGATGGGCCGCGGTACGGGACAACGGGGGCCGTAGGTGAACTGATAGAAGGCCCCTTGCGGTCGAAGATACGCAAAACCGCCTTGAAGGATCGCAATCACCATACGCGGCGACATGGATAGAAGCCCCAGGCCGCTGACAATCGCACCGACCGAAGCATGCGGAAACAACTGAAGTTTGGAAAGACTCGCAGCATTTGCTTGCACGACACGCGCAGTTGGGAACCTCTGCTCCAAAAGTATCGCGAACTCTTGCCCAAACTCGATGAGCGTCAGATCCTTCTGGGCGAGCCCACGATCCAACAGCGCTCGAGTGAAGACTCCGGTTCCGGGCCCGAGTTCTAGTACCGGCGCGTGGACGACATCGATTTCACTCGTAATGAGTTTGGCGAGAGATCTGCCTGACGGCGCAACGGCAGCGACGCGCAAAGGGTCCTTGAACCACGCCTGAAAGAAGCCGAATGCATCGGCCACGCGTTCTTGTTTCATAGGAGTTGATCTCGAACACTGTTTGCACCGGAGCGGCGGCACGACCGACAGCGCAGTACGGAAAGCGGTCGCCAAGTCCCGCGTGACAGAGCATTCAAGTTCGGGCGGGCTCGGACCCGTCGAGCGATGCAGAATAACACAGCCTCCAGCACGAACAGGCAGCTGAGCGTAATCAGTGCGAGAACAGTCGTATTCGACGTCTCAATCGAATACGAAGCATAGAATCCGATGCCGATGAAGAGACCGTTCCAGACCGCAACACCTGCCCCTGTGGCGACCAAGACGATACGCGAGTTCCCGCGCAGAAAGGCCGCGAATGCCGGCGCGAACAGCCTTATCGTTGGCACAAGCTGTAAAACGAAGGCGAGCGCGATCTGATTTCGGCGGAAGGAGACGATCCAGAGATCAATGCGATCAGCCGGCATTCCGAAAAGACCGCTCGCCCTAGTGAGGAGGCGCGTCGATTGTGCATCGCCAAGTCTCCGGACGGTGTGAAACCAGACGGCGCAACCTAATACGCTGCCCGCGACCGTCGCGAGGAACGCGGCTGGCAGCGACCAAGACTCGCTCGCTGCGCCAATACCTACCGCCATCAGCACTCCGTAGGACGGCATCACCGGCACGAAGCGCTCCGCCAAACCGATGGCAAAAAGGCCGAAAAGGCCGTAGGCGCTGATCCACGCCATAGCTGTACCTACTGGGTCTAGATCCATAGGCAGATCCTCTTGCATCGGCGGCCGGGGTCGCATTCGCCGGCATGTATGGGGACGCTTCCGCCGTCACTGCGAAGTTCGGAAGTCTTCCGAATTGTGGCGGCAAGTGCTCTCTATGTCGTGGCGGAACGCTCCGTATGCGCCGCTCCGCAGTTGTTTCAGTGGTGATCGAGAGGTACCGCTGGCGTCGCCTCGAAACGGCGTGAATACTCAGTCGGTCAGGTGCGTCATTCCGCGCGCCGTTTGAAAACGATCGTAGCGCCTGCCATCGGCACACCACGATATGCCCTTAAACGAAGAGTATCGCCTTCAACTGTTGCGCGCGCTGAACCTGTTCGACCCGCATTGGCCTGATAGATCACACCATCCTCCCAGCGCTGCTCACCAGCGTTCCAGACAAGGCCAGATACAAAGTCGACATCCGCTAAGGACCGGGACCTGAGCGAAGGATCGGGATTCATCTCGTCCTTCTTCAACGTCGTCCCATCGGCCTCAACCACAAGGGCGCCGTAGATGAACCGGGCCGCATAGGTATCACCGGCGTCGTACATTCTGATGATCAGATTGCCGTTCTCGCTGGCCCAGGTTCCGATGATCGCGTCCTCCGGTACGCCTTGTGCATGGACTTTAAGGGACGGCCAAAATGGAGACATCCCCGATGAAAGAATGACAACAGTGACCAAGATTCTAAGTCGATTTGACATATTGATAAGTCCAGCTGGGGTTGGGAGTTAGTTGCTATTACTTGTGCTGGCGAGCATCAGGTGCTGCCGGGGCGGAGAACGGTGCGTATGCGCTGCTCGCCAATGGATTCAGTATTGGCAAACGGCAGCGACCGCAGGCGCCGGCCGGTCGCATCGAAGATCGCGTTCCCAATTGCCCCGGCTACCGGCACGACACCGGGCTCGCCAACGCCGCCCGGCGGCAGACCGCTATCCACGATCGAGACCTCGACCGCAGGTGCGTTGGCCATGCGCTGCATCGGATAATCGTGGAAGTTCGATTCCATGACCGAGCCGCCGTCCAAGGTGATGCGGCCCATCAATGCGGCCGTCACGCCGAAGATGATGCCGCCCTCCATCTGAGCCACTACGGCGTCAGGGTTGAAGACCAAGCCCACGTCAAGTGCACAGAATACGCGATCCACGGTGAGCTCACCATCTTCGGCCACAGTAACCTCGACAACCTGCGCCACTACACTGCGATAGCATTCCTCGATGGCGATGCCGCGGCCGCGTCCTGGAGTCATAGGCGTACCCCAACCGGAGAGCTCTGCCACGCGATCGAGGACGGCGAGATGGCGAGGGCTCTCGCGGAGAAGCGCGCGGCGATAGGCTAGCGGGTCAGCACTTGCGGCCAGCGCGCACTCATCGACAAAGCTCTCGGTGAAGAACGTGTTGAACGAAAAGCCGTTTGATCGCCAAAAGCCAATCGGCATATGGCTGGGTACGTTCTGACTACGCATCCGCCGGTTCGGGATGGCGTAATAGAGCTTGTCCAACCCTTCGACGGAAAGACGATCGCCATCGGGACCTGGGTTGAAGGGCAAGTTTCGCTCCGCAACTGAGGCAATGATCGACTGCGCTGCGACCATGGCATCATAGGCGACTGGCAAACCATCATCACCCAGAACCGCCCGCAAGCGCGCCGCCGCATGGCTTCGGTAGAGTCCACGACCAACATCCTCTTCGCGCGGCCAGATCAGCTTGACCGGTCGCCCCCGGTGGCGGCTCGCCAGATACGCCGCCTGCGCGGTCACATCCTGGTCGCTACGCCGCCCGAAGCCGCCACCATTCATGGTGATATTACAGATGATCTTGTCGGGTTCTATTCCGGCCCAGCCGGTTCCGGTACGCACCCCTGTCCGCACGCCCATGGGCGACTGGGACGGCACCCAGGCCTCCGCCGAACCATCATCGCGGATGACAACAGTCGCATTCATCGACTCCATGCAAGCATGGGTTAGAAACGGTACTCCATATTCTGCCTCGATCAGCGGTCCCGATCGGCCCGCAGCGACCGCATCGAAATCGCCATCATCTATGTTCTCATAGGGTTCTGGACTGCCCAACGCATCCTGCAACCGTGCCGACATCTCCGCGCTGGAGACGCCGTCGGCGCCCGTTGCCGTCCAAGTGACATCCAGAAGTGTCGCCGCCTGTTCAGCCTGCCACCAGGAGTCCGCGACCACGGCAACATGGCGTCCACCGACTATGGCAACATCGCGCACACCGGGTTCTGCGCGCACCTCCGCTTCATTCTCGATGCGCAGAACTTCCGCTCCAAAAACAGGGGCTTGGCGAATAGAGGCTTGTAGCATATCGGGCAGAACGACATCCATGCCAAACACAGGGGCACCGCGAACCTTTGCAGGCAAATCGACCCGCGGCTGCGACCGACCGATCAATCGCCATTCGGAAGCCGGTCTCAATGGAGGGTCGCTCGGCGGCGGTAGAACCGCGGCCTCTCGGGCGAGCTCGCCGTACGAAAAGCTTTGACCAGTAGCTTCATGTCGGACAAACCCATCGGCGGTCGTCAGCTGTCTGACCGGCACATCAAACCGCGTCGCAGCGGCGCTGAGTAGCATTTGGCGAGCTGCAGCGCCGGCCACGCGCATTGGATGCCACAGCCCCATCGTTGAGGCCGATGCCCCAGTTGCGATAAAGCCCATCTGTCCCAGCACCCGCCGGCCCAGCCAAACCGCCGGTCCACTGGCTTCCTCGGGTCGCACCTGCAGCACGTTGAACCAATTGGAGTAGGCCGGCAGCGGCTCGGTCGGAAATTCGACGCTGATCCTGTCGTCGAACGGGATGTCGAGTTCCTCGGCAACGACTATCGCAAGGCCTGTATGGATGCCCTGACCCATCTCCGTACGCGGCACGCTGACAACGACCCGCCCATCAGGATGGATCACGACAAAGGCGTTCAAAACAGCGCGGTCGCCGTCAAGGTGGCCCTCTAGCCCGTCCACATCGACAGTCGAGAGATAACCGACTCCGCCAATGGCGGCGACTAAAGCGGTGCCGCCAAGGGCCGCGCCGGTTAGCAAAAAGCTGCGTCTCGAAAGCAATTTCGGCATGACGGTCTCCTCAGCCTTCCGCCATCATGTCGGCGGCGCGGTGAATCGCGCGCCGGATGCGTGGATAGGTGCCGCATCGACAGATGTTGGTGATCGTTTCGTCGATCTCGGCGTCCGTCGGGCGAGGCGTGGTGGCCAACAGCGCCGTTACCGCAATAATGAACCCAGGCTGACAGAAGCCGCACTGCGGGACTTGTTCTTCAAGCCAGGCTCGCTGCACGATGGAAAGCGCATCCTCCGGTCCTGTCAGCCCCTCGACGGTTACGACACTTGCCCCTTCGAGATCGCCCAGAAAGGTCACGCAGGATGGAGTCGACACTCCGTCAATCAGAACACGGCAGGCACCGCACTGCGCAATGCCGCAGCCGTATTTCGGCCCCAATAGATCAAGGTCTTCGCGCAGAACCCAAAGCAGAGGCTTGTCGTCCAGACCGGTCAATTCGACAGGCGTTCCGTTCACCATCAGGGCAACCATTCAAATACTCCGGCTCTACGGATTGCCGTCCTGTAGATCCCCATTGTCGCGCTCCCGCTTTTGGTGTTTTCGTCGGCACGGCTCTCCACCGTGTCTTTTCGGTTCCAATATACGAACTCCCGATCAAGACCGTTTGCCCGAAACCGGGAAAAACTTGCCTGATCCTATGATGTCGTAGAAGGCCACCTACTCCCATGAGCGGCCACGCATCAGGGATCCAGCCCACATCTAGCCATGGCCGCGTACACGCGCTCGGCCTCAATTGCGCCCGCAAAAGCCTCGACTTACTGGCTACGGTGTTCTTCTTTCGCTGGCGCGCGCCCGCGGAAGAGCACGCAGTAGAGAACCGGGGCGGCCACCAGTGTCAGGACGGTAGCGAATGCCAATCCACCCATGATCGTTACAGACATGGAAGCAAAGAACGGGTCAGACAGGAGCGGTGCCATCCCCAGTATGGTTGTCACCGCAGCCAGGACAACGGGTCGGAGGCGCGAGGTGGAGGCTTCGACCACAGCACTTTTCAGGGGCATGCCTTCGTCCCGCATGAGGTCGATCTCTTCGATCAGCACGATCCCGTTCTTGATCAGCATTCCTGATAGCGACAAAAGGCCCAGAAGCGCCGTGAAGGAAAAAGGTAGCCCGGTGCCAAGCAATCCGATCGTGACACCATTCACTGCCATGGGCACCAAGAGCCAAATGATCAGCGGTTGTCGCAATGCACCGAAAAGCAATATCGAAATCAGCAGCATGGCTAGAAACGATAAAGGTAAACGCTGGCCAAGACTCGACTGCGCCTGTTGGCTGTTTTCGTATTCGCCGCCCCAAGCGAGTTCGTATCCGTGCGGCAGAGGAATAGCTTCAACAGCACTTCGCACCTGACCGAATACCTCGCTGGCGTTCATCCCAGGCGGGACGTCTGCTGCCACCGTTAAGGTCGGAATGCGGTCGCGGCGATAGACGAGCGTGTTGCGTGGTTCGACCGCGATCCCGTCGATAACCTGCCCCATCGGAAGATACCCCCCGCCGCATCTGACCAGACGATCTGATTTAGGACATTGATCGCATCGCTGGCGTGCCGCCCGCGTATTACAATGGGGATCTGGCGGTCCCTTTCGCGATAGACGGCGATGGCAACACCCTCCGATCCCATTAGGATTGCCTCGGCGACATCTGCCCGTGTCAAACCGGCGGCCTGTGCCCGCCTCGTAGCATATTGGGGCACCAGCACCGGCTCCCATTCGCGCCAATCGGTGCGCAGGTCCACTACATCCGAGCTGGACGTAGCCATAGCGGCATCGACCTTATGTGCGAGCCCGCGCAACACAGCGGGGTCCGGCCCGGAAAGCCTCGCCTCAATCGCGGCGCCGCCACCGGGGCCAAACGCGGGACGTTCTGTCCGCAATTCGCCCTCGGGCATAACCTCCGCCGCGTATTCTCGGAGTTCCACACGCAGTGTTGGGATCTGGGAGACATCCCGTGTGCGAATGATGAAATGGCCATAATTCGGCATCGGTTCGTGCGCCGAATAGGTCAGCATGAAGCGTGTGGCCCCACTGCCGAGAAACGTCGAAACAGAGGCGACGTCATCGCGCGCAAGCAGCCATTGCTCTGCACGTTCCATGTGTTCGGCGACCGTTGCAATATCTGTGCCCCGCGGGAGCGTGTAGTGGGCGTAGAATTGGGGTGTGTTGGAGTAGGGGAAAAACTGGCTTTCGACTTGCCCAAATGCCCAGAAACAAAAAATCGTTGTCCCGAGCAAGCCAGCAACCACGACCCATCTCGCACGGATCGCAAGGCGCAACATTCTGGCATAGCCCCGGAATATTGGACCGCTATACTGCTCACTGCCATCCCCGTCGCCGCGACGAAAGAAATAGTGGGCGAGCAACGGCGTCACCGTCAAGGCAAGTACCCAGGACAGCAGCAGCGAGATGCCAACAACGGCAAAGAGCGAGAATAAGAACTCGCCAGTCGAGTCGGGCGATAGTCCGATGCCGGAGAACGCCATGATACCGATCACTGTCGCGCCCAGCAGTGGGATCTGAACGCGCCCTACGGCTTCGTCGGCCGCGTCTCGAGAGCTTCGACCGGCAAGCATCTTAACCTGCATGCCTTCGGCGACAACGATCGCGTTGTCTACGAGCATGCCCATGGCAATAATAAGCGCACCAAGCGAAATGCGCTCCATCTCGATCGCGAAGATCCCCATGAAGAAGAATGTGCCAACGACTGTCAGTAGAAGGGTCGCGCCGACGACGATTGCGGCACGAAGTCCCATGAAGATTGCCAGAACGACCACCACGATCGCGACGGAAGCGGCAAGATTCCACACGAAATCGGTCGAGGCACGGTCGACGATTTCGTGCTGCCGATAGATCGGGTGAACATCTACACCATGAGGAAGTTCCTCAACCAGTTCGGCCAGGCGCATGTCGACACGCTCGCCGGTCGTCACAATATTCTGTGACGAAATTCCCGCAACGCCGAGGGTAAAGGCCTCCTCACCATTGAATCGGATAATCTGGCGCGGAGCCTCGACCCGGCCGCGGGATACATCTGCGATATCTGTTAGATGGAGGACCTGATCGCCAATTGTGACGGTCAGTTCGGCCAGCGCGGCGAGGCTGTCCGTGCCTTCCGGCATGTCGAATGGAAGCCTACCGTCTCCGCTCCGGAGCGAGCCAGTTTCCACGACCCGGGTAGCGCTTTGAACCTGACCGACGATCGCGTCCGGCGATATGCCGAGGTTAGACACGATGGGCATATCAGGCTGGATAAAGATCGCTTCTTCGGGAAGTCCGGCCAGCAGGACATCGGCCACACCGTCGATGGTCAGAAGCTCACGACGCAAGAAAGTTCCGATTTCATGAATCTCAGCATCGCTGAACCCGGGCGCGGTGACAGCGAAATAAAGACCGTAGACATCGCCGAAGCCATCATTGACTACGGGCGCATTTGCTCCTTCCGGGAGGTCGCCGGACGCATCACTCACCCGCCTGCGCAGAACATCCCAAAGCTGCGACAACTCGGATCCGGGGTAACTGGACACGATGTCGACTGAAATACGAGAGTATCCGGGCATGTTGGTGGATGTCAGCGTATCAACTTCCGCCATCTGCTGGATCGCAGACTCCAGCGGCTCAGTCACTTCCTGGGCGACTTGGGCAGCTGAGGCACCCGGATAGGTCGTGGTCACCACCGCCGCCTTGATCGTGAAAGAAGGATCCTCCAGCCGACCGATATTGGCATAGCCCCACCATCCGCCGAAGATACAGGAGAGGATCAATAGCCAGATCAGAAGGGCCGAGTCTATGGAACGCCTGGCGATGTTCATTCGCTCGCACCGTCGCGTAGCAAACCGACGTAACGGCGCACCGTCTCTCCGCCTTTCAGTCGCGCGGCGCCTGCCGCCACAATCTCGACACCTGAATCTGGCCCTTCGTTCAGGCGGAAGCGCCCGTCTCCAAGGCTCATTAGCGCCACCGGCCTTGCTTCAAGGCGCCCGATCTCACTGCCCTCAAATGCCTCGAAAACAAGAACCTGAGGGGCACCCGCTGCTGTATAAGTGATGGCGCTGGCAGGGACGACTGGACCAAGAAAACCCTCTGGTGGGTATAGGGTTATCGTTACTGCCACAGAGGCACCGGGCAGCAGATTTTCGGGCACGCCGCCCACGACTACAAAAGAAATTGCGTAGGTCTGTCCAAACTCCGAAGCTTCGGCCGTGATTTCGCGAAACGCCAGTTGCATCTCTTCATTTCGACCTAACCGATTGGCAGTGGCGACGTAGTGTGGGTCTGCTCCGACCTCGCGGAACAGAACCTCTGGCACTGCGATATTGACCCTCAGCTCGCTCATATCGTGAAGTCGCAAAACCGGTGTTCCGGCGGAGACGTTGCTGAATGGTTCGACATGGCGCTGCGCCACCAATGCATCGAATGGTGCGACCAGCGAAGCCCAAGTTAGCTGATCTTCTGCTTCATCGAGAGCAATTTGTGCCAGCCGCGCTGAAGTGCGAACGGTATCAATCTGGGATTGCGAAACGACGTTTGGGCCGAGCGACTCGGCGCGTCTCAGATCGGCATTCGCTTGCTCGAGTTCGGTACGCGCCTCGGCGACATCGCGGTCGAACGGTACCAACTCTAGCTGCCCAAGGAGTGTACCCGACGGAACAGTTTGGCCTTCGAGGACAATAAGCCGCTCAATCTGACCGCCGACCTGAAATGCAAGATCGACTGTGCTCCGCGCCGCAACGCGACCATAAAAGACACGGCTAATCGCCGTGTCGGTCTGCTCCAGCGTCATCAGCCGGACCGGCCGTGCGAGTTCTTCGGAAAGCCCTGTCTGCTGAGCGGCAGCTGTTCCGACTCCGACGCCAAACAGGATACCGGCAAGAGAAGCAAAGATTCGTTTCATCGGAAAATCCAGTCTGAAGTGATCGTGGCCCCGCGCCGACGCGCGTTCCCTCTCCCAGCGCCACTCTTATTCAAGCGGGCCGATCGTGATTTTTGATTGCCTGTGACAACCGTCTTTCCCTCAAACCTGCCCGGTGCGGGATCACACATCGTCGATGGGAGAATCTTGGTGGGAGTTGCCAAACCCCCAACGTTAGATTGGACGTCTGGCAACTGGCCATGGAGGAAGAAACTGCCGTTGGATGGCGGTCCTGCGGTGTCTCGCCGTCAGAAGAACCCTCCGTTCGCGAAGACGAGCTGGCCATTGACCCATTCACCTTCGGCAGCGCAGAGACCGGCAATGGCATTGGCAATATCTTCGGGCTCTCCAATACGGCCGTAGGGTGTCATCTGCGCGGCCTGTGCCCGTAGCGGCGGCGGAACGTCGAGCAAATCGGTGTTCGTCGGCCCCGGGGCAAGCGCATTGACCGAAATCCGGCGGCCCGCCAACTCCTTTGCCAGGCAACCGGCATAGATTTCTTGCACTGCCTTCGTTGCGGCATAACCGCCATGGGTGGCCCGCCGTGCCCGGATCGAAGTCGAGGCAATGGTGATGATGCGGCCGCCGTCACGTGTCCTTCGCGCGGCCTCACGCAGGACATTGAAACTCCCCTTGGCATTGGTAGCGAACATCCGATCAAAAGCCTCATCGGTGAACTCGGCAAAGGTGGCCGTGTTCATGATGCCGGCATTGCTGATGACAACATCGATCCCACCAAATGTCTCCTCGGTCAGATCGAATAGCGCGCGCACAGCAGCCGGATCGGCAACATCAGCCTGCAGCCAGGTCGCCTGGCCGCCCGCCGCCTTGATATCGCTGACAACCTGCGCGGCCAGGTCAGTGTTGACCAGGCAATTCACTGTCACGGCATAGCCGTCGCGAGCCAGACGACGTGCAGTGGCAGCGCCGATGCCGCGCGACGATCCGGTCACAATGGCGGTCCGACCCGATCCTGGCAGGACGCATACACCGGCATCGGAAGTCTGGCCAAACGCGGCCCCGCCGAGCGCCAAAGCCGCTGGCGCGGCCGCAGACAGCGTGAGTAAGTTGCGACGCGTGGTATTGGCCGTTTCGGCGGATTGACCGCCTTGGGTGACATCGGACATGTTTACAGTTTCCTTTGTTCCGATTGATGAATTTCTGATGAGACGCGGCCATTGCCACTTCTCTGCGTGTTCAATACCGCCGGAGTGCGCTTACGACGCGTCGGTCGCCGACAAACAAGGCGAGGCCCGTCAAAAGGCTCGCGACGGGTACTGTCAGGAGTCCGAGAGCTATGCCGTTCTCGAATTTCATGGCCGTCGCGGCATCACTGAGAACTCCGACGAGAAGCGGCCCGAAGGCAGGTCCCAGAAGGCCCGAGCCAATCATGACGAGACTTGTCGCCATGGCCTCGTTTCCCCTCCCGGCCAGCAAATGTGCCGCCCCAAATCCCCAAGGCATCATGAAGGCGAACGCGAACATGCTGGGCACAAGTAGCAGTATCGAAAGCCAGCTCACTGGCACGAACAGCGCCGCGCTCATCGACGCACTCGCAATCAGGAAAGCAATACCGGGCTGTCTCAGCATCCGCCTGGCCCCCATCCCGACCGCCGCGTCGAACAGCCGACCGCCGAGAAGCATGCCCGCGACTCCCGTCAATCCTTGCAGGAGGCCGAAGGCCAATCCCGCTTCGCTGGTGCTCAACCCATGGCTTCGCATCAGAAAAGGCGCGGTGAACGCATAGAATGGCGCTGCGGCGAAGCTGCCTAAGATCGCTACTATGAACACCCAACGAAATCCGGGTGAGGAGAGCAAAAAAAGACTTGTCCGCCAGAACGAGCTTCGCGTTTCGTTTGGCAAGATGTGTGGTGGGGTCGCACCCACGACGACAAGCGCCATCAGCATGATGGGAACACCAATGACCCCTGCGCCGATCAGGGTGACCCTCCAGCCCAACATGTCGCTAACAGCCCCGCCGGCCGCGAAGCCCAGCATGGTTCCGAGCGGCGTGCCCATTGCAAAGAGACCAATAGCCAAACCACGGCTTTTAGGCCCCAGTTTGCGGGCGATAATTGCGTGCCCAGCCGGATTTGCACCGGCCTCACCGAAGGCGACGCCGAACCTTGTGAGAGCAAGAAACAAGAAACTGGTCGCCAACCCGCCTAGAGCAGTCATCGCGCTCCAGCCGAGGATGCACAGCGCGAGAACGCGGGCAGGAGATCCGCGGTCCGCCGCCCGGGCAAGCGGCAAGGAGAGCAACGCGTAACAAAGTGCGAAGGCGATCCCATTGATCAAACCGACCTGCGTGTCACTGAGCAGAAGCTCTGCCTTGATGGCCTCGGCGAGAATGAAGGGCAGCATCCTGTCGACTTGCGACATCGTGCTGACCAGAAGGAGTGTGGCGAGGATTGCAGCGACACGCCATCCCCGCACGGGATCACCACTGCTTCCATGCGGAGGCGCCATCAATGCATGAGATTTTTTTGTTGACGAAACAGTGACTTCTGTCATGCTTGATGGGCACTTTCCAAGCTTTGGTTGGCCCTATCAAGCTAAAGGAAATGCCCAATGAGCCGAATGCCCGAAACCCTAAGAAATTTGCCTATTCCTTCAAATGGCGATATGTTGCCATTCGAAGGTCGCGTCTTCCGCTGGCCTCGCATTCCACCGGAGGATCGTGTGTCATCATCATTGCTTGCGGCGGTATCCGCCTATATCGAGTCCCAAGGTGGCGGAGAGGGTCTGTTTCCGACACAGATTGGAAGCGTCAACATCCTCCGTTCCTTTGAAGCGCGGATGCCGATGCGACAGGTTTACAAGCCTTCTGTCTGTGTCGTGCTCCAAGGCGCAAAGGAAATTATCTTTGGGGATGACACGCTTCGTTATGGTTCGATGGAGTGCCTCGTCGTCAGCCTGGACCTGCCTGCGAGTGGTCGCGTTGTCGAAGCGTCTCCGGGCGCGCCTTATGTCGGGATCACGATCGATCTGGATCTTGTCGTGATGAAGGAGGTATTGGAGCAGTTCGAAGCGCCGCCTGCACCGACATCCGATTCCGGTCCGTGTCTGTTCGTGGCACAGGTCGAGGATCAACTGGCCGATTGCGTCCTCCGTCTGATCCGGATGAACGAAACGCCCAAGGCAATCCCGGTTCTCTATCCGTCCGTCATGCGTGAGATCTGGTACTGGCTGCTAAGTGGTCCGCATGGGGGGGAGTTGTGCAAGCTGGCGTTGCCAGAATCCAACAGCGATCGTGTCGCCAAGGCAGTCTATCTTCTGCACTCTGACTTTGCCAGGACGCTGCGGGTAGAACAACTGGCAGAGGCCGCGCATATGAGTCCGTCTTCATTCCATCAGCATTTCAAGGCGCTGACCTCAATGACGCCCCTTCAGTACCAGAAGCAATTGCGCCTTCTCGAGGCTAGGCGTCTGATGGTTACTGAGGCGGTGAACGTGGCGGAGGCGGCCTACCAGGTCGGTTACGAAAGCGCGTCGCAATTCAGCCGCGAGTACGCCCGAATGTTTGGCGCGGCCCCCAAGGGCGACGTAACGAATTTACGTCGCCTCTATGCCCAATACACCAGCCGCCAGGCCCAGAGCGTCTAACTGGGAAATAGCGGTCGACCGCCTCCACGCGGCGGTCGGCCGGCTGACTGCGATCAGGTACTTGTTCCGGCATCCGCTTGTCCACCATGCTTTGTCGATCTGGAGAGCATTCCTTGAGACGCTTGTATTGACGGTCACCACCGTGCTTGGAGAATCGAGCGAGAAAATTCCAGAATCTGACATTCGAGTTCGGGAAGGCTCGCGGTAGCATCAGTGGATACTGCCTGAAGATGCAATCAGCCGGTCTTGCTTTCTCTCTCCTCGAAGAAAATCGGCCAATGGGTTGGATGGCAGCGCCATTCTGACGAGGAATGATGCCGCCACGCGGGTTCAGGTGACGCTACGAAAATGCGTGGACGGAACACAGCTCTCCGGTCGCTAAGAGTTTTCCATTACTGGACATACTTAATGAAACCACAACACGTTGAAATCTCTGGAACCGATGGCTCGGAGATTTTCCACCGTATGCAATCCAAGCAGTCGAATGCGGTCCCTCAAATCCTGCTGAAACGCAGCGCGTTGCTACTGCTTGTAACAAGTTGGATCAGCGGCGCCATATTCGGAGCCTATATCATAGCTTTTTTTGGCGGCGTCTTGGTGAACGGTAGTCCCGAGCGGTGGAATGAAGCGCTGCCTGGCCTCCACAACCCAAACTCGTTGCCGACAACTTTTGCAGTCGGCGCACACTTTCTGGCCGGCAGTGTACTGCTTCTTCTAGGACCAATCCAGTTCATCGGATATCTGCGCCGTTCCGTCCCAGCAATTCACCGATGGCTGGGGCGCGCCTATGCAATTTCTGCAGGGGTCGCTGGTATGGGTGGTATCGTCTTCATTATAGTATCAGGTACGATCGGGGGCGCGGTGATGGATATCGGCTTCGGGATCTACGGAGCACTGATGGTGCTTTGTGCAACAATGACGTATCACTGCGCCCGAACCCACGACATCTCGCGCCATCGCGCATGGGCAATCCGGCTGTTTGCGCTGACAATCGGCTCTTGGCTCTATCGTATGGAGTATGGCCTTTGGTACATGGCATTCGGTTTTCTTGGCCGAAGCTATACCTTCGACGGTTGGTTTGATGCGGCGATGGCCTTTCTGTTTTACGCCCCGAACCTCCTGATCGCCGAATTCTTCATTCGTGCCAGCGGTCAGGATCGCGGCGCCATCCTAGGCTACGGCGCCGCCGCGGTGGTCTTTACCGCAAGTGCTTTTATTACCCTCGTAACGATCAGCTTCACTCTTGGGGTATGGGGGCCGAGGATGGCTTCCGTCCTCCTAGGTTAACACGTCGCCGTTTCACCCAATAGCACTGTGAACCAAGCTCATGGAAGGATCAGGCAAGTTTCTCGTAGATTGCGGCATGGTGCCAACGATTGATTGATGCAACGCATGAAATCACACGGAATGTCTCTCTAGTGACCAAAGCTGGGCCCCGGATGCGCCGAGCTTTCCAGCACTTCAGGGAAGGATAATGATCAAGATGGCCCCTCGACTGCCGGCCCTCGGCGGCATTGCTTTCGTTATATGTCTCTCGGCATTAGGGTATCCCAACAGAATACATGCCCAAGACGCTGCAACGGGAGAACGCCTTTTCAGGCAGCGCTGTGCTGGCTGCCACCCCACCGAATCTGGAAGAACTGGAGCAGGGCCATCGCTTGCAGGATTGATGGGCCGACGCGCTGGCAGCGTCGAAGGGGCCCGCTATTCCCCGGCCATGAGGAGACTGGAAATTGTCTGGAATAGAGGCTCACTCGACAGCTATCTCGCGGACCCGAGCGGCTTCGTCGTCGGTACGACTAAGAGGACTCCTATCCGAAACGCTGAAGACCGGGCCAATCTGATCGCCTTTCTAGGTGGCCTATAGGCCACAAGCATTTGCCGCTCACGGAACCGGCCGGCCACCCTTGCCAACTTCACTAATATTCCCCGCTTTAGGCAAGTTTTTTGAGTCTTCAGACATGGTTACCTGAAGATCTTTCAACAAGATTTAGATCGCCGGCGCACGGCGTAAGGCCACGGCCAGGCATCAGACTGAACCAGATACAGGGTCGAAGGACATAGAACGTACAATGGAAAAATGGACCGCAGAGAATATTCCATCCCAAACCGGGCGCTCCGCAGTCGTGACTGGTACAGGTGGGCTGGGCTACGAGGACGCCCTCGCCTTAGCACGCGCTGGTGCACGCGTCGTGATCGCCGGACGCAATCCCCAAAAGGGAGCGGAAGCTGTGGCGTCGATCAAAGAATCCGTCCCCGGCGCGCAGGTTCGGTTCGGCGAAGTGGATCTTGCAGATCTCACCTCGATCGCCAACTTCGCTTCGAAACTCGCGCAAGAGCAGAAGAGCCTCGATCTCCTGATCAACAATGCCGGGGTGATGACGCCGCCGGATCGTCGCAATACGAGAGATGGTTTCGAATTGCAATTCGGCACCAACTTTCTGGGCCATTTTGCGCTCACCGGGCATCTGTTGCCACTGCTGGAGAATGGATCGCGTTCGCGTGTTGTGACCCTTAGCAGCATTGCGGCCCAGCAAGGCGTAATCGACTTCGATGACCTGCAAGCCGAGCGCGACTACACTCCGATGCCGGTCTATGCTCAATCGAAACTTGCCTGCCTAATGTTTGCGTTTGAGTTAAGTCGGCGCAGCAAAGCAGCGGGCTGGAGCATCGAGAGCATCGCCGCGCATCCTGGCATCACACGCACCGATTTAATCGTTAACGGATCGGGCCGAGCCAGTGCGGCCGGCCTCATGCGGCGCTTCCTTCCGTTCCTGTTCCAGCCAGCTTGGCAGGGCGCACTACCCACTCTCTTTGCGGCGACCGATCCGGCGGCGCGAGACGGCAACTATTACGGCCCTGACAAACTGGGCGGAACCCGCGGCTATCCCACCGTAGAGACGCCTCCCAAGCAGGCACGGGATGAAGTGATAGCTGCCCGCCTGTGGGAAATCTCGGCGGAACTGACAGGTGTGACATTCATACCGAAACATTCGGGAGCAAGAACCGTTGAGCCGGGCAGCATATTCCGGCAGTCATCTCCGAAATCATAGCATCCACTTTGGCAAGGCGGCGATAAGAAGAGTATCCGCCGCCTGCCCTGAAGGCGCTACTGCCGCCGCCGTAGGATCATACCTCCGTGATGCAGTGTGTTCTCGTCGACGAAAGTGCCGTCGGCGGTGAAGCCGGTGTCATCCCAATACTGGATATAGTTCCCTTCTACCTCATAGCGCCCCTGATAGGCGCTTTCTCGTGTTCCGCGCGCTTCGTCGTAGCGCCCATTGGGCAGGAGCTGGTGGCGAACCCTGTTATCATCGGTCTGCCACATGCCGACATAAGGGTGGTCGGCCGGCGCGCCTTCGGCGGATGGACTCGACGGGTGCCCAAGAAGTGCCAGTGCAACGGCAGATGCAAGTGTTCTCTGCATTACTTGATCTCTTTTTCGATGTTAGGGTGGACAGGGTCGCCGACTTCCGAGGGCGTCACTAAATCAGATCACTCTGCGACCGGTTCGTTATTCTCGACCACTTCCTGATAGGCGACGAGATCGAGAAATGCCTCGGCCTCCACGACCAATCCGTCTTCCAACTGGAATATCCAGACGAACCGGTTTTCGTAGGGAGCTCCGGACGTCGTGGTTGCGGAGCCGTCGAAGCGGACGATGACGGTCTCACCCACAGCCCAGATCGCATGGACTTCCGGCATGATTGGCGTGGTAAGGCGACTGACCAGAGGTTGGGAGGCTTCCTCGACGAAACTCTGGCGACTTTCGTAAGTGCCCGCCACCGGGCCCGAGCCATGGATGGTCCAGCGTATATCTGGCGCAAGCAACGCGTCAAAGACATTGCCGCCTGCCGCCCAACTTTCAAAAGCCTGGCGCACGACAGCCTCGTTCTGGGCAGCCGTTTCGGATTGATTGGCCTGAGCTTGCGCCACCGAGGCCACGAAGACACCGGCTCCCAGGACAGACCGAATAGAGCGTTTGAAGTTGGATTTTCTCAAGTTGTTTCTCCTTCTGGTGGGGACGTCATCTGACGAAAGTCAGTCGGTACTCATCCTTGCTGTCCCTGCGGGCGCACGGTGACCTCATTCACGCCAACGTTCTCCGGGCTCTCGATGATGTGGCGCACCAAGCGACCAATATCGGCGGGCTGCAGGGCGATGGCGCGATAGTCATCCATGAGCGTTCTGGTCTCTTCATGGGTGATCGTCCTGGCCAACTCGCTCTCGACGACGCCCGGATTGACGCAAGTGACCCGGATATGGGGGTTTTCTTGCCGTAACCCGTCCGAGATCGCCCGCACCGCGAATTTCGTCCCGCAATAGACCGCCGCTGTCGGCACCGCATTCAGCGCGCCAATTGAGGCGATATTGATGATCTGCCCGGAGTTCTGGCGGTCCATGGCCGGAAGCACAGATGCGATTCCCCAAAGAACACCCTTGATGTTCACATCCACCATACGCTCCCACTCATCATGCTTGCCCGCAGACATCGGCGAAAGTGGCATCACCCCGGCGTTATTCACGAGCACATCGATCCGGCCCCAGAGGTCGAGAGCAATCGCGGCAAAGGCCGCCATCTCCTCACGGTTGGTCACATCGAGCGCGCCGGTCTCGGCATAACCTCCTGCGGCCCTGATATCCGCGGCGATAGTGGCAAGCCGGTCGATACGCCGCGCGCCTAGCAACAGCTTGGCACCAGCCGTTCCAAGGGCGCGCGCAATGCCTTCCCCGATGCCGCTCGAAGCTCCGGTAATGAGAATGACTTTGTCCATCTGCACCTCCTAGGTCCCAGCCTCGTTGCAACTGGTCGAAAGTTGGCGCAGTTTCACTGTCTCATGAAGACGGCGATTTCTTTACATTCTGGTTAGCGAGTTTGGACAATCTGCATGGACCTCAACCTACTCACAATCCTTCTGGCAGTCGCAAAGGAACAGAATTTTCGTGCAGCTGCCGACCGGATGGGGGTAACCCGCTCGGCGATCAGCCAGGCGATCCGGCGACTCGAGGACCAGCTCGGCACGGCACTCGTCGTCCGAACAACTCGCTCGGTTCGCCTCACTGAAGCGGGTGCTACGTTGGTCAACTCGTTGGAGGGTCCGTTGACCGAAATCGACGGCGCCCTGGAGGCGACCGGGGCGCGTGATGCACCACGTGGCCACCTGCGGCTGACGGCGACCTCGATTGCCGAACCGTTCCTCTCGGGGCCGCTTTTGGCGGATTTCGTGGAGCGCTATCCGCATGTGACGGTCGACGTGACGGTGACAGATGACGAATTCGACATCGTCGCCCATGGCTTTGATGCCGGAGTGCGGCTGGGCGAGGTGATCGAGAAGGACATGATCGCCGTGCCTCTCGGGGGAGATCAGCAGGAACGTGCCGCCGCTTCGCCGGCCTATCTGGCGCGACATGGCATCCCGGCCCATCCGCGCGAATTGGTCGACCACCGCTGCGTCGGCTGGCGCCGCGCTCCTGAGCTAGCCCCGCATCGCTGGGAGTTCGTCGAGAACGGCCACCCTTTTGATGTAGCAGTGGATCCCCAATTCACTACCAACGACCTTCGTCTCATGCTCAGGATGGCCCTGGCAGGAACCGGAATCACCTTTGCCCCAGAAGACTGTCTGAGAGATCGCTTCAATGACGGCACCCTCGTTCCCTTGCTGGAAGAATTCCTACCGCCCTTTCCAGGGTTCTTTATTTACTTCCCCCAAAGGCGCAACATGGCGCCCAAACTACGCGTGCTAATCGATCATATTCGGCGCTTCAAACAATCGGATTGAGGCCGACAAAGGGCTTCCACAGAGGGAACCTAGCCGGTGGATCATGTCCGGATCGACATGGGCCCAAACGATGCTGCTTCGGATGCCAGCAGTGGCATGACGATCCAGATGTCAAAGGCGGTCAGGCTCTCGATTCCTTTGCGAACTGTCTGGGTGATTTTCCCGTCTCGCGCTTGAACGCAACCGAGAAGGCGCTCTCGGAGCCATACCCCATTTCGTGCGCGATCTGTCCCAGTGACAAATCGGTGTGGCACAGGCGATGGCTGGCAATCAGAATGCGCCAGCGCGTAAGGTAGCCGATCGGAGAGATCCCCATCCTGCTCTTGAACCGCGTCGCGAAACTGGTGCGTGACATGCCGGCCTTGCCGGCGAGTTCGGTAACAGACCAGTTCCGTGCAGGGTCTTCGTGAAGGGCCGCCACTGCCGCGTAGATTTGGGGATCGGCGAAAGCCGCAAGCCAACCAGCGGGCTCGATCCGTCCTTCCGACAGGTGAGCGCGCATGAGTTGCGCCAGTACGAAATGCGACAGGTATTCGATCGAAGCGGCACTACCCGGCTGCGGGTTCCGCAGTTCTTCCGCGATCCGCTCGACCGACCAGCGTACCGCTTCTCTTTCCTTGTCCGACCGGACCAGAACGACCGGAGGGATGGTGCTGAGCAACGTCTCGGCAACCGTCCCTGAAATTAGGAACCGGCTGCTGGTCATGAAGAAGTCGCCGCCACCATTGAAGACTGCGGTGTGACCGTGGCCAACAGGAGCATAGATTTCCGCAGCATCGGCAGCAGAGCCCCCCTGACGCGCGGACAGAAGAAACGCGCGTCCGCGCGGAAGGATGACGCAGTCTCCAGTACCCAGCCAAAGCGGCGCCTCGACACCCTCGACAGCGAGCCAGCACCCTCCCTTCAGGACAGCATTGCACTTCAGCCCGGCATGGCGCTCGAACCGAATGGACCAGTCACCCCCCGCATCCAGCCCTGCGGCAAGACAATCGTGTGGCCTAAGGAACGAAATGACATTTGAAAGCGGATCAAGAGCCATTTTTGAACGCTCGAAAAGAAAGTGCGGCGCTTCAATCATAGACAGTTCGGCGACGATAGATAGATCCTTGTGGCTCCCCCAATGAGGAGACTGACCATGATGCTGATAACAACGCCGACCGGTGACATCGGAACTCGGGTCCTTGCGCACGTGCTCGACGCCGGAAAAGAGGCACGTGTGATTGCCAGAAACCCGGCGCGGCTGCCTGAAGCAGTGCGCAGCCGCGTCGACATATTCGAAGGGTCCCATGCCGATCCCGCGGTGATCGTACCTGCGCTGAGCGGCGTGGATGCAGTGTTTTGGCTCCCGCCCGGCAACCTCGACGCTCAGGACGCCGAGACGGCCTACTGCGAGTTTTCCCGCGCGTTCTGCGATGCGCTACGAGGCTCTCCGGTGCGCCGCGTCGTAGGAATATCTGCGCTTGGCCGGGGCTGGCCGAAACCCGCAGGCCAGGTGTCGGCGACAATTCAGGTGGACGACATGATCGCCGGTACGGGTGTCCACTATCGAGCTCTGACCTGCGCTTCACTGATGGACAACCTGTTGAGACAGGTGGACCTGATCCGAACCGAAGGTGTCTTCTACCAACCTGTGCCACAGGATCTGAAACTGCCGCATGTGGCGAAATCGGACGTCGCCAGAACTGCCGCCCGGCTACTCGAACATACCGAGTGGACTGGTGTCGACGAGGTACCGCTCCACGGTCCGGAAAACCTGACATACGATCAAATGGCGGAGATCCTTTCGGAAGCCCTAAAGCGTCCAATTCGCTTTAGGGAGATCTCAATGGAGGCTTTCGGCGACCTCCTGCGATCGACAGGTTGCACCGAAGGCATGGCGCGCGCGGCAATGGAAATGATGATCGCGAAGAGCGAAGGCATGGATACGATGACAAGACCAGAATCCCGATCTGCCACACCAACATCGTTTCAGACATGGTGCGAAAACGAACTCCGCCCGGTCATCGAATATCAAGAAAATAGTTAGATTCTCGGTCTGTGTGCAGCAAAGAAGGGTGCGATTTTAAGACCTCCCGTCTGCGCCCTTGGACGCATCACTGAGTCTCTCTCCCCGCCGAAAGCCCGGAGCATTGGGCAATTTTTTTCCGGCTTTCGGCATGGCATTCAAACGCGCAACCGTCATTCTGAAGGCGCCGCGGAGCGCTCTAACCAATAAGCCATGCGCCATTACTCACGGACAAGCTGGCGTCGGCGCTCCGCGGCGCAAACTTGGAGCAAGGGGTCAAGTAAGGATCTGCCATCCCAGCTCATGGTACACCAGACGTATAGGTAAGGACCCTGCTGGAAAGTATCGGAACCGGTTAAAAGAGCTATATCTCCTTGACGGCTCTCCGTGTGTGCCTCGATGCGCGACTCACGCAGTCGAGAATGAGCCTGCTAGAGAGAGATTTCAGAACGTCAAGGCGAGCGGTGCCTTCGGGAAATTGAAGCGTATCAGGCCGGTCGCAGAGAGACACCGATCCGTCTTTGAACGGTATTTTGAGTTGTTAACCACGCGTTGCAAGACCCCGGATGACGGCTTGATAGGCGTAATCTGTGATGTCCTCCGGCTTCTTTCCACCCAGGACATTAGCTTGGCGAAGCGCCCATATGCCATGGAGAAGGCTCCACAACGTCACAGTCGCAGCGGGGGCGTCTTCCACTCCCACGAGAGGCTCAACGACTGCCAGCACCTGCGGCCACATCAGGGTATGATAATGCGGTTCCGGTAATCGCGATGCAGCTGCCGGCTTTGCATCGAGGAAGATGCGGTAGAGGTCCGGATTGTTCTCAGCGAAACTCGAATAGATCTCCAGAAGGCGGTGTAGCCGGGACACAGGCGCCGTCCCCTCCGGCAGCGCAGCCATGCCCTCGTCGATCGCAGCATAGAGTTCTTGAGCAACTGCATCCGCCGCCGCAGCACGCAGCACATCGAGGCTGTCATAATACTTGTAGAGCGCATTAGCGGTCACCCCCAACTCTTTGGCCAGACGACGAAGTGTTAACGCACCTTCGCCTTCCCGTCGGAGAAGGGAAAGAGCGGACGCGGTGATGATTTGCGGATCAATCTTGCTCGGATAAACCATGGTTCACACCATACATCTTGAATCTCGCATCGTCACAAAATATACGATGTATATCTTCGAGGATTCGCTGAGAGGCAAGCATGTCACTGACCCGGTCCATCATTGTCACTGGAGGCAATTCCGGCCTCGGCTTGCAGACCGCGAGACATTTCGCTCGCGACCCCGCGACCGAGGTAATCATCGGCTGCCGCAGCGCGGAACACGGGCTCAGCAGTGTTGCAGAGATCAAGGCCGATGGTGGCCATGCGACTTGGCTACAGCTGGATCTTGCCAGCCAGGCTTCGGTCCGTACTTTCGTCGAGGCTTTTCACAAGGCTGAACTGCCGCAGCTCTACGCTCTGATCTGCAATGCAGGCAGCCAGAATGTGGGCGTACCTGCCAAAACCAAGGAAGGCTATGAGACAACCTTTGCGGTGAATCATCTGGGCCACTATCTGCTTTCGCGCTTGTTGCTGCCCGACATCGTTGAAGGAGGTAGGATCACCATCATCGCGAGTGGTGTCCATGATCCAGCCGTGAGGACTGGTATGCCACATCCGAGTTATTCGACCGCTCAGGCAGTTGCGCATGACTTCTCCCTTGGCCGGACAGCAGGCTTGCGGCGCTATACGACATCGAAACTCTGCAATGTCATGTACGGCTATGAACTGGCTCGCCGTCTGGCGGCATCAGACAACGCGCGCCTCAACTCAATTCGTGTTAACATCTTAGATCCCGGCCTGATGCCAGCGACAGGTCTTGCACGCTCGTTTCCGCCGCACCTTCAATGGGTATCGCGAAATCTCCTCCCACTTCTGCGGTTTGTAATGGACAACGTCCATCGCCCGGAGGTGTCGGCGCAACGCGTTGCGGACATCACCACTGGTCCAATGGCAGAACCGGGTAACCGCTATTTCTCCGACGGCAAAGTGGCGCGTTCATCCGTCGAATCTTACGACGAGAGAAAATGGCTCGAATTGTGGGAGAGTAGCGCTGCTATGACAGGCTTGCCCGACTGTTAGCTCTCTCCGGAAGGCTTGCACGGCGTCGAAGCGGCGGACAAATTTTCAAGCCCACATTAAGCAGATCAGAAAGACTGGTTGGCAGAAATACTGTGGCACATTTGGAGTATTTGCGGCGCTCGAGGGTAGTGCCCCGAGAGATGGTGTAAGAGCGCCGACCTTCGGAGAGGTTCAAGGCTGATCAGGTCGCCACGGCGGACAGCCTGACGGTTGTAGTGTCGGTGACACGCGCCAGGCTTTCAAGCGACATGTATCTCCGCGCAACCGTCCATTCGTCATTGGTCTCGAGCATCAGCGCGCCGACGAGACGGACGATGGCCTCGTCGTTCGGGAAGATGCCGATGACGTCAGACCTGCGCTTGATCTCCCGGTTCACCCGCTCCAGTGGGTTCGTCGACGCGATCTGGGCCCAATGCTCACGTGGAAAATCCATGTAGGCGAGGACGTCGTCGCGCGAGGCGTCCATGAGGGCGCCGAGCCGCGCCTGCTTCTCGCGCAGCGCGTCAGCCACGACCTCCCACTGGGCTTCGGCATCCGCCTTGTTTTCCTGGGCGAAGATCGTCTTCAGCATTGCCGCCACGGCCGTGCGCTGCTTGGTCGGAGCATGGGCAAGCGCGTTTCTCATCCAGTGAACGCGACAGCGCTGGTGCGTCGCGTCGAACACCCGCCGCGCGGCAGCCCGCAGCCCCTTGTGGTCATCGGAGACCACCAGCTTCACGCCGCGCAGGCCACGGTCGGCGAGAGAGCGCAGGAAGTCGGTCCAGAACGTTTCTGCTTCGGATGGACCGGTGGCGACGCCGAGAACTTCGCGCTTGCCGTCCTCGTTCACAGCTACCGCTATTATCACGGCGCGGCTGATGATCCGCCCGCTCTCGCGCACTTTCACGTAGGTCGCGTCGAGCCAGAGATAGGGCCAGGCGCCTTCGAGCGGCCGGGAGAGGAATGCATTCACCCGCTCGTCGATTTCGACACAAAGGCGACTGACTTGGCTCTTCGACATGCCGCCAGCGCCCATCGCCTTCACCAGATCGTCTACGGAGCGCGTCGAGACCCCGTGGACGTAAGCCTCCTGGATCACCGCCACCAGCGCCTTCTCAGCAGTCCGTCGCGGCTCCAGGAAGCTGGGCAGGTAGCTCCCCTTTCTCAGCCGCGGGATTTCCAGCGCGATCCGACCGGCACGAGTGTCCCAGTCGCGGTCCCGGTAACCGTTTCGCTGAACCTCCCGCAGGGGAGAGCGAGCGCCCTTCGCGGCACCGGTTCGCGCCTCGACCTCCACTTCCATGATCCGCTCGGCCGCGAAGGCCAGCATCTCGCGCACGAGATCGCCATCGGCCTGCTTCGCAACCAGCTCAATCAGCGTCATTCTGTCATCGGTCATCGTCATCTCCGTTCTTGGTTCAAGGTCTCGCAACCCGAACCTTCTCGAAGATCGGCGGTGGCCGCCAGCGTCACACCCGGCCGCGCGCTGCGCTACGCTGGGGGCTCCGCGCGCGGCCTCCTACACCAAGCGTTGGGACACTACCGCGCTCGAGCATGTAGATTGCAGAATAGCGACACTGCCCCTCTATCCGTTACGAATGCGAGATTGCCTGCTGCCGACAAAATGTCGCGACGCATCAAGTGTTGTTGGAGCAATCCAGTCTCGAACGAATTCTTGTCGTTCCGAAGCTGAAGCCCAACACTGGTTAGCATTGCTAACCAGTGTGGTTAAATGACATGATCTTAACTTTTTGAGTTCTAGCTCCAACTCTTGATTGACTGGGAAGCCCCCCTAATCAGACGAGGCGCACGGGCAAAACATGCCACAGAGCAAAGCCACAATCCTCAGAGGAGAACCGGAGGCGCGCACCATGAGCTCCGATATTGCCACGCAGAGGATTGTCGGGATCGTCGACGTCGTTCCCATGGCTATCTCCCTGGCTGAGTTCGCCGAGACATCCACGGCGGCGACTGCAGGGTACGATGCGCTGGACGTGACCCGGAGCGCGACTTCCCCTCTCCGATCTGCCGACAGCGCCAGCAAACTTGAGGCACTGATAGTTGCCGACGACGACATGCTGGCCGGTCACTTCGGCTTGACCGAAATCGGCGACCTCGAGGCAGTTTTCACCGACGACAATGTTGTCGCCTCGCGCTGCACGACAGAGCATGTCGACCACGCACAGATGGAGCCGCTGAACACTGTTGCTTCGTTTAGCGCAGACGAGCTCGGCGCAAAAGTCTGGTTGGGAAGCCAGTGGGAGACCGTTTCGATAGGCCTGACGGCTTGGGTTCTGGGCACGATTCCCGATTGCATCCAGTTCTACGCGGTTCAGACAGGAGCGACGCCCGAACAAAGTAAGAACCTCATCCGCAACCTATTGCGTGATGCATTACCCCTGTTACGAGCCTCAGTGCGTCCGGTGATGTTGGTCCTGTGCTCGTGGGCGTCGTCAACTACGATTGGCTACGACCGACGACGATCCGTCACCCCGACGCACTGCAGAACAATGACCGCAGCTTTGCAGCGTCGCATCATTAGATCGCCGCACGATCGATTTTGGCGTTCGCCTTCATGGAACGCAGTAACTCGATTTCTCACAGCGACCTGATGGTGATGGAGGAGCTGAAAAGCCGATTATGGGGTCACCGCCTTCCGGACCGAACAGGTCGTGGGACCGCAGCAGCCAGAGCTTTCGACTCGAAGATCGGTGTGAAGACATCGAACATGCCCCAGGAGTCAGTTCGCCGATCATAGACCTGGAAAAATCAAAAATGCCTAAACTCACCCGAGAACACAGGAGGCCGAGAAGGGTGGCGAAAGGCCCAGAGTGCATAGAGATCCGCCATCTGAGATATTTTCTGGCCGCGGCCGAGTATGGCAGTTTCCGAAAAGCAGCAGCCGTGCTCGACATTCAACCCTCGGCCATCAGCCGTCGTATTCGTGACCTCGAAGATCGACTCGGCGCATCGTTATTCCACCGCCAAAGTGGTGGCGTTTTGCTCACCCATGTCGGCCACCGATACCAGTATCGTGTCCGTAAGATTCTTCGTAACTTTGGAGAAGGCTCACAGGAAATCGCGGCCGCGGGCCGGTCAGAGTATGGACGTGTAAGGATAGGGATCTGTTCATCTATTGCATCGGGTTTTTTGGCTGAGCTTCTCTCGAAGTATGGGTCCCAATTTGGAGACGTCCGACTCGAACTCATCGATGGATATCCCAATGAACATACCTCCGAAATACGCAAACTTAATCTCGACATCGCCTTTCTGACCGGAACCAGACCTTGGCCGGGTTGCGAAAGGGCAATGATGTGGTCAGAGGGTGTTTTCGCAGTTCTACCAGAATACCATGTTTTAGCTAATCGAGCAGCAGTGAGGTGGCACGATCTTGGCGACGAGATCTTTATCGTCAGTGAAGCAGCACCAGGCCAGGAGATCTATGATTATTTGGTGAAGAACCTGGCGGAGCTCGGCTGGCATCCTGAAATACAGGTGCAGTCCGTCAGTCGCGACACTCTGCTACCTTTGGTGGCCCTTGGACGCGGTTTGACGCTCATCAGCGAGGCAATGACCGTGGCAACATATCCCGGTGTTGTCTATCGCCCGATTAGGGGCGAATGCCTTCCGTTCTCAGCTGTATGGTCACAGAACAACGACAACCCCGCCTTCAGACGTCTTTTGAGCATGGCAAGGACAAAGTCAGCATCCGAGACTGGCGGTGCCGTCAGTGGGTATTCCCCGGCAATTGCGCAGCACGCCGCGCCTTCGCAAACCCCCGATCCGTCGCCATGAACCGTTCGAGCATGGGAACGATCAGCCGGACAGGATCGGCAACAGGCTGCCCCGTCTCCCGTCCCAGCACCTCGGCATAGACGACCAGATCGCGATGAACGGACGCGGGCAACTCCACCGTCACCTTCACCGGCTTGTCATCGGGCAACGGCCCAAGCTTCAGTTTCGACATGATCAGCCTCCTGTGGGTTCGAATACCAGATCGCGAGTGACGATGATCCTGACCGGGAACCCTGGCCGGATGGTCAGTGTCGGCGCGACCTGCAGCTGACGCTGGACAATCTGCTGACCGGCCTGGTTGACCGTGTCCACCGCGCCATCGCGGATCGCCTGGACCAGGCGGTCTTCGTCATCGGTGGCGAGGTCCGCGCCGATCGCGAGCAGCGTGGACAGACCCGCCGCGCGCATCAGATCCCACCAGTGATAGTCAACGCCATCTTCGAGGCCGGCATAGCCGCTCGCATCCGCTCCTGGCAGACGTTCGAGAGTGATGGACCGGCCTCCGGGCAGGATCAGGCGGTTCCAGACCAGCAGGACGCGGCGTTGGCCGAACGTCACCCCGTCATCGTATTGGCCGATGATGCGGGTTCCCTGCGGGATCAGCAGCAGCGATCCGGTCGGGCTGTCATAGACGTTCTCGGTGACCTGCGCGGTGATCTGGCCCGGGAGATCGGAGCGAATGCCGGTGATCAGCGCGGCCGGGATCACCGCTCCGGCCTGAAGGATGTACGGCGAGGCTGGCGGCTGAATGCGATCCGATGCGACGGTTTGCCGGTCCACCGGACCGTTGAGGAAAGCCGTATGCCGGCTGCCCTCGGGTTGTTCGGTGACACCCAGGCCCGGAAGGTTCACGCCGACCCCGGCCGTCGTCGCTCTGCCAGACGCCGTCTGAAAGAAGACACCGCTCAGACGCGCGGTTTCCTCCTCTGCCCTGCGGCGCTCCGCGTCCGGATCGACGGTCGGGCCCGCAATCGGCGGAGGACCCACGGGCACTCCCCGCTCCTGCGCATCGAGGATCGGTCGCCCTAGGTCACCGGGCAGTGCGGGTCCCAGAACCGGTCCGGTATAGTCGGACGGCAACCCTTCCAAGCCGTCCGCGGCCGGTCGATTGTCGATGGAGTAGAGTTCTCCACCTCCCGACCCTGCCTCACGGGTCTGGAGCGCATAGATCAGCGCACCCCCGATGCCGAACAGCGCGACCGCTCCGACACCGGCCAGAACCTTGCGCGACAGCCTGGTCACGCGGGGCGGATCGGGACGCAGACGCATCGGAGCTGCAGGATCGGTGTCACTCATGACGCCCCTCCCCTTCGCGCATCCCCTCCGCCCGCGCATCCGCCTCGCGCTCCTCCATGCGCACGATCCGGACCACCTGCTGGCGGTCTCCTGCGCCCAGCCGGAGCTCCGCCGCACCGAAGAGGCGGTCCACGATCAGCACGTTCCGGTGAATGCGGCTGTTGACGATCTGCGGCTCGCCGTCCGCGCCGAGCACGAAGAGCGGCGGCATCTCACCCTGGGCGATGCCCGCCGGGAAGACCACATAGACACGACGGCCATCGTCGAACACAGAAACCGGACGCCAGGGCGGGCTCTCCCCCTGAATCTGCAAGCCGTAGCGATGATTGCGGGCAGAGGGCGCAGGAATGGTCGGCGCGGTTGCCACGGCCTGTTGCCCACCACGCGGCGCTGCCGGATAGGCCCAGGCGACCGAAGGCATGTAGAGCGCCTCGCGTGCACGCAGCTCGATCATGTACACCCGCCTGTCAGTGCTGACCACCAGATTGGTCGAGATGTCGTCCCGCGTCGGTTTGACGAGGATGTGGACGCGGGCGGTGGATCCGGTCCCGCTCTCTGTGTCGCCAATGATCCAGCGCGTGGTATCCCCCGCGGCGATCGGGCCTGCGCCGGTCAGACGCTCGCCCGGCTCGAGTGCGATGTTGGTGATCTGACCCGGCGCGGCATAGACCTGATAGAGGGCTCCTTCCGACCAGGGATAGATCTGGATCGCATTGTAATAGCCTTCGCGGCGCGGTTCGACCCGGGCGGCGGCATTGGCGTTTTCGACACGACCGGTTGGTGTGCCCGCCGCCGCTCCGCCGTGCGCCACCGTCCAAACGGGTGGCGTGTGCAGTGGCCGAGGGTGTTCCCCGGCCGTTGAGGCGGGCGGAGTGGGCAGCGGCGGCACGGACTCGTCGTAGCTGAATTCCGGCACCCTGTTACTGGCACACCCCGCGAGCAAGGACGCGGAAAGCAGCAAGGCCACCAAGGTGAGCTTGTTGACGCCCGGAGACCTGGTTGCATGCAGATGCTGTTCAATCATTGGCTCATCTCCCGCGACCAGGAGATCGCATTGACATAGATTCCGAGGGGGTTGGCGCGCAGGCGCTCGGCGCTACGCGGGGTCTGGATCACGACGGTCAGGATCGCGGTCCAGCGCTCGGTCGCGGAAAGCTGGCCGTTCTCGTAGTGGCGCTCGGTCCAGGCGACGCGGAACGATCCCGGCGAGGCCCGGATGACAGAGGACACCTCGACAGCGATCTGTTGGCGACCGACGCGTGTGAACGGGTCGTTGGCGCGAGCGAAGTCGTTAAGCGCGGCCGCGCCGCGATCCGTGGTGAACTCATAGGCGCGCAACCAGTTCTGCCGCACGATAATCGGATCGGCGGGGATCGACCGGACCTGTTCGATGAAACGGCCGAGATGGAAGGCGATCTGCGGATCGGTCGGCTCGTAGTCGGCGGAAGCCGGGGCGACAGCCTGGGCCTCGCCGAGCGAGTCGACCTGAACGACCCAGGGCACGACGGTGCCACGCGCGGATTGCCAGACCAGGGCGCCGGCAAAACCCGCCGCGAGGATCAGGCTGCCGAAGGCCATGTAGCGCCAGTTGCGGGCCTGAACACGGGCGGAGCCGATACGCTCATCCCAGACCTGCGCAGCCCTCTGGTAAGGCGTTTCTGGTTGAGGTGTCTTGCCATAGTGCGTGGCGGAACGCCTGAAGAGGTTCATGAGCGATCCCTTTCGGAGAGATTGACGGAGGTGCCCGAGCCGTGGCTGTCGCCCGACCGGACGGCATGGGCGGCAGCGCGCACACCATGGCTCATCGCCTGGCTATGGCGCATGCGCTTGGCCCAGGCTGGCGGGCCATCGGAGGCGGACGGACCGGAAGAAGGCTCGGGCGCCCCTCCGCCGACCGTGCCCATCGAGGTGGTTCCGCCCGTCGCCGCAACACCGCCCTTGACGCCCTCGGCGTAGCTGGACTGAATCCCGCCAGCCGCGCGAGAGGACGCTTTCTTGAGCGGTGATGCCGCGGCAGCGGCCCCGGCGCGCGCTACACCAGCCGTCCCGCCGGCGAGACCTCCTCCGCCCATCGAGCCGAGCGTGTAGGCGCTCGAGGCAGCGCCCGCCGCGGCCGCGCCGCCGCGTGCGAGGGCGGCGCCTCCGGAGAGTGCAGATCCGGCTCCGCGTGCTGCGAGCATGCTCGCCCCTCCGGCCCCGATCGCAGCACCACCAACGGCAAGGCCGGTGCCTATGGCGGCACCCGCGCTGAGTTGCGGCCCGCCGGACACCAGACCTGAGGCGATGCCCGGGCCGAATATTCCGAGGCCCAGCAGAGACAGGGCAGCCAGAACAATCGCCATGGCGTCATCGATGGTCGGCGTCACGCCTCCGAAGCCCGCGGTGAACTGGCCGAAGAGCGTCGATCCGATGCCGATGATCACGGCCAGCACCAAAACCTTGATGCCGGAGGAAATCACGTTGCCCAGCACGCGCTCGGCCATGAAGGCGGTCTTGCCGAAGAGGCCGAAGGGGATCAGCACGAAGCCCGCGAGGGTCGTGAGCTTGAACTCGATCAGGGTGACGAAGAGCTGCACCGCGAGGATGAAGAAGGCGAGGATCACCAGCGCCCAGGCAAAGAACAGGCAGAGGATCTGGACGAGATTCTCGAAGACCGCGACCCAGCCCATCAGATCGGAAATGCTTTCGAGCAGCGGTCGTCCGGCCTCGAGCCCGGTCTGGGCGACACGGCCGGGGCGCAGAAGATCGGCGGCGGAAAACCCGGTGCCCGAGGCCATCAGACCAAGGCCCGCGAAGCTCTCGAAGACGATCCGGGCGAGGTTGTTCCAGTTGGAAATGATATAGGCGAAGACCCCGACGAAGAGTGTCTTCTTCACCAGCCGGGCGATGATGTCGTCATCGGCGCCCCAGGCCCAGAACAAGGCCGCCAGCGTCACGTCGATCACGATCAGCGTGGTAGCGATGAAGGCCACCTCACCCCCGAGCAGCCCAAACCCGCTGTCGATATAGCTGGTGAAGATGCCCAGGAAGTTGTCGATGACGCCGGTTCCACCCATGGCTCACTGATCTCCCGGACGCTGCGGCGCGTCGGGTGCAGGCGTCCGACCGAGGAACCAGTCACGGCTCTCGGCCCATGCGGCGAGGCAATCGGCATCGCTGGAAGCGGCCTCGCCAAGCTGCTGGCACCGGCGCAGCGTAGCGCGGAGAGGATCGGCAGACGGCTGGAGCGCGGGCGCGGTGCTGGCCGGCACGGGAGCCTCCTTGCGTGTCATCTCGATCACCGTGGCTGCGATCGCGATCGCCACGAACACGATGGCCGCGATCCGGGCCAGCACCTTCCCCTCCATCGTCTCCCCCTCCCGGCCTCAGTTGAACATCTGCGCGTTACCGGGCTGGTAGCCCGAACCCGGCGTCAGGAAGCGCTCGCGCTGGATGCGGCCCTGTTCCGCAGCAGTGGCGCGCTCGGCCTCGGTCAGCGCATTGGCGCGGCCGTTTGCCGAGATCACCGCGATCACGTCCGAGAGCTGCTGCGATTGCAGTGCGAGGAGCTGGTTGCCCGCCTGTGTGGCCTGAAGAGCACCGACCGCGTTCTGGCTCTGCCCTACAAGTGCAGACATCTCTGCGCGGTTGGCATCGATATTGCCGACGACACCTGCCTGCACGCGCATCGCATCCTGGAGGCCACCGACGGTGTTCTCCCAACGGGACCGGGCCTCGGCGATCAGTTGCTGGTCGGTCGCCGCCAGGGAAAGGTTGCCATAATCCTGCTGGAACATCTGGTCGATGCTCTGCACGTCGAAGGCGATGTTCTGCGCCTGCGCCAGGAGTTGCTGTGTGCGGCTGACGTTCTGCTGGATCTGCTGGAGCGCGGAATACGGCAGGTTGGCGAGATTGCGCGCCTGGTTGATCAGCATCTGCGCTTCGTTCTGGAGCTGTGCGATCTGGTTGTTGATCTGCTCCAGAGCGCGCGCCGCGGTCAGGAGATTTTCGGCGTGGTTGGTCGGATCGTAGACGATGAAAGGCCCCCCGCCGATGCCGAAGAGCGCCTGCGCAGGCGGCGCTGCGATGGGCGACATGGCCATGGGCATCGCCAGCGCGAGGGCGAGCAGCGAAGTGCCCGCGGACCGAAACGTAATCTTGCGTGTCATGGTGTGACTTCCTTTTCTTCAAGGTCGATGTCGGCGTCCTCAACAACAGCGGAGGCCGGAGATGCCCCCTCTGCGTCGATGGCGAGATTGGTGAGGTCGGGGATCAGGTCGGCGGCCCAATCGAGGCCATGCGCCTTCAGCCAGGCGGCGAGGAAGCCGTCTTGGCCGTGCCCGGCGCAGATCTCGGCAATCAGCGCCTGATCCGATTTGGACGATGCCGCGCAGAGTGCCAGTCCGACATCGCTGAGACCCAGCTCGAACAGCCGGTTGCCGCGCCGCGACTGGCAGTAGTAGTCGCGTTTGGGCGTGGCCCGCGCGAGGATCTCGATCTGCCGGTCATTTAGGCCGAAGCGGCGATAGATGGCCGTAATCTGCGGCTCGATGGCCCGCTCGTTGGGCAACAGGAGCCGTGTCGGGCAGCTTTCGATGATCGCAGGCGCGATGGTACTGCCATCAATGTCGCTAAGGCTCTGCGTCGCGAAGATCACCGAGGCGTTCTTCTTCCTCAGCGTCTTCAGCCATTCGCGGAGCTGCTCCGCGAAGGCATCGTCATCGAGCGCGAGCCAGCCCTCGTCGATGATGAGCAGCGTGGGGCGTCCATCGAGCTGATCGCCGATCCGGTGGAACAGGTATGAGAGGACGGCGGGCGCCGCGCCGGTTCCCACCAGCCCCTCGATCTCGAAGGCCTGCACATCCGCCGATCCCAGTTGTTCGGTCTCGGCATCGAGCAGCCGGCCATAGGGCCCCCGACGCAATATGCGCGCAGCGCCTGCTTCAGATTGTTGGACTGCAGCAGGACCGCGAGGCCGGTCATGGTCCGCTCCGCGACAGGGGCCGAGGCCAGCGAGGTCAGTGCCGTCCAGATATGTTCCTTCACATCGGGGGTAATCTGGATGTTCTCACGCGTCAGGATGGCGACGATCCAGTCGGCCGCCCAGGCGCGCTCCGACGTCTCGTGAATGCGGGCCAGCGGCTGTAGTGAGACGGAACTCTCGGCCGCGTCGGTCAGTTCTCCGCCGAGGTCATGCCAGTCGCCGCCCATCGCGAGCGAAGCGGCGCGGATCGAGCCGCCGAAGTCGAAGGCGAAGATCTGGCTGCGCGAGTACCGCCGGAACTGAAGCGCCATCAGCGCCAGCAACACGGACTTGCCGGCGCCGGTCGGGCCGACGACGAGCGTGTGACCGACATCCCCGACATGCAGAGAAAACCGGAACGGAGTGGAGCCTTCGGTCCTGGCGTAGAGCAACGGAGCGTCGCCGAAATGCTCATCCTGCGCCTCGCCCGCCCAGACCGCCGAGAGCGGGATCATATGGGCGAGATTCAATGTGCTGATCGGAGGCTGCCGGACATTGGCATAGGCATGCCCGGGCAGACTTCCGAGCCAGGCATCGACGGCGTTGACCGTCTCGGCCATGACGCTGAAATCGCGGGACTGGACGATCTTCTCGACCAGCCGCAGCTTCTCGTCGGCGCGGCGAACGTCCTCGTCCCAGACCGTGATCGTGGCCGAGACATAGGCCATGCCAGCCAGATCAGCGCCGAGTTCCTGCAGGGCGATATCTGCGTCAGCGGCCTTGTTCGCGGCATCGGTATCGACCAGCGCGGATTGCTCGTTGGTCATCACCTCCTTGAGGATCGCGGCGATGCTCTTACGCTTGGCAAACCACTGACGGCGTATCCGGGTCAGCAGCTTCGTCGCATCCAGCTTGTCCATGAGGATGGCCCGGGTCGACCAGCGATAGGGAAAGGCCAGCCGGTTCAACTCGTCGAGCAGGCCCGGGGTCGTGGCGCCGGGAAAGCCGGTGATCGTCAGGACACGGAGATGATGATCGCCCAGACGCGGCTCCAGCCCACCGGCCAGCGGCTGGTCGGGCAAGAGCGCGTCGAGATAGACCGGCACCTCGGGCACGCGCACGCGATGCCGGTTGGTCGAAATCGTCGAATGCAGGTAAGTCAGCGTAGCGGCGTCATCGAGCCAGTGGCAGTCCGGCATGAAGCCGTCGAGCAGCGCCAGCACGCGGTCCGTTCGGTCGATGAAGCCGCGCACCTGTTCCCAGGGGTTCACGCAGGAGGTATCGCGGCCCTCGTAGAGCCAGGATTCTGAGCGTGCCGCGTCCTCCGCCGGTGGAAGCCAGAGGAGCGTCAGGAAATAGCCGGATACGAAATGGCACCCCTCCTCCTCGAAATCGGCCTTGCGCTCGGCATCGACCAGCGCCGATGCTGCATCTGGGAAGGTGCTTGCAGGATAAGTGGCGGCCTCAGAGCGCTGGGCTTCCACGAAGATCGCCCACCCGGAACCGAGGCGGCGGAAGGCGTTGTTCAGCCGTCCTGCCACCGCGACCAGTTCGGCCGCGACGGCGCTATCGAGATCGGGGCCCCGAAACTTCGCCGTCCTCTGGAGCGAGCCGTCCTTGTTGAGGACCACGCCCTCCCCGACCAGCGCCACCCAGGGCAGGTAGTCGGCGAGGCGCGAGGCGGTGCGACGGTATTCTGCAAGATTCATCATGGGAGTTCACACCGAGAGATGACCGGGAATGCGCAGATGGCGGCGGGCGACCTCGACGAAGAGCGGATCGCGCCTGGCCGCCCAGACAGCAGCGATGTGGCCAACGGCCCAGATCAGGATCCCGACCAGCCAGAGCTGAAGTCCGAGGCCGACCGCACCCGCGAGTGTGCCATTCAGAATGGCGACTGAGCGCGGGGCTCCGCCGAGGAGGATCGGCTCGGTCAGCGCGCGGTGAACCGGCACGCTGAACCCCGGCACCGCGTCGAGGGCCTCGAAGCTCACCGACATCAGAGCAACGCCCCGCCACCGAAGCTGAAGAAGCTCAGGAAGAAGGACGAGGCCGCAAAGGCGATGGAAATCCCGAAGACGATCTGGATCAGCCGCCGGAAGCCGCCGCCGGTATCGCCGAAGGCCAGCGTCAGACCTGTGACGATGATGATGATCACCGCCACGATCTTGGCAACCGGCCCCTCAACGGAGTCGAGGATGGATTGCAGAGGCGCTTCCCAGGGCATGGAAGAGCCGGAGGCGTGGGCAGCCGGAGCGATGAACAGGCTGACATAGGCGGCGGCGGCGGCGGTAGCGATGTGCTGGCGGATGCGCAGGGCGTGACGGATCATTCGGGGTCTCCTGGTTTGTGAGTGGTGATGGGGTCTGAAATGACGGATGAAATCCGGTAGTCGCCGTCCGGCCCGAGGCCTCCGACACGAGCGAGTTCGACCAGACGACGCGCGGACCCTCGCCCGGCTAGAACCGCCACGAGATCGATGGTCTCCGCGATCATGGCGCGAGGCACGGTAACGACGGCTTCCTGGATGAGCTGTTCGAGACGGCGCAACGCGCCGATCCCGGATCCGGCATGGATGGTGCCGATGCCGCCGGGATGGCCGGTGCCCCAGGCCTTGAGAAGGTCCAGCGCCTCGGCGCCACGCACCTCGCCGATCGGAATACGATCGGGGCGTAGACGCAGCGAGGATCGAACCAGATCGGACAGGCTTGCAACACCGTCCTTGGTGCGCATCGCCACGAGGTTCGGCGCTGAGCATTGCAGCTCTCGGGTGTCCTCGATGATCACGACACGATCGGAGGTCTTGGCCACTTCGGCGAGCAGCGCATTGGTCAGCGTGGTCTTGCCGGTCGAGGTGCCCCCCGCCACCAGGATATTGGCACGTGCCGCAACCGCCTGCCGCAGCGCCTCGGCCTGCGCAGGGGTCATGATCCCGGCGGCGGAGTAATCGTCGAGCGTGAAGACGGCTACGGCTGGCTTACGAATGGCAAAGGCCGGGGCTGAGACCACGGGAGGCAGCAGTCCCTCGAAGCGCTCGCCGGTTTCCGGGAGCTCCGCAGAGACGCGTGGGGACAGGCCATGAACTTCGACGCCAACATGGTGGGCGACGAGGCGAACAATACGCTCGCCGTCCGCTGCGCTCAGCGTCTTGCCGCTGTCGGCCAGCCCCTCGGAAAGTCGGTCGACCCAGAGCCGCCCATCGGGGTTGAGCATCACCTCGACGGTCATGGGGTCGTCCAGAAACCCGGCGATCGCCGGCCCGAGCGCGGTGCGCAGCATCCGCGCGCCTCTCCGGATCACTTCTGGTCTCTGATCGGTCTTCGCCATGCCGGCCCCGTTCCCTTACGGGCACCTCCAACAGGCCACCCTGGATCGGGGTCGATTAAGAAAGCCGTAAATGCCTACGGCTCAACAGGTTTCCGAGGGGCATAGTAGCGTGGCGTGCAAAGGCAGGTAATCGGCGAAACATGCCTCGCCCTATCTCTCAGCAGAAGGCGTTGTGGGACCCGCAGATCACCTGAAGAGTAGAATCATCGGCGGTCAAAATGGGAATTGCTGCGCGCATCATGGTCTACCATGCCATACGCACATGGTGGCCATATGCAGACACTGGCCCTTCCCTGCGCCCGCCACCAGTATCCGCATGCGGCAGCGAACGGCTTAACCGGCTAATACACCGCACATCAGGCTAAGAGGAGACACACAGAATCGTCGCGCGGTCGAACACCTGCCTCTGCTCGAAATGAAGCATAGAAGCAGCGTCGCGTATCGAGCCCACCCCCGCCGATGAATCGGGACCAACGCGCTATCTCCTCAAAAAGGCGACCTCGGAGACCCGTGCTGCTTCTAATTTGCCTTACCGTCGAACTGTGCAGAACTGCGAGAAGATCAACATGGGGGCTGCATGGCAGCAATCGCATCGAGCAGCCCATCCAGTGGATAGAGAAACGCCTCACTCGGTTCGCTAAGGTTCGTGATGCGTAAGGTGGAACCTTGCAGGATCATCGAACCGAAGCGATCGCGACCCTCATCCATGTGTGCCATTCCATAGCGATCCACGTAGAAGACGCTTTCTATGGTTCTGGACGGGTCACTATCAATCTGTAGGCGGAGATGCGGCTCTGGCCCGGATGGGCCGGATGTGAAATTTCCGACAATGCTCGGCGCACCGCGACAGGTGAGAAACAGCGTTGGAGCCCCCTGAGCCTCGAAAATCGCCAGATGATAGGGCTCTTCGCCGGGGCGGGACATGTCGAGAACCGCCCATTCTCCCGCGCCGGTCAGGTCGTGTCCGCCGTCCGAGAGGGCTGCCCCTGGCGGTGCCGAGCAAGTGAGTTGAGGCAAGCCTTCGGCAAAACCTGCCATCGTGGTAACAATCGTCGTGAACGTGCCGGGCTCGGCGTTCACATCGAAGGTCAACGACATGGTGTCGGCGCGCGCCATGGCGTCAAGAAGGTCCTGATCGAGCACCGGGGACTGTGCCGAATAGCCTTGGGTCTCGAAATGGACCGGAAACCTGACATCCTCTGCGCCGCTGGTCGAGAGCACCATCTCGCCGGTGAGGGTTCCGTCATAAGGAGACACTCGGCTTTGCGAAATCAACCGCCGGCCGCAGGTCAGCGCCAGATGCGGAGCCATTCCCTGAACCATTGGCAGAAACAGAGCATCGACAATCGTCCCATTGCGAAGCTGCGCCTGCCCGACCCGCCACGGATCGTGGCGGGTGGTTTCCCATCCTATAGGGTAAAGCCCGGCAGTTGAGCGCACGACGTTGCAACCGCTGTCCTCAATGGCTCTCGATGAGCCGCGTAATCCAAAAGACTCTGTCCCGTTTTCGTCCAGATTTAGCTCAACCGCGTTTCCGCGCCGCAAAGCCTCAAGGAATTGCTGATTGGAAACGCCGACCGCCAGAAAGTTGCGGTTGAACCCCATCAATTGTGTGCCTTGCTGGAACAGCCGGCCATCGATGCCACCGTTGCCCAGAACAACGATCTGTGCGCCTTGACCCGGCACGCCGTCTTCGAACGGACCCAGTATCAGGATCGGCGGTGTGCCGGGTTCGCAACGCAGGGCCAGATGTCTCCCCGTCTCGTTGCGCACGGCGTGGACCAAAGTACTGCCGTATGGGGTGGTCAGCGTGCTGCTGGCCCAAGTGCCGGGAGCCGCATCCAAGGCGATCTGATAACCGGCCGGAACACCAAGGGGCCGACCATCGCCCGATGCGGCGGTGGCGGAAGGGGTGGGCAGGGCAATATCGGGCGTAATGTTCCCGTCCACCGTTTCGGCCAATTCCGGTGCGACGGCAGGCGGCACATCGTCCGTCGTTGCGATCTGTTGTGACGGAACCGGCGGGACGGGGGCTACGAAGCCGCCACCCACCACGGCGGCTTGAGTACACTCTATGAAAATCTGGCCGTACCGGTTCGCCACGTCCATCGGCACACCGTCCCACCTGTTGACCAGAAGTCGGTCAAGATCAGGCCCCGCGATGCCCTCGGTCTGTACCCGCTCGACGACGCACTCGCAAAGCTGTGGAAATTGCGGATTACCAGTTCGACAGAGTTCAAGCTCATCAGCATAGGCCATCGCGGACCAGCCAAAGATTCCAGCGGACCAGCCAAAGATTCCAAACGCGACTGAAACAAACCATTGCCGGATCACAAAATGCTCCTTTCTGAGATGCGGAAGCTAATTCCGCAACGCTCACAGGGAACGCCTTTTTCTCGGTTCCTTCTGGCCCCGGACTAGGCGACCGGCCGCCAACGGAGAAACGGCTCCGATGAGATGCCCGAAATGACAGAGCGGGATGTAGGCAAAACCTCTCACACTCCCTGCGATAGGTCCACGTCTTGCGACGAGGTCGCCTACAGTTAGATCGCAGGCAAGCCTTCAATGACGCTCGATACGAATACAGATGAAGGTCGGATAGGACCAGACTGCAACATCCAGATGACGTGAAACAGGGGAAATGTGGCTTCGGTGCCGTTTCTGATCACAACGGTTCGCAGGCGGCCTATTTTTCATCGGATCAGGGGCCGAACACCTGATCGCTGCCAAGCCTGGCAATGTCGATTGATGAAGCCTCTTGAAAGCGATCATTTGTCTGGTTTGCCTGCTTCCGGACGCTCGGGATCAACCTCGTTTTTGTGCAGCCTCCGGCGAAAGCCAGTGCAGCGCCCGCCGACGGTCCACGCCTGCTACCGCGATCAAAGCGGATAGGGAATTTCGTTAGCGGCTCGCACCGATGGCGAGACGCTACATCACATCCATCAGATCAGTCAGTTGCGTCGCCGTCGGCATCGAACTGGCGCATTTGGTCGATGAGCTTTTCGTTTCGTGCCCGCCTGTCCCGTGCGAGCTCGACATGGTGGATAGAGCCTGTCGCGACAATCCAATGAGCCAGTCCCGTGGACTCTTCCAGAACGAACGCCTCAACGGACCGGTCCGCCATCGCCGCAGCCTCACACAGAACTCCGAAATCCACCGGCTCGACAAGCAAGGTCAGCGGGATCCTCTCCGAGGATCCGGGGTCTTCCGCGTCAAAGTTTTCGGGGCGGTCCTTCAGCGCCCGCCGCAGGCGATCGAGCGCACCGAGATATCTCTGCCCAAATGACCGGGCCCGGGATACGGGGAGCAGGGCCAGCCGTTGTGGATCTGCGTTGTCTGTCAGATCCGCGATCTTGACGCGAAGCGCGCCCTGGGGGGCGTCCCTTGCGATCTGTTCAATCCAATCTGCGTAGGACTGACTGCCGTCGGCCGGTCGGCAAACCGCCCTCACGATAGCGATCACCTCGGGTGCATAGCCAAGCCTCGCAAGCTGTTCGGCAGCGACTTCCGTATCCTCCAGCACGTCATGGAGCCAGGCCGCATGGCGCTCGGCAAGCGAAGCGTCGGGGAAAAGGTGGATCAGATTCCTGACGGTCCGCATCAGATGGCCGACATAAGGCAGGCCGGCCTTGTCGCGTTGGCCCGCATGCCAGTTTGCGGCGTGAGCGGCCGTTTCTTCCAACGAGGGATGAACCGGCGCGGTCGCGGATGGGTTGAACGGATCGCCCCTGCCCAGGGTCGTCATCGTCTCCATCGAAGCCGTTCTGGCCATCCAGTCAATGGTCAGTACGCCGGGCGCGGCGCGGCGCAGATCCTCGAAGGACAGGTTCATGAAGCTCTGACCTTCACGCACCGCGGCCAGCGGGTGCATGCTCATCTCCGGATCGGGCTCGACATCGCACATGATGCTGATGACGGCCCTGTCCGGGTAATACTTGAAGCTCGCGGAATTCATTGCAGAGGAGTCCCCCCGGGACGGCGACATGCGGTGGCCCGCGCAGATTTAACGAAGAATGCGCATCTGACCATGGCGGAGCGTCCTCTGTCCCGGCCCGGGCCCCGCGCGCCCGAACCCTCATCGCCTCTAGGAGTCGCCCAGCACGAAGTAGCCCGCCAGCAGGCAGAGCACGTAAACGGTCGCCATGAGCCAGCGGCGGCCCGGCCAGAGCAGCACGAGAACGAGCCCCGTGATCCCGGCAAAGACGATTTCGAAGGCGACTGGCCCGCCGGTGTTCGGCCGGCCCGCCGCCTCGCTTGCCAGGAGCCCCGCAAATGCCAGACAGCCGCCGCCCAGCACTCCGGCGAGCAATCGCCCCGGCCAGCGCAGCAGCGCTGGAAGCGCACTCTCCCGACGCCGGCTGGCCACATCGACCGTCGCAAAGATGACACCGGCTGCCAGGGCTATTGTCAGCGCATGCCGTCCTGATTCAGAAAGCTGCGCTGCTTCGATCAGCGCATAGACCGCGCCGAACAGGGGCAGAAGCCAGAATATGAGCTTCCATGCGCCCAGCATTCCACCGGGCAAGACAGAATAGGCGGGCTGGTTCCACCATTTCGACATGTCCCTTCGGGCCCGCGCGGCATTCTTGCCGGCGACATAGCCGCTCATGATACCTGTAGCCGCATCCTGCACACCGGCAGCCCGGTTGTAGGCCGCATGGGCGCCCGGCACCCCTTTCAAATGACCGGGAAGGCCGGTTCCCACGGAACCGGCGCGTCGGGCTTCGGCAATGGCCTTGGTGTGGTCAGTCATGTCGTGCTTCTCCGCGCTCCAGAAATCACTGTCGGGACGGTTGAGTCAAAATTCTCGGGCGCCGTTCAACTCAAGTTTGGATAGACGGCATTAATTTACTAATTGGCGCTGAACCAATCGGCCACGAAATTGCGGTAGTGAGCGCGCCAACGGTATTCGGCAGGCACAAGTTGTCAAGGTTCGCCGCGACAATCCTCTTCCAGCGAATTTCGCAGTGGCAGCTTCAACCTTCGATGCGCCGGCAAAGGAACAGTCCGCACCACCAACAAGCGGAGGTTTATGATGGTCCTGTCAGCATCGACCGTGCACGAACGCTCGATCGGGTCATTCGGTCGCGAACCTGTAGACATCGAGCGCCTTTCCCCCATACTCAGCTCATATTGGTCGACAAAATAAGTTGGGATTTGCTGATGCGCGCGTTCTTCTCCTGTGCCTTTTGCCTTTGCGTTGGCGTATCCGCAGCAAATCCGCTCCGGGCAGAAGTGACCCTGACCACAACGGACAATGCGATCGTGTTCGTCGCCTCAGGTTCTCCTCGGGAGAGCTTTGGCACCGCCTACATCTCGGACGGCGGAGCGGACCGGGCGCGGCTTGAGACCGAGCTGGGGTATGCAGGGGTCAGCTATGACCGCTACGTGACCCTTTCCAACGCGAATGCCCGCGACATGCTCACCGATACGGACATGGTGACGGCGCTGCCGCTGCGCCTGCTGTCCGAACCGTTCGCCGCGCAGTTCTTTGCCGGGACATACTTTGCGTTCGTCGCCACGCCTTCGGGCTTGGAAGCTGCCACGATCACGCGGCCCGACGGCGCGACCATCGACGCGCAGGACATCAGCGCGGTCGTGGCCTCGGCTCCGGCGATCCTGCGGGTCAGCGACGGGCAGACGACCATTCTGTCAACGACGACCCCGCTGGACCCGGGCGCCCTGGATGTTCGAATGTATGGAATGACGATGCCACGCGACTGGCTTGCCGACAGGCTGGCTGGCTCCGGTATCGAGCTGGGGGAGCTTTCCGGGATCGGGGCCGAGCAGCTGACCAATACGGTTTCCACACCCGGTGAAGCCGTGATCTTTCTGTCGCAAAACCAGGAGCACCCCACCATCGCGCCGATCTTCGACGAGGCCCTGAGCGCACGGTTTTACGTCGTGACGAATTTCGGTATCCTGCCTGCCCAGCCAGAGGCCGCCTCACCACCGCCCGCCGAGGAGGCGACGGTGGAGGCGGTCGACGAAGACGCGCAGCCCGAAACCGAGGCGGTGGCTGCCGCAGGGGACCCTGCGCCTTCGCCGCAAGACGACCCCGTAGCGACGCCACCCGCGGCTGCAAGTGACGCGCCCTATTTCGACCTCACCTCTTCCGAGGTCTATATCCTCGTCGCCGCGGACCAGGCAGCGCTGGACGGGCTGACCTCCGTGTACGTACCACGTCTCGTAACCAGGTTCACCAACGGCGGGGCCGAGCGCAGTCAGGTGGAGGTGATCCCCTTCGTCGACCACGATTGGCGCCAGCAAGCGGTCCATCGCTACCTGCAATGGATCGCGGCGGACCGGGGCGGCTATATTCCGGCTTTCAGCAGACATAACGAGTTCCGGATCCTCGATGGCGTCCCGATGGAAGACCGCCAGACGCTGAATTCGGTCCCGGCAATCCTGTCGTCAGAGCTTGCGCGGGACGAGCTCTCCGTTGCACGCGATATCCCGGGGGCAGCTTTTGCGATCCTGGATCGCCGCGGGATCACGCAGATACGGCCCGTCATCGGCGTACCGCCAGACGGCCCCGTTCTCACCATCGCTCATGGCCAGGACGAAGGCTTCGCGGATGCCCATCGACGGATGCGCAGCCAGCCAAACCAGTATGTAATTCTGCCAGCGGATGGTGGCCCGATCCGGGTGGTCTATATGTTTTCGGCTGCCAGGTCTCTGACACGGCAGGTCGATCTGTCGGCGATCCCCGAGGACCTCCGCGGGCCGCAATCGACTTTCGTGCCGACGAGTATCACGCCGATCAGCGACCTGCCTCCGGTCGATCAGGTGAGGTTGCTCAACGAGCCGGGGACGGCATTTGTATACGGTCGCAACTGGATCGTGGATTTCATTGGCGATCCAGTATTCGACCGGCTGTTTGCAGGGGACCGCCCGATCCTGGGCATCGACGGACAGCCGCTGGATCTGGAGCCCTTCCCAGTGGCCGCACTCAGGGCGTCCGACCAACAAGGCATCTTCCCCGGAGAGACGAACGCGTCTTTCTGCGGGATCGCTTCCGGGCCGTTCCTTTTGGCCAACGAGCCGCGCACACCTGTAGATGAGCAGGGCCAGCGTTTTATGATCGCAACGGGTGACACCCGGGCTATCGACCTTGCGACGACGGCCGGGTACGGTCGGGCAAGGCAGTACTACATAGCCACGGACGACGAGCTTCGCGGACTGGTCGGCAGCCTGCGCATTAACAGGGCCATGGTGTTTTCCGGCCCCGAGGTCGCGAACAGGGTGTTCGGAGCGGGGTTCGATTGCAATGCGGGCGTAGTCACACCCTTCTGAGGGCCGGGGCGGGAAATGCCGGAAAGCGAAAGACATGCCAGCACGTCGACATTTGTTTTGGTGTTGTTGCTGCCGCGATGTGTCAACATCCGGTGTCGCGATGCTTCACGCACGATGGAGAGGGCAAACCCAATGACGTCTGAGCGCCGTTCAGGCCAACGATGATGGGGGCGCGTCCGGCCAAATGCGTTGCGACGGTACACTACACCTCGCCGTCGTGCCTATCTATGATCTGCCACCCCCATCCACATCCTCCGACACCTCATGCCGCAGCTTCGGCCCTTGGGCCAGGCGCCGACCGAGTGCCGAGATAAATGCCTCGTAGCGGTCCCCAGCCTTTGCCCGCGCCGCCTTGGCTGCGGGTTCCGGCAAAGCCGGCGTCGTCGCAAGCCAGAAACGGATGAACACGGCCAGGCTTTCAACAGAAATCCCGACATCGCGCTCCAGCCGGGTAATGCGCCTGTCGATCTGATCCAGGCGCCGGGCCAGAACCGCCTCGCGGCGCTCTGCGTCATCCGGGGAGAGGAAGGATGCGATCGCGGCCTCGGCCACCATAGATTGGGATCGATCACGCCGGGCGGCGAAGTCTGCCAGCATCTTCATGACCTCAGGATCGAGGTAGACCGAAATCTTCGTCTTTTTGCGGCTGGTGGTCATAATCAAAGTTCCATGCCGTCATCGGGGTTGAGGGAGACCTGGCGCGCGACACCGCGCATCTGCTGCATGATGCGGCGATTGCGGATGGCGCCATCTTCGTCATCCTCGGGCGGGTCGAATTCAAACTCGTTCTCGAGAGGTGTCTGCCTGTCGACCGGTTGAGGCTGCGCCAGCTCCGGCTGAAGACGGCGTTCCGACGCTGTCGGGTCCTCATCCTCCGATCCCGTCTCGGATACTGGCTCCAACTCGTCGTTCTGCGTTGGGACGGCCAGACTGCTCCAGTCATCCTTCCCGGTCGCGCCTACATCCCCCAAATCGGGTGGCGGCAAGACCCGCTCGGTGAACCGCTCATCTTCGTAATACCGTGCTTTTGTCGCCCGGATCGGTGGTGTGCCAGCCACCATGACGATCTCTTCTGAAGGCGGCAGTTGCATGATTTCTCCGGGGGTAAGCAACGCCCGCGCGGTCTCCGATCGGGACACCATGAGATGGCTGAGCCAGGGGGCCAGACGGTGCCCGGCATAGTTCTTCATCGCCTTCATCTCGGTGGCGGTGCCGAGAGCGTCGGACACCCGCTTGGCCGTACGCTCATCATTGGTCGCGAAGCTCACCCGGACATGGCAGTTGTCGAGGATCGAGTTGTTTGGACCATAGGCCTTCTCGATCTGGTTCAGCGACTGGGCGATGAGGAAGCTCTTCAGGCCGTAGCCCGCCATGAAGGCCAGCGCGCTCTCGAAGAAATCCAACCGGCCAAGCGCCGGGAACTCATCGAGCATCAGAAGCAGCCGATGACGGTCATCCTTGCCCTGCAAATCCTCGGTCAGGCGTCGGCCGACCTGGTTGAGGATCAGACGGATGAGCGGCTTGGTGCGATTGATGTCAGAGGGCGGCACCACGAGGTAGAGCGTGACTGGTCGCGTGCCCCCGACAATATCGCCGATCCGCCAGTCGCAGCGGCGCGTGACCTGTGCGACCACGGGGTCTCGATAGAGGCCAAGGAAAGACATCGCCGTCGAAAGCACACCGGAGCGTTCATTCTCGGACTTATTGAGCAATTCACGGGCGGCACTGGCGACCACGGGATGCGGCCCCGCCTCCCCCAGGTGCGACGTACGCATCATCGCGCGTAGCGTCGACTCCACGGGACGCCGCGGGTCGGATAGGAAGTTGGCGACACCGGCCAGCGTCTTGTCCTTCTCGGCATAGAGGACGTGCAGGATCGCACCGACGAGCAAGCTGTGGCTGGTCTTCTCCCAGTGGTTCCGCCGCTCCAGACTTCCCTCGGGGTCAACGAGGATGTCGGCGATGTTCTGGACATCGCGAACTTCCCACTCCCCGCGGCGCACTTCGAGCAGGGGGTTGTAGGCCGAAGAGTTCGGATTGGTTGGATCGAAGAGGAGGACCCGACCGTGCCGGGCCCGGAACCCGGCGGTCAACTGCCAGTTCTCCCCCTTGATGTCATGAACGATGGCCGAGCCGGGCCAGGTGAGAAGAGAGGGAATGACGAGCCCGACCCCCTTGCCGGATCGCGTCGGCGCGAAGCAAAGCACATGCTCCGGCCCATCGTGGCGCAGATATTCCCGGTCATAGCGACCCAGGACCACGCCATCCGGGTCAAGAAGTCCGGCCGCCTTCACCTCGCCCTTCTCGGCCCATCGGGCAGATCCATAGGTCGCAACGTTGCGGGCCTCGCGCGCGCGCCAGACCGACATGGCGATGGCCACACCGATGGCGATGAATCCACCCGAGGCGGCGATGATCCCGCCCGTCGCGAAGACCGGTGGCGCGTAGGCCTCGTAGAAATACCACCACCAGAAGATGGCCGGTGGATAGTAGACGGGCGTCCCGAACAGCACGAACCAGGGCGGGCCCAGCTGTGCCTGATAGCCGAGGCTCGCGGCCACGTATTGCGTCGCTCCCCAGGTGGTGGCCAGAATGATGAGGAAGACGATGGAGATCTGGCCCCAGAGGATCTTGGTCGCGGACATGACTGTCGCTCCTTTCCGGTGTGTTGATCAGAGGCCGAGGCCGCGCTTACGGCCAAAGTCCCAGTCCACTCCGCCGTCCCCGCGCGCGACGCCGGTGACATCCCGGCCGAGATGCTTTTCGAGAGACGGAGACCAGGGCACCAGCTGGAAGCCGAGAGCGCCGTCGGCACCGTAGCCTTCGATCATGGCAAAACGGCCCGAAGCCAGCGCGAGACGCTGGCGATAGAGGCCGCTGACGTAGTCGCCAGCATCCGCCTTGTTGAACTGCAACCCGGTCTCCCCCGAGAGCTGCGTGCCAACCGCCTGCAACTCCCGGTCGCGCAAGGTTCCAAGCAGGCGCCGGGCAAAGACCACCCTGCCGCCCCGCCGCTCTCCTAGCCCTTCCGTGACCAGGTGCTCGGCCCGGGCTTCAAGGGCCTCCCGGACCTCGGCACCGAAGCCCTGGTCCGACAAGGCGAGCGGCTCGCGCGCGATGGCCTGCCGGTCGAGCCAGGTGGCCCCCGACGCGGAGACCTGCGCAGCAAGGTCCAGGTCGGACCGCACCGCCAGTGCGACGCGACGCTGGCCGCGTGCATCGTCGTAGGTGCGGAGTTCCACGATCGAGCCCGGAGCACTGTCGCGGGTGGCGTCGAGATGGGGCAGACGAATATGGTGGCTCCGGCCATCGACACCATCGACGACGGCATAGGCTGTCCCCTTCAGCTCGTCATCGAGACCCCGCTGGACCAGTCGACCGATGACGGGAACATCGAGCCTCTCCGCGGCAAGCACAAAGCTCGAAGACCCGCGCTCGATCCCCCGGTCCGTCAGGGCACGATGCATCCGCTTGATGATATCGCCACGCTCCCCGATCTCGCGCAGGACTGCCTCGGCATCGTCCCTGATGTGCCATTGCGACTGTCCGATCTGGTCGGCGACGCCGAGCACTTCCAGCCGGCGCAACCGCCCGACCTTCAGCGCGTGAAACGCATCCGGCTGCCGATCCGCATCCGGCGCCATGTCGAGGATGCGCGAACGCCCGGCATCCCGGAGTAACTGACGATCAAGCTGCGTCCATCGCTCGGCCCCGATCTGACGTTCAAGAGTCTGGCGGATGTCGAGATCACTGCGCGGGCCCAGTTCCCGGGTGATGAGATCGCGTGCCCTGTCCCGCATCCCCTCCTTGATGTAGTCCCGCGAGATCACGAGATCCTGGCCGTCGTCGCGCGTACCCCGAACGATCAGATGGACATGCGGATGGGCGGTGTTCCAGTGATCGACGCCGACCCAGTCAAGAGGTGTGCCGAGATCCTGCTCCATCCGCCCGACAAGATCGCGGGTGAAGGATTGCAGGTCGGACATGTCCGGCGCGTCGTCGGGCGAGACGATGAAGCGGAAATGATGACGGTCATCGCGACACCGCCCGGCAAAGGCCCGGCCATCGGCATCCTCCGTTCCCGGCCCGAAGAGCCTGGCCTTCTCCCCGTCCCGGGTCACGCCGTCCCGGCGCAGGTAATCGAGGTGGGCTCCGAGAGGCGCGGACGTCCCGCTGTGCCGCACCACACGCGCCTTGACCACCGCGCCGCGCGTGCGGGCGGTGATGAGGCGGTTGGCCTGAATACTGGCGCGCTGACCACGCCCGAAGCGGGACCGATTGCCCGGGGTGACGCGCCCGGCCCGCGAGACGCCACCCCCGGCCTTTTTCGCGGCAGCCAGGGCCTGTGCGACAAAGTGCCGGGCCTGCTGCGCCCGTGTCGAACGGATACGTCCCGGACGGATACGGAACTCGCGATCATCGGGCATGTGAGTTCCCCGCGCAGTGCGTAACAGCACTGAATATCAGAGCGTTAGGCACATCTCGCACGGTGCGAGAACGCGCCACACGGTGCGGAGCGCAGCAAAAATATGAACAAAAACAACCGCCCAACCGTCGCGCACCGTGCGCCCTTTTATCCTGCCATCCTTCGGTCGTGGTGCCCGCCGCCACCCCTTGCGCCCTCCAAGACACGCCAGAGCACGATAGAATGCGAAGTGTCGTCGCGCGGATCATGGCCGGGCCTCACCAGTTTCTCGCCTGATGAAGAGGCCCTCGGCCTGCGGGGTGAGGCCCGCCTGCGGCACCGCCGGGACGGGGGGAGAAGCGCGGCCGACCGTCCGGCGAGGCAACACAGGAGCAGTCGCAGACGCGCCGTCTTCGCGGCTGATGAAGAGCGCCGCCTCACGCCAATCGAGCCGCCTGGCTGCAGTGATAGCGGTGCCCGATGGCCGCCCGCCAAACAGAACGGGCGCAAGGGCAGCGACATAGGCACGCGTCTCGGCCGGCAGCGGACGATCCGCCAGTCGGTATTCGTCGTAGCGGGCGGGACCGGCGTTATAGGCCGCCAGCATCGCCGCGACATTGCCATAGCGGTCCCACATCTCGCGCAGATAGGCCGTCCCCGCGAGGATGTTGTCACGCGGCTCGAAAGGGTCTTGGCCGAGGCCATAACGGATGCGCAGCCCGGCCCAGGTGTCGGGCATGACCTGCATCAGCCCCATCGCGCCAGCGGGTGAAACCGCACGCAGATCGCCCGCGCTCTCTACCCGCATCACAGCCATGATCCAGGTCGTCGGAATGCCGAAGCGCTGCGACGCCTCGGTGACCTGGGCGGCGTAGGGATGCGCGGCGATTGCGTGATCGGACACATCGGTTTGCGCCAACAGCGGCTGCGTGGCGGTGACCGGGATGAGGAGGCCGGAAAGAAGAAGGAGGAGAATGCGGTGGCAGATGCCACCGCACCCCGAGGCGGGACGGGTGCAGGACATGATCATGGTCAGTCCTGCTCGTCGCGCTTCTTCGGGCGGGTCCAGTGCAGCCCCCATGCCCTGCCCTCCTCATCCGACTGGAACAGGCGGGCGCGGATCGGATGCTGAAAAACCGGATCATCGAGCAGGACCGAAACGAAAGCCCCTGCGGTTTCGCCGGTGTGTTTCCAGCCCGCACCAACCTCCGGGCCCTCCTCGTCACCGAGATGGATGCGATAGGCGGGAGCTTTCTCGGAATCGACGTTATCGGTTGGAACAAAGGTCAGTTCCAGGTCCAGAGAGAGCGTGCGAAGCTGTCCGGAATAGCCGGACGGGGTGCGTGTGAATTGACCGATCTGTGGCATTGGAGGTTCCTTCTTCATGCTGTGAGTGGGATGCGGGCCGCTTGCACGTCCCGCCATGAACGCGCCGTCACCGCTCCGGCGCGCGCCAGACGAGGCGGCCATCGCCACCCTCGTCGGTGAACAGTGGGCTGGCCCGGCCGATCACTGCCGAGGTGGGGAACGGACCGAAGTAGCGGCCATCGAAGCTGTCAGAGACCGCCGGGTTCATCAGGAAGACCTCGCCCTCCGCGATGGTGCGGCAGCCCTGCCAGACGGGAAGATCGCGGCCCTGGCTGTCGCGCTCTCGCGCCTCCCCCAGGTGTCTGCCATCGACGGTGATCGCGGCGCCGTCACGGCAGACCCGTTGTCCCGGCAGCCCGATGACGTGTTTCAGGATCGGCACATCGCGACCGACATAGCCGCGCGCGACCATGAAGCCTGCAAAGGGTTCGGGTGGCATGACCGCGACCAGATCTGGCACCGCGAGCCGATCCGTCGGCGCGATGGTGTAGAAACCAATCGGCACGCTGGCCGAGGCGTTCCAGACCAGCCGTGGCGCAGCCGGAATGCTGCCGGCAACGACGGTGGTGAGCGCCGCGACCGTCGCCATGATGTAGCGGGCACGGGTCATTTTCCGATCTCCCGACGCCGGAGCCATGCGGCATGGCGTTCCGCCGTATAGGGTCGCGGCGCTTCGCCCGCCTTCATCCAGTGCCCGACATGACGCCAGTGGTCGGGATCGACCTCGGCAGGGTCGATGCCAAGACCCTCGGTCGCATCGACATGACGCAGAACCTCTTCGACCTTGGGCCAACCTTCGATCTTCAATAAAATCTCGCCACCGGGGCGTACGAAGGGCAGCGTCTGGTAGGAGTTGCCAGCCGCGATCGCGCGAACAATGTCGATGCGCGAGACAACGGTGCCGTAGTCATTCGCCGCCCAACGGACGAAGCCAAACACGGCGCCGGGACGGAAGAAGACGATGCGGCGGCTGCGGTCGAGGATCTGTTCCCCGGCTGCCTGACCGAACCGGATCCAGAACTCGATCCGCTTCTCCACCCAGGTCAGTTCAACGCGCGTGAGCTCGCCGCGGGAATGGGCGTCTAAAGGTCCGTCTCCGGTCACGCCAAGGATCACAAAGCCGGTCATTGAGGTTCTCCTTCGGGTTCCGGATATTCGCGCCCGAGCAACTCGCGCAGCATGTCAGCGACAGTGACGCCGCGGCTGAAAGCTGCGACCTTGATGCGACCGCGCAGGTCCGGGGTGACGTCGATGGTGAGCCGGGCCGTGTAGGTCGCCGCCGCGCGACCGCGTGCGGATGGCGCCTCGCCAGCCTTGATCCAGGTCTCGGCATCGACTGGCTGCGCGGCGAAACCAGGCTTGTCATTGCGCCCGCTCATACCGCCACCTTCCCAAGACCGAGGCGCCCGATCTCAGACGTCAGCGCCGCGATCTCTCGGGCAGCATGCGATTGACGGTCGATGTCACTGGCGAGGCGACCGGTTTGCGCCGCATCTGCAAAGACGACGCGCTGACCAATCGTGCTGGCAAGCACAGGAGGATTGTGATCCGCCAGCGCCTCGGCGGTGTCCCGGGCGATGACGGTGCGCGCGCCGCAGCGGTTGAGCAGGAAGCGGGCGACAAGTTCCGGCCGATAAATGCGGGCCTCCCCAAGGAGGGACAGCATCTCGGCAGAGGCCCAGCCATCGAATGGCGAGGGCTGTACCGGGATCAGCACCAGATCGGCGGAGAGCAGCGCTGAGCGCATGAGCCCCGCAACACGCGGTGGGCCATCAATAACGACATGATCGACTGTGCGGGCAAGTTCGGGGACTTCGCGGTGCAGGGTGTCACGGGCCAGGCCGAGGGTGCCGAAGAGCCGCGGCAGACCTTCGCGGGCGCGTTGCTGCGACCAGTCCAGGGCGGAGCCTTGCGGGTCGGCATCGATCAGGGTGACACGCTTGCCCTGTATCGCCAATTCACCAGCAATATGGAGCGCCAGCGTCGTCTTGCCGACGCCACCCTTCTGATTGAGCAGAGCGATGATCATTCGCCACCTCCCGGAAATTCGAGAGGAAGGCGGGGCGTATCTGGATGATCGGAGGCTGCTGCGACGCCCTGATCGGAAGCCGTTCGCGGCACCGATGGGGCGACGGCTGCCTTCGTCTTGCCAGCCTGGCTCAGGCTTTTTGCGGTGGCACGGATGAGGTTTTCCACATCAGGCGCGCGCTCTTCAAAGTTAGACTCTTTGTTAGACTCTAAGTTAAGGGCGCGATTTTCGCTTTTGCCGCCGTGCGTTACCCCCTGTTTGGGTTCCTGATAGCACGAGCCTTCGGTTCCTGATGGCACGATAGTCCGGGTTCCCGATAGCACGAGCCCATTCACAGGTTTTCCACAGCCCGGAGTAGGCTCGAAAGCCAGCAGCTTGCGGCCACCAACCTCAGTCTCGAGAAAGAGCGTGTAGCCCGGCAGCGGCTGCCGCCGGATGATGTCGCGAAGCTCGAAGGCGAAACGCTTGAAGGGGGACAGCGCCCCGGACTTCTGGTGAAGATGATGGAAGTCGAAACGCCAACCGTCCCGTTGCCTGCCACCATGCTTGCGCACCAGGCGATAGAGCCAACGGTCGAGCCCGCCGGTCAGGTCGAAATACGCCCGATCAATGGTGAGGACGAGCGCATTGTCGAGCACGGCCTGGTAGAACCAGTCGGGCACGATCAGCTCGATGCCGTCCGGGCGCCCCTCCCTGTCGCTGCGCTCCTGCCATTCGTTGATCCAGGAAAAGCGATGGCGACGCCCTTCCGCCGGCTGCCGGATCGAGGTGGAGATCGTCGTCGACTGCAGACGATCCAGCGCCGCCTTCAGGCGCTGATAGTCCCGCGCACTGGTTCCGCGACCGACATAGGTGAGGATCTCGTAAGGGGTGGCGGCCATCAGCCGGGAGGTGCGCAGCCCCGCGTCACGCGCCTCGACGATCTGGCTCGCCGCCCAGATCAGGATGTCGGCATCCCAGATTGTGGCCATACCGTGATCGGGAACCGCCTCGACCCGGATGCTGACGCTACCAGCGGCAAAGTCGATCGGTGCGACCCGTTTGGATTTGGCGAGGGAGAAAAAGGGATAGGCCATGAGGTCTTGCGCATCTCTTGGGGCGAAATCCCCGGGCAGCGCGCGGAACAGATCGAGCTGTCCACGCTCGGAACGGGGTCTGCGTCCATCGGTCATGAAAGTGTCGCCCCAGGTCAGCGCACGAAGCGACCGGGCTGCGGGAGGTTCGGGAGCGTGTGGCGTTTCGCCGGCAGCACCTGCCCGCGCGGGTCGGAAGTCGAGGTGACAGCGCCGCGTCCGACCCAGGCCTGCAGGTCCTCGATCGCATAGACCACGCGTCCGCCCAGCTTGTGGTAGGCGGGACCGGTGCCATAGGTCCGGTGCTTCTCCAGCGTCCGAGCCGACAGGCTCAGGAACTGGGCGGCTTCCTTGGTGCGCAGATAGCGCGGGGGAAGTTCGGTTGAGATAGCGGACATCGGGCGTCTCCCTACTGTGTGTGACCAGTGCCGCGAAACAGCGGCTGATGACGGTCACGATGGCGAAGCGCGTCCGGTCAGATGCAGTGGGAAGGTAGCAGGGGTAAATCCGCACACCGCGACGCGGGATCGCCGACCTAGAGGCGGCGCTGATGGCGAAGGAGCTTGCGATAGCCACCGGCGATCAGGTCACGCCCCTCGCGAAGGAGGCTGGAGACGGCAAAGCGGGCCGAGGAGACCTGCCATTCATCGCGGTCCAGATGACCGGTCCGGAACAGGACCTCGGCGATCTGCTTCTGGGTCGCGCCATGGAAGGCGGCGTCGGAGGCTTGAAGGACACGCCGCAGGCGCGCTTTCTGCTGCGCGGTCAGACGGGTGTCGCGGGGGATGGATCGACGGCGGTGCTGGTCCGCCAACAGCCGCTGGATCGCCTCGATGCGATCAAGGCCCTCGGGACCGAGAGGAACAGTGGCAACAAGCCGACCACGGTCTTTAAGGGGAGCGACGAGATGCAGGTATGTCCCGTCCGGCAGCCTGTGGCGCAGGTGCTTGCCAATGGGGGACGCCCTGCCCGTCGGGGCGACTATTTCACTACCGGGGGCGTCTGACTCTTCGGCCAGTGCCTCGGGGGCGGCAACGAGCACCACGACACCTGTGTCGACCGCCGGACACCAGAACACCTCCGCAACGGAAGCGGGCAGCCCGGGTCGGATCGGGAAAGCACAACCCCCATCGACGGCCGACCTGATCCATCAGATCAACCCTCTCCGGGGGTTCTCCTGCGAGCTTCGCGTAGTCATGCTGATATTCGGGATTGCGGCGCAGGCATTCCCAGCCGAGGTCCGGCGCAGCCAGATCATCAAGATAATCGTAGGCGGCCTGGTCACGCCAATTCGAGCGATCAGGTTGCATGGCATCGCCTCTCCCCTGGGTTGATCACAAGAAAGGATTCCAAGAGATCAATCGCTTGGGAAGCCCGCCGCAAGGCATCAGGTGATGCGCGCGGCGCATCGCCTTCTCAGCCGGTTCGCCCCGCCGCCAACTGCCGATACCCTTCCGAGCTCAACCAACGCGCACGTTCAAGATGAGCGTCATGGACCATGCGCGCCCGCTCCGGCTCTTTCTGCGCATCGAGACCCAGGATGATCTGCGCCGCCTCCTGCCAGCTCGCACCCTCGCCTGCAGCATCGAGCAAACGCATATACTGCGCCATGTGATGACGGTCATACTCCGTCACCACGTCCCCCTGCGGCGGTACATCCTGCAAGCTGCTGATCGTCACGCGCATCCCCACGGCGTTTGCTGCACATCCTTAGCACAGCCAGTTGACAGTTTTGTGAGCACGGCAATAGCGCAATTCGGCTCTCTGCAAAACCTGCCGGAAAGGTCAGGCCTTCGAGGCAGCCTTCGCCTGAACATGCATCACTCCTATCCCCTGGTCGGAGTTCAGGAGCAGAATGCCATTCGCCTCGAAAGCCCGTCGGACCTGATCGCGCGTGGTCTCATAGACCTCGAGCCCGCTTTCGGACTCGAGGCGCTTGAGCGCGGTCAAAGATACCCGGGCCTCATCCGCCAGCTGCTCCTGTGTCCAGCCAAGAAGCGCCCGCGCGGCCCGTGATTGTCGGGCGGTGATCATGCAGATCACCTCCCATCCGGCTCGGCGCAAACGCCAGAACTACGACTATTATAGTCGCTCTCAGAAGAATCTCTACCGGAATTCTTCTGCGTTTCTATCGCGTTTTCGTCTTGGCACTGCCGAACGGGAAAACTGATTCGGTTGCCCGGCTTGGCGGGCAGGCCCCGGCCTGTCGGCCGGGGCCTCACGGCGCCGCTACTCGCTGCGGCGACCGTTGGGGCGGGACCAGATCAGCGCGTAGCTCTCGCCGTCCTCGTCGTCGAAGAGGTTGGCGTAGATCGGGGCGGTGAAGCTCGGATCGTCGAGCTTGAGGCCCAGATAGTCGCGGCCCTCGCCCGAGCGCTTGGACCAGGCGGCGCCGATCTCGGCGCGGCCCACCAGGACCCGGTGGCTGGGGGCGTTCTCGCCGGTGGCGCGGGTGTCGGGAACGATGCGCACGCCCTGGACCTGGACGCTGAGGGTGACGATTTCGCCGGTGAATTCGTTGCCGGTCTTCTTGAAGGTGCCGATGGTTGCCATTTTAAGTCTCCGTTTTCCATTTCCGGGTCCGCACCATTGCGGCCCGATGGCGATCGACAGGTCGGAGACGACCGGCGGCGCACCCCCGGCCTGCCGGGGGCTGGACAGCAAAGGCAGAATTTTCTTGTTCCGCGCGGAATGGCGGCTTTGCCGGCAGGGGAAGAAAGTTATGGCGGCGCTGTTGCGCCAAGCCGGTCGAGGCGTAGCTGATCTTCGGCCAGATCACGCCATTGAAAGGGCCGTATGGAGCGGACATGGGACGGGTCAGAACGGAGACGCTGGCAACCGTGGATGCCCCTCAACCTGACCGGCCTTTCCATCGGCGGGTTTGCTCACCCGCGACAGGCCATGCGCGTCGTTCTCCAGGCGCCCCGTCCGACGTGCCCCCCGCAATCGCAGGTGCAGTCTGCCGCTCGAATGGTCCGCCATTCCCTCCGCACGGCCACGGGCAGCGACCTGGGCCCATGCCGATCCGCACACCGCCCATACCGGCAATCTGACGATTAGGATGACAGTCCAGCACTGATCAGGCCCCGCCTCATCGCATCGCCCGCAGTGTCAGGCGCCGACGGCCGATCCGTCCGAAGAGTCGGCGGCCATGCCGGCAATGCGGAGGAAGGCGGAAACGCCAACGGCGCCAGCGCCGATGACGGCGAAGATCATCTGCCATGTCTCCGAGGGCATCATGGTCCTGGTGGTCCCGAGGGTCGCGTAGAACCCAGCCAAGACTGTGGGTACCACAAAGATCAGTGCGATGACAAACCGCGCCCAGAGCGGGCGCTCGATCATGATCAGCGCCTGACCGATGGCAAGCGTCAACCCTGCGGCGAAGCCGCCGTTGAGGATTGCACCGAACCAGCCTACGCCGGCTCCATTGGCCCAAATGCCAGGATGAAGTCCGACGAGGAACGAAAGGGCGAAGACCGCGAGGTTGAACACCAACCAGCACAGGCCCGCAATGGCCGCGAAAGATGTAAAGAATCCGAGAACGATCATGGTGGAGTCTCCCGTTTGACTTGGAACGGTCGCGCCTCCCACCACCATGGCGCAGACCAAACGATAGCGAATTTCTCGCCTTCGGGCGAGAGGCAAAGTAAACGGGAGGTCCGCAGTGCGGGACAAACCTGCCGCTCGCGTGCCCCGGGATGTCTTAGGTACCAGTGGTCGCTTCGGTCTCGGGGCCGTATCCCGTAGTTCCACGGCGACCGCCCAGCACCATCCATATTAAAGCGCCAACTTGGAGCATCACGAGTGCAGCCATTGCGATCTGATGACCTGACCACTGCGCGCCATCGGCAGGCCACGCGGTCACGAGAAGCCCCACCACGCCTTGGAACAGCGCACCGCACAGAACCGCGAAGAAGTTCAGCAAACTGATGGCGCTTCCCGACGCCGAGGACGGCACGAGGCGAGTGAGAAGCGCATAGCCGAAGATCGGCCCTGCTGTAAGAACGCCGTAAGCAGCCCAAACAAAGCCGTGAAAGCCTTCAGGGCGGAAGAGCAATGCTGCCTGCGTCACCACGAACAGACCTGAGAGAGTCGCCGTCATCGCGAAGAAAGCCTTTTCGCTTCGGGCAATCCGGTCGGCAAGAAGCCCGAGCCCGAGCTGACCGACCACTACCCCAATAGCCAGCCCGGTCAGGATGGCAGCGGCGGTCGCGTCGGACTTTCCGCCAACCTCACGCAGCCATTCGCCGGCCCAAATTCCTTGATAGGCGATCCAGGCGCCCTGGGTGAGAAACGACAGGGGCGCGACCCTCCAGAATATGCGACCTCGCGCGACGTCCATGAGGCCCGTGATCTGATCCCGAACAGATGTCTGTCCCTCCTGCGCCTCCTGCGGGTGTCTCGGCACAAGGAGTGCGAAGACCACGACGAGAGCGGCGATGAGGGCTGCCACGCCGATAAATATCCATCTCCAGGAGACGAGTTGCAGCATGGCTTCCGTTGGCCAAGTGGCTGCCAACGATCCAAGGCTCGCGAAGCTGATCGTCACGGCATTGACAAGCGGAAGACGGTCTCCACGCCACCAGAGCGCGTTCGCCTTGTAGGCGCCAGTCCAGCATGCACAAAGGCCGAGCCCGATGAAAAAACGCGTGGCGAGAAGTTGGGCAAAGCCATCGGCCATCGCGAAGCCCGCAGCCGCGAGGGCGGCGAGGCCCATGGTCCATGCCACCACCCGCTTGGGGCCATAGCGATCGAGCGCAACGCCGACGACAACCTGCGATCCAGCCAGTGCGGCGAGGAATGCCGCTGTCAGCGTACCGAGTTGAAGGGCGGACAGAGAAAAGTCGTGCCGCAGATACGGGGCTAGGACGCCGTTCACATTGCGCACCAGCTCGGACAGCAAGTAGGCAGCCGTGAACGGAACCAAAACTTGAACTATCCGGCGGGCTCCACCCCCACCTGAAGACGCTACTTTCCTCATAAATATCACCACCTTTTTGCAGAGGGTTAGATGGGCGAGGTCCGCCTATATGTCGCGTGATGATTTTGCGGGTGATTGCAAGGATATGTTCAACTAAGGTCAGTCCTATGACGCGTTCTCTTCCGCCGTTCCCCGCCCTCCAGGCCTTCCTAGCGGTGGCCCGAACAGGGGGCATTCGCTCCGCCGGGCGGGAGCTGAATGTCACGGATTCTGCGGTGAGCCATCAGTTGCGCAAACTTGAGGATCACCTGGGCGCGCCCGTCCTTGAGCGATCCGGCCGAGGGGTTCGCCTGACGGCGATCGGCCGGCAGTATGCGGCGGCTCTTGAGGCTCCCCTGAGGCAGATTGCCGACGCAACGGATCAGCTATTCGGGCTCCGCAACGAGACCGATGTCACGCTAACCACGGCTCCGGTTGTCGCCTCGCTGGCGCTGATCCCCAATTTGCCGCAGCTAGAGGCGGCACATCCGAAGCTGATCTTGCATCTTGTTACAACGCCTCGCCAGCTTGACCTCGACGCGAACGGGATCGACCTTGCACTTCGCTACGAAGCCAGCACTCCAGCAGCGTCGGATGATCCCCTCATCTTCCCTGAGTATGCCTTTCCCGTTTGCGCGCCGTCTATCGTGGGCCAGAAACCGTATGACGCCTTGAGGAAAAGGCGATTACTGAACGCGGCGCATCCGGAAGACTGGGAGAAATGGGAGCGCGAGGCGGGGCAGAACCATGCCTCGACCGAACCGTCGATGAGGTTCGATAGCTCGGAAATGACACTCGGCGCTGCCGCTCAGGGCATGGGCATCGCCATCGGACGAACACCTCTGGTTAACGAACACCTTGCTTCCGGGAGGCTCGTCGCGCCGTTCGGTACGGGGGCCTTCGGAGAAGGAAGTTACAGGATTATCCCTTCTCCAAGAGTAGGCAATCGAGGCTCCCGCGCCGCCGTTATCGACTGGCTGAGGGACATTCTGAGTCAACCCTGAGCCGACCGTGGCCCACTGCGGGAATGTCTTGGAAGGGCTCCTTCCGGACATTTTCCGCAACGTTCAATGTCCCAAAACTCAGGCGTTTCTGCCACCGGGGCAAACGACGCTCATAACCATACAGTTCTGGTGAGGATTTTCTATCCGACACGGGCCACTCATTCACTCTGCGACAAACGGCGGGAAGGAGGCAGTTGCGCTACTTGCTGGTCCTAGGGCTGGTCTCCTGCCGCAAAGTCTCCAGAAAGAGGGTGAAAGCACGGGTCGGATGACGCCGGCTCGAATAGAAGGCGTGATAGCCCGGAAACGGCGGACACCAATCATTGAGGACCTGGACGACCTTCCCGTCGTTCAGGGCGGGCGCGGCGAGGACTTCGAGCATGTAGGCCAAGCCCATTCCCGCGCAAGCTGCTCCTATGAGCGCGTCGCCGTCATTGACGATGAGGGACGGCGACACCTTTACCGTCTCCGCATGTCCGTCTTTCTCGAACGACCAAGGCGACAGGTTGCCACCCGCGTTCCTGAAGCCGATGCAGCGATGGGTAGACAAGTCACGCGGCGTGACCGGTGGGTCGCAGCTGTCGAGGTACCACGGTGCCCCCACCACGGCGACGCTCAAGGGTGGTCCCACTGGCACGGAGACCATGTCCATCTCCAGATCATCGCGCAGCCGTATCCCGACATCGAACCGTTCGGCAACGACGTCGACATAGCGGTTCTCCACGCTCAGTTCGCCCTCAATTTCGGGATGGGCAGCGATCAGCCGCGAGAAGGCCGGCCACACGAGCGTATCTGCGGCGTGTTTGCCGCAGGTCACCCGCAGGCGTCCGCCCGGCTCCTCACGCAGTTGTTCCAGATCTTCGATTTCTGCATCGATCTCCGCGATGACCGGCGCGAGTGTGGCCAGAAGCCGCTCGCCCGCCGCGGTCGGGGCAAGGCTGCGTGTCGAGCGTGACAGCAACCTAAGTCCCAGATCGGCCTCGAGCCGCTTGACCGTCTGGCTGACGGCGGATTGGGTCACGCCCAGGCTGCGCGCCGCGGCGGTGAAGCTGCGCTCGGCCGAAACCCGGTGGAAGATGACGAGGTCAGAGAACTTTCGCGGGTCCATTCAGTAGCCATACTACTTTACCCTACAAATTTCGAGGCACTAATTTCTCATTGCATAGATGCCCTAATATCCAGTCAGCAAAACAAGAGGAGCTGATAATGACGGAGAAGGTATGGTTCATCACCGGCGCGGGCGGCGGCCTGGGGTATCTGCTCGCCCGAGACGCACTGTGCGCCGGCGACAAGGTCGTGGCGACCAGCCGAACCGTTGACGGGCTTGCCGAACGCCTCTCCGCTCCGGACGGAAGCCTGCTCATGCTGCCCCTCGACGTGACCGATGCCCAGGCGGCTTCGGCTGCGCATGACGCGGCCATGGAGGCGTTTGGCCGGATCGATGTCCTGGTCAACAACGCCGGCCGCGCCCAGCTTGGGTGGTTCGAAACGATCCCGGAGGAAGACGTGCGCCGACAGTTCGAGATCAACCTCTTCGGGGCGATGACCATGGCGCGCGTGGTGCTGCCTACGATGCGCCGACAGCGCTCGGGCCTTGTGATTACCATATCGTCGGTAAACGGCCTCGTCTCGAACCCGGGGGGATCAATCTACTCGGCGTCGAAGTTCGCTCTCGAAGGCTGGATGGAGGGCCTTGCCGAAGAGATCGCACCGCTTGGCATCCGCTCTCTCATTGTGGAACCTGGCATGATGCGCACGAACTTCCTTGACCCCTCCACTGCACGACAGGGTCATATCGAGATCGCGGATTATGCCGAGGCGGTAGACGGCTTTCGCACATTCATTGCGGCAGCGAATGGCGCGCAACAGAACGATCCGGAGGCGCTTGCCGCCCTGATCGTCGCCGAAGCGTCCTCTTCCGGCCCCGCCCGACGGCTCCTGTTCGGCGCCGATGCGCATGAATGGGCGAGCGCAAAATGCCGGCAGCTTGCAGCCGAGATCGACGCTTCGAGCGCCCGTGCGTGAGGGTCCGGCGAAACGGGGGCAAAACCACAACCATCACTGCCTTGCGGTGGAAAACGGGGTATGCCCAGCGGCAGGTTGATAACTTGGTCTCCGGTGCTTCCTCTCGGCACAATGCTGCAATGCAGGAACAATCTCCGGAAAGGCATTGTGCAGATGCAGCATTTCACCTAAGTTAGAGTTGGGTTGGTTCTTTCCTCCTCCCTGAATCAATCCGGAACAAGCGGCGGCATCCACCTCCTCCCGGGTGCCGCCTTTTTCTTGTAGTCCGGCTCAAGCACCCATTGGTACTATCGATTAGATGCTGATCGACTGTCGAAAAACGATGGAATTCTGAGCATGACAGCGATTGGCCAACAACACATCGCCGAGGTGGGTATTTTACACAATTTCATCCCCAGATTCTGGGGATAACTTTCAGCGCATCGCGCGACAGGCGGATCAATCCGCAACGCACCCTCAGATTCTGAGAGTCACGTATCCGGCTTGTCATCGAACAGGACCACGCGCCCGTCGCCCTCGTCGGGATCGTTGACCAGCACGAAGGGCACTTCTGCCCCGTCTTTCTCGTAGAGACAGCGATATTTCATCTTGCCGTCGAGCGGATCACGTACCTGATCGTAGCGATAACTGTGCTTCACGCCTTTCGCGATCCAATTCTCGACACCATATGGTGTGATCAGCGACAGCGGCTCGCCGTCCAGCAGGATCGTCTCCCCCACGTTGAATACCTCATACACCAAGCCAGTCTCCTCTGTTGCTCTATCAGTCGTTTTTTATCATGCCCCGACAGAAACTTTGAAAAACTTGCTCAACAATCTCTTGGCAAAACCGCGTCTGATTTTGTCACCTTTTGGGCTACCCTTTAAGTGCGAACGTCCGTGCGATGCGCAGCATCGTTCGAAGTAGGCTCCAAGCGGACCTTGTGAAACGAAGGCAGCGCTCACGCGCTGCCCTCCGCCAGGCGGTAGACCGGGATGCCCATCTTGCGAGCCTTGTCGGCAAGGTTCTCCTGAATGCCGGTGCCGGGGAAGATGATGACCCCGATCGGCATGGTATCGAGCATCCGGTCGTTGCGCTTGAAGGGCGCAGCCTTGGCGTGTCTCGTCCAGTCCGGTTTGAAGGCGACCTGCGACACCTTGCGGTTGTCGGCCCAAGTGGCCGCGATGCGTTCCGCCCCTCTCGGCGAACCTCCGTGCAGGAGCACCATGTCGGGGTGTTTGGCATGGACCTGATCGAGCCTGGCCCAGATCGTGCGGTGATCGGTGGTGTCGCCGCCCGAGAAGGCGATCTTCGGCCCGGAGGGCACTAGCACCTCATTGTCGGCCCTGCGCTTTGCGGCGATGAAGTCACGGCTGTCGATCATGGCCGAGGTCATCTGGCGATGGTTAACCCGTGATCCGGAGCGCGGCGACCAGGGCGTGCCGGTGGTACGCAGGAAGAGGTCGGCGGCAGTATCGCGGAAAGTTTCCATGCTGTCGCGGCGCTCGATCAGGTTTTGTCCGATGCCGATCAGGCTCTCCAACTGGACGGATTTGACTTCGCTACCGTCCTGTTCGCGCTGAAGGCGCTTCTGGGCCTGCTCGTTATCGTCGAGTTTACGTTCGATCCGCTCGACCGCGCGGTGGAAGGTATTGACGGTGGACCACATGATCTCGTCGAGGTCGAAATCAAGGCTGGTATCGGCCATGGTGGAGATCAGGGCGTCGAAGATGTCGGCAACCGCGCCCTGGATGGCGGTGTCCTCGGGGGTGATCCGGGGATCAGCCTCGCCCTCGGCTGGACGGTAGCCATAGAGTTCGAGCTCTTCGATGACGTGGCCGGTGGAAGACGTGCTGTGATCGGGTTCGAATTCGTCATGGGCATACATGGGATGTATCCTTCGGCTGGACCGCGACCGTCGCGGCCTTCATGGCGACGACAAGCCCACGGGCGCTCCGGTCTGGCAGTCCGAGCCCTTTGCGAGGGCCTTGATGGCAAAGCCCGGCTGATTTGTTTCGCGCTGTAAAGGCGGGGGAGACGGGGTCCCCACGCGACCTGTCGCGTGGGGTGGCGGGCCGCCGACGGAAATCAGTCGGGCGCCGCCATTGCCGGGCCGGAGCGTTTGTGGGCCGCTCGCCCTCTCAAGAAGGCCAAGGCGCGGGTCTCTTGCCGAGGTGCTACTATCCTTTGCCCATGGCGGGATCAGTCATCCCCGCTCACGGCCCTCTCTGGCTATGACGCAAGCGACATGAAACGGCTGACGTCCTCAGGGGCAATCTGCACCCGGATCTGCGCCCGAAGCGCCTCCAGTCCGAAGCTGACGAGATCGTCGTTGAAATCTCCCAGCATGGGCGAAAGCGTGATGGCCTCGATCCCGGCCTCGATGGCCCGGTCCACCAGACTGTCCCGTGCGGCGTCGCCTGCCGGATCGTTGTCGCGGACGATATAGAGCCTGCGCAGATGCGGCGGGAACAGGACAGCAGCGAGATGTCCGGCCGAGAGTGCAGAGACCATCGGCATGATCGGCAATGCCTGGCGCAGCGAAAGGATGGTTTCGATCCCCTCGCCTGCCGCCATGACATCCTCCGCCTCGCCAAACCGGATGGCGTTTCCGAGCAGGTCTCCCATTGCCTTTCTCGGCGGATCAAGAGGCGCCTTGCCAGAGCCGTCACGTTGGAGCCAGGTGCGATGCGCGCCGGTGATCTTGCCATCGAGGTCGGTCACCGCGGCAATCATGGCGGGCCATGCCTCTGTCGGCCCATCGCCCTCGGGTCGCCAGTAGCAGGTCGGATGGAACCGCAGGTTCGCGGTTCCGCGTAAATCCGTAATGCCGCGTCCGCGTAAATACGTCTCCGCGAGGCTGCCGATCAATGGCCGGGTCATGCGCCAGAGCCGGCGGGCCGCTTCGTACGATCCCGATGGTACTGGCAGTGTTTGGGCCCTGCGGGACTTTGGCTCCAGTTCGGGATGCGGCAGGCTTAGGAAGCGGCGGGCTTCTTCGGCGACATCCGCGAAATCGATGAGGCCGAGGCTTTCGCCGATCACGTCGAGCAGATCGCCATGTTCCCCGCTCTGCGCATCGGTCCATTTGCCGGCAGCCCCTTTCCCGGATTCCCTCCCGGTCAGGCGAACGAACATGGAGCGGCCGGGAGTGTTCCGTACATCCCCGACCTGCCAGTAATTGCCCTGCTTGCGCCCGTTCGAGAGATAGTAGCGGCACACCGCCTCGGCCTCTCGGCCGAGACGCTGCGCCAGTTCGGAAGCGTTGAGACCTGCCATCACGCGGCCTCCCGCTCGGAAATGCGCTCGATCGGGAAACGGTCGAGCAGTTTGCCGATGATCGCCGACCCCGATGCGTCCACCGGCACGAAGAAGCGGAGTTTCCATGAGATGATCTCGCTGAAGAGACCATAGGTTCGCAACCGATCGCGCATGGTATCAGTGAAGCCGGTGAGTTCGATACGGTTCGCGCCCATGACGCGGACGCGGCGCAGTTGCAGCCCCTCGGTGAGATCAAGGATCGTTCGGCCTTCGATCAGTGCGGCATAGGCCTCGTCCGGGGTGATGCTGGTCGCAACCCCGCTGGTGGCGGCATTGGCCGCCCAAGCAGGCGAGACCCGGCGACCGATAATGCGCTCGCCCTCGTCGGTCTGGAGTCGATAGACGCGGGAGGAGTCTTGCGGCAAGCGTTTCCAGATCGGCAGCAGGAGCCCGGTCACCATATGCAGGATGCTGTCGGTGAACTCCGGCACTTCGTCCAACTCGGCCTGCCATGCCGAGGCGAAGGCAGCGCGCTCGGCCTCTACCCAGTGGGTCTCGCCCATCGCCCGCATGGGCAGGTTCATTGCTTCCATCGGCCGGATCAGCCGGACGCGGCGCTCGATCTCGCCATCGTCCAGCATCACGCTGGTGGTGGGGATCTGCACGGCGGCACGACCGGACCGCTCGTTCACGAGCAGCTTCGCCCGCGGATCATCCAGCTCCGCCAGCGCTGCATCCAGCGTGACCGGCTGATTGCGCTTGCGCTCGGTGAGCGTCAGGAGCCGGGTTTCTGCCCCTGTGCCCGGATGCGTGTGAATCACCTGCCGGTCTGTGACGATGAAGCTTTCGGCTTTCAGCGTTTCCAGCCCCATGTCATAGGTGCCGGATGCGATAGCCCCGTCGATCCGCGCCTGCAGAAGCTGTTCGAAGGCCGAGAACAGGATGCCCTGCAACTCAATGGTCAGCGCCAGCAGGCGGTTGAGGAAGGTGGTGATCGGCGGCAGTTCGTCCTTGATGCCGTTCGCATCCATCAGCTTCAGCCCGGTGGCGGACTCAAACCGTTCAAGCGAGCAGCCCTCGACCTTGCCGCGCACGATCAACAAGTAGAGCTGGCGCAGCGCATCGCGGGCATAGGCGGATTCCAGATTGTCCTCGGGCCGAAACAGGCCTTGACCACCGGTCTGGCGCTGCCCGCGGGTGATCGCGCCCAGCGTGTCGAGGCGACGGGCAATCGTGCTAAGGAAACGCTTCTCAGCCTTCACATCCGTGGCGATGGGTCGGAACAGCGGCGGCTGCGCCTGATTGGTGCGGTTGGTGCGCCCGAGCCCCTGAATGGCGGCATCCGCCTTCCAGCCCGGCTCCAGCAGGTAGTGCACCCGCAGCCGCTGGTTCCGCGCCGAGAGGTCCGCGTGATAGCTGCGCCCGGTGCCCCCGGCATCAGAAAAGACAAGAATGCGCTTCTGGTCATCCATGAAGGCCGAGGTCTCTGCCAGGTTTGCGGACGGTGCACGGTTCTCGACCGCCAGACGCGCCGATGCGCCATCGCCCTTGCGCACGATGCGCCGGGACCGCCCCGTAACCTCGGCCACCAGGTCGGTGCCGAAGCGCTGGACGATCTGATCGAGTGCTCCCGGCACGGGCGGAAGCGACCCGAGCTGCTCCAGCATCTCATCGCGCCGGACGACGGCTTCTCGGCTCTCGACCGGCTGACCATCCCGGAACACCGGCCGCGAGGAGAGATTGCCTTCGCTGTCGGTGAAGGGCTCGTAGAGCTGGACCGGGAAGGAATGCTGCAAATACGAGCCGACATATTCCCGCGGCGTGACATCGACGGAAATGTCATTCCATTCCTCGGTGGGGATTTCTGCCAGCCGCCGTTCCATCAGCGCCTCGCCGGTGGAGACGATCTGGATGACGGCGGCATGGCCCGCCTCCAGATCGGCCTCGATCGAGCGGATCAGCGTCGGCGTCTTCATCGAGGTCAGCAGATGGCCGAAGAAACGCTGCTTGGTGCTCTCGAAGGCCGACCGCGCGGCCGATTTGGCCTGCCGGTTCAGCGTGCCTTCACTGCCGGTGATGTTGGCCGCCTCCATCGCCGCGTCCAGGTTTCCATGGATCACGGCGAATGCGGCCGCGTAAGCATCGTAGATGCGGCGCTGCTCGTCGGTGAGCTTGTGCTCGACCAGTTCATATTCGACGCCGTCATAGGAGAGCGAGCGGGCGGTGTAGAGGCCGAGAGAACGCAAATCCCGGGCCAGCACCTCCATCGCCGCCACACCGCCAGCCTCGATCGCCTCGACGAACTCGGCGCGGGTCTGAAACGGGAAATCCTCGCCACCCCAGAGACCGAGACGCTGCGCATAGGCGAGGTTGTGAACGGTCGTGGCTCCTGTCGCCGAGACATAGACCACGCGCGCATCCGGCAGTGCATGCTGGAGCCGCAGGCCTGCGCGTCCCTGCTGCGAGGCGGCGATATCACCGCGGTCTCCCTTGCCGCCACCGGCATTCTGCATCGCATGGCTCTCGTCGAAGATGATGACCCCATCGAAATCCGAGCCCAACCATTCGACGATCTGCTTCACGCGCGAAACCTTCTCTCCGCGGTCATCGGAGCGTAGCGTGGCATAGGTGGTGAACAGGATGCCTTCCGACAGCGTGATCTTTGCGCCTTGAGGGAAGCGCGACAGAGGCGTGACCAGCAAGCGTTCCATGCCGAGCGCCGACCAGTCGCGCTGCGCGTCTTCGATCAGCTTGTCGGATTTGGAGATCCAGACCGCCTTGCGCCGACTGCGAAGCCAGTTGTCGAGAATGATGGCGGCCGACTGGCGGCCCTTGCCAGCGCCGGTTCCATCACCGAGCATGAAGCCCCGGCGGAAGCGGACAGCACCGGCGGCATCCTCGGCGGCGGCGCGCACGCTGTCGAAATGTTCGTCCACGGTCCATGCGCCGGCGAGGTGATCGGCATGGGCTTCCCCTGCATAGATCACCGTTTCCAACTGCGCGTCCGACAGACGCGCGCAGATGTCAGCGGGCAGCATGGGCCGGTAGGACGGTTTTGGCGGCGCGACCGAGGCCATGGCAGCGGATTGCACCAGCCTGGTCGGGTGCGGCTTGGCGCCGGGGATGCGCAGCGATTGCAGCGCATATTCCTCATAGATCGCGTCCGACAAGCGCGCGCCCTCGGGCGGCGCCCAGTCCACGGTCTCATACTCGAGCTCCACCCCCTCGGGATCGGACGCTGGTGCAGCGGCGGGTCGGGACGCTGTGGCGCGAGCAAGATAACCGCGCACGGTCTTCGGGGCAGCCGCCGGCACGGGAGAAGCGACTTTCGGCAGCGACACCGGCAAACGCAGCGGAAGCTGGCTTTCGATCCAGCCGAGCAGCGTGACAACGTCGGGTGCGGTTCCTGCCGAGGCCGGGAAGACTGACGGATCGTCGGCGGGCAGCTTGTCGATCACCGTCAGCCGCGTGTCGATGCGGGTGCCATGCCTGGAAAAGACCGCGCCATCGATGGCCGCGGTGAAGACCACGCGGCCACGGTCCTGCAAGCGCATGAAGGCATCGCGCCAGGCCTGTGCTTTCGGTCCGAAGTTCGCGCCGGTGATCGTCACCAGCCGGCCGCCCGGAGCAAGCCGGGCCAGCGCCGAGGCAATATGGCGAAGGGAAGCATCCGCCATCCGTCCCTCGACATTGGCCATGACCGAGAAAGGCGGGTTCATCAGCACCACGGACGGCACAGCCTTCGGGGTCAGATGATCGTCGATCTGGGCGGCGTCGAACCGGGTGACGGGAAAGGCCGGAAAGAGGGAAGAGAGAAGATCGGCGCGGGTCTCGGCGAGTTCGTTGAGGATCAGCGAACCGCCGAAGCTCTGAGCGAGGATCGCCATCAGGCCGGTGCCAGCCGAGGGCTCCAGTACCACATCGTCCGGCGTGATCGCGGCCGCCGCCAACGCGGCAAGGCCGAGTGGCAGAGGCGTGCTGAACTGCTGGAAGCTCTGACTTGCTTCGGAGCGGCGGGTCTGCGTCGGCAGCAACCCCGCGATCTTCGCCAGCGGCGCGAGCCGGGAAACCGGAGACACGGCTTTGCGGAAAAGCGCCTTTCCGTATTTGCGCAGGAACAGCACCGAGGCCACCTCGCCTGCCTCATAGGCGAGCTTCCAGTCCCAGGCGCCACTGGCGTCCGACGCACCGAAAGCGGTTTCCATCGCACCGCGCAGGACCGCGGCATCGACACGCTGACCGCGTTCGAGATGGGGAAGAAGCAGATTGGCGGCAGCCAGGATCGCGGGCGCGGCCGCCAGCGGCGTGACCGGATCGGTCACGGGAGACGAGATGTTCATGTCGGGGATCCTCGGGAGAGCGGGAGGGACAAGCCCGGACGGCGCTCTCTCTCAACCGCCGGGGCTCAACCCGTCCCGGCCCCTCTCTGACTCTGGAAACGGTGACATAAAAGAAGCGCCCCGACCGGATGGTGGGGCGCTTGTCAGGATCAGCCAAAGCGGCGTCCGGCCTCGGTGAAGGTATAGTCGTTGGCGATGATGGTCTCATCGACGACTTCATCCGAGGACAGATAGTCGTATTCGCGCTCGAGCTGGCGGTAGAGCCATCGAGCCAGATCACGCAGCGCCTCGACGAGCGTCTCCTCGGCATCGGCGGTCATGTCCTGCCTGGTCGGACTGTCTCGCTCCACCGAGATCGCCATGCAGTATTCGTGATAATAATGGCCGCGATGGGTGGCTTCGGCGCGAAGCTGGTGAAAATTGCGTCGCTGGACCGCCTGCAGGGCATCGGCGATGCGGTGCAGTTCGGTGTCCTTAGGCGCATATTCCCGGATCAGGCGCGGCGCGCCCTTGCGGTAGGCATAGAAAGTTTCGAAGCACGCGCCATCGCCCTGGCTCCAGAAGCCCCGGAACCAGATGCAGGGGTCTTGCCGTGTGCCGCCGCCCATCAACCGGACGGTTCGGGTCTTGAGGTTCAGCCCTAGGATTTCCGCGATGCGCTGGAAATCCTCATAGACCGCATCGTACCAGTCATAGTCGAAGCCGCCCTCACGATACCAGGCGCGGGCCTTGTCCCTGGCTGCATCGGAAAGCTCTTCGAGGCGATAGACAGTGTTCTCGATGACCTCACTCATAGGGATTGCCTCCCTCCAGAACGATGGCAAGCCAGCCATCGGTATTGATCCAGTCCACCGTCTCTCCGGTGGCGAGGTCGAGCACATGGGCGCCTCCACCGAACCCGTCCACACGCGGCTTCGAGCAGGTAGTGGCGTATTGCATCCCCCAAAGGCCGGTCAGCCCGAACTCCTTCGCGCAGCGTTTGACGAATTGGACGACATGCTCAGGATCGCCGGTGCCATCATCGCGCATCCAGAGCTGGGTTCCGCCATGCTCGGGTTGAATGGAAAGCTGAAACCCGTCCGAAGGCGGATCCCCAGCGGCATTCTCATCCGAGAGCGCATTGTAGAGATCGAGCGCACGGGCGGCCTGCTCGGGGGTGCCCACATCGAGCAGGCAGGAGAAATGGGTGAAATAGTCGGCCATAATGGTCTCCGGGGATGACATGGCCCGGAGTGACACCGGGCCGAATGGGATGGAAAGGGTGAAGCTCAGGCGGCCTGTGGCAGGCGGAGCAGATCGGCCGCGGTCTCGCGCCAGAAGGGATCAACCAACCGTGCCTCCAGCGCAGCGGCGCGGTAACGCAGCCGTCGCGCATCACCGGGCTCCGAGGCTAGGAATGCCATACCGCGCAGTCGGCTGGCCTCGGTCACAACCCTGCGTGCCTCGGCATCGGATGCGGCCGGCCGCTGCCAGAGGATAATGCCGGCGCGGATTGCGCCGGCGAGGACCAGGCGCTGATCGCGGTCCTGAATGAGCATGATGCACGGCTGGAAATACGGAAAGCTATTCGGCCCCGTGCAAATATCACCGCGCGACAGGCGCAAGGCTGCGGCCTGGATGGCCTGTTCCGGTGACGGGCATTCCCCAAGCGGGATCACGCGGTCAAAGCTATTCGCCGCGTCACTTGCGTCATAGCTGGCGACGCCGAGGCAAGAGATGCGCAGCGGCAGCTTTTGCGACCGATAAAGCGCGGACAGAACATCGTCCGCCAGAGTCTGGCCGATGGAACGGAAGGTTTCGGAACGGGTAAAGGTCATCGGGATCACTCCATGACGGGCGCCGGAGAGCCTCTCTCTCCAGCCCTCAACCCGTCACGGCCGAAAGGCCCGCACTCTTCCTCTCTGACCGGGCTTGTTCCCGGTTCCACTGCCGACGATGGGGGACCATCGTGAGGCACTGAAGGCCCGAAACGCGGGTCTCCGCGCTCGGGCCGTTTGGGGTGAGGCGCTTTCGCGCCTTACTCCCATGGATCCAGTTCCAGCTTCACCATGTCCTCATCGCCGTCGAATTCGTCGGCCGGCATGGCACCGTGGGTTCCGTCCCCGGCCTGGAACACGACGATTACGACCATCAGCGAGGTGGCGAGGCTGGCGGCGAAGGCGGTGGCATCTGCATAGGACATCGGGATTGGCTCCTGTCACTGGAGGCGGGGGACCATCCCCCGCGCGACAGGCGCCCGACGTGTCTGACCGGATCTGCACTCACCCTCGGGCGTTCGGACGTTTTCCGAAGCCCCGAGGGCGGCACGTATGCGTAAGCCGACCCCTCAGGGGTTGAATGTCAAAGAGACGGATCGGACCAAGGTTTGCGAATGGAAGCGGGGGTGGTTCTTCGCATCTGACAGGCGCCCGATCTCCCCATTGCAGATGCTTCGCCCGGCCAGCCTTGCCGCCGCGCTGGCATCAGGAGCGTGTTCGAGGACGGGGGCGGACACCGATGTCGAACATGATGACCGGCACCGTGGTGATGCTGGAACTGGAACCATGGAGGCCCATGACAGGAAGACGGTGGCGACTATCGTAAGACGTGGACGGGCCTTCAGTCCCAGAGTCCATCGGCAATCTCGGGGGCGATCATCGCGCGCGCTCTCATCATCACCTCATCGCCGCTGGTATCGATATGACCGTAGAACCGGACATGACCGCCGTTCGCGGTCCAGTCGGCGTAGCGGCAATATGCACGGGCTTCGAGACGGAAGGCGCGCATGTCGTCCGCCCAATGCGGCTTCGGCTCCACCACTACGGTGATGCCGTCGCAGGTTTCCTCCCAGGGCAGCGTGCGCTCCGAAGGCGGGTTGGCGCTGTCCTCGCGGAAGATCTGGTCAATATCGATAGGTGCGGACATCGGATTTCTCCAAAGGAAAAGCCCGGTCACGAGGACCGGGCGAGTTGCGGAAACGGAACGGATGAGACGGGGCAGCGGACGCCGCTCCGTCTGAGGATCATTCGGCAGCGACCACCGACTGCTCCTCGTCTTCCGTGGCGTCTTCATCCTCGCCGTCGCCGGCAAGGAACTCAGGCAGATCGTCCGCCTCGGTGTCGACATCGGCATCCACCGCGATATCGGCATCGCGGTCCACCATGCGCAGAGGCTCCGGCAGCCAGCCGGTTTCGGCCAGCAGGCGCTCGGCCTCCTTCGCCATATCCCCTTTCTTCAGATGGTCGATGAGTTGCGCCGCACGGTCGCCGGCGCCTTCACGCACCGCCTCGATGATCCGCGGCTTGGTCACGCGACCGAGATAGTTGCCGACGGTCGGCCGCCAACCCACGGCCAACATGTCGAGGCCCGTTGCCCGCGCCAGCCGGTCGGCCTGGGACAGGCGCACGTCGAGCCCGTGCTGGCTGACGCCCATACCGCCATAGGGGTTGGGCTTCTCGTGCAGGGCGTTGACGCCGAAACTGACGCAATGGGCGAGCAACTCCATCCGGGTGTCGTCGTCCTGATCGGCCAGCCAGTCCCAGAGCGCCGCATCGTCCGCCGGGATATGATCACCCCAGCGTTCGTGCCGCTCGGCGATGGCGCGCGCCGAGACGCTTTCGCCGAGGTCGTCGGCTTGCGCCGGGAAATGAACCTCCCGGACATGAGCCTCCAGGCAGCCCCTGGTGGAATGCGGCAGAAAGCAATCGGTGACCAACCGATGCAGCAGCGCCGTCATCGCGACATGTGGGTTCGCCGCCACGGCATCGCGAAGCGCCAGCGTGCGATGCGCGGTCAGCTCGCTGACGAGGCGATCGGGCAGAGGCCGGATGATCTCAAGCTCATCCTCCTCCTCGGGTTCTGCCGCCCTACCGCCCACCGTGATGACAGCGCGCTGCATACCAGCAGACTCGCCGCCCTCGGGAGAACAACCATCGGCACCCTCCCCTTCCTGACCTTCCACAGCCTCGTCGTCGGCACGGACATAGCCGCGCTCGACGGCGAGCTGGCCGTCATGGCAGATGCTGACAAAGACACCGGCGCGGGCCATCTGATCGGCGTCGTAGCGCATCGGTCGGGTCTCGAAGGCTTCCAGCGCCTCCTCGATCTCGCCGAGCCGCGCGTCCACCTCGTCGGGCAGTTCGTCGGCCTCGGCATATTGCGCCTCCAACGCGTCGAACTCGTCGCGGAGCTTTTCGCGCTCGGCGCGTTCCTCGTCGGTCAGGTCGACCGTGGTGCCGGCCATGCGACGCATGCCGCTGGTATGACCATAGGGGAAATCCACCGCGACCTCGATCCACTTCCAGCCTTCGGCGGCGATGGTCTCCGCTTCGGCCTTCAGCTTCTCGCCGGCCAGCCGGTCGAGCAGCACCGGGTCTTGAAGCCAGCCGCCATCGTCCTGCTGGAAGAGATCGCGCAGCACATAACCGCCCGCCGCCTCATAGGCCTCGATGCCGACGAAGAGCACCCGCTTGTCGGAAGCGCGCACCGTGGTCTCGGTCAGCATGCGCCGGATGGTATAGGGCTCCTTCTGCCAGCCATCCTTGATCGCCTCCCAGACCTGTTCCTGGCGGGCATGGTTGTCGGAGATTGTGAAGGCCATGAGCTGTTCCAGCGTCATGCCGTCCTCGGCATAGATCTCGAGCAGCGCCGGCGAGACCGAGACCAGGCGCAGACGCTGCTTCACCACCTTGGCGTCGACAAAAAAGGCGGCGGCGATTTCCTCCTCGCTCATGCCCTTCTCACGAAGGACCTGGAAGGCGCGAAACTGATCGAGCGGATGCAGCGGCGCGCGCTCGATATTCTCGGCCAGCGACACCTCGTCGATCAGGATATCGTCTCCGGCCTCCGAGACGACGCAGGGCACCGGCGCGGTCTTGTTGAGGCGCTTCTGCTTCACCAGCAATTCCAGCGCACGATAGCGGCGGCCGCCAGCCGGCACTTCGAAGAGGCCGGTTTCCTGCCCTTCGGCGTCGAGCTCGGGCCGGACATGCAGGGACTGGATCAGCCCGCGGCGGGCGATGGACTCGGCCAGTTCCTCGACCGAGATGCCGGCCTTCACCCGCCGGACGTTGGACTGGCTGAGCAGCAGCTTGTTGAAGGGGATGTCGCGCGAGGACGACAGGGTGATTTTCTGCGTGGCAGTGGCCATGTCAGGGTCTCCATGACGGACGCCGGGGAGCCTCTCTCTCCGGCAACCAGCCCGTCACGAAACCCCCACCCTCCTTTCCCTCTCGTGGCCGAGCCGCGGATGGACGCGCGGCCTCATCAGAGGTCGCCGCGGGCGCGCAGACTGGTCTCCCGGCCAGCCCCGGTGATGATGTGGTCGTGCAGCACTACCCCCAGAGACGCACAGGCGTTCCCGATTTCTTTCGTCATTGCGAGGTCGGCGGCCGAGGGCTCGGGATCACCGGCCGGATGATTGTGCACGATGATCAGCGCCGAGGCATTGAGCGCCAGGCAGCGCCGCAGCACCTCCCGGGGGTAGACCGGGACATGATCGACCGTGCCGATGGCGAGGCACTCGTCGGAGATCAGCCGGTTCCTCTGGTCGAGATAAAGGACATGGAAGCGCTCCACTTCGCCCCTGATGGTGAGCGCGCAATAGTCGAGCACCGCCTGCCAGGACGTCAGGACAGGGTTCTGATTGAGGTGGCGCAGCAGGAGCTGCCGGGCCTCGTAGACTACGGCCTGCTCCTGGGCGGAGAACCGGAGCGGCTGTGCTTCGATGGCGGATGTTCTCGTGCTTCGTGTCATGGTGCTGTTCTCCGACGGGCAGCCGGCCGGGCGCCGAACTTTCACCGCGTCACGAGGAGAAGCGCCGCCCTCTTCCAGCGAAGAGAGCGGCGCCGAAGCTGAAGAGCGTGGATCTCAGGAACGCCGGGGCTCCGCATCGGGACGTGTCCCGCCTGGCAGACGGCCCGAGCGATAAAGCAGCCGCTCAGCATCGCGAATGCTGCTGGCCTCGCGGGCGGCCTCGGCCCAGACCGAGATCGGGAAATCCCCCGTGAACAGCAGATCCCGCTCGATACCCATGCCGAAGGGCAGCCGAATGGAGCGCAGTTCGTTGAGGCTCCATGAGCCAAGTTCGGGGTAGCCAATATCGGCCAGGCCAAACATGATGTCGCAGTCCTCGTCGAGCTCGGTCGCGAGCCAGACACCGGCGCCGAAGGGATTGAAGAACTTCACGACCGGAATGTGATCCTGATCGCGATCGCGGCCATTCGCCAGCAAACGGTCACGCTGTGTGTCGGTCAGGAGGATCATGCCGCGGCCCTCCCTTCCGTCGGGGTCTGCCGCTCAACATCGGTGCTGTCGTCGGGCAGATGGGCCAGCAGCCAGTCGGCCGCCTTGCTGGCCTGCGAGGCGGCGCGGACGATCGCGCGGGAATCCTCGCGCATCACCTCCAGCCAGGAGCCGATGTAATCGGCGTGGCGCACAGTCGGGACGATCCCGAGCGAGGCGCAACAGAACGCGCTCGAAATCTCGGCGATCAGCTCCTCGAAGGCGTATTTCTTCGTACCGAAACCGCCCGAGAAGTCCCGCCCCAACCGTGAGGTATGGCCCGTTGCGTGCCCCATCTCGTGCAGGGCAGTCCGGTGCCAATTGATCGGCTCGAAATAAGCCTGCGGCGGCGGCACCTGCACGTAGTCCAGCGCGGGAACGTAATAGGCACGGTTCCCGCCGATCCGGAAATCGATGCCGGTCGCTTCAATCAATGCTTCGACCCGCGGTTCGATCATGCCGGGCGGCGGTGGCGGCGCCTCGACCGCGATGTCATCAGGCAGCCCCTCGCATTGCGCGGCATTGAACACGGTGAAGCGCTTGAGGAAAGGGATGCTGCCGGGTTCTTCGCCAGTTTCCTGCGCCCGCCGTTTCTCGTCCTCCGGCGTGAACCGGTCGGCATAGACGACTGTCGTCCCGCGCTCACCCTTGCGGACATTGCCTCCGAGTGACAGTGCCTGTCGAAACGTCAGCCAGTGCTGGGTTGGATAGCCCTGCTGGATCACGGCGCCCCAGAGGATCAGGACATTGATCCCGGAATATTGCCGACCCGTGCTGGCGTTGCGCGGCATGGCGAGCGGCGCCTGCACCGCCGCCGTCCCCCAGGGCTGGACCCAGGGCAGCCGGCCGTCCTCCAGCTCGGCGATGATCTTGTCGGTGATGTCGTCATAAAAGTTGGTGCGCGGGCCGCTTTTGCGGGCCGCGTGATGCTCACTGGTCATCGGGATGATCTCCGCGACGGGCGCCGGAGGCCTCTCCTCCAGCTCTCAACCCGTCACGGAAAACCCGCCCGCACTTTCACTCTCAGGGGGCGTTGCGGGGTCTCCCCGCTGATGGGGGTGTGTCGGTAACGCCAGTGCCGACCAGGGGGAAGACTTTCCCCTCCCATCCCCTTCCAGATCGCGACCTTCTTGGTTCCAATTAGCGACCCATTGACTCCCAATCAGCCGAGGCAGATAGTTCCAAATGTCGGAGACTAGAGGACGGGATGTTCAAGCGGTTTATAGAGCGCAGGGCGGAGGAAGCCCTTTCGGATACGCCCGTGGTTCTCATTGTAGGGCCACGGCGGGCTGGCAAAACCACGCTCGTCAAGAAGATGGGGGAAGCCGGCCGCACCTATATCACGCTGGACGACCAGACCGTGCTGGAGGCTGCGCGGTCCGATCCGGCCGGGTTCATCCGGGGACTGGATCGGGCCATCATCGACGAGATTCAACGCGCGCCCGACCTGCTGCTGGCGATCAAGAAGACGGTTGACGAGGACTATCGTCCGGGCCGATTTCTCCTCACGGGCTCAGCCAATGTGCTGACCTTGCCACGGGTCGCCGATAGTCTCGCCGGCCGCATGGAAACGCTCGAGATGCTGCCGCTGGCACGGGCCGAGATCGAGGGCAGGACGCCGACCTTTCTGGAGCGTCTCTTCGGGGGAAAGCTGCAAAAGCCAAGCAAAGCGATCGTTGGCGACGATCTCGTCCACTCCGTCCTGCTCGGCGGCTTTCCCGAGGCGATCGCCCGTGAGAGCGAGCGGCGCCGGCAGGACTGGGCGCGATCCTATCTCACCTCGGTTCTCACCCGCGATCTCAGGGACATCGCAGAGGTCGAGAAGCTGACCGAGCTCCCGAAATTCGTGCGGTTGCTGGCCGAGCATTCCAGCCAATTGGTCAACTATTCGCAATTCGGAGCCAGCATCAATGTCAGCCACAAGACGGGACAGCGCTACGTCGGGCTGCTCGAACAGGTCTTTCTGATCGCGACGCTGCAGCCCTGGTTCACCAACGCGCTGAAGCGCATCGTCAAGACACCGAAGCTACATTTCCTCGATTCCGGCCTGCTGGCGAGCACGCGGGGCCTGACCTTCGACAGGGTGAAGGCGGATCGCGGGACGTTCGGCGCCCTGCTGGAAAGCTTCGTGTTCTCGGAAGTGCTCAAGCTGACGACAGCCTCGGACCTGCGACTGACACCCTATCACTTCCGCGATCGCGACATGCGCGAGGTCGACATCGTGCTGGAGCGTGACGACGGCATGATCGCCGGCATCGAGGTGAAAGCGAGCGCCACGGTCAAGTCCGGCGATTTCGCTGGGCTGCGCGCCTTGGCCGAAGCCTGCGGAGACCGCTTTGCTTTTGGCACCGTGCTGTATGACAGCACGGATATTGTGCCATTTGGTGACCGACTGGCTGCGGCGCCATTGTCCTGTCTGTGGAGTTGAGCGGATGTGCAAAGATTGCCGACTGATCAACCTTCGCGATGCAATGATCGTGGGAGGCCTCCGTGAGCCTGTATGAGAGGTGGTGCGACGCCACGAGAGAAAAAGACAAACGCAAGTACTACTGGACCTATGTCGAGAAGCATGGTGGCCGCGATGAAATCCAGGGGGACTTGGCTGAAACGATCCGTTCGCATTACGACCGACTGGAACGCATTGCGGAGGACGTGGACCGGCTCGGATACAAGGTCGCCGCCGAGATCCTCAGCGAGGCGATGCCTCAGACGTCCAAGGGTCGTTCGGGCGATCTCGGCGAAATTCTCGCGACTGAGCTCGTCGAGGAGGAGATTGGCCTGCGTGTCCCTGTGCGTCGTCTCCGCTACAAGGACGGGCGCAACATGGCCATGCGCGGAGATGATTTCATCGGTGCCGGGTATGACAGTAAAGGCGAGAAGCTCTGGCTCCTGAAAGGCGAAGCCAAAAGCAACAAGGTGCTCGGTAAGGCCACGGTCACGAGCGCACGCAAGGTGCTCAACCGCGATAGCGGTCGGTGTACGCCGGACTCGCTGCTGTTCGTTGCAAACCGCCTGCTGGAAAGCAACGACCCGGACGACAACGCACTGGGCCGCAGCCTTCGCGACGAGGTGGGCCTGAAGTCTCTCCGGGCGGATCGCATCGATCACATGCTTTTCACTATATCGGGCAACGGTCCACACGCTTCGTTGAAACAGGATCTCGAGGCGACCGGCACCAATCGAGACCATTATGTCGTGAACATACACGTCAAAGACCACCAGGACTTCATCGCGGCCATGTACCAGGAGGCGGAAGATCTTGGAGACGATTGACGAGCTGACAACTTTCCTGACGGATGCGACCGTCGATGGCATCCTCGGACGCCTGCTATATCGCGGCGCGGCATGGTCGCTGATGCGCGAAAACGGTGTACTGCCGCCGAATGCGCCGCCGCTCGGCGCGACGATCGAAACGGATCTTGCGGAACACGGCTTTGCTTTGCTTCGGGGCGCAATGGCGCTTCGTGCTCAGGCCGGCACCTCGGACCTGACCAGCAAGGCGTTCGAGCGCTCCGCCAATGCCTTCGAAGCTCTTGTTCGCAATGGTGATCCGGAATCGCATGATCGAGGCTTCCGCCGCACCATCGCTACCGCAGCCTATCATCTCGCCGGATTTTCAGCCGTTGCCTATTCGCTCTTCAACGAGACCGCGGGCGACCTCAACACCTCACCCGGCGAAACAGCGATCCAACATCTGATCCTGCGCGATCTCGGCCAATTGCGCGGCTTCGTTCGCGATTGGCTGGACAACGACGATCACAACGATGAGCAGATCGCGGAGGTTCTGCGGGGTGAAGAGCCCGATGTCGATGAAGCTCTGTCGACCATCCTCAACACGACGATCTGCCGGGCGCTGGCGTATTTTGATTTCGCGCTTGAGACGGGCGAAACCGAGCCGATCGAGACAGCAAGGGCATTGCTCGACGTCGCGGTCAGTCTTGCAGACAATGCGGAGAATGTCCCCCTGTGGTGGATCTCGAACCTATGTCGTCACCTTATCGATGACCTGTGGCAGCATTCCCTGCACGAAAATCTGCCGACCGAGCCACCGGAAGGAACGGAGGAAAAATACCCGGACCTGCGCAGGCTATTCATCTCATCGCTCTATGCTCGCAAAACTTCCGAGGTGGAGTTGTGGCCATCGCAGCGCGAAGCAGCCCGGCGCTCCACCGACGTCACGGACGATCTGGTTGTCGCCTTACCAACCAGCGCAGGTAAAACGCGAGTGGCCGAGATTGCAGCGTTGATGACCCTTTCGTCGGCGCGCCGGGTACTGATTGTCACGCCGCTGCGCGCGCTGTCCGCACAAACCGAGCGATCCTTCAGAAAAACCTTCGCGCCTCTCGGCTTCAGCGTCTCCTCACTTTACGGTGCCAGCGGCCTTTCGGCAGGCGATGAAGACGCATTGCGCACTCGCGAAATCATCATCGCGACACCTGAGAAGCTCGACTTCGCACTGCGAAGCGACCCATCTCTGATAGACGATGTCGGTCTCATCGTCCTCGACGAAGGCCACATGATTGGTCCGAGCGAGCGTGAAATCCGTTATGAGACGCTGGTCCAACGCCTGCTTCGGCGCACGGACGCGGAGAGCCGTAGGATTGTCTGTCTGTCCGCCATCCTGCCCAGCGGCGAAGAGCTAGACGATCTTACGGCATGGATACGCTCCGACGAACCCGGCGCGCCGGTGCTCTCAGACTGGCGTCCGACCCGACAACGATTTGGCACGCTCACTTGGCGGGGCCAAGACGCATTGCTTCGCCTCGATCTGAATCGCAATGGTCCGTTCATCGATAAATTTGTCGTGCAGAAACCGGCTAGAGGCAAAGAAAAATTACCCTACCCACGCAAGACGTCGCATCTCACCTTGTTCGCTGCATGGGAGTTCGCCGGCCAAGGAAAGAGGACGCTGATCTTTTCAACCCAAGCCAATTGGGTCGAAGGCTTCGGCAAACAAGTCGTGGACCTCTGCAAGCGTGGATATTTGGGCTCACTGCTGGAGGATGAGGCACCGATTGCCCGCGCTCTTGAGGTCGGCAAGGAGTGGTTGGGAGAAGACCACCCCGCCGTTGCCAGTCTGAAGGTAGGCGTCGCGATCCATCACGGTCGGCTTCCGAGCCCATTCCTGCGCGAATTGGAAACGCTGCTGTCCGAGGGCGTCTTGAAGGTCATCGTTGCATCGCCGACGCTCTCCCAAGGCCTCAATCTCAACGCTGCAGTTATGCTGGTGCCGTATCTGGTCCGCAGAGGCGAGAAGATCAAAGGCGAGGAGTTCGCAAATGTCGCCGGGCGAGCCGGCCGCGCTTTCGTGGACGTCGAAGGCCTCATCGTTCACGTGATGTTCGACAAGATCAGATGGCGAGAAAGAGAGTGGCGTGAGTTGGTTGCCTCCGCCAAGGCCCGCACACTGAAGAGCGGCCTCATCCAAATCGTCGCAGAGATCCTTGAGCGCCTGGCTCGTGAAGGCGTTCTGGAGCGCGATGACGCATGGGAATATCTCGCCAACGCCCGCGAAGCCTGGAGATCGCCAGCGGAGGAAGCCGCAGTCGCCGAGCGCTTGGCAGCCGGCGCGGAATATGACGCAGATGGCGGTGAAGATGAAGGCGGTGATGACGAGGGGGAGACCATCGACGAGGAACCGCTTTCGCAAATCGTTGAACGCCTCGATGCGACTGTTTTCGGATTGATCGAAGCGCTGGACGCCGACCGGGCGGATCTGCCAACGCTCTTGGACGAGGCGCTCAAAGGGTCGCTCTGGGCCCGCCAGATAGCCCGAGAGGACGAGGACATCGCGCCATTGCACAAGAAGGTGTTCGAGGCGCGCGCTGAACTCATATGGAAGTCCACTACAACGGATGCGCGGCGTGGACATTTCGCGATGGGTGTCGGGCTCGAGGCTGGGCTCGCCATTGATGCCATGGCAGACGAATTGGCCGATCTCCTCGATCAAGCCGACGCTGCTGCGCTGAGTGGCGATGTCGACGAACTTGTCGACGCCCTCTGTGGTCTCGGGGAACGCTTGTTGTTCATGCGGCCTTTCATTCCCGACAAGACGAACGCGCTACCGGGCAATTGGAAGGACATCCTGCGCCGTTGGGTGTCTGGCGACGATGTCGCCAATATTGGGCCTCAGAATATGCGGGCTGTCGAAGAGGCCTTCACCTATCGTTTGGTCTGGGCCTTGGAAGCTGTTCGTACCCGCCGCATGTCCCTCGGCTGGTCTCCAGAAACAGTGGTGGGGGGCGCCGCAGCAGCGGTCGAAACCGGCGTTCCACAATTCATGATGTCGATGCTGATCCGCGCGGGCCTTCCATCACGGCGCGCAGCCATGGCGGCAATCGAGGATGCCGAGCCAGCCTTCGTCACGCCCGCGGAGATGAGGGCCTGGCTCGAATCCGACGAGATCACAGCTTACACCGATGCTGGTGATTGGCCGACCCCCGACACGGCAGCGCTATGGGCGCGGTTCCGAACGGAGGCCCTGAGTGGCGGCATTCAGAAATGGTCGGTCGAACACTACAAGCGCCTGCTCGACACCGCGACCGCCCCACCTGCCGGCCTCTATCGGATTGTCACAGACGATGGAGATGGGCGGACCTGGATGGCGACGCCTGACTATCAGCGGGTGGCGGCATTCAAGAAATCGGCACTTGATCCGAAGCCCAGCCTGTTCTCGGGGCGGCTGCCGGGCAATACTAGGTTGGTGGAAGCGTTGCGCGTCGGCCGTGGGAAACTGCGCTGGCCACGGGCCAACACGTAGAGGAGAACCTACGAGATAATTTCCGCTATTTTTCGTTGGAAGGCTGAAAATATCCTGCTCTTAGGTCACTAATACTTTCAGAGTGCTTAGGCAGCTGCAAGGAGATGCGCTGATTCTTTCCCATCCGCCGCTGCGAAGAAAATTCTACGCGCTGGATGGCATCGATATCGCCGGATGAATACTCGACCCTGTTGGCCTCATCGAAAGGAATGTGTTCTGCCTCTACCCAGAGAGCAACGGTGAGTATCACGTCTCCCAACCGAACGGGTCCGTCGGGAGTCGTGACGGTCACCTCGCCGGGATAGGGAAAGCACACCGTTCGGAAAACGGGTGACTGGGCCCTTTCTATGCCTTCAAACGGATCAGTTGCCTCCTGAAGCTGGAGCCAAAGATCGTTCAAAGACCAGGCCGCGCCGGTCTCCTCGTTACGAAAGATGGATGCGAAAGGGTCCGTGTCCTCGGGTAGCGTACAGTCAACATCCGACGGCTCTGGCATCTTCCAATCGAGCGAGTGAAATTTTCGAATACCGACTCGTGTGATGGCGCACGCTTTGTGCCAGAAGAGCACGAAGTCTACCTGCAGCAATGAATTGACATCCTCAATCCCGATTTCCGAGAGCTTTCGAAGAGAAACACCACTTTGCTCGGCGACCTTCTGGGCACTGTCGGTAAAGCCTGACGCACTAACCGCGATTGTACGATCTGCACCAATCGCCTTTTTCTTTGCGGCCAGTTGCTCGATCCAGGTGACATCCTGAATTGCAGTCCTTCGCCGACACTCGATCGTCAAAAGGACTCCGGCGGAGCCAATCCGCGTACGGATACTTGCATCGACCTCTCGCAGCTGACCTGTAATCTTGCATCTGATACGATCAGGAGAGGTAACAGTCACATTTCCGGGGTCTGCATCAGCCTCTATTCGCGCAACCAGACGCTCGAATTCACGCCATTCAGGATCTTGGCCTTCGCTGGCGCTCATCTTTTGCGACGCTTTCCGTCCGCACCGGCATCGAAGAACATCGGGAAGAAGCTGCGCTGTGTCTTCACCTTGATGACGTCATTGATCCCAATCGTGTTTGCTTTCCGTCGCTCACCGCCTGCAGGTGTAATGACTTCAAGATCCGGGTTCTCGATAATCGCCGTATGAATGTCATCGGCGTGAGCGGGTGTGACGTTGTAGATGCTCTCGTAGAAATCCATGACGGGCATCGCATCACCAGTCTCAGTCACAAGACGCGGAATATCTCCCAGGAGTTGGCTCTTCGCGGACGCCCGGGCATCACTGTCGAACAGATAGAGCATGCCTTCGTCATGCCGCGGATCATAAGACAGCATGTTGAGGCCGGACCGACCGAAATGTGCCTGCATCGTTGCATTGTCATGCAGGATGTTGTTGTAGACCTGCCGCGCACGGCAAGCGTTGGCGAAGTGAATGAGCCAATACCGCCAGCCACCAGGGTTATTAATCGAGAACGGGCTTACATAGGGAGCGCATCTCCGGAAGACGTCAAAAACGATTTTTTCAGCCGTGCCGAGCCAGTCATTCTTGCTCATGACCCCGTTCAGTTCACCAATATCGGCGGTCTTGAGCCCAAGATAGTCCAGTCGGGCAGTGAGTTGATCTGGTTGGTCCTTTTTCAAAAAGGCCAACAGAGAACTGATCATGAACGTGTAGAAGATCTCAGCCGCTGGATAGGTCCGCATGATGTCGACGATCGTGTCACGCTCGACGTGGCTATCCCCGCACTGGTCTAAGTTGAACAATACGCTTCGATAACGGCCCTGCTCCAGCAACGCCCTGGTTTTCGGGTAAGCTTTCTCGAAGAACTCATTCAGGTACTCCACGCGAAGATGCAGCTTCGGGCATGTTTCCGCGATATCTGCCTGCAGTGGCGCGACATGGGTCTTCAATAGTTCGATCGCATCCCGGCTGGCATCATTAAAAATGAGAAGACACTCGACCTCAATAGCGCCCAAACCTTGCGCCACCCGCTGTGTGTTGACCGCTTCAGTCGCGCGCCTGAGTTCTTCAATGAAAATCAGCGGGGACCCGGGCGTTCCGCACTGGTAACGCCCCCCACCAGCAAAACCATCGACTATTGCAAGCCTGAAACGTTCCTGTTGGGGTAATTTGCAGCGAACGGTAAGATAATCAAAGACGTACTCACGAAGAATCTTGTGTTTGCGCCGCGAATGCTCTTCGAGCTTCGCACCATCTGCCCATTCGTATCTTTTTTCGACCATGTTGCCTCCCCGCCTATCTCTAAACTCTTACACAACCGCTTGCGGGGCGGCAGGCATTTCGTCCCAGGTGCGTCCACGATATTCTCGCCCGTTGGCCTTCTTCGAGCGCTTCTTGTTGTCCTTGCCCCAAGTTCCCCACTGTTTGAAGAAAAATGCCGTCCCTGCCGTAAGGCATTGGGCATGTATTTCATCAATCCATTCTTCGCGAATTGGACGGGCGGACTTTCCGCTTTCGCCGCCCACAATCGCCCAGTGAATATCCTGAAGATCAATTGCGCCAACGGCACCAATCAGCGGCTCAAAAGAAATGAAGCGGATCGCTGCAGGTGACCGGCGGAGGTCATCGATGCGATCAACGACTTCAGCGTTTTCGATGCTCGTACCAAGCCAAACGTTGGGCAGGACCTCTCCGATGCGGTCGCTGACCAGCTCTGCCATACGCTCGGGACGCTTGGTCAGAATCTGGTAGTTATGGCGTGGCGTTTCACGCATGACTTGCCAAACGTCCAATATGAATTCATCAGTCACCTGGTCATGGAAGAGGTCACTCATCGAGTTAACGAAGATCTTTCGGGGCTTGCGCCATCTGTGGGGAATCGTCAGTGCCTGCCGATCCTCACGCACGACTCCATTCCAAACGGTCCTCCGACCCGTCTTGCGAGTTAGTCCTGCATATTTCTGGACACCCATCGCTTCGAGCCGCTTGGCCATTTCCATCGCATAACAATGGGTGCAGCCGGCTGTAACGATCGAACACCCCGCTACCGGATTCCACGTGGCATCTGTCCATTCAATCTGTGTTTCAGCCATGTCGGCCTCCCGCGCATTCATCGTTCCGGCAGCACATCAGTCAGTACCGCGTAACGGGTTGATGAACTGGATATCGGAGAAATCTTTTTCGTTTTCTGTTACCACCACGCAATCGTTGGCTCCCGCGACGGCGGCGATAATCACATCCAACGTGCTCCGCGGACGACCCGTAGACGTCCCATCCGCCATAAGTCGTGCCCATATCAAGGCAGCCTTGTCGTCAAAGTCCAAGATTCGGTCCATGAACAATTCCTGCGGGCCTTCCGGCCCTGAAAACCAAGCATCAAGTGCATCGCGCTTCTTGCCACGTGGTTTTTCCAGAATGCCGCGTCGGATTTCGGCTATGGTCAGCGATGCGATGAAGAGGTCCTCATCCCGCTGAGCTTCCATCCATTTCATTAGAGGTTCAGATGGCTTCGGCTTGACGATATTGCTGATGATGTTGGTGTCTAGAAGGTAACGGCTCACAGATCGACCCTTCGCCCTTCATCGCGCGAGCGCGAGAACTCGACTTCGGCTCCAACCAGGGGCGAACGGCGCAAGGCGGACAGAATACTACCGGACTTCGGCGGCTCATCCGCCACGACAGCCTTCACCGCGGCGCGCGCCTCTTCCGCTTCTGGCCCCTCTTCGGCCAAACGGCGAGCAAGCGAGCGGATCAGTTCGCGGTCGGTTTCGAGAGCCATGACTTCGAAACGTTTGAAGCCGCGCTGTGTCAGGCGCGCGCGGTAATTCTTGATCGCTCGTTTCTGTGCAGCGTTGCTCATCGCCGATCTCCATGCTATATCAGGATATATATACCAAGAAACACTGGCTTTTCAACTGCCGTGCCGAAGAGCAAGCAGTCACGCCAAGTTGGACGCGAGCCCGGAATGTGCCACAGGGTCCGACGTCAAGGCAGCATGGGTTAGATGTACATCGCGATCAAACAGACAATAGAGATTTTGCCCGCCGTTATTCACGACGAGGCTATATCCGTTTCTACGATCCGGCACGACGTAATGCGCCAGAAACGCCGACAACACGCTGTTTTTACATACTATTTTTCCTTGAGCAATCACTTCGAAATGTCATTCTTTGTCTTGCGCACCTCAACGCGCGAGAAACGGATGGCGACCTCTTGGCACGACAGCGACAAACCAAAGCGGAGACACTGCATCTCTCCGTCGAAGCTGCGGACACCGACGCCGCGTGTCTCTCGGGCGCCGAGCCGGATGCCCGCCTCCGCGATCTGGTCCGCCTCTTGGCCCGTCAGGCCGCCCGCGACTTTGTCAGCGCCGAGACGGCCCATCATGAACAGGACCGCCTCCCCAAGTAAGGAGGCCGCCGTATGAAGGTTGCGCTCTACGCTCGCTATTCGTCCGACAATCAGCGCGATGCCTCGATTGCAGATCAGTTCCGGATGTGTCGGCTCTACGCCGAGAAGCAGGGCTGGCAGATCGTCGAGGAATACTCGGACCATGCAATCTCGGGCGCCTCACTGCTCCGACCAGGCATTCAGGCCCTAATCTCCGATGCCGCACACGGCCGCTTCAACGTGATCCTCGCAGAGGCGATGGACCGACTCTCCCGGGACCAAGAAGATATCGCCGGCATCTTCAAGCGCATGTCCTATGCTGATGTGAAGCTCGTTACCCTTTCCGAAGGCGAGGTCACGCATCTGCATGTCGGCCTTAAGGGTACAATGAACGCGCTGTTCCTCAAGGATCTCGCCGACAAGACTCGCCGTGGCCTGCGCGGCCGGGTTGAGAGCGGAAAATCCGGAGGCGGTCTCTGCTACGGATATAACGTCGTACGCACCGCCGATCCGGACGAGCGCGGTCACCGGGAGATCAACACCGCCGAGGCAGGCATCATCCAGCGCATCTTCAAGGATTATCTTGAAGGCAAGTCCTCCCGCACCATTGCCATGACGCTGAATCGTGAGGGCGTCCCTGGGCCGCAAGGCAAAGAATGGGGGCCCTCCACAATCCACGGAAACCCCAAGCGTGGCACAGGCATCCTGAACAATGAGCTCTATATCGGCAAGCTGGTCTGGAATCGCCTGCGCTACATGAAGGATCCGGATACCGGCAAGCGCGTCTCGCGCCCCAACCCGGAGAGCGAATGGGTCGTTCAGGAGGTGCCGGAGCTCGCATTCATTGACCAGTCCCTATGGGATGCCGTGAAGGCGCGGCAAGCCAGCCTTGCCTTTGACAAATCCGAGAAGAGTTCAAACCCTATGAACAACCGGCGTCGCCCAAAGCACCTTTTCGGGGGGCTTATAAAGTGCGGCTGCTGCGGAGGGGGATACTCGATGATCTCGAAAGACCTCATGGGGTGCTCAACGGCCCGCAACAAGGGCACTTGTGACAACCGAGTGAACATCCGACGCGATGCACTGGAGGCTTCGATTCTGAACGGCCTCAGGAAGCATCTGATGGAACCTGAACTGTTCAAGGAATTCTGTGCCGAGTTCACAAAGGAGGTAAACCGCCTTCGCATGGAACGCGGAGCTGATCTGGAAGTATGGAAGAGTGAGCTGGAGCGCACTGATAGGGAGCTGGACAAAATGGTAGATGCCATTTTGCAGGGATTTCCGCCAGCCAAGCTGAAGGACAAGGCCGAGAAGCTTGAGACGCGCAAAGCCGAACTAACCGAACTCTTGGCCAATGCCGACGAGCCTCCGCCCTTGCTGCACCCGAACATGGCGCAGATCTACCAGGATCGGATCGGCCAGCTCTATGAGAATCTCCAGCGCGAAGAAGAGCGAGCACAAGCTGCCGAGGTGTTTCGTTCCCTTGTGGATCAAGTGACCCTTATCCCGGAGGACGGCGAACTTGCCATTGTGCTGCGTGGAGATCTGGGTGCCATCCTGCGCTTTGCTGCAGGAAAGAAAAACCCCGACTTCCTTTCGGAGACCGAGGCTTTTGACAACCTGCTATCGCAGGGATCGTTGGTTGCGGGAGGGCGCAACAGACGATCACTGCGGAATGGGGGTATGAATGCAAAAACCCCCGCGACGGTGTCAACGGAGGTTTCGCAAGTATCGTTGGTTGCGGGGGTAGGATTTGAACCTACGACCTTCAGGTTATGAGCCTGACGAGCTACCGGGCTGCTCCACCCCGCGCCAATGCGGGGTAACTATCCAGCTTTGCGGCGGGTTGCAAGGGGGTGAAGCGACCTTTGTAACCGTTATTTAAAATCGACAGAAAATTAGCGCCAGAAAGCGATAACGCCAAACTTTCCTGCCCGACGGAAGGGCAGATTAATCTTTTATTACCGGAGGCTTACGCCCCCTCTGTCGCCTGCATCACAGCGCGGTCGGCCACATGGCACGCAGCGTGATCGGATCGGCCCGCCCCCTTTCGCTGACGCCTGCTCAACGGCATTTCTTCTGCGCGGCGCAATCATGGCTTGGAGATGCACGTTTTGCGTGCTTAAACTTCTTGAAATTTTTACGGAGATTGCGTTGAGCCATTCGCTTCAGACCTTGCTGGAAGGGATTTACGCCTCTGTGCTCGAAGCACGGCGCTTCGTGAACCTCCAGCATCTCCAGCTCTTCCAGTCCTATTTCGAGACAAAGATCGTCAAGGATCCCGCCACGGGAGAGGAGGTCGAAGTCTATGTGCCCCGGTTGCTGGCGATGGCGACCAGCCGGGGTGTCGGGGCAGACGAACGCTATGACATCATCGAGGCCCCGGCGATCACGCTTGTGCCCATGTCGACGTTGAATATCGACACGCTGGAGATCGAGTTCGAAGCAAAACTTGCCAGTTTCGAAATCAAGCCGCGCGAGGACGACACCGAAAAAGAGGCGCCGGAAGAGAACACAGAGGACAAGCCGGAAGAGCCTGAACAGGCCGAAGCGGAGGAGGAGGACACCTTCACGGTCATCCGCCGCACGATCGACGATCTCTTCGATACCGCCAGCGAAATCACCGTGATGACCAAGGGCGACAGCTTTGAATCCAGCGCATCGCCCGCCAAGGTGAAGGTCACCTTCAAGATGACCAACCCGCCGGAAGGCGTCGAACTCATTCAGGAACAACTGCTCGATTATTTAAGATCATCATCATAAGGGGGACACCCATGGCGAAGGCACCTGCAACCAATGGCGACGGCAATGGCTCGGGCGGAGGCGGCGGCACCGAAATCGGCAACGAGCTGAGCGGGGTTCCCTTGGAATATCTCATCGGTGCGCCGCTGGCCGCCGCGATCAAGGCGCAGAAGCAGCTGGGCCACGAGATGATCAATTTCATCAATATGCTGGCCTATGGCAAGGAAGGCGCCACAGGCAATGCCGGCAACAAGACGGTGATGACCCTGCCGCTGGAGCTGGAGCGCCCGGTGACCGAAGCGGACGGGTCGATTTCGACCCACAAGGTCACGGTGGCGCCGCCGGTGCTGGGGCTGGTGCCGATCCCGTCCCTGCTGATCGAGTCGGTGGATATTAATTTCACCATGGAAATCAATTCGGTGACCGGGTCTAAGGAAAACCAGGACACGGAAACCAATGTGAATGCGAAAGCCGAGGCAAACGGGCTGTTCTACAGCGGCAGCCTCGAGGTCAGCGGCAAGGTGGCGACCCAGCGCGAGAATACGCGCTCGACGGACAAGTCGGCGAAATACGACATCACAGTTCATGCCAGTCAGCAGCCGCCGACGGAAGGCATGGCACGGTTGATGGATCTGCTGGCGAGTGCGGTCGAGCCGATCAGCACGACCAAGGCCTAAATCAGCCAATGCGGGGGCCGAAACCCGAACAGCATGCAGCTTTTTACCAGAGGGCTGTCGGACAGGTTTATTTCGTCCGGAGTGAAAATGGAAAATGCTATGAGTATCGGATTTCGAAACATGGCAAACTTTCCGGGAAGGTTTTGACGAAAAAGCTCGTTCCAACGCACAATATGGTCCAGTTCGGACATGTTAACCGCAAAGAAAGTCTGAGGTTCAGCAATTCCGTCGCGCATCTGAGCGAGCTCCAAAGCAATTTCGATGCGACCTGGGCATTGCCGCATCGTGGCATCGGTTCTGCAGGCTGGCATGCATTGCCTCCAGGTCGGAACAAGAGCGACCGCGTCCCCAATCAAGGCATGAAAGGCGCGATGCAGACGCTTAATCCGGCTTCGAGTACATTCTCCGCTGGTGAATATGCGAAGTTTCTCGAAGATCCACCGCGCAACTATCCGCTGGTTCATGGCGCGACCTGGCATTGGTGCCATCTGATCTCACATGGGCTTGGCGGGGGGAACGGACCGGGGAATGTTGTCGCAGGCACGAAGCAGAACAATGGCGAACAAATGGCCATTGAAAATGCCTTGGCATTATACAGAAGCGAGCAACTCGCGGAATTTTCCTTCAGGGTTCGCGCAATCAACACCGATATCGGGCCCGGACGGCATATGGGGAAAGTCATATGCTACGAGATAAGATGCGAAACGGTCGCACCGGCATATGGGCTTCTAAGCTTTTTTCTGGATTGCCAGCCAAAGCGACACACGCTCACACCCGTTCATTTTTACACCGTTTATAGAGATGTCGTCAGGTGGATGAACCGCAGCCTCGAACGCTCCTATAAATATCTGGAAGTCTCCCCTTCGATGCGGCGACGGATTCGAGCGTATGATATGAAGAGATAAAACACGCAAAAAGCGCCCTATGGGCGCTTTTGTTGGGTTCTCGTTTTCATCGATTAGAGAGACATTTGGTATTTACTAGGTTTGGCGGTGACCTACTCTCCCACGACTTGAGTCGCAGTACCATTGGCGCAACGGCACTTAACGGCCGGGTTCGGAATGGGACCGGGTGTTTTGCTCGCGCTATGACCACCAAACCGAGGAAATACCAAATCGCTACGCGATTTGGTATTTGCGGGAGGCAGCGTTTCGTCGCAGACGATAACGCGTTCCCGCACCTATCCATTTCAGGCGCAGCGATCAAATCACGTTGTCCAAGTCACACTTTATTGGTGTGTATGCTTCTGACCAGTTTTCAGATAGGTGTGAGCCTGTCTGTTACTGGATCAAATCAAGCCTATCGGGCCATTAGTACCGGTCAACTGAACATGTTACCATGCTTACATCTCCGGCCTATCGACGTGGTGGTCTACCACGGCCCTCAGGGATACCTTGTTTTGAGGGGGGCTTCCCGCTTAGATGCCTTCAGCGGTTATCCTGTCCGATCATAGCTACCCAGCACTGCCGTTGGCACGACAACTGGTCCACCAGTGGATCGTTCACCCCGGTCCTCTCGTACTAGGGGCAACTCCTCTCAAGTATCCTACACCCACGGCAGATAGGGACCGAACTGTCTCACGACGTTCTAAACCCAGCTCACGTACCTCTTTAAACGGCGAACAGCCGTACCCTTGGGACCTGCTCCAGCCCCAGGATGAGATGAGCCGACATCGAGGTGCCAAACACTGCCGTCGATATGGACTCTTGGGCAGTATCAGCCTGTTATCCCCGGCGTACCTTTTATCCGTTGAGCGATGGCCCTCCCACTTGGGACCACCGGATCACTATGGCCGTCTTTCGACTCTGCTCGACTTGTCAGTCTTGCAGTCAGGCTGGCTTCTGCCATTGCACTCAACGAGCGATTTCCGACCGCTCTGAGCCAACCTTCGCGCGCCTCCGTTACGCTTTAGGAGGCGACCGCCCCAGTCAAACTACCCGCCACGCAGGGTCCCGGATCCCGATGAGGGACCGCGGTTAGACATCAAGAGTGCGAAGGGTGGTATCTCATCTTTCGGCTCCACAGAGACTGGCGTCCCTGCTTCGAAGCCTACCACCTATCCTGCACATCACAATCCTGATGCCAGTGCGAAGCTGTAGTAAAGGTGCACGGGGTCTTTCCGTCTAACCGCGGGAAGCCTGCATCTTGACAGGCAATTCAATTTCGCTGAGTCGATGTTGGAGACAGCGGGGAAGTCGTTACGCCATTCGTGCAGGTCGGAACTTACCCGACAAGGAATTTCGCTACCTTAGGACCGTTATAGTTACGGCCGCCGTTTACCCGGGCTTCAATTCAGAGCTCTCACTCCTCCTTTTAACCTTCAGGCACCGGGCAGGCGTCAGACCCTATACGTCGTCTTGCGACTTCGCAGAGCCCTGTGTTTTTAGTAAACAGTCGCCACCCCCTGGTTTGTGCCCCCAGCCACTAGTTGCCTAGAAACTGGGCCTCCTTCTCGCGAACTTACGGAGGTATTTTGCCGAGTTCCTTCAACATCGTTCTCTCAAGCGCCTTGGTATTCTCTACCAGTCCACCTGTGTCGGTTTAGGGTACGGTCTCATGGAGGGCTATTTCCAGGGACTGCTGAACGGCCCGACCAATCCGATAAGGTCGAACAATCTTCGCAATCCGTCACCATCTCCTGGCCCAGGAATATTAACCTGGTTCCCATCGACTACGCCTTTCGGCCTCGCCTTAGGGGCCGGCTTACCCTGCTCAGATTAGCTTTAAGCAGGAACCCTTGGACTTTCGGCGGGAGTGTCTCTCACACTCCTTGTCGCTACTCATGTCATCATTCTCGCTAGTGATCTCTCCACCGGATGCCTTACAGCCCGGCTTCACAGAAAGCACTTTGTCTTGTGCTACCGCCTATCGGCTACTTGAGCACACGTGCTCAACGACCGAAGGGCGATAATAAAGACAAGTGCTATGTCACACTACGCTCCGCTACCATGCCTTACGGCATCCTAAGCTTCGGCTCATGGCTTGAGCCCCGTTACATCTTCGCCGCAGGACAACTTGATTAGACCAGTGAGCTGTTACGCTATCTTTAAAGGATGGCTGCTTCTAAGCCAACCTCCTGGTTGTTTTGGTCGTCCCACCTGCTTTCCCACTTAGCCATGAATTGGGGGCCTTAGCTGTAGGTCAGGGTTGTTTCCCTCTCCACAACGGACGTTAGCATCCGCTGTGTGTCTGCCATCTAGTACTCCCGGGTATTCGGAGTTTGGTTAGGATCAGTAAGCCTGTGGGGCCCCATTACCCATCCAGTGCTCTACCCCCCGGGGTATTCGGATGACGCTCTACCTAAATAGATTTCGCGGAGAACCAGCTATCTCCGAGTTTGATTGGCCTTTCACCCCTAGGCACAACTCATCCCGACCTTTTTCAACAGGTGTGGGTTCGGACCTCCAGTAAGTGTTACCTTACCTTCATCCTGGTCATGCCTAGATCACTCGGTTTCGGGTCTGATCCATCTAACTCGACGCCCTATTAAGACTCGCTTTCGCTGCGCCTACACCTACCGGCTTAAGCTTGCTAGATAGACCAAGTCGATGACCCATTATACAAAAGGTACGCCGTCACAAGACTGGACACTGATGACAACCCGACACTCCGTGTCGGAGTGTCATCGTTTTTATGTTTGGCCTACCGCCTATCGGCTACTTGAGGCCGTTTTGGTGCGTCGTTCCGACCGCGGCACTTACCGCAGCGGCACGCTCACCTTGAACTGCACCGTCTCGATCCCCGGGTTGTCGTCGTAGATCCCGGCATTCGACCGATGGTCGTAACCGAGAGCGTAACGCCAGCCGTTTCGGGCCTCGTAGCCGAACTCGATCCCGGAGCGGAACTCGATCGGTCCGCCGAGGTCGAAGTCGTCACCGGCGGCGTAAAGCCCCGGCATCGCGTGCAGTTCTGTGTAGAACGGGCTGTTGCCGAAAGACGTGCCCCAGGTCCAGCCGTAGCCGATCCAGGAACCGCTTTCGTCGCCGTAGCTCAGGCCGATGGCCTGGCCGAACGGCCCCAGCGTGGTGCCGAGATCGTAGCGGAGATAGATCTCCGCGCCGCTGTCGGCCCTGCGTTCGATCACGGAACCGGCCGAGAATGCGACACGCGGCTGCGTGTCTCCCGGTGCGAGGCAGCCTGCCCCGTCTCCGCAGTGGTTCATGCCCATATCGGTCAGACCCGCGATGAGCATCAGCGCTGCAAAGGTTCCGTCTGCCATGTTTGCCTCCAGTTTTTCACTGGCGACTGCATGGCTCAGATTGTCATTAGAGTCCAGTCAAGCTCCGACTGATTGTAGGCGCTCGGTTTCAGGTACTGTTTCACTCCCCTCGTCGGGGTGCTTTTCACCTTTCCCTCACGGTACTGGTTCGCTATCGGTCAGTAAGGAGTACTTAGCCTTCGGAGGTGGTCCTCCGATCTTCAGACAGGATTTCACGTGTCCCGCCCTACTTGATACGTCTCATCGAGCTTCCTGTACGGGACTGTCACCCGCTGTGGTTGGCCTTTCCAGACCATTCCAGTCACTCTCAGAGTTCGGCTGGTCCCCGTTCGCTCGCCGCTACTAGGGGAGTCTCTATTGATGTCCTTTCCTCCGGGTACTTAGATGTTTCAGTTCCCCGGGTTTGCTCTTAAAACCCTATGTATTCAGGTTAAAAGTACCTGTTTAAGAACATTATTGATTGCCGAAGCAACAATAATGAACTTTCAGGTGGGTTGCCCCATTCGGAAATCCATGGATCAAAGCTTATTCTCAGCTCCTCATGGCTTATCGCAGAGTATCACGTCCTTCATCGCCTCTTACTGCCAAGGCATCCACCAAACGCCCTTCTCGCGCTTGATTTGATCCAGTAAAAGACAGGCTTTCGCGTGTCGCGCCACTGCGCTGGTTCGTGCAATGGCTTTGATACCGGATCAAAAGCATACTTTCCCGCCCACGCCTGAGCGTGGACTTGGTTCGACTTGCGTCGAACCGGGTTAGTGTACTTGACTTGGACAACGATTGCTCGTTTCGGCAGGGATATGGTTTTCCGGTCGGCTAGACCGTCAACCACCTCTCCTTGCGGAGACCTGCAGAGGTTCTTCCGTTACTCCGGAGAACCAAGCAATGTTGATTTGTATCTCTCTATACGATGTTAAAACCGTCGAACGAGTTCGACGATGTCCGATTGGACGGATAAACACTCGAAAGCGCTTATCGATCTAATCGGAAAGTGGTGGAGCCTAGGAGGATCGAACTCCTGACCTCCTGAATGCAAATCAGGCGCTCTCCCAGCTGAGCTAAGGCCCCATCTTGTCCCCCGAGGGGATCTGGTGGGTCGAGGAGGACTTGAACCTCCGACCTCACGCTTATCAGGCGTGCGCTCTAACCACCTGAGCTACCGACCCAGCTGATTTTGCTCCGCAAAATCGGCGTTGCCCGGCAGGCGATTTTGCGGAGCAAAATCTGCCGAAAGGGCCAGTTTGCCTTGAGCAAAACCGCGACGCATGAGCCGCTGCCCACACGTGTTTATGTTCTGAAGAGATATGAGGACGGCCTGGTCCGTGATGTATGTCTCGGCGACTAACCGAGACTTGCTAAGTGATCCACGTTGAAGGCAAGCCTTCAATCTAGGATCATCCTTAGAAAGGAGGTGATCCAGCCGCAGGTTCCCCTACGGCTACCTTGTTACGACTTCACCCCAGTCGCTGAGCTCACCGTGGTCCGCTGCCCCCTGTAAAGGTTGGCGCACGGCCTTCGGGTGAACCCAACTCCCATGGTGTGACGGGCGGTGTGTACAAGGCCCGGGAACGTATTCACCGCGTCATGCTGTTACGCGATTACTAGCGATTCCGACTTCATGCCGTCGAGTTGCAGACGACAATCCGAACTGAGATGTCTTTTGGGGATTAACCCACTGTAGACACCATTGTAGCACGTGTGTAGCCCAACCCGTAAGGGCCATGAGGACTTGACGTCATCCACACCTTCCTCCCGCTTATCACGGGCAGTTTCTCCAGAGTGCCCAGCCGAACTGCTGGCAACTGAAGATGTGGGTTGCGCTCGTTGCCGGACTTAACCGAACATCTCACGACACGAGCTGACGACAGCCATGCAGCACCTGTCACTCAGTCCCCGAAGGGAACCATCCATCTCTGGATGTAGCTGAGGATGTCAAGGGTTGGTAAGGTTCTGCGCGTTGCTTCGAATTAAACCACATGCTCCACCGCTTGTGCGGGCCCCCGTCAATTCCTTTGAGTTTTAATCTTGCGACCGTACTCCCCAGGCGGAATGCTTAATCCGTTAGGTGTGTCACCGAATAGCATGCTACCCGACGACTGGCATTCATCGTTTACGGTGTGGACTACCAGGGTATCTAATCCTGTTTGCTCCCCACACTTTCGCACCTCAGCGTCAGTATCGAGCCAGTGAGCCGCCTTCGCCACTGGTGTTCTTCCGAATATCTACGAATTTCACCTCTACACTCGGAGTTCCACTCACCTCTCTCGAACTCAAGACCAGGAGTTTTGGAGGCAGTTCCGAGGTTGAGCCCCGGGATTTCACCCCCAACTTTCTGATCCGCCTACGCGCGCTTTACGCCCAGTAATTCCGAACAACGCTAACCCCCTCCGTATTACCGCGGCTGCTGGCACGGAGTTAGCCGGGGTTTCTTTACTGGGTACAGTCATTATCTTCCCCAGCGAAAGAGCTTTACGACCCTAAGGCCTTCATCACTCACGCGGCATGGCTAGATCAGGCTTGCGCCCATTGTCTAAGATTCCCCACTGCTGCCTCCCGTAGGAGTCTGGGCCGTGTCTCAGTCCCAGTGTTGCTGATCATCCTCTCAAACCAGCTATAGATCGTAGGCTTGGTAGGCCATTACCCCACCAACTACCTAATCTAACGCGGGCCGATCCTTCTCCGATAAATCTTTCCCCCGAAGGGCGTATGCGGTATTACTCACCGTTTCCAGTGGCTATTCCGCAGAGAAGGGCACGTTCCCACGCGTTACTAACCCGTCCGCCGCTCCCTCCGAAGAGGGCGCTCGACTTGCATGTGTTAGGCCTGCCGCCAGCGTTCGTTCTGAGCCAGGATCAAACTCTCAAGTTGAAAGCGACTTGCGTCGCTATCCTTGACGTTCGAACCTCTGCACATCCTTAATGCGCTACCGCTGCGCTACTTGAGCGCCCCGGCATGGACCCACCCGGCTAGGATAGGATCCGCATTAAGAGTCATCTGTTTGTTGTGCTTCAGGTTTCATCAGAAACCGAAAGCCGTACAAACAGTGAAGCTGACACTTCATAATCGGCGCTATCGCCTCGCTACTTGAGCGCTGCAACTTTGCCTAGAAGCGCGACATACAGACGTTTGATCCATCGAATGAACCAGAGCCGCCCGCATATCTCTTCAGATATCTGCGATGTCAAAGAGCGTGAGAGACAAAAACCAGACCAGTGCGCCCTAACTTCTTCGGCGCGCCCGCCCGTCAAGCCTCTCGATGTTATCCCCGCCTCGTCTGCGTCAGCGCCTCGTTTCCTCGTCGCCGCCGCCCCGTCTGGCGTCCCGTTGTGCGCCTCAGCGCCGCCGGTGAGGGGGTGTTTACGGATTGATGCCGGGAGCCGCAAGCGGTTTTTGAAGAAACCGTCATCTTTTTTTTAATTTCTTGGATTATCATTTTAAAACAGCATCTTATGGAGAATATTTTTTCAAAGATCTCGGGTTTTCGCAGTGTCGGCCCGTCGAACACCCGCGCTCTGCCACCAGATTTTGGGTTACTCACAGGGTTATCCCCAAGAAGACCCGACGCACCCCGATTTGCGAGGCCGAGTCAGACCTCAGATCGGCCCGAAAACCGCGTCACACCCCTCCCGACTCGTGCGATAAAATCCGAAGGCCGGCCTCAGCGCGCAGGATTTTCCACCTCCGAACAGCAAAAATCGCCGATTCCGGCGGAATCGGCGATTCATCTTCTGCTCCGCGGCGCATCATCGGTCCCGTGATTCCGCTGAAGCCCTGTGCACTTTGGAAAGAACGCTACGAAAAGACGGGCCTGCGCGCCGCTCAGCCGCGCTGACGCGCTCGCCCCGGGCTGCCGAGCGTCGGCAGCCGCAACGCCAAGAGCCCCAGGATCGCCGCCAGATAGATCAGGGGTTCTATCTGAAAGCCCTTCGCCAGCATCACATAGTGCAGCCCGCCCAACAGCACCGCGCCATAGGTCAGCTTGTGCAACTGCCGCCAGCGCTTGCCGCCCAGCCGCCGCAGCGACAGGTTGTTGGAGGTCAGCGCCAGCGGGATCAGCAGCACAAAGGCCGCCATGCCCACGGTGATATAGGGGCGTTTGACGATATCCGCCCAGATCTGCGCCGGGATCTGCACATCGAGCAGCAGCCAGACCAGCAGATGCAGCGTGACATAGAGAAAGGCGATGAGCCCGAGCGCGCGGCGGAACTTCAGCAGGTTCACCCCGGCATGTTTGCGCAGCGGCGAGATGCAGAGCACCGCGATCAGGAGCTGCAAGGCCAGCTCGCCCAGGGCGTGCTCCAGCGCCTTGATCGGCTCGACGCCAAGCCCTCCGGTCAGCCCCAGCCAGAGATACCAGAGCGCCGGGAGCGGACACAGTATATATAGGGTCCAGTTCGGCACCCGCCGCGCCAGCCTGTTGATCCTGTCGGCGATCATCAGAAGAACTTGCCCAGATCCATGCCGGCGTAGAGGCTCGCCACCTCCTCCTCATAGCCGTTGAACATCAGCGTCGGCTCACGCTTGGCAAAGAGACCGCCGCCGATCCGGCGCTCGGTGGCCTGGCTCCAGCGCGGGTGATCCACCTCCGGGTTCACATTGGAATAGAAGCCATATTCGCGGGCATTGGCCTTGTTCCAGCTCGTCGGCGGCTCATCCTCGGTGAGCGTGATGCGCACCACCGACTTGATCGACTTGAAGCCGTATTTCCACGGCACCACCAGCCGCAGCGGCGCGCCGTTCTGCTTGGGGATGTCGCGCCCGTAGACGCCGGTCGCCATGATGGTCAGCGGATGCGTCGCCTCGTCGAGTCGCAGCCCCTCTACATAGGGCCAGTCGAGCACCCGGTACGCGGTGCCCGGCATCTCGTCGCGATTGAGCACGGTTTCGAAGGCCACATACTTCGCCGAGGATTGCACCCCCGCCAGATCCAGCAGATCGGCCAGCTCGAACCCGGTCCAGGGCACCACCATCGACCAGGCCTCGACACAGCGGAAACGGTAGATGCGTTCCTCCAGCGTCATCTGCGCAAGGATGTCTTCGAAGGCATATTCGCCGGGGCGGTCGACAAGCCCGTCGATCTTCACGCTCCAGGGAGAGATGGTCAGCGCGCCGGCGTGGCGGGCCGGGTCGTCCTTGCCGGTGCCGAACTCATAGTAGTTGTTGTAGCTGGTGATCTCTTCCCAGCTATTGGGCTCCAGCGCGGTGTCGGCGCGCACGCCGCCGGCAAGCCCCGCGAGCGCCAGACCGGCAGAGCCGCCCAGCAGTTGGCGGCGGTTCAGCCAGATTGCCTCGTCGGTAACGTCACGGTCCTTCAGACCGCCTTTCCAGCGCAGTGCCATTGGGCCCTCCTAAACTCCTGTCCTCGGGGGAAGGTAGCTGCGGAGGGCCATGCCACAAACAAACAAAGACTCACGTTGCGGTGTCTGCGCTGTAACTCGGGCGGATCTTGTTGAACGGGATCGAGCTGCCATCGGCCTGCACGATGCGCACATGCCGCCGCCGCATCTGGCGCGGCTCCGAGACGCCCACCGAATGGGCGATGGTCTCGACTTCCTTGATGATGCCCTTGGCGTAATTGGCGACCTTGACATATTTGTCCTCGACCACGAGCCCCTTTTGCAGGCGCGGGTCGTGGGTCGTGATGCCGGTCGGGCAGGTATTCCGGTTGCATTTCAGCGCCTGGATGCAGCCCATCGAGAACATGAAGCCGCGCGCCGAGGTGATGAAATCGGCGCCGAGACAGATCGCCCAGGCCACATCCGCCGGGTTCACCAGCTTGGCCGAGGCGACGATGCGGATGCGGTCCTTGAGCCCGTAGCGGTCGCGCAGGTCGACGATGCGCGGCAGCGCCTCGCGGATCGGCATGCCGACGAGGTCGATCAGCGGCATGGGCGCGGCCCCGGTGCCGCCCTCGCCGCCGTCGATGGTGATGAAATCCGGCGCGCTCTCGGCGCCACGCTCGATAATGAGCTCGAAGAGATTCTCCCATTCGTCCGATGAGCCAATCACCGTCTTGAACCCCACCGGCTTGCCCGAGACCTCGCGGATATGGCCGATCATGTTCAGCAGATCGCCGAAATCGTCGATCTCCCTGTGCCGGTTGGGCGAGATCCCCGCCTGCCCGACCTTGAGCCCGCGAATGGCCGCGACCTCCTCGTTGACCTTCTCGCCGGGCAGGATGCCGCCCTTACCGGGCTTGGCGCCCTGCGCCAGCTTCAGCTCGAACATCTTCACCTGCGGATCGGCGGCCACCGCGCGCAGCTTGTCGTCGCTCAGCCCGCCATGCTCGTCGCGCAGCCCGAACTTGGCGGTGCCGATCTGGAACACCAGATCGCAGGGTGCCGCCTTGTGATAGGGCGAGAGCCCGCCTTCGCCGGTGTTGAGCCAGACGCCCGCCTTGAAGGCGCCCTTGCTCAGCGCCTCGACCGCCGGGCGCGAGATCGCGCCATAGCTCATGCCCGAGATATTGAAGATCGACCTGGCCACGTAAGGGACGCGCGCATGCGGGCCGATCACCATGGGCTCGGTGGTGGCGAACTGATCGTCGAGCGGCGGGAAGACCGCGTTCACAAAGATCGGCGTGCCGGGAATGTTGAGATTGCGGGTCGAGCCGAAGGCCACGGTATTGTCGCCGCCCTTGGTGGCATTATAGACCCAGTCGCGCTGCGCACGGTTGAACGGCATCTCCTCGCGGTCCATGGCAAAGAAATACTGGCGAAAGAACTCGCCCAGCTTGGTGAACAGCCCCCGGAACCGTCCGATCACGGGATAGTTGCGGCGGATCGCGTCGCCCGCCTGGGTGCGGTCGATGACAAACAGCGCCACCGCCAGAAGCATGGCGGCACCGATGACCGCGATAAAGACCAGCGCAAGAATTTGCAGGGCATACATAGCCGGGCCCATCCTATCCCCTCATATATTCATTGATTTGCATGATTAGCGGTTTGCAGGTATCACCGGCACAGTGACAATCGCCGCCGGGTTCGGCAACCACTGGGGAGGAGAGAGATGAAAAAACTGCTCGCAATGCTGGCCTTGGCCGCCGGCCCCGCGCTCGCGGAGGAGGTCGTGACCTACGACACCGACCAGAGTTTCGACGATGTGACCTTCGGCCTGGAGAGCGCGATCATCGATGCCGGGCTGGTCATCGACCACGTCAGCCACACCGGCGACATGCTGGAGCGCACCCGCGCCGATGTCGGCTCGGATGTGGTGATCTTCGATCACGCGGATATCTACAGCTTCTGCTCGGCGCAGCTTTCGCGCGAGGTGATGGAGGCGGATCCGATGAACGTGATGTTCTGCCCCTACGATATCTTCGTCATGGTCCGCCACGATGCGCCCGAGGTCACCACCATCGGCTTCCGCGCCTATCCCGAGGGCGAGATGCAGAAGATCCACGATCTGCTCGACGGGCTCGCCCGCACCGCGATCGGACTCGACTGAGCGCAGCGGACGGTGGGCAAATTGCCCACCCTACGGGGTCTGCGCCATATAAGTAGGGTGGGCAATCTGCCCACCGCCCCGTCACCCCACCGCAACGAAAAAGGCCCGCCAACCGGCGGGCCTTTTCCTGTTTCCAGGCGCAATACTCAGTGCACGACCGCATCGTCCGGGCGCGGGCGGTTCGACGCACCGATACGCTCGCCGATCAGCAACCCGTCGGCCCCGGCGCTCACCGGCACCGTATCGCCGTCGTGGATATCGCCGCCGAGGATCATCTCGGCCAGCGGATCCTGCAAGGCGCGCTGGATCACCCGTTTCAGCGGACGCGCGCCGAAAACCGGGTCGTAGCCTTCCTCGGCCAGCCATTTCTTGGCCGGCTCGTCCAGCTCCAGCCGCACCTTGCGCTGCGCCAGACGTTTGAGCAGACGCGCCAGCTGGATCTCGACGATGCCATCCATATCGTCCCGCTTCAGCCGGTCGAAGATGATCGTCTCGTCGAGACGGTTGAGGAACTCGGGGCGGAAATGCGCCCGCACCGCGTCCATCACGTCGCGCCGTGCCTGCGAACTGTCCGCGCCTTCCGGCAACTGCGACAGCGCCTGCGAGCCGAGGTTCGAGGTCAGCACGATCATCGTCTGCTTGAAATCGACCGTGCGGCCCTGACCGTCGGTCAGCACCCCGTCGTCGAGCACCTGCAACAGCACGTTGAACACGTCCGGATGCGCCTTTTCGACCTCGTCGAACAGCACCACCTGATACGGGCGCCGGCGTACGGCCTCGGTCAGCACACCGCCCTCGTCATAGCCGACATAGCCCGGAGGCGCACCGATCAGACGGGCCACGGAGTGTTTCTCCATGAATTCCGACATGTCGATCCGCACCATGGCGTTGTCGTCGTCGAAGAGGAACTCCGCCACCGCCTTGGTCAGCTCGGTTTTCCCCACGCCGGTCGGCCCGAGGAAGAGGAACGAGCCCAGCGGACGGTTCTCGTCGTTCAGCCCGGCACGGGCCCGGCGCACGGCATTCGCCACCGCCTTCACCGCCTGGTTCTGACCGACAACCCGCTTGTGCAGCCCGTCTTCCATGCGCAGGAGCTTCTCGCGCTCGCCCTCCAGCATCTTGGAGGTCGGGATACCCGTCCAGCGCTCGACCACCTCGGCGATCTGCTCGGGACGCACAGCCTCTTCGACCATGACATCGTCCTCGGCATTCTCGGCCTCGGTGAGCTTTTTCTCCAGCTCCGGGATGCGCCCGTATTGCAGCTCGCCCGCCTTGGCGTAATTGCCTTCGCGCTTGGCGATCTCCAGCTCGGCGCGCAGACGGTCGAGCTCTTCCTTGATGTCGCGGGCCGAAGCCAGCTTGTCACGCTCGGCCTGCCACTGGGCGGTCATCTCGGCGGATTTCTCCTCGAGTTCAGCCAGTTCCTTTTCCAGCGTCTCCAGCCGGTCCTTCGACGCCTGGTCGTCCTCGAGCTTCAGCGCCTCGACCTCGATCTGCATTTGCAGGATGTTGCGATCGAGCTGGTCGAGCTCTTCGGGCTTGCTGTCAACTTCCATGCGCAGACGGCTGGCCGCCTCGTCCATCAGGTCGATGGCCTTGTCGGGCAGGAACCGGTCGGTGATGTAGCGATGCGAGAGCGTTGCCGCCGACACCAGGGCAGAGTCCGAGATCCGCACGCCGTGGTGCAGCTCGTATTTCTCCTTGATGCCGCGCAGGATCGAGATCGTGTCCTCGACCGTCGGCTCCTGCACCATCACCGGCTGGAAACGCCGGGCGAGGGCCGGGTCTTTCTCCACATGCTTGCGGTACTCGTCGAGCGTGGTGGCGCCGACGCAGTGCAGCTCACCGCGAGCCAGCGCCGGTTTCAGCAGGTTGGAGGCGTCCATCGCCCCGTCCGCCTTGCCCGCGCCCACAAGCGTGTGCATCTCGTCGATGAAGAGGATGATCTCGCCCGCGGCGCTCTCGATCTCCTTCAGGATGGATTTCAGACGCTCCTCGAACTCGCCGCGATATTTCGCACCGGCGATGAGCGCCCCCATGTCGAGCGCCAAGAGCCGCTTGTTGCGCAGGCTTTCGGGCACGTCGCCATTGACGATGCGCAGCGCCAGGCCTTCGGCGATGGCGGTCTTACCGACACCGGGCTCACCGATCAGCACCGGGTTGTTCTTGGTCCGGCGGGACAGCACCTGCATCGAGCGGCGGATTTCCTCGTCACGGCCGATGATCGGGTCGATCTTGCCCTGTTCGGCACGCTCCGTCAGATCCAGCGCGTATTTCTTCAGCGCGTCATAGCCTTCCTCGGCATTGGCGCTGTCGGCGGTACGGCCCTTGCGGATGTCGTTGATCGCCTCGTTGAGCTTTTGCGGCGTCACGGCGCCCGCCTCCAGCGCGTCCTTGGCGCCGGATTTCTCGATGGCCAGCGCCATGAGAATGCGCTCGACGGGGACAAAGCTGTCGCCGGCTTTCTTGGCGACGTTTTCGGCCTCGTCCAGCACCTTGGCGGTGGCGCTGTCGAGATAGGTCTGCCCGGCATCGCCGCCGACTTTCGGGATCTTGGCGAGCTTTTGCTCCAGCGCCTCAACCACGCGCGCGGGCTGGCCGCCGGCACGGGTGATAAGATTGGAGGCGAGCCCCTGCTCGTCATCCATCAGCGCCTTCAGAATATGCTCGGGCGAGAGCCGCTGGTGGCTTTCCCGCATCGCAATGGTCTGCGCCGCCTGAATGAAACCGCGCGACCGTTCCGTGAACTTCTCCAAGTTCATCTGTCTCTCCTTCCATAAGCGCCCGAACGGGAATTTGGCGCCTGCTTGGCAGCACGCCGGGTCTCGGGCCTCATCACAGAAGATGGTCGGCCAAGCGCGGCGCTTCAAGCCCCGTGATCACAAAATCCGGCGCGGCGGGGAGGCAAATTTCTTCGAAGAAATTTGCAAATCCTTTCGAAAGGATTTGTCCGCCCCTGCCCGAGGCTTGACCTCGCGGGGCCGGCACCGCATGACACCTCCGTCCCCAGACCGCAGGAGCGCCCCCATGTCCGACGACCGCCTGATCGTTGCCCTCGACGTGCCCAACGCCATCGAGGCGCTGCACCTGACCCAATCCATCGGCGATGCGGTCTCCTTCTACAAGATCGGGCTGGGCATGCTCACGGGGGGCGGACTGGCGCTGGCCAACGAGCTCAAGCAGGAGCACGGCAAGCGCATCTTTCTCGACATGAAGCTCTTCGATATCGGCCAGACGGTGGAGAACGCGGTGCGCGGGCTGGCGCAGTTCGATCTCGATTTCCTCACCGTGCATGGCGACCCGCATGTGGTGCGCGCGGCCAAGGAAGGCGCCGCCGGCAAGGACCTCAAGATCCTCGCGGTGACGATCCTCACCTCGCTCGACCGCGCCGATCTCGACAACAGCCTGATCCGCGACGGCGATATCGCCGACCTGGTCGTCGAGCGCGCCGCCCGCGCCTTCGAGGCCGGTGCCGACGGCATTATCGCCTCGCCCAACGAAGCCGCCCGCATCCGCGCCCTGCCTCAGGCCGAGGGCCGGCTCATCGTCACCCCCGGCGTGCGCCCCTACGGCACCGCGGATGACGACCAGAAGCGCATCGCGACGCCGGCCAGCGCCGTCGCCGCCGGGGCCGACCATATCGTCGTCGGCCGTCCGGTCTGGCGCGCGCCCAGCCCGCGCGACGCGGCGCTGTCGATCCAGCAGGAACTGCGTTCGCCGCAGGCCCAGCGTCCCAACCGCGGCTGACACTCCGGCGGGCGCGACAGCGGTCTCGGGAACCCAGCACGGCACTCTGCGTTTTCTATCCACAGAGACCGCAGGAGCAGGACGATGACACAGACCCCCGCCCAGATCGGCAACCTGACCTACAACGCCGCCGAAGAACGCTTCGAAGCGCTGGTGACCTTTTACACGGATGCGGGACGTCTGCGCGTGCCCAGCCGTTATCCGGCGCCGCTGAATGCGGAGTTTCCCGAGATTTCGCGCGGGCTCATGTCCGACGCGATGCGCGCACGCCAGATGCCGGACAGGTTGCGCTCCCGTCTGCGCCCCTCCGCAGCCGAGCCGCAGCGACAGCCGCGCAAGGAAGAGCCGCGCCCGCGTCGCGCCTTCGACTGGCTGCGTCTCTGGCACGGCGACGCCGCGTGACCCTTCAGGGCCGTCCCGAAAGATAGGCGCTCAGCAATGCTCGGAAATGCGGAATCGCATCCTCGCGCGCCGCATATTCCTGCGGCGGCATGAGCTGCCACCCATAGCCCTCATCGCCGAAGCTCACATCTCCGACGCGCTCCGCCGGCAGGTGCGCGGCAAAAAACCAGGCCTGCCCGTGGCGGTGGCGCCAAATCAGCGCATCTTCCGGCAGATCTAACCCCACCTCTTCGCGGGTTTCGCGCAGGGCGCAAGCCTCGGGCGACTCGCCCGCCTCGCGCCCGCCGCCGGGAAAATCGAGATAGCCCGGCCAGGGGATCCCCGCGGTATGATCGCGCCGGATCACGAGAAGGTCCTCCCCGAGAAACAGCATCACTTTCGCTCCAGCAAAGCTCACAGCGTGGCCCTGACCTCTGTTCGTGCCTATAGTGAAGAGGTAACCATTCGCTTCGGAATTACCAGCCATGCCAGCGCTGTGCCGCGATTGCCTGACAGAGTTCGAAACCGGACCCCGCTGCCCGGCCTGCGGGCGCCCGCGCATCGTCTCGCATGACGAGCTGTGGTCGCTCTCCATCGCGCATATGGATTGCGATGCCTTCTATGCCAGCGTCGAGAAACGCGAAAATCCCGAACTGGCCGACAAACCGCTGATCATCGGCGGCGGCAAGCGCGGCGTCGTCTCGACCGCTTGCTATGTCGCCCGCATCCGGGGCGTGCGTTCGGCCATGCCGATGTTCAAGGCGCTCCAGCTTTGCCCGGACGCGGTGGTGCTGAAACCGCGCATGTCGCTTTATGCCGAGGTCTCGCGGCAGATTCGCGGCTTCATGGAAGAGCTGACGCCGGCGATCGAACCGCTGTCGCTGGACGAGGCGTTTCTGGATCTGACCGGCACCGCGCGGCTGCACGGGCACCCGCCGGCGGTGATGCTGGCACGGCTGGTAAAGCGCATGCGCGACGAGTTGGGGCTGACCGGCTCCATCGGGCTCTCGCATAACAAGTTTCTCGCCAAGATCGCCTCGGATCTCGACAAGCCGCACGGGTTTTCGGTGATCGGAAAGGCCGAGACGCAGGCGTTCCTGCGCCCGCAGCCGGTGCGGATGATCTGGGGCGTGGGCCAGGCGGGGCAGGACGCGCTGGACCGCTCGGGCATCCGCACCTTCGAGGATCTGCTGCGCTGGCAGCGCGAGGATCTGATCGCGCGGTTCGGGTCGATGGGCGACCGGCTCTGGCACCTGGCGCGCGGCGAGGACAAGCGCCGCGTCACCCGCGATGCGCCGGTCAAGTCGATCTCGAACGAGACCACCTTTCACGAGGACACCGCCGATCCGGATATTCTCGACGGCCATCTCTGGCGGATGTGCGAAAAGGTCGCCGACCGCGCCAAGGCCAAGGGGCTTGCGGGACGGGTGGTGACGCTCAAGGCGAAGCGCGCCGACTTCAAGCTGATCACCCGGCGCCACGCGCTGGAGGACGCGACGCAGATGGCCGACCGGATCTATCGCGAGGCGCGGGCGCTGTTCGACCAGATGGGACCGCGCGGGCCCTACCGGCTGCTGGGGGCCGGGATCTCGCAGCTGGTGCCCGCCGATCAGGCCGACCGGCTGGGCGATCTGCTCGACCCGCAGGCTTCGAAACGCGCCAGCGCCGAGCGGGCGACGGATGCGATCCGTGCCCGCTTTGGCGGCGATGCCATCGTCAAGGGGCGTGCGCTGCGCTGAGCCGGCTCAGGCGCCGCGGCGCAAGAGCTCGTCTTCCTCGTCGGAGGAATCGTATCCCAGCGCTTCGAGACCGGCTTCGAGATGGTCGGCCACATGCGGCGTGCCGATCAGGTAATCGGCGGTCGGCGTCGAGGCTTCGGACACGGCGGTCGCATAGGCCTCGGCCCATTCGTCGGCATCGAACGCGTCGCGCCCGATCCACATGATCGCGACCAGCGCGGCCTGTTCCTCTTCGGTCATCTGGTCGATGACCCCGCGCAACTCGCCTTCGCCCCGGTCGATCTCGCGCGCCAGCAGGATCACATGGGCGACCTTACGGACACTGATCTCTTCCATTTCCCGTCTCCTCTATCTGGTCCGGCAGCATGGGCCGGGGCCGGCCTCCCGTCCTTGATCTTGCGCAAGAATACGGCAGGACGGTCGGTCTGGCAAAACATCTGCGATGCGCCATACGTAAGTTTGATGCCGGTGGGAAGGGCGGCGCGCGGTCAGGAGTTGCGCGGCAGCGGCACGACGGTGTCGCCGCGCCGGTCCTCGAAATCGAAATTGTCGAGCCGGCGAGCGCGCTGGCCGGCCTTGTCGGCGCTGATGCGGATCTCGGCCACGTCCTTGGCGGCCTGCCCGAAATGCCGGTCGAGATTCTCCACCCGCGTGCCCAGCCGCTCGACATCGGTGTTGAGCAGCGCCAGCTCGCGCCTGATCGCGCCGGCCTGCTCGCGCATCCGCGCATCCTTGAGCACCGCGCGCAGGGTGTTGAGCGTGGCCATGCAGGTGGTGGGCGAAACGATCCAGACCCGCAGGTTGAAGCCCTCGCGCACCACTTCGGGGTGGTTGGCGTGCAGCTCGGCATAGACGGCCTCGGAGGGCAGGAACATCAGCGCCGAATCGGCGGTCTCTCCCTCGATGATATAGCGGCTGGCGATGTCGCGCAGATGCTTGCGCACCGAGAGGCGAAAGGCCTGCGCGGCGCGGGTGCGGCTGTCGCCCATCTCGGATTTTTGCAGCGCCTCATAGGCTTCGAGCGGGAATTTCGCGTCGATGACGATGGGGCCAGGAGGCTCGGGCATGTGGATGAGGCAATCGGCGCGGCGCCCGTTCGACAGGGTCGCCTGAAGTGTGAAACTGTCGGCGGGCAACGCTTTCGTCACGATATCGGTGAGCTGGATCTCGCCAAAGGCGCCACGCGTCTGCTTGTTCGACAGGATGTCCTGAAGCGACAGCACATCGCCCGAGAGCCGCGAGATATTCTCCTGCGCGCGGTCGATGGCCTTGAGCCGTTCCTGCAACTCGCCGAGGCTGTGGGCGGTGCGCCGGGCGGTGCCGTGCAGGCTTTCCGACATATGGCCCTGCACCTCGGCGAGCCGGCGCTCCATCAGCTCCAGCATGGCGGTCTGGCTTTGCAGCTGCGCCTCGGTGACGTGATGCAGCCCGCCGGACAGTCGCTCCTGCCCCTCGCCCAGCGCCTGCACGCGCGCGTTGAGCTGGGCCAGCGGCTGCGCCAGACGCGCCGCGCGGTTGGCGGCGCGGATCGCCAGCACCATGACCAGCAGCAGCGCCCCCAGCGCCAGCGCGACCCAGAGGCGCGGATCGTCCAGCGCGAGCGTCAGCGGGTCGGTCATGTGCGCCCGAAAAGCCGCTCGATATCGGAGAGTTTCAGCTCCACATAGGTGGGCCGGCCATGGTTGCACTGGCCGGAATGCGGCGTCGCCTCCATCTCGCGCAGGAGCGCGTTCATCTCCTCGGCGCGCATGCGGCGGCCCGAGCGGATCGAGCCGTGACAGGCGACGCGGGAGAGGATCGCCTCGATTTTCTCCTGAACCAGTTGCGAGCTGCCGTAATCCGCCAGCTCGTCGAGAATGTCGGAAAGCAGCGCCTTGGCGTTGACCTCGCCCAGAATCGCCGGGGTTTCGCGCACGGCGACAGCGCTGCCGCCGAAGGGCTCGATGCTGAGCCCCATGCGGGCGAGATCCCCGGAGATCGACAGCAGCCGCGACAGGTCGTCGGCGGAGAACTCGACAATCTCGGGGATCAGCAGCGCCTGGGCGGCGACGCCGCGCTCGGCCATCTGGTGTTTCAGCTTTTCATAGACGAGCCGTTCATGCGCGGCGTGCTGGTCGACGATGACGATGCCGTCGCCGGTCTGGGCGATGATGTAATTCTCGTGCACCTGGCCGCGCGCGGCGCCCAGCGGGTGGCTCTCATCGGCCCCTTGCGGCGCCTCTTCGACCGGGTCGACGCGGCCGGAATAGTCCTGCGCCATCTCGGCAAACCCCGCCTCGGGCGGCTGCGGCGCGGGCATCGGCGCCTGTGCTTTCCACGCGGTGGAGAGCGCGCCCTGCGAGGGCCGATCCATCTGGTAGACACGCGGCGGGCCGGAGGGCTCGGGGCGCATCGCCCCAAGCGTGGCGCCCGCCACGGTGCTCGACGCGCGGTGCCCGGCCTCGGCCAGCGCATGGCGCAGCGCCGAGACGATCAGCCCGCGCACCACGCCGGGATCGCGGAACCGCACCTCGGATTTCGCCGGGTGCACGTTCACATCCACCTTGTGCGGATCACAATCCACAAACAGCGCCACCGCCGGGTGCCGCTCGCGGCTGAGGAAATCCGCATAGGCGCCGCGCAGCGCGCCATGCAGCAGCTTGTCCTGCACCGGGCGCCCGTTGACGAAGAGATATTGCGCCACCGAGGTGCCGCGCGAATAGGTCGGCAGCGCCGCGAGACCGGTCAGCCGAATCTCCTCGCGCTCCGCGTCGATGGACAGCGCATTGTCGGTGAACTCCGCCCCCATCACCTGCGCCAGCCGCCCGCGCAGCGCATCGAAAAGATCGCCCGAGCAGGGATCGGCGCGGAAGGTGGTGCGATCCTTGCCCTCGCTCACATCGCGCAGGGTAAAGCCCACCGAGGGCTCGGCCATGGCCAGCCGCTTGATCACCTCGGAAATCGCCATCATCTCGGCGCGGTCGCTGCGCAGGAATTTCAGCCGCGCCGGCGTGGCGAAGAACAGATCGCGCAGCGTGACCACCGTGCCGCCGTTCAGCGCGCAGGGTTTGACGGCGGAGATCTGCCCGCCGGAGACCGAGAGCTCTGCCCCCTCCTCGCCCGCGGCGCGGCTCTGGATCATCAGCCGCCCGACGGCGCCCAGAGACGGCAGCGCCTCGCCACGAAAGCCGAAGCTGTGGATGTTGAGCAGATCGCTGCCGTCGATCTTGGAGGTGGCATGGCGCGCCAGCGCCAGCGGCAGCTCCTGGGGCGACATACCGCAGCCGTCGTCGCTGACCCGGATCAGGGTCTTGCCACCGTCCGCCACCTCGACCGTGATCCGCCGCGCGCCCGCGTCGATGGCGTTCTCGACCAGCTCCTTGACCGCCGAGGAAGGCCGCTCCACCACCTCGCCCGCCGCGATCCGGTTGATCGCGGCCTCGTCGAGCTGGCGGATGACAGGGCGGATATTGGGGCTAAACGTATTCATCCCACAAAACTTAGCAGCTTCACCGCGATTCTGAAACGGGCGAATGCGACGGCCCGGGACCGGTGTTGCGCATGGAACCAAAGTCGCAATCGACCCGTTAGAGAAATATCTGCAAACTGTGTGCGAGGATGGCGCAGGAATATTTCAAGACCATTCGAGCAGAGCGAGGAGACAGACCATGCCCGTGACCCGTTTCACCTATGAGACCATCGCAGCCCTTTACGGCCAGAGCTTTGCCCAGGCCTGGTTCCGCCCGGTCTCGGCGGTCTTCAAGGACGCGCAGTAACCCGGCTCAGCCCTCGCCCGCCGCTTCGAACCAGCGGCGGATGACCGCGCGTTCGCTGTCCTCCATGAAGGACAGGTTGGCGGGCGGCATGGCACGGCTCAGACCGGCCTGAAGATAGATCGCCCTGGCATTGGCCGCGATGCCCTGCGCACTGTCCAGATGCACGCCCTTGGGCGCCCAGGCCAGCCCGTCCCAACCCGGCTCGGCGCTGTGGCACATGGAGCAGCGGCCCAGCACGATATCCTGCACATCCTCGAACCCTTCGGCCTGCGCATAGCGCAGCGTAGCGCCCTGCGCCTCGGCCTCCCAATCCGCCTCGCCCGGCAGGTTCGCCGTCGACAGCCACATGATCGCGATGAAAAGCAGCGCCGTGACCAGCCAGGTCCAGTAGGGCGTGCCCTTGCGCGCATGCATGGTGTTGAAGAAATGCCGGATGGTGACGCCCATCAGGAAAACCAGGCTGGCGATGATCCAGTTATATTCGCTGGCAAAGGCCAGCGGGTAGTGGTTCGACAGCATCAGAAACAGCACCGGCAGCGTCAGGTAGTTGTTATGGGTCGAGCGCTGCTTGGCGATCTTGCCGTATTTCGGATCGGGCGTGCGCCCGTTGATCAGATCGTCCACCACCACCTTCTGGTTCGGAATGATGATGAAGAACACGTTGGCGGTCATGATCGAGGCGGTGAAGGCGCCAAGATGCAAGAGCGCCGCGCGTCCGGAGAATATCTGCGTATAGCCCCAGGCCATGGCCACCAGGATCACGAAGAGCAGCAGCATCAGCCGCGTGTTGTCGTCGCCAAATTTCGATTTGCACAGCAGGTCGTAGCAGATCCAGCCAACCGAGAGCGACAGCAGCGAGATGACGATGCCGAGCCAGATCGGAATGTCGAGCACCTCAGGGTCGACCAGATAGAACTCCGCGCCGAGGTAATAGACCAGCACCAGCATGGCGAAGCCCGACAGCCAGGTGACGTAGCTTTCCCATTTGAACCAGACCAGATCGCCGGGCATTTGGTCGGGCGCCACGAGATATTTCTGGATGTGGTAGAAGCCGCCGCCATGCACCTGCCATTCCTCGCCATCGGCGCCGGAGGCGAGGTTGCGGTCGCGATGCAGCCCGAGATCCAGCGCGATGAAATAGAAGGACGAGCCGATCCAGGCGATGCCGGTGATCACATGCAGCCAGCGCACGGCGAATTCGATCCACGATTCGATTGCCAGAAAATTGATCATGTCCCGTCTCCGTCCCGTTCCCGGCGCGCCGGCCTGCCGCCGCCAAACGCCCTCTTTCCCTCTAGAAAACCGAAACTGCAAAAAATTGCATCACGAAAACCGCATACCAGTGCAGCGCAGCGGGATTTGCCCAGGTCTCTGCCCGCGCGGTGACCAATCCGGCGCGCATACCCTCGCGGCGGGATGCCGCGGCGCGGCACCGCCCCCTTGCGGAACGGGAAGCGGAGCCGCACTTATCGAACAGAGAGTTTCTCATAACCTCCGAAAGGATAGACGCCATGAAAACCGAACAGGTCGGCGACGGCATTCTGGAAACCTGGACCGTCGACGAGGTCGCCGAGGCCTTCGACAAGAACGAGATCGTTCTGGTCGACGTACGCACCCCGCAGGAATTCATGTTCGAACATGTGGAAGGCGCGCTGCTGATGCCGCTGGCCTTCTTCAAGGCCGAAAAGCTGCCCGGGCAGAGCGACAAGCGCATCGTGTTCCATTGCGGCTCGGGCGTGCGCTCCGAGCGCGTGGCGCGCGCCGCGCTCGATGCCGGCTTTGGCCGCGTCGCCCATATGGAAGGCGGGTTCGGCGCGTGGAAAGGCGCCAAGAAGCCCTATATCGGCACCAATATGGCCACCGGCGCACCGCATCTGGTGAGCTAAGTCACCCTTGGCCCCGCCCCGGACTTGATCCGGGGCGGGATGCGCTTAACCGCGCGTCCCCGCGACCATCAGCCCGTCGGACTTGAGCGCCGCGTGGCATTCGTCGAGCGATCTCCAGGCGCGCTCGATCAGCGTGTCGATCTCGCTTTTGCTCAGCACCAGCGGCGGCGAGATGATCATGCGGTCGCCCACATGGCGCATCACCAGATTGTTGGCAAAGCAGCGCTCGCGGCAGATATAGCCGACGGTGCCGGCATCCGAGGCGAAGGGCGCGCGCGCCGCCTTGTCCGGGGTGAGCGCGAGGGAGCCCATGAAGCCCACGATCTTTGCCTCGCCCACCAGCGGGTGCTCGGCCAGCGATTCGAACTTTTCCTTCAGATAGGGGCCGGTTTCGTCGCGCACCCGGGCCACGATACCCTCCTCGTCGAGAATGCGCAGGTTCTCCAGCGCCACGGCGCAGGCCACCGGGTGGCCGGAATAGGTATAGCCGTGGTTGAATTCGGTGCCCGAGATCACCGAGGCCACCTCGTCCGAGAGGACCGAGCCGCCGATGGGCTGATAGCCGGAGCTCAACCCCTTGGCGATGGTCATGATGTCCGGCGTGATGCCCATGGTCTGCGACCCGAACCAGTTGCCGGTGCGTCCGAAACCGCAGATCACCTCGTCGGCTATCAGCAGGATGCCGTATTTCTTCACGATGCGCTGGATTTCCGGCCAGTAGGTCTCGGGCGGCACGATCACGCCGCCGGCGCCCTGCACCGGCTCGGCGATAAAGGCCGCGACCTTCTCTGGCCCGATCTCCTCGATCGCCGCCTCGAGCTGGCGGGCGCGTTCCAAGCCGAACTCCTCGGGGCTCAAGTCGCCGCCCTCGGCCCACCAGTCCGGCTGGTCGATATGATGCACATCGGGAATCACCCCGCCCTGCCCGTGCATGCCCTTCATGCCGCCGAGGCTCGCCGAGCCCACCGAGGAGCCGTGATAGGCGTTCCAGCGCGAGATGATCACCTTGCGCTCGGGCTGGCCCTTTTCGGCACAGTAGGTGCGCACCAGACGGATATTGGTGTCGTTCGCCTCGGACCCGGAGGAGGCATAGAAGACATGGTTGAGATCGCCCGGCGCCAGCTCTGCCAGCCGCGCCGAGAGCTGGATCGCCGGCACATGGGTGGTCTGGAAGAAGGTGTTGTAATAGGGCAGCTCTTCCATCTGGCGCGCGGCGGCGGCGGCCAGTTCCTTGCGCCCGTAGCCGATATTCACGCACCAGAGCCCGGCCATGCCGTCGAGGATACGCTCACCCTCGCTGTCGGTGAGCCAGCAGCCTTCGGCACGGGTGATCACCCGCGCGCCCTTTTTCGCAAGATCGGCACCGGTGGTGAAGGGGTGCATGTGGTGGGCGGCGTCCAGCGCCTGCAATTCGGCGGTGGGCGCGTTGGGAGAAATGAGCGTCATGGCCGCGACTCCTGAATTCTGGGGTTTGCCGCGCAGAATATGATCAAATTATTTACTGTCAATCGAATCAGGCAAACCGGCGGCGATCTGCGTCATTCCCTGCGCGACATCCGCCTGCATCGCCTGCGCGGCGGCGTCGGGGTCTTGGGCGGCGAGCGCGGCGAGAATGGCCTTGTGCTGATCGGGCAGGTTGCGCGTGCCGAACTGACCGCAGACCACCCGCAGCGACGGCCCGAAGCGCAGCCAGAGCCCCTCGACCAGATCGGTGAGGATCGGCGCCTCGGCCACCGCGTTGAGCTCGGCATGGAATTGATGATTCTCGACCAGATAGCCGGTGACATCGCCCTTGGCGATGGCCGCGTCGAGCCGCGCATCGGTGGCGGTCAGCCGCGCCAGCGCAGCCTCGTCGCAGCGCAGCGCGGCGCGTCTGGCAAGCTGCGGTTCGAGCGCCTCGCGCGCCAGAGACAGCTCTTCGATGGCCGCACGGTCGAGCACGGGCACGGTGATCCGCCGGTTGCCCTGAAACACCAGCGCACCTTCGGCGATCAGCCGGCGCAGCGCCTCGCGCACCGGGGTCATGCCGGTCTCCAGCCGCTCCACCAGCCCCTGGATCGTCACCGGCTGACCCGGCGCCAGCTCACCAAACAGAATCATGTCGCGCAGCCGGCGATAGACGATCTCATGCGCCGGAAGGCCCGCGGTCTCTGCCCGTATGTTCACCATCTGCCTCCCGCTTAATCAAAACGCCCGCGAAGCCATCTTGCACGCTATCGCAGCCCGTGGAAACATCTCTCATGTTGCCATAGACGGCAACATTTGATCAAATCCAAAGGCCACGGGGCGCCAAGACCCCCTGTCCAACGGGAGCACATGATGAAGAAACCCCTTCTGAGTTTCACCGCCACCCTCGCCCTGGTCGCCGGCATGGCCCAGGCCGAAGAGGTGCGCGTCTATAACTGGTCGGACTATATCGACGAGGATCTGCTGACCAAGTTCGAGGAGGAAACCGGCCTCGACCTGATCTACGACGTGTTCGACAGCAACGAGGTGCTCGAGACCAAGATGCTCGCCGGCGGCTCGGGCTACGATGTCGTGGTACCCACCGGCACCTTCCTGCAACGCCAGATCATGGCCGGCGCCTTCCAGAAGCTCGACAAGTCGCAGCTGCCCAATCTGGAAAACATGTGGGACGTGATCGCCGACCGGACGTCGAAATACGACCCCGGCAACGAATACTCGATCAACTACATGTGGGGCACCACCGGGCTCGGCGTGAACGAGGCCAAGGTCAAGGAACTGCTGGGCGAGGATGCGCCGGTGACCTCCTGGGATCTGGTCTTCAAGCCCGAGAACATGGAGAAGCTCGCCGAATGCGGCGTGATGTTCCTTGACGCGCCGGCCGAGATGATCCCCGCCGCGCTGAACTATATCGGCGAAGACCCCGACAGCCACGACCCCGACGTGATCGCCAAGGCCGAAGACGTCTATATGCCGATCCGGCCCTATATCCAGAAGTTCCACAGCTCGGAATACATCAACGCGCTGGCCAATGGCGATATCTGCGTCGCGGTGGGCTGGTCGGGCGACGTGCTTCAGGCCCGCGACCGTGCCGCCGAGGCCGACAACGGCGTCGAGATCTCCTATTACGCGCCGGACGAGGGTGCGCAGATGTGGTTCGACCAGATGGCGATTCCGGTCGACGCCCCGAACCCCGAGGGTGCCCACACCTTCCTGAACTTCATCATGGACGCGCAGAACATGGCCGCCGCGTCGAACTATGTCTACTACGCCAACGGCAACCTCGCCTCGCAGGAATATCTGGAAGAGGACGTGATCGGCGATCCGGCGATCTATCCGACGCCGGCGGCGATGGAGAACACCTTCACCACCACGCCCTATGAGCCGAAGGTGCAGCGTGTGGTGACGCGCCTCTGGACCAAGATCAAGTCGGGCACCTGACGCTCCGACGGACCGGCCCGCGCCCGCAAGGCGCGGGCTTTTTCTTGACCCGGACAGGACAGTTCCCCGCATGGCCCAGACCGTATTCGCCCCGTGGACCGATCCCCAGCAGACCCCGCTGATCGAGTTCCGCAACGTGACCAAGCGCTTTGGCGATTTCACCGCCATCGACAGCCTGTCGCTCGATATCTACGAACGCGAGTTCTTCGCGCTGCTCGGCCCCTCGGGCTGTGGCAAGACCACGATGATGCGGATGCTTGCCGGGTTCGAGACGATCTCGGACGGCGAGATCACCCTCGGCGGCCAGAACATCAGCGCCACCCCGCCCAACAAGCGCCCGGTGAACATGATGTTCCAGAGCTATGCGCTCTTCCCGCATCTGTCGATCTGGGAGAATATCGCCTTCGGCCTAAAGCGCGAGAGCCGCGACAAGGACGCCATTGCCGCCCGCGTGGAGGAGATGCTGCGCCTCACCCGGCTGACCAAGTTCGCCAAGCGCAAGCCGCACCAGATTTCCGGCGGCCAGCGCCAGCGCGTGGCGCTGGCCCGCTCGCTCGCCAAGGCGCCCAAGCTCTTGCTGCTCGACGAGCCGCTGGGCGCGCTCGACAAGAAGCTGCGCGAAGAGACGCAGTTCGAGCTCATGGACATTCAGGAAAAGACCGGCACCACCTTCGTGATCGTCACCCACGATCAGGAGGAGGCAATGACCGTCGCCTCCCGCATCGCGGTGATGGACGAGGGGCGGCTGGTGCAGGTCGCCACCCCGCCGGTGATCTACGAACAGCCGAATTCGGTCTATGTGGCGGGCTTTCTCGGCGATGTGACCGTGCTCGAAGGCAAGGCGCGCAAGGCCGGCGATGTCTACGAGCTCGACTGGGCCGAGGGCCAGCCGCCGCTGCGCTGCGCCTCGCCGCTGACCCTGTCGAACGGCCAGACCGGTTATGTGGCGGTGCGGCCCGAAAAGGTCGAGATTCACCGCAACAGGCCCGAGGACGACAATGTCCTGCGCGGCAAGGTGATCGACATCGGCTATCTCGGCAACCTCTCGACCTACCATGTGGAGCTCGGCAACGGGCAGATCATCAAGGCGCAGAATTTCAACACCGAACGCGACACGCGGCGCAGCTTCACGTGGGAAGACGATGTCTGGGTGAACTGGACGGACCGCTGCGGCGTGCTGCTGGAGGGCTGAGCCGATGCCATGCCCCCTCCGCCCCGCCCGCCCGTCCCGGCCCCGCGCCGGGACCTCACCGCTGGACCACGCGACAACCGCAGAGGCCCCGGACCAGGTCCGGGGCGGATGATCCCAGCCCAACGGCAGGGAGGGAAGTAGATGCGCCGCTTCGCCCTCATCGCCGTGCCCTATCTCTGGCTGCTGGTGCTGTTCCTCGTCCCCTTCGTGATCGTACTCAAGATCTCGCTCTCGGACGTGGCGCTGGCGCGGCCGCCCTATATGCCGCAGCTCGACCTCTCCACCGGCTGGGAGGGCCTCAAGGCGTTCTTCGCCGAGCTGGATTTCGAGAATTTCACCTTCCTGACCACCGACGATCTCTACTGGAAGGCCTATCTCAGCTCGCTCAAGATCGCCGCCATTTCGACCCTGCTGACCCTCGCGGTGGGCTATCCCATCGCCTACGGCATGGCCCGCGCCGCGCCCGAATGGCGCCCGACCCTGCTGATGCTGGTGATCCTGCCGTTCTGGACCTCCTTCCTGATCCGCGTCTATTCCTGGATGGGCATCCTCTCCACCGAGGGCGTGCTGAACACGGTGCTGCTCAAGATCGGGATCATCTCGGAACCGCTGATGATCATGAACACGCCCACGGCGGTCTATATCGGCATCGTCTACACCTACCTGCCCTTCATGGTGCTGCCGATCTATTCGGCGCTGGAAAAGATGGACGAGAGCCTGATCGAGGCCGCCGAGGATCTCGGCTGCTCCAAACTCGCGGCCTTCTGGCTGGTCACCTGGCCGCTGTCGAAAAACGGCATCGTCGCCGGCAGTTTTCTGGTCTTCATCCCGGCGCTCGGCGAATTCGTCATCCCCTCGCTGCTCGGCGGCTCCGGCACGCTGATGATCGGCAAGGTGCTCTGGGAAGAGTTCTTCAACAACCGTGACTGGCCGGTGGCCTCGGCGGTTGCGGTGATCCTGCTGCTGATCCTGATCGTCCCCATCGTGCTGTTCCAGCGCAACGAGCAGAAGGCACGGGAGGCGGAAGGATGACCGTTCACGCCAGCGCCCCCCGTCCCGGCCCCTCACGCTCGACATGCGTGGCAAGCCATGAGGCCCCGGAACAAGTCCGGGGCGGGGAGGTCACACAATGAGACGCTTCTCCTGGTTCAACGCCACCTCACTCACGCTGGGCTTTGCCTTCCTCTACCTGCCGATGATCCTGCTGGTCATCTACAGCTTCAACGAAAGCCGTCTGGTGACTGTCTGGGCGGGGTTCTCGACCAAATGGTATGGCGAGCTGTTCCGCGATCAGGAATTCCTCGATGCCGCATGGGTCACGGTCAAGGTCGCGGTGTTCTCCTCGACCCTCGCGACGATCCTCGGCACCATGGCCGCCTATGTGCTGGTGCGCGCGGGCCGTTTCCTGGGCCGCACCCTGTTTTCCGGCATGATCTATGCGCCGCTGGTCATGCCCGAGGTGATCACCGGCCTGTCGCTGCTGCTGCTCTTCATCGGCATCGGGCTCGACCGGGGCGTCTTTACCATCGTGCTGGCCCACACCACCTTTTCCATGTGCTACGTCTCGGTGGTGGTCTCCTCGCGGCTCAGCAGTTTCGACCGCTCGCTGGAGGAGGCGGCGCTGGATCTCGGCTGCTCGGCTTTCGAGGCGTTCCGGCTGGTCACCCTGCCGATCATCGCCCCCGCCGTGATCTCCGGCTGGCTGCTGGCCTTCACCCTGTCGCTCGACGATCTGGTCATCGCCAGCTTCACCACCGGCCCCTCGGCCACCACCCTGCCGATCAAGATCTTCTCGGCGGTGCGGCTGGGTGTCAGCCCGCAGATCAACGCGCTCTCGACCATCCTGATCGCCATCGTCACCATCGGCGTCATCACCACCTCGATCATCACCAAGCGTGCCTCGCAGGCGCAGGCGCGCGACGAACAGGCCGCGATCCGCGCCGAAGACTGATATGAAACGCATCTACGAAGCCGCGGCCTACGGGCCGCAGGGGGCCTGTTTCTGGGCCGATACCGTCAGCGGCGACGACTGGCCCGCCCTGCCCGGCCCGCGCCACACCGAGGTCGCCGTGATCGGCGGCGGCTTTACCGGCCTCTCCACCGCGCTGCATCTGGCGCAGGACGGGGTGGAGGTCACCCTGCTGGAAGCGGGTCACGCGGGCTATGGCGCCTCGGGGCGCAATGGCGGGTTCTGCTGCCTCGGCGGCTCCAAGGCCAGCGACGCGCAGCTTCGCCGGCACTATGGCCCGCGTGGGCTCGCTGCCTGGCGGCAGACCGAGAAAGACGCCGTCGCCACGGCGGCGCGGCTGATCGAGGCGCACGGGATCGAGGCCGACATCCATTCCGAGGGCGAGACCATCATCGCCCATTCCCCCCGCGCCTTCGGCAAGCTGAAGGCCGGGCTCGACGGCATGGCTGAGGCCTACGGCACCCGCCTGCGCCTGACCGAGATGGAAGAGATGGCGGCGGAGGGACTCGGCGGGCCGTTCTTCGGCGCGCTCACCATCCCGCTGGGCTTTGCGCTGAACCCGCGCAAATATCTCGCCGGGCTCGCCCGCGCCGCGCAATCCGCCGGCGCCACGCTGCATGCGCACAGCCCGGTCACGGCGCTGTCCCGGCAAACCCGCTGGCAGCTCGACACGCCGCAGGGCAGACTTACCGCCGACCGGGTGATCCTCGCCACCAATGGCTATTCGTCAGAGGATCTGCCCGACTGGCTGCGCGCCCGCTACCTGCCGGTGCAATCCAGCGTCATCGTCACCGAGCCGATTTCGTCCGAGCTGCAAGCGGCGCAGGGCTGGAGCTCGCACCAGATGGCCTATGACAACCGGTTCCTGCTGCATTACTTCCGCCTGATGCCGGACAACCGCTTTCTCTTCGGCATGCGCGGCGGGCTTACCGCGACGCCGCGCGCGCAGACGGCGATTTCGCGCAAGATCCGCGCCGATTTCGCCGCCATGTTCCCGGCCTGGCGCGATGTGACCGTAAGCCACGAATGGGCCGGGCTGGTCTGCATCATGGCGAGCCTCACACCCTTTGCCGGTGCGGTGCCGGATCACCCGGGCCTCTTCGCCGGGATGGGCTATCACGGCAACGGCGTGGCGATGGGCACCCATACGGGCATGCTGCTGGCCGATCTGGTGCAGGGCAAGACACCGCGCGCACCGATCCCCGAGGCGATGCGCCACCCGCCGCGCCGCTTTCCGCTGGGCCGCTTCCGCCGCGCGCTGCTGGCGCCGGCCTATGCCACGGCGGGTCTGCTGGATCTCTGAGCGCTACCAGCCGGCATCGAGCCGCTTCTGCGCCGGGGCATCTTCGGGCGCATCGAGAAAGGCGCGCGCGGCGCGGGCCATGGCGTCGCGCTCCTCGGGATCGAAGCGCGACAGGGTCTTGTAGACCAGCGCCATGCGCGGGTTGTCGGCAAAGCGCTCTTCGTTCTCCATCAGGAAATTCCAGTAGAGATAGTTGAACGGGCAGGCCCCCTCGCCGGTGCGTTTCTTGTGGTCGTAATCGCAGCCCCGGCAGTAATCCGACATTCGGTTGATGTAAGAACCCGAGGCGGCATAGGGCTTGGAGCCCAGCAGCCCGCCATCGGCATGTATCGCCATGCCATGGGTGTTGGGCAGCTCGACCCAGTCGAACGCATCGGCATAGACCGCCAGATACCATTCCTCGATCTGCGCCGGCGCCACGCCCGCCAGCAGCGCGAAATTCCCCGTCACCATCAGCCGCTGGATGTGATGCGCATAGGCGTTGCGCCGCGTGGTGCCGATGACCTCGGACATGCAGCGCATCGCGGTCTCGCCGCTCCAATAGACCCAGGGCAGATCGCGGGTCGCGTTCAGGTGGTTGGTCTCGGCATATTCGGGCATCTCCGTCCAGTAGACGCCGCGCACGAATTCGCGCCAGCCGAGGATCTGTCGGATGAATCCCTCGGCGGCATTCAGCGGCACATCGCCCTTGCGCCAGGCATCCTCGGCACGCTCGCAGACCTCCGCCGCCTCCAGCAGGCCGAGATTGAGATAGGGCGAGATCAGCCCGTGAAACAGGAAATCCTCACCCGCCTTCATCGCATCCTGATAATCGCCGAAACAGGGCAGCGCGTCGGCGATGAAGTGATCGAGCGCGGCCAGCGCGTCCTCGCGCGTCACCGCCCAGCCAAAGCGGTCGAGATCGCCGAAATGATCGTCAAAGCGCTCGGCCACCAGATCCAGCACCTGCCGCGTGACCTTGTCCGGCGCGAACCGGTCGCGCCTGGGCGGGCGCAGATCGCGGGGCAGCGATTTGCGGTTCTCCTTGTCGAAATTCCACTGCCCGCCCTCGGGCTCGCCATCAGCCATCAGGATGCCGGTGCGCCGCCGCATCTCGCGGTAAAACGTCTCCATCCGCAGGCTCTTGCGGCCCTTCGCAAACGCGGCAAAGCCGTCGCGGCTGCAATAGAACCGCGTGTCCTCGCGGATCTCGACCGGAAGGCCAAGCGCCTCCTCCCAGCCCGACATCATCTCCCAGACCCGCCACTCGCCGGGCTCGGTCACCACCACCCTGTCGGGGTCGTGGCGTTTCACCGCGCGGGCCAGCTCATCGGAAAAGCTCTGGCTGTTGTCGGCATCGTCCAGCGTCACGTAGTCGACGCTGATGCCCTCGCCGCGCAGCGCCTCGGCAAAATGGCGCATGGCCGAGAGGATAAGCGCGATCTTCTGCTTGTGGTGGCGCACATAGCGCGCCTCCTCTCTCACCTCGACCATCAGAACCACGTCGTTTTCCGGGTCGAGATCCTCCAGCGAAGACAGCCCCCGCGTCAGCTGATCGCCGAGGACGAAGCATAAATTTCCGCTCATTTCCGCCCCCCCTGCAACTTGTTGCGCCCGGGCCCCGTCTCTCCCTCAAACCAGGGAGAATACGGATGCAACTTATCGTGCTCTACATCGCCACGCTGGTGGTGTTTCTCGCCGTCGACATGGAAGGCATCAGGCGGCTGATCAAACCGGTCTTCGAGCGCCATGTGGGCGACATGCTCGCCGATCCGCCGCGCCTTGGCCCGGCGGCGGTGTTCTATCTGTTCTATATCGCGGGCGTTTTGTGGTTCGTCTCGGTGCCGGCGCTGAACGCGGGCCGCCCGGTGCAGGCGCTGCTCGCCGGGGCGCTGCTGGGGCTGATGTGCTACGGCACCTACGAGTTCACCAACTACGCCACGCTGCGCGGCTGGTCCTTTCAGCAGGTGGTCATCGACACGCTGTGGGGCGGCGCGCTGACCGGCGGTTCGGCCTGGGCGGGCGTGATGATCGCACGGCTGCTGCCGTCGGGCTAAGATTGGTGCGGGCATGCTCATGCCCCCCGGCGCAGCGCGACCAGCGCCAGCAATCCCGCAATCCCGGTGCCCGCAAGCGCGATCACCGGGGTGTTCTGCGTGTCGAGATTGGCGACGATCACCCCCATCAGCGCCCAGCCGACGCCAAAGGCGTAGCCCAGCGCGTCGGGGCGGCACCACAGCACCGCCAGCGCCAGCGCAATCACCGCAACCAGCAATAGCAGCGCCGAGACCTGCGCCGAAAGCACGCCGAACCCGCTCAGCACCACCGCCATGGCCACGCCGGTGGCGGCGGTGAGCCAGCCGGCATAGAGCCCCACCGCCCCCAGCGCGAACGCCCCCCGCGGGGCGCGCAAGGTTGCGGCGATGGCGCCCGCCGCCATGAAGATGATCATCACCGTGGCCGCGACCGGCTGGAGATTGGCCACCGGGATCCAGAACGCCCCCACCGCCAGGCTGAGCGCCAGCGGCAGGCGCATTTCCTGCCAGGCGATCTCCCTGCGCGCCCGCAAGAGGCCGTAGACCGCGCTTGCCAGTAGCCCCAGATAGATCACCCCCCAGATCGAGAACGCCCAGCCCACCGGCTGCACCGGCCAGCGCGACTGCACCACGGGGAACTGCGTCGGCGTGAAGCCCGCAAAGCCGTCGCTCAGCAGCGGCGAGGCGGCAAAGCCCAGCGTCAGAAGCAGCACAAGCGGGGCCAGCGCGCGGCTCATTGCACCAGCCTTTTTGTAAGCGGCAGCGCGAGCCCATAGGGCAAGGCGCGCAGCAGTTTCAGCGGCCAGGTCAGGCGGCGCGGGAAATGCACCTCGAACGCCTTGCCGTCGAGCCCCCTGGCAATGCGCCTTGCCGCCTGCTCGGGCTGCATGAGCCCCGGCATGGTGAAGCTGTTGCGCTGGGTGAGCCTTGTGTCGACGAACCCGGGGCTGATGAGCCGCACGGCGATGCGCGGCGCCAGCTCGGCCCGCAGCGTCTCGGCGAGGTTGATCACCCCGGCCTTGCTGGCGGAATAGATCTGGCCCTGCGGCAGCCCGACATAGCCCGCCACCGAGCCGGTCAGCACCAGATCGCCGCCATCGCGCAGGAGCGGCGCTGCCGCGCGGGCAAAATGGAAACTGCCCGCGAGGTTCACCGTGACGATCTGCGTGGCACGGTCGGGGTCGATCTCCAGCACCTTGCCGGGATCGTAGAGCGCCGCCAGCGTGATCGCCCGGTCGAGCCTGCCGCCCTCGGCAATACGCGCGGCGGCGGCGGAGAGGCTCTCGCGGTCGGCCACATCCGCCGTCACCACCTCGGCGCCGCCGATCTCTTCGGCGAGCTTCTGCAATGCATCCCCGGAGCGCGCCGACAGCACCAGCCGCGCGCCGCGCGCCGCGTATTCGCGTGCCAGCGCCGCGCCGATCCCGTCCGAGGCGCCCATGATCCAGATGCGCGGCGACGTCTCAGGCATGGGCAAGCCGGTACTGCACGACATCGGTGCGCCCGACCTCGAAAGCGGCGGCACAGGCGGCGAGATAAAAGCGCCAGACCCGGATGAACGACTCGTCAAAACCCAGCTGGCGCACCTCGTCCACACGGCTGTCGAACCGCGCCAGCCAGTCGCGCAGCGTGCGCGCATAGTCCTGACCGAACCCGTGCGCATCCTCGATCCGCAGCCCGGCGCGCGACGCCTCTTCCTGAAAGCGCTGCGGCGAGGGCAGCATGCCGCCCGGGAACACGAAGCTCCGGATCATGTCGCCGCCGACGCGGTAACGGTCGAAATAGCGGTCGCTCATGGTGATGGTCTGGATCATCGCCCGGCCCTTCTCGGCCATCACCTCGCGCAGCTTGCCGAAATAGACCGGCCAGAACCGCTCGCCCACCGCCTCGAACATCTCGATGGAGACGATGTGATCAAAGCGCCCGCGCTCGTCGCGATAATCCTGCAAGGCGATCTCGGCGCCGGGGCCGAGCCGGTCGCGGGCAAAGGCCGCCTGCTCGGTCGAAAGCGTCAGCCCCTTGGCCTGAAAATCGCCCTTCGTGAGCGCCCGCTCGGCAAAGCCGCCCCAGCCGCAGCCGATCTCCAGAAGACGACCCGAGCCATCGCCCAGCCCGTCGAGAATACGGTCGTATTTGCGCTGCTGCCCGGAGACCAGCGGGTCCGGCGCGGCGTCATCCTCGGGCGCGAACAGCGCCGAGGAATAGGTCATCGTCTCGTCCAGCCAGAGCCTGTAAAAGGCGTTGCCCAGATCGTAATGCGCCGAGATATTGCGGCGCGACCCGCGCCTTGTGTTGCGATTGAAAAGATAAAGCGCCCGCACCACCAGCGACTGCACCGGGTGGCCGTAGAGGAACGGCTCCAGCGCCTGCTCGTTGCGCAGGGCGAACACGATGAAGGCATCCAGATCGCGGCTGTCGCACCAGCCGTCGCGATAGGCCTCGGTCAGGCCGATATCGCCCCGCGCCGCCGCCGCCGGGACGGTGCGCCAGTCGTGAATGGTGAAGTCTGCCGCCGGGCCGGGCTGGCGCCCTTCGAAATGGCGGGTCTTGCCGTCGGGCGTGGTCAGCGCGAGGCTGCCAACCTCGATCCCGTCCAGGCATTTCAGCAGTCTCGTTTCGATCTGGCGTTCAAGCATCTCGTTCCACCCTGTCCGTTGCCTCGGAATGCGTCCGGGCAAGTTGATCAGGTTTTGAGATAAATCGCACCCCGCGCAGAGCAAGCAATGCCGCCTGCCAATGGATAAGCGCCATGGTTTTCTGCGCCTGAAACGGGTGCCGCCACTTTGCGCGGCGCAGCGAGGCGCGGGTGAGGGCGCGGGCGGGACCGGCCATGGAGGTGCGAAACAGCAGCGCACCGTCGCTGTCGATCCAGTCGACCCAGGCGCCGAACCGGCCCGGCCCGGGATCGAAGCGGAACATATAGCGCCCTTCGCGCGGCAGAAAGGGCGAGACGTGAAAGATCTTCTCGCCGGAAATCCGGTCGGAGCGCGCGATAGGGCGGTTGTCGTCGTGGCGGCACAGATAGTGATGCCGCTCGCCAAAGGTGTTCGAGACCTCGGCCAGCACCGCCCGCAGCCCCCCGGCATCGCGCGCCAGCCAGAAGCTCACCGGGTTGAACCCGTAGCCCGTGCTGCGCGGCATGGTGATCACCGTCACCTCGCAATGCCCCAGCCCCACGGGGCGCAGGTGGCTGTCGATGAAAGCGCTCATCCCGGTGCCGTCGCGCGGGCCGTAATCGCGGGTGCGCAGCGACCAGAGCCCGGCGCGGTCGGGCCGGATCGGCAGGGTGCCGGCCTCGAGCGCCGCGACGGGCAGCGCCAGAAACTGCGTGCGGTAGCGAAAGCTGCGCTCGGCATCGCCCGAGCGGGCGTGCCAGATCGCGCAATCCACCAGCGCCCCCTGCCAGAGATCGCTCATGCCGCCACCTCGGGCGCGGCAACCTCGGGCGCCGGTTTGGCGGGCGCCTCCTCGGCCCAGGGATCGGCGCCCAGCGGCCAGTCATGCCCCAGCGCCTGCGCCACGCGCAGCGCCGACAGCAGCCCGTCCTCGTGAAAGCCGTGCCGTGTCCAGGCGCCGGCGTAATGGATACCGCCGCGCCCCTGAATCTCCGGCAGTCGCGCCTGCGCGGCAAGCGCGGCGCTGTCATATTGCGGATGATGCAGTATCGCCTCGTCATGGATGTGCTGCGGCTCGGTCTCGGGATTGAGCGTGACGATGAGCGGGCGCTCGGTTTTCAGGTTCTGCAAGCGGTTCATCCAGTAGGACAGGCTGATCGGCCGGTCGCTCAGCGCATGCGACTGCGCCGTGACATAGTTCCACGACGACCACAGCGCCCGCCGGCGCGGCATGAAGCGCGGATCGGAATGCAGCACCATGCGGTTCGGCTCGGTACGCATGGCACCCAGCACCGCACGTTCGTCCGGATCGGGACGCGAGAGCAGCGACAGCGCCTGCGGCGCGTGGGTGGCAAAGATCACCCGGTCAAAACGCTCGGCACCGCGCGCGCTCATCACCTGCACACCGTCCGGCCCGCGTGCCACCGCCTGCACCGGGCAACCGAGCCGCAGCTCTGCCGGCGTGTCATCGAGCAGCGCCTGCACATAGCGGGCCGAACCGCCCGCCACGGTCAGCCATTTCGGCTGGGCATTCACCGTCAGCAGGCCATGGTGATCGAAGAAGCGGATGAAGCTCGCGGCGGGGAAATCGAGCATGTCGCGGGTGGGGGTCGACCAGATCGCGCCGGAAATCGGCATCAGGAAGCGGTCGCGAAACTCGGTTCCCAGCCCCAGCCGGTCGATCAGGTCGCCGATGCTGCCGCGCGTCGCCGCATGCGCCGGAGCCACGCGGAAGAACCGCAGGATATCGCCGATCATCCGCCAGTGCGACGGATCGGCAAAGCGGCGTTTCTGCGCGAACATGTCGAGCGCGGCGGTGGTGCCGTATTCATAGGCCCCGCCGCCAAAGCTCGCGGCAAAGCTCATGTCGCTGGGGGCGAGATCGACGCCGAGATGCTCCATCAGCGGAATGAACAGCGGATAGGTGCGCCGGTTGCAGACGATGAAACCGGTATCGACATCGACCCCCTCGGCCCGCGCCGTGCGGGCATGCCCGCCTGGGCGCTCCTCCGCCTCGAACAGAACCACGTTGTGATGCGGTGCGAGCAGCCAGGCGGCACCCAGCCCCGAGATACCGCTCCCTATGATCGCGACGTTCAATCCCCTGGTTGTCACCTTTGCCTCGCTTTGCCATTGTCTCGGGGATAGGGACGGAGCGACTTACGAAAAGGTTGCAGCCCGGGCGCGAAAACCGCGCAAAAAGAACGGCAGAGGCGGATGACGGACCAGACCGAAGAGCTTGCGGCCCTGCTGGCGCGCGTGGCGCTGCGCGACCGTGCCGCCTTTGAAAGGCTGTATTCTGTCGCCTCCCCGAAACTTTTTGCGATCTGTCTTCGTCTCCTCAAGGACCGCCGTGAGGCGGAGGATGCCCTTCAGGACGTGTTCATGAAGATCTGGAACAATGCCGACCGTTACCTGCCCGATATCGGCAGCCCAGCCGCCTGGCTGAACACGGTCGCGCGCAATCACGCCATCGACCGGCTGCGCGCCCGCAAGAGCGCGGTGGGGATCGAGGCCGCCGAGACGCTGCCCGATCCCTCTCCCGGGCCGGAGGCGGCGGCGATCACCCGCTCCGAAGGCCGGCGCATCGACGATTGCCTCGCCGCCCTGCTGCCCGACCGCGCCGAGGCGGTGCGCCGCGCCTATGTCGAGGGCGAGAGCTATCGCGAGCTGTCGGACCGTTTCAGCGTGCCGCTCAACACGATGCGTAGCTGGCTGCGCCGCAGCCTGATCCAGTTGCGGGAGTGTCTCACGCCATGACCGACGCAGCCTCCCCTCTTGGCGAAGACGATATCGCGCTGGCCGGCGAATACGTGCTCGGCACGCTGGAGCTCGACGAGCGCCGCGCCGTTGCGCGCCGCATAGCAAAAGACAGCGCCTTTGCGGTCGAGGTCGCCCGCTGGGAGGCGCGGCTCGACCCGCTGGCCGACGAGGTCCGCCCCATCGCACCGCCCGCCCATGTCTGGAAAGGCGTCGAGCGCGGGCTTTTCGGCGCGCCGCGCACCCGTTCCGGGCTCTGGGGCTGGTTCGCCGGGCCTCCGGCCTCGCGGCGGCGCTGCTGGCGGCGGTGCTGTGGTTGGGCGAGCCGCTGCCGACCCAACAGGGGCCGCTCTGGATCTCCGACATGGTGTCCGAGGATGGCGAAGTGCGGCTGGCGGCGCTTTATGATGAGGGGCGCGGCGAGATGCGCGTCTCCATGGGCGGCGACGGCCCGGGCGACGGGCGCGATTTCGAGCTGTGGCTTATACAGGGCGATGAGGTGATCTCGCTCGGCGTGATGCCGCATGAGGGCCAGGCGGCGATGCCGATCCCCGAAAACCTGCGCGATCTCGTCGCCAATGCCACGCTCGCGATCACCGACGAGCCGACCGGCGGCTCGCCCACAGGCGTGGCCACCGGCCCCATCGTCGCCGCAGCGCCGCTGCGCCGGATCTGACGCTCAGCGCTCCGCAGCAGCGTTGCGGCGGAAGGCCAGGCGCATCTGCTTTTCGGTCTCGACCAGCGCAAAGAACACCACGCCCACGCCGACGATCAGCACCCCGTCGTGGAACGGCACCGGCTGCGTACCGAACACCGCCTGAAGCGGCGGCAGGTAGGTGACGGCGAACTGCGCGGCGGTCACCGTGATCACGCAGAGCCAGACCACCGGCGTGCCGCGCACCGCCGCGAAGGTCAGCGAGGTGCCATAGATGTTGCGGATGAAGAACAGGTGGAAGATCTCCAGCGCCACCAGCATGTTCATCGCCATGGTCTGCGCCAGTTCCGGCGGGTGCCCCTCGTCGATGGCATAGGCATAGATGCCGAACACCGCGACGACAAAGAGCAGCGAGACCAGCACCACATGCCAGACCAGCCCGCCGGTGAGCAGCGACTCGCCGCGCGGCCGGGGCGGCCGGCGCATGGTGCCGCTCTCCGACGGCTCGAAAGCCAGCGCGAGGCCGAGCGTGACGGCGGTGATGAGATTCACCCAGAGGATCTGCACCGCGGTGATCGGCAGGGTCATGCCGAGGAACAGCGCCACGATGATGGTCATCGCCTCGCCGGCGCTGGTGGGCAGGTTCCAGCTGATCACCTTCTTGATGTTGTCATAGACCGTGCGCCCCTCGCGCACCGCCGCCGCGATGGTGGCGAAATTGTCGTCCGCCAGCACCAGCTCGGCGGCCTCCTTGGCGGCCTCGCTGCCCTTGCGGCCCATGGCGATGCCGGCATCGGCACGTTTCAGCGCCGGCGCGTCGTTCACCCCGTCGCCGGTCATCGCCACGGTGAGACCGCGCGATTGCAGCGCCGCCACCAGCCGCAGCTTATGCGCCGGCGAGGTGCGGGCAAAGATATCGGTGGCGAGCGCCGCGTCGGCCAGTTCGGTGTCGTCCAGCAGCTCGATCTCGGCACCGGTCAGCACGCGGTCATGGTTCTTCAGCCCGATCTGGGCGCCGATGGCGCGGGCGGTGGCGGCGTGGTCGCCGGTGATCATCTTGACCGCGATCCCCGCCGCCTGGCACTCGGCCACCGCCGCGACCGCCTCGTCGCGCGGCGGATCGACCAGACCGACCAGCCCGATCAGCGTCAGCTTGCCCTTGAGCGCCTCCATCCCGAATCCGGCCTCGCCCTCGCCGATCTCGCCCACTGCGACGGCAATCACCCGCTGCCCCTCGGACGCCAGCCTCTCCACCGTCTCGTGCCAGTGCCCGGGATCGAGCGGCACTGTGCCGCCGCCGGGCATGCGCTGATCGGCGCAGAGCCGCAGCACCGCCTCGGGCGCGCCCTTGGCATGGATGCGGCGGCGGCCATCGGGGTCGCGGTGCAGCACCGCCATATAGCGATGCGCCGCATCGAAGGGGATCGCGTCGAGCCGCTCCCAGTCGGGGAACGGGTCCGCCCCCTGCCCGGAGATCTTGCCCGCCAGCGCCACCAGCGCGCCCTCCATCGGGTCGCCCTCGACCCGCCAGCCCTGCTCGCCCTCATGCAGTACCGCGTCGTTGCAGAGCCCCGCCGCAAGCGCGAATTCGCCCAGCACCGCATGCTCGGCGGGGTGCGCATCGGCATCGCGCCAGCGCACCGCACCCTGCGGCGCGTAGCCGTCGCTGTCGACCGCATAGACGTGTTCCGCCGCCGCCAGAGAGGACACCGCCATCTCGTTGCGCGTCAGCGTGCCGGTCTTGTCCGAGCAGATCACCGAGACCGCGCCCAGCGTCTCGATGGCCGGCAGGCGGCGGACGATGGCATTGCGGTTGGCCATGGCGCGCACACCGACCGCAAGCGTGATGGTCAGCACGGCGGGGAGGCCCTCGGGGATCGCCGCCACCGAGAGGCCGACCACCGCCATGAACAGCCCGCCGAACTCCAGATGCCAGACATAGTAGCCATAGGCGAGCACGCTGGCGGCGACGATCAGGATAAACACCGTCAGCCAGCGCGCAAAGATATCCATCTGATGCACCAGCGGCGTGGTCAGGGTCTCGACCCCCGCCAGCATGCCGCTGATATGGCCGATCTCGGTCTGCGCGCCGGTGGCGGTCACCACGCCGCGCCCGGTGCCCGCCGCGATCAGCGTGCCGCTGTAGAGCATCGAGGCGCGGTCGCCCAGCGCGGCATCGGCGGCGACGGGCTCGGTGCCCTTGTCCACCGGCACGGATTCGCCCGTGAGCACCGCCTCCTCGGCCTTGAGCCCGCGCGCCTGCAACAGCCGCAGATCGGCGGGCACGCGGTCACCCGCCTCCAGCAGCACGATATCGCCGGGCACCAGATCGGCGGCGTCGAGGCTCACCCGCTGACCGCCGCGCAACGCTGCGCTGTGCGGTGCCAGCATGCCCCGGATCGCGCCCATGGCCTGCTCGGCGCGGCCCTCCTGGATGAAACCGATCACCGCGTTGACCACCACCACGGCGACGATCACGCTGGTATCCACCCAGTGCTGGAGCAGACCGGTCACCACCGCCGCGCCGATCAGCACATAGATCAGCACATTGTTGAACTGCTGTAGAAAGCGCCAAAGCAGGCCGGGCTGCGGCGGCTCGGGCAGGCGGTTGGCGCCATGCGTCTCGCGCCGCGCCGCCGCCTCCTCCGGCGTCAGCCCGCCGGCATCGGCCTCAAGCGCCGCCAGCGCCTCGGACACGGTTGCCGCGTGAAGATCCTTCGCATCGCCTGTCATCGTCTCACCCTGTTCCGCCGCTGCTGGAACGGCTCTTGCGGTTCGGGCGGGCCACCCGTGCAAGGCGGCTCCGGGCCCATGAGTCTCTCGGAGGTTTGCTACCGGAAGGGGTATCAGCACGCCTGTCGCGTGCAATGCTTCCGGAGAGCTTTTTGCAGCGCAGCATAGCCCGGGGGCATGCCGCGAATATGATGCAGATCAACTATTAAGCGAACTGTCGCCGGTCTCGCCCGGATCCGCCGGAGGCAGCGGCTCGGCCCGCACCAGCAGCCGGTCGATCCGGTTGCCGTCCATATCGACGACCTCGAACAGCCAGTCGCCGATGCGCACGGTCTGGCCCGTCGCCGGCAGGCCGGGCACCCGGTCGAGCACCAGCCCGGCTACGGTCTGGTAGTCCGGCGCCGGCTCGGCGGGCATGCCGGTACGGGCGGTGAATTCGTCCACCGGCATGCCGCCCGCGACAAGGAAAGACCCGTCCTCCCGCGTCACCAGCTCGGGCTCGTCCGGGTCGGGCTCGTCGAACCCGCCGGCAATCGCGCCGAGAATGTCCATCGGGGTGATGATGCCGTCGAAATGGCCGTATTCGTCATAGACCAGCAGCATGTGGCCGGGCGACGCGCGGAGCTGCTCGACCGCCTCCAGCGCCGGCAGCGCATCCTGAATCACGATCGCCGGGCGCAGCAGCGTGCGCGCATCCACCCCGTCATCGGGCACGGTGAGCAGATCGCGGCTGTGCAGCACGCCGACGATGTCATCGGCGCCGCCATCGCGGAACGGCAGCCGGGAATGGCCCGAATCGCGAAACCGCTCGCGCAGCACCGCCACCGACTCGCCGGCCTCGGCAATGGCCACCTCGTGGCGCGGCGTCATCAGACCGCGCGCGCGGCGGTCGGCCAGCCGCATGACCCCGCCGATCAGTTCGGTCTCCTGCTGCTCGATCACGCCGGCATCGGCGGCCTCGGTGATCAACAGGTGAATGTCCTCGTCGCTGACACCGGTGTCGCGCTCGCCGGACTGGCCCAGCAGTTTCAGCAGCACCCGGCCCGAGCGGTCGAGCAGCCAGACCAGCGGGGCCGCGACGCGCGACAGCACCAGCATCGCCGGCGCCACACGCCGCGCCACAACCTCGGGCGCGGCCAGCGCAATCTGCTTCGGCACCAGCTCGCCCACCACCAGCGACAGGTAGGTGATCGCCACCACCACCAGCCCGACGCCCAGCTCCTGTGCCATCTCGGGCGGCACGCCCAGCGCCGGCAGCCGCTCTGCCAAGCGCCCGCCCAGCGTCGCGCCCGAGACCGCGCCGGCCACCACACCCACCAGCGTGATGCCGATCTGCACCGTCGAGAGGAACGTGCCCGGCGCCTCGGTCAGCCGCAGCGCGGCACCGGCGCCGGGCAGACCCTGCTCTGCCTGCGCCCGCAGCCGCCCCGGATTCGACGAGACGACCGCCAGCTCGGACATGGCGAGCAGACCGTTGAGGGAGATCAGGGCGAGAAGCGCGAGGATTTCGAGGAACATGGATCGGGGCGATGCGTCTTCGACAGGGCGGGGCGCCGGCAGCATGGGCCGGATCGGCGGCGAAGTCCAACCGCCTTCGCCCTCGCCCGGCAACCGCCCGCCGGGGCGGTCGGGCCGGCTCTACTCGCCGGCCGCTTGCAGCCAGGCCGGCGGTGGCGTGCCAGCCTTGCCGGTCTCGCCTCCGCGCAGCGCACCGCCGCCCTTGGTCAGGATCCGCCCCAGCATCGAGAGGCTGACCTTGAACGCGCTTTTCGTCGGCGGGCTGTTCTCGTACCCGCTGGTAAAGAGCAGGGCGACCAGCGCATCCCGGCGCGCGCCTTCACCGAGATCGAAGGACACCCAGAGCCGGTCGCCGCGCTGACCGGTGATGCGCGCCGCCACCGGCCCGACGCCGGGAATCTCCAGCCGAAGCCAACGCTTGTTGAAGCCGATCTCGTCCATATCGAGCGCCTTGATGCGTGCGTCCGACAGCGAAAGCCAGTCGATCCGCGCCGGCACCAGCTTGCCCGGACGGGCGCCGATCCGGCATTTTTGCAGCAACCGGAACCGCTCGTCGCGGTTGGGCGCCTCGGGCGAGACGGCGACAACCTGCACGCAGAGCAGGACCAGAACGCTGGCACAGGCCCAGAACGCCAGGATGGGCAACTGCTCGAACGACGTGATGATGCGCGAATTGAAGCTCGCATTGGTGGCAAAGCCCAGTGCGGTCAGGAAGATCAGCACCGCCGGCAGCATGATCATGATGTGATCGACAGCACGCCCACCGGCGTCGCGGCCCTTGGGCGTGACCTTGAAGGCATGGCCATGCGGGCGGATCAGCGTCGTCACCACCGTGGGCAGGATGCGCGGCGCCTGGATCGCGGCGTGTACGGTCGCGGCAAGCGGGAAGAACGCGTTCGGCGCAATCAGGCGCAGCGTGCCCAGCGTCGCCAGGAGAACCGGGATCTGGAACTCCACCAGCTCGACCACGCGGGTGGCCGGCAGCGGCGCCCAGCCCGTCCAAAGACAGATCGCCGGCACCGTCAGCGTGGCGATCACCATGAGCGGCTGGATCATCCAGTGCAGCGGCAGGAACATCAGCCGCTGATAGAGCTTCAGCCCCGGCCCGAACGGCCCTTCGCGCAGGAACAGGATCTGGATTGCGCCGCGGGCCCAGCGCGCGCGCTGCACATACATCGCGCTCAGCGATTCCGGCGCCAGCCCGATGGCCAGCCGCTCGTTGAGATAGCGGGTGACATAGCCTTTGCGCAGCATCACCATGGTCAGCAGCATATCCTCGGTGATCGATCCGGTGGGCAGGCCGCCGCCGACCGCCTCGATGGCGGTGCGCCTCGTGATCGAGTTCGAGCCGCAGCAGAAGGCGGTATCCCAGCCGTCGCGCCCGGGCATGATCGAGCCGAAGAACAGCCGCTGGTCGTCGGGCATGCGGTGGCGCATGTCGAGATTCGACTGCATCGGATCGGAATTGTAAAAGCAATGCGGCGCCTGCACGATGCCGACCTTGGGGTCTTCGAAGAGACCGATGGCACGGTAGAGGAAATGCCGCTGCGGGATGAAATCCGCGTCGAGCACCATGAAGAATTCGCCGTCGGTGCGGGCGATGGCGGCGTTGATATTGCCGGCCTTGGCATGGGCGTTGTCCGGGCGCGTAAAGTAATCGGCGCCCTTGCGCTCGCAGAACTCGCGCAGCCAGTCGCGTTTGCCGTCGTCCAGCACACAGACCCGCAGCTTGTCGGCGGGCCAGTCGATGGCGAGCGCGCCGATGATGGTCTTTTCGAGAACGTCGAGCCCCTCGTTGTAGGTCGCGATGAACACGTCGACCGTGGGAAGCTCGGCGGGATCGCTGGCGCGCAGCCGCGCCTCGCCCTCATCGGCGGCGGGCGAGTTGTCGCGCCGCCGGACCAGCGTCGAGAACAGGATCGTGGTGTCGAAGAGCACCATCATCTCGATCACGAAGAGCGTCCAGGCAAACACCGTCTCGCCGGTGCTGCTCTCGGGGCCGGGCAGCGTCTCGGTCACCCGCCAGTAAAGATAGCGCAGCGTGATCGCGCCAAGCGCCACCAGCAGCGCGACGGCGTGCGAGGGGCGCATGCTCGACCCGTTCAGCGCCTTGCGCGGCACCACAAGCAGCGCGAGCATCACCACCGCCAAGGGAACGAGATATTCAGGCATGTCAGTTCGTCCGGGAGCGCGGGGTCATGTCGTCTTCGTTGGCGGCGAGATCCTCATCCAGGGCGGTGTCGGTCTCCTGTCCGTCACGTCCGAAGACGGCGCGGGCCACCTCGCGTGCGCGCTCCATCCACTCCGAGGCGACAGAGCCCGAGGGGATGTTCATGCGCACCTCGGCAGAGCGCCCCACATCGCAGAACGCCCGCGCCACGTTTTCGTCCTCCAGATCCGGCTTCGGAATGGTGACGATGACCCGCAGGCCGTTCGGCGTGGTGATCCGCGGCTGGGCCGCCTGCATATTTCGGTTCGGTCGCGAGCCGCCGCCATAGGCCGCAAAGATCTTTCCGGTAAAGGGCTTCTCCGCACCTTTCAGACGCACACTCACCTCGGTGCCCGGGACGATCTTTTCGAAATGCCGCTCAGGCAGTTCGAATTCCAGGAAGCGGCGGGTGCAGTCGAGGATCTTCAGCACCTGCTCGCCGGTCGTCACATTGGCGCCGGCGCGCGGCGAGGATTCCCAGACGATGCCGTCGGTGGCGGATGTGGGCCGGAACTCCTCGTTCTTCGTCTGCTCGATCTGCATGCCGGAAATCTCGTGCAGCAGCGCTTCGCGGCGGGTGCTGCGGCCCATGAGCTGGGTGGCGAGCTCGGCATCGCGCACGGCGATCTCGTCGAGCCGGTAGGCGATGGCGTCGATATCGTTGGTCGAGGTGTCGATCACATCGCCCTCGGCGAGAAAGTCGCGCTCGACCTCGAGCCGCTTCAGCGTCGCCTCGCGGCCCGCCACAACGGCCTTTGCCTCGGCGAGTTCGCCCTGCGCCTCGATCAGATCGCTCTCCGACAGCCGGTCGCGCGCGGCGAGCCGCTCGGCACGGTCGCTCGACGCGATGACCCGGTGCAGCGCGCCCTCTGCACGATCGAGCTCGGCGCGCGCTTCGAGCAGCCGGGTCTCGTACCAGGCGCTGCGCGCGGCGATCTGCTGATCGCGGCGTTCGAGCAGCTCCTGCTTCAGCTGCTCCAGCCGCTCGCGTTGCATTTCAAGACCTTCGATTTCCCCCGACAGGGAGGACAGCTCGCTCTTGAGCGAGCGCAAGCCGGCGCTTTCCTTGCTCATCTTGCGCAGTTCAAAGGCGAGTTCACCCGCGCGGATAAAACGCGCCGGACCCGGGCTCGGCGTTTCGACGATCCCCTCGAACGGGGACGAGATCGGCACCAGCGGGGCGTTTACCACTGCGGATGTCGAGATATAGTTCGTTGCGTGCGGCGCCACGGCGGTCGCAACCGCCCCCACGAGAACGGCAGCCGCGGACATTCTGACCAATCGCATCGGCATTTTAAGCCCTCCGACCCTAATTAAAACTGAACGGCGATTCCTGTCTCGCTGCCCCGGCCGCGCCCTTTCCCCGACACGATCAGACCAACCACGGGACACACCCGCGACCCGTCCTTTTTTGTTCATGATCTGGGCGAAATTATGGTTACCCGGACCTTAATGTTCACTTTTCATGACAGGCTGCCGGTCAGATTGTCGCAGGCAGCGCGACGGAGCCCGCGTGTCACTGCGATGGCCACCGGCAAAGAGGCCAGCGCCTTGTGAGACGCCCCAATGCACCGGAGGGCCGAAGGCGAAGCGGCGAATTGGAATTGAGCCGCGAGGACGCGCTCGAATGTCAAGATGCACCGGCAGGGGAAGCGGATGGTCCCGACGGCAGGGTGCCAGGGAAACAATGTCGGACAAACATGGTGCGGGTGGAGGGACTTGAACCCCCACGCCTTGCGGCGCCAGAACCTAAATCTGGTGCGTCTACCAATTTCGCCACACCCGCTTATTGCCGCGAAGTCCTAGCAAAGCGCCGCAGCCAAGGCGAGGGGAAAATAGCTCCCAGAAAACGCGCGACATTCACGGAATCTTGCCGTACTCTGCCCAACAATAAAGAGGCAGAACACAGCAGGAATGCGCCTATGGAACCGAAAACGGTCCGGCGCGGCGATACCCAGGGCAGCGCCACCGCGCGCCATATCGAGTCGTCGCATCCCCTCAACGCGCTTGTCGCCGGCACCGTGGTGCTGACGCTCGACGGTGCGATCCCGGTGGAATTTCTTTCTCCCGGCGACCGTGTGATCACACGCGACAGTGGCACCGCGATCCTGCGCGCGCTGCATCGCTCCCGGATCCGAACCAAGCTTGTCGCGATTCGCGCCGGTACGCTCGGCAATTCCCGCCCCGGCAGCGACGCGATCCTGCCCGCGCAGCAGGAGATCCTGGTGCGCGACTGGCGGGCAAAAGCCCTGTTCGGCGCAAGCTGCGCACTGGTCCCGGCAGAGCGTCTGGCCGATGGCGAATTCATCCGGGAGATCGGCACGCGCGAGGTGGATCTTGTCGAACTGCGCTTTGATGCGCCGCATATCCTCTACGCGGACGGGCTCGAACTCGCCGCGGCGGCAGCCGAAAGCATCAGCGCCTGACCCCGATGGCTCAGCCCTGCGGGGTCATCGTCGGGCGGGCCTTGTTGCGTTTCAGCCCCAGATAGCGCTCGCGCAGGATGATCGCCACGCCGGAGGCGATCACCACAGCCGACCCGAGCAGCATCAGCGGCGTCGGCACCTCGGCAAAGACCAGGTAGCCGATCAGGATGGCAAACAGGATCGAGGCGTAGTCGAACGGCGCCAGCAGCGCCGCCTCGGCCCCGCGATAGGCGGAGGTGAGGCAGATCTGCGCCACGCCCCCGATGAGTCCGGCGCCCACCAGCAAAGCCGCCTCGCGCATGTCGGGCATCACCCAGCCGAAGGGCAGCGTCAGCAGCGACAGAACCGTCGAGGTCAGCGAGAAATAGAACACGATGGCGGAGGTCTGCTCGCTCTGCACCATGCGACGGATATGGATCTGTACCAGCGCCCGCAGCACCGCAGAGCCCATGACGCAGAGAATGCCCAGCAGCACCATGTCGCTGACCTCGGACACGGTAAGCAGCGGCCACATCACCAGCCCGACGCCGAAAATCCCAGTACCGACGGCGGAGAGGCGAAAGAGCCGCACCTTTTCGCCCAGCAGGAACGCCGCAAAGACCACCGTCAGCAGCGGCGCCGCATAGCCGAGGGCTGTAACCTCGGGCAGCGGCAGATATCCCAGCGCCGCAAAGTTCAGCCCCATGGCCGACACGCCGACGATGCCGCGCAGGAAATGCAGCGACGGGCGCTGCACGCGCAGTCCCGCCGACAGATCGCCGCGCCACAGCAGCCAGACCAGGATCACCGGCAGCGCAAAGAACGAGCGGAAGAACACCGCCTCCCCGGTCGGTATCTCCGAGGCCGCCTTGATCAGCGCCGACATGATCACGAAGAGAACGACCGACACGATTTTCAGCGCAATGCCGCGCAGAGGGGTCATGGAAACTCCGGGTTGCAACCGCGCCACCTTGAACCGCGCCAACTGGGAGCGCAATCACCGCGCGCCGCATACCCGCTATCGGCCCCGGGAACGGAACATCGCTCTCACATGGTTTCGAGGCAGTGGCGGCGGAAGGCACGCTTGAGCATGTCAAGCTCGGCGCGTAGCAGCACCATCTCGGCACGGATATCGTCATCCACCGCCGCGCCTGCGATCAGCGTGAAGCTGTCGAGCTTTTCGTCGGTTGCGGCATCGAGAATGAGAAAGGTCTGCACGCCGTCGCCCAGCGCCTCGACCGGCACCGGCACCTCGACCGCCCAGCGCCCCTCTTCGTCGGTCTGCACCACGCTCACGCCGCGCACCGGGCCGTCATTCAGCGTAACGGTGATCTCGGGCGGCGGCGCAGCCCTGTCCTCGGCCACCAGCAGCCCTTCCCAGAGCCCCTGTCGGAACCGCGTCTTGGTCAGCGAATAGGCGCTCATGGCATCCCTCCGTTACAGCTCGGCCCGATGGCGGCGGCTGAAGGTCAGATCCCGCAGGATCACCTGGTTCATTTCCGGCCCCTCGAAGATCAGGTCGAGCCACATGCGCTCGACCCGCTTTTCGTTGAGCCGCGTATAGGCCAGATCGAACTCGACCCGGATCTCGTCCTCGGTCACCGGCAGCTCGCGCACGATCTGCTCGGTGTTCGGCCCGTGCTTGATATTGAGCCGCGCAAAGATCTCCAGGGGCTTCTCCATCTCGACGATGGTCTCGATCCGTAGCAGATGCTTGCGCAGGAGACCGTCGCTCGCCGCCTCGGGCAGGTCGATGGCCAGCGACAGGTAGGAGCCGTCGAAGCGGAACACGTCGAGCCGCAGCCCGTAGGCGGCGAGATCGGCCTCGCGCAGGTTGCGCAGCTGGCGCAGAGTAATCTCCGACTGCGCGCAATCGTGGAACAGGGTGACCTCGTCACCGAGCGTGGCCTTCGAGGGCACCGCCGCCAGCCCGGGAACCGGCAGCGGGCCGCACCAGAGTTCGGGCCGCCACGACCAGTCCACGCCCTGCGGGCGCGGAAAGGTCTGGTTTCCGACAAGTGGCAGCGACAGCCGCGCATCGGCCACATGCAGCAATTTGTCGAGACGGCGCCTGAGCCTGCGCGCGGCGGTGCGCTGGCGGCGCAGAATACGCAGATCGGTGGTGTCGGCCTGCTCCGCCGCGGCGCTCCAGCGCCGCAGCACAGCCGCGGAAAGCGCGCGGCTCATCCATCCCTCGCCGATGCCTGCCATTCGTTACGCCCGTTGTCCTTTTACCCGCGCCGCTCTGCCCGAAACGACGCTTTGCACCGTTATCGCAAATCCTTCATGGCGAATAAACGGTCAAATCCCTTTTGGCCTCGGGCTGACAGCATGACGCCGCAGATCAGGGCTCGACCGGCGCCTCTTCGTCCTCCGCCGCAGCCGGGCTGAGCGAGACGATGCGTTGCTGCACGGCGCGCAGCATGCCGGCACCATCCGGGCCCGCGAGGAAGCTGCCCTGCGGCGCATAGAGCGCCAGCCCGATCAGATGCCCGTTCTGCACGAAGGCCCCGCGCCAGTAGCGCGGATCGCCATCGTCCAGCACATCGGTACCGCCACCGCCAAGCTGCGCCATGACGAGCCCGTCGCGGACCTCGCCGCCGACCAGTTCCTGCCCCGCCTGCACCGCGAGGACCGACGGCGCCGGCGGAACCACCGTCTGCTGACGCGGCCCGACGGTCACGGTCATCATCATCGGTTCGACGAAATTGCCGGTCTTGCCGCCCGAGAGGATGTGACACGAGGCGATCACCGCAAAGCCGCGCCCGGGGCGGTTGCCAAGCGTCACCGGATCGACGCAATAGCCCTCGGGGCCGGCAACCACCACCTCGCCGCGCGCCATCTCGGTCTGCGCCAGTGGCGTGGGCCGCTCTGGCGCGGCAGCGGCGCCGGTGGGAAACAGCGTGGCGAAAAAGCCGCCGGTCGCCGGCTCGCCGGCCTCGTCCGGCGTGTCGGCACCGGAGGGGGCTTGCACACAGCCGGCCAGAGACACCAACGCGATCAGTCCGGCCAGCCCTGTTCCCCGCTTCATCCGCCCCTGCCCTCGAATTTTCTCAAATACAGACCCGGGATAGCGAAGCCTCTGGGGTGAAACAAGAATGGATTGCCAAAGCGGCCCGGCTTGCGGCGCGGCGCGTCCCGGCCTAAGTCCGAAAGGCGTCTGCCACGCAACCGCCGCCGGGACCGCCTCATGTCTTATCGCGCCTTCACCCTCCTGACCCGGCCCGCCAGACGCACCGAGCTCTGGCGGCTGGCGCTGGGTCTCGGGCTGGTGTTGCTGGTGATGTTCGGCTTGCAGCAGGGGCTGCTCGCGCTGGCCGCCATGGCACTCCCGCGCGAAGGCTACTGGGCGCTGATCGAGCAGATGCGCGAGGGCGAAACCCCCGCCGGGCTGCTGGCGCTGCTGCTGAGCGTCGGCACCATGGGGGTGGGCGCCGTCGTCGCCACACATCTGGTACACCGTCGCGCGACGGTGAGCTTGATCGGCCCGCTGCCGCTGGCGCTGCGGCAGTTCCTGCGCAGCGGCATCGCGGTGGCACTGCTCTATATCGCCGTGGCGCTGCTGCCGCCCTGGCCGCTGGCGGGCGGGCTGATCCCGGCAATGCCACTGGGCCGGTGGCTGGCGCTGCTGCCGCTGACCCTCGTCGCGCTTCTGATCCAGACCGGCAGCGAAGAGCTGCTGTTTCGCGGCTATCTGCAATCGCAGCTCGCCGCGCGGCTGCCGCATCCGGGCGTCTGGCTGATCGCGCCCTCGGCGCTCTTTGCGCTGGGACACTGGGCGCCGGGCACCTATGGCGGCAATGCCGGGTTGGTGGCGCTCTGGGCCTTCGGCTTCGGCATCGCCGCCGCCGACCTCACCGCCCGGGCTGGCACGCTGGGGCCGGCCATCGCGCTGCATCTGGTCAATAATATCTCGGCCATCGCCCTGGTCTCGCCGCAGGGCGCCATGTCCGGGCTGGCGCTTTACCTGTTGCCCTTCGGCGCCGGCGACGAGGCGGCGGTGCTGGCGATCCTGCCGCTCGACCTGGCGGCGATCTTTCTCAGCTGGCTGACGGTACGGATCGCGCTGCGGGTCTGAGCCTGTGATTGCATTTCGCCGCAACCGCGCATAAGTCACGCGCAAACACGGAGCCGCGAAGGGCGCAAGCCATGAACTGGATCACCAACTACGTCCGCCCCCGGATCAACTCGATCTTCTCGCGCCGCGAGATGCCCGAGAATCTCTGGATGAAATGCGACAGCTGCGGGACGATGCTGTTCCACCGCGAGGTGACGGACAATCTCGGCGTCTGCACCAATTGCAACCATCACATGCCGATCACCCCGCGCGTGCGGTTCGAGTCGCTGTTCGACGGCGGCGTGTTCTCCGAGATCAAGGTGCCCGAGCCGCTGGCCGACCCGCTGCATTTCCGCGATCAGAAGAAATATCCCGACCGCATGCGCGCGGCGCAGAAATCCACCGGCGAGAAAGAGGCAATGCTCGTCGCCACCGGCGAGATCGGCCGTACCCCGGTGGTCTGCGCGGCGCAGGATTTCTCCTTCATGGGCGGCTCCATGGGGATGTATGTGGGCAACGCGATCATCAAGGCGGCGGAAGAGGCGAAAAAGCTCAAACGCCCGCTGATCCTGTTCTCCGCCGCCGGCGGCGCGCGCATGCAGGAAGGCATCCTGTCGCTGATGCAGATGCCGCGCACCACCGTCGCCGTGCAGATGCTGCGCGAGGCCGGCCTGCCCTATATCGTCGTGCTGACCCATCCGACCACCGGCGGGGTGACCGCCTCCTACGCGATGCTGGGCGACGTGCAGATCGCCGAGCCCAACGCGCTGATCTGCTTTGCCGGCCCGCGCGTCATCGAACAGACGATCCGTGAAAAGCTGCCCGAGGGCTTCCAGCGCGCCGAATACCTGCTCGAGCACGGCATGCTCGACCGGGTGACCGACCGCCGCAAGATGCGCGAAGAGCTTGTCACCATTGTCCGGATGCTGACCGGGATGCCCCCCGCCGTGGCGGGCGACCTGCCGGCGCCCGCCGAAGAGGCCTCTGCCCCGGAATGAGCGCGCAGGGCTCGGATGTCATCCTGCAACGGATGCTGTCGCTTCACCCCAAGATCATCGACCTGACGCTGGACCGCGTCTGGCGGCTGCTCGACGCGCTCGGCCATCCCGAGCGCGACCTGCCGCCGGTGATCCATGCGGCGGGCACCAATGGCAAGGGCTCGACGCTGGCGATGATCCGCGCCGGTTATGAGGGCGCGGGCAAGACCGTGCATGCCTATACCTCGCCGCATCTGGCGCGCTTTCACGAGCGCATCCGGCTGGCGGGCAGGCTGATCTCCGAAGAGGCGCTGACAGAGGTTCTCGATGAATGCTGGGAGGCCAATGGCGGCGACAGCATCACCTATTTCGAGATCACCACCTGCGCCGCCTTCCTCGCCTTTGCCCGGACCCCGGCGGATGTGACGCTGATGGAGACCGGGCTCGGCGGGCGGCTCGACGCCACCAATGTGTTCGAAAAACCGGCGCTGACGGTGATCACGCCGATCTCGCTCGATCACCAGCAATTCCTCGGCGAGACGCTGGCGGCCATCGCAGGCGAAAAGGCCGGGATCCTCAAGCACGGTGTGCCCTGCGTGGTCGGCCCGCAGCCCGAAGAGGTCATGGAGGTGATCGAGGCGCAGGCGGCAAAGCTCGGCGCGCCGCTCATCGCCCATGGCCAGCACTGGCATGTCTGGGAAGAGCGCGGGCGGCTGGTGTTTCAGGACGAGCACGGGCTGCTCGACCTGCCGCTGCCGACCCTGCCCGGCGCGCATCAGATCGAGAACGCCGGGGCCGCGCTGGCGGCGCTGCGTCATCTGGGGCTCGGCGAGGCCGCCTATGAGGCGGCTGTCACCCGCGCCGAATGGCCCGCCCGGATGCAGCGCCTGCGCGAGGGGCCGCTGGCGGCGGCGGCGCCCGGGGTCGAGCTCTGGCTCGATGGCGGCCACAACCCGGCGGCGGGCGAGGCGCTGGCGCGGCATCTGGCAACCCTTCCCGAGCGGCCCACGCATCTGATCTGCGGGATGCTCAACACCAAGGACATCAGCGGCTATCTGCGCCCGCTCGCCACGCAGGCGCAGGGCCTCACCGCCGTGTCGATCCCCGGAGAGGCCAACACGCTGCCCGCCGAAGAGACCGCGCGGATCGCCACCTCAGTCGGGATGCAGGTCGATACCGCCGAAACGGTGGCCGAGGCGCTGGCGCGGATCGCGGGCGCGGATCCCTCAGCGCGAGTTCTGATCTGCGGATCGCTCTACCTTGCCGGGAACATCCTGCGCGAAAACGGCTGAGCCCCTGACGCTGCGGCGAAATTGCCGTGCCAGAGGCACCCCCGGATATTGACGCTTTCCCCAACGAAAATCTATATGTTGCGGCGTTGGGGCGCTGTCTGTCCCGGTGGTCTGGCGTAACGAGGGGGAGCAGATGTTACAGGGTGTTTGCCTGACCGGGCTTGCCGCATGCCTCGCCGCCGGTGTCGCCTCGGCTGATCAAAGCCGCATCACCCCCGACATGGCGGGCTTTGCCGTGTCGCTCAACGGCGAGACGCTGACCGTCACCCGCGAGGGCGACGCCTGCCCACCGGCCTGCGTGCAACCGATGCGTGCCGCGCCGGGCATCGCCACCATCGGCGAGCTGGAGCTGCTGGCCTTTCTAGAACACAGCGCCGCTGCCGGAACCGGGCTGCTGATCGACGCGCGGTTGCCCGAGGGCTTCGCCTCGGCCACCCTACCCGGCGCGGTGAACGTGCCCGCCGCGACGCTCGCCGCCGACAACCCTTATCGCAGCGATCTCCTGGCAGCGCTCGGCGTGCAGGGCGGCGATTTCTCCGCAGCCTTCGATCTGGTGATCTTTGCGGCAGGCCCCGCCGCACCGGAGGCGCCGGAGGCATTGCGCAGCCTGCGCGACGCGGGCTACCCGGCGGAGAAGCTGAGCTATTATCGTGGCGGCGTACAAGGCTGGACGGCGCTTGGCCTCAGCGCCGCGACGGCGCCGTGAGCGGCAGGACGGGAGGCAGCGCATGATCCGGATGGTTCTGCTCGCCTTGGGCTTTCTCGCGATCACCATCGCGTTGATCGCCTTTCAGCCCGGCATGCGCCAAAGCGCGGTCCCCGAGCCGCCGGAGTTCACGGTCAGCCGCGCCGAGCCGGCGCCGCTCGACACGCTGCTCCCCGCTGAACCGGATCCGGCGCCCGTCTCTGCCTCCGAGCCACGCCCGCCGACCCCGCCCGCACCGGCGGCTGCCCCTGCGCCGCAGCCCGCAGACGACGCCGACGCGCTGCGTCGGATGACATGGCAGGCGCTGGCCGGACTGCAAGCCGCCACCGGCCAAAGCGCGGCACCAGGCAAACCCGGCAGCCTGCTCGCAACCATCGTGACCCGCTCGCTCACCGATCTCGGCCTCATGCCGACCGCGGCGCCCGAGGGGCCGTCAGACCCGGATCTCTATGTTGTTCAGCCAGGCGACAGCCTCGCGAGCATCGCCCTAGCCGTCTATGGCGACGTCAACATGACCGGCCCGCTCTTTGCCGCAAATCAGTCGCAACTGGCACATCCGGACGATTTGCGCCCCGGTCAGCGGCTGATCTTGCCCGAAAGCTAGGCGAAAACGGACCGCAAGGTCTTGGGTACGCTTGGAAAGCCAAACATAGTGTTAGCGATCTTCACTAAATGTTGACGGTTCGGCCTGATTTGCCCTAATCTGCCTCAAAGACCAGTGCGCGACCGGACACCGGCGCGCCGGCCAGGGGGACGGATATGGGGACGGTAACCGCTCGTCAGAGCTCATGCGCCGCAATGACGGCGCCGGATCGGACGACACACGCGGCCACAGGCGTGCCTGCCCCTCTCTCACGCGACATCATGGCTCATTCCGCAAAAAGACCGGCGCAAACTCGTGCCGGTCTTTGCGTTTCGGGCACCGGCATAAGGTAAACAGGCAACAACAAACGTCGAGCAACCCTGAGGGTCCTTCGGGACCCTTCTTTTTTGCCCGACACCGCCGGCTTACAGCGGGTGATGCCCCCAGTCCGCGCTCTGCATCTCGCGCAGGCGGCTGGCGGTGCGCTCGAATTCGAAGGCGCCCGGCCCCTCGATATAGAGGCTCTCGGGTTCGTCCACGGCGCTGGCGATCAGCTTGACCTTGGCCTCGTAAAGCGCGTCGATCAGGGTGACGAAGCGCTTGGCTTCGTTGAAATTGCTGCGCCCGAGGCGGGGCACGTTCTCGATCACCAGCAGCCGCAGCGCATCGGCAATAGCGAGGTAATCCGCCGGACCAAGCGCCTGGCCGCAAAGCTCGTAGAACGAGGCCCGCGCGACGCCGTTCCAGTAACGCGGCAGCTCGACCTTGCGGCCCTTCACATGCAGCACCAGCGCCTCTTCGCGGCCATGGGTCAGCTCGCCCCAGACGCGGTTGATCTCGGCCCGCGCCTCGGCATCGACGGGCGTGAAATAGACCCGCGCGCCCTGAAGCCGGTCCTGCCGGTGATCGCGCTCCGAGGCCAGCTCGCGCACCACCAGCCGCTCCTTGATGAGCGCGATGAAAGGCAGAAAGAGCTGCCGGTTGAGCCCGTTTTTATAGAGATCGTCGGGCACCCGGTTGGAGGTGGTCACCACCACCGTGCCGGCCTGGAAAAGCTGCTCGAAGAGCCGCCCCACCAGCATCGCGTCGGCGATATCGGTGATCTGCATCTCGTCGAAGGCCAGCACCTTCACCGCATCGCTCACCGCCTTGGCCATCGGCTTGACCGGATCCTCGACGCCCTCACCGCGCAGCCGGTGCAGCTCCGACTGCATCTCCTGCATGAAGGCGTGGAAATGCACCCGGCGCACCGGTACGGCGAGGCTCTCGACAAAGAGATCCATCAGCATCGACTTGCCGCGCCCGACACCGCCCCAGAGATAGAGCCCCTTGGGCGGCTCCGGCGCCTTGCGGAACAGCCCCTTCTTCACCGGCTGGGCCAGCGCGGCGCGGATGCGTTCGAGCTCGGGCAGCGCCTCTTCCTGTGCGGGATCGCGCAGGAGAAGCCCTTCGGCGACGCGCTCGTCATATAGGTCAGTCAGCGTGGTCATACCCGCCGCATAGCGCGGCTGCGGGGGATTGTGTAGAGGGTCCGACCGCACCCCTTCGCGATTGTATCGGTGACATTTCTTAAATTGACGCCGCGCGCCCGACCCCGCAGTTTGCACGCGGAACAGGAGACACCCATGGAAAAACAACCCAGCCTCTTTACCCCGGTCCTGCTGGTGGGGTGCTTTATCATCCTGGTGTCCTTCGCCATCCGCGCGAGCTTTGGCGTGTTCCAGATCCCCGTCGCCGAGGAATTCGGCTGGCTGCGCACGGAGTTTTCGCTGGCCATCGCCATCCAGAACCTCGCCTGGGGCATTGGCCAGCCGATCTTTGGCGCCATGGCGGAAAAGATCGGCGACCGCAAAGCCATCATCTTCGGCGCGATCGTCTATGCCGCGGGGCTGGTGCTGTCGAGCACGGCGGTCACGCCCGGAGCGATCCAGCTTTACGAGGTACTGGTGGGCTTCGGCATCGCCGGCACCGGCTTCGGCGTGATCCTCGCCGTCGTGGGCCGCGCCGCCAGCGACGAGAACCGCTCGATGTCGCTGGCCATCGCGACGGCGGCGGGCAGCGCCGGGCAGGTGGTCGGCGCGCCGGTGGCGGAATGGCTGCTGGGGCTCTTCCCCTGGCAGAGCGTCTTTCTCATATTCGCCGCGGCGATCCTCGGCACGCTCCTGACGCTGCCTCTGATGCGCGCACCGACGCCACCGGCAAGCCGCGCCGAGCTCGAGGAAAGCCTTGGCGGCATCCTGCTGCGGGCGCTGCGCGACCCGTCCTTCGTGCTGATCTTTATCGGCTTTTTCTCCTGCGGCTATCAGCTCGCCTTCATCACCGCGCACTTTCCGGCCTTCGTGACCGAGATGTGCGGGCCGATCCTGCCCGGCGGGGTGCTGCACGATATCGGCATCACCTCCACCTCGGCGCTGGGGGCGGTCTCCATCGGGGTGATCGGGCTGGCCAATATCGGCGGCACGCTGGCGGCGGGCTGGGCGGGCAAGCACTGGCCCCGGAAATACCTGCTGGCGGGGATCTATGTCGCGCGCACCGTCGCGGCGGGGGCGTTCATCATGCTGCCGATCACGCCGGCCTCGGTGCTGATTTTCTCGGTGGTCATGGGCGCGCTGTGGCTCGCCACGGTGCCGCTGACCTCGGGTCTGGTCGCGCATATCTACGGGCTGCGCTACATGGGCACGCTCTACGGCATCGTGTTCTTTTCGCACCAGCTCGGCGGCTTCCTCGGCGTCTGGCTGGGCGGGCGGATGTATGACATCCACGGCGATTACACGCTGGTGTGGTGGATCGGCGTGGGCGTCGGTGCACTGAGCGCCATCGTGCACCTGCCGGTGAAGGAAAACCGCGCGCCGGTCGTGGCGCCGGCATAAGCGATCCGGCGGGTTTGGGTGGAGTGCCCCCCGCCCCCGGGGCTCAGCCTTCCGTCCAGCGCGAATGCACGTAGCGGCTGGTCATCAGGTCGAGATGCGCGCCGCCGCCATTCTTGAAGAGCGTGATCTCGGCCTCGCTCTCGCGCCGCATCCGCTCGGGCGCGTAGTAATCCGCCAGCACGTCCCCGCGCGCAATGGCACCGGTCTCCAGCGGTATCTTCAGCTCGCCGATATGATCGAGCGTGGTGTCGTAGCTGTCGACAAAGACCCGCGCCCGTTGCAGCGCGATATCGTCGGCCTCGCGCATATCCGGGCGATAGGCGCCGATCAGGTCGAGATGCTGGCCCGGTTGCAGCCACTCGCCCCGGATCACCGGCTGTGTGGACATGGTGGCGCAGGTCACGATATCGGCCCGCGACACCGCCGCCTCAAGATCCTCGGCGACCGCGATGCCCAGCTCTTCGGCCATCGCCTCGGCTTTCGCAATCGTCCGGTTCCAGACCGAAAACCGTGCCCCCGGAAAGCCCGCGCTATAGGCCTCGAACAGCGAATGGCCGACATGACCGGCGCCGACGATCAGGATCTCGCGCGAGTCGGGCCGCGCCAGTTTCAGCGCGCCGAGCAGGCTGTCGCCGGCGGTCTTCCACTTGGTGATCAGATGGAAATCCACCACCGCCTCCAAGAGCCCGTCGGCATCGCCGTAAAGCGACACGCCACCGTTGACCATGCCCAGCCCCTTCGCCGGGTTGCCGGGAAACACCGTGGCGGATTTCACCGCGAGCCCCAGCCCGTCGATCCAGGCGGCGCGGTTCAGCAGCGTGTCCTCGCCACGATAGAGAAAACTGTCGGCGATCTCGGCCTTGGGCAGCCGGTGCCCCTCTTCGAAGGCGCGGGTCAGCCCCAGCCAGTCGAGCTTTGCCTGCGCCTCGAACGGGATGAAATCGGGCGCGCTCATGCCGCGACCCCCTCGGGCAGAAGCCCGTGCGATACCAGGCACTCGCCCCAGCCCCGCGGGGTTTCAAAGAGATGCACCTGCCAGCCCCGCGCCTCCGCCGCCGCGATATTCTCCGCCCGGTCATCGGCAAAGAGCAGGGTTTCCGGCGCCAACCCGCAATCCTCCTCGACCATCTGGTAGATCTGCGGATCGGGTTTGACCACCTTCATCGCGCCCGAGATATAGGCACGGTCGTATTCGCCGAGAAACGGATAGATCTCCTGCCCCTGCTCCAGTGGCCCCTCGCCGATATTGCTCAGGAAGAACACCGGCACGCCGCGCGCGCGCAGCGCCCGCAGCAGCGTCACCGAGCCGTCGATCGCCGGCGACGCCAGCTTGACCCAGTTGTCATGCCAGTGGCGGATCTCGTCGCGCCATTCCGGGTGACGCTCGGCGGTGTCGTAGACCATGGTGCGGAAATCCTCGCCCGCATCGACCCGCTCGTTCATGGCGTGCAGATCGACCTCGGCAAACATGGCGCGGCGGCGCTCCTCGCCCATCAGTGCATCGAAATAGAGCTCCGGCTGCCACCGTATCAGCACATTGCCGATGTCGAAAACCACTGCCTCGATTGCCATGACCTATCCCTTTGCCTGCCGCATTTCCCGTTCGAGCGCGTTCAAAAAACGGGACCGGTCGGCCTTTGTAAAGGCCTTGCCGCCGCCGCCCTGCCCCAGCGGATTGGCCGCGCGCAGATCCGCCATCAGATCGCGCATTGCCAGTTGCTGGCCGATATTGGCCTCGGTAAAGCGCTCGCCATTGTGGCGCAGCACCCGCGCGCCGGTGGCCACGCATTTCGCCGCCAGCGGGATATCCCCGGTCACAACCACATCGCCCGGGCCGGCGCGCTCGGCGATCCACATATCGGCCACATCCGGCCCCTCGGGCACGATCACCGTCTCGACCAGCGGGTTTGGCGAGGGCCGCAGCCCGCCATTCGACACGACAAAGATCCGCACCCCGTGGCGGGTGGCCACCCGCTCCGCCTCACCCTTCACCGGGCAGGCATCGGCGTCGATGTAAAGCGCGGTCATGGGCTCACCAGCGCGATCACCGTGCTGACGGTAAAGATGCTGGCGGCGGTGGAGATCAGGATCGCCGCCGACACCCGCTGCGGCGCCACCCCGTAATGCTGCGCCAGCATGAAGACATTGCCCGCCACCGGCAGCGCCGCCGCCGAGACCGCCACCGCCGCCTGGAACGGCGTGACCGGGAAGAACAGATAAAGCCCGGCGGCCACGAAGAGCGGGTGCAGCACCAGCTTGGCAAAGCTCAGCCAGCCCGCCACCGCCATGCGCTCGGCGGATTTCGACGCGAGCGAGGCGCCGATGGCAAAGAGCGCGCAGGGCGTGGCGGCATTGCCGAGCATGGTCAGGAACTCGGTCGCCACCCCGGGCAGCGGCAGCTCCGAGGCCGAAACCAGCAGCCCCGCGACGATGGAAACGATCATCGGATTCTTCAGCAGGCCCACGCCGACGGTACGGAAGACGCGCAGCGACATCCGCCCCTCGCGCGCCCCGGTCACCAGGATCACCAGCAGCGAGGAGAACACGATCAGGTCGATGGAGAGGATCAGGATGATCGGCGCCACCGCCTCGGGGCCAAAGAGCAACGCCAGCATCGGCACGCCGAGAAAGCCGGTATTGCCAGTGCAGACGCATTGCGCCTCGATGGCGGCGGTCTGCACGTCGAGCCGGCGCGCAAAGGCCACGGCGCTGCCGACCGCATAAACCGCCAGCGAGCCCCAGAGATAGCCCGAGGCCAGCCGCGCGTCGAAGATCTCCGAGATCGACAGCGTCGCGGAAAACCGGAACAGCATGGCCGAGAGCGCGAAATAGAACACGAATTTCGTCAGCGCCGCGGTCGCCGCCTCGGAAAAGAACCGTGTCCGCCCGGCACCATACCCAAGCCCGATCAGGGCGAAGAACGGAACCGTCTTGAGGAAGATGGCGAGCATGTCACCCTGAAAACTGGGGGCGGGCCCGCGCCGACCGGCCCGGAAACGGGCTCAGACCTTGCCCTCGAAATCGCGATGGATGTATTTCGCATCGCAATAGGGGCATTCGACAAACCCCTCGGTCTGCGGGATCAGCAGCCAGACCCTCGGGTGTCCCAGCGCGCCTTCGCCGCCGTCGCAGGCGATGCGGTAGCTGTCGACGATCTTGATCTCCGGGGCCTCGGTGGTCATCGCTGCGGTTCCCTTTTGGTCACGTATGCACTACCTGCGTTATGAGCGAAACATGGCAAAGGGGCAAGGCTCGGCATGACAGGCGACGCGATCCGCATCGAGGGGCTGCGCAAGACCTATGCAGGCGGCAAACAGGCACTGGCGGGGATCGACCTCACCGTGCCCACCGGCTCGATCTTCGGCCTTCTGGGCCCCAACGGCGCCGGCAAGTCGACGCTGATCAATATCCTCGCCGGGCTGGTGATCAAGAGCGCCGGCAAGGTGTCGATCGCGGGCTGGGACCAGGACCGCAACCCGCGCCAATCCCGCGCCGCCATCGGCGTCATGCCGCAGGAGCTCAACCTCGACCCGTTCTTCACCCCGCGCGAGGCGCTGGAGGTGCAGGCCGGGCTCTACGGCGTGCCCAGGCGCGACCGCCGCAGCGACGAGATTCTCGAGATGATCGGCCTCACCGACAAGGCCGAGGCCTATGCCCGCACGCTGAGCGGCGGCATGCGCCGGCGGCTGCTTCTGGGCAAGGCGCTGGTGCATCACCCGCATATCCTGGTGCTCGACGAACCCACCGCCGGGGTCGATATCGAACTGCGCCAGATGCTCTGGGAGAATGTCCGCAGGCTCAACCGCGAGCGCGGCATGACCATTATCCTCACCACCCATTACCTCGAAGAGGCCGAAGAGATGTGCGACGAGATCGCCATCATCAACCAGGGCGCGGTGGTGGCGCGCGACAGCACCCGCAACCTGCTAGGCCAGCTCGACGCCAAGACCATGGTGATCGAACCGCAGACCATGCCCGAAACGCTGCCCGAGGCGCCGGGCATCAGCGCAGAGCGCCGCGAGGGCGGGCTCATCGCGCTCAGCTACCGCGCCTCGCAGACCAGCGCGGAGGATGTGCTGGGCTTGCTGCACGGCGCCGGCATCCGCATTCGCGACGTGCGCACCGAACAGGCCGATCTCGAGGACGTCTTCCTCGATCTCACCCGCTCGCGCCCCGCCGCCTGAGCGCGCCCGGCTCTTCCATTGGCCCGAAATATCCCCGCTGGAGGCCGGCGGGACAGCGCCACCGGCACGCCCCCGTCAAAGGCGTCACCGCGACACAGGCGCCGAGCCGCCGCCCCGGGGCGGCGGCGAGATATCCCGTGCGGCCGCAGGCCGCGCCGCGCGGTCAGGCCGGGTTGAGCATCCGGCCCAGGTCGCGCCCGCCGAGGATATGCACATGCAGATGCGGCACTTCCTGCACCCCGTCGCGCCCGGCGTTGGAGATCATCCGGAACCCGTCGGCCGCCACGCCCTTCATCGCGCAGACCTTCGAAATCGCCCGCGTGTAATCGAGGATCTCCGCGTCCGACGCGTTGCTGGCGAAATCGTCGTAATTGACGTATTTCCCCTTGGGGATCACCAGCACATGCAACGGCGCCTGCGGCCGGATATCGTTGAAGGCGAGGCTGTGCTCGGTCTCCAGCACCGTGTCGTTGGGGATCTCTCCGCGCAGGATCTTCGCGAAGATGTTCTCGTTGTCATATGTATAGGCCATTCTATCCTCAGTCGGCGAACAGGTGTTCGGTCTCGGCAATCGCCCGCGCCTTGTCTTCCTCGAGCCCGAGGAACGCGGCGAGCGCCATTGCATTGATCTCCGGCGGATCGGTCTCCCGCACCCGCAGATGGTTGTCGAAGTTCGCATCCCGGATGCGGTCGCTCTCATGCACCATGTCGTTGCGGATCGTCGGGAGCAAGCGCGACAGCGTTTCCTTCGGCGTCCGATCGCCCGCCAGCCCGACCCGCATCGCGTGCCCGACCAGGTAGGCGTCGGAGAACTGGCATTCGATCTCCAGCAGCCGCGTCACGGCGCGGTCGCCGCAGAAATCCTCCAGCAGGTCGAGATTCGCCGGGTCCAGGCAAACGATCAGGCGGTCGCTCTCGAAATAGTCGAACAGCATCCGCATCAGCGCGCGCCGGTGCCGGTGCCGCTTGCCCATGGTCGACTGGATCCCGCCGAGATCCGGCAGGGCACAGCTTTCCTCGTTGAAAAGATAGTCGATGCAGGGGATATCCGTTAGCTGACGGATACGGCCCAGCAGCCGTTTCGCCACATGCCATTTCTTGCAGACCACGATCAGCAGTTCGCGCTCGCGCCCAAGCGTGCTCTCAGTCTCCCAGAACCGCGGCGCGAACCGCCGCCCGATCCGCCCCTTGCCGGTGAGAAACTTGAACAGAGACCGCCCCTCGTTGGAAATCTGGAACCGCACGCCCTCAGACGCGTAGAGCACGCCGAGACGGCGTTTCAGCTCACGCGCCTCGGGGCTGATTTTCCGCGCGAAGAGGAAATCCTGTCCCAGCAGCAGATCGTAGTGGTCGTTGTAGAAGACCACCGGCATGCCGTAATCGGTGAACATCAGGAAGGTCAGCGTGCGGCTTTCGATCTCGTGCTCGGGCACCAGATGCCGCACCAGCGTCTGGAAAAAGGTCTCGTCGGGAATCCAGGTGGTGCGGAAGAAGCGCAGCACATCCGGTCGCCGCTTGCAGAAATCCATGATCCACTCGACCGTGCGCCGCCGCAGGCACCACCATTGCGAGCCGATCATCACCTCGATATCCTCGGGGATCCTGCGGGTGAGACCGAGACGTTTCTGAAGGTTGAACGCCGCGTAGAAGCGTTTCTTCTGGGTGCGCTCGTTGAACCAGTGACGGTAGATCAGCCGTTCTTCCTTCCAGCCGGTCTTGATCCAGTCGGATTTGAAATAATCGAAGCTCTCGATGTAATCGACCTCGCGCCGGTCGAGGAACTCATGCGCGTATTCCGCCGATTTGATCGCCATGCAATCGCCCGACAGCATGTAGAAATGCGTCGCGCGCGGAAACGCCTCCACCGCCGCCTCGACCGCGTTCAGCGTCGCCTGCACCAGGCTCCACTCGCCCCAGCCGCAGCGCAGGCGGCGCTTGGGAAAGGTCACGTTGGGATTGTCAGCCAGGCCTTTGCGGATCTTGTCATAGGCCGCCTGCGGGGCGCTCGCGTCGAAATGGATCGACATGTAGTCGCCCACGGCGGTCAGGCTCTGCGCCTGCTTGATGACGGCGTCAGGATCCTTGTGACACAGAAGGATGAAGGCAATCTTTGCCATTCAGGAAACGATACGCCCCATTTTCGCCCGACAGTTTGTGTTGATAGCGGTGAACGGGCGTTGAAGAAACCGGTTGGTTCTGCTTTTTTGCACTTGCAAGCGCCCGGGACAAGACAGGGGCGCAACAGGAGGCTATGGCAGATGGGTTTTCCCGGCACGTGGATGACCGAAAGCGAGAGCATGGTGTATCGGGTGGTGCCGAAATGTGCCTGCTCGACCATCGGCCAGATCATGTATTATTCCGATCACGGCGTGTTCTTTGACGGCGACATTCACGACGCGGAGCGGGGCCTGCACAAATGGGCCCGCGAGGACAGCCAGAGCGCGATCAAGGCCAACGTCAAGACCCGCAGCTCCTATGCCTTCACCTGCGTGCGCAACCCCTATACCCGCGTGTTGTCGAGCTTTTTCGACAAGATCTGCGGCATCCAGCGCAATGGCAACCGCTACCGCGGCAATCTTGTGCCGCTGCTGATCCAGAAATACGGCATCGAGGTCGGCGGCGAGGACGGCAAGCAGGAATTCGACCAGATCCGCAGCTTCCGCCGCTTCCTGCTCTTCGTGCGCGACACCATCCGCTGGCGCCGCCCGATGGAGCCCGATATCCACTGGTCTGCGATGTCGGGTCATGTCTCGACCTTCATCGTCAATGGCGGGCGCTACAACAACATCTTCTGGACCGAGAGGTTCAACGAGGGGATGCAATCGGTGCTGGATCATGTCCAGACCCCGCATAGTGTGGATCTCTCGGCGATCCCGCGTTTCAATGAATCCGAGGGCCACGGCCCCAAGCGCGCGCATCCGGTCGAAGACTATTTCGACGACCTGTCGATGCATCTGATCTACGAGATCTACAAACGCGATTTCGATCTCTTCCGCTACGATTTCGAAGACCCGTCGAACAAGATGCCGATCGGCGAGATCGACCTCGACGAGGTGCATGCCAAGCTGGGCGACTGAGCGCCGGCTTGAGGGGCGGTGGGCAGATTGCCCACCCTACGGTGCCACCCGCGCCATCGCCGGCTTTCGGCCTCGTTCCTCGCGTGGGGCATCGCCCAATCGTAGGGTGGGCAATCTGCCCACCGTGTGGCGTCACCCTCTCCGCGCGCACCGCTCCCCGGGATCGAGCCCGAGATACCCAAGAACCGCCGGCAGCAGCCGCGCCTCGATCCGCGCCAGATCGGTCTCGCCCGCGAACAGCGCCGCATGCACCATGCCCTTGCTGAGCGCGGTCAGATCCCGCGCCGCGACCGCCGGCTCCGCCACGCCGTAGCCCGCCAGCAGCGCGCCCAGCGCCGCATGAATATTCGCCGCCACCGCCTCGGTTTCGGGGTCGAGCGGCAGCAGCTCCTCGATCCGCTCCAGCTCGCGCGAAAGCTCAGGCGCCCGGGCATGGTGGCGGATCGACGCGGCGAGCATGATTTCCGCCGCCTCGCGCATCGAGAGGCCGCGCGCCTCCTCCAAGGCCTGCGACAGATCCGCCAGAAGCTGCGCCTTGATCCGGCGCACCAGCTCCGCCGTGATGGCCTCCTTGCCGGGGAAATACTGATAGAGCGTGCCGATGCTCACCCCTGCCCGCTCGGCCACCGTGTTGGTGCTGAGACCCGCCGCCCCCTGACGCTCCAGAATCTGAGCCGCCGCCGTCAGGATCGCCTCGTAAGACGCGCGCGAACGGCCCTGACGCGGTGTTTTTCTTGGCTGAATCTGGCTGGCTGAGGGCATGGCGGGAATGCGAGTAGAAAACCTGAGAGTTCGCTCACATTCTTGACCGGAACGCAAACCGGATCAAGAGGACAGGCGATGGCGCATTTCTGGAACGGCAAGACGGTGCTGCTCACCGGCGCGACGCGGGGCATCGGGCGCGAGATGGCGCTGCAACTAAGCGCCGCCGGCGCGCTTGTGCTGGCGGTGGCGCGCAATCCGGCGGCGCTTGCCGAGCTGCACAATGCCGGCGGCTGCGCCGATTATCTGGAGGCCGATCTCGCCGATCCCGAGATCCCGCTCGGCGTCGCGAACTGGGTGCGCGACGCGCATCCCGGTTGCGCGGCGCTGATCAACAATGCCGCGGTGATGCGCTATCCGCTGCTGACCGATGGCGGCGCGCATGCGGAGGGGATCGAGGAAGAGATGCGCATCAACGCGATTGCTCCGATGCAGATCGCTGTGGGGCTGCTGCCGGTGCTGGCGGCGCAGCCCGGGGCGCGGCTGGTCAACGTGACCTCCGGCCTCGCGGTGGCGCCCAAGACCGATGCGCCGGTCTATTGCGCCAGCAAGGCGGCGATGCGCAGCTTTACCCGGGCGCTGCGCTATCAGGCGGAGGATGCGGGCTTCGAGATCGGCATCTGCGAGGCGCTGCTGCCGCTGGTCGACACCACGCTGTCGCGTGGCGCGCCCGAGGGCAAGATGACGCCCAACGCCGCGGCAAGCGCGATTCTCGACGGCGCGGCACGCGGCACGCCGGAGATCTGGATCGGCAAGGCCCGCCTGCTGCGGCGGATCATGCGGCTCTCGCCCGGGCTGGGCCACGGCATCATGCGGCGCATGACCGCGTAGGGTGGGCAATCCTGCCCACCGCTCACTCAGGGCAACTCTGCCGAAGGGATGATCGGAAAGAACGCCCCCGAGGACCAGACGCCGAACCAGCTTTGGCCCTCGACCTCGTGATGCGCGCCAACCTCGACCAGCCGGTAAAAGCTCTTGCGGTCGATCAGCGCCTCGAGATTGGCGCGGATCAGCACATAAGGCGACGGCTCCCCGGTCTCGGCGTCGCGCTCCACCCGGATCGGATGATCCGGCCCCGCCACCGCCATGTCGCCGACATGGGTGTGAAAGGTCAGCACCTGCGACTCGCCCGCGCCTTCAGCCTCGAAATCGGTGGCGACAAAGGGCGCGTCGTCGACGGTGATGCCCACCTTCTCCACCGGGGTGACAAGGAAATAATCGTCGCCATCCTTGCGCAGGATCGACGAGAACAGCTTTACCAGCTCGAACCGGCCGATGGGCGTGCCGAGATAGAACCATGTTCCGTCCCGGGCGATGCGCATGTCGAGATCGCCGCAGAACGGCGGGTTCCATTTGTGGACCGGCGGCAATCCGCGCCCTTTTGCGGCGCGTGCAGAGGCAGCCAGCCCCTCGGCGGAGGGTGTAACGGAATTTTGTGTGCTCATTGCTTTTGCCATTTTCGAACCTCGCGATACAGTCGAACCGTAAAGAAGAGATTGCAAGGAGTCAGGACATGGCCGAGGACCTGGTCGCCGAAATCGAGGCGCTGGAAGAAAAGCTGGCCGAGGCCAAGCGCGCGATCACCAGCCGCTTCATCGGCCAGGAGCGGGTCGTCGAGCTGACCCTCTCGGCCCTGCTCTGCGGTGGCCACGGGCTGCTGATCGGCCTGCCCGGGCTGGGCAAGACCCGGCTGGTGGAAACCCTCTCGACGGTGATGGGCCTCAATGGCAACCGCATCCAGTTCACCCCCGATCTGATGCCCGCCGACATCCTCGGCTCCGAGGTGCTGGAAACCGGCGCCGATGGCTCGCGCGCCTTCAAGTTCATCCATGGTCCCATTTTTTGCCAGCTCCTGATGGCCGACGAGATCAACCGCGCCTCGCCGCGCACGCAATCGGCGCTGCTTCAGGCGATGCAGGAGAAATCCGTCACCGTCGCCGGGGAAACCCGCAAGCTCGAGCTGCCGTTCCATGTGCTGGCGACGCAGAACCCGATCGAGCAGGAGGGCACCTATCCGCTGCCCGAGGCACAGCTCGACCGGTTCCTGGTGCAGATCGACGTTCAATATCCCGACCGCAAGACGGAAAAGGACATCCTGCTCGCCACCACCGGCACCGAAGAGGCCGAGGCGCATGCGGTTTTCGATCCCGCCTCGCTGATCGCGGCGCAGCACCTGCTGCGGCGGATGCCGGTGGGCGACGCGGTGGTGGAGATGATTCTCGATCTCGTGCGCGCCTTCCGCCCCGACGATCCCTCCGCCTCCGACCGGGTGCGCGACACCGTCGCCTGGGGCCCCGGCCCGCGTGCGGCGCAGGCGCTGATGATGACCGTGCGCGCCCGCGCTCTGCTGGAGGGGCGTCTGGCGCCCTCGCCGGCGGATGTGATCAATATGGCGCGCCCCGTGCTCGTTCACCGCATGGCGCTGACCTTCTCGGCCCGCGCCCGTGGCGAGGATCTGGGCGCGATCATCGACGATGTGGCCGGCGGGCTGGTGCCCAGCGAGGCCGCCGCTTGAACGAGCGCATCGCCCTACTTCGCCGCGACGCGCAGGAGGAAGCCAGCCGCTTCCCCGCGCTACTCGCCCGCGCCGAGCATCTCGCCGGCACCGTGCTTCTGGGTGAGCACGGGCGGCGGCGTGCCGGCATGGGCGACGATTTCTGGCAATACCGCCCGCTGCGCCCCGGCGACACCTATCGCAGCATCGACTGGCGCCGCTCGGGCCGGGGCGACGAGCAGTTCGTGCGCGAACGCGAATGGCAGATCGCGCAGAGCGTGCAGCTCTGGGTCGATGGCGGCGCGTCGATGCGCTTTGCCTCGGACAAGGATCTGCCCAGCAAGGCCGAGCGCGCCCGGCTGGTGGCGCTGGCGACCGCGATCCTGCTGATCCGGGGCGGCGAACGCGTGGGCTTTACCGGCTGGTCGCTGCCGCCGCGCAATGGCGATGTGCAGGTTCTGCGGCTGGCCGAGGCGCTGTCGGAGGATGGGGGCGAGGAGTATTCCGAACCCGAGGCGCGCGGCATGATTCCGCATGCGCGGGCGCTCTTCGTGTCGGATTTCCTCGGCGATCTCGATCCGGTCGAGGCGGCGCTGACCAAGGCGGCCGACCGGGGCGTGCGCGGCGTGCTCTGCCAGGTGCTCGACCCGAGCGAGGAGAGCTTTCCCTTCAAGGGCCGCACGGTGTTCGAAAGCGTCGGCGGCACGCTGGCGCATGAAACGCTCAAGGCCAGCGACCTGCGCGACCGCTATCTCGACCGGCTGCACGCGCGCAAGGATCGCCTCGCCCAGTTGTCGCGGTTAACCGGCTGGCAATACCTGTGTCACCATACCTCTGACAGCGCGCAATCGGCGCTGCTCTGGGTCTATCGTGCGATGGATGGAGGCCACGGATGACCGTGCTCGGCCCTCTCGGCTTTACCGCGCCCTGGCTGTTGCTGGGGCTGATCGCGCTGCCGGTACTCTGGGTGATCCTGCGCGCGGTGCCGCCGGCGCCGATCCGGCGGATGTTTCCCGGCGTGGTGCTGCTGCTCGGCCTCAAGGACGAGGAGCAGGTCACCGACCGCACGCCCTGGTGGCTGCTGCTGATGCGCATGCTGGCGGTGGCGGCGGTGATCATCGGCCTTGCCGGCCCGGTGCTGAACCCGCAGGACGAGGCCGGCGACAGCGCCGGCTCCGGCCCGTTGCTGGTCGTGATGGATGCCAGCTGGTCGAGCGCGTCGGACTGGCGCGCCCGGCTCGAAGCGCTCGACACGCTGCTGACCCGCGCCGAGCGCGACGGTCGGCCCGTGGCACTGATGCGGCTCACCGATCCGCAAGAACCGCAATTCCAGGCGGCGGGCGTGCTGAAAAGCCGCCTCACCGGCATTCAGCCCGAGCCCTGGCAGCCCGACGAGGACCGCATGGCGCGTGCGCTGTCGCTGCTGCCCGAGGAGGATTTCGACAGCTACTGGATGTCCGACGGGCTCGCCCGCGACAGCCGTGCGGCGCTGCTCTCGGCGCTGGAATCGCGCGGTACCGTCACCGTGTTCGAAAGCCCGCGCGCGCATTACGCCCTGACCCCGCCGCGGTTCGAGGACGGCCATGTGGCGCTGGCCCTGCGGCGGCTGCGCCCGGGGCCGGAGACCGAGCTGTCGGTCGCGGCGCATGGGCTCGATCCGGCGGGCAACCCGGCGGTGCTGGCGCGCAATCCGGTGATCTTTGAGCAATCCGCCACCGAGGCCGAGCTGGTGCTGAACCTGCCCGCCGAGCTGCGCGCGCGCATCACCCGCTTCGAGATCGAGGGCGCCCGCAGCGCCGGCGCCGTGGCGCTGCCCGATGACAGCCTGCGCCGCCGCGAGGTCGCGCTGATCGCCGGCAACGAAAACCGCGAGGGGCTGGAGCTGCTCTCGCCGCTGCACTTCCTGCACAAGGCGCTGGTGCCCACCGCCGAGCTGCTCGACGGCACGCTGGAGGCGGTGCTGCCCGCCAACCCGGATGTGATCGTGCTGGCCGATGTGGCGACGCTGGCGCCGGGCGAAGAGGCGGGCATCCTGGAGTGGCTGGAGGCCGGCGGCACGCTCTTGCGCTTTGCCGGGCCGCGTCTGGCGGCGAGCGATGTGAGCCGCAGCGAAGAGGATGCGCTGATGCCGGTGCGGCTGCGCGCGGGCGGGCGCTCGGTCGGCGGCGCGATGAGCTGGGGCGAGCCTAAATCGCTGGCGCCCTTCCCCGAGGACAGCCCGTTCTACGGGCTCGACATCCCCGAGGACGTGACCGTCAGTTCTCAGGTCATGGCACAGCCCGACCCGACGCTGGCGTCGCGGGTGATCGCGCAGCTCACCGACGGCACGCCGCTGGTGACGCGCAAGCGCGTGGGCCAGGGGCAGGTCGTGCTGTTCCACGTCACCGCCAATGCGGAATGGTCCTCCTTGCCGTTGTCGGGGCTCTTTGTGCAGATGCTGGAACGGCTGGCGGTCTCGACCATGCCCGCCGCGCCCGAGGCGGAGGATCTCGAAGGCACGATCTGGCAACCGATCCGGGTGCTCGACGCCTATGGGCGGGTCGGCGATGCCGGCACCCTGCCCGGCGTTGCGGGCGAGGATCTGCTGAGCACGCCTCTGGGACCGGAGCTGATGCCGGGGCTCTATCAGGGCGAGGAACGCAGCCTGGCGCGCAACACGGTGACGGCGGAGACGGTGCTGGAACCGGCACTCTGGCCGGAGCGGATTTCGGTCGAGGGATTGTCACGGCCGCAGGAGACGCCGCTGGCGGGCTGGCTGCTGGCCGGCGCCATCGCACTGCTGCTGGCCGACGTGATCGCCTCCTTGGCCCTGTCGGGCCGCCTCGGCGGGCCAAGGGCGCGCGGCGCGGCGGCGGCGCTCCTCGCGGCGCTGCTGATCCTTCCGGCCCAGAGCCGCGCGCAGGAGGAAGAGAGCGACGCCGCCGCGATCCTCGCCGCCTCCGAGGTGACGCTGGCGCATGTGCTGACCGGCGACCGGCAGCTCGACGATCTGGCGCAGGCCGGGCTGCGCGGGTTGTCGGACACGCTGTTCTTCCGCACCTCCGTCGAGCCCGCCGAGCCGGTGGGCGTCGATCTCGAAACCGACGAGCTGGCGTTTTTCCCGATGCTCTACTGGCCGGTCACCGCCGGCCAGCCGACACCATCCGCCGAGGCCTATGCCAAGCTCAACGAATATCTCCGCTCGGGCGGCATGATCCTCTTTGACACCCGCGATGCGGATGTGGCGGGCTTTGGCGCCGCCAGTCCGGAGGGGCGCAAGCTGCAACAGCTCGCCGCGCCGCTCGACATCCCGCCGCTGGAACCGGTGCCGCAGGACCACGTCCTGACGCGCACCTTCTACCTGCTTCAGGACTTCCCGGGCCGCTATGCCAGCCGCGATGTCTGGGTCGAGGCGGCGCCCCCCGATGCGGAGCTGATCGAGGGCATGCCCTTCCGCAATCTCAACGACAATGTGACCCCCGTGGTGATCGGCGGCAATGACTGGGCCGCCGCCTGGGCCACCGACGAGCGCGGCAATCCGCTGGTGCGCATGGGCTCGGGCTTTGCCGGCGAGCGCCAGCGCGAGATCGCCTATCGCTTCGGGGTCAATCTGGTGATGCATGTGCTGACAGGCAATTACAAATCCGACCAGGTCCATGTGCCGGCGCTGCTCGACAGGCTGGGCCAATGACCGGGCAGATCGTTTTCGACCCGCTGCTGCCCTGGCCGCTGATCTGGGCATTCGCTGCCGTGGCGCTGGCCGGAGTCGTGCTGGCGCTCTGGCGCGGGCTGACCGGCTGGCCGCTGCGGTTCTTTGCCGGCTTCGTGCTGGTCGCGGCGCTGGCCCAGCCCAGCTTTCAGGAAGAGGATCGCGCGCCGCTCTCGGATATCGTGCTGATGGTGGTGGACAAGAGCGCCTCGCAGCGCCTCGCCGACCGGCTGGAGGTGACCGAGGACGCGGCGGCGACGCTTGAAGCGCGCATCGCCGCCCGCCCCAATACCGAACTGCGCCGGATCGAGGTCGGCGACGGCGAGGGCGACACCGGCACCCAGCTGATGACGGCGCTGTCCTCGGCCATGGCCGAGGAACCGCGTGGTCGCATCGCCGGGGTGTTCCTGCTCTCGGACGGGCGGCTGCACGATCTCGACCGCGCGCCGACCCTGCCCGCGCCGATGCATCTGCTGATGACCGGACGGGATGAGGACTGGGACCGTCGGCTGATTGTGAAAAACGCGCCCGCCTTTGCCATTCTCGGCGAGCCGGTCACCCTGACCCTGCGGATCGAGGACGATGGCGCCGCGCCCGAGGCCGCGAATACCGCGCTCGACATCTCCGTCGATGGCGGCGAGCCGCAGAGCTTTACCGTGCCCATCGGCGAGGATGTGGATCTGCCGATCGAGCTGCCGCATGGCGGGCTGAACGTGATCCGCTTTTCCACCCCCGAGGGCGAGGGCGAGCTCACCGACCGCAACAACGCGGCGCTGGTGCAGATCAACGGCGTGCGCGACCGGCTGCGCGTGCTCCTGGTCTCGGGCGAGCCGCATGCGGGCGGGCGCACCTGGCGCAACCTGCTGAAATCCGACAGCTCGGTCGATCTGGTGCATTTCACCATCCTGCGCCCGCCCGAGAAACAGGACGGCGTGCCGGTGACGGAACTGTCGCTCATCGCCTTCCCGACGCGCGAGCTGTTTCTGGAGAAGATCGAGGATTTCGACCTGATCATCTTCGACCGCTACAAGCGGCGCGGCATCCTGCCGGCGATCTATCTCGACAATGTGCGCAACTATGTCGAACAGGGCGGTGCCGTGCTGGTCGCCGCCGGGCCGGATTTCGCCAGCGCCGATTCCATCTATCGCTCGCCCCTGTCAGAGATCCTGCCCGCCGAGCCCACCGCCCGGGTGATCGACCAGGGCTATCGGCCCAAGGTCACCGATCTGGGCCAGCGCCACCCGGTCACCGCCGGGCTGACCGGTGCCGAGACCTGGGGCCGCTGGCTGCGCCAGATCGAGCTGGAACCGCTGGAGGGCGATGTGGTCATGTCCGGCGTCGACGACAGGCCGCTCCTGATCCTCGACCGGGTCGGCGAGGGTCGCGTGGCGCTGCTCGCCTCGGATCAGGCCTGGCTCTGGTCGCGCGGCTACGAGGGCGGCGGGCCGCAGCTCGACCTGCTGCGGCGGCTGGCGCATTGGATGATGAAGGAGCCGGAGCTGGAGGAAGAGGCGCTCTGGGCCGAGGCCACCGGGCAGAGCATGCGCATCATCCGCCGCACCTTGGGCGAAAGCGTCGGCAGCGTGACGGTGACGCGGCCCGATGGCGAGACCGAGGAGGTGACGCTGGAAGAGGTGTCGCCGGGCCGCTACGAAGCGCTCTATGAGGGCCCCGAGATCGGGCTTTACCGGCTGCAAAACGATGAGGAAGAGGCGGTGATCGGCCTCGGCCCCGCCGCCCCGCGCGAATTCGAGCAGACCATCGCCAGCGGCGAAGCGCTGGAGCCGGTGATCGATACGATGCGCGGCGGGGTGATGCGGCTGGAAGAGGGGCTACCCAGCATCCGCCCGGTCGGCGCGGGCCGGCCCGCCGCCGGGCGCGGCTGGATCGGGATCACCCCGCGCGAAGCCTATGAGACCATGGATGTGCGGAACATTCCGCTGCTGCCGGCCTGGCTGACCCTGCTGCTTGCGTCGGGCTTCATCATCGGCGCCTGGCTGCGCGAGGGGCGGCGTTAGAGGCGCGCGGTTCCGGCACGATCCGGAGCCGCCAAATCTCTTCGAAGAGATTTGCAAGTTTCTTCGAAGAAACTTGTCCTAACCCAGCCGCGCGTGCCGTGTGACCGGCCCGTCGCCCTGCTCGGCGATCCGCGCAATCGCGGCACCGAGCGGCTCATAGGCCACCGCCATGTGAAACACATTGGCGTGCAGCAGCGTCTGTGGATCCGAGACAAGGGCGACATGGCCCTTCCAGAACAGCAGATCGCCGCGCCGGGGCTCAGTTCCGGCGGGCAGCGTCTCTCCCAGCTCCGCCTCCTGAAGATCGCTGTCGCCGGGACAGGCAATGCCGCAGGCGGCAAGACCCGCCTGCACCAGCCCAGAGCAGTCGATGCCAAAGCCGGAATTCCCGCCCCAGAGATAGGGCGTGCCGAGATAGCGCGCCGCCACCGCAACCGGGTCACTCTCGGTCTGCGACGAGAGATGTACAGTCGGCACCCAGCCCAGTTCGGTCTCGGTGAAGCGCCCCTCGCAGCGTCCGGCGGCGAGAGCGGAGAGATGGCTCAGCGCCCGCCGCTCCGGGGATTTGAAATCCGGCGCGCTATAGGCGTGGGTCTGGCGCACACAGACCTTGTGGCTCGGCGCGCCCCGCGCGGTGGCGGGCTCCAGCGCCTCTGCCGGCACCCAGCCCGCATAATCCGCCCCCGGCGCATGACCGAAGGCATGGCCCTCGCGGCGCTCCAGAAGATCGAACGCATCGCCATAGCGCAGCTGCCGGTCGCGACGGCCACCGGGCGAGAGGCTGAGATCAACCACCGGCTGAGCGATGTAACAGGGCTCGGGCTCGACCGGTGTCAGCTCCGGGAAGGCGGTGGCATGCGCGCGCGCCACGACCCGGTCATTGGCCGGTCTGCGACGGCGGTCGGTCACAGCCCCAGCGCCTGCGGCAGCGCGCCGAGAATGGCGCGCGGGCCCTGCCCCAGCCCGCCCTTGGGCCGCGCGGGCGCCGGGCTCGGCTGCCAGGCGTAAATGTCGAAATGCGCGTAGCGCGGCGTCTCCGTCACGAAGCGGCGCAGGAAGAGCGCGGCGGTGATCGAGCCCGCCATGCCCCCCGCCGGGGCATTGTCGAGATCAGCGATCCCCGGCTCGATCCGGGCCTCGTAAGGCTCCCAGAACGGCATCCGCCAGAGCGGATCCGCCGCCGCGGTGCCCGCCGCCGAGAGCGCCGCCGCGAGCGGCTCGTCATCGGTGTAGAACGGCGCCAGATCCGGGCCCACGGCCACCCGCGCGGCGCCGGTGAGCGTCGCCATGGAGACGATCAGGTCGGGCGTCTCCTCATCGGCCAGCGCCAGCGCGTCGGCCAGCACCAGCCGGCCCTCGGCATCGGTGTTGTTGATCTCCACCGTCAGCCCCTTGCGCGAGGTGAGAATATCCTGCGGGCGGAAGGCATTGCCTGACACGCTGTTCTCCACCGCCGGGATCAGCACGCGCAGCCGCAGCTTCAACCCCAGCGCCATGATGGCGCGAGCGAGGCCCAGCACATTGGCCGCGCCGCCCATATCCTTCTTCATCAGCCCCATGGAGCTGCCCGGCTTGAGGTTGAGCCCGCCTGTGTCGAAACAGACCCCCTTGCCGACCAGCGTGAGGCTCGGCCCCGCGCTGCCCCAGCGCAGGTCTATCAGCCGCGGCGCGCGCGGGCTGGCGCGACCCACCGCGTGGATCATCGGAAAGCCCTCTTCCAGCGCCGCGCCGGACACCACCTCGATCCCGGCGGAGAACTCTTTGGCCAGCGCGCGCGCCGCGTCCTCCAGTTCCTGCGGACCCATGTCGGAGGCGGGCGTGTTGACCAGATCGCGGGTCAGCGCCTCGGCGGCGGCGAGGATCTCGACCTTTTCCGCGTCAATGCCATCCGGCGCGACGAGCCGGGCGGTCTTGCCCTCGCTGCCGGCGTAGCGGGTGAAGCGGTAACCCGCGAGCAGCCAGCCCAGCGCCTCTTCTTCGGCCTTGCCTACGGGCAGGCCCGAGGCGATGCGGAACGTGCCGCCGCCCAGCTTTGCCACGGCGGCGGCGAGCGCGAAGCGGGTGCGGCGGCGGGCAGCGGCGCTGCCATAGCCGGCAAGCGCCGCGACCGGCTGCCCGGCCTCGCCCGGCAGCAGCAGCGCCTCGCCTATGGCGCCGGCAAAACCGCTGGTCTCGACCCAGCCGCGGACGGAGTCCGGCTGGCCGGCAAGCCAGCCCTCCAGCCCATCCGTTTCGACGAGATGCAGCGGCAGCGCCTGCGCGTCGGGTGCGGCGAAACGGAATGACATGAGCGGGCCCCTTCTGGCAAATGATCGTGCCGGGAGCCTAGCGATGCGGGCGGCGCCTGCAAGGGGCAGCGAGGCGCGCTAGACGGAGAGATCCTGAAGATCCCAGACCGCGTAGAGCGAGCCCTCGCCGATGCGGGCCAGACGCGCCAGCGTCGCGGCCAGCGCCACCGCATCGCCATCGTCGATGCATTGCACCACGTCGATGGCGATCCGGCTGAGCCCGGTCATGCCGATTTCCCCGGCAATGGCACCGAGCGCGCGCGTGCATTTGCGCATCTGCGCCAGATCGCCCTCTTCGTAGAAGCGATCCGCCTGTCCGAGCCGGCAGGCCAGCTCTTCCATGGCGCGGCACACCATGTTCTCGCCGTCGCGCGCGCCGAGCCGGGCGTAGAGCTCCGCAAGCCGTTCCGGATCGAGCCCCGGCGTCTCGCTCGGGGACAGTATTGCGACCTGTTCCACCACCTCGTCCATCCTCGATCACGTCCCCACAGCCGTGTTGAGTAACGCTCCGAAGTTCCCAAAAGGTTAGACCGGCCGCATTTCTTCTCTCGAATTCCACTTGAATACAGCGTATTTCCTTGTCGGATTGTGATGCGAGCAGGAGACCGTGATGCAGGCCGCAAAACCGCTACCGCAATATCTCGTCCAGCGTTTTCAGGGCTGGAAGGCCACGAGCTATAGCTCAAACCATGCCTGGTTCAGGCGGCTGGCATCGGAGGGGCAGCATCCCCGCGCGATGGTGATTTCCTGCTGCGACAGCCGGGTGCACGTGACCTCGATTTTCGGCGCGGATACCGGCGAGTTCTTCATCCACCGCAATATCGCCAACCTTGTGCCGCCCTACGAGCCCGATGGCGATCACCACGGCACCTCGGCGGCGGTGGAATACGCGGTCACCGCGCTGAAGGTCGCGCATATCATCGTCATGGGCCACTCCAGCTGTGGCGGCGTACAGGGCTGCCTCGACATGTGCTCCGGCAAGGCGCCGGCGCTGGAAGAGAAATCGAGCTTTGTCGGGCGCTGGATGGATATTCTCCGGCCAGGCTACGAGAAGGTCAAGGATCTGCCGGAGGACAAGGTCTCGAAGGCGCTCGAGCATCAGGCGGTGCTGACCTCGCTGGGCAATCTGATGAGCTTTCCCTTCGTGCGCGAGGCCGTCGAAGCCGAAGAGATGAGCCTGCACGGCGTCTGGCATGAGATCGGCAAGGGCGAGCTCGAGGTCTACGACCCCAAGGCCGGGGGCTTCGTCGCGGTCTGAGCGCGCGCGTTCAGCAATCGAGCTCGGCGGTGCAGCCGTCGGGGTTGAGCTTCACTGCGGGGCGCCCGAGCCGGGCGCTGAGCGTACCGAGCGGCGCACCGATGGCGCCGCCGGTGCAGAGCGCGATGCCGGTTTCGGCGTTCAGAATGACCATGTGGCCCATGCGGAAGGTGAGCCCATAGCCCCGCCGCGCCAGCGCGGCGGCGAGGATCGCCCATTCCGACGCGGACTCGAAGATCGGCAGCAGCACCTGGCGCAACAGCGCGGCGGTTTCGCAATCGAGCGGATCGGGAAGCGCGGCAGGATGGGGCTGGGCCTCGGCAGCGCGTGTCTGGACTTGCATCTCTCACCTCCTGGGCTGGGTGATTAGAGAGGCTGCGACTCAAATTTGACGAAAATTGGGCGCAGCCCTTGCCTCAATGGCACTAATCGAATGTTAACCTTGCACCGGCACGCGGCGGCGCATGATGGAACGGGATGTGACGGTGCGTCTGCCCGGCCCGCTTTACGAGGCGGCGCTGCGGCTGGCGCGACAGAGAGACGAGACGCTGGGGCGGGTGATCCGGGAGGCGCTGGCCGCCGAGATCGGGCGCCAGCGCAACGGCGCGAAGTCGCCCAATCGGGCGGATGAGCAGCTCCTCGGCCCCTTGCGGGTCCTCCTCGCCGCGGATCTGGCCGAGGCCCGCAGTTGGGACGATCTTCGGACACGCCTGCGCGACAAGGGTTTCGCGCTTCATCCGGCGGGCGGCGGCCTCGCGCTGCATTCCCATCCCGATGGCACGCGCCTCTGCAAGGCCTCGGAACTCGGTCAGAGCTATGTCACCCTGATGCGCCGTTTCGGTCGTCCCTTTCCCGGACATCCGCATCGCCGCTTGGCTGAACCTATCCTTCCGCCGGTGCCCCGACAGGAAGAAGACGACTTCGACGTCATAGACCGCGAGCCTTTTCGCGAGCGATGACCCCCTGATGCACGGATCGAAATCCACATAGCCGGTCTTGCGCCATCCCGGACCCGGAGAGAGAGCGGGCGAGAGAGAGAGATGGGTCCGCGAGGCAAGGCGCAAGAACCGGCACCGGCGCGACGGCCGTCCTCCGGCGGCAACCGCATGAAACGGATCAGAGCCCGAGGTAGCGCAGGACGCGGTCCACGGTTCCCATAACCGGGCGCTCGTGACGTTCGCAGAGCATCAGGCTGCGGGCGGTGAGAGCGGCGTTGCGGCGGCCGCGGGCGATTTCGATCAGGTCGGCGGTCATGTCTGGGCTCCTGGAAGTCTCTGGGTCTGCCCTTCTGGACCTTTCTGGGCGCGCCGTCCTGCGGCCCTTGCAATTGAAATACCGCAGTGCACGCCCCGCAGCCAGCCGTCCGAGGGGTAGATTGCAGGCAACAAAGGCGCAGGTGTCCTATCCCTCGGAATAGGTCGCATTTGAAACAAAACGAAAAACGGCGCCCCGCAGGACGCCGTTCCATTCCGTTTCACTGGCGGAAAACCGTGCTCAGCCCTTTTTCAGCACTTTCTGCCCGAGCGCTTCGGCGATCTGCACCGCGTTCAGCGCTGCCCCCTTGCGCAGGTTGTCGGAGACGCACCACAGGTTGAGACCGTTTTCGATGGTCGAATCCTGGCGGATCCGGCTGACGAAGGTGGCGTAGTCGCCCACGCATTCCACCGGCGTCGCGTAGCCGCCGGCTTCGCGCTTGTCGATCACCATGATACCCGGCGCCTCGCGCAGGATGTCGCGGGCCTCGTCCTCGTCGAGGAAATCCTCGGTCTCGATATTGATCGACTCCGCATGGCCGACAAAGACCGGCACCCGCACGCAGGTTGCCGTGACCTTGATCGAGGGATCGACGATCTTCTTGGTCTCGGCGACCATCTTCCATTCTTCCTTGGTCGAACCGTCTTCCATGAAGACGTCGATATGCGGAATGACGTTGAAGGCGATCTGCTTCTGGAACTTCTTCGGCGGCACTTCAGAGACCGGGTTATAGACCGCCTTGGTCTGATCCCAGAGCTCGTCCATGCCTTCTTTGCCGGCGCCGGAGACGGACTGATAGGTCGAGACGACGACGCGCTTGATCTTGGCACGATCATGCAGCGGTTTCAGCGCCACGACCATCTGCGCGGTCGAGCAGTTGGGGTTGGCGATGATGTTCTTCTTCGAATAGCCCAGAACCGCGTCGGCATTCACCTCGGGCACCACCAGCGGCACATCGGGATCGTAGCGGTAGAGCGACGAGTTGTCGATCACCACGCAGCCGGCAGCCGCCGCCTTGGGCGCATATTTCTTCGTCGGCTCGGAGCCCACCGCAAACAGTGCCATGTCCCAGCCGGTGAAATCGAACGTGTCGAGATCCTGGGTCTTGAGTGTCTTGTCACCAAAGCTCACTTCGGTGCCGAGCGATTTTCGCGATGCCAGCACCGCGATCTCATCCACCGGAAACTCGCGCTCGGCGAGGATGTTCAGCATTTCTCGGCCCACGTTTCCCGTGGCACCGGCGACAACGACCTTATAGCCCATCTGGGTCTCCTTCGGTTTGCGGTCCGCGCGGGCGCCGGTTTGCGCCGCGCCGGACTGGCGCGCCTCATATCGCATGCCCCCGCGCAGTGAAAGGGGGGTTTATTTTTGCGCTGACGCCATGCAGGCTCGAATCGAGCCCCACCCGAGCCCGGGAATCCGCCGGCGGCGCAGATCTGTGCTAATTTTCAGCGAGCCTGCCGTGATGCCGAAAATCCCGGCAAATTGAAACGGCTATCGGTGAAATCCCGCCAATTTTCGCAGGTGCAGAAATTCCATACTTGTCTAACGTTTGTGCAGTCGCGTAGATAACACTTGAATTTGATCACTGGTTAGGCAGATGAATCGCGTTTCGCATTAGCGCTCTGGTTGATCGTATAAGGGCTGCGTCACGCTATTGTAAATCTCGTTGAGCGAACTGCGTTCGTGGAGGACGGAATATCATGTTCTACAGGTTCGTCACATCTTTGACGCGAGCGCAGAAGCAGATTCTTTTCATGCTGATGGATGCCGGCATGATCGGGATCGCAATGTTCTCGGCGCTCGCCCTGAATGCCGCCGTCAATCCGAACCTGCCGCTCATCCTGACCCTTCTGCCGCTGATCGGCGCGCTGGTCGTCGTGGGCGGCTATGCATCATGGAAACTCGGCCTCCCGCAAATAAAGCTCAATGCCTATGACACGCGCGGGATCACCCGGACCGCCGCTTTTGCCGCGACTTGTGGCATCGTGGGCGTGGCGCTCGACGGGATTCTGGCACCGCCGCTGTCGCTCGCGGTCTATTTCAACTTTACCCTGCTGCTTCTGGTCATTTGCGCAAGCTGGCGTATCCTGCTGCGCTACGTCACCTTCGAAATCTATCGGCGCGGCCAGAACCGTATGCGGGTGCTGATCTATGGCGCCGGACAGACCGGACAGCAGCTCGCCGCTGCGCTGCGCCAGGACAACGCCATCGAACCTGTCGCTTTCGTAGACGACAATCCCACCCTGCAAAGCCAGCTGATCTCAGGGCTCCGGGTACATGCGCCCTCGGCCATCAAAGATCTCATTGCCCGCAAAGGCATCGACCGCGTCGTACTCGCGATGCCCTCGATCAGCCAGCCGCAACTGGCACGAATCGCGCACCGGCTGCGCGCCATCGGCTGCGAGGTTCACGCGCTGCCCTCCTTCGCGGAACTGGTTGGCGAAGGCGAGCTGCGCAAGCGCGTCTCGCCGGTCTCGCTCGACGATCTGCTCGGGCGCAACCGTCTGGAATCCGAGCTGCCGGGCGTCAGCCATGCCTATTCCGGGCGCCGCATCATGATCACCGGCGCCGGCGGCTCCATCGGATCCGAGCTGTGCCGTCAGCTCATCGCCTGCAAGCCCGACTGCGTCGTCCTGGTCGATCACTCCGAACTCGGTCTCTACAGCATCGACAAGGAATTGCGCGACCTCTCCGAAGGGCTGACCATCGTCCCGGTTCTGGGCTCCGTGCTCGACGAAAAGAAGATGTCCGACCTGATGGCGGAACACCGGATCGAGGTGGTTCTGCACGCCGCCGCCTACAAGCACCTGCCGCTGGTCGAATGCAATGTGCTCTCCGGCCTCAACAACAACGTCATCGGCACCAAGATCCTGGCGGAAGCGGCGCGCGAGGCCGGGGTCGAGCGGTTCATCCTGGTGTCGTCCGACAAGGCCGTGCGCCCGACCAATGTCATGGGCGCCTCCAAGCGCCTCGCCGAGCTGATCGTGCAGGATCTCGCGACGCGCAGCACCAGCACCCGCTTTTCCATGGTGCGCTTTGGCAATGTGCTCGGCTCGTCCGGCTCGGTGATCCCGCTCTTCGAAGAGCAGATCGCCCGCGGCGGGCCGGTCACCCTGACCGACCGGAAGGTCACGCGCTATTTCATGACCATCTCCGAAGCCGCCCGTCTGGTGCTGCTGGCCGGCTCCTTCGCGCGCGGCGGCGATGTCTTCGTTCTCGACATGGGCGACCCGGTGCCGATCGAGAAGCTTGCCCGCCAGATGATCGAGGGCGCCGGTTATTCGGTCAAGAACGCCGCCAATCCCGAGGGCGATATCGAGATAGAGGTCACCGGGCTGCGCAAGGGCGAGAAACTCCATGAAGAGCTGCTGATCTCCTCCGACATGCTGACCACGCCGCATCACAAGATCATGCGGGCGCAGGAAAGCTACCTGTCGGAGTTCGAGATCGCCACCGCCCTGAAGGATCTGCGCAACGCGATCACCGGGCTCGACGAGGACATGGCCCGCGCGGTCATTGCGCGCTGGGTCGAGCGCGGCGAGAAAGTGCCGCAGAGCGAGGAAATGCAAAGCGTCTGAGGCGACGCATGCCGGGGTTTCCCGGGCGGGTATCAGGAGGCCAGGCGGCCTCCTTTTTTGCATCCGCTGCTCAGCGTCCGGGGATATCGTCGCGCGCCGGGGCCGGGCCCCATTCCTCGATGATCGCCGCCGCGTCCTCTGCGCTTTCGACAAAGCGGAAGAGGTCGAGATCCTCGGGGCTGATCGTGCCCGCATCCTCCAGCGCCGCCCAGTCGATGATCTTTTCCCAGAAGGCGCGGCCGAAGAGCAGGAAGGGCACGCGGTTCATGCGGCCGGTCTGAATCAGCGTCAGCGCCTCGAACAGCTCGTCCAGCGTACCGAACCCGCCGGGAAAGACGCAGATCGCCCGCGCCCGCATCAGGAAATGCATCTTGCGGATCGCGAAATAGTGGAAGTTGAAGCACAGGTCCGGCGTTACATAGGTGTTGGGCGCCTGTTCGTGCGGCAGCACGATATTGAGCCCGATGGAGACGCCCCCCGCCTCTTCCGCACCGAGGTTGCCCGCCTCCATCACACCGGGGCCGCCGCCTGTGGCGACGACAAATTCGCGATTGCCCGAGGCAACGGATTTCTCGGTCATCCTGCGGGCAAAAAGCCGCGCCTCATCGTAGAAATGCGACAGATCAGCCAGTGTCTGCGTGCGCGCCTTGTGCTTTTCCGCCGGAGACGGGATGCGCGCGCCGCCGAACAGCACGACGGTGGAATCGATCTGCCGCTCGTCCAGGATCATCTGCGGTTTGAGCAGTTCAAGCTGCAACCGCACCGGGCGCAGCTCGTCACGGCACAGGAACGACTCGTCGGCAAAGGCCAGCCGGTAAGAGGGCGCGCGGGTCTGCGGCGTGTCGGGAATCTGTTCGGCGGTTTCGCGGTCGCGCCCGGCATCGCGAAAGATGGAATGGCGGTCGTCGTTCATGCGGCTGGGATCCTTGTGCTGCGCTGTCCCTGACTATAGCGTCCGCCCTCGTCGCGCCAGCCACAAGGGACTATGCAAATGAACTGGAAACCCGAGATCGACGCCGCCGCCGCCCGGATCGACGGCCATGCACAGGTGACCCCCGTCATGACCAGCGCGACGCTCTGGAGCCAGCCCGTCGCGCTGAAGCTGGAGCAGCTCCAGCATACCGGCAGTTTCAAGACGCGCGGGGCATTCAACACGCTGCTGTCCTCGGAGGTGCCCGCGGCGGGCGTGGTCGCGGCATCGGGCGGCAATCACGGCGCGGCAGTGGCCTATGCGGCGACCCGGCTGGGCCACAAGGCGCAGATCTTCGTGCCCGAGATCGCCGGCCCGGCAAAGATCGCGCTGATCGAGCAGACCGGCGCGGCGCTGACCGTGGTGCCCGGAGAATACGCCAATGCCGCCGAGGCGGCGGAGGCCCATGAGGCCGAGACCGGCGCCATGCAGATCCACCCCTATGACCGGCCTGCGACGGTTGCCGGACAGGGCACTTTGATGCGCGAATGGGAGGCCCAGGGGCTCGAGGCGGATACGGTGCTGATCGCCGTGGGCGGCGGCGGGCTGATCGCCGGCGCGCTGGCCTGGCTTCAGGGCGCGCGCAAGGTCGTGGGTGTCGAGCCGGAGCGCTCGCGGGCGCTGAACGCGGCGCTGGAGGCCGGCAAGCCGGTGGATGTTGAGGTCGCCGGCGTGGCGGCCAACGCGCTGGGGGCGCGGCGGATCGGATCGATCTGCTTCGATCTCGCGCAGGATCATCTCGGCGGCTCCGTGCTGGTCAGCGACGAGGCGATCACCGAGGCCCAGCACGCGCTCTGGCGGGCGCACAGGCTGCTCGTGGAACCCTCCGGCGCCTGTGCGCTGGCGGCGCTGCGCTCCGGCGCCTATGTGCCAGCGCCCGGCGAGCGCGTGGCGGTGCTGGTCTGCGGCGGCAATATCGCTCCCGATCCGCTCGCCTGAGCCGCATCGGCCCGCGCCGCGGCGTCAGAACAGAAAGTCGTTCGCGCTCAGATCGCTGACCTCGATGCCCTGCAAGACGATCATATTGCCGGCGCCGTCTTCGATCACCGCATTGCCGCCAAAGCTGCGGAGATGGCTGGCAAGCAGGTCGTCGAACCCTGTGATCGCCGAGACGGCGCGCAGGTCGATGACCTCGCCCCGCCGGTCGGGCTCGAAATCGGTGACGAGGTCGACCCCGAAACCGTCATAGAAAACGAAGACATCCTGCCCCGGTCCGCCCTGGAAGAGATCGTTCCCGCGGCTGTCGCTGAGCCGGTCATTGCCGGCGCCGCCGACCAGCGTATCGTTGCCCCAGGCGCCGTGCAGGCGATTGTTGCCGTCGTTGCCGTAGATCGCATTGTCGAGCGCGTTGCCGGTGCCGGAAATATCCGCCGACCCGGCCAGCGTCAGCGTTTCGAGATGCTGGCTATGCTGGCGCAGATCCGTATCGACCAGCGCGACGACAAGATCGTCACCTTCGCCCGCAAGTTCGACGATGCGATCTCCCCGGTCGTCGATGTGGTAGACATCGTTGCCCCGCCCGCCCATCAGCAGATCGGCCCCGTTGCTATCGCGCAGTGTGTCGTCGCCAGCCCCGGCGACGAGCGTATCGTCGCCCCAAGCACCATTGAGAAAGTTGCTGCCGGAATTACCGATGATCGTGTTGGCCTGGCCGTTGCCGATCCCGTTGATATCGGCGTCGCCCTGAAGCGTGAGCGCCTCCAGATGCTGGCTGTGCTGACGCAGTTCGAAGCTCACCCGCGAAAACACCCGGTCATAGCCTTCGCCCGCCAGTTCGACGATTTGGTCGCCGTGGTCATCGACGAAATAGGCGTCGTTTCCGGCCCCGCCCAGCATGCGGTCGGCGCCAGCGTTGTCGCGAAAGCTGTCATTGCCGGCGCCGCCAATCAGCGTGTCGTCGCCCCAGGCGCCGTTCAGCTGGTTTCCGCCGGAATTGCCGATAATCAAGTTGTTGCGACCGTTTCCAGTGGCGTCGATATCGGCCGCCCCCCGCAGCGTCAGCGCCTCCAGATGCTGACTGTGATCGCGTAGCGAAAAGCTGACCCAGGAATAGACAAGGTCATACCCCTCGCCGGCCTCTTCGGCGATGCTGTCGCGCCGGTGATCGACATCGTACCTGTCATCGCCGGTATGACCCGCCATCCGGGTCGCGATCCCGTCGCGCCGGAAATGATCGTCGCGCGCTGCGTCCTGCACATACATATCGTCCAGCGCCCCGATGAGCGCACTCGCGAGATCACGGCTGAACGCATCGGAATAATGCAGCCCATCGCTGAACATGGTCCCCTGCTCAAACCCCGAACGCTGCGCGATATCGTCGGGATCGACACTGACGACCAGCGGGTCGACCGCAGCAAGTTGCTGTTGCGCGTGAGTGATCGCCTCCCAGAATTCGCGGCCACCCGCCGAGGGCGCCCGCGCCGACAGTTCCGAGATGACCACCGGCGCACCCTCTGCCCCGGTGACGCCGGCGCCGAATTCCGCCACCAGACCCTGCCGGAACCCGTCGAACAGCGCGTTGAAGGCGCCGGCATAGGCACCGGGCCGGCTCGACCCGAAAGTATCGCCCTCGCCCTGCACCCAGATCGTGCCCACGATCTGCCCGCCGGGCGTGCTGCGCAACGCCTCGATACTGCGCTGCAACAGCATGTCGGGCAACTCGCCCTGCGTCGCCCAGTCGGGATTGCCGCCCCGGTCGCGGGTCAGCGGCGCGCCGCCGGCATAGACCTCGACCAGACGATACTGCCCGGCGCCATAGGTTCGATCCAGCGCCGAGACGATCTCGTCCGAGAGGCGCGAGGCGTTGCTCTGCCCCGCAAGGATAATGATAGGTGTCGGCATAACAGACCATCGGATTGCGATGGCCCGAGTCATGCCGCGCGGGGCCTAAGAAAATCTTAGGCCCGAAGCGCGTCTTTTCTCATATTTTGCAGGTAGTTATCTAAATTTCTAACGTCTCGACCGCCGCGCGGATCCGCGCGAGATACAGCGCCCCCAGCGCCGGCCCCGCATGCAGCACATCGTCCCGCGGCATGGCGCCGGCGGTCAATCGCACCGCATCGCGGGTATAGGCGCGCGCCGTCAGAAAGCCCTGCGCGATCGACTCCTCCGGCTGGCGGAACACCGTGACGCCGGACAGGCCGGCAAAGGCGCGCTCATGCGCCGCGATCAGGCTGGCGGCCACGGCGGGGCCATCGCCATGCCGGGCCACGCGCTTGAAAACAGGGTATTTCTTTTCGGTCTCCAGGATCGCCTCGGACGGCAGCGGCTGCGGCACGACGCAGACCGGCACCGCACTCGCCTCGCGCAGCCCGGTCACCAGCCGATGGGTCACGCTCTCACGGATCACGCCCTCCAGCGCCGCAAGATAGGCCCGTTCCGAGATCAGCGGCTGTTTCAGCGGCGCGGCAGAGGGCGTGTCGGCGGCGGCGATCAGCGCCCGGGCCGACGGCCAGCCCGACACCCGGTGCCCCTGAAGCAGCCGCACCGCGCCAAAGGCCGAGACCGTGCCACCGACAAAAACCACCGCGTCGACCCCGTCGAGATCGACCTCGGGAGGCGTGCCCAGCGACTCGAGCCGTGTCACCAGATCCGGGTCGCGCGCGCAAAGCCGGCTGCCCTCCAGCGCCGCCTCTCCCTCCGCCAGGCCGGGCTTGGCGAACCAGATGACCTCCGGCGCGCCGGGACCGGCGTCGCGCAGCGCGGCCATCAGCATCGCCACATGCGAATCTCCGATAACGCACAGCTTCATTTCGGGGCCAGCGCCTCCAGCATCGCCTCTTCGCAGATCAGCGCATCCGCCTCGTCCGGGTCGGCGCCGCCACGCGCCGTGGCCATCGCCGGGCGCTCGACAGGCGCCAGTGCCGGATGCGCGCCGAAAAAGGTCGACATGACGGCCTGCACGCCGGCTGTCGTGACGTTGCGCAGATTGTCCTGATAGAAGGCGCCAGCATAGGGCGCCCCGGTGATGATCTCGTAGGAGGGGAAATAGTCGATGTTGTCGTCGAGCGCCGCCATCTCGCCCGCCACCGCGCGCAGCACCGATTTCGAATAGGTGGTCGCGCTCAGCACATGTTCACCGCTCGCCGTGGCCGTGAGCGGCACCGGCGACACGGTCAGCAGGATCTTCAGCCCCGGCGACAGCTCGCGCATCAGCGTGACCGCCGTCGAGAGATCCTCGAAGGTCTCCGCCATGCCGAGATTCAGAAAGGCGTGGCGCCCCGGGTCGAACGCCCCCGCGATCACTCCCGGCGCGGTGGGAAACACCACGCCGGTCTCAATGTCCTGCCAGGTCTCGGTGAGCCCGAGGGTGAAGACGAAGACATCCGCCTCGTCAAAAATCGCCCGCACCCGGCGCAAATGGTCGCGGCGATGCGCGCGCAGCTCGGCCTCCGAGCCCAGCCCCTCCGGTTCGGTATTGGGCCGCAGCCCGTCATAAAAGCGCCCGTCGCGCTGCCAGAGCGCGCAATCGTGCAGCCGGTCGGCCACCGCATCCTCAAGCAGCTGGCGCAGCTGCCGGGCGGTGTAGACATTGCCGTAGCGCGCCGAGAACAGCCCGTAGCCAAAGCGCTGAGCGGTCTCGGCGGGCATGCGCGCGGGGGCGGGTTCGGTATCGACCAGCTCCAGCTCGGACGCGCGCACATAGCGCCCGATATTCTGCGCGAAACAACTCCCGGCGGTGGCGATGCGCATGCCGGGGGTGAGGGCGAATTTCGGTTGGTAGAGATCGGAGAGGCGGAAATCATCCGTCTGCCGGCAGAGTTTCCAGAAGGCGGAGGGGGGTAAATCGGAATAGGGCATCAAGACACTGGCTCACTCGGTTGGCCCGAGCCTAGGGGAAAGCCCGCCGTGCCGCCAGAAAAATGCCCGTACTCAGAGCGCTGCGGCCAGCACCACCCAGCCCGCCGTCTCGGCACAGAGCTGCACGGCGCCCAGCACGTCGCCGGTCTGCCCTCCGAGCCGCCGGCTGGCCCGCCGCGCCACCAGCGCCGCGACAAGCGCCATGGCGAGCAGCGCCATGACCCCCGCCAGACCCAGCACCGCGCAGAGCAGCAACGCCAGCGCGACACCGGGCAGCCAGGCGCTGCGGCCCCTCGCCCCGGCGGCGCCGTGGCCGAGCCCGTCGGCGCGGGCGGGGCGCAGCGTGTCGAGCACCACCAGCATCGCCAGCCGGCTCGCCACCGCCACCAGCATCAGCGCGGCGCCGGCTTTCGAGCCCTCCGGCAGCTCCGCCAGCGAGGCGGCGCCCAGCCCGACCGCGAGGATCAGCGCCAGCACACCATAGCTGCCGATGCGGCTGTCGCGCATGATCTCCAGCCGCCGCGCCCGATCGCGCCCGCCCATGCCGTCGGCGAAATCCGCCAGCCCGTCATGGTGCAGCCCGCCGGTCGCCAGCACCATGGCGCCCAGCGCCGCGAACGCCGCCACCAGCGGCGCCGCGCCCAGTGCCCCGACACCCGCCAGCACGGCCCAGCCGATCACCGCCACCGGCAGCCCGGCCAACGGATAGGCCCAGCGCGCGGCGCTCATTTCCGGTGCCGCGCCCTCGAACCGGCCCGCCGGCAGGCGTGTCAGCAACATCAGCGCCAGCCGCGCCTCGGCGCATCGCCGCGCGACGCTCACCCGTCCGACACTCCCGCCTCGGCAAAGGTCGCCATGCCGTTATGACAGGCCAGCGCGCCGCGCAGCACGCCCAGCGCCAGCGCCGCGCCCGAACCCTCGCCCAGCGCCATGCCGAGATAGAGCAGCGGGCGCTTGCCCATCGCCTCGGTCATGCCCTGATGGCCGGGCTCGGCGCTGGCATGGCCGATCAGGCAGTGTTCGAGCAGCGCCGGGCGCGCGCCGTGCAGCGGCGCCACAGAGGCGGTGCAGATGAACCCGTCGAGCAAGACGGGGATGCGCGCCAGCCGCGCCGCAAGTACCGCGCCGCAGATCGCCGCCTGTTCGCGCCCGCCCAGCGCCGCAAGCTGCATCATCGGGCTGAGGCTGCCATGCCGCGCCACGCCGCGCGCCACCACCTCGGCCTTGTGCGCGATGGCCGGCGTATCCGATCCGGTGCCGCGTCCGACCCAATCCGCCGCAGCACCACCGAACACCGCATGCGCCAGCGCCGCGGCCACGGTGGAATTGCCGATGCCCATTTCGCCGAGAATCAGCACATCCGCCTCCGGGTCGACCGAGGCAGCGCCCTCCTGCATCGCAGCCAGCGTCTCTGCCTCGTCCATCGCGGGGCCTTCGGTGAAATCGCGCGTCGGGCGCTCCAGCTCCAGCGGCACCACCGAAAGCGCGGCACCCGCCAGCGCGCAAAGCTGGTTGATCGCCGCGCCGCCGGCCTGGAAATTCGCCACCATCTGCGCGGTGACCTCCTGCGGGAACGGGTTCACCCCCTGCGCGCAGACCCCGTGATTGCCGGCAAAGACCAGCGCCTGGGCATTGGCAATCACCGGCCGTTCGCGCTGCTGCCAGCCTGCGAGGAAGACCGCCAGATCCTCCAGACGTCCGAGCGAGCCCGGCGGTTTGGTCAGTTGCAACTGACGTGCCCGCGCCGCCTCGGCGCTGGTCTCGTCAACCTCCGGCAGCACCAGATCCGCCACCGCGTCGAGCCGGTCGAGAGGGAGCCTGTCGGTCATGTCACTTCACCTTTATCGGATGGCCCGCGACGCAGAGCCAAAGCTCGTCGCAGGCCGCGGCGATCTTTTGATTCACCAGCCCCGCCGCGTCGCGATAGGCGCGGGCCAGCGCGTTTTCGGGCACGATGCCGGCACCCACCTCATTGGTCACGAACACCACCGGCGCGCTCAACTCGGGGATCGCCGCCGCCAGCGCGTCGCTCGCCGTCTGCCAGTCGTGATCACCCAGCATCAGGTTGCTGAGCCAGAGCGTCAGGCAATCCACCAGACGCGGCGCGCCGCTGTCGCTGTTGCGCAGCGCGCCGACAAGATCGAGCGGCTCGGCCAGCGTGTGCCATTCCGGCCCGCGCCGGGCCTGATGCTGCGCGATGCGTTCGGCCATCTCGTCGTCATGCGCCTCGGCGGTCGCGATATAGACCGCCGGTTGCCCGAGGCCCAGCGTCATCCGCTCGGCCAGACGACTCTTGCCCGAGCGCACGCCGCCGGTGATGAGGATCGACTTTCCCATGGCGCCGTGACAAAGCAGGTTCCGCGCGATTTGGAAAGACCGGATGACACCTCCCGACCGCAATGAGCTGCTGCTGATCCGCCACGCTCCCGCCGATCATGGCGGACGGCTTTGCGGGCGCCGCGATGTGGCCGCGATTTTGCCGGAGGCGGAGGCGCTGGCGCCACTGCGCGACTGGCTGGCGGAGTGCCGTGAGGTGGTCACCAGCCCCGCCCTGCGCTGCCGGCAGACCGCCGGGGCGCTGTTTCCGGACCGCGAGCTGCCCGAGGATCCCGCGCTCTGGGAGCAGGATTTCGGCGCGCATGACGGGCTGCGCTTTGATGAAATTCCCGATCTCGGGAGACTTTCCCGCACTGATCTGGCTGATCACCGCCCACCCGGCGGCGAGAGCTTTGCCGATATGGCCGCGCGGCTGCGCCCGGCCTTTGCGATGCTCTCCGAGCGGGCGCGGCAAGGCGGCCCGCTGGCGGTGGTCGCCCATGCCGGCACCGTGCGCGCCGCGCTGGGGCTGGTGCTGGGAGAGCTGCCGGTGGGGCTCGGCTTCGAGGTGGCGCCGCTCTCGGTGACGCGGCTGCGCTGTTTCGAGGGCGGCGTTTCGGTCGTGGCGACCAACTGGGCGGGACCGGGCGCATGAGCTTTGCCGGCATGATGGCGCTTGCCTTCCTCATCGACGGCCTGCTGGGCTGGCCCGCCTGGCTCTTTGCCCGGATCGGTCATCCCGTGGTCTGGCTCGGGCGGCTGATCTCGGCGCTTGAGACGCGGCTCAACGGCGGCGCAACGCCGCGCCGCCGGGCGCTGGGGGCGCTGACGGTGCTGATCGTGCTCGCGGCGGCGGTGCTGCCGGCGCTGGCGCTGCACCTCCTGCTTCCGGACGGCTGGCCGGGGCTGTTGCTGGGCGCGGTGCTCGCCTGGCCGCTGATCGCGGTGCGCTCGATGCACGATCATGTGGCGGCGGTCGCAAAGCCGCTGGCGGCGGGCGATCTGGCCGGCGCGCGGCAGGCGGTCTCGATGATCGTGGGGCGCGATCCGCAGCGGCTCGACACCGGCGGCGTCGCCCGCGCGGCGCTGGAGAGCCTCGCCGAGAACAGTTCCGACGGGATTGTCGCGCCGGTGTTCTGGGGGGTGCTGCTCGGCCTGCCGGGGATCGCGGCCTACAAGGCGATCAATACGATGGATTCGATGATCGGCCACCGCAACGCGCGCTACGAAGATTTCGGCAAGGCGGCGGCGCGGCTCGACGATCTGGTCAACCTGATCCCGGCAAGGCTGACCGGGCTGCTGTTCGCGCTGGCCTCCGGCCGGCCGCGCCCGGCGCTGCGTGTGATGGCGCGGGACGCGCGCCACCACCGCTCACCCAATGCCGGCTGGCCCGAGGCGGCGCTGGCCGGCGCGCTGCGCGTGCGGCTGTCCGGCCCGCGTGTCTATGGTGACACCATCGCCGATGAGCCCTGGGTCAATGAGCCCGCCCCCGATGCCGAGGCTGCGGCGCTGACGCGCGGGCTGCGGCTCTACCGGCGGACCATGGCGCTCTGCGCCGGGCTGCTGCTGGCGCTCGCCCTGCTCTGAGCCCGGCTCAGATCGCCAAGCGGTCGGCCAGCCTGTCCTGCACCAGCCCCGTCAGCCGAGCGATATCGGCCTTGACCGGACGGCCACCGGCGCGCGCCTCCGCGAGATCTTCGGCGGCGGCCTGCAACAGGTGATCGCCGGCACTGTGAGCCACGCCGCTCAGAAAGCGGGTCACGTAATCGAGCATCCGCCCGTCGCCATCGTCGCTCAGCACATCGGCCGCATGCGCCATGTCGTCGCGATAGGCCAGCGGGTCGGGGCGGATCGGATCGTCAGCGACCATGCGCAGCCCCTTGGGCTGCCGCTCCTCCGGAAGATGCGCGATGATCTCGTTCTGGAACAGCGCCACGCTCTCGACCGGCTTGGCGAGGAACCCGTCCGCCCCGGCGGCAAAAGCCACATCCTCGGCGAAACTGTCGCCGCTGGTGCCGAGCACGACCGAGACCCGCGGCAGCGCCTTGACCAGTTCGGAAATCAGCTCGGCCCCCGAGCCGTCGGGCAGGCCGAGATCGACGATGGCCACCGTCGGGCGATAGACCATCAGGTGCCGGCGCGCCGATTGCAGGCAATCCGCCCGGCGGATCCGCGCACCGCTGCGCAGACACAGAAGACGCATGGCATCGCAGGCAAAGCGGCTGTCCTCGACCACCAGCACGGTCATGCCCAGCAAGGGGCGTGTGGCGGTCGGGCGCGGCTGCGGGGAAAGTCCATCCGAGTCGGTCATCTTGTCCTCCTTAGGGCTGTCCCCGCATCCTTGCCCGTTGTCCCTAACGAGCGGTTAACGCTCGCAGCATCTTGCGAAGCGCCGCCCCCGCGGGCGATAAGCGGGGGAACCTATGCAAGGGAGAGAGTAATGATCGGCCGCCTGAACCATGTCGCCATCGCCGTGCCCGACCTCGACGCCGCCGCCGCCCAGTACCGCAACACGCTGGGCGCCAAGGTCGGCGCGCCGCAGGACGAGCCCGACCACGGCGTGACCGTGATCTTCATCGAGCTGCCCAACACCAAGATCGAGCTGCTCTATCCGCTGGGCGAGAACTCTCCGATTCAGGGCTTTCTCGACAAGAACCCCTCGGGCGGCATCCACCATGTGTGCTACGAGGTCGACGACATCCTCGCCGCGCGCGACCATCTGAAAGAATCCGGCGCACGGGTGCTGGGCAATGGCGAACCCAAGATCGGCGCCCATGGCAAGCCGGTGCTGTTCCTGCATCCGAAGGATTTCCAGGGCACGCTGGTGGAACTGGAACAGGTCTGAGCCGGTCTCGGGCCGCAAGGGAGGCAAACCATGGGGATCACATCCGCACTCGTGCTCTTTGCCGTGATCTGGTTCATGACCTTTCTGGTCGTGATCCCGTTCCGGCTGGAGACCCAGGGCGACCGGGGCGATGTCGTCGAGGGCACCCACGCCAGCAGCCCGGAGGTGCATAACCTCAAGCGCAAGGCATGGATCACCACCGGGATTTCTCTGGTGCTCTGGGCGATCATCGCCGGGATCATCCTTTCCGGCGTGATCTCGGTGCGCGACATCGACGGCTGGATGTTCAACCGGATGGGGCCGCCGTCGGGGCAGTGAGGCGCGGTTCGGGTGACGGTGGGCATATTGCCCACCCTACGATAGGTCGCGGGATCACCTGTAGGGTGGGCAATCGGCCCACCGCTCCACATCCATACTCCGTCTCAGGCCGGAACGCGCCGCGCTTCGAGCCTGTGGAAGAGATGGGTGAAGGTCGCCGCCCCGAGGATCGGCACCAGCAGGTTGACCAGCGGCACGGTGAGCGGCACCGCCATCAGCACCCCCGCTGCCCAAATCGTCACGAAATGGCGCTTGCGCAGCTGCGCGGCGCCTTCGCGCCCGACCCGGCGCATCGCCGCGAGGGTGAAATATTCCCGCCCGAGCAGGAAGCCGTTCAGCCCCAGAAAATGAACGGCGCGAAGGGCGCCAGGAAAATATAGAGGATCAGCGCCAGGATGTTGGCGAGGATCAGCACCCCGAGAAAGCTCAGCGAATCCCGGAAGTTGTCGGCAAGCGACGGCTCCGAGGCAGCGCCGAGCCCGGGATAGTGCCGGTCTTCCACCGCCTGCGCCACATCGTCGAGAAAGATGCCGGTGATCGCCGAGGCCACCGGCACCATCAGGAACACCGACAACAGCAGCATCAGCGGGATCGCGCCCCAGCTGATCGCATCGTCGACCCAGGTGACCGAGCCGATCCAGGGCAGCGTCACGCTGTCGCCGAGAAACCAGCCGACGACAGTGACGAAGACGAAATAGACCGCGACAAAGATCGCCACGGTGATGCCCAGCCCCTTCAGCAGCACCGCCTGAAAACGGCGGTCGCCGAGCTGGCCGATCGCCGCGAGGAAGGAGGCCGGGATCATTCCGACACCCATTCGGTGATCGCCTCGATATCCGGGCGCGGCCGGTCGGGCGGTGTGAGGGTTTCGGTGCCGATATGCATAAAGCCCGCGATGCGCTCATGCGGCGCCAGCCCCAGCTCGCCCTCGACCAGCGCACGGTCTTCGGCCACCCAGCCGGTCAGCCAGTTCGCGCCCCAGCCGCTGGCCAGCGCGGCGTTGAGCAGCGCCAGACAGACAGCGCCGGCGGAATAGGTCTGTTCGATCGCGGGCACCTTGGGGCTCTCCTTGGGCGATTCCACCACCACCACGCAGAGCGGGCTCTCGGCGAACTGACGCCGGCCCTTTTCGGCCACCTCGGGCGCCGAGCCCAGCACCTCGGCGCGGGCAACGGCGGCGTTGGCCAGCCGGTCCAGCGCCGCACGTTCCAGCACGATGAAGCGCCAGGGCTCCAGCTTGCCGTGATCGGGGCTGCGGGCGGCGGCGGTCAGCAGCGGCATGAGCGCCGCGCGATCCGGCGCCGGGCCGGTCAGCGTCTTGGACGGGCGCGAGCGCCGGGACAGCAGAAACGCCATCGCGTCTGGGTTGGGGGTGGGCATGGGCGTCTCCTTGGATCGTCTGCCCCTATGTCAGGCTTTGTGCCACGGGTTTCAACCGGCTGGTGCGATTGCCGGCGTCAGGAGGGTTTTACAGGCCGCAAGACGCAGGGTTTCGCCGGCGTGGGGAGCCTTGTCAGACGCGGTTCACCGGATTACGCATCCTGCATCCATTTCGGAATTCTTTATGCGCACCGTCCATACAGATTTTTTCTATGCGGTTTCGCCGGAACGTCTTTGGACTCTGGCGACAAGCTATGACGCGTTGAGCCGCGTCATGGCCGGGCTGGTCGAATTCGACGGGCTCCCCGAGGGCCGGACCCGCACCGGCCAGAAGATCCATGTGGAGATTTCGCTCTTCGGAAAACTGCCGAAACAGCCATACGATATGGACGTTCTGGAATGCGACGACAGCCGCATGATCCTGCGCTCGAGCGAGCAGGGCGCCGGTGTGAAAAGCTGGAAACATACGATGGTGGTGACCCCTGCGCCCGGAGGAAGCCGCCTGTGCGATACCATCGAGATCGACGCCGGCCTGCTAACGCCGGCCTTCGCGCTCTGGGCGAAATATCTCTACGGCGCGCGCCACAAACCGCGCCAGAGGCTCCTGGAGGAAGGGAGCTATTAGACCCTTCAGCGCCGGAGCAAACCGAGCTATCGCGGTTAACCCGATAGGATCGCCAGGCCCCCGATGCTTGACCTCCCAGCCGCGTCCGATACCGCCGCCCTCACCACAGGAAAGACCCCCATGGCCAAGGCCGAACTCGCCCATCTCGCCACGCCCGGCGCCACGCTGGAGCTGCGCGTCACCCCCAAGGCCTCGCGCAACGAGATCCGTGAGGAGGCCGGTACGCTGCGGGTCTATGTCACCACGGCGCCCGAGGACGGCAAGGCGAATGCCGCCGTGCAGAAACTGCTGGCCAAGGCGCTGGGAGTGCCGAAATCGCGGCTAACCCTGATCCGTGGCGCCACCGCGCGCGACAAGGTCTTTCGGGTCGAGCCCTGAGCCCTGAGCCCTGAGCCCTACTCGTCGCGGATATAGACGCCCTCGGGCAAAGAGATCGCGGCGGCGAGATCGCGCATCTGGGTCATGGACAGGGTGATCTTGTTCACCCGGTCGGTGCGCGGATCGTATTGCTCGACGGTGACGCAATCCTCGAAGGTGGAGACGATCACATCCTCCTGGAGATGCGTGCTGCCCTCGTCGACAAGCGTGACGACCGTGGCGTCGAATTCGTGCTCGATGCTGAACATGGAGCTAGCCTAGCCCAGCGCCCGGGCGCTGCCTATCCCGAAAACGCACAGACCCCGCCCTGTGACAGTCCGGCTCTGGCGCCGCGCCTGCGAGGCGCCTATGGTGAGAACGATTTTCCTCCCGACCGGATGCCAGACCCAGTGATGCGCCGCCTTCTGCCCTGCCTTCTCTTCCTGCTCGCCGCCTGCGAGGTGGCACCGGTGAGTTCCGTTCCGCCGGACAGCCCCGCCCGGCAGGAGGCTGCGCGCGCCACGCGGCAGTTCGTCGAGGTCGCCAGCACCATCGAGCCGGTGGCTGAGGCCGAGTGCCGGCGCCTGACGCGCGGTCTCAACTGCGATTACCTGATCGTTATCGACGACCGGCTCGATCAGGAGCCAAACGCCTTCCAGACGCTCGACCGTCATGGCCGGCCCATCGTCGCCTTCAACCTCGCGCTGATCGCCTCGGTGGAGAATGCCGACGAGCTGGCCTTTGTCATGGGCCACGAATCCGCCCATCATATTCTCGGCCATCTCGCCCGGGTCGAGGAGGACGCGGCGATGGGCGCGCTGATCTTTTCCGGCATCGCGGCGATGTCGGGCGCCAATGCCGACGAGGTCCGCTCGGCGGAGGAATATGGCGCCAGCATCGGCGCGCGCACCTTCTCCAAGGAATACGAACTCGAGGCCGACGAGCTGGGCACGATCATCACGATTCAGGCCGGCTACGACCCGGTGAAAGGGGCTGCCTATTTCATGCGGATCCCCGATCCGGGCGACCGCTTCCTCGGCACCCACCCGCCCAACGCGGCGCGAATCGCCATCGTCCGGCGCACCGCCGCCGCCTATCGCTCCGGCAGCGGCACTTGACGTTGCGTTGACTTGCATCAAGGCGGATTTGCCCGCCCCTGCTAGGCTTCCCTCAGTCTGACAAGGAAACCGGCGGAGGGATGAAGATGCCAGGACGTACCGATTTCAAGAGACACGCCACGCTGGTCGATCATATGGCCAACACGCTGGGGCTCGACCTCGAAGAGCAGATGCTGCGCGGCAAGCTGACCTTCTCGCAGCTCGACGACGCGGTTCTCAGCTGCACCGGCTGTACCCAGCCCTGCGCCTGCGAGACATGGCTGGCGACGCGCGCGGAGACCGCGGAGGCGCCGCCGTTCTATTGCCGCAACACGCAGCTCTTCGACGAGCTGCGCAAGACCTGACACCCGATGGCGGAGGAGAAACCGATGTTCGACGCACGGCCCAATCAGCCGCTCGGAGACGAGACCGATCACTACTGGCTTGTCCAGCGCATGGCGCAGGCCAATGGCACCGATCTGGTGGCCGCCGCCGATGCCGGCGTCCTGACACAGCACGACTGGGCCGGGATGGTGCAGCGCTGCCGCGGCTGCCAATGGGCCGCCGGCTGCCAGCGCTGGCTGGACCAGCCCGAGACCGCGCTGCGCGACACGCCCGAAAGCTGCGTGAACCGCGCCCATTTCGCGGCGCTACAGGCGAGACTGCAAGAGTAAGAAAGATGCGAGAGACGCTAGGAGATCCCGTCCGGCATTTCTGGATGACCCGAAGCGTGGCCCGTGTGATGGGCCTGAACCTGTCCGAGGAAATGCTGTCGGGGCATCTGGGCCCCGACGAATACGCCCATATGGTGACCTGCTGTCGCGGCTGCGCGCTGGTCGAGGCCTGTGAAAGCTGGCTCGGCGCGCAAACCGGCGTGACCGCCACGCCACCGCCGGGCTGCTGCAACGCGGCCCTGCTGTCGCGGCTGCGGAAACTGCACTGACCGCCCGCCCCGATCCGACGGCCTGGGGCCTCTCGGCCCCGCTGGAGCCGATCGGCGCTGGTGCCCGCAACGTCGTCTTCCGCTGTGGCGATGTCGTGCTGAAATCCACCGGGCGAAGCGAGGCGGCTCTACGCTGGCTGGTGACCGTGCAGGCGGCGGCACGTCAGGTGGGCTTTGTCACTGCCGATCCGGTGCCGGCGCGCAACGGGCGCCTGATCGCCGGAGGCTGGACCGCAGAGCGCTTCCTGCCGGGACGCATCGCCGACCCCCGAGATCTCTCCGCGCTCGCCCCCGCATCGCCGCGTTTCATCGCGCCGCCCGGCGGTTTCCGCCGCGCCCCGGCGTTCCCGGCATGGCGGTGCTGCTGCGCCTCGGTCGGGGCGGAGGTGTTGTGCTTCCTGCCATGCCCCGAAAGCTCGCCAAGGCGATCCGTGCGGCATTTGCCGATGTCGCCGATACGCCGCAAGGGGTGGTGCATGGCGATCTGAATCCGGGAAATGTGATCGTGACCAACGAGGGTCCGGCACTGGTCGACTGGGACGAATCGCGCCACGACGCGCTCTGTCTCGACCGGGTGGCGCTTGGCCTGCCGGCCACGCGGGCGGAACGCCGCGCGGCTCTGGCTTGGGAAATCGCCTGCTGCTGGGCGCCGGAACCCGAACGCGCGCGCAGTCTGGCGCGCGGCTTTATTCGGTCCGCAGGTGCTGCGCCGATTCCTTGATCGCGTCGTACTGGCCCGACGGGCGGAAGCGCCAGAGATACTCCGGCAGCACCGCCTCCAGCGAGGTCGGGGTGATGCCGAGATCGGCGAAACCTTTCGCGTCTTCAGCCACCACATTGTCATGGCGCAAAGACTTCACCTGATCGCGGGTGATCTGCGCCGGGAAAAGCCCGCCGGTGAGCGTCTGAAGCAGCTCGAATCCCCAGCCCATCACGGACGCGATGCCGAAGGGGATATTGACCAGAAGCTTGCGACGGCGGATCACGCCCAGCATCTGCGTCATCAGCTCGCGGAAGCTGTCCACATCGGGTCCGCCCAGCTCGTAGACGCCCGGCGCCGCCTCTCCGGTCACGCCCATGACGGCGGCATGGGCCACGTCGTCCACATAAACTGGCTGGAATTTCGTCTCGGCACCCACCAGCGGCAGCACCGGCCCCATGCGCGACATCGAGGCGAAGCGGTTGAAGAAGCCGTCCTCCGGCCCGAAGATCACCGAAGGCCGCAGGATCACCGCGTCGGGCATGTGCGACAGCACTGCCGACTCGCCCAGAGCCTTGGTGCGGGCGTAGTCGCTGGCGCTCTCGGCATCGGCGCCGATGGCCGAGATCTGCACCATGCGCGCGACGCCCATCTCGGCGGCGATTCGCGCGACGCGCTCGGCGCCCTCAGACTGGACCGCGTCGAAATTGTTCTTGCCCTTGGCATCGAAGGTGCCGACGCAGTTCACCACCGCATCCGCGCCATGCATCACTGCGCGCACCGACTCGTCATCGCGGATATTGCAGAGCACCGGCTCCACCTGGCCGACAACGCCGTAGGGCTTGACGAAAAGCGCCTCGTTCGGGCGCCGCACCGCGACACGGACGCGCCAGCCCAGCTTGGCCATGCGGCGCGCGATATAGCGCCCGACAAAACCGGATCCCCCGTAGATGGTGACGAGTTTGCTCATTGACCTAGCTCCGTGATGCGCGGTTTGCCGCCCCTGAATACCGGTCACGGGCAAGCGCGGCAAGGTGCCGTGGCGCGAGATGGAAAACAAAGCGAAAAAACGGCGTTGACACCGGATTGCGAGCCGCGTAAACGCCTGCCTCACACCACCTGTGCCCAGGTGGCGGAATTGGTAGACGCGCTGGTTTCAGGTACCAGTGGCTTAACGGCCGTGGAGGTTCGAGTCCTCTCCTGGGCACCACTATCCCCCTAAAATCATTATTGGCCTTGCTGTTGTGATCTCGGGCTGTCCGGGGTCGTGCCGCTGTTTCGGACAATACCGAAATTACCCGCCGCAGCCTTTCACGGCTGCCGCCAGCGGTCATGCCAGTCGTCGGCATTCAGATCCGAAACGTCATGAGATGAGGCGCGCGTCCGGCGCAGATGCGCACGCGCAAGCCACGCCTCCGCAATCCGCAGAGGCGTGGCGTTTTCAGGTTACGTCTGGCGACCCTGAGCAGCTGTGACCCGGCATTGCGCCGGATCACGGCAGGGCCATCGTCAACCGGCCTTTTGCGCCTCGAGCTTCCACTCGGACATCGTCGGCTCCAGATTGAAGAGCTTCTGCGCGTTGCCGCCCAGAATGTCCCGCTTGGCCTGCTCGCCGAGGAAGGGCAGATCGTAGATCGTGCTCGGCAGGTCCATGTCCCAATGCGGGTAGTCGGAGGAATAGAGAAGCTGGGTCTCGGCGTTGATCATCTTGAAGGTGACCTCCAGCGCCTCCTTGTTGTCCACCAGTTCCATCGGCTGCGAAGAATAGAACATCTCGCGCATGTAATCGCTGGGCTTCTTCTTCAGCAGCGGCGCGTCCGAGGTGCGCATCATGTATTCGTTGTCGAGCCGCTGCATCAGGAAGGGGATCCACGCGAGGCCGCTTTCGATCCACATGGTGCGGAGCTTGGGGAAACGCTCCGGCATGCCGTTCATCACCCAGTTTGTCATGTGGATGATGTTGCAGAAGCTGAACCCGAGCGCGTGCACCGAGATGAACTTGTTGAGCTGCGACAACGAGGAATCCGACCAGTTATAGACCGCGTGGAAACCCAGCGGCATGCCGTGCTCTTCGAGCTTGGAAAAGATCCGCATATTGGCATTGTCGTGGATCGGGCGCTTGAGATAGCCGGTCGAGAGGAAGCCCACGACTCCCTTGCGCTCGGCGAACTCGTCAATAATGCGCTCCGCCTCGTGCGGCTCGTTGATAGGCAGATAGACCATCGAGCACATGCGCTTGTCTTCTTCCAGAATGCGCTCGCACAGCCAGCGGTTATAGGCGCGTGCCATGGCGACCTCGACCTCGGGCTGCGGATGCGTGGCAAGCAGCAGCATCGGCGTCGGGAAGAGGCAGGCCATGTCCACGCCGAGCGCGTCCATCCAGCGCCGGGTCAGCGTGATGTCGCGATGGGGCGTCGGCGGCACCGTCTCCTTGCTCCGGCCGGGATAGCGCGTCACGCGGCCCGCCATGTCCTGCGAGCCGATGGCCTGCGGGATGAGCCCCGCGCGCCCGACATTGCCCGCCGAGAGGCCGAGATGGCGCAGCACCGGGTCGTCCATGTATTGCAGGATCTCCGGCAGCGCCTCGGTCTCGTAATGGTGGCTGTCGACGTCGCAGATGAAGAAGTCTTTGTAGTTCCGCTCCAGTGCCTGTTTCCTGGCGTTCTTGAGAAGCTTGGTGGTGTCGAATTCCTTGATCGCCGGATCGGCGTCGGAACTGTAATTCAGTGGGTTCTGGGGCATTGTCATTTGGCGTTCCTCCCGCGTGTTCAGTGTTTCAGCGTCTGCCACATGCCGAGCTCGAAGGCGGCCATGTCGGCAGCCTCCAGAATGCCGGTGGCGGCAATGGCAACCTCGGTCGCAGAAATGTCGTTGCCCCTGGGGAAGGTCTCGACCGCCTCATCCTCCTCGTGCAGCCGGGCATAGACGCGCACGACCTCGGCAAAGAGCGCCTGCACCTGCTCCAGGCTCAGCCCGCCAGCCTCGGGGGCGCGAAGGGCACGCAGGACATCGTCGAAAGCGGCGTCGACGGGGCGCTTGTCCGCGCTCATTTTCTCAAACCTCGACATAGATCTGCGCGTCCCGTTCGATGACCTTGTAGCGGCTCAGGCGGATTTTCGGATCGCCGATGGCCTCGCCGGTCTCGATCTTGAATTCCCAGCCGTGCCACGGGCAGACGAAATGCATTTCGGTGGTGTCGAAACTCTGGCGGACGGAGCGTTTCTGCTCGTCCAGTTCGTCGCAGACCCGGGGCATCTTCAGCCCTTCGCAGACCGGGCCGCCCTGATGTGGGCAGATGTTCCTGTAGGCCACGACGGTGTCGTTGTGCCGGATGACGCCGATCTCGACCCCTTCGACCTCGAAGATCCTGGCAGTCGTATCGCTGAGATCCGCCGCCGCGCAGAGCAGTTTTTCAGGCATGGGTTCCCTCCCAATTTAGTACGCTCATCTTACCGTTTAAATTAGTAAGATTGCCTTACTATATGGGTTGAACTATCCTCTGTCAAGCTGACGAGGATCCGGGATCGTGATGGAAAACAAAGACATACCGATCCCCATGTCGCAGCGGCGCGGCCTCGGGGCCTCGCTGCGACTCGCGCATCACCTTTATGGGAAGCGTTTGCAGAAGCGCCTGATTTCCTCAGAACTCAGCATGGCGCAGTACATTCATCTGCGGACGCTGAAGGAAGAGGTGCGGATCTCGCAATCGGAGCTCTCCGCCCAGCTCGGCATCGAAAAGGCCTCCTCGACCCGGGTGCTGGACGAGCTCGCGCAGCGCGGGCTGATCCGGCGCGACCGGCACAAGCAGGACAAGCGCATGCTGGTGGTCAGCCTCACAGAGGCGGGGCATGCCAAGATCGACGAGGCGATGGATACCGCCCGCGTCATCGCCGATATCGCCTCGCAGGATTTCGACGAGGGCGAGCTGCTTCAGCTCTTCCGGGCGCTCGACAAGATGATCGACAACCTGTCGGCAGAGAGCTGAGCCTCAGCGCAGCATCGGCGAGACGGCGAGCAGGATCACACCGGCGCCTGCCAGCACCGAGGCGATGTAGAAACGGCGCCCGGGTGGTTTTTCGGTCTTGAAGATGTGTCCGGCGAGCCAGGCGGCAAAGAACATCTCGACGGAAGAGATGATCGCGACCGTCGTGACATTCGACAGTTGCAGCGCAAAGAACTGCACAATCTGCCCGATGCTCATCGACGCCGCCGCGAGCAATTGCCAGCGGCTCGGCATTTGCATCGCCTTGAACCCGCCACGCAGTCGCCCGGGGCGCAGCGCTGAGGCTCCGAACCATACCAGCCCGGTCAGCGCGCCGATGAACACGCCGAGCAGCGGATCGGGCACCGTCTGCATGGCAAGCTTGCGCGCGACGAACGACCCGCCATAACTCGCTGCCGACCCCAGCGCGAGCGCCCTGCCCTTGCGCTGGTCGGGATTGGTGCTTTGCGAGAATGTGCTGAGCAGACCGCTGCGCCCAAGGGCACGCACCATCATGATGATGACCCCCGCTGTCACCAGCAGAAAGGCAAGCACCGTGACCGGGGTAATGATCTCGCCCAGGAGCAGCACCGCGAAGACCGCGGCGAAGACCGGGATCAGCCGGCGGATCAGCCCGGTTTCGATCGCGCCGTTCAGCTCGACCGAGCGGAACAGCGACAGCCGGCCCAGCACATTGCCCAGCAGACCGGCGCAGACGAAGTAGGCGACGCCGATCAATATGGCGAGATCGGCGCCGGGCAATGGCGGGCCGATGATCAGCCAGAGCCCCCCCGACATCGCGGCGGTCATCAGCACCGAGACCAGCACGTCATTGCCGCGCCCCTCGGCGGAGCGTGCGCTCTTGACGATGGCGACCGAACTCAGCGCGTAGCAGAAGGCCCCGAAGGTCGCGAGGAGCCCCCCGATCAGCGCCGTCATCGTGGCCGGTCTGTCATTGCCCGGCGATCATCCGGCATCGGCGAGCAGCTGTTCGAGGAAGCGCCCGGAGGACATGACCTCGCGCGTCGGCATCTTCTGCTGCTCGTCGGTCAGTTCGGACTCGGGCGAATAGGTCAGCCCCTGCCCGTCCCAGAACCACCAATAGATGATTTCGCCCTGCTTACCCCGGATCGGCATCCGGAAGGTGGGGAATTGCCGCTGCGCGCGCGGGATCTCGATCTCGCCGGCCTTGGAATGGCTGAGCCCGAGCTTTTTCAGCACGCCGCCGAGCGGCACCATGGCCATCTTGCCCTCACGGATCTCGGCGAGCGAGGTCACATTGTCCGGGCGCGTCGCGCTCGGCCCCTTGAGGAACTTGACCACGGGCGGATAGCTGGGGTGGACATGGGTGACCTGAACATAGGCCAGCCCCTTGTCCGTGGCGATTTCGACGATATCGCCGGGTGCGTATTCTTCCACGTTGGGACTCCTTTTCAGAGACTGTAGGCTTCCAGAGTGGACGGGTGAAACAGCTCCTCGACCTTGACGCGGCGCGGCGACAGGCCCTGGCTCGCGTGATAGTCGAGAAACTTGTCCAGCGTCGCGACGTTATCGGCGACGCCATAGCTCCACGGGTCATTGCCCATCAGGGTCTGCACCCGCTTCAGGTTGTCCTCGACAAAGGGCATGGTGACCTTGGTAGCCGAGGTGTCGAAGAGCGCCTCTTCGGCCAGCCGCTTGGACGCGGTGAAGGCCTTGAGCAGCGCGGCGGGGAGGAACGGGTATTCCTCCACCAGGCTGCGGCGCACGCCGAGAACATGCATGATCGGAAAGATCCTGGTGCGGCGATAGTAATCCTCGGCGGCCGAGATGCTGTCGGCGAACAGCCGGCCCACATGCGGGTGGCCTTCGGCATAGCAGCGCGGCCAGCGCGGGCCGACAAAACCGTCGATCTCGCCATCGGCCAGCATCTGGTTCAGCGTGCTGCCCACCGGGGCCTCTTCCATGGTGATGTCGTCGGGGAGCTGCACCTTGATCTTTTCCGGACGGCCGGCGGTGTCCATCCCGCCACGCACCCAGGTGATATCGGAGGGTTTCACGCCGTATTCGTCTTCCAGGATGCCGCGCACCCAGACGTTCGCCGAGAGCTGATACTCGGCGATGCCAATGCGCTTGCCCTTCAGATCCTCGGGCTTTTCAATGCCCTTGTCGGTGCGGATATAGACCGAGGTATGACGGAAGGCGCGGCTCAGGAAGACCGGGATGGCGACGTAATGCGGCTCGCCCCGCGCGACCGAGATCGAATAGGAGGACAGCGACAGCTCGCTGATATCGAAGGCCTGATGCCGGAAGGCGCGGAAGAACATCTCTTCCGGCGAGAGCAGCATCGGGATCGGATCGACACCGTCGATCTGCACCCGCCCGTCCACGATGGCCCGCGTCCGGTCGTAGTTTCCCATCGCGAGGGAAAGCTTGAGATTCGTCATCGTGGAAACTCCTGGTGTTGTGCCTTGCATTGGTGCCGCAGCGCGACGGTCTGACCCGAGGCCGCGGATGTCAGGATGGCGTGGCAAACCTCGAGGCTCGCCCGCCCCCATTCGCCGGACTGGACCGGCGAGCTATCCTCGCGCACGGCGCCGACCAGCGCGTCGAGCACCGTCTTGCGCGGCGCGGGGCCAAAAGGCGCCTCGATAAAGCTGCGCTCGGTATCGCCGAACACCTCGATCCCGTCGGGCGTGAGGCGCAGGTCGGCGCGGTCGCACATGGCGATCACCGGGCCGAAATGTTCGTTATGTTCGGCCTCGATGGTCTTGCCGCTGCCAAAGGTGCGGGTGGTCTTGAGCCGCGCCTCGTCCTCGGGGCTGAGATCGGCCAGCGCACGCCGCGCGCCGCCATAGGCGTCGGGGGTCTTGGTCTGGCCGAGCTCGCCGACATTGTTCATCCAGATATCGCTGTCGAAATGCGCGTAGCCGGAATAGGTCAGGTTGGCGATGCAACCGGTCTCGAAGGTCATGAGCGCGGTAAAGGCGCCCTCGGTGGGCCGCTTCGGATCCCAGGCGCCGGTCATGGCGACGATCTTGTCCGCCATGCCGCCGGCGAGCCGGCGTACCACGTCGATCTGGTGGATCGCCTGGCTGAAAAGGACGCCGCCGCCCTCTTCGGTGCGCAGCTCTTCGGGCCGCCGTGGACGATAGAGGAAATCGGTGTAGTTCAGCGCCTGGATCATCCGCAGCGTACCGAACTCGCCGCTGGCGATGCGGCGGGCGGCGATATCGACCGGCAGGTCGAAGCTGTGGCTCGGCCCGACGATCAGGTGAACCCCCGCCTCGCGCACGGCATTCACCATGATATCGGCATCCTCCATCGAGATCGCCAGCGGCTTTTCGACGAGAATATGCTTGCCGGCCTTCGCGGCGGCGAGAACATGGTCAACATGCATCTGGTGCGGCGTGGCGATATACACGGCCTCGACCGACGGATCGGCACAAAGCGCCTCGACGGACTCGTAACCGGTGCCGCCGTAATCGCGTTCGAACGCGTCGCGGCTTTCGGCGCGGGGCGCCGCGGCGGCGACCAGCTTCACGCGCGGGTCGGCGTCGAATGTCGGCACCATGAGCATGAACGCACGCCCCAACCCCACGACACCGAGGCGGACGGGATCAGAGGTCAAGAACCAGCCTCCCGGATTTGGCCCGCGACACACAGATCATGATGTAATCGTCTTTTTCCTCGTCCATCAGGACCATATCCCGATGATCGACGTCGCCGCTCAGCAGGCGGGTCTTGCAGGTGCCGCAGGTGCCGCTCTCGCAGGAGCTGGAGGTTTGCAGCCCGGCATCGCGCAGGGTTTCCAGGATCGAGCGGTCGTCGGGCACGGTCAGGGTCTTGCCGGTCTTCTTAAGCTCGACCTCGAAGGGCTCGTCATCGTCGCGCACCACATCGACGGGTTTGAAGTCCTCGAAATGGATGCGCCCCTCTGGCCAGTGGCCGGAGACCGCCTTGATCTCTTCCATGAAGGGCTTGGGGCCGCAGCAGAACACATGCGTCGCGCGCGGCGTCAGGAAATCATCCCAGAAATCATAGGAGTTCTCGGGGTTGCCATCGTCGTGATGCACGATGATCCGGCCATCGAAAGCCTCGTTCAGCTCTTCGAGATAGGCCGACTCCTCGGCGCTGCGGCTGCAATAGATGATCCGCAGTTCCTTTCCCTTGCTCGCAAGCTGGCGCGCCATCGCGTAGATCGGCGTGATGCCGATGCCGCCGGCAATCAGCAGGTATTTCGACACGTCGGTCAGCGGGAAATCGTTCTCGGGCGGCTCGACCGTCAGCTCGTAACCTTCGGTCGCCTCTTCATGCATCGAGACCGAGCCGCCGCGCGATTCCGGCTCGCGCTTCACGGCGATGACATAGGTGTCGGGATCGCTACCATCGTTCACGAGCGAATAACGCCGCATCGCGCCCGAGGGCGTCTCGACGGTGATATGGGCACCGGCGTCGAAGCTGGGCAGATCGACGTCATCGACCGGCGCAAGGGTGAATTCCGTAATGCCTGGAGTCAAAGCGCGCCGCTTTTCGACACGCATCTTAAACTGCTCCATAAGGTCCTCCCAGTCTGTTCGCGGCTGCTATAAGTTAGATAGCTAAGTTATTACTGTCAACGATCCCCGGGGGTTCAAGACGCGGAAAACAGATATTTTTTATCTATCTATCCGAGAGCCTTGCCGGAAAGCGCCCGTTCGACCCCGGCAAGATGCTGTCGACCCAGCTCCCGGGGCCGCTCGCAGCCGATCAGGATCATGGTGCGCTCCATCTCGTCGGCGAGAATCGCAAGCGCCCGGTCGACTCCCTCGCGCCCGCCGGCGGCCAGCCCATAAAGCGGCGCCCGTCCGAGCAGCACGCCATGCGCGCCGAGCGCCATCGCCTTGACCACATCGCTGCCGCGCCGGATGCCGCCGTCGAGCAGCAGCGTGGCGCCATCTTCGAGCTGATCCGCGATCCGTTCCAGCACCGAAACCGTCGCCGGCGCACCGTCGAGCTGCCGCCCACCATGGTTCGACACGACAATCCCGTCGGCCCCGGCCTGACGCGCAAGCCGCGCGTCTTCGGGGCAAATGATCCCCTTGATCAGTAGCGGCCCGGACCATTGTTTGCGGATGCGGCGCACGTCGTCCCAGGAAAACTGCGGATTGCGCTGCGAACGGGTGAAATCGGCAAGTTCGGCATTGCTGGCGCCTTTGCCGAGGAACCGCTCCAGATTCTCGAACCGGGGCCGCTTGCCGCCGAGCCACACGGAGGCGAGCCAGCGCGGATGCAGCAGCCCGTCGAGCACCACCTGCGCGCTCATCCGGATCTCATGCGAGAAGCCGTGGCGCAGATCGCGCTCGCGCTTGCCGCCCACCAGCGAGTCGAGCGTCAGGATCAGCGCCGAATAGCCGGCGACCTCGGCGCGCTCGATCAGCGCCTGTGAAAAATCGGGTTTGCCCCAGGGGTAGAGCTGAAACCAGCGCGGCGCGGCGACCCGCTCGGCGATGGTCTCCATAGACGTGTTCGACGCGGTGGAGAGCGTGAAACCGATCCCGGCCTCTGCCGCCGCAGCGGCAATATGCAGATCGCCATCCGGCCAGTAGATCCCGTTGAGCCCGGTCGGCCCGATCAGGAAGGGCGCGGCATAGCGCTGGCCGAAAATCTCGGTCGAGAGATCGACATGCCCGCCGCCGAGCAGCCGGGGCGTCAGGCGCAGATCGTCCAGCGCCTGACGGTTGGCGCGCAGCGTCGTCTCGTCCTCCGCCCCGCCATCGAGATAGTCGAAGACGACGCGCGGCAGCCGGGCGCGAGCCAGGCGGCGGAGGTCGTCGATATTCACAGCATGCTTCATCTGTCGATGGTCAACCCGTCACTGCCCCCGCCCTGCCAGTGCCGGGCGCAAAAAATCCGCCCGGGCCACGTGGCGCCGGGCGGATCCGGGAGCAAGCGAGAAAGGGTTATTCCGCGGCCTGGGTGGCGCCCGTGGGCTTCACAAGCGTGCGCCAGTCCACCTCTTTCGGATAGACACCCTCATGCGAGGCGATATTCGCCTGCGGCACGTCGGAATCTGTGCCGATCGCGGTACCGCCCTCGGCGACCTTCTTGGCGGCATCGGCCATCAGGCGGCGGAACTCGACAATGGCAAGGTCCGAGGCGCCCAGCGTGTCGGTGTGACGCTGCACGCGGCTGCCCATCGACACCCACATCACGATATCCTCGTTCGGGATGCCGTCGACGCCGGTGAAGTGACCTTCCTTCATGCGCTCGCGATCCTGCATGAAGTCGTTTTCCAGAGTCCGCACGGTGCGCCACTTGTGGTCGACATCGACCCCCGGCACCGCATGGGCGAACTTGCGCCATTCCTCGGTGGAGGGCACGTTCGGGCCACCAAAGGCGATGAAGTGGAACGCGGTCTCGTCGTCGTTGATCGGCACGATAACGCTGGCCACCTTGTAGTTGTTGTTCGGCGGGATCAGCGAGTAGTACGGCGCGACGAATTCGGTGATGCGCAGATAATTATGCGTGGCCGAATTCTTGATCGGCTTGCGGATCGCCGCGTAGTGGAACCCGTAGCTGGTGGTTTCCGTCTGCATGCGCGGCGACTTGTCGGTCGACGGGCGATACCAGGATTTATCGTCGGCGGAGGCGCCTTCGACACGCGCCGGCACCATGTTGGAGGAGTGCAGCGACGAGGAGTGCGCGCTGTCGATCTGGCCCTCGTGGATCTGTGCCCAGTTCGCCGGCACGCGGATCTTGAGGATCGAGACCGGCGTGTCCTCTTCGGGGGCGAAGGCCGGCGCCTGAAACTCGGGCATTTCGTCCTTGTCGCCAAGCCAGGCCCAGACGAAGCCGCCCCACTCGCGCACGGGGTAGGAGCGCGCCTTGACCTTGTCCATCAGCGGGCTGCCCTCGGGCTCCGACGACATGGCCACGACATTGCCGTCCACGTCCATCTTCCAGCCGTGATAGAGGCAGCGCAGGCCGCATTCCTCGTTGCGGCCGTAAACCAGCGACGCCTTACGATGCGGGCAAAGCTCGTCGAGCATGCCGAGACGGCCCTTGGTGTCGCGGAAGGCGACATAGCTCTCGCCCAGCACCTCGACGCGCAGCGGCTTGCCGTCGGGTTCGGCGACTTCTTCCATCAGACAAACCGGGGTCCAGTGTTGACGCATCAGTTTCGCCATCGGCGCATCGCCGGTCACACGGGTCAGCAGTTCGTTCTCTTCAGGCGTAAGCATTAAGGCCTCCCTCCAGCAATCAACTCTGCCGACGACAACGCCGGCTCTTTGGGTTTTGCGTTTCGATTATTCTTAGCTATCTAAGTAAAAGCTGTCAATAGCGCTTGCGGATGGATCTTGCGGACGGCCCGCCAGCTCCCTGCCGAAAAGATACAAAGTTGACATACGAAAACCCGCCATTAAACATAGATCTCTAAGAATCTAGATTTCCGGGGGAGGATTCCGTGACTTCGCAAGGGTCGCCTCCTCATCCGGTCAGGGGAACGCGCGACGCCGGACAGCCCGGCCTGCGCAGGAAAACAGGGAGGTAATACATGGTATTAGAGACCGCCAGCTTACGATTCGCGAGCGTCTCCGACGTCATCTCATATATGAGGTCCGTGGTGCGCAACGCGGCACCGGCCCATGGATGCGGCCGGCTCAACCCGTCGCGCCAGAGCGCGACCGACGGAACCATGCCGGCATGCGAATCACCCGCGATGCGCCGCCGTGAAATGGGACAGGCAGAATGATTCCCTCGCTAACGGAAACCGGCCGCCGCCGGAGCCTCGGCCCCCGGATGCGCAAGGCCGTGGTGATCCTCGCCGCCGCCTTCGCCCTCTGGGTGATCTATGCAAACCTCTTCGTCATCTCCGACCCGCTGATCCTCGGGATCCTGTTCATCTCGGGCATCTTCACCATCCTCTTCCTCGCCGTCGGCGCGACGTCGCGGGCGCCTGACGAGATCCCGTTCTACGACTGGGTTCTCTCGGCGCTGAGCCTCGCCTGCGGCATCTACTTCTTCATGAGCACCGACGCGATCGCGGATCGTATCAGCCTGCTCGACGCCTTCACGCCCGACCAGCTGTTCTTTGGCTCGGCGCTGCTGTTCCTCACGCTCGAAGCGACCCGCCGCACAACCGGCCTGGGGTTGACCGGCGTCGTCATGCTGTTCCTGATCTACAACCTCTTCGGTTACCTCCTGCCCCCGCCCTTCGGGCACCGGGTCAGCGAGTTCAGCTATCTGCTCGACATCCTGGTCTTTACCACCGACGGGCTGTTCGGCGTGCCGATCCAGGTTGTGGCAAGCTATGTCTTCCTCTTCGTGATGTTCGGCACCTTCCTGTCGAAAGCCGGCGGCGGCGACTTCTTCTTCAACGTCGCCTCGCTGGTCACCGGCCGTTCGCGCGGCGGTCCGGCCAAGATCGCCGTCATTTCCTCCGGCCTTTACGGCACGATGTCGGGCAGCCCGACCTCGGACGTGGTGGCCACCGGCTCGATCACCATCCCGGTGATGAAGCGACTGGGCTACAGCGCGCGCTTTGCCGGCGCCGTCGAGGTCGCCGCCTCCACCGGCGGCAGCGCGATGCCGCCGATCATGGGCTCCGCCGCCTTCATCATGGCCGAGTATTCGGGGATTTCGTATAACGAGATCGTTCTGGCCGCATTGCTGCCGGCACTCTTCTACTATGCCGGCGTCTTTGCGCAGGTTCACCTGCGTGCCGTAAGGCTCGATCTGCGCCCTTCCGAGGGCGAGATCCCGACCGTGGCCGAGACCTTCAAGACCGGCTGGGTGTTCCTGATCCCCATCGTGGGCATCGTTGTCGCGCTGATGCTCGGCTATTCGCCGACCTTCACCGCCGGTGTGGGCGTCGCGGCGACCATTGTGGCGTCGATGATCCTCAAGGAAACCCGGATGACACCCTGGCAGATCGTCGAGGGGCTGGGCACCACGACGCTCCAGATCCTGCCCGTGGCCGGCGCCTGCGCCGCCGCCGGGCTGGTGATCGGCGGGCTCTCGATGACCGGTCTCGGGATGAAGTCGGCCAATGTGATCCTGGAGCTCAGCAACGCGCAGCCGATCCTGACGCTGGTGATTTCCGCCATCGTGACGATCATCCTCGGTCTCGGGATGCCGACACCGAGCGCCTATATCCTCGCCGCCGTTCTGGTCGGGCCGGCGCTGGCCAAGCTCGGCTTCCCGACGCTGCCGAGCCAGATGTTCCTGCTCTACTATGCGATCCTCTCGGCTCTGACCCCGCCGATTGCCGTGGCCGCCATCGCCGCCTCGGCCATCGCCGACGAAGACCCGTTCAAGATCGCCTTCTCGGCGGTGCGGCTTGCGGTTGTGGGCTTTCTGCTGCCCTTCGCCTTCGTCTGGAACCCCGGCATCCTGCTGACGCTGGATCCGCTGTCGAACACGCTTGCCGTGGTCGGCGCGGCGATGGCGACGGGGGCCATCGCGATCTCGGTCGAAGGCTCCATGGGGCGCAACCTGAGCACGCTCGAAAGGCTGCTGCTGACGCTCGCGGCGGTGGGAGCGGTCTGCCCTTACCCGGTCATCGCGCTGGTCAGCATGCTGCTGATCGCCGCGCTGGTCGGGCGGCACCTGCTGCGGCTGCCAAAGGCGGCGGAAAAGAAAAGTGCCTAGAGGCGCTTATCCGCCCTTTTAGACAAACTCACATGTGGCCATCCTGACCGGTGGCCACATGGCCGTTCCGGGGGGCGCATTCGGCGCATCCCGCGAACCAGACGACAACAGGATGTTCTGCGGATGCCAGACAGTTCGAATACCCTCGGCAAGGCCCCGGATGCAGAGGCCCGCCGCGTTTCCCTTTCCCTATCGGTCGATGAGGCGCATGCCGCCCGCATCGCCGCGACGCTCACCGAGGCAATGGCCGAGCTCCGGCAGCAGCCCGGCGTCGAGACATTCGAGTTCAGCGAGAAGCCGGACGGCGCGACGCGGCGGTTCCGCATCGCGCTCGGCGTCCGCGACATGGCCGAGAGCGATGCCAACCCGCTCGACAGGCTGGCCGCAGAGATGGGCGCTGATCCGCATGTGACCGCCTCGACCGCACAATGCCGCGCCAAGCCGGCAAACCCCGCACCGCCCGCGCAGAAGGTGCCGGCCTTCTGGAAACGCTGGACGGTGAGCATGATCGCCGTCTATCCGGCGCTGATCGGGCTGGTCTACGGGCTGAGCCCGGTGACGGCCAATATGCCGAAACCGATCTCGCTCTTCATCGTCGCGCTGCTTCTGACGGGGCTGAACGCGCGTTATCTGGTGCCGTTCCTGAACCGGCATCTGCAAGGCTGGCTGTTCAAATAGGATGCCCGCTCAGGCGCGAATGTGACAGGGGCCCGCGATGTCGTCGCGGGCCCCTGTTCTTTCGTCATCCGATACTGTCGAGACGTTTTCGCCAGTCGGGCTCGACCCCGGGGTTTCTGGTGTAGAGCGGCAGGTCGCCCGCCATCAGGCGGGTGGCGTTTTCCACGAGAACCTCGGGCATGACCGTGTAAAGGTCGATCGTGTGGCCGAGGATATGCGGCGTCAGGATCACCCGGTCGAGCGAGCGCAGCGGGTGGTCCATCGGCAGCGGCTCGGTCTCGGTCACGTCGAGACCCGCCCCCGCCAGATGGCCGTCGCGCATCACCCGCACCAGCGCGTCCTCGTCGATGAGCCCGCCGCGCGAGGTGTTCACCAGGATCGCGTCGGGCTTCATCTGCCGCAGCTCCGCCTCGCCCAGCATGCCCCTGGTCTCGTCGTTCAGCGGCACATGCAGGCTGATCACATCCGCCTTTTCCAGCAGCTCGTCGCGGCCCACCAGACGCACGCCCGCCGGCGCCGTCTCCGGCGGCAGGAACGGGTCGTGCACCAGGATCTCCGCCGGCTCCCACGCCGCCAGGCGCGCGATCACCCCGCCGCCGATCCGGCCCGAGCCGATGAGCCCCACCGTCCGGCCGCGCAGCATCCGCCCGTACATCACCTGCGGACGCGGCGCGTTCTCGCGCAGCAGACGCTCGGATTCATGCAGCCGGTAAAGCAGCACCAGCATCAGCATCACCGTCGCCTCGGACATCGCCAGAAAGTTCTCCGGCGTGGCGCCATTGGCCACCAGAAGCCCGCGCGACGCGCAGGCCTCCAGATCGACCGCATCCACCCCGATGGTCGGAAAGACCAGCGCGCGCAGCCGGGGCGAGGCGTCGAGATCCGCCTCGCTCAGCCGCGAGCGCGAGCTTGCCACGATCAGGTCGACATCGGTGAGGAGCGCCGCGCGCTCCTCCTCCGACAGCCTGCGCGGCACCCCGGGCACCACCTCCGGCCCCCGGATCACCTCCCAGCCCTTTTCCGCGAGCTTGGCGGAGGCGCTGTCGAGCACCTCCTCCAGCACCGGATCGCGGGCGATATAGATCTTCGGCGCCATGATCACTCGCTCCGCGTCAGGCCGGCGACCATGTTGGGGTTGTAGCCGGGCTGGACACGGGCGTCGATCACCACGCTCTTACCCTCCTGCACCATGGCGATGCCCTTGCGCACCGCCTCGACCAGCTCGCCCGCCGTGGTGACCGGCCCGATGCCCTCGCAGCCCTGCGCACGCGCCACGCCGGCGATGTCGATATCCGGATCGCCGATGCGCTGGCCGATCCACTTGTTCTCGACCGGGCGGTTGCGCGCCACGGCGACGCGCTCCTGATGCACCTCGTCATTGTAGAAGGAGCGGTTGTTCGACACCACCGCCAGGAACGGCGTGCCGTAATGCGCCGCCGTCCAGAAGGCCGAGGCCGCCATCATGAAATCGCCGTCGCCGAGCACCGCCACCGGCAGCCGGTCGCTGTCCTTCAGCGCCAGCGCGGCGCCGATCAGCATGCCCGGACCCGAGCCGATCCCGGCGCCGCCATCGGAGCCCAGGAAGTCGAGCGGGTGACGGAAATGCCAGCTCTCGCCGGCCCAGCCCAGCGGCAGCCGCACCATCGAGGCGCAGACCCCGTCCAGCCCCTCGCCGAGCGCGCCGGCCAGCGTCATGATATCGAGCGGCGTGTCGGCGGGCGGCGCGTCGAGCGCCGGCTTCACCGGCAGATCCTCGGGCAGCGTGCCCGCGCCCACGCCGAGCGCGTCGGCAAGCGCATGCACCGCCGCGTCCGGCGTGCTGGCAAGGTGCAGGTCGAGCGCCGGCAGCGCCTGATGCTCCATGCCCCAGCCATTGTGCAGCTGATAGTCGACGGAGGCCTGAATGACCTTGGCCTTGATCTCGCCGCCGAGCTTCAGCGTGCCGGCCACGTCGAGCCAGTCGAGGCTGAGGATCACGTCGGCGCGGCGCAGCACCTCGCCCGCCGCGTCGTCGATGAAGAAGGCCGGCTTGCCGCGATGTTGCGGGTGATCGGTCGGGAAGGAGGCGCCGATACGGATATCGGTCAGCACCTCGGCCCCCAGCGCCTCGGCCAGCGCCACGCGCCGCGCCCAGTCCGCCGGATCGCGCGACACGCGGCCCGCCAGGATCACCGGGCTCCTGGCACCCTTCAGCAGCGCGGCGGCCTGCGCCACGCCCGTGGCTGAGGGATCGGCGGGCATCGGCGGCTGGTAGCGGGCGTAATCGGGCAGCGCCGGCACGCTCTCATGCTGCTTTTCCTGGATCGACACGTCGAAATTCACATAGGTCGGCCCGAAGGGCGCGGTGCGCGCGATCACATCGGCGCGCAGCATGGATTCGATGGCCGCGCCCATCGAGGCGGGCTGATCGTCCCATTTCACGTAATTGCGGATCATCGAGGCCTGGTCGCGGCAGGTGTGCAGCCAGTCGATCCACGGCCGCCGCATCGCCGCGTCCACCGGGCCGGTCGCGCCATAGATCAGCACCGGCACCCGGTCGCACCAGGCGTTGAAGATCGCCATGGTGCCGTGCATCAGCCCGACATTGCTGTGCAGGATCACCGCCAGCGGCTCGCCGGTCACCTTGGCATAGCCGTGGGCGATGGCCACCGCATGTTCCTCGTGCAGGCAGAGCAGCATCTGCGGATCGTGGTTGCCGAGCTTGTTGACGAGGCTGTCATGCAGCCCGCGAAAGCTCGACCCCGGGTTCAGCGCAACGTATTTCACGCCAAGCCCACGCAGCACTTCCGCAAAGATATCGCTCCCCCAGACCCCGGTCTCCTCGGACGGCAGCGGCGTTTCCACGCGCGATGGTGTCAGATCGTTCATACTGTCTTCTCCTTCATATGTTCCGGTTGGTGTTTCAATGTTGGCTCAGCAGGCAGCCGAAGCCCTCGGGCCGGTCGGACAGACCGGCGCGGCGCAGCAGATGCCACGCCATGACCTGATTGCTGGTGATCACGGGTTTGCCGAGGATCGCCTCCAGCGGCGCCACGGTCTCAAGCGAGCGGATCGCGGTGCAGCTGAGGAAATACGCCTCTGCCTCGGGGGTCTGCCGCTGGTGGGTCAGATCGTACCAGAGCGCCGGATCGGCCTCGGCCATCTCGGCGGTGGTGTTGAGACCCTGGCCAAAGGCATCGGCAACGGCGATCCCGTGGCGGTTGAGGAAAGCGACCTCGCTTTCGACGATGTGGTCGAGATAGGGCGTGACGAGCACGATTTTGCGCGCCGAAAGCGCCTCCAGCGCCGCGACCACCGCCTCTGACGTCGCCACCACATCGCTGCCCGACGCCGCGCGCGCCCGCGCGAGGATATCCGCCTCACGTGCGGCGCTCTGGGTCGAGACGGCGGTGCAGTGGAACCCCACCAGCGCGGGCGCCACATCGCCGACCAGCGCCGCGGCACCGTCGATATCCCGCGTCATCGCGTCGAGCTCTTCGGGCGAGCTGCCGGTGAGCCGCAGCCGCGTGACATGCAGCGAGATATCCCATGGCATCATCGCCGCGAGCTCGCCCTCCGCAACGCGGTTGCCCGAGGGCATGATGATGCCGAACCGGGCGCGCGCGCCAAACCGGACCCGGCCCGAGGCCAGATCCGGTGCAGCGCTGTCTGTCGTTTCTGTCGCCATGTGGCTTTCCATCCAAAGTTGACGGAGCCCCCGCCCGCGCAATGGGAGAAAGGCGCGGACGGGGGCGTTTCGGGCCCGGGTTGCGGCGCGGAGGAGGCGCCCGCCCTGAGAGGGTGGGAGAGACCCCGGGCCCGTTTTGGTTATTGACCGAGCTTCGAGAACACCTCGCGCTCAAGCAGTTCGGCAAAGGCCTCCGGGTCGCCCTCGACATCCGCGACGAGCCCCTTCCAGCGCTCCAGCGTCTCGATATGCTGGCGCACGATCGCCTCTGCATCGGCCGATCCGCCAAGCTTAACGATATCGGCGGCCACCGCGTCGAGTTCGCGCGAGCGGAAATCCTCCATCGCCTCGTTGTAGGCGTCATCGGGTTGCCAGAAGACGATGCCCTTCTCCTTACCGGCAGTGCGGGCCGAGGCCTCCTGATCGGCATAGGTCTTGGTGATCTGCGCGATCCGGCCCGGGATCTTCGACAGCAGCGCCTCGCGGTTCGCCGGGTCGAGCCTGTCGACCGAGCCCTTGTTGAAGACGAATTCGCCAAGCCCGTGATAGCTGCCGATGGGCTGGTCGACGATGCTGCTGACGGAGTCGATCAGCCCCAGCGTCTCAAGCCAGGCGAGGTTGCCGACGGCGCAATCGACCTGCCCCTGTTGCAGCGCCGGACCGACCTCGCTCGCCGGGAGCGACACCGGCACGGCACCCAGCGCGTTGATCAGCCGGACCGCAAAACCGCCGGTGACGCGGATCTTGCGCCCGGACAGATCGGAGAACTGTTCGATGGGCTCGGCGCACATGAGATACCAGGGCGAGGCCGCGTGCCCGCCCAGCCAGACCGCGTTCTGATGCTCCAGATCGGCGATGCATTCGGCGCAGTTCAGCATCATGGTTTCGTTCGTCGCGCCGGCGGCGGCCCAGAAATCATCGGCGAAGGGCAGCAGCTCGGGCAGCATCGCCACATGCGGGATCTCGCTGGAATTCAGCGTCGGCACGATGAAACCGCCATCGACCACCCCGTCGCGGATGCCGCCCAGCGTGGCATTGCCGCCAAGCATCTGGCCGCCGACAAAGACCTGCGCCGAAAGATCGCCGCCGGTGGTCTCCGACAGATCCTCGAAGAATGCCTGCGCCTCGACCGCCTCGATGGCCAGCGGCGGCATGAAGGTGTTGTACATCAGCCGGTCCGCGCTGGCGGCGCTGGCCATGCCGACAATTGCGGTGCCGGCGAAAAGCCCTATCAGTTTGTGCAGTCTCTTCTGCATTTTCGTTTCTCCTCCCGAATTCCGGCCGTTCGTTCCGACCGCTCCTAAAGTCCCATAACTCTTGGCAAAAACAGCGTTATCTCGGGGAATGCGATCAGCAGACCGATCACCGCGAGATCCACCACCAGGAACCACAACACCCCCCTGAAGATCGTCGTGAGCGGCACGTCCGAGCCCACGAGCGATTTCACGGCAAACACGTTCAGCCCGACCGGCGGCGACATCAGGCCGATCTCGACGAATTTCACGATCAGCACGCCCATCAGCGTCAGGTCGAGCCCGACCGTCTTGAAGATCGGCAGCATGATCGGCAGCGTCAGGAACAGCAGGCCGAGCGGGTCGAGGAACATCCCCAGCACCAGAAAGCAGGCGCCTGAGATCAGGATCACCGCAAGCGGCGAGATGTTCGACTCCGCCATGAACTGCGCCAGGAACATCGGCAGGCCCGAGAAGGCCAGGAACCGCGTCAGTAACACCGCGCCGAGCACGATGAAGAACAGCGTCGCGGTGCCGACAAGCGCGTCCCAGAAGCTGGCCTTGATCACGGGCCAGGAGAGCGTGCCATTGGCGAGCGCAATCACGAAGGTCAGCGCCGCGCCGAACGCGCCTGCCTCGGTGGCGGTGACGATGCCGCTATAGATGCCGCCGATCACCCCAAGCACCAGCACCGGCAGCGGCCAGATGCCCGCCATGGCACGGAACTTGGCGCGCCAGCTTGTGCGCTCGCTGTCGCGCGGGGCGACATGCGGTTGCAGCTTGGCGCGCAGGATGATCATCAGCGCAAAGGCCAGCGCCGAGATCAGGCCGGGAATGATGCCGGCCACAAAGAGCTTGATGATCGAGGTTTGTGCGAAAACGCCGATCAGGATCATCAGCACGCTCGGTGGAATGAGCGAGCCCAGCGTGCCCGCCGAGGCGACCACCCCGGTGGCGAGCCCCATGTCGTAGCCGGTCTTTTTCATTTCGGGCAGCGCGATGCGGCCCATGGTCAGCGTGGTGGCGAGGCTCGACCCCGACGCCGCCGCAAAGCCGGCGCAGGCAAAGTTCGTCGCCACCGCCACGCCGCCGGGCAGCCAGCCCAGCCAGAGCCGCGCCGCATCGAAGAGCGCCGTGGTCAGGCCCGAGCGGAAGGCCAGCGCACCCATCAGCAGGAACATCGGGATGGCCGAAAGCTCCCAGCTGGCGGCGGTCTCGAAGGGGATGAGGCCGAGGATGCTGAAGGCGGCGTTCCAGCTCGTCAGGATCGCGATGCCGACAAAGGCCACGAGCCCGAGCGCCAGCCCGATGGGCACCCGCAGGGCGATGAGGAACAGCGCGATCCCCATGCCCCAGAAACCGATGGCGAGGGGACTCATGGCAGCGCCCCCGTCTCGGTTTCTTCATGGGCGGCTTGGTCGTGGCGGACAAAGCGCATGATCTGCACGGCAAGCCCGAGCAGCGACACGATCACCACCAGCGCCATCGCCAGCACCGGAATCCAGCGCGAGGGCCAGGTCGGCAGGAAGAAGGCCGAGGTCTGGATCTGCTCGGACACGGCGGTGGCGCGCATCGCCTCCACCCCGATGCGCCAGGCGAGCAACCCGCCATAGATCGCCATCAGCACAGAGGTCAGGCAATCGAGCAGGATGCGCCAGCGCGAGGACAGCAGATCGCTGACGAGGCTCGCACTGATGTTCTGATCGGTGATCTGCACATAGGCGATGGGCAGAAAGATCAGCGTCACCATGTAATAGCGCGAGACGATCTCGGTCGTGCCGGAGAGCGGCACGCCGACCACGTAACGAAGCCCGACATCGGTGACCACATGCAGCACCATGAGCGCCATCACCACGCCCGACAGCGCGACGGCGATCTCGCTGATGCGGATCACGCCCCGGGGCATCCGGCGCAGCGGGATATGCGAAGAGGCTGTCATTACGATGCCTTCGACATATCCGCCGCGCCGCCCTGCGCCGTGTGGCGCTGCGCGATGCCGGCGGGGATCGCTTCGGTCCAGCAGCGGTCGATATCCGCCGCCGTCAGGGCCGTGCCGCGCTCGTCCGCAAGACGCTGCGCCGCGTTCCAGAGCCGCCCGCGCATCGAGGCGCGCAACGGCACTGGCAGGGTAAAGACATGCGCGATCAGCCGCGCCCAGGCCTCTTCGGTCCAGACCGCCTCATAGGCATCGCGTTCAGGGCCGAAGTTGAACATCGCCGGCTGCCCCTGCCCGCCCCGCTCGCGCCGCAGCGCCTCGGTGGCGGCGCCATCCACGGCACCCTCGCTCAGCACGACACCATAGGCATCGCGCGCCGCCTGCTCCGAGATCAGCCCGTTGCGCAGATCGTGCAGTACCATTTCCGGGTCGCGCTCGAAGGGCGAGCCATAGCCGCCACCGCCGGGGGTGAGCACGCGCAGCACATCGCCGCAATCGACCTGAAGCGAGTCGATCTTGTCGAGCGGCTCGAAGTCTTCCGCGCCAGAGCGCCGGATATAGACCGCGGCCTTTTCGCCGCACTGCCCGCCCAGAACGCCCCAGGGCCGGAACCGGTGCCGCTCCTGACCGCGTGCGGTCACCAGACAGTCATGCTCCAGCACCTCGAACTCGAAGACGATGCCAAGCCCGCCGCGATGCCTGCCAGCCCCGCCCGAGTCCGGGCGCAGCGCGTATTTCAGGATGCGCACGCCCGAGACGCTCTCGACGATCTCGATGGGGCTGTTGCGCAGGTTGGCGATATCCACCACGTCGCGCGCGTTCAGCCCGTCGCCATCCTCATGCCCGCCGGTGCCGCCCACCATGGGCTCCAGCACATTGACCTTGAGCCCGCCCTTGGCGAGATCCGGCTCGGTAAAGACGATGGGGGCGATGTAGCCGGCGCCGGCGGCGGGGATCTCGCGCGGGAGTGCCTGCGCCAGCGCGCCGCGAATGGCGTCCTGCACCCGCACGCCTGTGGTGGTGCGCAGCCCGACCGCCGCCGGCGCCTTGCAGTTCACCACAGAGCCCGGCTGGGTCACCACGCTGACCGAGCGCATCAGCCCGGCATTCACCGGAATGTCGCGGTCGATGGTCAGCAGCACGAACATGATCGTGTAGACCAGCCAGGGATGCGCCTGCCCGTCCGAAAAGATGTTGAACGCGGTGCGAAGCTGCGAGTCGGTGCCGGTGAAATCCACCTCCATCTCGTCGCCCTTCACGGTGAGCGCGACACAGAACTTGATCGGAATGTCCGAAACCACGTCGTCGTCGAGATAATCGGCAAAGCGGTAGGTGCCGTCGGGAATGCCCGCGATCACCGCGCGGGCACGCATCTCGCTGTAGTTCAGCACGTCGCCCATGGCGTCGGTGACACCGGCGAGCCCGTATTTCTCGACGCATTCGCCGACCCGCCGGTCGGCCACGCGCAACGCGGTCACCATGGCTTTCAGGTCGCCCCAGTTGTCATGCGGCACCCGGCAGTTGCAGAGGATGAGGTTGATCAGCTCGTCATTCAGCTCGCCCGCGCGGTAGAGATGCGAGGGCGGAATGCGGATGCCTTCCTGATAGATCTCGTAGCTCGACGGCGAGAGGCTGCCCGCGACGCGCCCGCCGACATCGGTCGAATGCACATAGGCATAGGCGAAACAGACCAGCGTGCCGTCGTGAAAGATCGGCGCCAGCAGGCTGATATCGGGCAGGTGCGAGGAGAGCCCTGCACTGCGATAGGGGTCGTTGCAGATCAGCACGTCGCCCGGCGCGTAGCTGTCGAACTCACCGATCATCGACGTGAAGTCGAGATTGGCGAACATGGTGATGCCGATGCTGTGCGGATAACCGAAGATCTCGCCCTCGGGGGTGACGAGCGCCACGCCAAGATCGGCGGTCTCGTTCACAAAGGCGGTGTGGCCGGTGCGTTGCAGCGCATAGCCCATCTCTTCGGCGATGGAGCGGAAGCGCTGCACGAAGATATCGAGCTGGGCGGAGTCGGTGCGCAGGGCAGAAAGTTTCCGGGTCATTGGTCTTGCCCCCGCTTGGTGTTGGTCAGGAGGAGGTTTCCGGCGGCATCGCAGCGGGCGGTAAAGCCCGGCGTCACGACCGTGGTCGTGTCGAACTGCTCGACCACGGCAGGGCCGGCGACGCTGTCGCCGGCGCAGAAATCCTCGCGGCGATAGACCGAGGCCTCATGCGCCTGCCCGCCGTGATAGATCGGGCGGCTGCCGATGGCGGCAATTGTCCCGGCGTCATCGCGCTGCCTTGCCGGCGGCAGCGACGGTTTCGCGCGGCGCCCGAAGACCCGCACCCGCAGCGACACCAGATCCACCGCCGCGTCGCGCTCGCTGTTGTGATAGAGCGCCTCGTAAGTGTCGTGAAACGCCTCGGCCAGCCGCTCCGGCGTCAGCGCGCCGATCTCGAGATCGGCGGGAAGCGTCACGTCCACGTCAAAGGCCTGGCCGGCATAGCGCATATTGGCCGAGCGCACGATTTCGATCCGCTCGATCATCGGGTTCTCGGCGGCGAGCGCGTCGCGGCCCTCCTGCTCCAGCTCGCCGTAAATCGCGCGCATGGTGTCTGCGTCGATCCCGGTCAGCGGTTTGCGCAGGCTGCGGATGTAATTGTACTGGTAATCGGCGATGGTGGCACCGAGCGCGCACATGGTGCCCGGCGATGGCGGCACGAGGATCTGCCCGATCCCCACCTCCTCGGCCAGCAGACAGGCATGGGTCGGCCCCGCGCCGCCAAAGGCGATGAGCGTGAAGTCGCGGGGATCGAGCCCGCGCTTGGTCATCATCGGAAGGATGGCGCTGGTCATCGTCGCCGTGCCAAGGCGCAGGATCGCCTCCGAGGCATCTTCTGCGGAGCAGCCCAGCCGCTCCGCGATCCGCCCCACCGCCGCAAAGGCATTCTCTGCCTTGAGGCTCAGCGAGCCTCCGGCGAACTTCCCGGCGTCGATGTAGCCCGCCACCAGATAGGCATCGGTCACCGTCGCCTCGGTGCCGCCCCGGTTATAGCAGGCCGGCCCCGGCTCGGCACCGGCGCTTTGCGGTCCGAGCTTGAGGATGCCGAAGGGATCGAACCAGGCGATGGAGCCACCGCCCGCGCCGACGGCGAACACATCCACTGTCGGCATGACGATGGGAAAATCGCCGATCTCGGCATCGGTGGAATAGACCGGCTCCTCATCGCGGATGATCGAGAAATCGGCGCTGGTGCCGCCGATATCCAGCGTCACCGCATCGCCGACACCGCTCAGCCCGGCGACATAGGCCGCCGCCACCACACCCGAGGCCGGCCCCGAGAGCATGGTGTTCACCGGCTTGGCCTTGGCGCTCGACGCGCTCAGCACGCCGCCGTTCGACTGGGTGATCTGCAACGCGGTGTCGAGCCCGACCTCCTGCGTGTCGATCACCAGATTGTCGACATAGCGGCTCATGATCGGCTGCACATAGGCGTTGAGCGAGGCGACGCTGGCGCGCTCGTATTCGCGGATCTCGGACCAGAGATCGGAGGAGCAGGAGAGGTAGAGATCGGGGCGCGTTTCGCGGATGCGCTCGGCGAGCTGCCGCTCCACCGCGTCGCTGTTATAGGCGCCAAGCAGGCAGATCGCGACGCTCTCGATCTCGGGCGCAAGCTGCGCGATCACCGCGTCGATGGCGGCGAGCCCGGCGGAGGCATCCGCGTCGTCGCCGCGCACCGGGATCTCATAGACGTCCTGACGCGCCACGATGGTCGAGGGCAGCGACGCCTTGAGGTTGAAGATGTCCTTCTTCCGAAGCCGCGCGATTTCGAGGATGTCGCCATTGCCCTCGCTGACGATCAGCGCCGAGCGGGCGCCGCGGCGTTCCAGCACGGCGTTCAGCGCGATGGTCTGGCCATGCACGAAATACGAAATCGCGTCGGGCGTGCTACCGACCGAGGACATCAGCTCGCTGATACCGCGCGCCACCGCGCGGGAGGGCGCGGAGGGCGTGCTGGCCACCTTGTGGGTATGCGAAGCCCCTCCGTCCAGCGCCAACAGGCTGAGATCCGTAAAGGTCCCCCCGATGTCGATGCCAAGCTGAAAACTTACGTCGCTCACATTGTCCTCCCCGAACGTCTGCATTCCCTATTTCGTAATTTGATTCCATATTTCATAATTTCGGTCAACCGGAGTCGCCGGGGAGGGACGCAGAAAACATGTACCGAGGATGCGGCGAAAGCCGCGCCAGAGAGGATCGGGGAGGCTATAACACCCTGGAAAATAGTGACTTTATCAAAAGGTGAAGGCCACAGACACGCGAGGGCGACACCGCCGCCCGCCGCGACCGCAGCTCCCGCCATGGCGGTTACGCTCTTGTTCGATTTTCGCGTAACGTGTGGGAGGGCGGCGGTGCCGCCCCCTTGCAGGGATGTGTGCCGGAATGCCTCCATGCCCGTCTCCCCGCCCCGGTGCCTCAGAAATCCAGCCCGAGATCGACGGTGCCCGCCGAATGTGTGAGCGCGCCGGAGGAGATGTAATCGACCCCCGTCGCGGCGATCTCGGCCAGCCGGTCGAGTCGGACATTGCCGCTCGCTTCGGTCTTCATGCGACCGCCGATCCGGCGCACCGCCTCGGCCATGTCCTCGGTGGTCATATTGTCGAACAGCACCGCTGCCGCGCCGCCGACCTCCAGCACCGCGTCGAGCTGCTCCAGACCGTCGATTTCGATCTCGACCACCACCATATGGCCGACATTGCGCTGGACGGCCTCCAGCACCGGGCGCACACCGCCCGCCGCCGCGATGTGGTTGTCCTTGATCAGGATCGCGTCCGAGAGCGAGAAGCGGTGATTGAAGCCGCCGCCATGCAGCACCGCGAGCTTTTCCAGGATCTTCAGGCCCGGCGTGGTCTTGCGGGTGCAGGTGATCCGCGTGCCGGTGCCCTCGACGGCGCGCACGTAGGACTGCGTCAGCGTCGCGGTGCCGGAAAGACGCCCGGCGAAATTCAGCGCGACCCGCTCCGCCGCGAGGATGGAGGCAGCGTTGCCGTTGATGCTCATCAGTCGGTCGCCGGGTTTGCCGGCGGTGCCGTCGGGGATCTCGATCTCGACCTCAAGGCTCGGGTCGATCAGCCGGAACGCCAAAGCTGCGGCCTGCATGCCGGAGACCACCGCCTCCTGCCGCGCATTGAGACTGGCGCGGTATTGCCGACCCGCCGGCAGCACCGAGCGCGTGGTCACATCGCCGCCGGCACCGAGATCTTCCATGATCGCGTTGCGGATCGCGGGTTCGAGAATGATGTCAGGGACGGGTTCGAAATTCGGCACGGAATGGTCCTCTTGGTTGGGTAGCTGCGGATCCGCGCACCGGACCTTCGGAACCTCAGTCGCAAGACGGGGTCGTTCGATGGTGCGCCTGCCATCCGGCAGGAAGGGGACACCGTTTCGGGACCGCACAACGCTCCCGATCCCCGCGCCTGCCGGATATTGCAGGGCGGAGCCGCTTCGCCCCGCCCTGCCAATGTCACTGACCGGCCAGGTTGATGTGGACGTTCTTCTCGTGGGTGAAGGAGATCAGCTCGCCGATGCCCTCCTCGCGCCCGATGCCCGATTGCTTGACGCCGCCGAAGGGCGCGCCGAGGAAATGCCGCCCGACCTCGTTGATCCAGACAAAGCCCGCCTCGACCCGCGACGCGGCGCGGTGCGCGGTGGCCAGATCGCGCGTCCAGATCGCGCAGGTGAGGCCAAGCTCCAGCCCGTTGACCTCCTCGAGCATGGCGCTCTCCTCGCGCCATTTGCGGACGGCGAGCACCGGGCCGAAGATCTCTTCGCGGGCGATGGTCATCTCGGGGGTCACATCGGCAAAGATCGTCGGCGCGATGAAGCACCCATCGGCAAGGTCGCCATCGGTGACCGCATGGCCGCCGGTGACAGCGCGGGCGCCTTCGCTTTTGGCGCTTTCGATATAGCCCATCACCCGGTCGAACTGGGTGCGGCTGACGATGGCGCCCATGGTGGTCTCGGGATCGGTGGGAATGCCCGGCTTGTAGCGCGCGATCTTGTCAGCCACGTAGGACAGCACTTCGTCGTGGATGTCCTCGTGCAGGAAGGCGCGGCTGGTCGAGCCGCAGGACTGGCCGCACCAGCCGAAATTCATCCCCGCGACAAGCGCGTCGGCGATCTTTTCGGGCTTGCTGTCGGGATAGGCGATCAGGGCGTTCTTGCCGCCAAGCTCCAGCAGCACCGGCTTGACCGTGGCGCTGGCGCTTTTCATCACCGCGCGCCCGGCGGGAACCGAGCCGATCAGCGTGACCTTGGCCACGTCCGGATGCTCCGCCAGCCCGGCGCCGGCCTCGACACCGCCGGGCAACACGCTGAACACGCCCTTGGGCAGCAGCCCGTCGACGATTTCGGCCAGACGCAGCGCCGAGAGCGGCGCCTGCACCGGCGGCTTGATGATGACCGCATTGCCCGCCGCAAGCGGCGCCGCCATCTTGCCGCCGCAGAACATGAACGGGTGGTTGAAGGCCAGGATCCGCGCCACCACACCCAGCGGCTCGCGCAGGGTCATGTTCACCCGCTCGGCGCCCATCGGAATGGTGTCGCCCTTCATCTCGGTAACGAGACCGGCAAAGAGATCCATCTGCGCGGCGGCAATGGCGGCGTCGCCGCGCATCTCGGTATAGGGGTTGCCGCAATTGGCCGAGTCGATCATCGCCAGCTCGTCGCCATGCTTGCGCAGCAGCGCGGCGATTTCCTTGAGGATGCGGGCACGCTCCAGCGGCGGCACGTCGCGCCATTCCAGAAAGCCCTTGCGCGCGGCGGCAACCGCGGCGTCGACATCGTCGCGCCCGGCTGTGGCCACCGGAGTCAGCACACGGCCCGTCGCCGGGTTCAGCGTGTCGTCATAAACTCCGCCCAACGGCTTGTGCCAGACGCCGCCGAAATAGAGATCGGCGTGCTGTGGCAGCACCTGTTCGATATCGAAATTCAAACTGTCCGGCACGATAGCTTCCTCCCATCCGTCGTTGACTTCGAAATAACTTAGATCTCTAATAGATGTCAAGCAGCCGCATCTTTTCTCTGCGGTGGCAGCCAGCTTCGCATCGCCGGCAAATCGCGCTCTGATGCGCCGGGCCGCAGGCTTGACCGCGCGGGCCGATCAAGTGCAGGACTCGATATCGGACCGGAGGCGACCATCGCGGCGACGCGCTCCAAAGCGGGCGAAACGATCAGACGCTGGCAAGAACGAAGAACAAAGGAAGACAGTGTGGAAGCAAAAGGCAGCCCCCGCCAGCATGTGCAATCGGTCGTCGTCGGTGCGCGGCTTCTGGAGGCGCTCGCCCGGCAGAACGACGCCATGTCGCTCTCGGCAATCGCCAAGGTCGCTGACATGGCGCCGGCAAAGGCCCACCGCTACCTCGCGGGCTTCATCGAAACAGGGCTGATCACGCAGAGCGAAACCACCGGGCTTTACGATCTCGGGCCGCTCTCCCTCGATCTCGGGCTTGCGGCGATCCGGCGGCTCGACGTGGTGGAGCTGGCCTATCCGCTGATGGTCGCGCTGCGCGAAGAGACCGGCGAGACCACTTCGCTCTCGGTCTGGGGCAATTTCGGCGCCACGCTGGTGCGCTGGGTGCCGAGCAACGCGCCGGTGAACATCACGGTGAATGTGGGCTCTGTTCTGCCCCTGCTGACCTCATCGAACGGCCGCGCCTTTGCAGCGCATCTGCCGGCGGAGATGGTCGAGCCGCTGATCGAAAAGGAACTGGCCGAGAATGCGCCCGCGCTGGCGGCGGCGGGCATAGAGACGCGCGCGGATGTCGAGCACATCCTGCAACCGGTGCGCGAGACCGGCATCGCCGCCGCAGTCGGGCTGGTGGTGCCCGCCATCGCCTCGCTGAGCTGCCCGATCTTCGACCGCACCAATTCGGTGGTCGCCGTGGTCACGATTGTCGGCATCACCGGCATGATCTCGACCGAGGCGGACAGCCCGGTCTCAATGAAACTCCGCGACACAGCACAGCGGATTTCGGAAATGCTCGGCGCCCGGACGGGCTGAGGGCCGCACGGGCCGTTTATCATCACCCACAACCTCAGATAGCAGGAAAGTGCCATCGCAAGGTGCTGAGAGGGTGTCGCAAGCTCTTGGCAAGATCGTTCTTTATTGATTTAGTCACCTAATGAACGAACAGTCGACATGCTCCGGCCCATCCCTCGAGTCGTCCCGCGGCGAAGAACGCCTGGCGCGGCTCGTTCGCCTTGCCGCGCGCGGCTTCAACCGCTCGCTTCAGATCCGCCTGAACACCCAGAACGTGACCTTTGGGCAGTGGATCTTTCTGCGCATCCTGTGGAACGAGGACGGGCTGTCGCAGCGCGAGCTGAGCGAACGTGCACACCTAACCGAGCCGACCGCGCATACCGCCCTGCTCCGCATGGAAGAGCTCGGCTATATCGTGCGCCGGAACATCGAGGGCAACAAACGCCGTCAGCACGCCTTTCTGACCGAGCGCGGCTGGGAGCTGCGCGACCAGCTGGAGCCGCTCGCGGTCGAGGCCAATGATCTGGCCGTCGCGGGGCTGACCGAGGATGAGCAGCGTATCCTGCGCAAGGCGCTGGCGACGATGATCCGCAATCTCGAACAGGACGAGCTGGACGCGGCGCAGCGCGGCATGCGCATGCCACCGACCAAGGGGAAGAGCGCGCCGGAATAGACCGGACAAACGCAAACCGGCGCCCGGTTGTCCCGCGCGCCGGCTCTTGTTTTCAGGGAAAAGCCCTTATTCCAGAAGGCCCAGTTCCTCATAGGCCCGCTTTGCGCCGGGATGGAACGGCAGCGTCTTTTGCGAGACTAGGAGCTCGGGCGTAAGCTGTTTCATCGCACTGTGCACCGAGCGGATCTCGTCGATATTCGTGGCGATATCCTTGGCCAGCGTATAGGCGGTTTCCTCGGGCATCGTGTCGGTGGTGACCAGCAGCGCGCCAAGGGCGAGCGTGTCGATGGGCTCGGCCTGGTTGGTATAGCTGCCGCCCGGGATCTCGTAAGATACGGTGCCGAATTTATCATTGGTCTTCTCGATGATCTCCTGCGGGATATCGAGCAGCACCACATCGGCGTTCTTGTCGACGCTCAGGAAGGACGAGTGACCGACAAAGATGCCGTTGATCACCATGTCGATCCGGCCATCGGTCATCAGGTCGGCCTGCTGCGCAGAGCCGCCACGCACCATGACGCCGCCATTCCCCTCGATGGTCTCTTCGTCAAAGCCCGCCTCGTCGAGAATATAGGTGGTGATATTGGCGACGATATTGCCGGCGTTGTTGTTGCCGACGCGGATCGCGGCGCCGGATTTCGCCAGATCGTCGAGGCTGTCGATATCGTATTCGTCGGCGATGGATTTCCGCAGGAAGAAATGCATCGGCGCCCAGTTGTACATATAGCCGATTGCCTGAAGCCCGGTGATCGGGCCCTTGAACGGGTCTTCGCCGTCAAGCGCCAGCTTGACCTCGGCATCATGGGCCAGGCCCAGATCGGTGCGGTTGCCCGAAAGCAGGGCGATATTCGCAAATCCGCCGCCGGTCGCCTGATAGGTGACGACCCCGTCGGAATCGGATGTTTTCACCGCCCGGTCGATCCCCGCGCCCAGCAGCGACCAGAGCCCCGACGGGTTCCCCCCGGACAGCGTGACATTGAGGCTTTCCGCAGTGGCTCCGCTGCCCATGACACAGATGCCGATGGCAGCAAGAAACGTTGCTACTTTGGTTTTCATATAGTCCTCCCTCTCAAACGCAGCACAGACACCAAATGATGAGATCTCTAACATTAGATATCTATGTTACATCCTTTTTATATCTTCGCCTCCGCGCTCCGTCAACGACCAAGTTTTCGCATCATTATCAAATAATTTCAGATAGATAACATGAAAAAATGCAGCAAGAGCGCGCCGTCGCTCCGCCGGCGCGCTCTTGCGTTCAAGCACGATACAGCCGGCTCTCGCAGCGTCGAAGCGCCCCGCCCGCCGGCAGTGACTCAGTGAGACATGAAAACCGGGATCTTGATGCCCCGCAGAACGTGATGGGTGACACCGCCGAACATGTCCTGCGAGAACTTGCTGTGCTCGTAGGCGCCCATCACCACCAGCTTCGCGCCGATCTCGTCGGCGGTGGACTGGATGATCTCAGCGATGCTGCGCTCGGGGCGGGCAAGCGGGATATGCTCGGCATCGACGCCGTGCCGTTCGAGATGCGACATGATCCACTTGGCGGAGGGGAGATCCTCAAGCACGTTGCCCACCGTCAGGATGGAGACCTTTCGCGGCTTGCGTTCAAGCACCGCCATCGCGTCGTTGATCGCGCGCGCCGCCGAGCGTTTCCCGTCCCAGGCAACCAGCGCGTGGCTGGCCATGCTGTCGGCCTCGTAGCCATCGGGCACGACAAGCACCGGACGCCCGCTGCGCAGCGCGATGATATCCGGGCTGACCGCGCGATATTCGTCGGTCGGCAACTTCGGGTGGAACCCGGTCACCACAAAATCGAAGTTCCGCGCGATCTCGGACGGCGCGGCGCGGCCGATCACATCCGGCATGACGAACTCACAGCGCTCGCCGATACCGGCGGCGGCGGCTTCCTTGTTGAACGTATCGCGCAGATCCGTGATCTTTTCGCGCTCGGCATCCTTCAGCTTCAGGCGCAGATCTTCGCTCAGCCTCAGGATCTGATCGAAATAAGACGTGGAACCGCTATACATCCCGGTCAGCCAGGCGTCGTGACGCTTGGCGATCTGCACCGCGTGACGGAGGCTTCCGGGGAAGGCGGCGCTTCCCGTATGTGCCAGCAGGATATTCTTGATGCTCATGGTTCGCTCGCGTTGCACAGGGCTTCGATATTGGGTAACGCGAATATTATTAGATGTCTATTATTATTTGGGCGCTCTGCGAAAATGCCTCTATATCAACCGCTTGAGCCCGGCCTGCACCTTCAGCAACCGTGGCAGATAGGTCTCCACCATCTGCCCCGCCTCCCCGGCGCTGGCCGCCATGCCCGTGTTTAGCGCCGCGACGACGCGGTCGTGCCGGTCGATCAGCGGCACGGCAATCGAGCGCAGCCCGATCTCGATTTCCTGGTCGATGATCGCATAGCCCTGGCTGCGCGCGGCATCGATCCGCGCCATAATCTCCTCGGGATCGGAGATGGCAAAGGCGGTGCGCGGCGACAGGTCCGAGGCCTCGACCCGCGCCCGCGCCTCATCGCGCGGCAGCGCCGCCAGCAGCACCCGGCCCATCGAGGTGCTGCATGCCGGCAGCCGCGAGCCGGGCATCAGCCCGATGGACATCACCCGCTTTTGCGCGGCGCGGGCGATATAGACGATCTCGGCCTCGTCCAGCAGCGCCACCGAACAGCTTTGCCCGATCTGCTCCGAGAGCTGGTCGAGCCAGGGCTGCACGATCTGCGACAGCGGCAGCGAGGCCAGCGCCGCCACGCCCAGACGCAGAACACGCGGCGTCAGCGTAAAGAACTTGCCGTCGTAATCCGCATAGCCCTCGCGGTGCAGGGTCAGCAGCACCCGCCGCGCGGTGGCACGGTCCAGCCCGCTCGCGGCAGAGGCTTCGGAGATGGAAAGGCGCGGCGTGTCGCTGCCAAAGGCCTCGATCACCCGGAGCCCCTTCGCCAGCGAGGCGATGTAATCGGTGGGTTTGTTCGACATGCGAACAGAATTAGCCACGATGTGAACAAATCTCAATATATGAACAATTGGACTCGCCCCCCTGCCCGCAGCGGCAGTATCCCGACGGCAGAAATGGAGGACCTTATATGAACAAAGTCACGTCCACCACGGCCGAGGCGGTCGCGTCGATCCCCGACGGCGCCCGGGTGATGATCGGCGGTTTCGGCGGCTCCGGCGCGCCGATCGAGCTGATCCACGCGCTGATCGACCGCTTTCGCGCCACCGGCAGCCCGAAGAACCTCACCGTCATCAACAACAATGCCGGCAACGGATCCATCGGCATCGCCGCGATGATCAAGGCGGGCATGGTGGCCAAGATGGTCTGCTCCTTCCCGCGCTCGTCCAATGCCGAAGCGTTCAACGAGAAATACCTCGCCGGCGAGATCGAGCTGGAGCTGGTGCCGCAGGGCACGCTGGCCGAACGCATCCGCGCCGCCGGCGCCGGCATCCCGGCCTTCTACACGCCGTCGAGCTACGGCACCGAGCTGGCCGAGGGCAAACCGACCGAGGAATTCGACGGCAAGATGTATGTGCGCGAGCGCTGGCTCAAGGCCGATGTCGCGCTGATCAAGGGCCAGAAGGGCGACCCGATGGGCAACCTCACCTACCGGCTGGCCGGGCGCAACTTCAACCCGCTCATGGCGATGGCCGCCGACCGGACCGTCGCGCAGGTGGCCGAGCTTGGCGAACCCGGCAGCATCGACCCCGAGCAGGTCATCACCCCCGGCATCTTTGTCGACACCGTCGTCGAGGTGCCCGAACCGCAACAGGAAGAAGTGCTCGTGCGCACGGGAGTGGTCTACTGATGTCCGATTTCAACCTGATGGAAGACAAGCTCTCGAACGCCCAGATCGCCTGGCGCGCGGCACAGGATATCGAGGACGGCTCCTATGTGAATCTCGGCATCGGCTTTCCCGAGCTGATCGCCAAGTTCCAGCCCGAGGGCCGCGACGTGACCTATCACACCGAGAACGGCGTGCTGGGCTTTGGTGCCGCCCCCGAGCCGGGGCAGGAAGACTGGGATCTGATCAATGCCGGCAAGAAGGCGATCACGCTGAAACCCGGCGCGTCGTTCTTTCACCACGCCGACAGCTTTTCGATGGTGCGCGGCGGGCATCTCGATCTGGCGGTGCTGGGCGCCTATCAGGTCGCGCAGAACGGCGATCTGGCCAACTGGCGCGTCGGCTCCAAGGGCGTGCCCGCTGTCGGCGGCGCGATGGATCTGGTGCATGGCGCCAGGCGCGTGGCAGTGATCACCGATCATGTCACCAAGGATGGCGGCGCCAAGCTGGTCGAGACCTGCACCTTCCCGCTGACCGGCGTCGGCTGCGTCACCCGCGTCTATACCTCGCTCGCGGTGGTGGATGTGCAGGACGGCCATTTCGTGCTGCGCGAAAAGCTGCCCGCCATCTCGATGGAGGCGCTTCAGGCGGTGACCGGCGCCACGCTGCATACCGACGGCCCCGTCGGCGACCTGATCGTACCGGAGGATCTGTGATGACCGACGTCTATATCTGCGACTATATCCGCACCCCCGTGGGCCGCTACGGCGGCGCGCTCTCCTCGGTGCGGGCCGACGATCTGGCGGCGATCCCGCTGCGCACGCTGGCCGAGCGCAACCCGGGGCTGGACCTCGCCGCCATCGACGAGGTGATCATGGGCTGCGCCAACCAGGCCGGCGAGGACAACCGCAACGTGGCGCGCATGGCGCTGCTGCTCGCGGGCTATCCCGAAACCGTGCCCGGCACGACCATGAACCGGCTCTGCGGCTCGGGCATGGATGCGGTGATCACCGCCGCCCGCGCCATCAAGGCCGGCGAGGCCGAGCTGATCGTCGCCGGCGGCGCCGAAAGCATGAGCCGCGCGCCCTTCGTCATGCCCAAGGCCACCGCCGCCTTCACCCGCGCCAACAGCGTCGAGGACACCACCATCGGCTGGCGCTTCGTCAACCCGCTGATGAAGGCGCAATACGGCGTCGACAGCATGCCCGAGACGGCGGAGAACGTGGCCGAGGATTTCGACATCTCGCGCGCCGATCAGGATGCCTTTGCCCTGCGCTCGCAGCAAAAGGCCGGCGCGGCGATGGAGAATGGTCGCCTCGCACGGGAGATCGTCGCGGTGACCATCCCGCGCCGCAAGGGCGACCCGCTGGTGGTGGATCGCGACGAGCATCCGCGCCCCGAAACCACGCTCGAAGCGCTGCAAAAGCTCAAGACCTTCGTGAAGGCCGACGGCACGGTGACGGCGGGCAATTCCTCGGGCGTCAATGACGGCGCGGCGGCGCTTGTGCTGGCCAGCAAGGCGGCGGCGGAACAGCACGGGCTGCGCCCCATTGCCCGCGTTCTGGGCGGCGCCACCGCCGGCGTCGCGCCGCGCATCATGGGCTTTGGCCCCGCCCCCGCCTCGAAAAAGCTGATGGCGCGGCTCGGGCTTAAACAGGAGGATTTCGCGGTGATCGAGCTCAACGAGGCCTTTGCCTCGCAAGGGCTCGCCACGCTGCGCGATCTGGGCATTGCCGATGACGACCCGCGCGTGAACCGCAATGGCGGCGCGATCTCCATCGGCCACCCGCTCGGCATGTCGGGCGCCCGCATCACCGGCACCGCCATGCTCGACCTGAAGCCGGGCGAGAAATCGCTCTCGACCATGTGCATCGGCGTCGGCCAGGGCATCGCCATCGCGCTCGAAGCGCTCTGAACCGCTCACCGGCGGGCGACATCCTCTTTCGCCCGCCGGTGCAGCAGCCGCGCCAGAAGATCGGCTGGGCTGTTCTCGTCGAAGGTGAACTTGCGGGTGAGCCCCACCGCCCCCGCCATGTACTCCGATCTGAGATCGAGCGCGGCGAGGCTGCCGCGCGCCAGCTCCCGCTCCACCACCCCGCGCGAGATGAACCAGAGCATCTCTGAACGCTCCAGGAGCGTCAGCGCCGCCGGCAACGCCACCGTCTCGAAGACCGGCGCGACGTCCGACAGCCCCATCGCCGCGAGATACTGGTTGACGTTCTGCCGGATGATCGCGCCGGGATTGGGCAGGATGAGCGGATAGCGCAGCAGCGCCTCCTCCACCGGCAGATCCAGCGCCGGGTGGCCTGCCCGCGCCACCAGCAGGATCGGCTCGTCATAGAGATATTCGAAGGACAGGCCCGGCATGTCGGCGGCCTGCGGCATGCGCCCGACCATCAGGTCGATCTTGCCGCCGCGCAGCCGGTCGAGCAGATAGCGGTTCGGCCCGGTGACGATACCGATCCGCGCATCCGGGCGGGCCTGCGAAAACGCCAGCGCCACCAAGGGGAAGAAGCCGCCCGCCACGGTCGGCAGCACCCCCACCTTGACCAGCCCCGCCGCCTGCCCCGAGAGATCGCGCACGCCGGCCTCAAGGCTTTGCAGCGACGCGCGGGCATGGGCGCGGAAATTCTCGCCCGCCGGCGTCAGCACCGCGCGCCGTCCCGTGCGCTCGAAAAGCTGCGCGCCGAGCAGCGCCTCCAGCTCGGAAATGGTTTTCGACAGCGCCGGCTGCGACACGTTGCGCAGCCGCGCCGCGGCCGAGATCGTGCCCGCCTGGGCGACGGTCAGAAACGCCTCCAGATGGCGCAGCTTCAATCCGCTCGGTATATTCATTTGGTTATGGTTTTGCCGCCAAATTGTATTTTTGTAAAGCCGTGACTTATGCCAGATTGCCGTCAGGAGGATCTCATGCAGGCATTGAAACGCGACTGGGGCAGCATGCATCTGCGTATCACCGAAGGTGACGGCACGGCGCTGGTCTTCATCAACTCGCTCGGCACCGATCTGCGGATGTGGGACGATGTCGTCGCCCGTCTGCCCGAGGGCTGGTCGAGCCTGCGCATGGACAAGCGCGGACACGGGCTGAGCGGCACCGCGCCGCAGGGCTACGGCATCCCCGATCTGGCCGAGGACGTGCTGGCCGCGATGGACCATGCCGGGCTGAGCAAGGCGGTGATCGTCGGCTGTTCCATCGGCGGGCTCATCGCGCAGCATATCGCGCTGATGGCACCGGAGCGGGTGATCTGCCTGGTGCTGTCGAACACCGCGCCGATGCTGGGGCCGGCGGATGGCTGGCTGAGCCGCATCGACGGCGTGCGCGCCAACGGCATGGCGGCGATGGCCGACGGCATCCTGCCGCGCTGGTTCGGCCCCGACATGCTGGCCGCGCCCGAGGCCGCCCTGTGGCGCACCATGCTCGCCCGGACCGATCCGGAGGGCTATATCGCCACCTGCGCCGCCATTGCCGGAACCGACATCACCGACCGGCTGGGCGAGATCACCCAGCCCGCGCTGGTGATCGGCGGGCAGCACGATCAGGCGACACCGCCGGAGGTGGTGGAAAAGCTCGCCGCCGCCCTGCCCCGCGCCGATCTCACCATGTTCGACCGCGCCGGCCACCTGCCGGCAATCGAGCAGCCCGAGCTTTTCACCCGCACCCTGACGAAATTCGTGGAAAGGACCATCCAGTGAGCGAGAGCTTCGACAAAGGCATGCAGGTGCGCCGCGAGGTGCTGGGCAATGCCCATGTGGACCGCGCCGAGGCCGGCAAGACCGAATTCGACCTGCCGTTTCAGACCCTGATCACCGAAAGCGCCTGGGGCACCGTATGGGCCTCCGACCGCATCACCCGGCGCGAGCGCTCGATGCTGACCCTCGCGCTGCTGGCGGCGACCGGCAATTTCGAGGAAATCCCGATGCATATCCGGGCCACCGCCAATACCGGCGCCTCCAAGGGGGATGTCGCCGAGGCGCTGCAACATGTGGCGATCTATGCCGGCGTGCCGAAAGCCAACCACGCGCTCAAGCTGGCAAAGCAAACCTATGCGGAAATGGAGGAGAGTGAGAAATGACTGACCTGGGACCGCTGATTCCGCGCAACCGCGCGATCCACCCCGAGCCCTATGACCCGGGCTACAAGACGAGCGTCGCGCGCTCGCCCTTCCTGCCGCTGCTCTCGATGGAGAGTACCCCGTCGGAAGAGACCGGCCCGACCTTCGGTCACGGCATGATCGGCGCGCTCGACAACAACCTGATCCTGAACTGGACCAAGGGTGCCGCCCCCGCCGTGGGCGAGCGTATCCTGGTGCATGGCCGCGTGCTCGACGAGATGGGCCGTCCGGTTCCGAACACACTGATCGAGATCTGGCAGGCCAATGCCGGCGGCCGCTACCGGCACAAGAAAGACACCTATTTCGCCCCGCTCGACCCGAATTTCGGTGGCTGCGGGCGCACCATCACCGACGACAACGGCTATTACGAGTTCCTCACGGTGCGTCCCGGCGCCTATCCCTGGCCCAACCGCGCCAATGACTGGCGCCCGATGCACATCCACGTCTCGGTTTACGGTCACAGCTTTGGCCAGCGGCTTATCACGCAGCTCTATTTCGAGGGCGACCCGCTGATCGACCACTGCCCGATCGCGGCAACCATCAAGGACCGCAGCCAGCTCGACCGGCTGGTCGCGCCGCTGGATTTCTCGAAGTCGCGCCCGCTCGACTTCCTCGCCTACAAATTCGACATCGTGCTGCGCGGCCGCCGCCAGACCATGTTCGAGAACAAGCTGGAGGGTATGTAAGATGGTCCAGAAACTCGACGTTCTTCAGGAAACCGCGTCGCAGACCGCAGGCCCCTATGTGCATATCGGCCTGATGCCGACCTATGCCGGAAATGGCGGCTATTACGACGAGGAAATCGGCACCACGCCCTTCGTCGACGAGAGCAAGGCCGAGGGCGAGATCATCGAGATCGTCGGCTCGGTCTTCGACGGCACCGGCTGGGCGATGCGCGACGCGCTGATCGAATCCTGGCAATGCGATGCCAGCGGCATCTTTCCGGGGCAGGACGGCGCCGATCCCAGCTTTACCGGGCATTGCCGCTTCGCCGCCGATGCGGAGAGCGGGGAATTCACCCTGCGCACGGTCAAGCCCGGGGCCTATACGGGTCGCGGCGGCGTGGCGAGCGCCCCGCATATCTCGCTCTGGATCGTGGCGCGGGGCATCAATATCGGCCTCAACACCCGGATCTATTTCGAGGACGAGGACAACAGTGCCGACCCGCTGCTGGCCCGGATCGAACAGCGTCCGCGGGTGAACACGCTGATCGCCAAGAAGACCGGCGATGGCACTTACCGCTTCGACATCCGGCTGCAAGGTCAGGACGAGACGGTTTTCCTCGACCTGTGAGCAGGCAAAACGGATAAGGAAAGGGGCGGCGCGGACCGCCCCTTTTGCCATGCGAAGGAAAGATCTGCGATGAGCGTTTCGGTTTTCGATCACCCCTGGCTCGGCGGCCTCTTCGGCGATGCCGACATGGCCGCCATCCTCGCGCCCGAGCGGCAGATGACGCATATGCTGGCCTTCGAGGCGGCCTGGTCGCGCGCCTGCGGCAAGGCCGGGCTGTTCGAGCCCGCCGCGGCGGAAACGGCGGCGCGAGCTATCGAGAGCGCCGATATCGACCTCGCCGATATCGCGGCAGGGATGGGACAGGACGGCGTGCCGGTGCCGCGCCTCGTCAAGCAGCTCAAATCCATCGCCCCGCCCGAGGCGGTACACAAGGGCGCCACCTCTCAGGACGTGGTCGACACCGCCATGGTGCTGATGCTGCGCGAGGCCTCCGACCTCATCGCCGCGCGGCTCGGCGCGCTCGACGCGGCCTTCGGAGAGCTCGACGCACGCTTCGGGGACACGCCGCTCATGGGGCGCACAAGGATGCAGGCCGCGACCGAGATGACAGTACGAGACCGGCTGCTGGCCTGGCGCCTGCCGCTGAGCGAGCATCTCGCCCGGCTCGACCAGATTCGCGAGCGGACCGAACGGGTGCAGATCGGTGGCGCCTCCGGCGACCGAAAGGCACTCGGCGACAGCGCGGAAGCGGTGGTGGCGGATGCCGCGGCGGCGCTGGGGCTCGCCCCCACGGGCAAGGCCTGGCACGCGATGCGCGACGGGGTGGCGGAATATGCGGGCCTGCTGTCGCTCGTCACCGGCACGCTCGGCAAGTTCGGGCAGGACGTGGCACTTATGGCGCAGCAGGGGATCGAAGAGGTCGCGCTCTCGGGCGGCGGCGGCTCTTCGGCGATGCCGCACAAGCAAAACCCGGTTTCCGCCGAGCTGCTGATCACACTGGCGCGGTTCAACGCGGTGCAGGTCTCGGCGATGCATCACGCGCTGGTACATGAACAGGAGCGCTCCGGCACATCCTGGGCGCTGGAATGGATGGTGCTGCCCCAGATGCTGATGACGACGGGGCGTGCCCTGGCGGTCGCGCTCGACATGTCGCAGCGGATCACGCGCATCGGCAGCGCCTGACCGGGCAGCGCCGCCGCTCGCGAACATCGTCCCGCCAGCCAATGGCGATGACATCGAAAAGAGACGTTAGGGAAAAGAAACGGGCGCGTGCGGTCCCCCACACGCGCCCGTTTTTGTTGTTTGGACGATCAGGCCAGCAGATCGAAGGTTTCGCCAGTGGCCGCGATGGTCAGGCTGATCTCGTCGAGCGCCGCGCCATCGACCAGCGCAAACAGGATCTGACCTGTCGGCACATGGGTCACGAAAGCTTCGTCGATCCCGTCGTTTCCGGCCCCGGCCGTCGCGGCGGTCTGGACCAGGAAATCAGCCGCCGAGGTCGCCGCCCCGCCAAAGATCAGCGTGTCCTCGGTGCTGAAATCGGCGATCCAGTCGGTGCCGTGCCCGGCATGGCCCGAATGGTACACACGGTCCTGGCCCGCGCCGGTGTGGATCTGGTCGTTGCCGAACCCGCCGTTGAGGAAGTCGTTACCCGCATTGCCGTAAAGCGTGTCGCCAAGCGCCCCGCCCGACACCACGTCGTTGCCGCTCTGACCGGCAAGGAAATCGGCACCGGCATCGCCCGAAAGCTGGTCGTCGCCCTCCATGCCAAAGATCCGGTCGTTGCCCGCGCCGCCCGACACCGAGTCGTCGCCTGCGCCGGCATAGACCACGTCGGACAGATCCGCCTCGCTGCTGCCGCCAAAGATCAGATCGTCGCCCTCGCCGCCGTTCAGCGTATCGGCGCCATCCAGGCCACTGAGACGATCGTTCTCAGAGGTACCCAGAAGACGGTCGGCCCCGGCGGTGCCCGTCTGGACGGTGATGTCGTCCAGCTCGTAGATCGCCGTGTTGCCGTCACCCTCATAGGCGACGAGGATCTGCGCGCTTCCCGTCAGGCTTTCTTCGGCCGGGATGAAGGCGATGGTTTCGGGGCTGATATTTCCCGATGCCTCGCTGTCGATATAGTTGACATAGTCCGGCGCCGAAGGGTCCGAGATATCGAAGACGAACACGCCGTTGTCGCGCTCGAGCCCGACGAAGAGCATCATGCGCCCTTCGACCTCGCCCACCGCGACCGCCTCGGGCTCGACGCCCTTGTCATCGGAGCGGTCGTCGAAATCGCCTTCGTCCTGATTGAACAGGTCGGGGCGGATTTCGGCGATCAGGCGCGACAGCATCGAGGCGCTGTCGAACACGATGGTGCCATCGGCGCTGTAGATGGTGAAGCTGCGGCTGCCGTAGTGATAAAGCTCGTCGTAATCGCCATCACCATCGGTGTCGCCCAGATCCGTCCGCACATGCAGGCGCCCCAGAACCTCGTTGTCCTGAAGCAGCTCGGCATTCGGGAAGGCGCTCGGGTCGAGATCGAGATCGTTGACACGGGCCTCGGTATCGTCGCGCGCGTCGCCTTCGTTGGCGGTGACGAAATAAAGCGCGCCGCCGGTCTCGAAGGAGGCAATGGCGTCGGGTTGGCGCATGCCGTAGAGGTTGTCATAGTTCTGAAGGTTGATCGCGCCGTCCCGGTTCGACGCGTCGAGCGCGTTCTCGGGCAGGCTGCGGTCGATCACGCCAAAGCTGCGGATCTCGGTGATCGCGTTGGTCGCCATGTCGATCACCGCATAGGCGTTGGCTTCCTGAAGGGTCACCCAGGCGACGCTGCCATCGGGGCTGACAGCGATGTATTCCGGCTCCACATCGGCGCTGACGCTCACCCCTGGCTCGAGCAGGATGCCCTGCGCCCGCAGCGCCTCTTCGCTGCCGTCGAACGCGTCGAAGCCCAGCGTCGTGGCGCTGGCCGTCGCCGGATCGGCGAGCCCGCGAATGATCGACACCGATCCGGCGGGGTTGCTGCCGCCTGTGGGTTCGCCCTCGTTGGCCACGAGAATGGCGCTGCCGTCGGGGGTAAAGGTCACCATGTCGGGCAGGTTGCCGACCTCGACAGTGTTGAGCAGCGTACCGTCGGTGTCGAAAAGCGCGATGACCCCGTTCATGGCCGATCCGTCACCGGCCTCGCGCGCCACTGCGGCAGCGATCAGGCCGTTCGACACGGCAACCGACTGGACCCCGTCGAAATCGGCGATGACGCTGAGGTCGAAACTGGTGACGAGCGCTTGCGTGCTCAGGTCGAAGACGTCGATACGATCCTGCGCACCGTTGGTGACATAGGCCATGCCGTTGTCGGTGCTGACCACCTCGGAACCGCCGGTGAAAAGCTCGGTTTCGCCGCTCTCCAGCTGGCCCAGGCGGGTGATCTCGACGGTGCTGTCCGGCACGTCCAGGGTGATCGCGTCGATGCCGCCGTTCTGCGCCAGCTGCACGATGCGGGTATCGTTCGCGATATCCAGCTCGGGCGTGCCGAACGCGGTGTCCTCGGTACCGTGATGGGACTGGAAATACTCAGCGAAGGCCTGCTGTTCGCCCAGAAGGTTACCGGCCTCTCCGTCCGCCGTGGTAGACCCGTTGTCCGTCACATAGGCGATGTCGGTGGCGAGTTCCTGGAACGGATAGCCATCGCCATTGTTGTCGACCAGGAAGTTCAGCGTCACCATCCGCACCGTGGCGGGCGCCGCTGCGGTGAGTTCACCGTCTTCGACGATGATGATGTCGGCGCCGGTTGCGGGATCGACAAGCGCGACGGTCTGCACCCGGCTTCCGACCACCTCGACCTGCGGCATGCCGGTTGCGGGATCCATGATGTAGTTGCCCTCCGCGTCGGTGGCGAGCACCTGCGCGGGCTGGGTTTCGTCGAAGGAGAAGCGCATGCCACTGATCTGCGGGAACCGGCCCGGAGTGTTGCCCGCCGCGGTGTCGGTGTCGGCCACCCCATGCTCCAGCAGCATCAGCAGCGCCTGCGGGGTCAGCGTGACCAGCGCCAGGCTGTTGTCAAAGCGCAGCGAGTTCTCGACATCGAGCTGCGAGAGCACGCCATCGCCCTCATTCAGGCCGGCATTGTCCGACCCGCCGATTTCAGCGCGGATACCGCCGCCGTTGCGCATCGAGATATCGACGCTCGCATCGGCATTGCGGGCCGCCTCGAGCGCCGCATCGGCAGCGAGGTTGCCAAGGTTGCTTTCCTCGGTGCGCACCGTGCCGCGGCGCCCATCCAGAAAGACCTCGTGATAGCCGTAGACGATGGCATCGCGCGCCTCGACGATGTCGGTCACCGCCTGGGTCAGATCCGACACGATGTCGGCGGCGGTCGAGAGGCCGATTGCGGCGCTGGCGGTCGGGGCCACGTCGCCCAGCGCGTCGGCGCCCGGGAGCTGCCCGCGCAGCAGGCCGGCGGGCTGATCGCTGGTATGAATGTTGAGATAGACGTTGCCGGCCTCCAGGTCGGCCAGCTCTGCATCGGTCAGCAGGAAGCGGCCTTCATAGCTGCCCGATCCGTCGCCGTTGTCGCTCACGGTCAGCGCGCGCAGCACACCGCCATTGGTGCCGGCGGCGCCGGTATGCAGATGGATCGCGTCGATCGGATTGCCCTCGGCGTCGACGCCCTCGGGGCTGACATCCTGAAGGGTGCCGACATCCTCGAAGCTGCCCTCGACCACCAGGACATTGCCGTCGACGAACATGCTGAAGGCGCCGTTCGCCGCGCCATCGGCGACGTCATGCACCTGCTGGGCCTCGCTGGTCGCGACATTCAGCGCCCCGGTCACGGTGCCGACCGTTTCCAGCAACACCTCGTCATTGGCGGCATAGGCGCCAGAGACTGTCGCGTCGATGCTGTCCGGGTCGATGACACCGTTGTCGTCGAACTCGACGACCAGCCGGCCCAGATAGCTGTATTCGCCATCGGTGGACACGATCACCACCGGGTTGCCGTCGGCATCGGTGCCCATGACCGGGTATCCGCGATCCGCGGTGTCGCCGTCGAGCAGCGTGTCGGTTTCATCGGCCTGAAGGGTGTTCGAGCCACCGGCGATGATGATGTCCACGCCGTGCAGCAACGTCGCCAGCTCTTCCTCCAGCGCGATCTGCTGAAGGTGCGAGGTGAGAATGATCTTGTTGACGCCCTCGGCGATCAGTGTGTCGATCACCGGCTGCAAGACAGCCGCCAGGGCCGCCATGTCGTTCACGCCGCCGGTGGTTTCCTGCGCGCCGCCGGTCGAGGAGATGGTCTCGATCAGCTGCGTGGTGGCACCCACCACGCCGATGCGCTCGCCGTTCTCGACGATGATCGTCGAGGGCGCGATATCTGCCGTGGCGACACCTGCGGCCAGATCCGCCGCGCTTTCGTTATAGCTGTCCGAGGTCAGGATCTCCGAGGTGAAGGCCCCGCCCAGCGCACCGTCAGCGCTGAAATCAATATTCGAGGTGAGATAGGGGAAGGTCGCGCCGATCCATTCGATCACGCCGTCGCCGCCCTCGGACTGGATGATCTCGGAAAATGCCGTGGTACCCGGATCGAACTCGTGGTTGCCGACAGCGGAGGCATCGAAGCCGATCACGTTCATGATCGAGATATCGACCCGCCCGGCACCGCGCCCGGCATCAATGGTCAGACCCTGCGCCGCGAGATCCTCGCCCAGCAGCTCCTGATAATAACGCCCGAGGGCCGCGCTCAGCGTCCCGCCCATCGAGAAATCCGCAGCCGTGGAAAAGAACGGACCCGGAATGTAGTTGTCGCCCGCCGAAATGGTGATCGAGTTGGCAAAGGTTCCGTCCAGTGCGTCTTCGATCGCGGCAAAGGTCGCGGCGCGGCCCAGGGCCTCGACACCGCCCTCGAGATCGTTGGCGTGGAGCAGCTGCAAAGTATAGGTCATTCTAGAGGTCCTCGGAGAAAACAGTCGCGCGAACCGCTAGCAACCGGATGTAAACGTTTCTTAACTTCCGGATGCGACCTTTGTGACATGACGCGGGGCACCCGCCATGCCGGCCCGGCCCGCGCGGGGATCGCCCTACGCAAGCACGGGTGCCACAGCCGCCGCGATCCGCTGCACAGGCATGCAGGCGGCGCCTGAGAGCCGAGAAAGCGCTCCGTTTCGTGCCAGACTCTTGATTTGCGGCGGCAACGAGCGCAGCTTATCCAGTATGAACAGCCTTACTCCTTTTCCGGGGCGCGGGGGCGCGAGCGACGTCGTTGCCTTTCACCGGACTGAGCTGAACGTCATCCTGTCGCTCTACGGCCGCATGGTCGCGGCCGGGGAATGGCGCGATTACGGAATTTCCTCGCTGCGCGACGTGGCGGTGTTCTCTGTCTTCCGGCGCACCGCCGAAAACCCGCTCTACCGTATCGAGAAACGCCCCAAGCTGCGCAGCAGGCAGGGCGAATACGCGGTGATCGGCATGGACGGGCAGGTGCTGAAACGCGGCCACGATCTGCGCACCGTGCTGCGCGTGCTGGAACGCAAGCTGATCCGCCCCGTCGACTGAACCTTCCGCGCGGGCTCAGGCCGCTGCTTTAGATCCGATCATCGCGCAAAGCAGCTCGAACATGATCGAGACCCCCAGAAAGGCGGTGCCGCCGCTGGCGTCGAATGGCGGCGAGACCTCGACCAGATCGGCGCCGGCGATGTCGAGCCCGTCGAGCTCGCGCACCACCTGCAACGCCTGATAGCTGTTCGGCCCGCCAACCTCGGGCGTGCCGGTGCCGGGCGCAAAGGTCGGGTCGACAAAGTCGATATCGTAGCTGACGTAACAGGGCTCGGATCCGACGATATCGCGCGCCTCGGCCATCACATCGGCCACGCCGCGGGCGTGGAATTCCTCGATCGGCACGATGCGGATGCCGTTGGCGGCGGCGAAATCGCGGTCCTCGCGGTCGTACATACTGCCCCGGATGCCGATCTGCACCACCCGCTTGGGATCCAGCAGCCCCTCCTCCACCGCGCGGCGGAACGGCGTGCCGTGGGTATACATCGTGCCGCCGAAATAGGAGTTGTAGAGATCGGTATGGCTGTCGAAATGCACCATGCCCAGCGGCTCCTCGCGCGCCAGAGCACGCAGCACCGGCAGCGAGGTTAGGTGATCTCCGCCCGCTGTCAGGGGCCGCGTGCCGTTGCGCACCAGCTTGCCGTAGAACGCGGTGATCCGCTCCATGCTGTCGAGAATATCCGCCGGGTTCGGCCCGACATCGCCGAGATCGGCGCAGGCCTTCGTCTCGAAGGGGCGCAGCCCGGTCACCGGATGCTCGGCACGAATCATTGTCGAGGCATCGCGGAGCTGGCGCGGTCCGTGACGCGGACCGGGGCGGTTGGTGGTGCCGCTGTCCCAGGGCACGCCGGCGATGCCGATCTCCACCTCCTTGAAGCGCTCATGCTCGGGCGGCAGCAGCGGCAGCCGCATGAAGCTCGGCACCCCCGCATAGCGCGGCAGCTCAAAGCCGGAGATCGGGTGAAAGAAGGGATCGGTGGTCATGGCGGGCATCCTTGCAAGGCGGCTCCTGACGAGAGCAAAGCTTTTGCCACGGATTTGCAAGCGCTTTGCCCGGGCGTTCAGCCCTCTGCGTCGGTTTCCATCAGCACCGCACGCGACTGCGATGCGAATTCGCGGCGCAGAATCACCACCAGCGTGACCAGCGTCGCCGCGATCAGCGCCTCGGCGCCGACCAGCCAGGCCGCCGAGGCGATGCCGAAATAGACCACCCGCAACCCGCGATTGTAGCTGCGCGCGGCAAAGATATTGAGCTCGGCAGCCTTGGCGGCGCGGGCATAGGCGGTCTCGGTCGGCTCGTTGGGCACCGCCCCCATCATCACCGAGCAATAGCCGAAAAGCCGGTTCGACCAGACGAATTTCAGAAAGGCGTTGGCGGCGAAGAGCAGCGTCAGCATGAGCTTGACCTCCCAGACCACCACCGGCGCATCGCCCGCCGCCAGATCCCCCGCCACGCCGCGCAGCTGATCGGCATTGCCCAGCAGCGCAAAGATGCCGCCGATGGCGATCATCGAGGCGGAGGCGAAGAAGGCGGTGCTCTGGCGCAGCGAGGCGACGATCTGCGCATCGAAGATGCACGGCTGGCGGGTGACGAATTCGCGCATCCAGGCGCGCCGATAATTCGCCATCAGCCGCGAGACCGAGGGTCGTTTCGCCAGCGGATTCTCGACCACGAAGGAGCAGCCAAGCCAGCTTATCGCCAGCAGCACCGTCGCCACTAGGTCGAGTGGCGTGAAATAGCCCAGCTGATCGAGCCAGACCATCGGCTCAGAACGGCTTGACCACCACGACCCAGAGGACCGCGATGACGCCGAGCACGCTGATTTCGTTGAAGATGCGCAGGAAGAGCTCGGATTCCCGGAAGATCCCGCGCCGGGCCCGCATCACCATCCGGCCGGTCCAGACGTAATGCACAGCCAGAAGCGCCACCAGCGCGATCTTGAGATGCACCCAGCCGGCCCAATCCCAGAACCAGCCGAGCCACAGCCCGGTGATCACCGCGATCACCGCCAGCCCGGCGGAGAACCGATAAAGCCGGATCGTCAGGTCGCCCAGCGGGCCGAACTCGTCCAGCCGCGTGTATTCGCGCTTCCAGTAGATCAGCGCGCGCGGCACGGCGAAGATGGAGGTCATCCAGCCCATGACGCAGAGAATATGAATGATCTTAACCCAGTCCATGCGCCAGTAGTGCTATCTTTTCGCGGCAAGACGCAAGGCGGCGCGGGCGCGCAGGGGAAAAGCTCTGGCATCCGGGCATAATTGGTTATATGATTTTACCAATTTCGCAGGGAGGGCCATCCGATGCAGATGCCGGAACCGGATACGCGTGTGCTGTCGCGCAAGGCGCAGATCGTGGCGCGGCTGCGCGCCGTGCTGCCGGATGACGCGGTGATCGAAGACCCCGCCGAGACCCGCGCCTATGAATGCGACGCGCTCACCGCCTATCGCTGCCCGCCGCTCTGCGCCGTGCTGCCTGCCAGCACCGAAGAGGTCTCGGCGGTGCTGACGATCTGCCATGAAGAGGGCGTGCCGGTGGTGCCGCGCGGCTCGGGCACCTCTCTGGCCGGCGGCGCGCTGCCGACGGCGGATTCGGTGATCCTGGGCGTGGCGCGGATGAACGAGGTGCTGGAGACCGATTACGCCAACCGCTTCATCCGGGTGCAGACCGGGCGCACGAATCTCTCGGTCAGCGGCGCCGTCGAGGAGGAGGAATTCTTCTACGCCCCCGACCCTTCGTCGCAGCTTGCCTGTGCCATCGCCGGCAATATCGCGATGAATTCCGGCGGTGCGCATTGCCTGAAATACGGCGTCACGACCAACAACCTGCTGGGCGTCACCATGGTGCTGATGGACGGCACGGTGATCGAGCTGGGCGGCGCGCATCTGGATGCCGGCGGGCTCGACCTGCTGGGCGTGGTCTGCGGCTCCGAAGGCCAGCTCGGCGTGGTGACCGAGGCGACCCTGCGCATCCTGCGCAAGCCCGAGGGCGCGCGCCCGGTGCTGATGGGCTTCGGCTCGAACGAAGTGGCCGGCGAATGCGTGTCGGACATCATCAAGGCCGGCGTGCTGCCGGTGGCGATCGAATTCATGGACCGCCCCTGTATCGAGGCCTGCGAGGCCTTTGCCCATGCCGGCTATCCAGATTGCGAAGCGCTGCTGATCGTCGAGGTCGAGGGCTCGGAGGCCGAGATCGCCGAGCAGCTCGGGCTGATCCTGCAAATCGCCCGCCGCCACGATCCGGTGGAGCTGCGCGAGGCGCAGGATGCCGACGAGGCGGCGCGGATCTGGCTCGGCCGCAAGAGCGCCTTTGGCGCCATGGGGCAGATCAACGATTACATGTGCCTCGACGGCACGATCCCGGTCTCGGCGCTGCCGCTTGTGCTGCGGCGCATCGGCGAGATGTCGGCGGAATTCGGGCTGGGCGTGGCCAATGTGTTCCACGCCGGCGACGGCAATATGCACCCGCTGATCCTCTTTGACGCCAACAAACCCGGCGATCTCGAGCTCTGCGAGCGCTTCGGTGCCGAAATCCTCAAGCTTTGTGTCGAGGTCGGCGGCTGCCTGACCGGCGAGCACGGGGTGGGGATCGAAAAGCGCGACCTGATGACCGTGCAATACGGCGCGGCGGATCTGGAGGTGCAGATGGCGGTCAAGGACGTGTTCGACCCCGAATGGCTGCTGAACCCCGCCAAGGTGTTTCCGCTGGACGTGTCGGCGGCGCGGCGCGTGGTGGCGGCGGAGTGAGATTTGGGGCGCTGCCCCGTCCCGGCCGGGGGCCGGGACTCCCCGGGATATTTAGAGCCAATGGAAACACATGAGACCTGAGACAGAGGCAGAGCTGGCCGAGACGATCAAGGCGGCATCGGGGCCGTTGCGGCTGCGCGGCGGCGGCACGCGGGCCGTCGGGCGGAGCACCGGCGAGGTGCTGGAAACCGGCGGGCTGTCGGGCATCGTGCTTTACGAGCCGGGCGCGCTGACGCTGGTTGCCAGGGCCGGCACGCCGCTGGCCGAGATCGAGGCGGCGCTGGAGGCCGAGGGCCAGCGCCTGCCCTTCGAGCCGATGGATCACCGCGGGCTGCTTGGCACGACAGGCGCGCCGACCGTGGGCGGCATGGCGGCGGCGAATGCATCGGGGCCCCGCCGAGTGCAGGCCGGCGCCTGCCGGGATTACATGCTGGGCGTGCGCTTTGTCGACGGCGCAGGCCAGATCCTGCGCAATGGCGGGCGGGTGATGAAGAACGTCACCGGCTACGATCTGGTCAAGCTCATGGCCGGAAGCTGGGGCACGCTGGGGGTGCTGACGGAGGTCGCCTTCAAGGTGCTGCCGAAGCCCGAGGCGGTGGCGAGCGTGCTGCTGGACGGGCTGACGCAAGAGGCGGCCCCCGACGCGATGGCGCGGGCACTGGGATCGCCCTTCGACATTTCCGGCGCGGCGCATCTGCCCGAGGGCCCGGAGGGCACGCCGTTGACGCTGCTGCGGGTCGAGGGCTTTGCCGAGTCGGTTGCCTATCGCGCCGAGCGGCTGCGCGATCTCTTCGCCGGCAGCGCGGTGCGGATCGAGACCGACCCGAAGCGCAACGCCGCGCTCTGGCGCGATATCCGCGACGTGGCGCCGTTTCATACCCGCGCCGGCGATGTCTGGCGGATCTCCTGCAAACCTTCGGACGGGCCGGAACTGGCGGCGCGGCTCGGGGCGGAGGCCACGCTCTTCGACTGGGGCGGCGGGCTGATCTGGGCGCTGCTGCCCGAGGGCAGCGATGCCCGAGCCCGGCTGGGCACCTTCGGCGGCCATGCCACAAGGGTGCGCGGCGAGGGCGAAAGCCCGGTCTTCCAGCCCGAACCGGCACCGGTGGCGGCGCTGAGCCGGGGCCTGCGCGCACGGTTCGACCCGCGGGGCGTTCTGAACCCGGGGCTCATGGCATGACGCCGGAAACCCTCACCGTCTTCACCCTGTGTTTCGTCGCCGGGCCGCTGCTCTTTGCGCTGATTCTCCAGCTCGGCCAGTCGCTCGCCCTGCTGCTGTCGCTGGCGCTGGGGGTCGTGGCCGCGGCACTGGCGGCGATCTGGTTGCAGGCGGGCGGCATGCTCTTTGCCGCGCTCGCGCTGCTCTGGTTCGCCTGGGTGCTCGCCATCGCCATGCTGGCGCTGACCCTGCACCGCCGCGCGCCCCAGCTGCGGCGCGGCGTCACCATCATCGGCCTGCTGGCCACCACCCTTCCCTGGTTCGGGCTCGCCACCGCCCGGATGCTGATGTCCTGAGAGCCGAGATGCAGACCAATTTCACCGAAGAGCAACTGCAAGAGCCCGGCATCGCGCGCGCCAACGAAATCCTGCGCGCCTGCGTGCATTGCGGCTTTTGCACCGCCACCTGCCCGACCTACCAGGTGCTGGGCGACGAGCTGGATTCCCCGCGCGGGCGCATCTACCTGATCAAGGACATGCTGGAGAACGACCGCGATCCGGACGGGAAGACGGTCAAACATATCGACCGCTGCCTGAGCTGCCTCGCCTGCATGACCACCTGCCCCTCGGGCGTGCATTACATGCATCTGGTCGATCACGCCCGCGCCTATATCGAGAAACGCTATCAGCGCCCGTGGAGCGACCGCGCCCTGCGCTGGCTGCTCGCGCGGATCATCCCCTATCCCGGGCGGTTCCGGCTGGCGCTGCTGGGCGCCAAGCTCGGCCAGCCATTCAGGCGGCTGATGCCCGATGCGCGGCTGCGCGCCATGCTCGACATGGCGCCAAAGACCATCCCGCCGGTCAGCCGCAATGACGCCCCGCAGAGCTTTGCGCCCAGTGCGCCGCGCAAGAAGCGCGTGGCGCTGATGACCGGCTGCGCGCAGAAGGCGCTCAACACCGATATCAACGACGCCACGATCCGGCTGCTCACCCGGCTCGGCTGCGAGGTGGTGGTGGCCAAGGGCGCCGGCTGCTGCGGCGCGCTGACCCATCACATGGGCAAGGAAGACGACAGCCACGCCTCCGCCGCGAGCAATATCCGCGCCTGGTGTGACGAGATCGACGGCGAGGGGCTTGACGCCATCGTCATCAACACCAGCGGCTGTGGCACCACGGTGAAGGATTACGGCCATATGTTCCGCAACGAGCCGCTCGCCGCCGACGCGGCGCGGGTGTCCGGGCGCGCCATGGATATCAGCGAGCTGCTGATGACGCTGGAGCTGCCGGAGGGAGCCACCAAGAACACGCGCGTCGCCTATCACGCCGCCTGCTCGCTGCAACACGGGCAGAAGATCAAGACCCACCCCAAGACCCTGCTGAAACGTGCGGGGTTCGAGGTGGTGGAGCCCGCCGACAGCCATCTCTGCTGCGGCAGCGCCGGCACCTACAACCTGTTGCAGCCCGAGATCTCGGGGCAGCTCAAGACGCGCAAGATCCGCACGCTGGAGGCCAAGGCGCCGGACATCATCGCGGCCGGCAATATCGGCTGCATGATGCAGATCGGCTCTGGCACCGACGTGCCCGTGGTGCACACGGTCGAGCTGCTCGACTGGGCGACGGGCGGGCCGAAGCCGCGCGCGCTCGACGCGGCGGGATAACGCCGCGTCAGACCCGAAAGCGGCGTATCTGCCCAATTTTTGACAAATCTCGCCTTTATCCCCGTCGCACGACAGAGGGGAAGACGGTGCGGGTATTTCTGGCAATTCTGGCGATTTGCCTGTCGTCGGCGGCGCATGCCGATGGCGGGCTGTTCTCGATGCAGAGCCGTGAGGACGGTCGCATGTGGGAGGCGGTGGGCCGGCTGGAACTGGCGGGAAACGCCTTTTGCACCGGCGCGCTGATCGCGCCCGATCTGGTGCTGACCGCCGCGCATTGCCTCTATGACAGCGCCAGCGGCGCGCCGGTCGCGGTGGAAGACATCCAGTTTCTCGCCGGCTGGCGCAGCGGTCGCGCCTCGGCCTATCGCCGCGTGCGCCGCGCCATGGCGCATCCCGATTACGATTTCGACGCGCCCGCCAGCGCCGACCGGGTCGGCAGGGATATCGCGCTGATCGAGCTGCAACTGCCGATCCGCAACACCACGATCACACCGTTCCAGACCGGCCCGCATCCGCGGCGCGGCGCCGAGGTGAGTGTGGTCTCCTACGCGCATGACCGTTCAGAGGCACCTTCGCTCCAGGGTCTCTGCAATGTGCTCGACCGGCAGAAACGTGCCTTCGTGCTCTCCTGTCAGGTCGATTTCGGCAGCTCCGGCTCGCCGGTCTTTTCCTTCGAGGGCGGCACGCCGCGCATCGTCTCCGTGATCTCGGCCAAGGCCGATGCCAAGGGCATGCCGGTCTCGCTGGGGGCCGAGCTCGACACCTCTCTCGCCACGCTGCGCGCCGCCATGTCGGTGGATTCGGTGCGCGAGACAGTCAGCGCCGGAATGCGGCGGGAAACGGGGGCAAAATTCATCCGACCCTGAGATATCTCGCCGCGTTCGGCCTCGCGCTCTGCGCCGCCCTGCCCGCCGCCCAGGCGCAGCAGCGCACGGTTTTCGACGTCATGGACAACCCGGGCGAGCTGCTCGGCTGGGAGGCGGTCGGGCGGCTCGACCTGCCCGGCGGCTTCTGCACCGGCGCGCTGATCGGGCGCGATCTGGTGCTGACGGCGGCGCATTGCGTCTTCGATGCCAAAACCGGCGCGCCACGGCCCGCCCGTGGCATTGTGTTTCGCGCCGGCTACCATCGCGGCTCCGAGATCACCGCCCGGCGCGTGCTGCGCTGGGTGGTGCCGGAGCGCTATGAGGTGGCGCATCTCGGAAAGGACGCGGCAAGCCGCGCCGAGGCGATCGCAAGCGATGTGGCGCTGCTCAGGCTGGAGGCGCCGGTGTCGAGCGCCGAGGCCGATCCGTTCCGGGTGCATGAGGTCCCCGCCGGGGGCACCGATGTCAGCGTGGTATCCTATGGAAAAGGGCGCTCGGAAGTGCTGTCGCGGGAACCGAGCTGTCAGATGACCCGGCGCTATCGCGGCGATATCCTCGGCTTTGATTGCGACGTGACCTTCGGCTCGTCCGGCGCCCCGGTTTTCGTGCGCGAAAACGGGCGGCTGCGCATCCTGTCGGTGATCTCTTCCATCACCGACAGCGGCGAAGCCTATGGATCGAGCATTCAGGCCTTTGTTCCCGAACTCTCCGCACGGCTGAGCCGCGAAGATGCCCGCCCCAAGGTCACTGCCGGGGCGCGGCGCATCACCGTGGGCGGCGGCGTGCGGCAGGATATCGGCGCACGCTTTGTCCGGCCCTGACCGGGCGGACTTGAAACCGCTGAAAGACCTCCCCACCTAATTCGCACCCGGGGTGCCTCAGCAGGGCTCCGGGCAAGGCAAAGCCGCCTGTCCCATGCCGGGAAGGCGCATCACATATGGTATCGCTCAATGGAGGATGACCCATGCGTCACTTTGATTTCGCACCGCTTTACCGCGCAACCGTCGGCTTCGACCAGATCGCCGACCTGATGGACCGGGCCCTGTCCAGCGACGTGGCCCAGCCCAGCTACCCGCCCTACAATATCGAAAAGACCGCCGACGATGCCTGGCGCATCTCGATCGCCGTGGCCGGTTTCTCGGACGCCGACCTGTCGGTGGAGCTGAAGGAGCATCAGCTCGTCGTCTCCGCCCGCAAGGCGGAAGAAGACGAGGCCAAGACCTATCTGCATCGCGGCATCGCCACCCGCGCCTTCGAGCGCCGGTTCACGCTGGCCGATCATGTGCGCGTCACCGGCGCCACGCATGAGAACGGCATGCTGCATATCGACCTCAAGCGCGAGATCCCCGAAGCGCTGAAGCCGCGCCGCATCGCCATCGCGCGGGGCGAGGAGCCCCGTGTCGAAAAGGATGTGGTGGACGCCAAGACGGTGAACTGAGCCCGTACCGGCCAACCGCGAAGCCCCGGCGCGCTGCCGGGGCTTTTTCGTTTGTGCGGGGCGGATTGCGGTGAGGCCCCGGATCAGGTCCGGGGCGGCGGGCGCTCCCCGTCTCGGGCTTGACCCGGGACCTCGCGCTCTGCTCATGCGCAAACGCAAAACGCCCCGCGTGATCCCGCGGGGCGTTTCGGTGTCATGGCTCCAAGACGATCAGTCCAGCTTGAACGACCAGAAGAAGGTCTCGCCCGAGCTGTCGTCGACGCCATCGTTGTCGGTCGACACATAGGCGGTGCCGTCCCCGGTGATCGCCAGACCCTCGACCTTGTCGACCACAAAGCCGTTCCAGCCTTGCAGGTCGGGGATCAGGTCGCGAACCTCTTCCTTCGACACGACCGGCAGTTCGCCACCCAGTGCGGCGGGGGTCATCTCGGCGGCGGGGATGCGGTAGATCTTCTTGGTCACCGCCTCGGCACCGATCTGGTTGTCGCGCTCGACCACATAGACGTAATCGCCATGCGCGACGATCTCGGAGAGACCGACCCAGCCCTTGGCCGGCGCCGCCTTGGGATAGAGCACAGCACCCCATTCCTTGCTGGCCGGGTTGTAGGAGACGAGCTTGACGTGATCCTTCGGATCGTCGCCCCATTCACGCTGCACCGCCATCCAGAGCGTGCCGTCGATCATGGTCACACCCTCGAAGCCAAAGCGCTTTTCCACCGCCATGAGCTCGGCGGGCAGGCCCACCTCTTCCTGGATCTCGCCCTCGGCAGTCACATGGTAGAGCGCATGCGGGATCACCCGGTCGGTGCGGCCTTCGGAGGCCAGCCAGAACCCGCCCTCGCCATCGGTGGTGATGCCTTCGAGATCGAGCTTCTGCGCCGGATAGCCCGCGCGGGTGACGCGGGTGGCGGCGGTGATGCGCGCCGGAGTCGCCGAGGGATCGATGGTGAAGATCGTCGGCTGATAGCCGTAAAAGCTGTCATTGACCGCATAGAGCATGCCGTCATCGCCCGCGACCATGCCCGAGATCGCGCCCCAGCCGATCAGCTCGTCGGCGCCCTCGGAGGTCAGCGTCGGGTATTGCGCCGGGCCTTCGGCATAGTCGTAGAGCATGACATGGGCGCGCACGCCGCCATCCTCGACCAGATCCTCCTCATTGGCCGTGGCCAGCAGGTTGCGCTGCGGAATGGCAATGATACCTTCGGGCGCGATGCCCGAGGGCAGCATCTGGGTCAGCACCGGGCTGGCCGGATCGGTCACGTCATAGACGCCGACAACCGAACCGCGCTCGGACATCACGAAGAGATAGGGCGTATCGCCGAAGGTGGCGAACTCCATGCCTTCGGGCTCGGCGCCCTTGGCGTCGGAGCGCTTGTCCGGATAGTGGCCGGTCTGGATCACCGCGTGTTCGAAGCTGTTGCCGCTCTCATAGACCTCGGTGCCGTCCTTGGCGAAGATGGTGAAGCCGCGCGAGCCGCCATCCATGTCGCCCTCGTTGGCGATGGCAAAATGCGCGTCGTCGATCCACTGCACCGAATCGGGCTCGCGCAGGCGGTCGTCCTGGCGCTCGGTAAAGAGCAGCGCGCCGCGCTCGTCGGTGGCGTCGATCCCGGTCAGATCCACGCTGCCGGCAGAGAAATGCGACAGCACTTCGCCCGCCTTGTTCAGTACCACCATGTGGTTGTTTTCCTGCATCGTCACGACGATCTCGCCCAGACCGTTCACATCGACGAATTCCGGCTCGGGATCTTCCGGCGCGATCTCGGCGAGGCCGGTCACGTCGGCTTTGACCAGGCTGTCGCATTGCGCCATGCCGTCGGCCAGATCGAGGATCGCCACATAGCCGGCGGGCATCTGCGGCACGCGGCCGTCGCCCAGATCCTCGTCGCGCTCGTTCTCGATGGCGATGGTGACAAAGCTGCCGTCCTGCGCAAGCGCCACCGAATCCGGCTGCCCGCCGAGATCGCATTCGCCCGCGACCTCACCCGACAGCGCGTCGAGCACAACCAGCTTGCCCGAGGGCGCGGTGTAGCTTTCCGAGGTGTTCACGCCGACAAAGGCGGTGGTGCCGGAGATCGCGACCGAGGTCGGCTCGCCGCCCATGTCGATATTGCCCAGCGGCTGCGGATTGGCGGCATCGGTGATGTCGATGCGGCCGATCACCCCCAGCGGGCTGTCGGTATAAACCAGCGTATTGCCGTCTTCGGTGGCATAGATGATCTCGGCAGAGGTCACGCGGGCGGTGTCTTCGCCTTCGGCCATGTTGCGCGGCGTGGCAAAGCTTGCGATGCGGTTGAAGCTCATCTCGGCGGCGGCGGCGTGCGCCGACAGCGCCAGCACCGAGGTGAGGCAGATCGTGCGGAATGTCATGAGGTCCCCCTGTTGGTTCCGGGATCGCCTTGAGCCCGGAGGGTAACGCCCGCGTGACAGACCGGTTACAGATTTGCGAAAGCGCGCCGCGCCTATGCCAGCAAAGCGCCGGTCATGGCGCTTTCGGGGTCGGTCAGCCCGTCGATGACGTCGAAATGATGCCGCCCCGGCGCGTCCACCAGCCCGCATCCCCAGGCCTCGGCCAGCCAGCGCGCCTGATCGAGAAAGGCCGGGCGCTCCTCCGAGCCGACCCAGACCGTCACTGGCAGCTCCGGCGCCGGCATCGCTATCGGGCTCTCGGCCCAGGCCTCCGCCGCGTCGAGGCCGAATTTTTCGTTCATGCCCGTCTGCATCAGCGGTCGCAGATCCGACAGCGGCGAGATCGGCATGACATGGGCGAGCCGCGCCGCCACCGCCTCGGGCAGCATCCCCGGCGCCAGCATGCGCGCCACCAGATGCCCGCCCGCCGAATGCCCGGTCAGCCGGATCGGTCCGGGCACCTCCGCCGCTGCCGCCGTCACTGCCCGCGCGACCTGCGTGGTGATCTGCGAGATCCGCACCGCCGGGCAGAGATCGTAGGAGGGCAGCGCCACCGCCCAGCCCCGCGCCACCGGCCCCGCCGCCAGATGCGACCAGTCCTCGCGCCCGAAGGCCAGCCAGAACCCGCCATGCACAAACATCGCAAGCCCCTTTGCCCGCCCCTCGGGCAGGAACAGATCGAAGGCCTCGCGCGTTCCCTCCCCATAGGGCAGCCCCGCGCGCAACCGTCCGCGCGCGGTCATCTCGTCACGATAGGCAGCGGCCGACGCTGCCCAGCGCGGCGGGTATTGCTCCGCATCGAGTATATACGGAGCGTTGGCATAGGTATCGCTGAGGTCCATGGCTTTTCTCCCCTCTTGCGCTAGACTCTCGCCTCATCCGATGGTCTGCCCTGTACCACAGAGAAATTCTAGGAGGATCTCATGCTGGATCACACCGCCACAAACCTTGCCACCCTTCTCGACGATCCGAGCCTCCTCAAGACCCAGGGCTACGTGAACGGCGCCTGGATCGACGGCGACACCGGCACGTTCGAGGTGACCAACCCCGCCCGTGGCGACGTGATCGCCGAGGTCGCCGACCTGTCGCGCGCCCAGGTGGGGACCGCGATCGACGCCGCCTATGCCGCGCAAAAGGAATGGGCCTCCTGGACCGGCAAGGAACGCGCGCAGGCGCTGCGCAAATGGTTCGATCTGATGATGGCGAACCAGAAGGATCTGGGCACCATCCTGACCGCCGAACAGGGCAAGCCGCTCAACGAGGCCGTGGGCGAGATCGCCTATGGCGCCAGCTTCATCGAGTTCTTCGGCGAAGAGGCCAAGCGCGTCTATGGCGAGACCATCCCCGGCCACCAGCGCGACAAGCGCATCACCGTGATGAAGCAGCCCATCGGCGTCGCCGCCTCGATCACGCCGTGGAACTTCCCGAACGCGATGATCACCCGCAAGGCCGCCCCGGCGCTGGCCGCCGGCTGCGCCTTTGTCGCGCGCCCGGCCTCGGAAACGCCGCTCTCGGCCATCGCGCTGGCAGTTCTCGCCGAGCGCGCCGGCATTCCGGCGGGGGTGTTCAACGTGGTGCCCTCGTCGAGCGCCTCCGAGGTCGGCAAGGAATTCTGCGAGAACCCCAAGGTGCGCAAGATCACCTTCACCGGCTCGACCGAGGTGGGCCGCATCCTGCTGCGCCAGGCCGCCGATCAGGTGATGAAATGCTCGATGGAGCTGGGCGGCAACGCGCCCTTCATCGTGTTCGACGACGCCGATCTGGATGCCGCCGTGGAAGGCGCCATCATGTGTAAGTTCCGCAACAACGGCCAGACCTGCGTCTGCGCCAACCGCATCTATGTGCAGGCCGGGGTCTATGACGCCTTTGCCGAGAAACTGAAGGCGGCGGTCGCCAGGATGAAGGTCGGCGACGGGCTGGAAGAGGGCACAGACCTTGGCCCGCTGATCACCACCGAGGCGATCGAGAAGGTGCAGCAGCATATCGCAGACGCCAAATCCAAGGGCGCCGAGGTGATCCTGGGCGGCGGCGACGTGCTTCAGGGCGCGGGCAATTTCATCGAGCCGACCATCGTGACCGGCGCCACCAGGGACATGCTGTTCTCCACCGACGAGACCTTCGGCCCGCTGGCGCCGCTCTTCAAGTTCGAGACCGAAGACGACGTGATCGAGCTCGCCAATGACACGATCTTCGGCCTGGCCTCGTATTTCTATGCCAAGGATCTGAGCCGGGTCTACAAGGTCGCCGAGGCGCTGGAATACGGCATCGTCGGCGTCAACACCGGCATCATCTCGACCGAGGTGGCCCCCTTCGGCGGCGTCAAGCAGTCGGGTCTCGGCCGCGAAGGCAGCCATCACGGCATCGAGGATTTCCTTGAAATGAAATACGTCTGCATGAGCGTATGAGTCCGGCGCGCGAGGATTTTCTCGCGCCCGACCCAACCCCGGGCGAGGAGCAGCTCCTCGCCTGGCTTGCGGCGGCGCGGACCGGTGGCGGCACGCCCTGGCTGCGCCCCGAACAGGCCGAAGCACTGGCGCGCTTTGCACTCACGCAGGGCGAAGGCGTCCGGCTGATGGAGGCCGCGGCCCTCACCATGCACGAGCCGCCCCGCGATATTTCCTGGGAAATCCTCGGCGCCGATGCGCCCGGCGAGAACTGGGACGATCACCGCGACCCGCATAAGGCGTTTATCCTGTTCCAGAGCAAGCTGCGCCTCGCCGCGCGCGAGGGCGCCCGACTGCAATACAAGCTCTGGCTCGGGCGTCCCTGACACGCCTTCATCTTTCCGGAAAATACTCCCGCCGGAGGCGTCCGGTCCCGCCACGCGGCACATTGCCGGGCCGCAGGCACCCCCTTGCCAAATCGCGCGCGACACAGCATCGTCTGCTCCGGGCAGGCGATGGCGTCGCCGGTGCCGCGCAAGGCACGCCCGTTCCATCCGTCCTGAACGCCGGGACCTTGCTTTGCCACTGCGGCAGGGTCGGGTCCGGCCCTCCGCGATTTCAAAGGAGGGCCGATATGGACCGTCCCGCATTCTACCGCTTTCATCAGGGCCAGCGCGTGCTGCCCTTTGCGCCCGAGGAATACGACACCCGCCTCGCCGGGCTGCGCGCGCTCATGGACGAGGCCGGCGTTGCCGCCTGCGTGCTGACCTCGATGCACAATATCGCCTATTACTCGGGCTTTCTCTATTGCAGCTTCGGCCGCCCCTATGCGCTGGTGGTGACCGAGACCGAGAGCGTCACGATCTCGGCGGGGATCGACGCGGCGCAGCCCTGGCGGCGCTGCCATGGCGACAACATCACCTATACCGACTGGGCGCGGCACAATTACTGGCGCGCCATCCTCTCGGTCACCGGCGAGGGCAAATCCATCGGCTACGAGGCCGATCACCTGACGCTGGCGCAGCGCGAGCTGCTGGAGGATTTCCTGTCGCCAGCGGTCACCGTCGATATCGCCGCCGCGACCATGCGCCAGCGGATGCACAAATCTCCCGCCGAGATCGCGCTGATCCGCGCGGGCGCGCAGGTCGCCGATGTCGGCGGCTACGCGATCCGCGACGCGGTGCGCGCCGGCGTGCGCGAGATCGACGTGGCCATGGCGGGCCGAGACGCGATGGAGCTGGAAATCGCCAGGCGCTTTCCCGACGCTGAATATCGCGACACATGGGTGTGGTTCCAGTCCGGCATCAACACCGATGGCGCCCATAACCCGGTCACGGCCCGGAAGCTGGAGCGCGGCGACATCCTGTCGCTCAACGCCTTCCCGATGATCTCGGGCTATTACACGGCGCTGGAGCGCACCATGTTCGTGGAAGAAGTCGATGCCGCCTCGCTGAAGATCTGGGAGGCCAATGTCGCGGCGCATGAATATGGCATGAGCCTGCTGAAGCCGGGGGTGAGCTGCGCCGCCGTCACCGAGCAGATCAACGCCTTCTTCGCCGAGCGCGACCTGCTGCAATACCGCACTTTCGGATATGGCCACAGCTTCGGCCTGCTGTCGCATTACTACGGGCGCGAGGCCGGGCTGGAGCTGCGCGAGGATATCGACACGGTGCTTGAGCCGGGCATGGTGATCTCGATGGAGCCGATGCTGACGATCCCCGAGGGCACCCCGGGCGCCGGCGGCTATCGCGAGCACGACATTCTGGTGATCACCGAGGACGGCAACGAGAATATCACCGGCTATCCTTACGGACCGAACTTCAACGTGGTCGGCTGAGCCCGAAGGGTGGGCAGCCTGCCCACCCTTGCCCGCGCTTAGCGCTTGCGCCCGAAGAGGCCCTTCAGCCAGCCGCCGGCATCGTCGAGATTGTCGCCCATCTCCTCGAAAACCGGGTCGATGCGTGCCTCGCGGAACCGGCGCCAGCGCACATAGATCGCCCAGCAGATCGCCACCAGCAGCGTCAGGAAGATGATGTTGAACCACGGGATGATGCGCACATCCGGCCCCTCGACCGGACGCAGCCCGATGGCGTTGGGATAGATCGACAGAAATTCGTTGCGCCAGCCGTAGTGGGTGATCACCACCCATTGCGGGCTGCCCGAGGTCGAGCGCAGATCGGCGGCCTCGGCTTGCAGGTTCGAGGTGTCGAACTTGAAATAGGGCGGCCAGCCCCAGCCGGTATCCTCGTTGCGATAGACCATCACCTTGTCGTTGTTCAGCCGCGTCTGGATGAAGAATACATCGCGCCCGGTGACCGACATGCTTTCGCCGCTCGCCGATTGCGACCAGAACCAGCGGTTCTCGCCCGGGTCGATGCGTTTCTCGTAGGTGTCCGAGATCCGCGCGATATCGTGCTGCGGCAGGGTGTAATGCAGGAACGCCGCGACCAGCGCCCAGAACAGCAGGATGATGACCCATTTCACATAGCGCATGTCGGTTCCCTAGTAAAAATTCGTCAGATAGATGATCAGCGCCATAAGGCAAAGCGGCAGGATATACACGCCCAGGATGAGCTTGCGCCGCAGGGAGTGATCATAGTCCTTCAGGCCCTCTTCGACAAAGCGGTCGCGCGTGCCGGGCCCCTGTGCCTCGTCCCATTCCTGTTCCAGCTTGCGCCGCCGCACCGAGCGCGACCAGAGCGACAGCGCCACATAGACCACCGTCAGCAGGACGAACCCGATCCCCAGCAATCGTAGAAGCGCCAGCATATGCGCTTTCCTCTGCAAACCCGCATCTCACCTGACCGGTCGCGCGGTGAAAATCAAGCGCCGGGTGAGGATTTCCGCACCTTGCCGCAAATGGCACGCTCCGGCATGCTCCTGCCCGTTCACGCATTTCAGGCAGAGGTTTTCCATGCACCGCTCCTTCATCTTCGCCCTTCCCTTCGCCGCGCTGAGTGCCGCGCCGGCGCTGGCCGACGAGATCACCGACACGCTGCAATCGGCCATCGAGGCCTATGAGGACGGCGATGTGCAATACGCGCTGGAAGAGCTGGATTTCGCCCGCTCCAAGCTGATCGAGATGAAGACCGACGCGCTGGGGGCGTTTCTGCCCGAGGCACCGGAGGGCTGGAGCCGCGAGGTCGACAGCGAGGCCAATGCCGCCATGGCGATGATGGGCGGCGGCGTTTCGGCGCAGGCGGATTACACCGACCCCGACGGCGCGATCTACAGCATCCAGATGTTTGCCGACAATCCGATGGTGGCCAGCATGTCGGCGATGATCACCAATGCCGGCGCCATGGGGCTCAAGACCGACCGCATCGGACGGCAGAAATTCGCGCTTCAGGACGACCAGACCATGGGGCTGATCGCCAACCGCATCCTGATCCAGGTCGACGGCCCGGAGGCCGACACCCGCAAGATGCTGCTCGAAGCGATGGATTTCGACGCCATGGCGAGCTTCGGCCAATAAACAGCCACAGGCGCGCGGTCAGCCGCGCGCCCGCAGGATCTGCGCCAGAACGCCCGGCGCGTCGTAAAGCGTCCATTCCCGCCGCAGGCCGTCCGGCCCGAATTCCGCCTGCGTCATCCCCAGCACCGTGACCTCGGCGCCGCTCGGGCTGCCGAAAACGCCGTGGCCGTCATGTGTGCCGGTCAGCGCCCAGCGGATCGCGGCGCGCGGCGGCGACAGGTGCTCTTCGGCGCCAAGCAGATGCTGCACCTCGAACCGTGCCGAGGGCAGCGCCGCGCGCAGCCCCAGCCAGAAGGCTTCGGCCTCTGCCGGGCCATGACCGATGACGGCGCCGGGCTGGAACAGCTCTGCCGCCGGATCGTAGTGCCGCGCGATCACCGAGAGATCGCCGCTCATGATGCGATTCACCAGATCGCCCAGCGTATGGCCCCAGGCATCGTCATTGCCCGGCCCCGGATCGGGCATGTCGGGCGGTTCCTCCGGCCCTGCCATCTGCGAAAGACGCCAGCGCGCGCCCTCCTCCGGGGGCACGCCGATCTGTGCCAGGATCGCCAGCTCGTCACGCAGCACCCAGTGCGCCCGCAACGCGCCAGACACGCACCAGCTCTCGCTCATCTCCAGATAGCTCAGCGCCCTGCCGCCCGGCGCACCGTAGAGCCCCGGCCCGCCATGCCGCGCCCGGCACTGGAAGCGCTGCGCCGCGACAAAGGCGTTCGGCGCCGAGGCCGACCAGAGCGTCTCCTCTGCGCAGAGAGAGAGACCCGGCAGCGCCGCCCGCCGCGCCGCGAGCGCGGTGCCCACGGCCTCGGGACCGGACAGCACAGCCGCGCCGTCCTGCACCACCACATCCGGGGCGAGATACTCGGGAACCAGATCCAGCCGCTGCCCCTCGCCCAGATCATGGCGCAGCGCATCGAGATAGGATGCGGCATCCTGCCAGCGGTCATCGAACCCGGCGAGAAAACCCACTCAGCGTCTCCCGTAATACAGGCCGACGACGTGCTCCGCCTCGGCAAAAAACAACCATCGCGAGACAAGCACGCCCGCCGCGTGCGAGACAAGAGCCAGCAGCCCGAAAACATGCGGCAGCGGCAGTTGCAGCAGTATCAAGGGCAGCAGCGCCATGAGCAGCAGGGCAATGACCCTCAGCTTTTGCGCATGGCGGCGCCCGACCACATAGACCATCTCGTCGAGCAGGTAATTGCTGCCGGTATGCGGCGGAAACAGCGCCCGCGGCGTGCCACGCTCGCCCAGCCCCGTGGCGCTGGAGAGCGTCGTGCCGGCGCGGGCAAAGCGTTTGTCGCCGTCCCACCAGACCCAGACTTGCAGCGCGCCCGAGATGATCAGCAGCAGGCTCGCCGCCAGCACACGCCCCGAAAGCAGCGCGCCGCCGGTCAGCGCGAGGGACAGGAACAGCGCCGGCGTCGACCAGTGATGCCAGCGCGGCACGGTCTTGAGCTGCGCATAGATCATCGCCGTGGCCCCCACCGTGGCCAGCGACAGCGCCGCGCCCAGCCAGCCCAGCGGCAATACCGGAATGCCGAAGAGCAACAGCAGCGCGTAAAGCCCCATGACGCTGAGCGCCAGAAGCGCGCCCCAGGCCTCGCGCGAGAGCCAGCTGCTGCGCCATTGCGTGAAGGCCTTGAGCGCGCGTTCCGGGCGCCGCAGATGGCGGCTCGACGCGGCGAGCCCGCCCAGCGCCAGCGCATAGGCGATGGCGAAAAAGACAAAGGCGACCCAGCCGGTGGGCGGGGTCGGGTCGAGACCCAGCCAGACCAGCAGCCCGAAGCCGAGCCCCGAGAGCGTGGTGAAGAGAATGATCGACCTTGCCGGATGCATTCAGAGCTTCCCCAGCGTGCGGTCGAGCCAGCCGAGAAAGCCCTGCGGCTCCTCCGCCACCGGCTCCAGATAGGGCGCCAGCACATCCGTGTCCCCGCCCCAACCGTCGCGCGGGCGCGGTGGCAGGTATTTGTTCACCGGTCTGGTGCCCTGCTCGGGCATCAGGTCGATGCCGCCGCGCTCCGCCACAAGCTGTGACACCGCGCTCTCCGGATCGCCGAGATCGCCGAAATGCCGGGCGTTGGCCGGGCAGGTGCGCACGCAGGCGGGCTCGCGGTCTTCCTCCGGGAGCGCGTCGTTATAGATCCGGTCGACGCAGAGCGTGCATTTCTTCATCACCCCCGCCGACGGGTCCATTTCCCGCGCGCCATAGGGGCAGGCCCATGCGCAGAGGCCGCAGCCGATGCAGGCGTCTTCATTGACCAGCACGATGCCGTCCTCGACACGCTTGTAGCTGGCGCCGGTGGGGCAGACCGGGACGCAAGGCGCGTCCTCGCAATGCAGGCAGGATTTGGGGAAATGCACATGCTGGGCGGGGCCGGTTTCGGGCAGCACCTCGTAGCTGTGCACGCGGTTGAGGAAGGCGCCGGAGGGATCGGCGCCGTAAGGTTCACTGTCCGACAGCGGCGCGCCATAGGCCTGATCGTTCCAGCCCTTGCAGGCCACGACACAGGCGTGACAGCCGACACAGGTGTCGAGGTCGATCACCAGACCGAGCTTTTTCTCGCTGTGTTGGGGCAGGTCGGTCATGGCGTGCCCTCATTGTCCGGGGGCTGCGCCTTCGGAGAGGGTGTTTTTTGAGTATTTGCAGAAAGATGAAAGCCCGGGATCACCGGGAAGACCGGTTGCGCCTCGTCGGGGGCGGCGGATTTTTCCAGTTTCACCCGCAGATCGAACCAGGCGGCCTGCCCGGTGACCGGATCGGAATTGCTCCAGCGCATGCCGTCGCCGCGCGCGGGCAGCAGCTCGTGGATGAGGTGGTTGAGCAGAAAGCCTTTGGTGGCCTCGGGGGCCTTGGGGTCGAGTGCCCAGGCGCCCTTGCGCTTGCCGATGGCGTTCCAGGTCCAGACCGTATTTCTGTTGAGCGCCGCCATATGCGCGGCGGGCACGCTGATCTCGCCATGCGAAGAGGTCACCCGTACCCAGTCGCCCTCGGAAAGCGCCAGCTTGTCCCACCAATAGGTCGGAAGGTAGAGCGGATTGACCCCGTGGATCTGCCGCAGCCAGGCGTTCTGGCTGCCCCAGGAATGATACATCGCCATGGGTCGCTGGGTCAGCGCATGCACCGGGTATTCCGCCGGATCCTCGAACGCGTCCGACATCGGCGCGTACCAGAGCGGCAGCGGGTCGAGCGTGGTGCGGATGCGGCCGCGCAGCGCGTCGGGCGGCTGCGGCGCGCGCTTGCCCTCGGCGGCGAGCTGGAAGCGGCGCAGCGGCTCGCACCAGAGCTGGATCAACGCGGGCTGCGGTTTGTCGATGAGCCCGAACGAGACGGCCCAGTCCTGATAGGCGCGGTTCCAGGGTTTGTAATAGGCGGCCTCCTCGGGCAACGGCGCGGTGAAGAACCCGCCATTGCCGATATAGCTGTCGATCTGCGCCGCGTTCGGGTCGCCCTTTCCATGCGTGAGACCGTGCGGCCCCATGCGCCAGCCCGCCAGCGGGCCGATGCCCGGCTTGCGCTCGTGATTGGTGATGTAATCGGCGTAATCGGTGTATTTCGGCGCGCCGTCCTCCGTCACCATGCCCGGCAGGCCCAGCCGCGCGCCGAGATCGAGCAGCACCGACTGGAAGGGCCGCACATCGCGGTCGGGCGCGATCACCGGCCAGCGGATCGCATCCGCCGCCGCGTCAGGCTCGGAGATCGGGCGGTCGAGCAGCGAGATGCAGTCGTGACGCTCCAGATAGGTGGTGTCGGGCAGGATCAGATCGGCATAGGCGACGGTTTCCGAGCGATAGGCATCGGCATAGATCACATGCGGGATCAGGTACTCGCCAGCCTCGTCGGTGGCGGTCAGCATCTCCATCGTGCCGCGCGTGTTCATCGACGAGTTCCAGGCCATGTTGGCCATGTAGAGGAACAGCGTGTCGATGCGGTAGGGATCGCCCGCCGCCGCGTTCGAGATCACCATATGCATGAGCCCGTGCGGCGAGAGCGGGTTTTCCCAGCTGAACGCCTTGTCGATGCGGGCCGGGGCGCCGTCCTCGGTCAGCGCCAAATCCTCCGGCCCATGCGGATAGCCCAGCGCCGGGCCGTCGAGCGGCTGACCGGGCGCGGTGCGGAAATGCGGTTTCGGATGCGCGGTGGCGGGTTTCGGATAGGGCGGTTTGAAGCGGAAGCTGCCGGGGGTCTCGACGGCGCCCAGAAGGGTTTGCAGCAGATGCAGCGCCCGGCAGGTCTGGAAACCGTTGGCATGGGCCGAGATGCCGCGCATGGCGTGCACGGCGACCGGGCGGCCCGGCATGGTCTTGTGCGCGATGCCGCGAAAATCGGTCCAGGGCTGATCCAGCGTGACATCGCTGTCGAAGGCGGCGCGGGCGAGCTCCGCCGCCACCCGGCGGATCTGTTCCGGTGCGATGCCGCAGCGCTCGGCCACCTTTTCCGGCGCGTAATCCGGCGCGAGGTAGCGCTCGGCGATGTCGTACATCACCGCGCGATGGGTGACGCCGGCGCGGCGCAGCTTGCCGCGCAGATCGGGCTCCACGCCTTCGCCGTCCCAGGGGGCGGGCTTGCCGGTGCGGCGGTCGATGACCAGCGGGCGGCCCGCGTCGTCGCGCAGGAACAGGCCATGATCGGGAGATTTCGGGTCGCAATCCAGCAGCACCGGCGCGTTGCTGAACCGGGCGAGGAAGTCGAGGTCGATCTTGCCGGCGCGCAGCAGCTCATGCACCAGCGACAGGATGAAGAGCCCGTCCGTCCCGGGGGTGATGCTGATCCATTCGTCGGCGATGGCGTTATACCCCGAGCGGATCGGGTTCACCCCGACGATCCTGGCGCCGCGCGCCTTGAGCTTGGCCAGACCCATCTTGATCGGATTGCTGTCGTGATCCTCGGCCACGCCGAAGAGCAGCAGAAGCTGCGCGTGCTCCCAGTCCGGTGATCCGAATTCCCAGAACGACCCGCCCAGCGTGTAGATCCCCGCCGCCGCCATATTGACCGAGCAGAAACCGCCATGCGCCGCATAGTTCGGCGTGCCGAATTGCTGCGCCCACCAGCCGGTGAGGCTTTGCGACTGGTCGCGCCCGGTGAAAAAGGCGAGCTCTTCCGGCGCCGTCTCGCGCAGGGGTTTCAGCCAGGAGGTCGCGAGCTCCAGCGCCTCCTCCCAGCTGATTTCCTCGAATTCGCCGGAGCCGCGCGGACCGACCCGGCGCAGCGGCGCGCGCAACCGGGCGGGGGAGGTGACCTGCTTGATGCCGGCGGCCCCCTTTGCGCAGAGCACGCCGCGATTGATCGGGTGGTCGCGGTTGCCTTCGATATAGCTGACCTTGCCCTCTTTCAGATGCACATTGATGCCGCAGCGGCAGGCGCACATGTAGCAGGTCGTCTTGCGGATCTCGTCCGAGACGCGCGGGGACAGGTCGATCTTGGGCTGGTCGGTCATGCCGTGGCTCGGTCTCCTCGGAGCTGAAGCTAGGACAGCCGCGCGGCGCTGACCAGTGGCATTGCCGTCACGCCGGCAACGCCCCGCCCCTAAGCCGGACCCTGTGCGGTCTCAGCCAGCAGCCCTGGCACGGGAGGCGGAATGCAGCTCTGCGACCCGCGCGCGCAGATGCCCGGCCACCGTGCGGCCCCAGGCATCCCAGTTCAGATGCTCCTCGTATTCGCGCCGCGCCGAGCGCGACAGCGAGGCGTAGGCATCCGGCGTGTCGAGATAGGTTTCGATCAGGCCGGCGAAATCCTCCGGCGTGCTGCCCTGCGGCAACGCATGGCCGTTGACCCCGTCGCGCACCGGTACGCCGCCGACCGCGAGGCAGAGCGCCGGCAGCCCGTGCGCCGAGGCCTCGCAGAAGGCAAAGCCGTAGCTCTCATAGGAGGGCTGCACGAGGAAATGCGCCCCGGCAAAGGCACGGGCAAAGATCGCCGCCTGCTCCGGCACGGATTTGTCGAGCTGCGGATGCACGGTGACAAACGCGTTGCGGTGAAACTCCGGCGGCACGCAGCCGATCACCGTCAGCCGCGCGTCGATGCCGCGCGCGCGCAACGCCTGCATGCTGTCGAAGGCGACGGGGCCGCCCTTGGCGAACCAGTCGCGCCCGACCAGCAACAGCTCGACCGGGCGGTCGCGCCCGATCAGCGTGGGCTCGGGCGGAGGCGGCGGCGCGATCCCGGCGCCCCAGGGCACCAGCAGCGATTTCGACGGCGAGAGACCATAGCGCGCATCCGCCGCGTCTTTCAGCCAACGCGATGGCCAGAACAGCAGGTCGGTGCCGCGGAACACATGCCCCTCGCAGCGCTCCACCCTGTCGTCGAAGAGCCGCCCGCCGGGGAATTTGGACGGGTGCGCCTGACCGATCTCGGAATTGCGGTAGATCGTCTGAGTGGCATCCGAAGTGAAGGCGGTGACCATCGGATAGGGCGGCACCAGATGGCACATGGAGTGAAAGGAATAGGTGCCGAAAAGCACGTCGTATTCTCCGCGCATCAGCTCGTCGCGGACCTTGCGCGCGACCACCGGCGCCAGCGCCAGATGCGCGCGCCAGCGCAGGCGCAGCGCAACCGATTCAGGCGTGTGGCCAATTGCCCGCCGCAGCGGCTCTGCCAGCCCCCAGGCGTTCGACAGGATCGTCACGTCTCCCGCATGTTTGCGCAATGCCTCGTAGATGCGCGCGTTTCCGCCCGAATACATGTTTCGGTCGAGCGGAGAAAAGTCGCACAAATAGGCAATGTTCAGCCGGGGCTCTGTCACCACGAACACCCTGTAAATGTTTTCTGTCCCGCGCCAGTGCCTGACAAGGCAATGGGGCGACATCATGGCCCGGACGGGGCGTGTATGGTCAATCCCCTCAATTGTGCCATATCTGCCAGCCCCGCCGGGTTTCCGCATCCCGCGCGCGACAAACCGTGCCACGCCTGCTATGGTCGCGCCTGAGATCCGGGGCGCGTGGGGGGCCTGCGGAGCGCCGCGAGTGAAGCTTCGAAGACGAGTATGCCCAACCCTCTCGCCTATTTCATGCTGGCCATCTGGCCGCTGGTGACCATCGCCCTGTTCCGCCGCCTGCCGGTCGAGCGGGCGCTGATCCTGTCGCTGATGGTGGGCTATCTCTTCCTGCCCGAGCCGCCCGCCGCCTTCGACCTGCCGCTGATGCCGCCGCTGATGAAGCACAATATTCCGGCGCTCACGGCCTTTGCCTTCTGCATCTGGAAATACGGGCCGCAGGGCTCGATCCTGCCGCAGTCTCTGGTGGGCAAGCTGCTGCTGCTGACCTTCATCCTGTCGCCGGTGATGACGGCGATCAACAACACCGAGCCGGTCTTCTACGGTCGCATCGGGCTGCCCGGGCTCAGCGCCAAGGACGCGCTGGCGCTGATGGTCCAGCAATTCCTGCTGGTCCTTCCCTTCCTGCTGGCGCGCCAGTATCTCGTCAGCGGCGGGGCGCAGCGCTATTTCCTGCTCGCGCTGATGGTCAGCGGGCTGGTCTATTCGCTGCTGATGCTGATCGAGATCCGGCTCTCGCCGCAGCTCAACAACTGGATCTACGGCTATTACCAGCACCTGTTCGGCCAGTCGATCCGCGCCGGCGGCTATCGCCCGGTGGTGTTCCTCTATCACGGGCTCTGGGTCGCGTTCTTCATCATGACCGCCGCCGCCGGTGCCTTTGCGCTCTGGCGGCAGGACGAGCGGCTGCACAATATCAAGGTGCTGGCCGCGGCCGTCTATCTGCTGCTCATCCTGCTGATCTCGAAGTCGCTGGGCTCGCTGATCCTCGGTGCTGCACTGATCCCCTCCATCCTGTTCCTGACAAGGCTCATGCAGATCAAGGTGGCGATCCTGATCGGCATTCTGGCCATCGGTTACCCGATCATGAAGGGCGCGCATCTGGTACCCGAAGAGCGACTGCTGAGCGAGATCTCCAGCATCGACCCGGAGCGCGCCAATTCGCTGGATTTCCGCTTTACCAACGAGAACATCCTGCTCGAACGCGCCTATGAAAAGCCGGTATTCGGCTGGGGAAGCTGGGGGCGGAACCACATCCTCAACCCGGTGACGGGCGAGATCGAGACGGTAACCGACGGCCGCTGGATCATCGTCATCGGCATCTATGGCTGGGTCGGCTTCCTCGCCGAATTCGGCCTGCTGGTGCTGCCGCTGGTGCTGCTCTGGCGCGAGTCCGTCATGGCGGGACGCGACGCCATATCGCCCTTTATCGGACCCCTGTCGCTGATGCTGGCGATCAATGTGTTCGACATGCTGCCCAACGCCACGCTGACCCCGCTCACCTGGCTGCTGGCGGGCACCCTCACCGGCTATGCCGAGGCGCTCAAGGCGGCGCGGCTGAAACGGGGTCCGGCGGACGGCCGGGCGCTCAAATGGCAATCCATCATGTGAAGGCGGGTCATGAGTGAGTTGAAACGGCCCCGTGTCCTCGCGATTGCCGAGGCGGCCAATCCCGAATGGGTGAGCGTACCTCTGGTCGGCTGGTCGCTGGCAAGCGCGCTGCGCGAGGTGGCGGATGTGCATATCGTCACCCAGATCCGCAACCGCGAGGCATTCCTGCGCGCCGGGCTCGCCGAGGGCGCGGATTTCACCGCCATCGATTCCGAGACCTATGCCCGCCCGATGTGGAAGCTTGCCGAAAAGCTGCGCATGGGCGAGGGCAAGGGCTGGACCATGGTGCAGGCGATCAACGCGCTGAGCTATCCGCATTTCGAGCGGCTGGTCTGGCAGCGCTTCGGCGACGGGATCCGCAACGGCGACTGGGATGTCGTCCACCGCATCACGCCGCTGTCGCCGACGATCTCCTCTTCGCTTGCCGGGCACTGCGCCAGCGCCGGCGTGCCCTTCGTTCTGGGGCCGCTGAACGGCGGCGTGCCCTGGCCCAAGGGCTTTGACGCCGAGCGGCGTCGCGAAAAGGAATGGCTGAGCTATCTGCGGTCGGCCTACAAGCTGATGCCCGGGCGCGGCGCCACGCTGGCGCAGGCCTCGGCGATCCTCGTGGGCTCGCGCCACACCGAGAGCGAGATCCCCGCGCGGCATCGCGACAAGACGCTCTATCTGCCGGAAAACGGCATCGACCCGGCGCGGTTCAACCGCGTCGCCGCCCCCGCGCCGGGCGTGCTGCGCGCCTGCTTCGTGGGCCGGCTGGTGCCCTATAAGGGGCCGGACATGCTGCTGGAGGCCGCCGCCCCGCTGCTGCGCGACGGGCGCATGACGCTCGACATGATCGGCGACGGGCCGATGATGGCGGATCTGGTGGCGCAGGCCGAGGCTTTGGGAGCCGCGAAGGCCGTCACCTTCCACGGCTGGAAAGAGCATCGCGACGTGCAGGACATCATGGCAGGCTGCCACCTGCTTTCCTTCCCGTCGATCCGCGAATTCGGCGGCGGCGTGGTGCTGGAGGCGATGGCGCTGGGGGTGGTGCCGCTGATCGTCGATTACGCCGGTCCGGGCGAGCTGGTGGTGCCCGGAACCGGGCTCAAGGTGCCCTGCGGCACGCGCGCCGAGATCGTGCGCGGCTTTGCCGGGGCGCTGGAGGCGCTTGCCGACGACCCCTCGAGCCTGCCCGCCATGGCAGAGACCGCCCGGGCGCGGGTGCAGAGCCATTTCACCTGGCCCCGCAAGGCGGAGCAGGTGGCACGGGTCTATGACTGGCTGATCGCGGGCAAACCGGCCCCGAAACCGGCATTCTTCTGAGCGCCCGGGGCAAGGCGCGCCCCATTTGCCTCCCGCCCGGATTGACGATCCGGCAACACTTGGCGAATAGCCTTTGCCGCGACGCCCCATTGCCTTTGAATCGCCTCACTCGACGGGCTAGAAAGGCCCGAGGCACGCCTAGGGGGGCTTATGGCGTGGAATTGTCCCGGAGAATCCGGATTGCGAGTGATGACACAGGCCCCGAATACCGATTCCGACCACGCGCCCGGCCAAGCGGGCCTCACCTCCCTGCCCTATCGCAGCGATATCGACGGGCTGCGCGCCATCGCCGTGCTGGCGGTGGTGTTCTACCATTTCGGCCTGCCCGGCTTCGAGGGCGGCTTTGTCGGCGTCGACATCTTCTTCGTGATCTCGGGGTTCCTGATCGGCGGCATCCTCTGGCGCGAATACGACCGCACCGGGCGGATCTGGCTGCGGCATTTCTATATCCGCCGCTTCCGCCGGCTGGCGCCGGCCTTCTTCACCATGGCGATGGTCACCGCGCTGTTCTCATGGGCGCTGCTGCTGCCCTTCGAATTCCGCGAATTCGGCAAGCAGCTCATCGCCGCGACGGTCTATCTCTCCAACGTGCTGTTCTTTCGTCAGGCGGGCTATTTCGACACCGCGTCAGAGGAAAAGCCGCTGCTGCACACCTGGTCGCTGGCGGTGGAGGAGCAGTTCTATATCTTCCTGCCGCTCTTCATCCTGCTGCTGTCGCGCAACCGCCGCGCGCTGATCGTCGCGCTGGTGGGCTGCTGGGCAGCCTCGCTCGCCGCCTGCATCACGTTCACGCCCACCCACCAGACCGCCACCTTCTATCTCTTCCCTTTCCGCGCCTGGGAAATGCTGAGCGGCGTGCTGCTGGCGATCTGGGGCTGCGAAAGCGGGCGCCGCTGGCAGGGCTATGCGGCGCTGAGCTGGCTAGGGCTGCTGCTGGTGCTGGCCTCGCTGCTGCTGATCCCGGCGGGCCCGCATTTCCCCGGAGTCCTCGCGGTCTTTCCCGTGCTGGGCACGGTCCTGCTGCTGGCGAACGGCTGCGGGCGGGGCACGGTCAACCGGATGCTCTCGGCGCGCGAGCCGGTGTTCTTCGGCAAGATCTCCTATTCGCTCTATCTTTGGCACTGGCCGGTGATGACGCTCTCGGTCTATCTGCGCGGCGGCTATGCCAATATGGCCGAGGCGGTGGGCTGGATGGCGCTGTCGGTGGCGCTGGCCTGGCTGTCCTGGCGTTTCGTGGAAAATCCGGTGCGGCGGCTGCGCGTGCCGGGCACCGCGATCTTTGGCGGCACCGTGGCGGCCTCCGCCTGCCTTCTGGCGATCGGAAGCTGGCTCTACCTCAAGGACGGGCTGCCCGAGCGCTTCGGCCCGGAGGTGCGCCCGCATATCGCCGCCTCCGCCGATTTCCTGCAAGACTGGAGCCGCTGCGAAACCGCCTCCGACGGGCCGCTCATGGGGCTCGAGATCTGCCCCATCGGTCCCGAGGGCGCGCCGCAGGTGCTGGTCTGGGGCGACAGCCATGTGCGCGCCTTCAAGGAGGGGCTCGACCTCGCCGCACATGAGGCGGGCACCCCGGGCATGATCATCTGGCGCGCAGGCTGCCCGCCGCTCTTCGATATCCGCAAGGTCGAGAGCGCGGCCACGTTGGCGCAGGACACCGCCTGCACCAATGCCAATCTCCAGATCCGGCAGGCGCTCGGTCTGCTGCCGTCGCTGAAAAAGGTCATGCTGATCGGGCGCTGGACCTATTACGCCAGCGGCACCGGCATCGGGCTCGACGCGCATAACACCATCGCCATCCACCCCACCGACGCGCCCGCCCGCGTCGGCGCACCGCAGGACGGCATCGTCGCCGAGGCCGCCCGCGCCACCGTCAACACCCTGCTCGACCGGTTCGAAGAGGTGATCGTGCTGCGCCAGCCGCCCGAGATCGCGCAATATGACAGCCGCATCGCCGCGCGCGAGGCAGCCCATACGGGCTGGCCGCTGGCCAAGCCGCCGGTCATCCAGAGCAGCATGCCCCGCGCCGCCCTCGCCCAGCGCATCGACGCCGCCGAGGCGCCATGGCGCGCCATGGCAGAGGCCGGCGTCATCACCTGGATCGACCCCTGGCCGCGAATCTGCGACGACACGACCTGTCACGCGCTGGTGGACGGCACGGGCTATTATTTCGACAACAACCACATGACCAACAGCGCCGCGCTGGCGCTGCGCGGGCTCTTCGCCCCGATCTTCGCGCCGGGCGAGGGCGCCGAATCGTGAGCCATCCGGCCAGCGCGGTGGAGTGGGATGTCATCGTGATCGGCACCGGCATCGGTGGCGGCACCGCCGGGCGCGCATTGGCCGAGGCCGGGCGCCGTGTTCTGTTTCTCGAACAGGGCACGGCTGGCCGCCGCAGCGAGCGCAACGGTTTGTCCGAGATATTCGTGCCCGAGGCGCGGCTGGCGCGCGGGCTCTGGCCGACGCCGCTGCATGCGGAGGTGAACGGGCAGGAGAGCACGTTCTACGCACCGCTCGGCGCCGGGGTCGGCGGCTCTTCGGTGTTCTATGCCGCAACGCTGGAACGGCCGGAACGCCACGATCTCGACGATCTGCCCGACCGGCCCCACCCCACCGGCGGCTGGCCCGTCGGGTTCGACACGATGCGCCCGTGGTACGACCGCGCGGCAGAACTCTACCGCATCCACGGCACCCAGGATCCGCTCTCGCCCGAGCCGCCCATGACGATGGCCGCGCCACCGCCGCTCAACCCCACCGAAACCGCGCTGATGACGGCGCTGGAACGGCGCGGGCTGCATCCCTATCACGCCCATACCGCCATCGACCGGGTCGAGAGCTGCCTGAACTGCCTCGGCACGAAATGCCCGAAGCGCTGCAAGATGGACGGGCGCTCCGCCGGGGTGGAGCCGGCGCTGGCCACCGGCAAAGCCACGCTGATCGACCGGGCCGAGGTGACAAGGCTGCTGGGCGCGGGCGACCGGGTCGAAGGGGTCGAGACGCGGATCGGCGGCGAACTCCAGGTGTTTCGCGCGGGCCAGGTGGTGCTCGCCGGCGGCGCGCTCGGCTCGCCGAAACTGCTGCTGGCCTCCGCCTGCGAGGCCTGGCCGGAGGGCGCCGCGAACAGCTCCGGCATGGCCGGGCGCAATCTGATGTTCCATCTCAACGAGATGTTCGCGCTCTGGCCGCCGCGCGGCACGCCGGATGCGGGGGCGACGAAATCCATCGCCCTGCGCGACCTCTACCTGCGCGAGGGCGCGCGGCTCGGCATGATCCAGGCCATGGGCATCCGCGCCTCCTATGGCGAGATCGTGCATTACCTCAACCTGATGCTCGCCCGCTCTTCCCTGCGCCGCGTGCGGGGGCTGAGCCAGCTTACCCGCATTCCGGCAGCGATTGCGGCAAAGCTCTTCGGACAGGCGCAGATTTTCGTCGGGTTGATGGAGGATCTGCCCTATCCGGAAAACCGCGTCACCTACGACCCTGCGCAGCCCGAGCGTCTCTCGGTCAGCTACCGCTATCAGCCGGAGCTTCTGGCGCGGCGCAAGGCCTTTCGCCGGGCCATCTCGCGCGCCTTCCGGGGGCAGCGGCATGTGTTCCTCGGCATGGCGCCGGAGCTGAATTTCGGCCACCCGAGCGGCACGCTGCGCTTTGGCACCGATCCCGCGAGCTCGGTGCTGAACGCCGATTGCCGCGCCCATGAGCTGCGCAATCTCTGGGTGACGGATGCGTCCTTCATGCCGACCTCGATGGGGGTGAACCCCAGCCTGACCATCGCCGCCAACGCCCTGCGCGTGGCGGGCATCATCGCAAAGGAGCCGGCATGACCCGCCTCACCCCGCAAGACGGCATCGCCATCGTCACCGGCGCCGGGTCCGGCCTCGGCCGCGCGCTGGCGCTGGAGCTGGGGCGGCAGGGCGTCACCGTGATCGGCACCGGGCGCCGCGCCGACGCGCTGGAAAAGACCCGCGCGCTGGCCTCGGGTGCCTTTCACCCGCTGCCGCTGGATGTCAGCGACGCGCAGGCGGTCAGCGAGACATTTGCAGAGATCCGCGCGCAGCATGGCCGCATCGCCTTGCTGATCAACAACGCCGCCGTGTATCCGCGCCGCGATATCCTCGACGAAAGCGGCGAGAGCTTCATGCGGACCGTGGCGATCAATCTCGGCGGGGTCGTCGCCTGTTCCCGCGCCGCGCTCGAAGATATGTGTGAGACCGGACGAGGCCGCATCCTGAACGTGGCGACCTTTGCCGATCTCACCCCCCTGCCCGCCTCCTCCGCCTATTCGGTCTCGAAAGGTGCGGCGCGGATCTTTACCCGCGCGCTCATCGCAGATCTGGGCGACCGCTTTCCCGGCATCGTCATCGGCGACTGGATGCCCGGCATGCTGAAGACCGCGATGGGCATCCCCGACGGCGTGGCGCCGGAGGTCTCGGCAAAATGGGGGGTAGAGCTGGCGCTGCGGATGGATCCGGCGCTGACCGGCGCGGTGTTCGAGATGGATCGCGAGATCCTGCCGCCGCGCGGGCTCAAGGGCAGGCTGAAGGATCTGATCCTGATGCGCCGGCGACGGCCCCGGACGCTGGGTTAGGGCCGATCCGCTCAGTGCTGCGGCGAGCGAAACCGCATCATCATCGCGCGCAGCATCTGCCCGGGCAGGATCGCGAGGCATTTCGCATAGCGCGGCAGCAGGCGCCGGGGGCTGTAGGAGGCGCGCCAGAGCCATTCCACCGCAAAGCGCCGCGCCCATCCCGGCGCGCGGCGCTGCGTGCCGGCAAAGAAATCGAGCCCCGCGCCGATACAGGCAAAGCCGATCTGCGGCGCCTTGCGGCGCCCGGCGGCGGCAAAGATCTCCTGCTTGGGGGCGCCCAGCGCCACGAAACACAGCCCCGCACCGGAGGAGGTCAGCCGGGCAAAGATCGCATCCGCCGCCTCGCCCGCAGGCTCGAATCCCATCGGCGGGGCGATGATCAGCGTGACCTCAAGATCGCGCACCTCGCGTTCCAGATAGCTCTTGGCGGCGGCAAGCGCCGGCTCGGTACTGCCCACGAGCGCCACGCCGACCCCGTGTTTGGCCGCCAGCCGCGCCAGCGGCAGAATGGCGTCGGAGCCGGGGATCAGCTCGACCGGACGGCCCGCGAGCCGCGACATCCAGACGATGGGATTGCCATCGGCCACGACGAAATCCTGCGCCGCATAGGCGCGGCGAAACACCTGCGAGGCACGCAGCTTGACCAGATGATCGAGATTGATCGTCGCCAGCGCGAAACCCTGCCGCTGCGCCAGACGCTCGGCCACGCGAGCCTGAAGCGCGGCCCAGGTCGGAACATTCACCGAGATCCGCTCACCGGCTATGCTGAAATCCATTACTCGTTGCATCCCTCCAGCGCCCCGCGCGATCTTCATAGCGCAAATTCATGGCAAACGGAGGAGCGCCCGGATACGATTTCCCGCAAACCGTGTCCCCCGGGCCTCAATTTCGCACGATTTCCGCCAAGTTAGGGCCAAGCGGGGACTACGAGGGCGGTCTGCCGAATTCTCGTCAAATTTGCATGATGAAGCAATTCTTACCGGCAGGTTCAGATTCGCGAGTAGGAACGTCATGTCCACCCCTCCGCTCTCCCGCTCGAACGGGCACCTTACCAGTTTGCGCTGCGCGCGGAAGCGGGGCTGATGCGCAGGATCTCGATACTGGGCTGCGGCTTTGTCGCCGATCTCTACCTGCGGTCGCTTCAGGCCATGGAGGGGATCGAGGTCGCCGGGGTCTATGACCGCGACGCGGCGCGGCTCGACCGGTTCTGCACCCATTGGGGCCTGCCAGCCAAGGATTCGCTGACCCGCTTTCTCGACGAGGCCCCGCCGGGCGGGGTGATCCTGAACCTCACCAACCCCGCGGCGCATTACGAGCTGAACCGCGCCTGTCTTGAGGCCGGGCATCACGTCTATTGCGAAAAGCCGCTGGCGATGGAGGTCGCGCAGGCCAGGGAACTGCATGCGCTGGCCGCTGCGCGCGGGCTGCTGCTGGCATCGGCGCCCTGTTCGGTGCTGGGCGAGACCGCGCAGACCCTCGGCCACGCGCTGCGCAAGGGCATCGCCGGCACGCCCCGCGCGATCTATGCCGAGCTCGACGACGGGTTCGTACCGCAGGCCGCCTATGAGAAATGGCTGAGCGAAACCGGCGCGCCCTGGCCCTATGAGGACGAATTCCGCGTCGGCTGCACGCTGGAACATGCGGGTTATTACCTGGGCTGGCTGATTTCCTGGTTCGGCTCGGTCCGCACCGTGGTCGCCGCCAGCGCCGAGACCGTGCCCGACAAGACCGGCAACGGGCCGATGGCGCCGGACCTGTCGGTCGCCACGCTGTTTTTCGAGAACGGCCCGGTGACGCGGCTGACCTGCTCGATCGTGGCGCCGCACGACCATTCCATCCGCATCGTCGGCGACAGGGGCGTGCTGAGCTGCGATGCCGCCTGGGTCAACAGCGCCAGAGTGCGCTTTGCCAAGCGCATGACGATCCGCCGGCGGCTGATGGAAAACCCGTTCCCGCGCCGCATCCGGCTGCCGCAGCCGACCCATCCCAAGGTGAAGCGCTGGGGCGCGGCGGCGATGAATTTCATGCTCGGCCCCGCCGAGATGCTGGAGGCGCTGGAACAGGCCCGCCCCTGCCGCCTCTCGGCGGATTTCGCGCTGCACATGACCGAGGTCACACTGGCGATCCAGAATGCCGGCGAGACCACCGGCGCGCAGGCCATGACCACACGCTGCGATCCGATGGAGCCGATGCCGTGGGCGAAGTGAAGCGCATCCTGATCACCGGCGCCGGCGGGTTCATCGGGCGCGCCTGCGTGGCCGTGGCCCGCGCGCGCGGGATCGAGGTGGTGGCCGTGGTGCGCAGGACCGTTCCGGCGGAATGGTCCCGGGATGCCGGCATCGCGCTGGTGACGGCGGATCTCTCCGACCCGGCCTCGGTCGCGGTTCTCGCGCAGGCGCTGCAAGGCTGCGGCGCGGCAATCCATGCCGCCGCGCATCTCGGCGGAGACGCGGAAAAGATCGCCGCCGATACGCTCTCGGGCACGCGCCATCTGCTCGCGGCGCTACCCGAGGGCCTGCGGCTGGTGCTGGTAAGCTCCATCGTGGTCTACGACACGATGTCCGTGGCCCCCGGCGCGGTTCTGGACGAGCGTTCGGCGCTGGCCGCACCCGGCCACGCGCCGGATGCCTATGCCGAGGCCAAGCTGGCGCAGGAGGCTCTGGCCCGCGCCGCCGGGCATCCGCTCTGGCTGATCCGGCCCGGCGCGGTCTGGGGGCCGGGCCGCACGTGGCATGCGCTGAACGGCGTCGATGCCGGGCCGCTGCACATCACCCTGACCTCGGACGGCGTGCTGCCAATCGTCCATGTCACGCAGCTTGCCAAAGCGCTGATCGCCGCCGCCCTGACCGATCCCGGGGGCATCAGGGCACTGAACGCGGTCGATGACGACCTGCCGACGCGCAGTCGCTATGTCGCCGCGCACCGCAGGGCGACCGGCAGGCCAAAACTGTCGATGGCGCTGCCCTGGACGGTCTGGCTGGGCCTCGCGAAACTGCTCCGCCCGCTGGCCCCGCGCCTGCCGGGCCTCCTGCGCGAGCCGGTCCTGCGCGCCCGCATCATGCCGCTGCGCTGGCCGAACACCGCGCTGCGGGCAGCCCTTGGCGGCAATGATGCGGCAGGCTACGAGCAGATGCTCGAACGCAGCACGAGGGGTGCCGAATGAGCCTGCCGAAACTCGCCTATCTGACCGGAGAATATCCCCGCGCCTCCGATACCTTCATCCAGCGCGAGGTGGCGGCGCTGCGCGCGCTCGGCCACGAGGTGCTGACCTGCTCGATCCGCACCACCGGGGACGAGCATCTGGTCGGCCCGGAGCAGCGCGAGGAGCATGCCCGTACCTTCAGGGTGCTGGATGCGGCGAAGAACCCGTTCCGGCTGATCAAGGCGCATCTGCGCTTCATGCTGCGGCCCGGGCGCTATCTCTCGGCGCTGAAACTGGCGTGGAAGACGGCGCCGAAGGGGATCAAGGGCCGGCTCTACAACCTGATCTATTTTGCCGAGGCCGCGGTTCTGGCCGACCGGATGAAATCGCAGGGCGTGCAGCATCTGCACAACCATATCGCCAAGGCCTCCTGCACCGTGGCGATGCTGGCGAGCGAGCTTTCGGGCATTCCCTACAGCTTCACCATCCACGGGCCGGATATCTTTTTCGAACCCGGTCACTGGCGCATCGACGAAAAGACCGCACGCGCCACATTCGTCGCCTGCATCAGCGATTACTGCCGCTCGCAGCTCATGTGTTTCGCCGCGACCGAGCATTGGGACAAGCTGCATATCGTACATTGCGGCATCGAGCCCGAGCGCTACGCGACCGCGCAGCACAAGGGCCAGACGCTGCTGTTCGTGGGCCGACTTGCGGGGGTGAAGGGCGTGCCGGTGCTGCTCGACGCGGTGGCGGCGCTCAGGGAGCGCTTCCCGCATCTGCGGCTGGCACTGATCGGCGACGGGCCGGAGCGCGCGGCGCTGGAGGCGCGGGCCGAACCGCTGGGCGAGACGGTGGTGTTTCTCGGCTACCAGAGCCAGGCCGAGGTGGCCGAGGCGCTGTCGCAGAGCGATCTCTTCGTGTTGCCGAGCTTTGCCGAGGGCGTGCCGGTGGTGCTGATGGAGGCGATGGCGGCGGGTGTGCCGGTGATCGCCACGCAGATCGCCGGCATCCCCGAGCTGGTGGCACAATGGGAAAGCGGCGTGCTGGTGCCGCCGGGCGATGTCGCGGCGCTTGCCGAGGCGATCGAGCAGATGCTGGCCAGCGCCGACCAGCGCCGGGTGATGGGCGCGGTGGGCCGCGCCACCGTCGAGGCGGAATTCAACATCCATACCGAGGCGGCGCGGCTCTCGTCGCTTTTCACCGCCTATGCCAATGGCGAGACGCCGCCGAAACGCGAGGTGCTGGAATGAGGGCCGTCGATGTCGTGCTGATCGGCCGCAACGAGGGCGCCCGTCTGGTCGCGGCGCTGGCCTCTGTCGCCGGTGTCGCGCGGCAGGTGGTCTATGTGGACAGCGGCTCCACCGATGACAGCATCGCCGAGGCGCAAAGGGCCGGCGCCACGGTGGTGGAGCTCGACCTTTCGGTGCCCTTCACCGCCGCGCGGGCCCGCAATGCCGGGTTCGAGGCGCTGGAGGCACCCGAGCTGGTGCAGTTCATCGACGGCGATTGCGCGCTGGTGCCGGGCTTTCTCGACGCCGCGCGGGCGCATCTTGAAGCGCATCCGAAACTCGGCATGGTCACCGGCTGGCGCTCCGAGATCCACCGCGATGCGAGCCTCTACAACCAGCTCGCCGATTTCGAATGGCGGCGGCCGGCTGGCGAGATCCTTGCCTGCGGTGGCGACATGATGGTGCGGGCCGAGGCGTTCCAGGGCGTTGGCGGCTTCGATCCGACGGTGATCGCCGCCGAGGATGACGAGTTCTGCACGCGGCTGCGCAAGGCCGGCTGGGTGCTGGAGCGCATCCCGCAGGAGATGACCCGCCACGACGCCGATACCCACCGGTTCGGGCAATGGTGGACACGCGCCGTGCGCACCGGCCACGGCTTTGCGCAGGTGGGCCATCTGCACCCGGAATATTTCGTCAAGGAACGCCGCCGCGTGCTGGTCTACGGGCTGGCGCTGCCGCTTGTCATCCTGATCGGCGCGTTTCTATGGTGGGGCCTGCCGCTGCTGGGGCTGGCCGCCTATGCGCTGAACTTCCTCCGTACCGCGCAGGGGCTGATGCGCGAGGGGCTGCCGCGCGCAGAGGCGCTCCGGCATGCCATCCTGCTGACGCTGTCGAAATTTCCCAATCTCATCGGCATGGCGACCTTTCACTGGCGCCAGCTCCGGAACGCGCAGATGCGCATCATCGAGTACAAGTGAGGGACTGATCTATGTCCGAACCCATCCGTGTCGGCCTGATCGGGGCCGGATATATCGCCACCTGGCACGCCGACGCACTGAAAGCGACGCCCGGCGTCTCGGTCGCCGCTATCTGCGATGTTTCCGAAACCGCCGCGAAGGGCATGGCCGAGGCTTATGGCGCGCAGCCCTTCACATCGGTCGAGGCGCTGATCGAAAGCGGCATCTGCGATGCGGTGCATATCCTGACGCCGCCGCATCTGCACAAGCCGCTGGCGATCCAGTGCCTTGAGGCCGGGCTGCATGTGCTGGTGGAAAAGCCGGTCGCGGAAAGCACTGAGGACACGCGCGAGATCCTCGCCGCCGCCGAGGCGGCGGGCCGGCGCTTTCACGCCGGGCACAACTTCCTCGGCCTGCCGTCCTATGAACGGCTGAAGGAGATGGTTCGCTCCGGCGCGCTGGGCCGCGTCTCCACCGCCGAGATCACCTATGCGCTGCCGCTCTCGCCGCTGCGCTCGGGGCCGTTCAACCTCTGGCTGCTGCGCGAGCCGAAAAACCTGCTGCTCGAGGTCGGGCCGCATCTGATGAGCTTTGCCGTCGATCTGTTCGGCACGCCCGAGATCGTCTTTGCCGAAGCGAGCAAGCCGGTGGATCTGCCCGGCGGCGATCCGCGCCCGCAGGGCTTCCGCATCCTCGCCCGCGCCGGCGATGTGGAGATCGCCTTTACCGTCTCGCTGGTGGAAACGCAGGACGACCGCTCGGTGACGCTGCGCGGCTCCTCGGCCCGGGCGCGGCTTGATTTCGCCTCGGATGTGCTGATCGTGGAGCGTGAGAATACCTCGGATCTGATCGTGAACCCGCTGCGCAAGCAGCTCGACCTCAGCGGTCAGCACCTGCGCGAGGGGGTTCGCAACGCCTGGGCTCAGGCCAGCTCGCTGAACCAGAAAGGCCCCTATGCGCTGAGCTTCCGGGGCATGGACCGCGCGCTTTACGGCAATATGAGCGCGCCGCAGGATGCGCGGTTCAGTGGCGAAAGTGCTGTCACCGTGATGCAGGCGCTCGACGATGCGCTGGCGCTGCTGCCCGCCGACAAGCTGGCGGTGAAGGCGCCCGCCGTGCAGACCAGGCAGCCGAAGCCCACCGCCATGGTGATCGGCGGCACCGGTTTCATCGGCCGGGCGCTGACCCGGCGCCTGGTGGCCGACGGGCACGATGTGCGCGTGCTGTCGCGCGGCAAGACCGGCCCCTTCCCCGACCTGCCCGATCAGGTGGAGACCGTGGGCGTGTCGCTGCACGATCTCGACGGGCTGACCGAGGCGATGCATGGCATCGACGTGGTCTTCAACCTCGCCAAGTCGATGGACAAGACCTGGGCGGATGCGCTGATCAACGATGTCGGCGTGGCCACCCGCGTCGGCATGGCCTGCGAAAAGGCCGGGGTGAAGCGGCTGGTCTATACCGGCACCATCGCCAGCTACGACATGTCGGACCCGGGCCGGACCATCACCGAGGACACGCCGTTCCCCGACGACATGACCGACCGCAACCTCTATGCCCGGTCCAAGGCGGAATGCGAGCGCCAGCTCATGCGGCTGCACCGCGAGCGCGGGCTGCCGCTGACCATCGCGCGGCCCGGCATCGTGGTGGGCCATGGCGGGCCGTTGCAACACTGGGGCATCGGGCGCTGGCACGGCGCCGGCGCGGTGCGCATCTGGGGGCCGGGCGAGAATATCCTGCCCTTCGTGCTGATCGACGACGTGGCGGACGGGCTGGTGCGCATGGCGACCCGCACCGCGGCCATCGGCGAGAGCTTCAACCTGATCGGCGAGCCGATGATGTCGGCGCGCGGCTATTTCGAGGCCATCCACGATGCGCTCGGGGCCAAGATCCGCGTCACCAGCGGCAATCTCACGGCCTTCTACCTGTCGGACGCGGTGAAATACGGGCTCAAGAAATACGCCCTGCGCAAGCGCGGCGTGATCCGCCCGTCGCTGGCCGACTGGAAGAGCCGCGCGCATTTCTCGCCCTTCGCCAATACCAAGCCCAAGGAGCTGCTGGGCTGGGCCCCCGAAACCGACCGCGCCGCCTTTGTCGAAGAGGCCATCACCCGCGCCAATCTACTGGGCTTCTGAGCGGGTGACGCGGCCCGGCGGCAGGGTAAACAATGCCCCCAAATGGACCTTATTCTCGACAAATTCCTCTGGTCTAACCGGGTAAAGGTTAACAAACTCCCGCGCCTCCAGGTGCCCGGGCATCGTAATTCGAGCAGGCAGATGCAGATGATCGCGTTTATGATACTCTACGCTCCGCAAGCGTGCCGCGCGTGCCGGCACGGATCCGCGCTGACCGCTCGGAGTTCGGGGGCATGAACATGGTCGACCGCCGCAAATTCCGCCGCAAATTCGGACGCACGGAAGCGCCAGCGCCCGAGACGCAGCCCGAAGATCCGCCCATCGAACCGCTGGAAAGCCGCGAAACCCGGCTCGCCCGCCGCAAGGCGGAGACCGAAGCCGCCGCCGCGGCGGAAGAGGCCGCGCGCAAGGCGCAGGAAGACGATGCCCGCCGCAAGGCAGAGGCCAAGCGCAAGGCCGAGGATGCCCGCCGCGCGGCGGAGCGGCTCGAAGCGGTGCAGCGGCAACGGGCCGAGGCGGCGCGCCGCAAGCGCGAGGCGGAAGAGCAGGCCCGCAAGCAGGCCGAGGACGCGGCCCGCGAGGCGGAGCTTCGCGCGCAGCAGGAGGCCGCACGGGAGGCAGAATCAGCGCGAGCTGCTGAAAAGGCCCGTCAGGAAGACGAGACCCGCCGCGCCGCGATTGCAGAGCGCCGCGAGGAACGCCGCAAGGCCCGCGAAGACGCTCTTCGCCGTGCGCAGGAAGACACCGAAACCGTGCCCGCTGCGGCTGCCGCGCCGGAGCCGAAACCCGCACCGCAGGCCACGCCGCTCTGGGACGCGCTGCCGACCTTTGCCGTCGATGCCCGCCATCTCGAACGCAACCGCATCGTCACCGCCGGGCGCCAGGATCCGGCGCATGCCGCCTTTGACGTGCTGCGCACGCGGCTGTTGCAGGCGCTGGCCGATAATGGCTGGAAACGGGTCGCGATCACCTCGCCGACCAAGGATTGCGGCAAGACCTTCACCGCCGCGAACCTCGCCATCAGCCTCTCGCGTCAGGAAACCTGCCGGACCCTGCTGCTCGATTGCGACCTGCGTCGCCCGACGCTGCACAAGGTGATGGGGCTGCGCAATCCCGGCTCCATGGGCGACATGCTGCGCGGCCTCGTGCCGCCGGAGCGGCAGCTTGCACGGCTTGGCCCGAACGACATCCATGCCGGGCAGAACATCGCCTTCGGCTTCAACGGCACGGTCGAACCCTACGCGTCGGAACTGCTTCAGGATCCGCGCACCGAAGAGACGCTGAACGCCATCGAAAAGAGCCTGGCCCCCGATGTGATCCTCTTCGATCTGCCGCCGGCGCTCTATTTCGACGATGTCATGGCCTTCCGCCCGCAATTCGACGGCGTGCTTCTGGTGATCGGCGGTGGTCTGACCACCGACAAGGAAGTGCGCGAGGTCGAGCGCCGTCTCGGGGACAACACCCCGCTTCTGGGCACGGTCCTGAACAAGGCCGAAGGCACCAACCTGCGCAAGTACAGTTACTGAAAACGGCATTGCCCGGCACAAGGGCCGGGCAATGAACTCCGCTCAGTATAGATCGCGTCAGGGCTGCGCCGCGCGCGGCAGCAGCTTTTCCACCAGCATCTGCCACGGGATCCGGTCGCCCAGCAGCCGGAATGCCGCCGTCCCGACCGCCGCCAGAGACGCCACCAGCGCCAGCAGCCTGAGGCCCCGCCCGCGCCTTTCGCGGCGGGTCTTGATCGTCGGGATCGCCACCACCGGCTGCATGCCCAGCGCCCGCTCCATCTGCACCGCGCTGCGAATCGCCGGGTTCATCAGCTCGACCACGAAGGCCAGCCCGACAGCGGCGATCACGCTGCCCACACCGCCCAGCATCGCAAGCTTCTTGCGGCTGCCCGAGGCGGGCACTTCCGGCACAAGCGCGGTTTCCAGCACCTCGAAACGGTCCATCTGCTGGCGATCCTCCAGCATCTGGCCCATCTCGGCCTCGGCCTTGCGGCGGGTGATCACGCCATACTGTTCCTGAAGCTCGTCGAGCCGGCGCTCAAGTCCGCTCAGCTCGCGCTCGACCTCGGGCGCTTCGAGAATGGTCTGTTCGATCTCGGCGATGCGGCTCTGCACCAGCGCCTTCTGCTCGCGCATCAGCGCGACCTGGCGGGCCAGCACTTCCTCGCGCTGACGGCTGGAATTCGCCTCGAGCGCCACGATATCGCGGTCGAGTTGCAGCAGGTTGTCCTGGAGCGTCGCAAGCTGGTCGCGCAGCGAGGCCAGCCCGCCCGGCAGCGCCGCTGCGTTCTCGCGCTTGTAGCTGGCGATCTGCGCCTCCATGGCATTGATCTCTTCCGAGACGCGCTCCGCCTCGCCCTCGAAGAAGGTCAGCGTCTCGCGCGCCCGGCCGGCGCTGCGGCTGCGCGACTGCTCGATCACCGTATACATCAGCTCGTTGGCCAGATCGGCGGCCTTCTGCGGATCGTCCAGCGTCACGCTGATCAGCAGGCCCGAGGGCGCTTCCTGCTGCGCCTGGAAGGCGTTGGCGTTGGAGCGGATTTCCTCGATCCGCACTGATTCCCGCATCAGGGACACGCGCTCGTTGAGGGGCATATGCGGATCGGCGGCGAACAGGCTGTGCTCCTGCATGATCCGCAGGAGATTGTCGCGCGACATCAGGCGCTGTTCGATCAGGCGCACGCGCCGCGCCGCATCCTCGGATTGCGCGGTGGCGCCGGCCAGCGAATCCGGCACCTGCGCATCCTCGATCTGTACCACAGCGGTGGTCTCGTAGATCTTGGTCTGATTGAGCGCGAGCCACACGGACAGAGCGCAGCCGAGAGCGGTCACACAAAAAATCAGAAAGGCACGGCGCCGCAGTGCTGCGAACACTTCGCCCATCGACTGAAACTGGTTCATCTCGTTACTCCCGCAACGTGTGGCCCCCACCCTGCGTTCGGAAAGAGCCCACACACGTTCTGCAAACGTCGCCGCAGATGAACTAGGAAAGAGGCGCTTTCTTGACGTAATTTAACCAAATTGCCTCTTTTCCGCCATCCTTTTTGCCCGGATTCAGGGAAACAATCCGTCTCTGATACGGAATTTCAGGACACATTTTAGACATATTGTCAGGCGTTTGCCGGCATCAGGCACAGCGACAGGATCAGCCCGGGCAGCAGGTGCTGCCGCATGGGCAGAACCGCGCCCAGACCGGGGCCGGTGTCGCGAACCATGCGCATTTCTCCGGCGGGCAGATTCGCCTGCATGGCGTCGAAGCCGAAGAGGCTCAGGGTCTGCGGGTATTGCGCCTTGTAGGCCGCTTCCTTGGCGCTGAAGATCCGCGCCGCGGCCTCCCGCGCGGGCAGTGGCGCGAGGCCCGCCAGTTCCTGCGGCGTGGCAACTTCCGCGACGATCTCGGCGGGCAGCGCCGCGTCGCGTTCCAGATCGGCCCCGAGGGCAGACCAGTCCGAGCTGTGGCCGACCACAGCGAAACAGAGACCGGCGGCATGGGTGATGCTGCCGACGACGCCGTCGGGCCAGCGCGGCGCGCGGTCGGGATCCATCGCAACCGGCGCCGGCGCGAGGCCAAGCTGCGCCATCGCCCGCCGCGCCGCGACACGCCCGCCGGTGAACTCCGCCAGCCGCGCGGGCACCGCCTTTTGCATGGCGGCGCGCTCTTCGGGAAAGAGCGCGCCGGGGTCGGTTTGAGGAAGGGTGATGGCCCAGCCCAGCGTGTCGGGCAGGCCCGACCGGGACAGCGCCGCCGAAAGGGCCTCGGGCATCATCCGCTCAGGCGCTGCGCCGCGCCCGCATCGCACGGCGGCGGGCCATCGCGTCGGACCGGGCCTGCGCGCGGTCGTTGACGGCCGGGGCCGGCGTTGCGGCTGCGGCGGGAGCGGCAACCGGTTCCGGAGCGGCAACTGCCGGCGCAGCAACCGGCGCCGGCGCCTTGCTGCGCACGGGCGGCGTTGCGGCAGCGGCGGCGGGATCGGTCAGCGCGGCGACACGCGCGGTCAGGTCCTCCAGCACCGGGAAGCGGAAGATGTCGGTGATCGACAGCCCCTTCGCGCCCAGCTCATCGCGGATCGAGCGATGCGCCTGCACTGCGAGCAGCGAATGCCCGCCGAGGTCGAAGAAGCTGTCACGCCCGGAAATATCGGCCACGCCCAGCACCGTCGACCAGATCTCGGCGATCTGCGCCTGAAGCCTGCCGCTGTCCTGCGCCGTGCCCGCCGCAACAGCGGGCGCGGCCTGCACCACCGGCGCCGCCGCCGGTTTCGGCGCCGCCACCTTTTTCGCCACCGGCGCCGGCAGCGCCTTGCGGTCGACCTTCTTGTTCGGCGTCAGCGGGAAGGTCTCGAGCCGCACCAGATGCGTCGGCACCATGAAGGCCGGAAGATCGGCGCCCATCGCCGCCTTGACCGTCGCCTCGTTCAGCGGCGCCTCGGAGGTGTAATAGCCCACCAGCCGGATGTCGCCCGGCTGATCCTCGCGCGCGACAACCACCGCCTGGGTGACGCCCGTCTGATCCTCCAGCACCGCCTCGATCTCGCCCAGCTCGATGCGGAAGCCGCGCAGCTTCACCTGATGATCGACCCGGCCGATGAAGTCGATCCTGCCGTCGATGCGGCGCCGCACCAGATCGCCGGTGCGATACATCCGCCCGCCATGGAACGGGTTTTCGACAAAGCGCTCGGCGGTCATCTCCTCGCGGCCCGAATAGCCGCGCGTCACGCCCTCGCCGCCGATCCACAGCTCGCCCGGCATGCCCACGCCCACCGGCTGCTGCGCCTCATCCAGCACATAGAGCTGCTGGTTGGCCAGCGGCAGGCCGATATTGACCACACCATCCGCAACGCCGGCGGCTTCGGTCGAGGACCAGATCGTCGTCTCGGTCGGCCCGTACATATTGGTGACCGACGCCTCGGTGATCTTGGCGAATTCCTGCACCAGCGCACCCGGCAGCGGCTCGCCGCCGAGGAACAGGTGCTGCACTTTCGACAGCGCATAGCGCGCCTCGTCGTTCATCGCGATCATCCGGGCCATGGAGGGCGTGCATTGCATATGCGTCACGCCATGGCGCAGGATCTGCGCGGCAATCGAGAAATCGTCCGCATCCAGCTCCGGCGCCACATTGGCCGCCTTCACCACTTTCGCCAGCGGGCGCAGCCCTTCCAGCACCTGCTCGCGCGCGATGCCGTAGTCGATCAGGCAGGCGATCTCGGTCACACCGATGCGCTTGAGCTGTTCGGTCCGCGCCAGCGCATCCTCGACGGTGCCAAAGAGGCCGCTTTCGTTGAAATAGCGCTCGAAGGCGAAATCGAGAATGGCCTCCAGATCCTCGGGGGTGAGGATTTCCAGATCCAGCTCGAACGGGTTGTTGAGCCCCTTCGGCCGTTTGAAGGCCGGGAAGGTCCAGGCGTATTGCTTGATGAGCCCCGCCGCCGAGCGCAGATATTCGCGCATCGGGCCGCGCGCCGTCTCGCGCGCCTCCTCGCGGGTCTCGGCGATATAGGTGTGCAGCATCAGCGAGACGCTGAAATCCGCCGGGTCATGGCCGGCCTCGCGCAGCGCCGCGTGATAGATGCGGATCTTGTCGGCGACCTCGTCGATGGACTGGCCCAGCAGGTGGGTGAGCACATTGCAGCCCAGCCGCCCCGCCTCCTTCCAGGTGTCGGGATTGCCCGCCGTGGTCACCCAGATCGGCAGCTCGGAAGAGACCGGGCGCGGCTGGGTCACCACGTCGAAAGGCGTGCCGTCCTGACGCGGAAAGGGCACCGCCTCGCCGCGCCACAGCCGGCGGATCTGGTCGATATTCTCGATCATCGCGGGCTTGTTGTTCGGCGGGGTGTTTTCCGGGCGCAGCACGAAATCGTCGGGCTGCCAGCCGGAGGCGATGGCCAGCCCCGCGCGCCCGTTGGTCAGGTTGTCGATCACCGCCCATTCCTCGGCGATGCGCGCCGGGTGGTGCAGCGGCGCCACGACCGAGCCCGAGCGCACGGCGATATTGCGGGTGACGGCAGCCACGGCGGCGCCGGTCACCGAGGGGTTCGGATAGGGGCCGCCGAAAGCGTGGAAGTGGCGCTCCGGCGTCCAGACGGCGCTAAACCCGTTCTCATCGGCGAATTTCGCACCTTCCAGCAGCATCGCATATTTGTCGCGACCGACGCCGTCATCATTGCCCCAGTAATAGAGCGAGAAGGCCATGTCGTGATCCGACAGCGGCATCGGCCCCTTGGAGATCAGCCCGCGATCCTCGTCCGAGGTCAGCACGACGGTAAAGCCGCGCGCGGTGGTGTAGAAGAGCTCCAGCACCGAGATGTCGAAGCTGAGCGAGGTCACCGCAAGCCAGGTGCCCGCGGGATCGTGCGGCACATTGGCATCCATACCGAGATAGAAGTTCAGCACGTTGCGATGCTCGATCATCACGCCCTTGGGCGTGCCGGTCGAGCCGCTGGTATAGATCACATAGGCCAGATCCTCGGGCGTGCTGGTGGCACCCACCGGCGTGGACGGTGCCTGCGCCAGGCGCGGGTCGGCGTCGATGACCAGCAGCTCGGCCTTGTGCTCGGGCAGATCGGCTTTCAGCGCCGCTTGCGTGACGATCACCGGCGCGCCGCTATCGGCGATGTAGTGCTTCAGGCGGTCGGCGGGATAGGACGGGTCGAGCGGCAGATAGGCGCCGCCGGCCTTGAGGATCCCCAGCGCGCCGACCATCAGGTCGACCGAGCGGCGGGTGAAGAGCCCCACAACGGTGCCCGCCTGCACCCCCATGCCGCGCAGCACCTGCGCCGCCTGATTGGCGCGCGCGTCGAGCTGGGCATAGGTCAGCGACTGGTCCTCAAAGACCAGCGCGACGGCGTCGGGGGTCTTGGCGACCTGTGCCTCGAAGGCCGCCTGCATGGTCAGGCTGCGGTCATGGTCCTGAGTGGTGGCGTTCCAGGCGTTAAGCACCAGATCCCGTTCGGCCTCGGGCAGCGCGGGCAGGGAGGCGAGCAGAGCCTCTCCTTGCGCCGCGCCTGCCAGAAGCTCCAGCCGCGCCGCCAGAAGCTCACCCTGCGCCTGCGGCATGCGGCCCGTATCGGTGTAGAGCGTGGCGCCGTCTGCACCCAGCTCGACAGTGACGGCGGTGCCGGGGATGTGGCCCGCACCAAAGCTGAGGCCCACATGCGGCACCTGCGGCGCGCCGGAGAGCGCGGGCTCGCGGGCGGGCAGATCGGTGGCAAAGCCCTTGTGTTTCTGGACCTTGGCCAGCTCTGCCTCAACGGCCTCGGAGAGCGCCTGAACCGTGCCCGTCGCCTCGACCCGCAGCGGCGCCCAGGGAGCGATGAAGCCGCCTTCGGAGAGATCTTTCAGCGTCGCGTCGGCATAGGCCAGATCGCAGATCTCGTGCCCGTCGAGCCGCGCCGCCCAGGCGGCGACCAGCGCCGGCGCGTTCGGACCCAGCGACAGCGGGCGCGACAACACCTCACCGCCGCTCTTGCCGAGCCCCTGAAGCTCGACCGGGGCCAGAGACGTCAGGCGCTTGCGCCAATAGCCTTCGCTGGGCGCGACTTGCGTGATCTTTGCATCGACCGCCGCGCGCTCCTCGGCAGAGAGCAGCTCCAGCATATCCCCCGGCTTGCCGACCTGCGCCACCAGCGCCAGCGCGCCGCAGAGATGGGTGAAATGCGCTATCTTGAGCGCGCCGCTGCCGCAAGCGACGGTCAGGTGATCGTCGGTCGCTTCCAGCACCGCGCCGGGCGTGCCGAAGCCTTCAACGGCAACCGCCTTGCCCACAAGCCAAAGCTTGCCATGCGCGCGCAGCTTGGGGGCGGAAAGCGGGTTGGCATAGCCGCCGTGATCCAGCGCGCGCACCAGCCGCGCCAGCTCGGGCGCGGGCCGCGTGAAGTCCAGCAGACCATGCGCCGAGGGCCGGTCGGCCAGCGCGTGATAGCTGCGGAAGCTCAGATCCTGCGGCACCCGACGCAGCCCGTGTTCGAGCTGCTCCATCAGGTCGCCGAAACTGTCGATGGCGGCCTCATAGGCCTTGGTGTTCAGCGTCAGCGCCGTGTCGCTGGCCGAGACGTCGAAGCCGCGCGAGACGAGAATATCGCCCTCGTCCACGCCGCCCTCGATCATGTGCCAGGTGATGCCGTGACGGCTCTCGCCCGCGATCAGCGCCCAGACCGGCGCGTTGAGCCCGGCATGGCGCGGCAGCGGGCCGTCATGGAAGTTGACCGCGCCCCTGGCGGGCATCGCCAGCACAGAGGCGGGGATGATGTCGAGATTGGAGATCGACAGCAGCCAGTCGAATTCCAGCCCCTCCAGTCGCTCGGCCAGCCCCTTGCCCGGCGCGATCACGCGCAGCCCGCGCCCCTCGGCCCACTCGGCAATATCCGCGTTGCGGGTCACCACCGCGCGGATGGGATGCCCCGCCGCCAGCAGCTTTTCGCTGCACTGCACGAGGAGGGATTCGTTGCCGATCACCACACTGGAAAACTGGGCCATATCACTTACTCCGCTGGGGTCTCAAACGCGGTGCCGTCCTTTGGGGAGATCACCGCCGCGCGCTTTCCCGGCAGGGGCCGGACCAGCGCCTTGAGGTCATGAAAAACCAGATCGCGCAGGAAATGCGGCGGATCGGCGGGGGGCTTGTTCTGCACCAGACGGCGCAGACGCCACAGCCCCCCGCCCGCCACATGCGCAAGCGTCGCCAAAGCCGCATAGAAACGGCCATGGTTTTTCGAATAGTAATGCCAGCGGCTGTCGAGCCAGAAGCCCGGCACGCGCTGCCATGTCTTCATCCCGGTCGAGACCGAGCCGATATGCGTCACCTCGCTGTCGCGGATGTAATGCACTTCATGCCCGGCGCGGGCGGCGCGCAGACACAGGTCGGTTTCCTCGAAATAGAGAAAGAAGGTCTCGTCAAAGAGCCCGATCTCGTCCAGCACCGATTGCCGCATCATCATCGAGGCGCCGGCGAGCCAGTCGACCCGCTCGCGGGTCTGCGGGATGCCGATGGGCACGATCTTGTGCTTGAGCAGACGCGAGAACGGCCCGAACCGCGCGGCGCCCTCGAATTCCGACGCCACCGAGGGGAAGCGGAAGGCGGTCATATGCGCCTCGCCATCCTCGCCATGGATATAGCTGCCGGCAAACCCCGTCGCCGGGTGGCTTTCGAGATGGTCGTAAAGCGCCTGGATGCTGCCCGGATCGGGGAAGGCATCGGAATTCAGGATATAGACGTAATCGGGCCGGCTGCCATCGGACCAGCCGGCGCGGATGCCGACATTGTTGCCCGCGCCAAAGCCACCGTTATGGCCCGACTGGATCAGCCGCACCGGCGCGCCCTGCGCCCAGGGCTCGGAGGCCAGCGCCGCCTGCATCGTCTCGAAAGACCCGTCGCCGCTATCGTTGTCGACGATCACCAGCTCGGCGTTCAACCCCGTCATTTCGCGCAACGCGAACTGCACCGAGCGCAGCGTCATCTCTGCCGTGCGATAGTTCAGCGATATGACCAAAAGCTTCGGTTGCATGTCTCTCACTCCGCCGCCCGGTGGCCAGGAAATTCCACCACTTCGGCGCCGCGCCGCTGCGCCTCGGCGCCGGTGATCGCCTCGCGCATGAGACCCGCAAGCACCCGCACATTGGGCTCCAGCACCATGGAATCGTGGTCGCCCGGCACCTCATGCACCTCCACATGCGGCACGAACTGTCCCCAGTCGTTGTCATGCATCACATAGGCGCGTTCGGAATTTACCATGCGGCCCTGCGATACCTGCCACTTGCCCACCAGCGGCGGACGGTAGAGCACCAGCCGCCCATCCCAGGCACGCACGCGGTACTGTGCCACGGCGGTCAGGAAAGCCGCCTCGATCTCGGCATTGTGGAAGCTGTGCTCTGCCTCGGTGCTGTCTTTGGTCTGTCGCTTTGCAATCTCCCAGCGGATCCGGTTGCGGGCCCAGATCAGCGGGTAGAACAGGCCCTTGGCCCTCGCCTCCTGCCACTGGATCATCATCCGGTCGCGGCGTTCCAGCGGGCGGCGCATGGGCAGCGGCGTGTCGAGCAGCACGCAGAGCGACACCTCCTCGCCCATCTGTTCCAACTGCCGCGCGATCTCGAAAGCGGTGATGCCGCCGCCGGAGAAACCGCCGACCATATAGGGGCCTTGCGCCTGCACCTGCCGCATCTCGGCGATGTAGTCGCGCGCCGCCTCCTCGATGCTGCGATGCGGCTCTTCGCCACCGTAAAGCCCGCGCGCCTGAAGGCCATAGAACGGCCGGTCGGCGCCCAGCAGATGCGCGAGGTGGCGCAGGTTCAGGACGTTGCCGAACATGCCCGCCACCAGGAAGAACGGCGTGCGCGGCCCGCCCTCGCCATCATGCATCGGCACGATATGGGTAAAGCGGCGCTCGGGGGCCTTGGGCGTGCCCTCGGCGGTCTCCTCATCCGCGACGATGCCCGCCTGCTCGGCGATGAGTGCGGCGCATTTGCGGATCGTCGGTGCCTCGAACAGCACCGAAATCGGGAAGTCGATGCGATAGGCTTTCTTGACCATCGCAAACAGCCGCACGGCAATCAGCGAGTGCCCGCCGAGATCGAAGAAACTGTCCTCGACGCCCACATTCTGCACGCCCAGCAGATCCTCCCAGAACCCCACAAGCGTGCGCTCGATATCGTTCTCGGGGGCGACATAATCGCCTTCGAGCTGCGGACGGTCGAATTTCTGCACCTCGCCCTTCTCAGCGGTGGAGGCGGCGGTCTGCGCGGTGAGCTGATCGAGATCCATCGAGGAAATCACCAGTTGCGGCGCGCCGAGCGACAGGGCGCGGGCAAAGGCGCTGACGCCCTCTTCCGGAAGGATGCCCTGGCTGAGATTGTGTGCCAGACGCTCCTCGGCGGGCGAGAGCGGCTGTGCCGCGTCCTGCGGCCCGTCAAGCTCCAGCTCGGCGGCGGTGAGGCGCGGGGCGGCGTGCAGGATGTCGGCCTGCGCCAGCTTGTGGATGGTAAAGCCCGAGATCTCGACCAGCACCGTGCCATCGGGGGCGCAAAGCGTGATGTCAAAGCTGGCGGTGGCGGCATCGGCGCGGTTTTCGGCGGCGTTGCGCACCCAGCTCACGATCTGCTCGGTCAGCGGCGCGTGCACGCGGACGCGGGTGTAGGAGAGCGGCACCCAGAGATGCGTGGGCTGATAGCCCTCGATCAGCTCCATCGCCCAGCCGGTGGCGATGTCCATGAGCGCGGGATGCAGCAGGCAGCCATCGGCGCGGGCGCTGTCCGCCAGCGACAGCTCGGCGATGCCCTCGCCCTTGCCCAGCGCGCGGCTGTCCAGAACCTTCCAGCGCGGACCGAATTGCAGCTGCACCTCCTGCGCGGCGGCGAGCCTCGCGCCCGGCTCGGCCAGCAGCGGCTTGCCGCAGCGGGCGCGGATCGCGGAGAGGTCGAGCGGGTCGGGGCGCTGCATTGGCATGAGCGCCAGCGTGCCCTGAGCGGTCAGCGCAAAGCCGCGCTTGCCGGCCAGCGTGGCGTCGGCCAGCACGTCGAAACCGTAACCTTCGTCGCGGCGCGACAGCCGCAGCCGCATCTCGCGCGCGCCGCCATCAGCGACCCGCAGCGGGCGCAGGAAGGTCAGGTCGCGGATCTCGAACCCGCCGGTCTCGTGCTGGGCACGCAGCGCCTCGGCGGCGAGCGCCAGATAGCCGGTGCCGGGCAGCAGCGCGTCGCCCGCCTTGGTGCGGTGCTCGTCGATGAACCAGTCCTTGGCGGAATAGCTGGCGGTGAAGAGCCGGTTGCCCTGCGCGTCAAAGGTCTTTTCATCGAGCATCGGCACACCGGCAGGCTCGACCGGCGCCTTCGGCACCTCGCCCCGGCGCGCGGCGACCGCTTCGGCGGCCATGCCGACCTCGTTCCAGATTCCCCAGTTGATCGCCACGACGCGGGTCTTGCCGCCGGCGCGGGCCTGGGCAAAGGCGTTGAGATATTCGTTGGCGGCGACGTAATCCACCTGCCCCGCCGGCGCGGTGACAGTGGAGGAGGACGCAAACAGCACCATCCAGTCGACCGAGCCATCGGGGAAGAGTTCGCCCAGCACCTGGGTGCCGTGGATCTTGGGGGTGAAGACATCCTCAACGCTGGCTGGACTTTTGGTCAGCAGCGGGCCGTCGTCGATGACACCTGCGCCGTGGATCACGCCCGTGATCGTGCCAAACTTGGCCTCGGCGGCCTCTTTCACCCGCTGCATCTGCGTCAGGTTGCAGACATCGGCGGCGGCGATCCTGACCTCGGCGCCGGCCTCTTCGAGTGCCATCACAGCGCGGATGCGTCGGGCGGTGCTGTCCTGCGGCGCGTGGCGCGAGAGATAATCGGGCCAGTGCGACCGCTCGGGCAGGTCGTTGCGGGCGACCAGCACCAGATTGGCGCCCTTGGAGGCAAACTCCTGCGCCAGCGTGAGGCCGATGCCACCAAAGCCGCCGGTGATCAGATAGGTGCCACCGTCCACCGCGACCGGTGCTGCGTCAGGCAGCGCCACCGGCTTCATCGCGCATTCGAACCGCCGCGCGCCGCGCAGGGCGGTGATGGCATCGGCGGGCTCGGACAGCAGCTCTTCGAGAATCTGAAGGCTCAGCGCGTCAAGCGCGGCCTCGTGTTTGGCCTCGGCGGATTTGCGGGTAAAGAGCCCGCCCTGCACAGGCGCGGGCAGGGTCAGATCGAGCGTCGAGACCGACACGCCCGGCAGCTCGCGCGGTATCACCCGCGCAGGCCCGGCGATGGTGGCTTTCGACGGGTAGGGCAGCGCCTCGTCGCGCAGCCTTGCGGCGCCGCTGGTGACCACGCTCAGATGCAGCGGGCGCGGCAGGTTTTCCTCGGCCACGGCCTGGGCAAGGAAGAGCAGCGAATAGAAGCCCTGCTCCTGCACCCGGTGGAAAAAGCTCGACCCGGGGCGGTGGCTCTCGCCCTCGGTCACCAGCCAGAAATGCGCGATCCGCGTCGGCACATGGCCGCGCAGCGCCAGATCCTGCACCAGCAGGTCATAGCCCTCGCGCCCGCGTTCCGGGGCAAGGAGATAGGAGGTATCCGAGAGCCGGGTAAAGCTGTCGCCGGTCCGGACCTCGACCACGGTGTGACCGGCGGCTTTCAGTTTCGCCGCCGCGCGGGCGGCGAGCCCCGCTTCGTCCATGAAGATCAGCCAGCATTGCGGCTCGGCATCGGCGAGCCCCTCGGCCACGTCGACCTCAACCTCCGCCGCGCGCGGGCGCCAGACCGGTTTCCAGCCCCAGCCCGACACATCGTCGGTCCGCATGAGATATTGCGGCGCGGTCTCGGCCTGCCGCTGGCCGGGCGCGATGAAATAGGGCGCGCGCTGAAAGGCATAGGAGGGCAGGACCACGCGGTTGCGCCGCGCATCGCCCCAGATCTGATCCCAGTCGATCTGCGCGCCCAGCGCCCAGAGACGGCCCAGCACCTCGAACATGTGCTTGTCGTCGGCAATCACATCGTCGCGGTGACGCAGCGAGGAGAGAACCTGCTGGCCCGGCGCATCCGGGTGCTGGCGGGCGAGTGCGGAAAGCGCCTTGCCGGGGCCGACCTCAAGGAAGATGCGGTTGGGCTTTGCCAGCGTGCCGATGCAGTCGGCGAAATGCACGGTGCCGCGCAGATGCTCGACCCAGTAATCCGGCGAGGTCGCCTGCTCTGCGGTCATCAGCGCGCCGGTGCGGTTCGAGGTCAGCGGGATCTGCGGCGCGAAAAGGTCGATGGAGCGCAGATAGGCGCGGAACTGGTCGAGGATCGGCTCCAGCATGCGGCTATGGGCGGCGATGTCGATCTGGATGCGCTGGCAGTCGATGCCCTCGGATTTGAGGCGGGCTTCCAGCGCGTCGAGCGCCGCCTGCGGCCCGGAGGCGACGGTCAGCTCGGGCGCGTTGACGGCGCCGAGGTCGAGCTCTTCGCCCAGATAGGGCTGAAGCGCCTCGGCGGTGAGGTTGACCGAGAGCATGCCGCCGGCGGGCACGCTGTCGAAGAGCCGGCCGCGCAGATGCACGAGGCCGATGCAATCCTCGAAACTCATGACGCCGGCGAGACAGGCGGCGGTGTTCTCGCCCATGGAATGGCCGGCCAGCGCGACGGGCTGAACGCCCCAGCTCATCCAGAGCTGGGCCAGCGCGTATTCGGTGATCATGATCAGCGGCAGTTGCAGCGAGGGGCGGGTCAGCGCCGCGTCCGCGTCTTCGCGGGCGCCCTCTTCCGGCAGCCACAGCGCGCGGATGTCATGGTCGGAGATCTCGGCCAGCGTATCGAGCCCGCGATCCATCCACTCGGCAAAGACCGGCTCGGTCTCGTAGAGATCGCGCGCCATGCCGGCATATTGCGCGCCGCCGCCGGGGAACATGAAGGCCACGTCCGGCCGGTCCAGCGCGGAATGCGAATGCACCCGGCGCGGGGCGTCCTCTTCCAGCAGGCGGGCGGCCTCTTCGTGGCTTTCGGCCACCACGATCCGGCGCTTCTCGAAGGCGCGGCGGCCTTCCTTCAGCGTCCAGGCAATATCGGCGAGCGGCTGCTCGGGATGGGCGCGCAGATGCGCCGCCAGCCGCCTTGCGCCTTCGTCGAGCGCCCCCTTGCTGCGCGCCGAGAGCGTCAGGATCTGGAACGGCCAGTCGCTGTCTTCGGAGGGCGCCTGCGCGGGCGCCTCTTCCAGCACCGCATGCGCGTTGGTGCCGCCGACGCCCAGCGCGTTCACCCCGGCGCGGCGCGGATGAGCGCTTGTCGGCCAGGGGGTGAGCGTGTCGTTAACCATAAACGGCGACGTCTCGAACTCGATCGCCGGGTTTGGCGCCTCATAGCCCAGCGAGGGCGGGATCTCGCCCTCATGCAGCGCCAGCGAGGTCTTGATCAGCCCTGCGACACCCGCCGCCGTATCGAGATGGCCGATATTGGTCTTCACCGAGCCGATGCGGCAATGGCCCGTGGCATCCGAGCTCTCGCGGAAGGCCTGGGTCATGGCGGCGACCTCGATGGGATCGCCCAGATAGGTGCCGGTGCCGTGGCATTCCACGTAATCCACCGTGTCGGAGGTGATCCCCGCCACCGCCTGCGCCTCGGCCACCGCCTGTGCCTGCCCATCGACGGAGGGCGCCAGATAGCCGGCCTTTTGCGCGCCGTCATTGTTCACGGCGGTGCCCTTGATCACCGCCCAGATGTGATCGCCGTCGGCAATGGCATCCGCCAGCCGCCGCAGCACCACGACCCCCACGCCGGAACCGAACACCGTGCCCTGCGCGCGATGGTCGAAGGCGTGGCATTGCCCGTCGGGCGAGAGGATCTCGTTTTCCTTGTAGAGATAGCCCCGGCCCTGCGGCAGCTCGATGGTCACGCCCCCGGCGAGCGCCATGTCGCATTCGCCGTTGAGCAGCGCCTGCGCGGCGTAATGGGTGGCCACCAGCGAAGTCGAGCAGGCGGTTTGCAGGTTGATCGACGGCCCGTGCAGATCGAGCACATGGCTCAGCCGGGTGGTCATGAAATCCTTGTCGTTGCCGGTATGGCGCAGCAGGAACATGCCGGTATTCTCGACCAGATCCGGGTTCGCGCAGACGTTGAAATAGAAATAGCTGCCCATGCCGCAGCCCGCGAAGACGCCGACCTGACCGTCGAAGCTCTCGGGCACATGGCCGGCGTTTTCCAGCGCCTCCCAGGCGGTTTCGAGGAACTGCCGGTGCTGCGGATCCATGATCGCCGCCTCTTTCGGAGAGAACCCGAAGAATTCGGCATCGAACATCTCGAAATCATCAAGCGGCGCGGCGAAGGGCACGTAATCCTTGTGGCGGATGAGGCCCGGATCCTCGCCCGCCTCCAGCAGCTCCTCTTCGGAAAGCCGGCGGATGGCGCTGCGCCCGGAGCGCAGATTGTCCCAGTAGCGCTGGATGTTCTCGGCACCGGGAAGATGCGCGGCCATGCCGACGATAGCGATGTCGTTTTCGCCGGTTTGGTGCTGCGTTTCTGCGCTCATGACCTGGTACCCCGTCACATCAGACTTTGCCCCGCGTAAAGGAGGAATGGGGAGAAAATGCGGCGCTTTTTAGGTATCCACCCAGCCTTCGCCATCTTTCAGGCTGCGCCGACCGGGTATTGTTATGCCATGCAATACAGTGTCGCAGACAGGGGGAATTGTCGCCGAATGGGAACCGTTGGCGCTTATCCGCCCAGCCGCGCCAGGGCCACAATCTCCGACCAGTTGACGGCCACCGCGATGGCCGCGAGCGCGATTCCGGCCAGCGCAAAAATCGCGTCGTGCAGCGGATCCCAGGCACCCATGCGCCGCGCCAGCCAGACCACCACCGGATAGGCAAGCAGGAAGGCCGCGCCCATGCCCAGAAGCGCGCCCAGCAGACCCGCGATTTCCAGTCCGAGCAGAATGCAGACCACCATCAGCACCGCGCGCGCCAGCGCCAGCACGAAAAAGGTGCGGCTGTCGCCGGCGGCCAGCGCGGCCTGATCGTAGGTCTGCACGATGATTTGCGGCATCTGCACACAGGCCACGATCACCGTGACCGCGCCGGCAGCCATGTAGCGCGGGTCATACATCAGATCGACCAGCCAGGCGCCGATCATCGCAAAGACCCCGACCATGCCGATCAGCAGGCCGGTGACGATAAAGCGCATCTTGCGCAGACGCAGGAAATTCTCGCGGCTCTCGGTGGGCGGCGTCTCGCGGTAGATCGGGATCAACACCTTGCGCGTCACCATGCCCCCGAGCAGCATCGGGAAGGAGGCAAGGAAATAGCCGATATTGTAGATGCCGAAATGATCGAGCGTGAGATATTTGCCGATCAGGATCTTGTCGCTCTGGCTGAAGAAGAACCCGCAAACGGTAGAGAGAAAGATCCACTTGCCGAAATTCACCAGCTCATGGGCGGCGGATTTGTCCCAGCGGAAGCGGTTGCGCGCGCCCGGCAGGAAAAGCGAGTTGATCACCACCTCGGTGGCGCAGCTTATGAGCCCGCTCAGCACCAGCGCCCAGACCGATCCGGTGAGCCAGGCCAAGAGGATCGCGCTCAGCACGCCGACCACCTGGGTGACGAATTCCAGCAGCGTGACCCGGCCCAGCAGCAGGTGCCGGTTGGCGGTGTCCATGCGGGTGGGGCGGAAGGCGAGGATCAGCAGGCTGAGGCTTGCCACCGGCAGGATCTGCAAGAGCTGTGGCTCGTCGTAGAACCAGGCCATCGGCCAGGCGAGCCCACAGGCCACCAGCCACAGCCCGCCGCCGCGCAGCACCTGGATCGTCCAGGCGGTATCGAGGAAATCGCGCTCGTCGCCGCGCTTGCTCTGCATGATCGCCGGGGTCACGCCGACATCGGAGAACTGCTGGAGCCCCATCATGAAGACCGAGACCAGCGCCATGAGACCGAAGGCCTCGGGAAAGAGCAGCCGGGTAAGGATCAGGTTCGAGGCCAGCCGCAGGACCTGGCCGGTGCCGAAACCGCCAACGGTAAGCAGCGAGGAACGCACCGCGCGGGCGGTGAGCGAGCTGCCGTGAAAACGCTCGATAAACGCCATGCTCATCGTCCGCGACTCCAGCCCTCGGCGGCGGGGCGCAGGCGGACCGCCAGCGCGACACCGGAATAGACCGCGAATCCCAGCGGGTCGCGCAGGGCCATCACCAGTTTCCGGCTCGCCGGAAAGGGCATCTTGTCGTCATTTGCCAGAAGATCGGGATAGCGTGCCGCGATTTCGGCCACGCCGGCATCCTGCCGCCGCCGGACCCTGACCAGATTGCCGAAGCCCTCGGCAATCGGCCAGTCATAGGGCGCGGGCACGCCGGCGCGCTCCTCCGGCGCAAAACTGAGCCGAACGAAGGTGTCGTCCGAGATGATGTCGGGAAAGGCGCCCCAGCGGGCGCGGCCCGCCGCATTCACCGCGAACACGCCACAGCCCGGAACGCCTCGCGCCATGAAGGGCACCCGGCGCCAGATCCGCGCATAGGCCCGCGAGACCCAGCTCTTGGCGGTGATCCGCACCCGCCCGCTGGCATAACCCGGCGTCTCCTTGGAAAGCGCGGCGTGGATCTGGTCCATCAGCTCGGGGCTCACCGTCACATCGGCGTCGAGATAGACGCGCACGCAGGCGCGGGCCGCCTCGTCGCCCGCATTCAGCGCGCCGAGCTTGCCGCCCTCGGCCCGCTCGATCACCCGCAGCTCCCAGCCGCGCGCGGCAAAACCGGGCGCCTCGGCGCGAGCACGCTCGGCAGTGTCGTCGCGGCAGCCATTGGCGATCACGATCACCTCGATCGGGCCCGCATCGGACCAGTGCGAGGCGCTAAGCGCGCGCAGGCAGCCGCCGATCAGCGCCGCCTCGTTGCTTGCCGGAAGGATCACCGACATGGCAGGCACATTGGCAAAGTTGCGCTTACCCGTCATGATCCGTACCAAACCCGCCACACATGAGTGTTTTCCCGACTGTGAATGCGATGGCCCTGCCATCAAACTGTGGCCAAAAAAAGAAATCGCATAGAAGTTGTCATAAATTCCGGACGAACTGTCCGAAGAGCCGAAGCGAGGAACGCGTGTCGCAGCGATTGCGGATCGGGTATCTAGTGCCCCAATTTCCGGGACAGACCCATATCTTCTTCTGGCGCGAGGTCAAAGTGCTGGAGGAGATGGGCCATGAGGTGCATCTGCTCTCGACGCGGATGCCACCCTCGCGCCTCATTTCGCATGACTGGTCGCAGGATGCGATTGCCCGCACCACCTATCTGGGCCGAATCGAGCCGGTCGCGGCGCTGCGCGCGCTGGCGGCGCTCTTGCCCAAGGGGCTGGCGGGCTGGATCGCCCGCGAAGGTGTGGGCTTTGGCAAGGACGTGGCGGTGACGCTCTCGGCGGCGCAGGCGCTTGTCGCCTATGCCGCAGAGCATGAGCTGGACCATGTGCATGTGCATTCCTGCGGCCGCGCGGCGCTGATCGCGGCGCTGGCGGAAAAGATGGGCGGCCCGTGCTATTCGCTGACGCTGCACGGGCCGCTGTCCGACTACGGCCCCGGCCAGCGCTTCAAATGGCGCAACGCCGCCTTTGCGACGATCATCACCCAGAAGCTCATGCAGGAGATGCAGGAGGAGATGTCCGACGCCCTGCCCGAGCGCGTCGCGATCCGCCCGATGGGCGTGGATACCAGCGTGCTCTGCCGCGACACGCCTTACGATCCGCCCCAGAAGGGCCGTCCGATCCGGCTGTTCTCCTGCGGGCGGCTGAACGTGGTGAAGGGTCATCAGGATCTGATGTCGGCGGTGCGCCAGTTGCTCGACCAGGGGGTCGATGTGCGGCTTGAGATCGCCGGCGAGGACGATGCCGGCGGCGAGGGCTTCCGCAAGGAGCTCGAGGCGCATCTGCGCAAGCTGCGGCTTCAGGATCATGTGAAACTGCTCGGCGCCATCGACGCGGGCGCGGTGAAACAGAAGCTGATCGAGAGCCATGTCTTCGTGCTGGCCTCGTGGCACGAGCCGCTGGGCGTGGCCTATATGGAGGCGATGTCCTGCGGCGTGCCGACCATCGGCACCGATGCCGGCGGCGTGCGCGAGCTGATCGACGACGGGGTGAACGGCAAGCTGGTGCCGCCCAAAGATCCCACCGCGCTGGCGCGGGCGATCCGCGATCTGGCGCAACACCCCGAGAACGCACAGCGGCTGAGCGAGGCCGGACGCGCCCATGTGGAGGCGCATTTCCGCGCCAGCCTCGGGGCGGAAACGCTGGTCGAGGAGATCCTCGCGACAAAGGCCCGCACCTGATCGCACGGGCCGGCCCGAAACGTCAGCGCAGCGGGTGAAAGCACGCCGCCTGATGCCCCTCCCCCGTGAGCTGCGGCACCTCCTCGGCGCAGCGCTCGCCCGCATAAGGGCAACGCGCGCGAAAGGCGCAGCCCTTCGGCGGGTTGAGCGGGTCGGGCAGCTCGGTCTCGCGCCCCTCCGGCGCGGTGAGCGCGCGGCCCACCACCGGAGCGCTCTCGGCCAGCAGCTTGGTATAGGGGTGGTGCGGGTTCGAGAACACGTCCTCGGCCTTTCCGACCTCCACCACCGAGCCGAAATAGAGCACCGCCACCCGGTCGCTCACCGCCTCGACCACGGCGAGGTCGTGGCTGATGAAGAGATAGGTCAGACCCAGCCGCTGTTTCAGCTCTGCCAGCAGATTCAGCACCTGTGCCTGCACCGAGACGTCCAGCGCCGAAACCGGCTCGTCGAGGATCAGGATCTTCGCCTCCGCCGCCAGCGCCCGGGCGATGCCGATGCGCTGCGCCTGCCCGCCGGAAAACTCGTGCGGGTAGCGGTCGAGAAACTCCTCGCGCAGGTTCACCTGGGCGAAAATCTCGGAAATCCGCCTGTCCCGCTGCGCCTTGTCCATCCCGTGCAGGCGTTTCAGCGGCGTCTCCATGATCTGCCGGACGGTCTTGCGCGGGTTCAGAGACGAAATCGGATCCTGAAACACATATTGGATGCGCTTGCCGAACACCGCCGGGTCGGCATTGTCGAGCGGCTTTCCGGCGATCTCGATACTGCCGCCCGTGGGCTCCAGCAGCCCCACCAGCATCCGCGCAAGCGTGGACTTGCCGCAGCCCGACTCCCCCACGATACCCAGCGTCTCGCCCTCGGGCACCTCCAGCGTCACCGGATGCACCGCATGCACCCGCCCCTTCGGCGGCCCGAAAAGCTGCTTGCCCACGACAAAGGTCTTCGACAGCGCGTCGAGTTTCAGAGCGATGCTCATTGCGCGGCCTCCAGCTCGGTTTCCGGAAAGAGGCAGCGCAGCTTGCGCGGCCCGTGCGCCTCCAGCGCGATCTCGCCCTGACGGCAGGCCTCCGTCGCCTTGTCGCAGCGCGGGGCAAAGGCACAGCCCGGCGGCAGGTCGTTCACCGCCGGTGGCAGGCCGGGAATGGCGTGCAGCTCGCGCTTGCCCTCGCCCAGCTCCGGCACACAGGCGATGAGCCGCCGCGTATAGGGATGCGCCGGCGCGTCGAGCACCATCTGCGTCGGGCCTTCTTCGACGATGCGGCCCGCATACATCACCGCCACCCGGTCGCAGAGCTGCGCCACCACGCCGAAATCATGGGTGATGAAGACGATGGCCAGCCCCTTTTCCCGCCGCAGCGTATCGAGCAGCGACAGGATCTGCGCCTGCACGGTCACGTCGAGCGCGGTGGTCGGCTCGTCGGCGATGATCACCTCCGGATCGTTGGCAAGCGCCATGGCGATGCCCACCCGCTGGCGCATGCCGCCCGACATCTCGTGCGGGTAATTCTCCAGCCGGCTCTCGGCATTGGGGATGCGCACATCCTTCAGGAGCCCCAGCGCCTTGGCCCGTGCCTCCTTGTCCGAGACGTGGTGATGCACCCGGATCGCCTCCACGAGCTGATCGCCGACCTTGTAGAGCGGGTGCAGCGTCGCCAGCGGATCCTGGAAGATATAAGCCACCTCTCGGCCCCTCAGCGAGCGCAGCCGCTCATAAGGCGCGCCGACCAGATCCTCGCCCTTGTAATGCACCGCCCCGCCGGTGATCATGCCGGGCGGCGAGGCCACCAGCCCCATTACGCTCAGCGCTGTCACCGATTTGCCAGACCCGCTCTCGCCGATGATGCCGAGGCATTCGCCGGGCTTCACCCCCCAGCTCACCCCGCCCACGGCGCGATAGATGCGGTCCTTCACATGGAACTGCGTTTCCAGCCCGCGCAGGTTCAGCACATTCTCGCCCTCAGGCTCCGGCACCGGCCCCTTGCGCCGCACCGTCGTGGCCGCCATCGGCCGGGTCAGCGCGCCCGAGCGCAGGCGCGGATCGAGCGCGTCGCGCACCCCGTCGCCCAGCAGGTTGATCGCCATGACGATGATCAGGATCATCACACCGGGCACCACCGAGGTATGCGGATTGGTGATCAGCGCCGAGCGCGCCTCGCCCAGCATCGAGCCCAGATCCGCCTGCGGCGGCTGCGAGCCAAGCCCCAGGAAGGACAGCCCGGCGGTTTCGAGGATCATCCAGCCCACGGTGGTGGACATGGCGATCACGATGACCGGGATCACATTGGGCAGCACTTCGCTGACGATGATCCGCGCATCGCCCATGCCCGCCAGCTTCGCCGCATCGACAAATTCCTTATGCGCGATGCCCACGGTGATGCCCCGGATATTGCGCGCAAAGAACGGGATATTGACGGCGGCCACCGCAATCAGCGCATTGAGCAGCCCCGGCCCCAGCGCCGCGACAATGGCCAGCGCCAGCAGGATATAGGGAAAGGCCATGAGCATATCGACGCCGCGCATGATCAGATTGTCCACCCGCCCGCCGTAATAGCCCGCGATGATCCCCACGGCGGCCCCCAGCACGGCGGCAATCACCGCTGCGGCGAACCCCACCGCGAGGCTCAGCCGCGTGCCCCACAGGAGCCGCGACAGCAGATCGCGCCCCAGATGGTCGGTGCCCAGCAGCGCGCCCTCGGAAAACGGTTTCAGGAAGCGGTTGCCGGTATTGGTCACATCCGGATCGGCCAGCGGCAAAAGCGGCGTGACCAGCGCCAGCAGCACAACCAGGGCCATGACGATCAGCCCGGCCAGCGCCAGACGGTTGCGGGCGAGAAGCGAGAGAAAGCTCATGTCTTGATCCTCGGGTCCAGCAGGCTCTGCGCCACGTCCACGACGATGTTGAAGAGCACGTAGCAGGCCGCGACAAAGACCACGCCGCCCTGCACCAGCAGGATGTCGCGCTTGAGGATCGCATCCACCAGCATCCGCCCCACGCCGGGCCACTGGAACACCATCTCGATATAGACCGCGCCCGACAGCACAAAGCCCGCCTGAATGCCCAGCACCGGGATGATGCTCACCATGGCGGCGCGCAGCGCGTGGCGCCAGATCACCCCGCGCTCGGGCACGCCCTTGGCCCGCGCGGTGCGGATATAGTCCTGCCGCAGCACCTCCAGCATGGCCGAGCGCGACAGCCGCGCCACCACGCCGGTCGCCACCACCGCCAGCGCCAGCGCCGGCATCAACAGGTGATCCAGCAGCACCAGCAGGTTACGGTCGCCATAGATCGGCCACATGCCCGAGGCGGGAAACCAGCGCAGCTGCACCGCAAAGATCAGGATCATCATCATGCCGAGGAAAAACGACGGGATCGAGATCCCCAGCAGCACCACGAAGGTGATCGCCTTGTCGGCAAAGCCGTACTGACGTGCCGCCGACACGACCCCCGCCGCCACCCCGATCAGCGAACACAGCACAAAGGAGGTGCCCGCGAGCACCAGTGTCGCGCCGAACCGGTCCAGCACCTCGTCCAGAACGGGTCGGTTCAATGAAAACGACCGCCCGAAATCCCCCTGCACCATATTGAAAAGCCAGATGAAATAGCGCTGCACCGCCGGCTTATCGAGCCCAAGGTCGCGGTTCAGCTTCTCGACATTCTCCGGCGTCGCATAGGAGCCGAGGATCGCCGTCGCCGGATCGCCGGGGATCAGCGCCATGATGGCAAAGACGATCACCGTGATGCCCAGAAGCACCGGGATCGCCGAAACCAGCCGTTTCAGAATATAGCTACCCAAGGGCACCCCCTGTCGGTTGCAAGGATCCCGTCAAATCCGCCCCAGCACTTTCATCTTTCCAGAAATACTCATCTTGGGGGGCCGGGGGGCGCAGCCCCCGCCGGTCGGGCCGGGCGCAGCCCGGTCCGAAACCGCTCGTCACAGGGATCAGTTCTTCACCACATCGTCGAGCAGCAGGAAGAAGGAGGGTTGCAGCTCGAACCCTTCCACCCGGTCGCTGGTCACCGCGTTCTGCTTCCAGTTCGCGACAAAGACCCAGGGCGCATCCTCCTGCACGATGCTCTGCATCTCCTTGTAGAGCTCGGCGCGCTTGTCCTGATCGGTGGCGACGCGGGCCTCTTCCAGCAGCGTGTCGACCTCCGGATTGGAATAGTAGCCCGAGTTGAACCCGCCCTTGTCCGGCCAGGCATCGGTGCGCAGCGCGAGGAAGGGCAGCGTGTCGGGGTCGTTGGTCATCCAGGCCATCTCGGCCATGTCCGCCTTGCCCTCCAGCCCCGGATTCACTTGGCCCAGGAAGGTGTTCCATTCATAGGTCTCGATCCTGGTGTCAAAGCCCACCGCGTTCAGATCCGCCTGAATCGCCGTGCCCATGGCAATGGGGTCGAGCATGCCTGATCCGCCTTCGGTCACGTAAAAGGTCAGCTCCGCCCCCTCGGCGCCCGCCTCGGCGATCAGTTCCTTCGCCTTGTCGGGGTCGTAGGGATAAGGCTCCAGCGCCTCGTTATAGGCCCATGCAAAGGCCGGCGGGGTCGGGCCTGCGGCAACCTCGGCCGTGCCTTCCAGCACGTCATCCACCAGCGCGGATTTGTTGATCGCGTAATTCGCCGCCTGCCGCACGCGCTTGTCGGCAAAGGGGCCTTCCTTGGCGTTCAGGATCAGGAACCAGACATGCGGCCCCGCCTGCTCGAAGATCTGAAAGGTATCGCCCTGGAATTCCGACAGCGCCACCGGGGGCACCTCGACCATCATGTCGATGCCGCCCGCCAGCATCTCGGCGGTGCGGGTGTTGGCGTCGGTGATCGGGCGGAACACCACCGCCTGAAGCCCCGGCGCGCCGTCCCAGTACTCGGGGTTCGCCTCGACCACCACCGCCTCGTTCGACCGCCATTCGGCAAAGGTGAACGGCCCGGTGCCCGACGGGTTGCGCCCGAAATCGGCGCCGTATTGCTCCACCGCCGCCGGCGAAACGATCAGCCCGGTGGGATAGGCGAGGTTCGACAGGAAGGGTGCGTAGGGCGCATTCAGGGTGAATTTCACCGTCAGATCGTCCACCGCCTCGACGGTCTCGACCGCCGAGAAGAAGAAGGCCAGCGGGAACGGGCCGGTGTCGTGATAGGGGTGATCCTCGTTCAGCATGCGCTCGAAATTGAACACCACCGCCTCGGCGTTAAAAGGCGCACCGTCATGGAAGGACACGCCCTCGCGCAGGGTAAAGGTGTATTCGGTGCCGTCCTCCGAGATCTCCCAATCCGTGGCCAGCGCCGGCTCCACCTCGAGCGTGCCGGATTTGTAACGCACCAGCCCGTCATAGACATTCATCAGGATGCGGAAATCGTTCACCGCCGTCACCGCCGCCGGGTCGAGCGCCTTGGGCTCGGCGATCTGTCCGACGATCAGCACGCCGGGCGGCGTCTGCGCCTCGGCCTGCATGCCCATACTCAGCGCCAGCGCGGTGCCCGCGGCAAGAACGCCCCTCCGGGTCCAGTTCAGAACTCCCATTTTTTCATCCTCTCTGTTGATCCGGGGACGGAATTTTTCATGATGAATTGAATGGAGGCAAATTATCGTGATAAATTCAATGGAAATCTTTCATCGGAGACGCCCGTGACCTTCTCGCTTCTCGTCCATGACCGCGAAACCGGCACTTACGGCGGTGCCGCCGCCACCGGCAGCCTTTGCGTCGGCGGCTGGGTGCTGCGCGGGCGTGTCGATTCGGGCCTCTCGGCCAGCCAGGGCACCGCGCCCTCGACGATCTGGGGCGAGGAAGTGCTCGACGCCATGCGCGATGGCGAGCCCGCTGCGGATGCGGTGGCGCGGCTGACCGGCGCCGATCCCGGTCGGGCGCATCGCCAGCTCGCGGCGCTCGATCTCACCGGCGGCACCGGCGCCTTTACCGGGGCCGAGAGCCTGCCGGTGGCGCATCACATGGCCGAGCCGGGGCTCGTGGTGGCCGGTAATATGCTGGGCGGGGACGGTGTGCTGCCGGCGCTGCGCCAGGGCTATCTCGACGCGCGGGGCGATATGGCGGCGCGGCTGCTGGCAGGTCTGCGGGCGGCGGATGCGGATGCCTCCGACTATCGCGGGCTGCAATCGGCGGCGCTGCTGGTGCTGCACCCGGATCACCCGCCGCTGACCCTGCGCATCGACTATGCCGAGGCGCCGCTCGATGCGCTGGAGACGCTGCTGACCCGTGCGCAGGGCGCGCCCTATGCGGATTGGCTGGATGTGGTGCCGGTCGCCTCCGACCGCAGCCGTGCGCCGAAAAAGGCGCCCGCGCGCTGACCGCATCCGCCCCTCAGAGCCCCGCCGTCGGAACGGTGTCTTGCGGCGCGCCGGTGAAATTCAGAGCCTCGATCGACACAAGCGTCACCGCGCCCTCCGGCCCGGTGGCGACCAGCCGGTCGCCCTCGCGCGCAAAGCGGTAGTCCTCGCGCGCACCGGGCAGAACCGCCCGGTCCTGCCCCGGCCCGCCATGCAGCCGGTCGCCGCCACCGCCGGTCAACACGTCGTCACCGGCACCGCCCAGCAGGATATCCTCCTCCGGCGTGCCCTCCAGCGTATCGGCACCGCTGCCGCCGCGCCGCAGCACGCCATTGGCAAAACCCGCCGCGTCGCGCGCCTCCCATCCCGAGGGGGCGGTGGCATTGTAGGTCATCAGCATGTCCCAGCGCGGGTTGGCATCGTCCAGATGCCGCAGCGCGCCCCAGCTGCCCCATTTGCTCGCCGGGGCGACATCGACAAAGGCGTTGAAGAGCGTGCCGCCGGCATCGACCCAGCCGGTCAGCAGCTCTTCATAGAGCTTGGCCATCTCTGGCGTGTAGTTGAAATAACGGAAGAACCCGGTGAGCCGTTCGTCCTCGACCCGGGCGGCCTGCGCGGTGACATGGGTGCCGCCCTCGTACATCACCAGCCGCAGCCCCGCCGCCTCCGCCGCTGCGGCGTGATAAGGCAGCACCTCGCCGATCAGCTCCTTGAGCGAACCCTCCTGAAGCGCCAGGGCCACCGGTGCCACCGCCGCCTCATAGCGCCGTACCCTGACGAATTCGCGCAGCGCCACCCGTTGCAGCCCCTGCGCCTCGCCCTCGGCGCGGGCCTGATCCTCGGCACGGGACAGCCAGCCGTCGATCTGCGGCGCCATCTCCTCGCCGCCGAGCTCATAGCCGAAATAGCCAGCAACGGCGTAGGCGTCGAAATCCTCCTGCGGGAAATGGCCGAGTCGGAGATAGGCCAGCGGCGCCATCAGGATGTTTTCCTCAAGCCCCGGCCAGCCGGTATGGGTGGCCACGACGCGGACAAGCCGGTCTTGCGCCTGATCGCCGAACACGTCGGACCAGATCCGCATGGTCTGGGCGGCGCGCAGCCCGTAGAACTGCATCCAGCCGGCCTCCGACCGGCCCCAGAGCACATCGGCCTGCGCCTCGGCCCAGCCCGCCTGCGGAAAGATGTGGTTCCAGACCTCGTTGGAATATTCCACATAGGCCCTGAGGCGCGGGTCGAGCCCGTCGCGCACGGCCTCGGCAAAGCGGCGGATATAGTCGTCATCGGCCATATGCGGCATGTTGAACCACGGATCGGCGCCGGTCTCGTTGGCGAGCGCGATCATCACCTCCAGCGGCACGCCCCAGGCGGTCCAGGTGTAATCGCTCATCCGGGGCCGGTCGTCCCAACTTTGCACCGGAGAGCCGTTGGTCAGCATCCAGTCCATGAAGCGCAGGCTGCGCAGATCCCGGATGCGCTCGATCCAGAGCGGGTTGAAGAGCGCGCCCAGCTCGTAGAGATCGCGCTGATCCTCGCGGATCACCCGGATATTGCGGATCGGATCGTCCGGATCGGTGGCGGAGATCGAGATGCCGACCGCGCCCTCGCCGGGGCTGTAGGCGAATTCCGCCTCGCCCTCGCCATGGCGCACCCGCCGCGCGCGCCCGGTCAGATCGAGATCGCCCTTGCCGTCCCAGAGCACGAGGTAAGTGCCGCGCAGGTAATCGGCGTCTTCGGGCTGATCGGTGAGCAGCAGCGCCTCGAGCCGCTCGACCCGTTCGGGGATGCGCAGCGGCCAGCCGTTTTCGTCGAGCACACCCTCGGCGCGCAGTTCCTCGGCGCTGACGCCGCCCCATTGGCCGGGCAGGTGACCTGTCCATTCGCGCGCGGTCTTCATCACGTCGATAAAGGGCTGCTGGGTCGACCAGTCGCTGATGCCGTTCAGCCCCATGCCGAGCGCCGGCAGCGCCTGAACCGGCGCCCCGGGCTCGGGCAACGCCACCTGCCCGCGCGGCGGCAGCGGCGTATCGTCGACAGCGTCAGCGGTTTGCACCGGGGCGGGGGCGGCGGCCTCCTGAAAGATGTCCGACTTAGAGATTTCCTCCCATATCAGGGAAGACAGCTCGGGATAGGCTGCAACGACCTCGCTGTTCAGCGTATCGGGCGGGCGGTAACCCTCGGGCGGCGGCGCCTCGTAGATCGCCGCATAGGTGATCATCGCGGCGAGGAAATAGAGCGTCGGCGTGCCATGCGGCGAGGAATCCACATAGAGCGCCTCGACCGGCAGCTCCGCCAGCGGGCCGTCCTCGCCGAGCATCTGCGACAGCAGCCGTGCCACCGGGATCAGCCGCAGATCGGCCGCAGGGCTGGCTTCGCGCAGATCGCCGAGCAGGGTCTCGTACCAATCGTGATACTCGCCGCGATTGAAATCGTGATAGCGCCGCAGCGCGCGGTTCGACGGCGGAAAGCGGTTCGAGACCCCCGCCATATCGGCCCAGCCCTCGTAGAGATAGACCGGCGTACCCGGCGCCCGGCTCTGAACCCAGTCGACCAGTGTCCGGGTGGCGCCGAGAGGGCTTTCTCCGCTGGGGTTGTCGCCTTCATAGGCGGCGTCGGGCGGCTGGTACTGGATGAAGTTCGCGGGCGTGATCAGCACCGCGTCGATGCCGGCATCGCCGAAGGCGCCGCGCCCGGGATCCCAGGCGCTCGTCACCCCGGGGAAGGACCAGTTGGGCCGGGGCGGCAGGCTTTCGGCGAATCCGCGCAGAAAGCCCCATTGCCCGTCCAGCGCCAGGCGCCGCCCGTCGGCTTGCGCCATCTCGGCCATCCAGTGCGGCACATTGGAATGCGCCTCATCGCCCAGATAATGCACCAAGCTGTTGCCGAAGACATAGAGGCTGGCCTCGTCCCGCCCCTGCGCCACCGCCATCAGCGGCACCACGATCGCCAGACACGCAGCGCGCAATACCCGTCCAAACAAACCCTGCTCTCCCCTTGTCATATGCCCCGCGTTCAATATGGACCAGCCGCCCCGGCGCTCAAGCCCCGTCTCGGGCGCGCTGCGCTGCGGCATGATTTTCCGCGGGAAATCGCGCATTTTGCGGGTTTTCATTTACCTTTTTGCGCGTATAGTCCGCCGCATGATGACCCGTGGCCATATCGCTTTCGCTGCCCGCGCCCTTGGCGCGCTGCTTGCGCTTGGCCTGTCTCTTCTCCTAACCCGCCTCTGAGCGCGCAGACCCGGCGCGACCGCTCAGAGGAGGACCGTTTCGCGCCGGCGAAACCTCAGGACGAAGACCTTACAGAGATTCAGAGACATGACCGACCAAGCCCAAGACCGCGTGTATATTTTCGACACGACGCTTCGCGACGGCGAACAATCGCCCGGCGCCACCATGACCCATGACGAAAAGCTCGAAATCGCCGAGCTGCTCGAGGATATGGGCGTCGATATCATCGAGGCGGGCTTCCCCATCGCCTCCGAGGGTGACTTCAAGGCGGTGAAGGACATCGCCGAGCGCAGCAAGGAGACGGTGATCTGCGGCCTCGCCCGCGCCCAGATCCCCGATATCGACCGCTGCTGGGAGGCAGTGAAACACGCGCCGCGCCCGCGCATCCACACCTTTATCGGCACCTCGCCGCTGCACCGCGCCATTCCCAACCTCACCATGGACGAGATGGCCGACCGCATCCACGAGACGGTGTCCCACGCCCGCAACCTTTGCGACAATGTGCAATGGTCGCCGATGGACGCGACGCGGACCGAATGGGATTACCTCTGCCGCGTGGTCGAGATCGCCATCAAGGCCGGCGCCACGACGATCAACATCCCCGATACGGTGGGCTATACCGCGCCGCGCGAAAGCGCCGATCTCATCAAGCGGCTGATCGAGGCGGTGCCCGGCGCCGACGAGATCATCTTTGCGACGCACTGCCACAACGACCTCGGCATGGCGACGGCGAACGCGCTGGCCGCCGTCGAGGGCGGCGCGCGGCAGATCGAATGCACGATCAACGGGCTCGGCGAGCGGGCGGGCAACACCGCGCTCGAAGAGGTCGTCATGGCGCTCAAGACGCGCGGCGACATCATGCCGTTCTTTACCGAGATCGACACGAAAAAGATCATGCATATCTCGCGCCGCGTCTCGACCGTGTCGGGCTTCCCGGTGCAGTTCAACAAGGCCATCGTCGGCAAGAACGCATTCGCGCATGAGAGCGGCATCCACCAGGACGGCATGCTCAAGAACGCCGAAACCTTCGAGATCATGCGCCCCGAGGATGTGGGTCTCTCGGCCACCAACCTCGTGATGGGCAAGCATTCGGGCCGCGCCGCGCTGCGCGCCAAGCTCAAGGATCTCGGCGTCGATGTGGGCGACAACCAGCTCAAGGACATCTTCGTGCGGTTCAAGGAGCTCGCCGACCGCAAGAAGGAAGTCTATGACGAGGACATCCTCGCGCTGGTCACCGCCACCATGGCGGGCGAGCAGGCCAACCATCTCGAAATCGTCTCGCTCAAGGTGATCTGCGGCACCGGCGGCCCCGCCGAGGCGGTGCTGGAGATGGAAGTGGGCGGCCAGGAGATGAGCGCCGACGAATTCGGCGATGGCCCGGTGGACGCGACCTTCAAGGCGGTGCGCAAGCTCTACCCGAACAAGGCGCGGCTCCAGCTGTATCAGGTGAACGCGGTGACCGAGGGCACCGACGCGCAGGCCACGGTGTCGGTGCGTCTGGAAGAGGACGGCAAGATCGCCACCGGCCAGTCGGCGGATACCGACACGGTGGTCGCTTCGGCCCGCGCCTATGTGAATGCGCTCAACCGCCTGCATGTGCGCCGCAGCAAAACCGGCGGCGACGTGAAGGAAATCAGCTACAAGGATGTCAGCTGAACCCGGATTCCTGCGCGCGCCGTAATCGCGGCGCGCGCAGGGTATTGCGCTCAGGCGGGCAGATCGCCCGCATCCGGCTGTATGACCTGATAGTCGAGGTCGAGTGACGCGGCTTCCAGGGCGGCTACATCATCGGCATGATGTGGAGCGTGTGCGAGAGCGTGACCATCCATCGGGTTGCCGTTCGGCATCTCGTCCAGCAGGTCGGCCGATGCTGCGATTCCCACCATCGGCGCGCGGTCTTCAACGGATCGGAAGTGAAAGCTGTCCGAGGCCTCGTCTTCGAAAATACCCAGGGTCTGCATGGCCATATGCACTGTATCCGGCTGGATTGCCTCGCTTTCCGCAGCTTGGGCTTGCAAGGACGGCGCGCCACCATAGGCCATGTCCTGCGTATCGACGCCGGTGTCTATTCCATGCAAAAGGCGATCGGTCGCGCTAAGCGGATGCGGTCCACCGGAGGACAGGGTCGCAAAGGCATTGCCCGCCGTATCTCCGCCGACCACAAAGGGCACGCCCTTGACCACGGTCACCATCATCGGACCATAAAGATCCACCCCGAGCGCACCGCCGCCCGTGTCGAACAGTCCCGCCTCGGCGGGCAGGCGCCAGACCGGGAGATCAATGCCGTTTGGACCGGGGTTTTCGAGAAAATCCTCCTCGAAATCCTCGGCAATCTCCAACTCGACGAAATGACCGAGGCTGACCGCCGCATTGCGCAGGTTGCGAACGCTGCCGTCGCCTTCCCATTTCATCGAGGAGAGGCCCGCCATCCGGCGCCCGGTAAAGAGCATATCGCCGAAAGACGCCTCCGCGACCGCGTCGCGAAGATCGGAACCATCCATCGTGGACCAGCCGGCGACACCCATGGGCGTCGCCGCAATACCCGCATCCGACGCGACCATATCGCCATATTGCGCGGCCATCCATCTGGCCTGCGCTTGCATATCGACAAAGGAAAGATCGAGCTCTGGCGCCATGCTCTCGGAGGAAATTCCCGCGACGGAAAAGCCCGACGCCTGGATCGAACCGGTCTCGGAGACGGAAAACCCGTCAGTCTTCGTATCTGCGGCACCGAATGCCGCCTCGTTGGCGTGCTGGTCTGCACGCGCCTCATCATTATTGTCGTCCACAGTGACACACCCACATTTTCAGCCCAAAAGACAGTACGTTGCCGCAGGGTGCGGCGGCGAAGTGTCGGGCTGGCGGATGCAAAAGCGGCGCTTCCGGGGCATCTCCGTAGGCTTTTCGGAAAAACCGCCGGGCGCGTCGCGCAAAGGCCGGACGCAAGAACAGGCTTGCCGAAACGCGGCACCGGGAGGATGATGCCGCATACGGAGCGCGCGGCGCTGAACGGGCGCGTTTCCGCCAAGGATTGAATGACGAACGGGCACGTCATGATTTACGTCGCCGGCAAAGAGGTATTTACAGGGCGCTGCGCAAGCCCGTCCGGATCCCGGGCGGCGCGGAGAAAGCGGCACGCCAGTCTTTGGCCGGGGCAATCATGACGCAGATCACGATCTTGATGGGAACGCGCAATGGCGAGGCGCATCTGGGCGAACAGCTCGCGTCAATCGCCCGGCAGAGCCATCGCGATTGGCAGCTCTGGGTCGGCGACGATGGCTCGACCGATCGTACCCGCGATATCCTCGCCGCCTTCGCCCGGTCTGTTCCGCAGACGGTGCGGGTGTTCGACGGGCCGCGCCGGGGCGTCGCCGCGAATTTCCTGTCGCTGCTCTGTCATCCGGAATTGCCCGACGGGACGGTCGCCTTCTGCGACCAGGACGATATCTGGTTTCCGCACCGGCTGCGCCGCGCCATCGACCAGCTCGAAACGGTCGGCCCGCGCGCCGCGCTCTATTGCTCACGCACCGAGGTCGGCGCGGAGCCGGAGAAACCGCTGGGCACCTCGCCGCTCTGGCCGCGCCCGCCCTCATTCCGCAACGCGCTTATCCAGACGGTGGCCGGCGGCAACACCATGGTGATGTCACCTGCCGCCGCCGCCCTGACCCGCGCCGCCGGCACCGATCCGCTGCCGGCCTTTCACGACTGGTGGTTCTACCAGCTCATCGCCGGGGCGGGCGGCGCGATCCTCTATGACCGGCAACCGACGCTATTCTACCGCCAGCACCACGAGAACCAGCTTGGCCGCAATCGCGGACTGGTCGCCCGCTATGCCAGGCTCGGGACGATCTGGGAGGGGAAATATCATCACTGGATCACCCGCAACCTCGTCGCGCTCCAGCGCAATCAGCATCTGCTGACCGAGGAGAACCGCGCGATCCTGAAGGATTTCGCGGCGCTGCGCCGGCGCAAGGGGGTGGGTGTGCTCGCCGGGTGGCAAAAGCTCGGTCTGCACCGGCAGGGGCGGCTGGAGACCGCGCTCATGGCCGGGGCCGCGGCGCTCGGGCGGATCTGACCGCCCGCGCGCTTACAGCATCGCCGGCAGAACCTGATCCGGCGGGCGGTGACCGTCGGCAAAGGTCTTGACGTTCAACAGCACCTTTTCGCCCATCTCGATCCGGCCCTCGATCGTGGCCGAGCCCATATGCGGCAGCATCACCACATTGGGCATGTTCACCAGATCCGGATTGCCCTTGATGCCGTGCTGATAGACGTCGAGCCCCGCCCCGGCGATCTCGCCCGCCTTCAGCATCCGCGTCAGCGCGCTCTCGTCGATCACCTCGCCGCGCGAGGTGTTGACGATCACGGCGGAGGGCTTCAGCAGCCGCAGCCGCCGCGCGTTGAGCAGATGGAAGGTCGAGGGCGTGTGCGGGCAGTTGACCGAGATCACGTCCATTCGCGCGACCATCTGGTCGAGGCTTTCCCACCAGGTCGCCTCAAGCGAGTCCTCAATCTCCGGACGCAGGCGGCGGCGGTTGTGGTAATGGATCTGCATGCCGAAGGCTTGGGCGCGTTTCGCCACCGCCTGACCGATGCGGCCCATGCCGAGGATGCCCAGCCGCTTGCCGCCCAGCCGGGTGCCGAGAAAGGCGGTCGGCGCCCAGCCCTGCCATTCGCCGGCCTGCATCACCAGCAGGCCTTCCTGAATCCGCCGGGTCACGCCGAGCATCAGCGCCATCACCATGTCAGCGGTGTCGTCGGTCATCACGCCGGGCGTGTTCGAGACGAGGATGCCGCGCCGCCGGGCGGTTTCGACATCGATATGGTCGATCCCGGCACCGTAATTCGCGATGAGCTTGAGCCGCTCGCCCGCCTGGCCGATCAGGCCGGCGTCGATCTGGTCGGTGATCGTCGGCACCAGCACATCGGCCTCCGCCATGGCCTCGGCCAGCTGGGCACGGGTCATCGGCGTGTCGTCCTCGCGCAGGGTCACGTCGAACAGCTCGCTGAGCCGGGTTTCGACCGCTTCCGGCAAGCGTCGCGTCACGACAACACTCAGGCGTTTCTGAGGCATGGCGCGCCTTCCCTCCCTTTCCATCGCTCGTCCTGAATGGCACAGTGTCTTATGAGCGTGCGGGGCACAAGAACCCTGCGGAAAAAACGCGGGCAGGACATCGAAATGAGCAAATCCGCTTTGATCGCGGGGCTGGTTGCGGCCCTTCTGGCGGGCGGCGCCGCGGGCGCCACCGACGAGCGCGGGCCGGTCACCAACCTTCCGCTTCCACGCTATGTTTCGCTCAAGGCCAGCGAGGGCAATGTACGCCGCGGCCCCTCTCTCACCCACCGCATCGACTGGATCTACAAGCGTCGCGACATGCCGCTGGAGATCATCGCCGAGCATGGCCACTGGCGCCGTGTGCGCGATGCCGACGGCGCCGGCGGCTGGGTGCATTACTCGCTGCTGTCGGGGGTGCGCACGGTGCTGGTCGAGCAGGACATGCTGGAGCTGCACAGCCGCGCCGGCGACGGCATGCCGGTGACCGCCAAGCTGGCGCTGGGCGTGATCGCGCGACTTGGCGACTGTATCGAGGACTGGTGCGAGCTGAGCGCCGGTGGCTATGACGGCTGGGCCCGGAAAACCGCGCTCTGGGGTGTGGCCCCCGACGAGATTCGCGAATAACGCGACGTCCTGTGCCCGCGTAGGGTGGGCAATTCTGCCCACCACCTCACGCGTTTTGGCCGCCTCAGGCCGCCTCGTGCATCAGGATCGCTGCCTCCGAGGTCGACAGGTTGCGACGGGCATAGGCGCCATAGCTGTGCGGATCGTCCTTGATCCGCGGCATCATGTGAAGCAGCCGCGCCCGGTCATGCTCGCTGATCGTGGAAAGCGCCGTGTTCGAGGGGTGGAAGCTCTCGGTGCCGACGCCATTGGCGAACAGCACCTCGTGGCGCGGCAGCATCAGGTGGATATAGGTCACCTCGCGCACCGCCAGATCGCGCTGCACCGTCTCGCCATTGACCAGATCCCTGGCGGCGACCAACACCTCCGGCGTGTTGAACAGCGCCTGCGCCACCGGCCCGGTCAGCAGCATGCGATGTTCGGGTGAGACGAGGAAGTCGGCATGGGGATGCTCCAGCCCCAGCGCACCCGCGCGGAACCGGATCGGTCGCAGCATCGGCATCGCAAAGAGCCGCGCGCCGCTCATCCGGCGGCTGCCGATCCACTGCACCTCCTGCGCGCCATTGTCGCGCGTCTGCACTCTGTCGCCCTCGCGCAGGGTTTCCACCGGGACCGGTCCGCCCGGGGTGAGAATGCTGGTGCCCGGCGTAAAACAGATCACACCACCCGTCTGTTCCGCATTCGCATGCTTGACCGAAGGCGACAGGGTGGCATGCACAACCCAGAGATCGACGCCCGCGGGAGGGATCTCATCGAGGAACATCAGCAGCGGTCGCGCCGCCCCATCGACCTCGATAACCGTGACCGTATAGCTCTGTGTGCCGTCGGTCGCCACGAAGGTGGTGTCCGACATCGGATGCGCCGCATCGACCTCGTCGAGCTGCGTCGTGTTCTTGACCGCCGCGCCTATCAAGCGCCGCACCATATGCGCCGCCCGCAGGCGGACATTCGTGTCGCCATCGGCCTGTTGCAGTTCCAGGAGCCCTGAAGGGCCGTCCACCCGAACGACCTCGCCGCGCCACGACCACGCCACCCCCGGATGAAGGGATGACAGAGGCGCGGCCTCAAGCCCATCTATACTCGTCTGCAACCAGGAAATGACGAACGTGCCCCGAAAGCCCGTTCCCATGTGCCCGAATACCCTACTCGTTTTTTATTATGAAAGAAGCTTTACCAGACGGCACGGAAACTGCCTAGCGCAGGTGGCACGATTCTGCCGCCACAAGGTATCGATGATGAAAATGTTGCAGTGATAGCACAAGGTTAACAGATCGTGTACTTTTTGAGAGGCCGAGGTTCAACTCTGCGAGGATGGGCTAAGCAAGAGGTGCAATCATAAGCTGTCAGCTATGTCGCCCACAGCAGCGAAGCGCCCCTCACAGGCGATCATCCCGGTCGTCAGGAGAGCCCGTTGGACAGCGCCGCTCTGGCGGGGTAACAGGCAATACGTTCAGAACGGTAGCCCCGATGACCCAGACGCCTTCCGACATTGCCCGCACCGTGCTCGCGACAGAGTCCTCCGCGCTGACCCGGCTTGCCGACGAGCTGCCGGTCGCCTTCGACGATGTCATCACGCTGCTGCTGCATATCAACGGACGTATCATCGTCTCGGGCATGGGAAAGTCCGGCCATGTGGCGGGCAAGATCGCCGCGACGCTGGCCTCGACCGGCGCGCCGGCGCAGGTGGTGCATCCGGGCGAGGCGAGCCATGGCGATCTCGGCATGATCACCACCGAGGATGTGGTGATACTGATCTCCAATTCCGGCGAGACCCGCGAGCTGGCCGACATGATCGCCCATTGCGCGCGCTTTGCGATCCCGATGATCGCCATGACGCGCCGCGCCGAAAGCACGCTGGCACGCTCGGCCGATCATGTGCTGCTGATGCCCGACGCGCCCGAGGCCTGCGCCATCGGCATGGCGCCCACCACCTCGACCACCATGGCCATGGCGCTGGGGGATGCGCTGGCCGTGGCGCTGATGCAGAAGCGCGGCTTCGACCGCGAGAACTTCCTCGCCTTCCACCCCGGCGGCACGCTCGGCGCGCAGCTTCTGCGGGTCTCGGCGGTCATGCACCGGGGCGAAGAGCTGCCCGTCGTCGCCCCCGATACGCCGATGGGCGAGACGCTGGTGGTGATGTCGCAGAAAGGCTTTGGCGTCGCCGCGCTGGTCGAGGACGGCAAGCTTATCGGCGTGATCACCGACGGCGACCTTCGCCGCAACCTGGAGGGGCTCATGACCCGCACCGCCGGCGCTGTCGCCACCCGCAACCCGCGCAGCGTCTCGCCCGACGCGCTGCTGACCGAAGCGCTCGGCGTGATGAATGCCGGCAAGATCTCCTCGCTCTTCGCGGTCGAGGACGACGGCACGCTGGTCGGCCTCGTGCATATCCACGACGCGCTGCGGGCAGGTGTGGCATGAGCGCGGTCGTCTTCATCCCCGCCCGCTACGCCTCGAGCCGCTATCCCGGCAAGCCGCTGGTCGCGCTGACCGGCGCCACGGGCGAGAAAAAGACCCTGATCCAGCGCGCCTGGGAGGCGGCCAAGACCGTCAAGGGCGCCGATGCGGTCTATGTGCTCACCGATGACGACCGCATCGCCGAGGCGGCGCGCGGTTTCGGCGCCGAGGTTCTGATGACCTCGTCCGAGGCGCGCAACGGCACCGAGCGCTGCGCCGAGGGTGTGGCGCAGCTTGCCTCCCCGCCCGAAACGGTGATCAACCTTCAGGGCGACGCGCCGCTGACCCCGCCCTGGTTCGTCGAGGCGCTGATCGAGCGCATGCGCGACCCGGCGGTCGAGATGGCGACACCGGTGCTGCGCACCGACCGCGAGACGCTGGTGCATTTCGTCACCGACCGCCAGCAGGGCCGCGTCGGCGGCACCACCGCTGTGATGCGCGGCGATGGCAGCGCGCTCTATTTCTCCAAGGAAGTGCTGCCCTATGTGGGCGATCTCGAATCCCCGCCCGAGGTCTGGCACCATGTCGGCGTCTACGGCTATCGCCCGGAGGCGCTGCGCCGCTATGCCGGCTGGGCCGAGGGGCCGCTGGAAAAGGCCGAGGGGCTGGAGCAGCTTCGCTTTCTCGAAAACGGCGTACCGGTGACCTGCGTGCCGGTTGAGGCGCGCGGCCGGGTGTTCTGGGAACTCAACAACCCCGTGGATGTCGCCCGCATCGAGTCGGTATTGCAAAAGGAGGGCATCGCATGACCGAGGTTCAGGTTCGCGACATCACCATTTCCAACGACGCGCCCTTTGCGCTGATTGCCGGGCCCTGCCAGCTCGAAAGCCTCGATCATGCGCGGATGCTGGCGGAAAAGATCGCCGCCGCCGCCGAGCTGGCCGAGACGCCCTGGATCTTCAAGGGCAGCTTCGACAAGGCCAACCGCTCGTCGCTCTCGGGCAAGCGCGGTCTCGGGATGGAGGCCGGGCTTGAGATCCTGTCGCGCATCGGCAGCGAATTCTCGGTGCCGGTGCTGACCGATGTGCACGAGGCCGCGCAATGCGCGACCGTGGCCGAGGCGGTGGACATCCTGCAAATCCCCGCCTTCCTGTCGCGCCAGACCGATCTGCTGCTTGCAGCGGGCGAGACCGGCGCCGCGATCAACGTCAAGAAGGGCCAGTTCCTCGCCCCGTGGGACATGAGCAATGTCGCCGACAAGATCGCCTCGACCGGAAACCGGCGCCTCCTGCTCTGCGAACGCGGCGCGAGCTTTGGCTACAATATGCTGGTGAGCGACATGCGCTCGCTGCCGATCATGGCCGAGACCGGCTACCCGGTGGTGTTCGACGCCACCCATTCGGTGCAGCTTCCCGGCGGACAGGGCACCTCGACCGGCGGGCAGCGTCAGTTTGTCGAGCCGCTGGCACGCGCGGCCGTCGCGGTGGGCTGTGCGGCGGTCTTCATCGAAACCCATGAAGACCCGGACAACGCGCCCTCCGACGGGCCCAACATGGTGCCGATCGACCGGCTGGCGCCGCTGCTGCACGGGCTGCGCGGCATCGACGATCTGACCAAGGGCCGGACCGACCTACTCGATGAGCTCTTTGCCTAGCCGTTCCAGGTGCCCGCGCATCAGCGCCTCGGCGCGCGCGGCACTGTCGGCCTCGGCATAGCAGCGGAATTCCGGCGCGTTGCCGGAGGGGCGCAGATGCACCACATCGCCGCTCTCGAAATTCACACGCAACCCGTCGGTCACGTCGATACCGGTCTCTGGGCCGGTATCCTCGAAAAACGCGCTCCGCGCCTCTGCCGACTCCGTCAGCTTCGCAAGGAAGGCCCGCGCCACCTCGGGCTCGATGCCCTGGATGCGGTCGGCGGCGGTGAAGCGCTGCGGCAGGCTCGCCACCAGTTCGGCCAGCGACACGCCCGCCGCCCGCGCGGCGGCGAGCGGCGCGAGGATCGGCAGCAGGCAGTCCCGTGTCATCAGCGGCGCCAGCATGCCCGCCGGCGCGGAGGCGGTGAAGCCCAGCAGGAACCCGCCATTGGCCTCATAGCCGACGACCCGCGCAGCGCTGTCCGACGCAAGCGCCTCTTCCATCGCCGCGATCACGAAGGGCGAGCCGATGCGCGTGGAGCGGACGGCACCAAAGCCCAGCTCATGCACCATCGTGTTCGAATTAACCGGGGTACAGACCACCGCCGCGCCCAGTTCGCGCGCGGTGAGCGCCCCCAGCACATCGCCCGGCACCACCGCGCCGCTGGCATCCGCCACCATCGGCCGGTCGGCATCGCCATCGGTGGAGATCACCGCATCGAGACCGTTATCGCTGCACCAGCCACCCAGCATGGCGCGGGTTTCCGGGTCGAGCGCCTCGGTGTCCACCGGAATGAAGGTCTCGGACCGGGCAAGCGCCACGGTCTCGGCCCCCAGCGCCTCGATTACCTGCACCATCACGTCGCGCGCGACGGAGCTGTGCTGATAGACCCCGATGCGCAGCCCCGCGAGCGCCGCGCTGCCATAAGCATCGACATAGCGCTGCGCATAGGCCCCGACCGCCCCGGGCGTGTCGTTGCGCGGCGCCGAGGCGCCAGCGGAGCCCTGCCCCAGCGCGGAGAGGATCCGCGCCTCGTCCTCCTTGGAGATCTCGCCTTCGGGCACATAGAATTTCAGCCCGTTGCGGTCGGCGGGGATGTGGCTCCCGGTGATCATGATCGCCGCGTGTCCGGCTTGCATCGCGGCCAGCGCCAGCGCCGGGGTGGGCAGCGCGCCGCAGCAATGGACCGGCAGACCCTGCGCCTGCGCGGTCTCCATCACCACCTCGGCGATCTCCGGCGACGAGGGCCGCAGATCCCAGCCCACATGCACCGCGCCGCCATGCGGACAGGCGCTCAGAAAGGCGCGCGTGTAATCCGCGACCAGATCGGGGGTCAGCTCGGTGACAAGGCCACGCAGACCGCTGGTGCCGAATTTGGGAGCCATGGGCGTCTCTCCTGAACAGAATTGGTATCGAAATCAGCCTTTGCGCCCCGTTGTCGCCGCAACGCGGAAAACGCGCAACCCCCCGGGCGATGCGGCGCGCAACAATCGGGCGATCTCTACCTCCCCGCCGGTGCGACGCACCCGGGATCGCGGCCTGCGTGCCTCAGTGAAAAAGCTTCAGATCCGGCGCGAAATGCGCGTCGTACAGATCGAGATCGTCTTTGTAGATCCCGTCGATCAGCGCCTTTGTCTCATCGTCGAACAGCGATTCGTAGCTCGGCAGACTTCCGCCGGCCTTCATCTCGCGGATCTCGCCCACATTCGTCTCCGAAAACGCCCCGCCCGCCTTCTCGTAATGCGACGTATCGTGCTTGAGGTGCTTTCTCGTGTCATGAACGGCAAATCCGACCTCGGCCAGCTTGACCACCGCCGTGCCAAGGTCTTCGACGCAGAAATAGTCGTCATAGTCCTCGTAGAGCAGGAAATAGGTCTGCGGACGCCAGTGCTTCTCGAACTCCGCGTGCTCCAGGCCCTTCAGGATCTTGCAGAACTCCTTGAAGCTCAGATCCTTGTAATACTCGTCCTTGACGACCTTCCGCTTCACCCGCCCGGCAAAGGAGATCGGCAGCGTGTATTTCGGACCAATCTCGGTATCGACGACCTTGTTCAGGAAGGCGGAGGCGATCCGGCGGTAGGGGCAGCGCAGCACGGTGAAGGTGTAGGCCGCCGTCACCAGATATTCCAGCGTCGGATTGAATGTCTCGTTGTTCTTGTGAATCCAGTTCGGATCGTCGCCTTCCCTCAATACGCCGTTCGAAATCGCCGCGCTGTAGCGAAATGTCGAGCAGACGTTTTTCGGGATGTAGGTATATACGCTTGCGATGTTGAACAGACCGATGGCGTGCTTGGCCGCAAACTTGTGCAGGGCGTTCTTGGAAAGTGGTGCATGTGTTGATTTTGCGTATTTAAATTGTCTTACCATAATGACCTCCAGCGACCTTCTCGTTTCGAAAGATCCGGCATGGGCTGTGTCTATAAACGGGAGCAGAGCTGATGCGTCGGCCTCGGATCACAGAATAGGCTCCGCCATCGTGGAGGTTTCAAGGGCAGATCCGGCTGCCGTCATCCAGAAAGACCCTTCCTTCGCCGCAGCGCCGAAAAAATCAACGTTGCTCCCTGCTGCCGTCCGCTCCGGACTGCTTGCCAAGCCTGAACGGACGGGCCGATCATACGCAAGCGCGAAGACGGTTTTGTTGCAATCCCCCCGGCCATCGGGAAAAGCGCAGGGCGCAATCTGCCCGCGCCGATGAGCGTGACCGCATCAGGCCGGCGCCGCCGCTGGCCCCTCATCTTGCGAAAGGCGGGATCCGATCCGGCGCGCCGGGACGCCGCCAACGATGTCGTAGTCGCCGACATCGCGGTTCACCACCGCGCCCGCCGCGACGATGGCCCCCTTGCCGATGGTGACGCCCTTGAGGATCACCGCGCCATGACCGAGCCAGACATCGTCTCCGATCACCACCGCAGCGGTCGAGATTCCCTGCTTGTTGATCGGAATGTCAGTCCTTTCAAAGCTGTGGTCCGTGTCCCGGATGGTCACATGCTGCGCCACCAGAACATCGCGACCGATATCGATCCGCTCGTTGCAGCCGATAACGCAGCGCTCGCCAAAGAAGGAATTCGCGCCCAGAGTGATCGCTCCGCTGCCCTGTAGGACCGTCCCCGCGCCGATCCAGTTCCCGCCATGGGCAATCAACCTGAGCTCTTTGCCCTCCCGGCCCGCCAGCCCGATGAACGACTTGAACGCGACGCCCGGCCCGATCCTGAGCGATCCGTGCTTTTCCAGATATCTTCCGTAACGAAGATCGGCCAGTTTTCCGGATATCCTCCGCAAGGCGCCGGAATATATACGCATGAAATTCATTTTGATGCCCCTATTGCCGGAGGGAACTGGAACGCGTCCAAAGTCGTCGCTCGATGCCATATGGATTTGCGCAGATGTTTGTTCCCGAGCGACCGGCGATAAATTCTGAGTTTCGAGGGATTTGCACTGAAAGCGTGAAATCGCGCTCATATAATGTCAAGCGCTCCGGGCCCGCGTCTCGGCGCGCCGGCGTTGCCATCCCCTCCGCGCGGTCAATTTACGCAACTGCCATCAAATTCGACACAGTGCCGCAGCAAGGTCCGGCAAGGTTCGGTTGCACAGCAGCAATATCCGGAGATGCGTTTTTTGGCGCGGGGTCTCTGGCATAAACCCCGTTCTGTCCACCCACGCGGCAATCGCCCCGCATGGGTGCTGCCGCATGGCCACTTGCTTTCAAGGTGGGTGGTGCCGGTGATAGGACTCGAACCTACGACCCCATCATTACGAATGACGTGCTCTACCAGCTGAGCTACACCGGCACTGGTGGGCGGCCTCTTAGCACCGGGGCCGCCCGTAGGAAAGGGCTATTTTGCCCCCTCTTTCGCAGGCTCGTCCGCGACCTCCTCGGCATCTTCCACCGGCGGCTGCGTGGCTTCGGCGGCGACCTCTCCCGCCTCGGTCGGCGGGTTGGGGTCGAGCACCTCGGGGGCGGCTTCGGCTTCTTGTGCCGCGGCTTCCTCCTCGGATTTGTCCTCGATGGCGCCGACGATCAGCGGCAGCATCTCGGCGCCCGGAGGGGCGGCATCCGATTGCGGCGGCACGGTCCAGCTCAGCGTGTCGAAGCCGCCGCAATTGTCGCAGACCGGCATCCACTCGCCGTGGATCTGATGACAGTTGTCACAAACCCATTGCGGGCCGCGCGGCGCCACCAGCGCCTTGGCCAGCCAGCCGCGCACCTCGGCCTCGCCGGCACCCTCGCCGCGGGCAATCGCCGCCATGACGGTCAACACCCGCGCATCGGGCTCCTTCTCGACCAGATCGCCCACCGCGCGGCGCGCCTCGGGGAAATCCTCCGCCGCCAGCGCCAGCTCGGCGCGCAGCAGCCGGGTTTCGCGGTGCTCGGGCTTGATCGAGGTCAGCGTGCGGAAACGCTTGAGCCGCTCCACCGGGGTTTCCTCCGGCGCGATCTCGGCAAAGGCGGCGGCGAGATCGGGATGCGGCTGTACGCTCCAGGCCTTTTTCAGAAGGCGCACCGCCAGCTTGGGCCGCTGCTGCGCGATATAGGAGCGCGCCGCCATCGACGCCGCCGGGATCAGATCCGGCGAGCCCTTGGCCGAGGCGATGGCCGCCTCGCGGGCCTCGATGGGCTTGTCCTCGGCGAGGATGTCCTTGGCCTGGCTCAGCGCCAGCACCGCGTCGCGCCGCTTGTAGACATCGCGCGGCAGGGCCCCATGCTTGAGCTTGGCGGAAAGCGTCTGACGCGCGCCGCGCCAGTCGTGTTTCTCTGCCTGGAGCCGCAGCAGCGTGTCCTGGATCTCTGGGTGTTTGGGCTTCAGCGCAAAGGCCCGCTCGGCGAGTTTCAGCGCCGTCTCGGTGTCGCCCTTGGCGAGCTTCTGCTTCATCATGCCCCGGATGCCGACAAAGCGCGTCTCGTCATTGGTGATGAGCCGCTTGTAGACCTCTTCCGCCTTGCGGGTGTCGCCGGTCATCTCGGCAGCCTGCGCGGTCAGCAGGTTGGTGAGCGCGGGCTTGTGCAGATAGCGGTCAGCCTTCTGCGCCTTGGCCATGGCCAGCTTGCCCTCGCCCGAGGCCAGCGCCAGCAGCCCCTCGGAGAGCGCCTGATAGCCCTTGCGCTCACGGTTGCGGTCGAAATAGCGCGACAGCGCCGTGTCGTCGCCATTGATGAATTTCAGCACCGCGATCAGCAGCGAGACCAGCTTGAACACCACATAGAGCAGGACGATCAGCACGATCACGCCGATCACCGATTGCAGCGGCCCGAGGTTGAACTCGTAGCCGCCGGCGGTGATCTGGATGCCGCCGGAGCTTTCCATGATGTAGCCGGCGCCAAGGGTCAGGGCCGCCACCACGGCGACGAAGAGAGTGATCTTCAGAAGTGACCAAAGCATGTTGCGACCCTTATTCCTTGTTCAAATCCTGCGCCACGGTCTCGGCCGCGGCAACAGCGTCGCGCCGGGCCGTGGCCGCGGCGATCCAGTCCGAAAGCGGCGCCCTGGCCTCTTCCGGCAGGGCCTCCAGCTCGGTCAGGGTCTGACCGAGATCGCCGCCGCGCAGCGCCGCCTCGGCCCGCGACAGCACCGCGTCGGGGCTGTCGCCCTCGCGCGCGGTGACCGAGCGCGCGCCAAGCTGGTCGGCGAGGAAGGTGGCGAAACGGCCCGTGCCGCTCTCCTCCTGCGCCTCGCTCCGCCGGGCCGCCGAAAGCGCCTCGCGGGCGGCGGGCGGATAGGCTTCGGTCAGCGCGGCGAGCGTCGGCACACCATCGGCGGCGGGGGCGCTCAGCGCCTCGGGGATCGCCGTGCCGTTCGCCTCGATCTCGGCCAGCGCATCGGCATAGGGCGCGCCGTCGGTCAGCGCCGACATAACGGTGGAGAGCGCCGCGCGGGCCTGCGACAGCGCCGCCTGATCCTCGGCATTGGACTCGGCCTCCAGCGCCTGACGGGTCATCTCCTCGACCTCCTGACGCTGCGTGGCAATGGCCTCGCGGACGCTTTCCAGCTCGCGCTCATAGGCGGCGATGGCCTCGGGCGGCACGGTCTCGGCCACCGGGCGCTTTTCCATCTCTTCGAGCCGGGTGTCGAGCGTACCGATCCGGCCAGACAGCCCCTCGATGTCGCCCGCGACGCTGTCGAGCCGCGCGCCAAGATCGGAGACCGAGCTTTCCAGCCCCGACAGGTCGACGCCGGCGACCGCGTCATTCGCCGCCTGGACGGAGCCCTTCAGCGCCTCGATCTCGCTGGCCTGACTGTCGAGCGCGGCCTGGGTGTCGGCCTCAAACGTGTCCTCCTCGGCAGGGCTCAGGAACGGCAGCGTGCCGCTCTGATAGGCGGAGACGCCATAGCCCAGCGCAGCGGCGACCACGCCGCCCAGCAGCATCGGGAAAAAGCCGCCCTTGCGCTCGACCACCTTCTCCTGAACCACAGGCGCAGGGGGTGGCGCCGATTCCGCCGCAGCGGGTTCCGGTTCCGGATCGGGCCGGGCCTCTTCGGTCTCTTCGTCGAGCACCACCGCCTCGCCAACCGAATGGATCTGGTCGTCCTCGTCGACGGTCTCGTCTGTCGTCCCGTCGCCTTCGGCCTTTTCCGCCTCGCCGGCGTCATCCGGCGTTTCCGCCGTCTCGTCGGTCTGACCGTCCGCGACCGTATCCTCATCCTCGCCGGGCGCGTCGCTGGTGTCCCGGGCGTCGCTCTCGCCCTCTTCGGTCACCACCGCGTCCGGCACCGTCTCCGGTGTCAGCTCGGTTTCGGGGCTCTTCGCCGCGTCCGTCTCGGCGTTGTCCTCGGTGCCGTCCACTGGCTTTTTCTCGTCGGCCACGCTCCACCCTTTCAAATTCTTGCCCGGCACGTTGCCGTGCCTGTCTAACCTTTCACAGACCCGTGAGGCTGCACAAGCGCCCCGCCGTCTCTGAGTAAACCAATCACGACCGCGCGCATATGCGCCGCGTCCGGTCGCGCCGGAATTTCCAATCGAGTCACATATAGCGCCTCTAGCGCCGCTGACACATCCCCGCTCATCGCTGCGACGATAAGCGGCGCGCGGCCCGGCGGTGCCTTGGCAAACTGGGCTGCGCTGCGCGTGGAGAAAAGGGGAAGAATCACCGGGCTCTCGCCATCGAGGGCCGCGCGGGCCTCTGCGCTCAATTCCTGTGCAGGCTGATCGTAGATCACCGCCTCGCGCGTTGCCACACCCGTCTGGCACAGCCGCTCGGCCACCTGCCCGCGCGAATGGGTCCCGCGCAGATGCAGCAGCGGGCCCTCCGGCGCCTCCGCCGCGATCATCGCGACCAGATCGCCGGCATTGCCGCCGGCGCTTTTCGGCGCAAACCCGGCCTCCGCCGCCGCGCGCGCCGTGGTCTCGCCCACGGTGTAACAGAGCGGCAGCACCGGCCCGCCAAGCGCACGATAGGCGCGCACGCCATTGGCCGAGGTAAAGATCGCGCCCCGGATGCCGGCCATCTCCGGCAGCGGCCCGGTGGTCTCGATCCCGATGAGCGGGCTGATCACCGTCTCGAAGCCCGTGACCCCCTTCGCCTCGATCTCCGCCAGAAACCGCCGCGACGCCGGCTCGGGGCGGGTCAGCAGCAGGATCGGCGGGGGCGGGGCCATGGACGCTCCGGGATTGTGGGGTGATTGCGCAGGTGGTAGCTGCATGGGGAACGCTTTGCAACGGACGTGCCGATGCCGGATCCCCTCATCCTCGGGCTGGAAAGCAGCTGCGACGACACCGCCGCCGCGGTGCTGCGCGGGCGCGAGATCCTGTCCTCGGTGGTCATGGGCCAGACCGAGCTGCACGCGGCGTTCGGCGGCGTGGTGCCCGAGATCGCCGCCCGCGCCCATGCGGAAAAGCTCGACCTCGCGGTGGAGGAGGCCGTGTCGCGCGCCGGCGTCGCGCTGGCCGATCTCGACGCGGTGGCGGTGACCGCCGGGCCGGGGCTGATCGGCGGGGTGCTGTCGGGCGTGATGCTGGCCAAGGGGCTGGCGACGGGGCTGGGCAAGCCGCTGCTGGGGGTGAACCACCTTGCCGGCCACGCGCTGACGCCGCGCCTCACCGACGGGCTGGCCTATCCCTATCTCATGCTGCTGGTCTCCGGCGGGCATTGCCAGTTCCTGATCGCGCGCGGGCCGCAGGAGTTCACCCGGCTCGGCGGCACCATCGACGACGCGCCGGGCGAGGCCTTCGACAAGACCGCGCGGCTCCTGGGCCTGCCGCAGCCGGGCGGGCCATCGGTCGAAGAGGCCTCGAAAGAGGCCGATGAGAAACGCTTTGCCTTCCCCCGCCCGCTGCTCGACCGGCCCGGCTGCGACCTGAGCTTTTCCGGCCTGAAGACCGCGCTTCTGCGCACCCGCGACAAGCTGGTGGCCGAACAGGGCGGGCTGCACGAGACCGACCGCGCCGATCTCTGCGCCGGGTTCCAGGCCGCCGTGCGTGACGTGTTGCGCGAGAAAACCCGCCGCGCGCTGGCGCTCTATCTCGCCGAAAGCCCCGCCGCACCCGCCTTTGCCATTGCCGGCGGCGTCGCCGCGAACAAGGCGATCCGGGCGGTGTTAGAGACACTTTGCGCCGAAGACGGCGTGCGCTTCACCGCCCCGCCGCTGGCGCTCTGCACCGACAATGCCGCGATGATCGCCTATGCCGGATCCGAGCTTCTGGCGGCGGGCGAGACCGCCGACATGACGCTCGCCGCCCGCCCGCGCTGGCCGCTCGACCGCGCCGCCGCCCCTTTGCTCGGGTCGGGCAAGAAGGGGGCCAAGGCATGAGCGTCGCCATCCTCGGCGCCGGCGCCTTCGGCACCGCGCTGGCCGTCGCGCTGGCCTCTGCCGGGCAGGCCGTGACGCTCTGGGGCCGCAATGCCGGGACCATGGCGCGGATGCGCGACACCCGCGAGGCGCCACGCCTGCCGGGCATCGCTTTGCCGCGCGAAATCACGATCTCCGCCGAAATAGAGACGGTTTCGCAGGCGCAGACCCTGCTGCTCGCGGTCCCCATGCAAACGCTCTCCGCACTGCTGCACGACATCTCCGCCCCGCTGAACGGGCAGCGCCTTGTCGCCTGCTGCAAGGGCATCGACCTCGGCACTGGCACCGGCCCCTCGCGTGTGATCGCTGAGGCGAAACCGCAGGCGGTGCCCGCCGTGCTCACCGGTCCCAGCTTTGCCGCCGATATCGCGCGCGGCCTGCCCACCGCGCTGACGCTCGCTTGCGCCGATGCCGAGATCGGGCACGCGTTGCAGCATCAGCTTTCCACGCCATCCCTGCGGCTTTACCGCAGCACCGATGTCGCCGGGGCCGAGCTTGGCGGCGCGCTGAAAAACGTCATGGCCATCGCCTGCGGCGCCTGCATCGGCGCGGGTCTTGGCGACAGTGCCCGCGCCGCGCTGATGACGCGCGGCTTTGCCGAGATGACCCGCTTTGCGGTGCATTACGGCGCGCAGCCGGAAACGCTGGCCGGGCTCTCGGGACTCGGCGATCTGGCGCTGACCTGCACGTCGGAACTCTCGCGCAACTACCGCTTCGGCCAGGCGCTGGGGCGGGGCGAAAGCTTTGACGCCAATGTCACCGTCGAAGGCGCCGCCACCGCCCGCGCGGTCACCGCGATTGCGCAAAAACGCTCTCTCTCCCTGCCCATTTCCACCGCCGTCGCCGCGCTGGTCGAACAGCGCGCCACGGTGGCGGAGGTGTTGCAGGATCTGCTTTCACGACCGCTCAAGGAGGAATAACCATGCTCGTCGCTCTTATCGCCAAGGACAAACCCGGCGCGCTTCAGATCCGCAAGGACACCCGCGAAGAACATCTTGCCTATATCAAGGCGACCGGCGTCGTGTCGCAGGCCGGCCCGCTTCTGGACGATGCCGGCGAAATGGCCGGCAGCCTGGTGATCCTCGACGTGGCCGATATGGACGCGGCACAGGGCTGGGCCGAAAACGATCCCTATGCCAAGGCCGGGCTCTTTGAGAGCGTCGAGCTGGCGGCGTGGAAAAAGGTCGTCTGATGGCCTATTGGCTGTTCAAATCCGAACCCTCGGCCTGGTCCTGGCAGGACCAGGTGGCCAAAGGCGATGCGGGCGAGGAATGGGACGGCGTCCGCAACTACCAGGCGCGGAACTTCATGCGTCAGATGGCGGTGGGCGACCGGGGGTTCTTTTATCACTCGCAAACCGAAAAATCGGTGGTCGGCATCGTCGAGGTGATCGCCGAGGCGCATCCCGACAGCAAGGCCGACGATGCGCGCTGGGAATGCGTGGACATCAAGGCGGTGATGCCGGTGAAAACCCCGGTGACGCTGGACCGGATCAAATCCGAGCCGCGCCTGTCGGAGATGGCGCTGGTGCGCAGCGCGCGCCTTTCGGTGCAGCCGGTGACCGAAGAGGAATGGCGCATCGTCTGCGAAATGGCGGGGGTCGATCCCTGACGCAGCTTGGCAGAGCCGGCGGAGCACTGCGCTTTAAGGTTGGAGGGGCCCGGCCTGTGCCGGACCCCATTCTCACCCCATCGCTGCTCCCACACAGCACGCGGTTCGATCCGGTTCCGGCCGTTCTGGCCATTCACCCTTTATAGTCCCGCGATGCGCCCCGCGCAAAAGGGAAATCCCTAAAAGGCGGTGCCAAAAAAGAAACGCCCGGTTAATCCCGGGCGTTTTCAATCGTTTCGGCAATTCCGTTCAGGCGTAGACCGACTCTTTTCCGAAATGCTTCACCAGCATGTAATACACCACGGCGCGGTATTTATTGCGCTCGGAGCGGCCATAGGTTTCGATCACCGAATTGATCGCGTCCATCAGCTCCGGCCCATCCGCGAGGCCCAGCTTTTTCATCAGGAAGTTGGTCTTGACCGTTTCGAGCTCGCCTTCCTGCGTGGCGGCGACGGTGGAGGCGTCGTCATTGTAGATCGCCGGACCGCAGCCGATGGTCACCTTGGTCAGCAGGTCCATATCCGGCTCCATGCCGCACTTGCCGCGCAGATCCTCGGCGTATTTCGCGATCAGCTCGTCTCTCTTGCCCATTTGTCCGTTCTCCCAATTCCCGCGGGCAGCCGCCCGCACCGTTGCCACGCAGGCGTCCATCCCCCGCGATCACAGGCACTTTACCGCCGCGGTTCAGGATAAAAAGAGCTAATTCTCGCCATTTTTTCGCCGACCAGAGCAAAACCCGCAGCCAAAACCGCCAATTTCAGCCGAATTTGCAAAATTTTCGTGACAGCCCCGCAGGGCATCGCGGAGCATTGATTCATTCTTCGGGCATCAATCGCGCCCGAGGAATGCCTGGGAACAATAAAAACGGGGACAGTCCAGATGAGTTCAGAGACATTCGTCGTTGCGTATGAAGGCGACCCGGAAGATCCCGGTGTGCTCGATTACGCGATCGCGCGCGCCAAGGCGGAGGGGGCGAGATTGCTGCTCGTCCATATCCTCGAATGGTCGCCATACTCCTTTCTCACACCGCAGGAGCTGGAAGAACGGCACGGTCGCCGGAAACAGGAACTGGCGCGCGCCAACGAGACGGTCATGGCCCCCGCGCTCGCCAAATGCGAGGCGGCGGGCGTCACCGCCGACGGGCTCATCCGCTACGGCCAGGTGGTCGAGCTGATCGTGGAAGAGACCAAGAAGGCCGGGGCCTCGGTGATCTTCGTGGGCCGTTCCGGCGCCAATGCCATGGCGGCGCGGGTGTTCGGCTCGGTGCCGCTGGGGCTTGCCCAGATCGCCCCCGTCCCCACCGTCATCGTCCCCTGAGCGTAGGAGAGTACCGGAATGTTTGATCGAAAAACCCTGGCCCTGGCGTCCGGCTTTGCGCTTTCGGGCGCCGCCGCGCAGGCGCAATCCATCGACGAGACCATCAACAATGTCGTCGGCGCCGTCACCGGCCCCTTCGTGAGCTTCATCTTCTCACCTTTCCCCGGCACCTCCTTTCCATGGATCGTGCTCTGGCTGGTGATCGCAGCGACGATCTTCACCCTCTATTTCGCCTTCGTGCAGTTCCGCGCCTTCCCGCATTCCATCGCGCTGGTCTCGGGCAAGTATTCCGACCCGGAAGATGCCGGCGAGGTCAGCCATTTCCAGGCGCTGGCCACGGCGCTTTCGGGCACGGTGGGGCTCGGCAATATCGCGGGCGTCGCGGTGGCCGTCTCCATCGGCGGGCCCGGCGCCACCTTCTGGATGATCCTCGCGGGTCTGATGGGTATGGCGTCGAAATTCACCGAATGCACGCTCGGCGTGAAGTTCCGCAACGAATACGAAGACGGCTCGGTCTCGGGCGGGCCGATGTATTACCTCAACAAGGGCATGGAACAGCGCGGCTTTGCCGGGCTTGGCAAGGTGCTGGCGATCATCTTTTCGATCTTCTGCGTCTTTGGTGCGCTCGGCGGCGGCAACATGTTCCAGGCCAATCAGGCGCATGCGCAGATCACCAATATCACCGGCGACTATCCCGGCTGGATCACCGGTGTGATCTTTGCCGCCATCGTCTTTGCGGTGATCATCGGCGGGCTGAAGAGCATCGCGCAGGTGACGGAAAAGATCGTGCCCTTCATGGGCGTGCTCTATGTCGGCACGGCGCTGATCGTGATCCTGATGAATGCCGACCAGATCGGCTGGGCCTTCGGTCAGATCTTTGACGGTGCCTTCACCGGCGCGGGCGTGGCCGGCGGGCTGGTCGGGGCGCTGATCCAGGGCTTCAAGCGGGCGGCCTTCTCGAACGAGGCGGGCGTCGGCTCGGCGGCCATCGCGCATTCGGCGGTCAAGACCAAGGAGCCGATCACCGAAGGCTTCGTGTCGCTGCTGGAGCCCCTTATCGACACGGTGGTGATCTGCACCATGACAGCGCTGGTGATCATCATCACCGGGGTGATGCAGATCGACCCGGAGACCGGCAATTACATCTGGAACGCCGAACTGGGCCGGGTGGAAACCGTGGGCGACGTGTCGGGCGTGGCACTGACCTCGGCGGCCTTTGGTTCGGCGCTGTCCTGGTTCCCTTACATGCTGGCCATCGCGGTGATCCTCTTCGCCTTCTCGACGATGATCTCGTGGAGCTATTACGGGCTCAAGGCCTGGACCTACATGTTCGGCGAGGGCAAGGCGCAGGAGCTGAGCTTCAAGGTGCTGTTCTGCATCTTCGTGATCATCGGGGCGGCGATGAATCTCGGGCCTGTCATCGACTTCTCGGATGCCTCGATCTTCGCCATGGCGCTGATCAATATCATCGGGCTCTACTTCCTGATGCCGATCGTGAAGGACGAGCTGACGAGCTACAGTTCGCGGCTGAAATCCGGTGAGATCAAGCGCTACGCCTGATCTCTCCATGAGCGACGGGTGGGCAGATTGCCCACCCTACTTCGCGCCAGAGCACTGTTCAAACCCGGCAGGGTGGGCAATCTGCCCACCCCTTTCGGTCTCATTCCGCCGCCAGCAGCTCCGGTACCGAGAGCAGGATGAACTCGTTATGTGCGGCCTTGCCGATCTCGCGCCCGCCCGAGAAGGGCAGGTTGTTGTCATTGGCGACCAGAATGTGAGTCTCGTCCACCCGCACCACATCCTCGATGGTGAAGAACGGGAAGGTGAACGGGCCCTCTTCCGGTGCCAGACCGGCGATGGCCTTGCCGTCCGGATCGGCGATGTCGAGCAGGTCGATATGACCGATGCGGCGCATATAGCCGTCCGAATCCACATCCGAAGTATCCACCAGCACAATGTTCTTCACCAGCGCCGGGCGCGGATAGCAGGCGGAGGTATCCGCCGCCCCCTCGGCACAGGCCAGCGCCGCGTAGCCTTCGCCATTGTCACGCTCGATCACCAGCGCGCGGGTCTCATCAATGAAGTTGAAATCACCGATGGCGGTGGCGCCTTCGGCAAGCGCGAATTTCACGCTATCGCCGGTCCAGTCGCCCGCGTTCGGATCGAACTGGATCACGCGCAGGAACGGTCCCTCGGTCTCGCCTCCGTCGAGTAGGATGGGCTTTTCCAGCATCGCCCAGAGCAGATCCGTGCCGGGTTGAAGCGCCATGCCCTCGTAGCCGCCCGAGCGCTGCACCTGGAAATCGCTGCCGGCGCTGGCGGGCACATAGACGCTGTAGGTGTCGGGCCCATGCAGTTCCTGCCCGTCGAGCATGGTGGCGTAGACCTCCTTCACCACCCCGTCGAGGCCGGCGCGGATGAGATAGGGGCCGAACTCGTCGCCGATGAAAACCTCTTCACCCAGCACCTGGATCGACTCGGTGTCGAAATCGGCGCCGGTCAGATAGCGGCTCTCGGTGCCTTCATAGGCGATGCGGAACGGCACTTTGCGGTCCGGGTCACGCAGAAACACCGTCTCGCGGCGCTCCACGGTGCCGGCCTCGAAATCCGGTGCCATACGGTGGAAGAACAGCAGCGCGTCGGGCGAGTTGCGCTTGTTGCCGAAACCGTTGTCGGTGAGCGTGTACCAGCTGCCGTCCGCGGCAGGCGTCATGGCGAACCCCGACATGCCCTGCACCGGCTGACCGATAAAGGGCAGCGCGATGCCGGTCTCGTGGCCACCGTAATTTTTGCCCACATTGCCCATGACGCTCATCGGCATGTCGTTTCGGGCACCGCCGGTGAACTTGCCCGACACCCAGGCGTCGCGCGGCGCATCGGCGGGCGGCTCGACCAGCGACAGCGCCGGAAGATAGGCGTGGCCGGCGAGCGTGGCGGGAAAGACCTCTTCGGCCAGCGCGGGCGCGGCGACACCACTAGCGATTGTGAGAAGACAGAGCGAAAGACGCATCGGATCATCCTTTTCCGTATGTGGGATGCGCCGCTGCTACCCCACACCGGTAACGGAGAGATGGCGCCCGCGTGTCGCTCGCGTAAAGCGCTCGCCTGCTTTCATCTTTCTCACAAATACTCCCGCCGGAGGCACCTACGCGCGCGGCGGCAGGGTGGGCAATGCTGCCCAGCGTATTGCGGTCTCAGGCCACCAGCGCCGCTTCGAGCTCCTCCACGCTCATGCCGCCAGCGCCCTTGCCTGCGGCCACCAGCTCCGCCGCCAGCACCGCCATGCGCGCGTTGAGCGGCGCGGGCACGCCGTGCAGCCGGCCCAGCAGAGCGATCTCGCCATTGAGGTAATCGGTCTCGACGCTGCCCGCCCCGCGCGCCAGGCTCTGCCGGGTCGAGCTGCCGGCGCGCGCAGCGCCTTCCAGCGGCACCACCCGCATGAATTCGTTGCGGCGGGGATCGTCCATGCCGACATCGCGCCAGACGATCCCCGCCGCGCGCAGCACCGTCTTGGCCTCGGCGACCAGCCGCTTAGTAAACGGCGCCTGCTCGGCGCCCTGCGGCAGCAGCGCATCGACCGTATTGCCGAGATTCAACAGCAGCTTGCCGTATTTGCTCTCCATCACCGCCTCGGACGGGAAACAGGCGATATTGGCCCGCTCCAGCGCCTGCTTCAGCGCAAGATCCGCCGCATCGGTGCCGCCCGGCACGCGCCCGGTCTCGAACATGCCGTAGCAGGGGGCGCCATGGGTGATCACCTCGCCGGGCTCGATATAGGTGCCGGGCAGCATCACCGTCACGCCATGCACATTGGGGAAATAGCGCAGCGCCACACGCTCGTTCACCACGCCGTTCTGACAGCAGAACAGCGCCTGATCGCGCAGCCCCGCGGCGCGCAGCGCTTCGAGCGCGGCGACACTGTCCTGCCCCTTGACGCAGAGCAGCACGATATCGTCGGGCCGGAAGTCGATCTCTGACGGGTGTGCCACGCAGGGAAAGCTGGTCTCCTGGCGCCCGTTAACGCTGACGAGCGCAATGCCCTTGTCCCGGATCGCGTCGAGCATCCGCCCGCGCGCGATGCCCAGCACCTCCTGCCCCGACAGTGCCAGCGCTGCGCCCACGACGCCACCGATGGCGCCAACCCCGTGAATGATGATCCGCATCTCGGTCCCTCCGTTCGCGCGCATGCTGGGCCGCAGAAAAACCGGCTGCAAGGCGAAAGCGGTCCTTACGGGACGGCAAAACGCCCCGCGCGGGGCACGGGGCGTTTCGGAATGCCTGCCGGGTGGGCAATCCGCCCACCGCAGGGATCAATAACGGTAATGCTCGGGCTTGAACGGGCCTTCCGGCGTGACACCGATATAGGCGGCCTGCTCGGGCGAGAGCTGGGTCAGCTTCACGCCGATGCGGTCCAGATGCAGGCGCGCGACCTTTTCATCGAGATGCTTGGGCAGGATATAGACCTTGTTCTCGTAATTCTCGCCGTTCTTCCACAGCTCGATCTGAGCGAGCGTCTGGTTGGTGAACGACGCCGACATCACAAAGGACGGGTGGCCCGTGGCGTTGCCGAGGTTCAGCAGGCGGCCTTCGGAGAGCAGGATCAGACGCGAACCCGAGGGCATCTCGATCATGTCCACCTGGTCCTTGATATTGGTCCATTTGTGGTTCTTCAGCGCCGCGACCTGAATTTCGTTGTCGAAATGGCCGATATTGCCGACGATGGCCATGTCCTTCATCTCGCGCATATGCTCGATGCGGATCACGTCCTTGTTGCCGGTGGTGGTGATGAAAATATCGGCGCTGCCGACCACGTCTTCCAGACGCACCACCTCGAACCCGTCCATCGCCGCCTGAAGCGCGCAGATCGGGTCGGCCTCGGTCACCTTGACGCGCGCGCCGGCGCCCGCCAGCGACGCGGCCGAGCCCTTGCCCACATCGCCATAACCGCAGACCACGGCGACCTTGCCTGCCATCATCACGTCGGTGGCGCGGCGGATACCGTCGACCAGCGATTCCTTGCAGCCGTATTTATTGTCGAATTTCGACTTGGTGACAGAGTCGTTCACATTGATCGCCGGGAACGGCAGCTGGCCGCTCTTGTGCAGATCGTAGAGACGATGCACGCCGGTGGTGGTTTCCTCGGAGACGCCCTTGATCTGGTCGCGCACCTTGGTGAACCAGCCCGGGCTCGCCTCCATCCGCTTCTTGATCTGCGCCTTGATGACCTCTTCTTCCTCCGATTGCGGCACCGGGATGATGTCTTCGCCGGCCTCGGCGCGGGCGCCCAGCAGCACGTAGAGCGTGGCGTCGCCGCCATCGTCGAGGATCATGTTGGGCCCGTCCTCGAACTGGAAGGACTTGTCGAGATAATCCCAGTGCTCCTCAAGGCTCTGGCCCTTGATCGCGAAAACCGGTGTGCCGCCCGCAGCGATGGCCGCCGCCGCGTGGTCCTGAGTGGAGAAGACGTTGCAGGAGGCCCAGCGCACATCGGCGCCCAGCGCCACCAGCGTCTCGATCAGGCAGGCCGTCTGGATGGTCATGTGAAGCGAGCCGACAATGCGCGCGCCCTTCAGCGGCTGGTCTTCGCCGAACTCGGCGCGGCAGGCCATCAGGCCCGGCATCTCGGTTTCAGCGATATCCAGCTCTTTGCGGCCGAACTCGGCCAGCGCGATGTCTTTGACAATATAGTCCTGTGCCATGTGCGGCGCTCCGTTCTTCCTTTTTTCGGGTTGGCTTCGGGGTAGCATCCCTTGATTTGGCAAGCAACGTGCATCAAAATATTGAGCAAATAGAACGCTAATTCGGGGTTGGAGCGGTGAATAATGTGGATCCGGTCGCTCCTGAAAACGAATTTGGCCGGTATTATGTGCCCCCCGGGCTCGAAGCACGGCCAGCTGCCCGCGCCGTGCTGGCTGGCGGAGTGTACGAGCCCGACACGATCCGCTTCATGCGCCAACACGCCGGCGATGGCGACATCATCCACGCGGGCACCTTCTTTGGCGATTTCCTGCCGGCACTGTCCGCCGCGATGGCCCCGGAGCGCAGGATCTGGGCCTTCGAGCCCAATCCCGGCAACTACGAAGCCGCCTGCAAGACCATCGCCCTGAACGCTCTGGCGAACGTGACGCTGACCAATGCCGCGCTGTCCAACCGCGAGGAAACCGTGCTGTTCCGCACCCGCGACGAGGACGGCAAGAGCCTGGGCGGCCTGACGCATTTCGTCACCGAAGAGGGGCCGGGCGTCGAGCCGGTAGAGGCGGTCATGCTGGATTTCACCGTTCCGCTTGGCCGCAGGGTGACGATCCTGCAACTTGACGTGGAGGGACACGAAAAGCAGGCGCTGCGTGGCGCCTGGCATCTGATCCATCGCTGGCAGCCGATCCTGATCCTGGAAAATCTCGGACAGGAGCGCTGGATCCAGCGCACGTTCCGTGGCCTGGGGTATCAACAGATCGGCAAGCTGCATGGCAATTTCGTCTATGCCTGCATGCCGATGACGCTCTGACCCATCTCCGCGCGGCAGACGATCCGGGGATGCCCCGTGACGCTTGCTTCGCCCGGCGATCAAGGCGTACTCCATCGGGACACGCATTGACACTCAAGGACCTCGCATGCCCCGCCAACCCCGCGCCTGGCAACGGATGCTCTCGGGCCGCCGGCTCGACCTGCTCGACCCGACCCCGGTGGATATCGAGATCGAGGATATCGCCCACGGGCTTGCATTTGTCGCCCGCTGGAACGGCCAAACCGAGGGCGATTTCCCCTATTCCGTGGCCGAGCATTCGCTGCTGGTCGAGGCGCTGTTCTCGCGGCTTTGCCCCTCGGCGACACCCGCGGCCCGGCTCACCGCGCTGCTGCACGATGCACCGGAATACGTGATCGGCGACATGATCTCGCCGGTGAAGGCGGCGGTGGGCCCCAGCTATGGCGAGCTCGACAAGCGGCTCTCGGCGGCGATCCATATCCGCTTCGGCCTGCCCGCGCTGACGCCGGCGCGGCTGAAGAAACAGATCAAGAAGGCGGATCTGGTCTCGGCCTGGATGGAAGCCACGCAGATCGCGGGCTTTACCGAGGCCGAGGCGACGCGGTTCTTCGGCCGGCCCGCGCCGGAAATGATCGAGGGGCTCGACATCCATCTGCGCCCGCCGGTCGAGGTGCGCCGCGATTTCACCGCCCGCCACGCCGCCCTGCTGGAGTGCCTGCCATGACCATAACAACCCGCCGCGCCGGCCCGCTCGACGCCCGCCCGATGGCCGAACTGCTCAACGAGATCATCGAGATCGGCGGCACCACCGCGATCACCGATCCGGTCAGCCGCGAGGATCTGCTGAGCTGGATGGAGGCCGATCCGCGCTCGATCTGGCATGTGGCCGAGGATGCGGGTGGCCAGCTCATGGGGTTCCAATGGATCGAGCCGCACCGCGACCACGGCGCGACGGTCGGACAGATCGCCACCTTCGCGCGGACCGGCAAGACCGGGCTCGGCATCGGCTCGAAGCTTTTCGAGGCAACCAAGGCGGCGGCGCGCGCGGCAGGCTATGCCTGGATCAATGCCGAGATCCGCGCCGACAACGAGGGCGGGCTGATCTATTACCAGTCGCGCGGCTTCGAGGATTACGGGGTCATCAGGGGCTATGTGATGAGCAACGGCCAGGTCGTGGACAAGGTGCTGAAACGCTATGACCTGTGAAACGGCCCCGCTCCGCATCCGCCCGGCGACACCGGAAGACGCAACCGGCATGAGCCGTCTGCTCACCGCGATCCTGAAGGCGAAAAACAGCCCTCGCCCCTCCGCTCCCGAGGATGTGCTGGCCCGCTACATCGAAGATCCCGACCGCATCGCCTGCACCCTGGCCGAAGCCGGCGGCGAGGTGATCGGCTTCCAGTCCCTGAAACGCGCCCGCGCTGGCAATCCTTACGGTGTGACCCCGGGATGGGGAATCATCGGCACCTATGTGGATGCAAACCACAACGGGCGCGGCATAGGCCGCCGTCTCTTCGATGTCAGCCATCGCGCCGCAATCGAGGCGGGATTGCCCGCCATCGACGCCAGTATCGGCCACGCGAATACAGGCGGGCAGGCCTATTACGAAGCGATGGGGTTCCGGAATTACGGAGAAACGCCCAGCGCCGTGATGAAGAAATTCACCCTGTCCTGAGACCGGTCTTCATCTTTCGATGAAATACTCCCGTCGGAGACAGGCCGCTCAGGCATGGCCCGGCCTTACCTCGGCGAGCGTTTCGCCAGGATGCGTTGCAGCGTGCGCCGGTGCATGTTCAGCCGCCGTGCCGTCTCCGACACGTTGCGGTCGCAGAGTTCATAAACCCGCTGGATGTGCTCCCAGCGCACGCGATCGGCGCTCATCGGGTTTTCCGGCGGCGGCGGAAGCTCGTCGCCGCGCGACAGCAGCGCGTTGGTGATGTCGGTGGCGTCGGCGGGTTTCGACAGGTAATCGGTGGCGCCGATCTTGACCGCGGCCACCGCCGTGGCGATGGCGCCATAGCCGGTCAGCACGACGATGCGGGAATCCGGCCGCCGCTCGCGCAGCACCTCGACCACGTCGAGCCCGTTGCCGTCCTCGAGCCGCAGGTCGACCACCGCATAGGCCGGCGGGCGTGCCGTGGCGATGGCGCTACCCCCGGCCACGGAGCCGGCGGTCTCGACCTCGAAACCGCGCTTTTCCATGGCCTTGGCGAGACGCCGCAGAAACGGCTCGTCATCGTCGACAAGAAGCAGCGAGCGGTCGTCTCCCAGATCTTCGATCATCCGTTCCGACACGACTGTCCCCCCAACTGCTGTTCGACGCTTGGATTTCGGTAATATCCTGCGGCGCGCTAGGGGTCAAATGCGCATGCGATTACATGCGATCAATGAAACAGGCGGCGCGTTCGGCGAGGTCTTCGGGCGGCAGCTCGCGGCGGAAATACTCGACAAAGCCGTATTCGGGCAGCACCAGATAGGTGAAGGTCGAGTGATCGACGAGATAGAATTCGTCATCCGACGGCTGCTTCTTGTAATAGGTCCGGTAGGCCTGGCTCGCCGCCTTGACCTGCTCGGGCGAGCCGGTCAGGCCGATCATCCGCTCGTGGATATTATGGGCGAAATCGCCCACCGCCTCCGGCGTGTCACGCTCCGGATCGATGGAGATGAAGACCGGCGTCACGCTCTTGCCCTGCGCGTCGAGAATATCGACGGCATCGGCGTTGCGCACGGTATCGAGCGGGCAGACATCCGGGCAGAAGGTATAGCCGAAATAAAGCAGCGTCGGCTCGGTGATCACATCCTTGTCGGTCACCGTCTCGCCGGCGGAATTGACCAGCTCGAACGGGCCGCCGATCTGATCGGAGCCGCCGGCGATCACCGCCGTGCGGCAGGGCGCGAAGGGATCGCTCGCCTGATCGCCGGGGCGTGTATAGAACCAGATGCCCCCGATAAGAGCGGCAAGCACGAGGGCGGAGACGGCGGCGATGGTCCAGCGCATGCGGCGTTTTTCCCGGAGCTGATTGCGAAAGCGGTGACGGAGACCTAACAATTGGGCCGGCAGGATCAAGTGACGAAAGCGCGCAGATGAGCCAGACCGACCTGGGATTGCTGGACGAGGACCAGCGCAGCAACTTCATCCGCCTGCGCACCATGATCCTGCTGCGCTGGGTCGCCATCGGCGGCCAGATCATCGCGATCTCGGTGGCGCAGCAGCTCTATGATCTGCGGCTGGAGCTGGGGCTGTGCTATCTCGCCGTGGGCGTGTCGATCATCGGCAACCTCGTGGCGATGTTCATCTTCCCCGAGAACAAGCGCCTGACCGAGAACGAAAACCTGCTCATGGTCATGTTCGACCTGTTGCAGCTCTGCTTTCTGCTGTTCCTCACCGGCGGGCTGAACAATCCGTTCACGCTGCTGGTTCTGGGGCCGGTCACCGTTTCGGCGGCGGCGCTGTCGCTGCGCTCGACCATCCTGCTCAACGTCACCGCCTTTGTGCTGATCACGGTCATGGTGTTCTTTCACCTGCCGCTGCGCACGCTCGACGGCATCACCCTGCAACTGCCGCAGGTCTTCGTCTTTGGCCAGTGGACGGCGATCACCATCGCGCTTGTCTTCATCTCGGTCTATGCGCGCCGCATCACCCGCGAGATGAACGCCATGTCCGACGCGCTCACCGCGACGCAGATGGCACTGTCGCGGGCGCAGAAGCTCAACGATCTCGGCGGCGTGGTGGCGGCGGCGGCGCATGAGCTGGGCACGCCGCTGGCGACGATCAAGCTCACCTCCGCCGAGCTGATCGAGGATCTCGACGACCACCCGGAGCTTCAGGAAGACGCGCGGCTGATCCGCGATCAGGCCGACCGTTGCCGCGATATCCTGCGCGGTATGGGACGCGCCGGAAAGGACGATCTGCATCTGCGCCAGGCGCCGCTGACCGAGGTGATCCGCGAGGCCGCAGAACCGCATGAGAACCGCGGCAAGGAAATCCATGTGGAGGCCGGGCCGGGCCCGGAGGGCGCGCCGCTGCCGCCGCAGATCCTGCGCCGGCCCGAGATCATCCACGGGCTGCGCAACCTGATCCAGAACGCGGTGGATTTCGCCCGCAGCCAGGTCTGGGTCGAGGCGATCTGGGATGCCGGCAGCATCACCGTGCGCATCATCGACGACGGCCAGGGCTTTCCGCCGCATCTCATCGGGCGGCTCGGCGATCCGCTGATGCGCCGCCGCCGCAGCGAGAGCGACCGCCGCACACGCCCGGAATACGAGGGCATGGGGCTGGGGCTGTTCATCGCCAAGACGCTGCTGGAGCGCAGCGGCGCCGAGCTGAGCTTTGCCAATGGGGCCGACCCCTTTATCGGATCTGAAAAGGGCGCGCCCCGCGGCGCCATCGTCGAGGTCGTCTGGCCCAGCAGCAGGATCATCGCGCCCCGCCATGCGCCCGGCACGCCGCTCGGCGAAAACCGTCCGATCGAGATCTGATCCCGTCCGCACAGAGACCTTAACGAGAAATTAACCTTCTCCGTTCAATCATGACGGACGGGGAGAGGTAAACGGAACGGGTTATTTTGTGGATTTTTTAATTGCACTGGCAACCGGGATTGGGGCCGGAGGGGCGGCTTTCATCGGAGGGATGCTGATCGGGCGGGCGCCAAACGCCGCGTCACAAGCGAAACCTCCAGACACACCGCATATGGAACGTACAGAGATACTCGTCTCGGATGGCATGCTGACCGATGCGACCTTGCAGGCCCGGCACCTGCTGGAATGCGGCCCGGCGGAACAGCTCACATGGTCCGAAATCGCCACCGCGCTGCGCCCCTTCTTCGGCCCGCTTCCCGAGGTCCAGCCAACCGAGGCGGCGGTACTGCCGGCCATAGGCGACCCCGAAACGCTACTGACACTCACGCCTGACGGAAACAGGCTGCGCCTGACCTTTATCGGCCCGCCGGCGGGTGTCGGCGAATGCCTGCGCCTGCGTGCCGATCTGCGCGAGCTGTCGCAACTCCGCCATGTGATGGCCCGCACACCCACCCCGATCTGGCAAACCGATTCCACGCGGCAGGTGGTCTGGGGCAACGCCAGTTTCGACGATCTCTGCGCGCGGGCGGAGCTGCCCGACCGCAGCACGCAACCGCTCGATATCCTTCCCGACGACAGCGAGGACATCCATGTCAGCCGCGCCAGCGCAGGTAAGCCCGGCGACGGCAGCCAGTCCTGGTACGAGGTACAATCCTATCGCGTTCCAGAGGGGCGGCTGCATTTCGCGCAGAATATCGACGCGGTGATCCATGCCGAGGCGGCGCAGCGCAATTTCCTGCAAACCCTCACCCGTATCTTCGCGCATCTGCCCATCGCGCTTGCCGTTTTCGACAAGGATCTGCGACTGGTCCTGTTCAACCCGGCGCTGCTCGACCTGACGACGCTGCCGGCGGAATTCCTCAGCGGCCGGCCCAACCTGCTCAGCTTCTTCGATATGCTGCGCGAAAAGCAGATGATGCCCGAGCCCAAGAATTACCGCAGCTGGCGCGACAAGCTGAGCGAGGTCATCGCCGCCGCCAGCAGCGACCTTTATGTCGAAACCTGGAGTCTGCCCTCGGGGCTCACCTACAAGATCACCGGGCGCCCGCATCCCGATGGCGGCGTGGCCTTCCTGTTCGAGGATATCAGCGCCGAGATCTCGCTCACCCGCCGCTTCCGGCAGGAGATCGAGGTCACACAGGCGGTGCTCGACTGTCTCGACGACGCGGTGGCGGTGTTCTCGCAGCTCGGCGTCCTGTCCTTTTGCAACGACCCCTATCGCCAGCTCTGGGACAACGACCCCGACAGCAGCATCGCCGAAATCGGCATCGCCGAGGCCACCCGCGACTGGCAGGCGCGCTGCCGGCCCAGCCCGATCTGGGCGGAGCTGCGCGATTTCACCCTGACCCTGGGCGACCGCGCCGGCTGGGATGCCGAGCTGCAAACGCTCGACGGCCAGCGCCTGCTCTGCCGGGCCGAGCCGCTCAGCGGCGGGGCGACGCTGATCCGGTTCAGCCCCTGCCTCTGCCCGGCGAAAATCCCCGCCGAGGTGTAGGGCGCCGACGCCTGATCCCGCTTGCGCCGCAGCGCGCGCAGGGTATTTTCGCGCCATGACATCACCCCGCGCCGCGCTGACCCTCGCCTCACCCGAAGCGACCTGCTCCCTCGCCACCCGGCTTGCCGACAGGCTGCGACCGGGCGACGTGCTGTTGCTCTCCGGCGGTATCGGCGCCGGCAAGACACATTTCGCCCGCTGCCTGATCCAGGCGCTTCAGGACGCGCCCGAGGATGTGCCCTCGCCCACCTTCACGCTGGTTCAGGTCTACGAGACACGCGCCGGGGAGCTCTGGCATGCGGATCTCTACCGGCTCTCCGATCCCGACCAATGCGCCGAGCTCGGTCTCACCGACGCGTTCGAGACCGCGATCTGCCTGATCGAATGGCCCGACCGGCTGGAGGATCTCGCCCCGCAAGGCGCGCTGTCGCTGGGCTTCGCCATGGACGAGGGTGAGGATGTCAGGCAGCTTGCGCTCGACTGGACCGATCCGCGCTGGGACGAAGTGCTCGCGGGGCTGACCGCATGAGCGCCACCTTTCTCTCAGAGGCCGGCTGGGCAGAGGCCGTGGCTAAACCGCTGGCGGGCGACGCCTCGGCGCGGCGTTACAGCCGCCTGACGCGCGGCGGCGAAACGGCGATCCTCATGGAAGACCCCGAGGGCGACACCGCGCTCTTTGCCCGGCTCGCGCGGCATCTATTGTCTCTGGGGCTCAGCGCGCCGCGCATCCTCGCCGAAGCGCCGAGCCTGCTGCTGATCGAGGATCTGGGCGACGGGCTGGTTGCCCGGCTCGCAACTGATCCGGAGACCGAAAAGCGGCTCTATCTCGCCGCAACTGACGCATTGATCGCCCTGCACCGGCACCCCGCGCCGCCCGATTTGCCGCGCGCCGATCCCGCGCGCCTTGCCGCGATGACTGACCTTGCCTTTGACTGTTATGCGGAAGGTGCCGGCCAGCCCGCCCCTTCCGGCACAAAAGAGGCCTGCGCCGCCGCGTTCGAGGCCGCGCTGGCCACCCACGCGCCCGAGACCGATGTGATGATCCTGCGCGACTACCACGCCGAGAATATCCTCTGGCTGCCCGACCGCGAGGGCGCCGCCCGCGCCGGTCTGCTGGATTTCCAGGATGCGCTTCAGGGGCATCGTGCCTACGATCTCGTCTCCCTGATCGAGGATGCCCGCCGCGATGTGGCCCCTGCCACCGCGGAGGCGGCAATTCGTCACTATCTCACCGCAACCGGCCTTCCCGAACAGCCCTTCCGCGCCGCGCTGGCGGTGCTGGGCGCGCAGCGTAACCTGCGTATCCTCGGTGTCTTCGCCCGGCTTGCGGCAACGCGCGGCAAGCCGCATTACATCGACCTTATCCCCCGGGTCTGGGGGCACCTGCAAACCGACCTGCGCCACCCGGCGCTGGCCAACATCGCAGCATTGCTGCGCGACGCGCTGCCCGCCCCGACCCCGGACATCCTGCAAAGGCTGAAATCCACATGCCCGACGCCCTGATGCTCTTTGCCGCCGGGTTCGGCACCCGCATGGGCGCGCTGACCGCCGACCGCCCGAAGCCGCTGATCGAGGTGGCGGGCAAGCCGCTCATCGACCACGCGCTGGATCTGGCCGAAGGCTATGGCAAGCTGCGCCGGGTGGTCAACGCGCATTACCGCGCCGACCAGCTCGAAGCGCATCTCGCCGGGCGCGACATCGTCGTCGTGCGTGAAGAGCCGGAGATTCTCGACACCGGCGGCGGTCTGCGCGCCGCCCTGCCGTTGCTGGGGCAGGATCCGCTCTTTACGCTCAACACCGATGCGGTCTGGTCCGGCCCCAACCCGCTGCGCCTGCTGGGCAAGGCCTGGGATCCCGCGCGCATGGACGCGCTGCTGCTCTGCGTGCCCATGGCGCGCGCCGTGGGCCGCAAGACCGCCGGCGATTTCAGCATGGACGGCGCCGGCCGGCTGCTGCGCCAGGGCGATCTCGTTTATACCGGCGCGCAGATCCTCACGACCGGCGGGCTGGCCAATATCCCCGATCGCGTGTTTTCGCTGAACCGCCTCTGGAACGTCATGCACGAAGAGGGCCGGCTTTTTGGCCTGCCCTATCCCGGCTACTGGTGCGATGTCGGCCATCCCGAGGGCATCCGGCTCGCCGAAGAGATGCTGGGCGCCGATGTTTGAGCGCTCTGCCACCCCGCGCGTCTTCGCGCTCGCCCCCGGTGTCGATTTCCCGGCGGCGCTGGTCGCCGGCCTGCGCGCCCGCATGGAAGGGCAGCCGCCCGAGGCCATGGCGCGGGCCGAGCTGATCGTGAACACCACCCGCATGGCGCGGCGCATCCGGCAGATCTTTGACCAGGGGCCGGCCACGCTGCTGCCGCGCATCCGGCTCTTGGGCAATGTCGCCGACCCGATCGCGCTGGCGCATCTGCCGGCGCCGGTCTCGCCGCTGCGGCGGCGGCTGGAGCTGACCGGGCTGGTGTCGAAACTGCTCGACGCGCAGCCCGATCTCGCGCCGCGCAGCACGCTGTTCGACCTCGCCGACAGCCTCGCCACGCTGATGGACGAGATGCAGGACGAGGGCGTCTCGCCCGACGATATCGCGGCGCTGGATGTGAGCGATGAATCCGGCCACTGGCAGCGGGCGCTCAGCTTTTTCAACATCGTGCAGCGTTATTTCGAGGACGGGGACGAGGCGCCGGACACCGTCGCCTTTCGCCGTTTTGCGCTGGAACAGAGACTGAAAGACTGGGAAACGCAGCCGCCGCAGCACCCGGTGATCCTGGCCGGCTCCACCGGCTCGCGCGGGATGACCAACCGGCTGATGCAGGCGGTGGCACGGCTGCCGCAGGGCGCACTGGTGCTGCCCGGCTTCGATTTCGACACGCCCGAGGCGGTCTGGGACGGGCTCACCGATGCGCTCTCGGGCGAGGATCACCCGCAGTTCCGTTTTGCCCGGCTGATGCGCGAGCTGGATCTGCGCCCGGGCGACATTGCCCACTGGACCGAACAGGCAGCGCCCAGCCCCGGGCGCAACCGGCTGATCTCGCTGGCGCTGCGGCCCGCGCCGGTCACCGATCAATGGCGGGACGAGGGGCCGGGCCTGCCCGATCTGACCGAGGCCACCACCGAGCTGACGCTGGTCGAGGCACCCACCCAGCGCGACGAGGCCACCGCCATCGCGCTGCGCCTGCGTCAGGCTGCCGAGGACGGCGTGACCGCCGCGCTGATCACCCCCGACCGGATGCTGACCCGGCAGGTGACGGCGGCGCTCGACCGCTGGGGCATCCTGCCCGACGACAGCGCCGGCACGCCGCTACAACTGACCCCGCCGGGCCGGTTCCTGCGCCATGTTTCGACCCTGTTCCAGCAGGATCTGACCGCCGAGACGCTGCTCACCCTGCTCAAGCATCCGCTCACCCATAGCGGCCACGCGCGCGGCGAGCACCTCCGCGCCACCCGCGAGCTGGAGCTGCATATCCGCCGCAAATCCTGGCCCTATCCGCAGCCCGAGCAGCTGCGCGCCTGGGGCGTGGCGGCGAAACAGGAGGCCTGGGCGGAATGGGTTGCCGCCTGTTTCTGCCATCCACCGCAACACGGCACCCGCCCACTTGCCGACTGGATCGAAGACCATCTGTCCCGCGCCGAGAGCATCGCCGCCGGGCCGCAGGGTACGGATTCCGAGCTCTGGAAAGAGGCCGCCGGGCGCAAGACCCGCGCGGTGATCGAAGATCTGCGCGACGAGGCCGGGTACGGCACCGATCTGGACGCGCGCGACTATGCCGACCTCTTTGGCGCGGTGCTTTCGGGACACGAGCTGCGCGACCGTGATGCGCCGCATCCGCGCATCCTGATCTGGGGCACGCTGGAGGCGCGGGTGATGGGCGCCGATCTGCTGATCCTCGGCGGGCTGAACGAAGGCAGCTGGCCCGAGCTGCCCGGCGCCGACCCCTGGCTGAACCGGCGGATGCGGCACCGCGCGGGCCTTTTGGTGCCGGAACGGCGCATCGGGCTGGCCGCGCATGACTTTCAGCAGGCGGTGGCCGCGCCGCAGGTCTGGCTGACCCGCGCGCTGAAATCCGACGATGCGGAAACCGTGCCCTCGCGCTGGCTGAACCGGCTGATGAACCTGATGAACGGGCTGCCCGACCGGGACGGGCCGCAGGCGCTGAAGGACATGCGCGCGCGCGGCGGCCATTGGCTGGCGCTGGCCCGCGCGCTGGAAAAGCCCGTGCCCTGTGCCCCGGCGCCGCGCCCTTCGCCGGCCCCACCGCTGGCGGCGCGGCCGCGCACGCTCTCGGTCACCGAGATCAAGCATCTGATCCGTGACCCCTTCCACATCTATGCCAAGCGGGTGCTGCGGCTCACGCCGCTCAATCCTCTGCAACGTGCCCCAGACGCGCTGCTGCGTGGCACGCTGATCCACCGCGTGCTGGAGGAGTTCGTCAAGGAAAGCGTCTCTGATCCGGTGCAACTCAGTGTCGAGGCGCTGCTGCGCAAGACCGACGCCATCATCTGCGATCCGCAGATCGTGCCCTATCCGACAACGCGCCATCTCTGGCGCGCGCGGCTGGCCAAGATCGCGCTCTGGTTCACCGAGACCGAGCGCGCGAGACAGGCGGTGGCCACGCCCGCGCATTACGAGATCATGGGTCATGGCGAGATTCCGCAGCTCGGTTTTACCCTGCGCGGCAAGGCCGACCGGATCGACATCGACGCGCGCGGCGGTGCGCATCTTTACGATTACAAGACCGGCGCCGCCCCCAGCCCCAAGGAGCAGCGCTATTTCGACAAGCAGCTGCTGCTCGAAGCCGCCATGGTCGAGCGCGGTGCCTTCCGCGAGCTTCAGCCGCGCCACACCGAACGCGCGGTGTTCGTCTCGGTCGCGGCCAGTCCCAAGGAGGTGCCGGCGCCGCTCGACGAAATGCCAGCCGCGCAGGTCTGGGCCGAGTTCGAGACGCTCATGACCCGCTGGGCGGAACCGGAGCGCGGCTATACCGCCCGCGCCGCGCTGCTCAAGGAAAAGGATGTGTCCGAATACGATCACCTCGCCCGCTTCGGCGAATGGGACGTGATCGACGAGGCGCAGCGCGAGGTGCTGGAATGAAGCGCGACGAGGCCACCGAAGCGCAGGTACGCGCCGCGCGCCCCGACTGTTCGACCTGGCTCTCGGCCAATGCCGGCTCGGGCAAGACCCGGGTGCTGACCGACCGGGTGGCGCGGCTGCTGCTCGACGGGGTGCTGCCGGAACACATCCTGTGCCTGACCTACACCAAGGCCGCCGCGACCGAGATGCAGAACCGGCTGTTCCGCCGGCTCGGCGCCTGGGCGATGCTGGAGGACGAGGCGCTGCGCGACGAGCTGCGCCAGCTCGGGCTCGACGGGCCGCTGCCGCCCGACCGGCTGGCTGGCGCCCGAACGCTCTTTGCCCGCGCCATCGAGACGCCGGGCGGGCTGCGCATCCAGACCATTCACTCCTTCTGCGCCTCTCTGCTGCGGCGCTTTCCGCTGGAGGCCGGCGTCTCGCCGCAGTTCCACGAGATGGAGGACCGCGCCGCGCAGATCCTGCGTGCCGATGTGCTCGACCGGCTGTCCGAGGGCGCCCACGGTCATCTGGTCGCCGATCTGGCCGGCTGGCTGAGCGACGAGCCGGAGAAGCTTCTGGCCGAAATCTGCGGAAACAGAGACGCATTTCTGCCCGCCCGCTCACGCGAGGCGCTGTTTGCGCTCTACGATCTCGCCCCCGACGACAGCCGCGAGGCGCTGCTGGCGCGGGTGTTCCTCGGCGGCGAAATGGCGCTGCTGGAGGCGATGGTGCCGGCGCTCTCCGGATCGGGCGCCAACGACCAGAAAGCCGCCGCGCAGTTGGCGCGTATCACCGCGCCCGATCTCGACGCGCTGGAGATCCTCGAGTCGGTACTGCTGACCGGCAAGGGCGCCAAGGAGCCGTTCACTGCCAAGCTCGGAAAATTCCCCACCAAGGGGCTGCAAAACGGCGCGCTGGCGCCGCATATGGGCGCGCTCGAAGACCTCATGCGCCGGGTGGAATCCGCCCGCGAGACCCGGCTCGCGCTGGCCGCCGCCGAGCGCGAGCTGGCGCTGCACCGCTTCGCGCAGGCGTTTCTGCCCGCCTATGAGGCCGAGAAACAGCGGCGCGGCTGGCTCGATTTCGACGATCTGGTGACCCGCGCGCGCGATCTGCTGTCCGATGACCGGGTGGCGGAATGGGTGCTTTACCGGCTCGATGGCGGCATCGACCACATTCTGGTGGACGAGGCGCAGGACACCAGCCCGGTGCAATGGCAGGTGATCGAGCGGCTGGCGCATGAGTTCACCAGCGGCGAGGGCGCGCGCGCCGATGTGCGGCGCACGATCTTTGTGGTGGGCGACAAGAAACAGTCGATCTACAGCTTTCAGGGCGCCGATCCACGCGAATTCGACCGCATGTGCGACGAGTTCGCCGAGCGGCTGAAACGCACCGACGCGCCGCTGAGCCGGATGATGCTGGAATACAGCTTTCGCTCGGCCGAGCCGATCCTGCGGCTGGTCGACAACACCTTTGACGGGCGCGAGGCGGCGGGGTTTTCGCAGGACCAGAAACACCGCGCCTTCAAATCCGAGATGCCCGGACGGGTGGATCTCTGGCCGCATGTTGAGCCCGGCAAGGAGGAGGAAGACGAGACCGACTGGTTCGAGCCGGTCGACCGGGTGGGCGAGCGTCATCACGCGGTGATCCTCGCCAACCGCGTCGCGGGGTTCATCGAAAAGACCCTCGGCACGCCGCTGCCCGAAGAGATCGGCTTCAGCGGCCAGTACCGCACCCGTCCCGCCCATGCCGGCGATTTCCTGATCCTGGTGCGCGGGCGCGGCACGCTCTTTACCGAGATCATCCGCGCCTGCAAGCAGCGCGCCCTGCCCATCGCCGGCGCCGACCGGCTCAAGGTGATGTCCGAGCTGGCGGTGAAGGATATCGGTGCGCTGCTGAGCTTTCTCGCCACGCCCGAGGACGACCTGTCGCTCGCCACCGCGCTGCGCTCGCCGCTCTTCGGTCTGGGCGAGCAGGATCTGTTCACCCTGGCGCAGCCGCGCGACGGCTATCTCTGGGCCGCTTTGCGCGGAAACAGAGACGCATATCCTCAGGTGATGGCGGTGCTCGACGATCTGCGGAGCAAGGCGGATTTCCTGCGCCCCTTCGATCTGATCGAGCGCATCCTGACCCGGCACGAGGGCCGGCAGAAGCTGCTCGGACGGCTGGGAGAAGAGGCCGAGGACGGCATCAATGCGCTGATCGGGCAGGCGCTGGCCTATGAGCAGACCGAGGTGCCCTCGCTCACCGGGTTCCTGGAATGGATGCAGACCGACGATCTGGAGATCAAGCGCGCGCCCGACAGCGCCGGGGCACGGATCAGGGTGATGACGGTGCATGGCGCCAAGGGGCTGGAAGCGCCCATCGTCATCCTGCCGGACTGCGCCGAGCCCAATGCTCAGATCCGCGACAGCCTGCTCGATGGCGACACCGGCACCGTGTGGAAGGCCAGCGCCGAGGCGCAGCCACGGGTGCAGGCCGAGGCGCTGGAGCGGGCGAAAGACGCCAATCAGCGCGAACGCGACCGGCTGCTTTACGTGGCGCTGACCCGGGCGGAGAAATGGCTGGTGGTCGCCGCCGCCGGCAGGCTGGGGGCGCAGGGCAATGCCTGGTACGATCAGGTTCGGCTGGGCATGGAGCGCTCCGGCGCGGAGCCTGCCACCTTCGATTTCGGCGCCTGGGGCGCGGATGAGGGGCTGCGGCTGGGGCAGGCCGACTGGAGCGCGCTGCCGCACGAACCCGCGCCGGAGATCCTGCGGCAGGAGGCGGCCCTGCCGGATCTTTTCCGCCAGCCCGCGCCGCTGCCGGGCGCTCTGTTGGAATCCGTCTCGCCCTCGGCGCTCGGCGGCGCCAAGGCGCTGGCCGGGGAAGACGGCGAGGATGTCGAGGCCGCCATGCTGCGCGGCACCGTGCTGCACCTGCTGCTGGAACACCTCTCGGCCCTGCCCCCCGATGCCCGGCCCGCCGCCGTGCCGCATGTGCTGGCCATCGCCGAGGAGCTGCCCGAGGACACCGAAACGCTTGCGAGCGAAGCGCTGGCGGTGCTGGCCGCAGACACGCTGACGCCGTTCTTTGCCCCCGACAGCCTCGCCGAAGTGCCGCTCACCGCCGAGATCGCGCCGGTCGGGCGCATTCACGGCATCATCGACCGGCTGATCGTCACCCCGGACAAGGTGATCGCGGTGGATTTCAAATCCAACCGCACCGTGCCGGCCACCGCAGCGGACACGCCCGAGGGGCTGCTGCGCCAGATGGGCGCCTATGCGGCGGCGCTGGCCCAGCTCTATCCGGGGCGCGAGATCGAAACCGGGCTGATCTGGACGGCGACGCAGAACTATATGTCACTGCCACACGATCTTGTGTCTGCGGCACTGGCGCGCGCTACGACCGCTTGACGACTCCCCGGCCCCTACCTACCTTCGCCTCCCAAGATACTGGCTGCCAAACCCGCAAGGAGATTCCAATGGCCACCGTTCCCGTCACCGACGCGACTTTCGATGAGGAAGTGAAAGGCTCCGACATTCCCGTCGTGGTCGATTTCTGGGCCGAATGGTGCGGCCCCTGCAAGCAGATCGGCCCGGCGCTCGAAGAGCTGGCCGAACAGTATGAAGGCAAGATCAAGGTTGCCAAGGTCGATGTCGACAACAACCACGGCGTGGCGGCTGCGCTCGGCGTGCGCGGCATCCCGGCGCTGTTCATCTTCAAGGATGGCGAAGTGATCTCGAACCGCACCGGCGCCGCGCCCAAGGCCTCGCTGGAAAGCTGGATCAAAGAGTCGATCTGAGCCTCTCTCACCGCAAAAAGACAAAATGCGCCTCCATCCGGGGGCGCATTTCTTATGTGACGCGGGCAAAAGAAGGACGGGCAAGCCTGCCCGCCCCGGTATGTGCTGCGGCAGACTACTCCGCCGCGTCGGCGTAATCCGACATCGGCGGGCAGGTGCAGACCAGGTGCCGGTCGCCATAGACATTGTCCACCCGGTTGACCGGCGGCCAGTATTTGTCGACCCGGAAGGCGCCCGGCGGGAAACAGCCCTGCTCGCGCGAATAGGGCCTGTCCCAGTCGCGCACGAGGTCTTCCATCGTGTGGGGGGCGTGTTTCAGCGGGTTGTTCTCCGCATCGACCCTGCCCTCTTCGATGGCGCGGATCTCCTCGCGGATCGCCAGCATCGCGTCGCAGAAGCGGTCGAGCTCCGCCTTGGTCTCAGATTCCGTCGGCTCCACCATCAGCGTGCCCGCCACCGGCCAGCTCATGGTCGGCGCGTGAAAGCCGCAATCGACCAGCCGCTTGGCGATATCCTCCACCGTGACGCCCGCCGATTTCTCGAAGGGGCGCACATCGAGGATGCACTCATGCGCCACCCGCCCCTTGGGGCCGGTATAGAGGATCTCGTAGGCGCCGGAGAGCCGCGCCGCGATGTAATTGGCGTTGAGGATCGCCGCCCGCGTCGCCTGGGTCAGCCCCTCGCCGCCCATCATCAGGATATAGCCCCAGGAGATCGGCAGCAGCGAGGGCGAGCCGAAGGCCGCCGCCGAAACCGGCCCGGCCACGCCGCCGGTCAGCGGATCGGCGGGCAGATGCGGCACCAGATGCTCCTTGACGCCGATCGGACCCATGCCGGGGCCGCCGCCGCCATGCGGAATGCAGAAGGTCTTGTGCAGGTTGAGGTGGCTCACATCGCCGCCCAGATCGCCGGGCCGCGACAGGCCGACCATGGCGTTCATATTGGCGCCGTCGATATAGACCTGCCCGCCATGCTCATGGGTGATGGCGCAGACCTCCTTCACGGTCTCCTCGAACACGCCATGGGTCGAGGGGTAGGTGATCATGCAGGCCGCCAGCCTGTCGGAATGCTGCTCGGCCTTGGCGCGGAAATCGTCGAGGTCGATGGAGCCCTGATCGTCGCATTTCACCGCGACGACAGTCCAGCCCACCATATGCGCCGAGGCCGGGTTGGTGCCATGGGCATTGACCGGAATCAGGCAGACATCGCGCTGGCCTTCGCCCCGCGCCCGCTGCCAGGAGGCGATGGTCAGAAGACCCGCGTATTCCCCCTGCGCGCCGGAATTGGGCTGCATGGAAAACGCATCGTAGCCGGTGATCGCGCAGAGCTTCTCCGACAGATCGCCGATCATCTCGGCATAGCCGCGCGCCTGATCGGCGGGGGCATAGGGGTGCAGATTGGCGAATTCGCGCCAGCTCACCGGCATCATCTCGGCGGCGGCGTTGAGCTTCATCGTGCAGGAGCCGAGCGGGATCATCGCCCGGTCGAGCGCCAGATCGCGGTCGGCGAGACGGCGCATGTAGCGCATCATCTCGGTCTCGGCACGGTTCATCTGAAAGATCTCGTGGCCGAGATACCCGCTCTCGCGCAGCAGCGCGTCGGGCAGCCGGTATTCCGCGGCCCCGTCCTCGTCCTTGCGCACGAGACCAAAGGCGCGCCACACCGCTTCGATGGTGGCGGGCCGCGTGGCCTCGTCCAGCGTGATGCCCACCTTGGTCTTGCCGACCCGGCGCAGGTTCACGCCCTCCTTGACCGCGGCCTGCAATACGCCGCGCTGCAACAGCCCGACTTCCACGGTGATCGTGTCGAAAAACGCCTCCGGCTCGACGGCAAACCCCGCCTCCTCCAGCCCCTTGGCCAGCCGCGCGGTCTTGAGATGGATGCGCTGCGCAATGGCCTTGAGCCCCTCGGGGCCGTGGAACACCGCATAAAAGCCCGCCATCACCGCCAGCAGCGCCTGCGCGGTGCAGACGTTGGAGGTGGCTTTCTCGCGGCGGATATGCTGCTCGCGGGTTTGCAGCGCCAGCCGGTAGGCGCGGTTGCCGTGGCTGTCCACCGAGACACCGACGATGCGCCCGGGCATGGCGCGCTTATAGGCGTCCTTCGTCGCCATATAGGCCGCGTGCGGGCCGCCATAGCCCAGCGGCACGCCGAAACGCTGGGTCGAGCCCACGGCGATATCGGCGCCCATCGCGCCCGGCTCCTTCACCAGACACAGCGCCATGATATCGGCGGCCACGATGCCCACCGCCTTGGCCGCATGCAGCGCCTCCATCTCGGCGGAGACATCGCGCAGCCCGCCGAACGTGCCGGGATACTGGAAGATCGCGCCGAACACGGTGTCGGCCTCCAGCGTCTCCGGCGCGCCGACGATCACCTCGATCCCCAGCGGCGCGGCGCGGGTCTGCATCACCGCGATGTTCTGCGGATGACAGTTCTCGTCCACGAAAAACGCCTTGGCCTTGGATTTCGCCACGCGCATGGCCATGGTCATCGCCTCGGCGCAGGCGGTGGCCTCGTCGAGCAGCGACGCATTGGCGATCTCCAGCCCGGTCAGGTCGCTGACCATGGTCTGGTAGTTCAGCAGCGCCTCGAGCCGACCCTGCGAGATCTCCGGCTGATAGGGCGTATAGGCGGTGTACCAGGCCGGGTTCTCGAAGATATTACGCTGGATCGCCGGCGGCGTGATCGTGCCGTGATAGCCCTGGCCGATCAGCGAGGTCAGCACCTTGTTGCGGCCAGCCACCTCTTCGAGCCGCCACAGCATCTCGCGTTCCGAAAGCGGCGCGCCGAAATCGAGCGCCGCCGCCTGGCGGATGCCCTGCGGCACGGTCTCGGCGATCAGCGCGTCGAGATCGGCGACCCCGAGCGCGGCGAACATCGCCTCCATCTCGGCGGGCGACGGCCCGATATGGCGCCGGTTGGCGAAATCGTAGGGGAGATAGTCGGTCGGGGTGAAAGCCATGTCTGTCCGTCCAGAATGTCCAGCATCGGGGCGGAGGGACTCCCCCGCCCTTTCATCTTTCTAAAAATACTCGAATGCCGCCCTCTCCGCCGGTGTATCGGCGCGGGCAAGAGCAGCGCAGGCCGGGCCTTCGGCCCAACGCCTGCCGGATACTGTCAGCCGATGAAGGCCTTGTAGGCGGCATCGTCCATCAGCTCGTCCATCGCCGAGATGTCCTCGATCTTCATCTTGAAGAACCAGGCCTCGCCCTCGGGATCCTCGTTGACCTTGCCCGGATCCTCGACAATCGCCTCGTTGACCTCGACGATTTCGCCATCGAGCGGCGCGAGGATGTCCGAGGCCGCCTTGACGGACTCGATCACCACGACCTCGTCGTCCTTGCTCACCGTGGTGCCCGGCTCGGGCAGCTCGACAAAGACCACGTCGCCCAGCTGCTCGGCGGCATGGGTGGTGATCCCCACCACCACCAGGTCGTCCTCGATTTCGAGCCATTCATGTTGTTCGGTGAATTTCATGTCGCTGGTCCCTTCCCTGTCAGCGCTTGTAGGTTTGTTTCACAAAAGGCAGCGGCACAACCTCGACCGGCAGCCGCTTGCCGCGCACCTCGCCGTAATAGCGCGTGCCCGGCATGGCGCCCTGCGCGGGGACATAGCCCATCGCCACCGGTCCGCCCACACTCGGGCCGAATCCGCCCGAGGTGATGTGGCCCAGAGGCTCGCCACCCTCTTCGACTTCAAAAAGCGGCACACCTTCGCGCATCGGCGCGCGGCCTTCGGGTTTCAGCCCGACCCTTGCGGTGGCCGCCCCCGTGGCGATCTCCGGCAGGATCTTTTCCGCTCCGGGAAAGCCCCCGGCCCGGTCGCCATCGGCGCGGCGCACCTTCTGGATGGCCCAGAGCAGACCCGCCGCCGCCGGCGTTGTGGTGCTGTCGATATCGTGGCCGTAAAGGCAGAGCCCCGCCTCCAGCCGCAGCGAATCGCGGGCGCCGAGCCCGATGGGCTCCACCGCGTCCTGCGCCAGCAGCGCCTCGGCCAGATCCACGGCGGCGCTTTCGGGGATCGAGATCTCGAACCCGTCCTCGCCGGTATAGCCCGAGCGCAAGACCCAGGCCTCGGCACCGCAAAGCTCGACCGTCGCCACATCCATGAAGCGCATCTCCGACACCGCCGGGTTCAGCGCCGCAAGCGCCGCCTCGGCCTCGGGCCCCTGAAGCGCCAACAGCGCGCGGTCCTCGATATACGCGACCGTGATCCCCTGCGGCTCCAACGCCTTGCGCAGCCGCGCCACGTCGGCCTCCTTGCAGGCCGCGTTGACCACCAGGAACAGGTGATCGCCGCGATTGGCAATCATCAGATCGTCTTCGATGCCGCCGTCCTCGTTGGTGAAGAGCCCGTAGCGCTGCCGCCCCTCGGCCAGCCCCGCGACCGAGACCGGCACCAGCGACTCCAGCGCCAGCGCGGCGCCGTCGCCGCGCAGGATCACCTGGCCCATATGGCTTACGTCGAAAAGCCCCGCACGCGACCGCGTGTGCAGATGCTCTTTCATAACACCGAGTTTGTATTGCACCGGCATTTCGTAGCCGGCAAACGGCACCATCTTCGCGCCAAGCGACAGGTGCAGATCGTAAAGCGGCGTGCGTTTCAGCTCGTCCATGCGCGTCTCACATCCTTTTGGCCCGGATGTGGCGCGTGGCGGCCGGTTCCGGGCATTTCCGCGCGGTCCATCCGCGCCTGAAATGCCCCCTCTGTCCCGTCAGCCTGAGATCGCTATCCCTTCGGCGGGCGCGATTGCCGCGCCACTCTCCAGAGTCTGTCTTTCGCAAAGGTCCCTGTGGCCTGAGAGTTTCCGGGGCGGTTGCTCCTTCGGCACCGGCAGAGCCGGTTCTCCCTTCGCGATGGCCGGACGCTACGACGATTGCGGCTGAGCTGCAAGATTGCTCTGACGCATTCCGAGCGTACAGGGATGCCCGGGCGCGAGAATGTCGATCAAAGGAGCATTGTCGCAGACAAGCGCATCCAAAGTGATCGGATCCAGTGTCGCGTAAAAGGCGCTGGCGGCGTCGGTGAGCGCGATGCGCAGCCGGCAGGCATCGGTCAGCGGGCAGGTATTGTCGACATCGGCAAAGCATTCGGCCAGCGGCACCGGCGCCTCGAGCGCGCGGAACACGTCGCCGATGCGGATCTGTTCCGCCGGGCGCGCCAGCTCCAGCCCGCCATTGCGGCCGCGCTGGGTGTGCAGATAGCCGAGCTGCGCAAGCTGGTTGATCACCTGCGCGAGATGGTTCTCGGACGCATTGCACCTTTGGGCAATCTCGGCTTTGGTCACGAGGCGACCGGTATTGGCCGCGCAATGCATCAGCACCCGGATGGCAATATTGGTTCTCTTGGTCACGCGCACAGGCCGGCCCTCATCATCAATGGTTGCGGCCTTCATACACGATCCGGGAAAAGGTAGTTTGACATATATCAATCGGCGAAGGGCAATGGCATCTTGAGCAGCGCTTTTTTCTTCGGATACGGGTCTCTGGTGAACCGTCTGACCCATGGTTTCACCCCGGCGCATCGCGCAAGCGCGCGCGGCTGGCGCCGGGCGTGGCGCGCGACAGAGATTCGCGAGGTCGCTTATCTCACCGCGATTCCCGATCCCGACTGCGAAATCGAGGGGCTGATCGCGCCGGTGCCGCCCGATGGCTGGGCAGCGCTCGACCAGCGCGAACACGCCTATGAGCGCCGCGACGCGCTGAGCTGCGTGGCGCACGAGGCGCCGGAGGTGGCGCAGCTCGCGATCTATGCCATCGCGCCGGAAAAGCTGTCGCTGCCGAGCGAGGCGCACCCGGTGCTGCTCAGCTATCTCGACGTGGTGATCCAGGGCTATCTCGCCGAATACGGCCCGGCGGGGGCGGAGCGCTTCTTTGCGACCACCACCGGCTGGGAGGCGCCGATCCTCGACGACCGCGCCGCGCCCCGCTATCCGCGCGCCCAGCGCCTCGCCGACGAGGAGCGCGCCTTTGTCGACGCAAGGCTGGCTGCGCTCGGCTGCCGAAAGGTTGCGGCATGACCGCGTCCAAGGCGCTGTTGCTGCTGCTGCGACTGGCGCGCAGTCTGGCGGCGCGGGTGATGCTGGGGGCGGTGGTGGCGCTGGCGGTGGCCTTCCTGTCGCCGCTGGTCGAGCCACTGATCCCCGAAAGCTGGGCCGAGCGCTTCGGCCCGGATACGGTGGTGCCGATCCTGACGATCCTCGCCACCACCATGCTGACCGTGACCACCTTCTCGCTGTCGGTCATGGTGCAGGCCTTCCAGTCCGCCGCGAGCCAGGCGACGCCGCGCGCCTACCGGCTGCATCTGGCGGACACCACCACGCAGACCGTTCTGGCCACCTTCACCGGCGCCTTTCTCTATGCGCTGACCGCGCTGGTGATGTTCCGCACCGGGTTCTATTCGGATGCGGTTTCGGTGGTGATCCTCGGGGTCACGGTGCTGGTGATCGGCGCCATCGTGCTGGCCATCCTGCGCTGGATCGATCATCTCAGCACGCTGGGCAGCATGGACAACACGCTCGATATCGTCGAGCAGCACGCCCGCGGCCCGCTGCGCCGCGCCATGGCGCAGCCCGCGCTGGGCGGCCTGCCATTGCCACCGGATGCGCAGATCCCGGATTCGGCCCGCCCGCTGCCCGCGCCGCAGAGCGGCTATGTGCAATTCGTCGACATGCGCTCGCTGCACGAACGGCTCGCCGCCGCCAATGCGCGGCTGACGCTGAGCGCCGCGCCGGGGCAGCATGTGATCGCGGGCGCGCCGCTGGGCTGGCTGCTGGGCGACGGGGCCGAACCGGACGGGCTCTCAGGCTGCTTCACCATCGGCAAGACCCGCACCGCCGAGCAGGACGCGCGCTTTGGCATCGTGGTGCTGAGCGAGATCGCCCTGCGCGCGCTGTCGCCCGGCATCAACGACCCGGGCACCGCCATCGACGTCAGCCACCGGGTGACCCGGCTTCTCGCCGGGATCGAGGCGCCGGGCACGACGCCGCCGGACTATCCGAGGATCGAAGTGCCCGTCGTCGCGGCGCCGGATCTGATCGAAGACGGCTATCACCCGCTGATCCGCGCCGGCGCCGCGCATCCCGAGGTGATCGGCGTGGTGCTGGACTCGCTCGCGACGCTGGAAGCCTCGGACTGGCCGGAACTGGCGCGGGCGGCGCGGCAGGCACAGGGCTATGCCCTGCGCCACGCCAAATCCGCGCTCACGGTCGCCGACGACCGCGATGCGCTGGCACGGAAATACGGCGGCTGAGCCGGGTCAGTTCCCGGCCAGATCGCGCGCCGGCACTTTCTGGAGCAGCGGCATCACATCGGCCATTTCCGGCCCGCGCTCGCGCCCGGTCAGCGCCTTGCGCAGAGGCATGAAGAGGCCCTTGCCCTTGCGGCCGGTCTGTTCCTTCACCGCCTTGGTCCATTCGCCCCAGGTCTCGCGGGTGAACGGGCCCTCGGGCAGCATCGCCATCGCCTCGGCGATGAAGTCCTTGTCCTCGTCTGCGACCAGCGGCTCGGCGCCCTCGCTGAAGAGCCGCCACCAGCCGGCGAGATCCTTGCGGGTGGTGATGTTTTCGCGCGTGACGCTCCAGAACAGCTCTGCCTTGTCGGCGGGCACGCCCAGCGCGGCAATCTCGTCGGCAACGGCGGACAGCGGCAGCTCGTGCAGCTTGCGCGCGGTCAGCGGGTAGAGGTCGTTGACGTCGAATTTCGTGGGTGCCGCGCCGAACTGGCTCAGCTCGAACCCCTCGGCGATCTCGTCCAGCGACAGGCGCAGCTCCACCGGCTGGCTCGATCCCAGACGCGCCATCAGCGACAAGAGCGCCTCCGGCTCGACCCCCGATTCGCGCAGGTCGCGGATCGACAGCACGCCGAGCCGCTTCGACAGCGATTCGCCCTGCGGGCCGGTGAGCAGCGAATGGTGCGCGAAACTCGGCACCGAGCCGCCCAGCGCCTCGATGATCTGGATCTGCGTCGCGGTGTTGGTGACGTGGTCCGAGCCGCGTACCACATGGGTGACGCCCATCTCGGTATCGTCCACCACCGAGGCCAGCGTATAGAGGATCTGCCCGTCGCCGCGGATCAGCACCGGGTCCGAAACCGAGGCCGCGTCGATCGAGATGTCGCCGAGGATGCCGTCGGTCCAGTCGATGCGCTGCTGATCGAGCTTGAAGCGCCAGACGCCATCGCCGCGCTCTTCGCGCAGCGCGGCCTTTTCCGCATCGCTCAGAGCCAGCGCCGCGCGGTCATAGACCGGCGGCTTGCCCATGTTGAGCTGCTTCTTGCGCTTGAGGTCGAGCTCGGTCGGCGTCTCCCACGCCTCGTAGAACCGGCCGATCCCGCGCAGCTTGTCCGCCGCCTCGTGATAGCGGTCGAGCCGGGCGCTCTGTCGCTCCGTCTTGTCCCAGGTCAGGCCCAGCCATTCCAGATCGCGCTTGATGCCGTCGACATATTCTTCCTTGCTGCGCTCGGGATCGGTGTCGTCGATGCGCAGAATGAAGGTGCCGCCGGCCTTGCGGGCGATCAGGTAATTGAACAGCGCCGTGCGCAGGTTGCCCACATGGATGTGGCCGGTGGGGGACGGCGCGAAACGGGTGACGGTCATGACAAGCTCCTGCTTATGCGCAGGGCACTTCCCACAAGCGCGTGCAATTGTCCAGTTCAGCCCTCTTGGCGAAGCCTCTCCACCCTGCCATGCTGCGGCGCATGAACGATATTCTCACCGTCACGCTGAACCCCGCGCTGGATCTCTCGACAACCGCCGACCAGGTGGTCCCCGGCCCCAAGCTGCGCTGCGATCCGGTCACCGTCGATCCCGGCGGCGGCGGCATCAATGTCGCCCGCGTGGTGGCCGAGCTCGGCGGGCATGCCCGCGCCTTCGTGGCGCTGGCCGGTCCCAACGGTATGCGGCTCGAGATGGCGCTGGCCGAACACAATATCCCGCTGGTGCGCATGAAGGCGCCCGACGAAACCCGCGAGAGCCTCGCCGTGCACGACCGCAAGACCGGCGCGCAGTACCGTTTCGTCATGCCCGGCCCGCAATGGGCGGAGCAGGATGTGGCCGAGGCGCTGCACGCCATCGCGACCGCTGTCCCCAAGGGCGGCATCGTGGTGCTGAGCGGCAGCCAGCCGCCGGGGGTTTCGGTGGAATTCACCACCCAACTCTGCGCCGCTCTGGCCGAACGCGAGGCGCAGGTCATCGCCGACACATCCGGCGCGGCGCTGGCCTATCTCGCGGCAGGCACCGATCCGGCGCCGGCAGTGTTGCGCATGGACAGCGCCGAGGCCGAGGAGCTGGCCGGCCGGCCGCTGGTCACGCGGCTCGAATCGGCGCAATTCGCCGCCGAGCTCGTGGCGCGCGGCGCGGCGGAGCGGGTGATCGTGGCGCGCGGCGCCGACGGCTCTGTCATGGCCGGGCCGGAGGGGCTCTGGCAGGTCAGCGCCGCCAGCGTCTCGGTGCTCTCGGCGGTGGGGGCGGGCGACAGCTTTGTCGGCGCCTTCGCTTTCGGCCTCGCGGGCGGCATGAGCGCCCCCGACGCGCTGGCGCTTGGCGCCGCCGCCGCCAGCGCCACGGTGACCACGCCGGGCACCTCGCTTTGCACCCGGCAGATGGTCTCTGATCTCCTGACTCAATGCGGCGCGAGCGAGATCGCGGCGTAGCCCGGCGCGATCATATTCCTTCACGAGAATTTTTGTAGGCGAAGCGCCAGTCAGCAGCCACCCTCCGGGTTGTGACCGTGAACCGGCGCGCCGCTCTGGCCGCCGGTCACGGGCGGCCTATGTCTCGCAGGATCAACAGGAGGGAATTTTCATGACGGACCAACCCAGGATCACCCGCCGCGCCGCGCTCGCCGGCGCCGCGACGCTGCCGCTGGCCACCGGCCTTGCCGGGCGCGCCCGGGCGCAAACAGCGATGCAGGGGGCGCAGGTGCCCAAGGTGAACCGCGTGATGCTCGGCGATTTCGAGGTTTCGGCGCTGATGGCCGGGACCCGCACAGTCGAGGAGCCGCATGGCATCTTTGGGATGAATGTCGGCGAAGAGGAGTTCGCCAGCGCCTCGGAGGCGGCGATGATCCCCACTGACAAGGCTCAGTTCTTTTTCCACCCGACGCTGGTCAATACCGGCTCCGAGCTGATCCTTTTCGACACCGGCCTGTCCCCCGAGGGCATCGTCGCGGCGGTCGAGGCGGCGGGCTATGGCGCCGACGAGGTGACCCATGTGGTGATCACCCATATGCATGGCGACCATGTGGGCGGGCTCACGGGCGGTGATGGCCCGACCTTCGCCAATGCCCAGCATGTCACAGGCCAGGCGGAGTTCGACCACTGGTCGAACGCTGGCGGCGACGCTTTCACCGGCAAGGTGCAGCCCCTGGCCGAGCGCTTCAGCTTCATCGGCGATGGCGACAGCGTCGCCTCGGGCGTGACCTCGGTACTGGCGCCGGGGCACACGCCGGGCCATATGGGCTTCATGCTGGAAAGCGGCGGGCAGCAGCTGATGCTGATCGCGGATCTCGCCAACCATTATGTCTGGTCGCTGGCCTATCCCGACTGGGAGGTGCGCTTCGACACCGACAAGGCCATGGCCGCCGCCTCGCGCCGCAAAGTCCTGGACATGCTCGCCGCCGACAAGCTGCCCTTCATCGGCTATCACATGCCATTCCCCGCCCTGGGCTATGCCGAGACGCGCGGCGATGGGTTCCATTACGTGCCGCACAGCTATCAGCTGATGCTGGGCTGAGGGCTTTGCACGGCGTGCGGTGGGCAGAATTGCCCACCCTACGCGCCAACGCGGGCGTCGAAGGCGTGCCCCCCGGCTTTCATCTTTCTGGAAATACTCCAAAAACACCGCCTGTTGCCGGGGGCGTAAAGGAGTATTTGGAGAAAGATGAAAGGGCTTCGGTCAGCGAAAAGCGGGGCCGTGCGCCCAGATGGTGAGCGAATGACGTTCGCCCTCCTCGACCGGGGTGACCCGGTGCAGCAGGAAGGAGGGAAAGAGCGTCGCGCTGCCGCGTTCGGGTGCGGCTTCGGCGCTGTGGGCGGAGGGCATGATCTCGAGCGTGCCGCCGCGATAGCTCGCCGGGTCGGAGAGCTGCACCACCATGGTCAGCTTGCGCCGCGCGGCGAGGCGACCGTCGCCGATATCGGAATGCCAGCCGAAATGCCCCTGCCGCTCGGCACCGTAGCGCGCCACCTGGGCGCTCTCGTCGAACGCGTCGAGATCGAAACCGAAGGCCTCGCGGTTGGCGCTGCGGACGATCTCGATGATCCGCGCCATGATCCATTCGGTGCCCGGCACGTCGTCGAGCCAGACCAGATCGGCGCGGCGCAGATTGTGGTCGCGATTGCGGCCGACGAGCCGCGCGTCGGCGCTGGGGGCGGCGCGGGCGAGGTCGATGATGCGGTCGCAATCGGCATCGGCGAAGGCGCCCGGGATCTTGTGAACGGTCAGCATTTTGGGTCTCGGAGAACAGGATCGCGGTTGCTTAGCGCCAAACCCGCGCTTCGCTGGCCGGAACGCGACGGGGCGGACGGAAAACGACCTTTTCCTTGCGTCGTTTCACGCCCATATCCACGGGATGAGCGATCCCGATCTGTCCGCCTTCTACAAGATGGCCCGCGCCGCCGTTGCGCAGTTTCCCGAGCCCTTCCGCCAGAGCGCGGCGGAGGTGGTGCTACAAGTGGTCGACTGGCCGCCCGAGGAGATCCTGCGCGAGATGGAGATCGGCGATCCGCTGGAGCTGACCGGGCTATACGAAGGCATCCCGATGACCGAACGCTCGCTGACCTGGCCTTCGCCCTATCCCGACCGCGTCTGGCTCTTCCGGCAACCGATCCTGGCGGAATGGCGCGAGCGCGGCGACATCGCGCTCGAAGATCTGGTCACCCATGTCACCGTGCACGAATTCGCGCATCATTTCGGCTGGTCGGACAGTGACATCGCCACAATCGACCGGTGGTGGGAGTAGGTCGCCCGCGTCCCAGCGCGGGCGACCCGTGGGCAGGGTCAGGTCGCGCAGCGATCCTGACTGCATCACTCGGCAGCAATGCCGGGCGCCCCGCGTCCCAGCGCGGGCGACCCGCGGGCAAGGTCAGGTCGCGCAGCGATCCTGACCGCATCACCCGGTAGCCATGCCAGGCGCCCCGCGTCCCGGCGCGGGCGAGGCGCGCATACCGGCACGCGCCGCGCCATCACCTCTTGCGATAGATCCGCCCGCCGCCGGCCTTCCGACCCGTATCCTTGACATCGGGCAGCCTGCCCGCCCTCACCGCGTTCAGAAATTCGCGCCCGATGCGCACCTTGTCACCGATCCAGAGCCTGTCCCAGCCCTCGCCGTAGAGCTCCGGGAAGTGGAATTCCCCCGGCGACAGCGCCGCGGCGCGATCGTGCAAGCGGTTCAGCAAAGCCTCATCCATCCTGTCCTCCTTTCAGCCAAACACCCGCTCCGCCAGCGGCATCAGCTGGACAAAGCGCCGCGCCTGCGCGGCGCTGCGGGCCTCGGCGCGGGCCGGCAGCCCCCACCACTCCGCGAGCACCCGGTTGCGCAGCAGCAGCCCCACCGAAGGATCGTCCGGCCCGACCAGAGTGTACCCCTCGAAAAACGCCTTCCGCGCAAAATCCGGCAGCACCTCGCCCCGTGCGATCCTCTCCTGCGGGGCGTGCAGGATGGCGTAATCTGCCAGCAGCCGCGCGATATCGTGTCCTACTGGCACAACACGACCGGCAGCGAAATCGATCCCGAGACAGCCCGCCCTGTCCAGCAGCAGATTGCGCAGATGCAGATCGCCATGGGTGCGCGCGGTCATCGTCTGCCGCCCCTCATAGCGCGCGGCGGCGGAAAAAATCGTCTCTATACAGGCCAGAAACCGCTCTTTCTGCGCAATCTCGCGCGCCCCCTCCAGCACCTCGCCCCGCACCGTGTCGAGATAGCGCAGGGTGAATTTCGGCTGAAACACCCGCGCCTCGCCCAGAGTCGCCCGGTGATAGCCATCGAGCCAGGCGCCCGCCCGCCGCAGCAGCCACGCCTGCGCCTCCGGCGGCGCGCCCTCCAGCATCACCGATAGCGGCTGGCCCGGCGCCAGATCCATCGCGCAGGCGCGGGCCTCGATATCCAGCGCATGCAGTGCCGGCACGCCCTGCGGATAGACCTCCATCGCCTCCAGATGCGCCGACATCGCCTCGGCGAAACCCTCCTCCGGGCGCCGCTGATGCTTCAGCACCAGCACCCGCCCGTCCGGCCCGTCGAGCCGCAGCAGCACCGTGGCCACCCGCGCATCCTCGCGCCGGGCGAGCGGCACCGCGCGCCACGCGCCGGGATCCTCGCCCATCTGCGCCGCGAGCGCCGGCCACAGCGCCCATGCGGCGCGGCCAAGATCGGCCTCTTGCATTTCCATCCGCGCGTCCCTGCTCTATGTCCCCGGAGGGCAACGCCTTGTGGCGGCAATGTCCAGCCCCCATATGGCGGCAAGCACGAAAAGGAGACGACGACCATGGCCGATCAGGAGTTCCCCGGCTGGCACGGCACCACGATCATCGGCGTCCGCAAGGGCGGGCAGGTGGTGGTTGCAGGCGACGGACAGGTGAGTCTGGGCCAGACCGTGATCAAGGGCAGCGCGCGCAAGGTGCGGCGGCTGTCGCCCGGCGGCTCGGACGTGGTCTGCGGCTTTGCCGGCTCCACCGCCGACGCATTTACCCTGCTGGAGCGGCTGGAAGCCAAGCTGGAAAAGACCCCCGGCCAGTTGCAACGCGCCTGCGTCGAGCTCGCCAAGGACTGGCGCACCGACAAGTATCTGCAAAAGCTCGAAGCCATGCTGATCGTCACCGACGGGCACGAGCTTTACGTGATCACCGGCGCCGGCGACGTGCTCGAACCCGAGCATGACATCGCCGCCATCGGCTCGGGCGGCAATTTCGCACTGGCCGCCGCGCGCGGCATGATGGACACCGACCGCTCGGCCGAAGAGATCGCCCGCCGCGCCATGGCCATCGCCGCCGATATCTGCGTCTACACCAACGGAAACCTGACGGTGGAGACCATCTCGGGCGCCTGAGCCTCGGCGTCCGGCAGCCGCTCCCAGCGGTCCCCGTCGCGCAGATAGCGCTTTGTCCCGATAAGGTTGAAACCCTCGCCCTCCAGCCCCCAGGTCTCGACCGAGACCCGGGGGCCCGAGAGCGTCAGCAGGTTGAAAGTGTTGCGCTCGCCGCCGCGCAGCCTGTCCGACAGCCCGGTGCCCGCCTGCACGAATAACAGACCCGGATGCGCCCGGAACGGCGCCACGACGGTCTGGTGCAGGTGGCCCGAGAGCACGATCTGCGCGCCGCAATCGGCAAAGCGCCGCAGCGCCGCGCCCGCGCCGCGCATCAGCCGCTTCTCGACCTCCGGCCCGTGCTGAAGCGGGTGGTGCAGCACGACGATCCGCGCCCTCTCGCCAGCCTCGGCAAAGCCGGCGCAGGCACGCTCGATCCGCCGCTCGGAAAGCCGTCCGCGCTGCCAGGCAAAGCGATTCACCGTGTTCACGCCGACCACCACCATGCTTTCGGTCTCGTGACGCGGCTCAAGCTCGGGCGAGATCGCGCTGCGATAGCGTTTCCAGGGCGCGAACATACGGACCCAGAGATTGTCGAGCGGCGTGTCGTGGTTGCCCGGCACCGCCAGCCAGGGCTGCGTCAGCCGGTCGAGAAAGCCGCGGGCGCGGGCAAATTGCGACACCCGGGCGCGCTGGGTGAAATCACCGGAGATCGCGACGAGATCGGGATCGAGCCGGTCGATGGCCGATAACAGAGCCTCTTCCAGCCCTGCACGCTCCCGGCCGTAATGCAGATCGGACAGGTGCAGGACGCGGGTCACGCTTCAGGGTCTCCCGGCAGCATCAGGGTCAGTGGCGCCTCCGACATCTCGAAACGCAGCGGCCCGGCCATCATGCGCTTTTCACCGTCGAAGGCCACCAGCGAGCGGCGCCCCTTGGGCCGCTCGACGGTCAGCCGGTCGCAGCGGTAGAGGTCGTAATCCTCACCCTCCGCCGCCACCCGCGTGGCAAGCCGCGCGCTCATGCGGAAGAGATCGCGCCGCGTCTCGCCCCGCACCACAAGCACCGCAAAACCGCCCTGCTCGATGGCGTCACCGCCCGCCAGCCCGAAGCGTTCGAGCTGAAAGGCCGACCGGCCGACAAAGACCAGCGGCGTGCGCCGGGTCTCCTGCACCTCGCCCATATCCAGCGTCACCCGCATCGGCTTGCGAAAGCGCAGAAAGCTGCGCACCACCGACCAATGCGCCATCAGGCGGCGGCGGCCCCAGCGCGCATAAACCGTCTCGCGTTCCTTCAGAATCGCCGGGTAGATCCCGAGGCTGGCATTGTTGAGAAAGACCTGCCCATTCACCGTGGCGACCCGCTGCTCGACCGCATGCCCCGCGAGGATCTGCCTGGCGGCGGTCAGCGGATCTTCGTCAAAGCCGAGCCCGCGAACGAAATAGTTGAAGGTGCCCATGGGCAGCACGCCCAGCGGAATGCCCGTGCCGAGCAGCGCCGAGGCCGTCGCCATGGCGGTGCCGTCGCCGCCGGCGGAGACCACCATCTCGGGGCTCGCCCGGCGCAGCGTCTCGCTGAGCTGTTCAGGCGAGCGGAACGGGCATAGCGTCGCGCCCAGCGCCTCCTGCACCGCGTCGATGGCGGCGCGGTCGCGGGCATTGCGCCCGGAGCCGGGATTGACCACAAGCAGCACGCCGCCGGTCTCATCGGAGGAGGCGGCTTCTGCATCGGAAACGGGCCCGGCATCGGGGAGAGCGGCGGCTTGCATGACGGATGGGCAACGCCGCAACCGTATCGCCGGTTCCGCGTTGAGGCTTGGATTCCGGGCTGCGATGTATATGTGACCCGCAACGGCAGGCCGCCCCGGCCGCGCAAGGACAGGACCGAAATGACAGATCTGACCCCCCGCGAAATCGTCTCGGAACTCGACCGATTCATCATCGGCCAGAAGGACGCCAAGCGCGCCGTCGCCGTCGCCCTGCGCAACCGCTGGCGGCGCAAGCAGCTCTCCGAGGATCTGCGCGACGAGGTCTATCCCAAGAACATCCTGATGATCGGCCCCACCGGCGTCGGCAAGACCGAGATCTCGCGCCGGCTCGCCAAGCTGGCGAAGGCGCCCTTCATCAAGGTCGAGGCCACCAAGTTCACCGAGGTCGGCTATGTCGGGCGCGACGTGGAGCAGATTATCCGCGATCTGGTCGACGGTGCCATCGCCATGGTCCGCGAGCAGATGCGCGAAGAGGTCAAGGCCGCCGCCCACAAGGCCGCCGAGGACCGGGTGATCGAGGCCATCGCCGGCACCGACGCGCGCGACGCCACCCGCGAGATGTTCCGCAAGAAACTGCGGGACGGCGAGCTCGACGACACCGAGATCGAGCTCGACGTGGCCGAGACCGCCAGCCCCTTCCCGATGATGGAGGTCCCCGGCCAGCCAGGCCAGAACATGGGGATGATGAACCTCTCCGATCTCTTCGGAAAGGCCTTTGGCGGGCGTACCGCGCGCAAGAAGATGACCGTGGCGCAGAGCTATGAGGTGCTGATTCAGGAAGAGGCCGACAAGCTCCTGGACGACGAGGCGGTGAAGGCGGCGGCGCTCGAAGCGGTGGAGCAGAACGGCATCGTGTTTCTCGACGAGATCGACAAGGTCGCGGCGCGGCAGGAAACCCGGGGCGGCGACGTCTCGCGCGAGGGCGTGCAGCGCGACCTGCTGCCGCTGATCGAGGGCACCACCGTCTCGACCAAGCACGGGCCGGTGAAGACCGACCACATCCTCTTTATCGCCTCGGGCGCCTTCCACATCGCCAAACCGTCGGATCTGCTGCCCGAGCTTCAGGGCCGGCTGCCGATCCGGGTGAATCTGCGGGCGCTGACCGAAGAGGATTTCGTCCGCATCCTGACCGAGACCGACAACGCGCTGACCCGGCAATACACCGCGCTGATGCAGACAGAGGAGGTCACCGTCACCTTCACCGAGGAAGGCATCCACGCGCTGGCGAAGATCGCCGCACAGGTCAACGAGAGCATCGAGAATATCGGCGCGCGCCGGCTCTACACGGTCATGGAGCGGGTCTTCGAAGAGCTCTCCTTCACCGCGCCCGACCGTGGCGGCGAGACCATCACCGTCGACGAGGATTTCGTGGAAACCTATCTCGGCGAACTCACCCGCAGCGCCGATCTGAGCCGCTACGTGCTCTAGAATTTCTTTTGGATAGAATCCCTTAAGGACTCCAGTGCGTTACTGGTGTTCCATGTGATAATTTTTTTGTATTTAACCGTTGTAAATGTCGCTATCAGCGAACATAGTTACAGGTACTTACCTCTCACTAAGGGTAAGTACCAATAAAGGGTGAGGCCGCCCGACTGGGCGACCTCTGTTAGACACACATCTAACTTTTAAAGCAGTTTCAACTGCTTCGGCCTCGGCCAATGGCGGTAATGCGCGGACACGCATTCCCGCCTGCCGAAGCGCCAACGATAATATTCGCGAACGAAAACCATCGCTGCACCTCCTTTCAGAAGCGCCGATCATTAAGGATCAGCTCTCATTGGGGCCGAATGCTCCCAATTCAGCGGGTTCCTCCCTCATAAGGGGATCATCCGGCTCTGGAGGTGCGCTTATCTTGGGTAGCAATTATCTCCGAGACAACTGGTTTTTCCTCAAAACTGACCAATATTTGGTATTGACGGATACCGATTCCACCATTTGTGCTCCTGATCATTGACTCGTACTTGATGAAATCCGCGAACTCATAGCCCTTCTTCTCTTTCCAAATACCGCCCGCCGGAGGCGTCCGGCCCCTACCGCCAAAGCTGGGGCCGGGATAGACTCGCAGCGGTCACGCAAGGGAGGCGCCGGTGAAACGCTCACGCATCAACGAGATCCTGCGCGAAGGCGATGCCTTCATCCGCAGCCACGGGGTCAGCCTGCCGCCCTTCGCCTACCTGACACCGGAGGAGCTGCGCTCGACCGATCATGCTGAGATCAAGCGCCGGCGCATGGGCTGGGACATCACTGATTACGGCGGCGGCGATTTCGACCGGATGGGGCTGTTTCTCTTCACGCTGCGCAACGGGCTCAGCCACGATCTCGGCAAGCATAGCGCCATGCTCTACGCCGAAAAGATCATGATCTCGCGCCGCGATCAGCTCAGCCCCAACCACCGGCACGATCTCAAGGTCGAGGACATCATCAATCGCGGCGGCGGCACGCTGGTGCTGGAGCTGCACGCGGCCACGCCGGAGGGCGGCATCGACCGGCACGCGCCGGTGACGGTGATGTGCGACGGCATCGACCGCACCCTGCCGCCCGGCGGGCATCTGAAGCTCGATCCCGGTGAATCGGTGACGCTTTTTCCCACCACCTGGCATGCGTTCTGGGGCGAGGGCAGCGACGTGCTGGTGGGCGAGGTCTCGACGGTGAATGACGATCTCACCGACAATATCTTCGAGATGGAGATCGGCCGCTTTTCCACCGTCGAAGAAGACGCGCCGCCGCTGCACCTGCTGGTCTCGGATTACGACGACAGGCTCTGAGGCACCGGGCGCCTTACGCCAGCCACCACCGTTCGGCAAAGCGCGCATTGTCCATCGCCCAGAGATTGCCCAGCGCCGCCGGCGTGGCGATACGCTCGCTGACCGCCTGAAGGTGATTGGCAAAGACCGGCACCAGAAGCCCGCCCTCATCGCGCAGGATCTGCTGCATCTCGCCGTAAAGCGCCCGACGCCGCGTGCCGTCGAGCTCCGAACGCGCCTCGCCCAGCAGGGCCTGAAAGCGCGGGCTCTGCTCCATGCCCCATTGCGTCTCGTTCCAGGGCGCGCCGTGCTGGAGCGCGGTGGAGAACATCCAGTCTTCGGTCACCCGCCCGGACCAGGCGCAGGCGCAAAAGGGCCGCTGGCGCCAGACCTGCGACCAGTAGCCCTCGGCGGGCTCTGCCGTCACCGCGATCTCGATCCCCGCCGCGCGGGCCGCATCGCGAAAAAGCGCGGCGGCCTCGGGCGCGCCCTCAAAGGCAGCCTCGGAGACCGACAGGGGCAGCGTCAGCGACGAGAGCCCGGCCTTGCGCAGATGATGGCGGGCGCGGTCCGGATCGTAGGGCGGCGGGGTGAGATCGGCTGTGTAGTGATTGGCGGGGCCAAGCGGGCTGTCGGCGCCGATGCGCCCGTGACCCAGCAACACCCGATCGAGGATCGCCTGCCGGTCGATGGCGTGTTTCAGCGCCTGCCGGAGGTGCAGCGCATCGAAAGGCGCGGTCGCGCTCTGCATGGCGAAACCGTAATAGGCATTGCCCGGCACGTCCTGCAAACGCAGCCCCGGCGCGCCGTGCAGCCGCGCCGCGCGCTGCGGTGCCACGCGGTTGATCGCATCCACCTGACCCGAGCGCAGTGCCGCCACCCGCGCGGCGCCGTCGTTCATCGCGTGGAATTCCAGGGTGTCGAACCAGCCCGCCTGCCCGTCCTTGTAATGCCCGGCCACCCGCTTGCCGAGAAACCGCACGCCCGGCTCGAAATGCTCGACGCGGTAGAGCCCGGTGCCGATGCCGCGCGCCATTGCCTCCTCGATCTGCCCGGCGGGGTAGATCAGCAGGTGAAAATCGGCGAGCAGATAGGGAAAATCGGCGTTGCCCGCCGACAGCGTGAACCGGATACGATGATCCGAGAGCCGCTCCATCTGCGCGATGGAGGCCACAAGCGGGCGCGCGCCCGAGGCGGCTTTCGGGTCGAGATGCAGGCGCAGCGAGGCGATCACGTCCTCGGCCACGAAGGGTTTGCCGTTGTGGAACCGCACGCCCTCGCGCAGCGTCACCGTCCAGATCCGCGCATCGGCGCTGGCCTGCCAGCCGGTCGCCAGCTCGCCACGCAGCGAACCATCTGCGGCGACCTCGGTCAGCGTGTCGAACACCGCGCCCTGCCCGGCGGCGATCATGAAGAAATCCGCGTGCTGCCGCGCGTCCCAGCTGTCGGAGCGATGCGCCCCGCCCAGCCCCGCGCGCAGCGTGCCCCCGCCCGCGCCGGAGCGGCGGCAAGACCCGACCCGCCCAGCACCGCGGCGGCGAGAGCGGATTGGATCAGTCGGCGGCGGTGAAAGGCCGTCATGGCAGTTGCTTACCCGTCACGTTGCGGCGGACTCGCCGCCGGTGTCTCTCTGTCCTGCCCAGTATCGCCGGCAAAGCGACGTCAGGCAATGAGGCGATGCTCCGCCTCGGCGTCCAGGCATTCTATGTGCAGATGCGTGCATCCCAAAGCAAACCGTCTGTTGACCTCGCGGCAGGTCTCCTCCAGCAGATCCAGCGCCGCCTCCCTGAGCTCTGGCATCACCAGAAGATCCAGACGCAGCACCCGCTCCTTCATCAGACCGTCGACATCGTAGGGGCCTTCTTCCTTCTGCCCGTCCGGCGCCCAATACCCTGTGGCAAAGCTCACCGTCAGCCCGCCGAAATCCCGCGATATCGGCAGGGCGATGGCATCCGCCGCCTCGCCCAGCCTATCAGAGCCGCTGCCCATAAGGACGACGATCCGGCAGCGCCGCGCATCGGGGATCTGTTCTGCTGTCATCTATTTCTCGCTCAGATAGGTGATCAGCATGAGCAAGAGCAGGATGCCGACCGCAAAGTAAAGCACCATGTCCGGCGACCGGTCCTGAAACATGTCGAGCAGCCCCACGACATCGTCCGGCCCCTGTGTGCGGGCCTCATTGACCATCACCAGCGCCAGATCGAACAGCGAGAGGCCACCGATCACCGCGACAAAGCTTTTCAGAATGCGGGTCTGAGCCAGTTGGCGCGCCCGGTAATAGCGGTCGATCTGCTTGCGCAGGAGCGCCGCCCAGCCGCGCACATTCTCAAATTGCAGCTCGCTCTCCCACGATTTGTGGATATAGCGCGCAAGCTGCCGCCGGACCCCCTGAAGACCGTAAAGCGCCCGCTCGTGCTGGAGCCGGACAAAATCCAGATGGTCGAGCTTGCGCTCCAGCGTGCCGAGAATCTGCCGCCGGATATCGCGCTCGCCGGCATGTTCCAGCACCCGGACCTCGGCAAGCAGGATGGTCTGGTAGCGCGACAGCAGCGTCGCGTAGAACTGGCAGAGGCTCATGCTCCGCATCCAGTCCTCGGTAAAGCGCTCCATGGCGGAGCCGGCGACCGAAAACAGGCTGTTGCCGGATCCGACCCAGGCGCGGGCACCGTCGAGATCCTCGGCCTCCGGCGGCAACCCGCCGAGCTTCGAGACCAGCGGATCGCCGGGCGCCGCGTCGTCTGCCACGATCACCGAGCGTGCCGTCCAGACCGGGCTGTCGGGCAACTCCGATACCGGCGTGTAGACCGAATACTCGTCGGGCGCGCGCAGCACCTTCATCGCGCCGCCGTCATTGGCCAGCTCGCGCTGAAGCGTGTCGAGACAGTGGTGAATATGCCTGCGAAAGAGCCGCTTCGTCGCGCCGGTCAGCGCATCGTCGAATTCGGAGCTCGGGCAATCGAGCCGGTCGGTCGCCCATTCGACGAACAGCACCCCGATGCAGTCGTCGTAGAAATGCAGCTCGGCGGAGAGCGCGCGAAACACCTGATCGCCGCGCGTGACCTCGACCCCGTCGCCGGTTTTCAGCCGCAGGATCACCGTGGGCTGAAAGAACACCGGCAACGCGTCGTGCCGTACCGTGCCATAGCCGAAGGGCCAGTCGGGAAAATCCACCTCGAACCACTCCGTCACCGGCGCGATCTTGCGGATCGCGGTGACCAGCCGCGCGCTTTCCTCGCGCGTGCGTCCCAGACTGTAGAAGTTCAGAGAGCTTTCGAAGGGCGACACCGTAAAGAGCCGCGCCCGTCGCATCCCGCATCCGGTTTCGGCCGTCATGTCGCTGCGTCCCCTCCAGATCCGGCGCCGTCCGCGACAGACTAGATGCCGGAATTCTCCTGTAAACCCTCCTGCCCGGCGATCCTGTCCATGGCGCGCACCAGTTCGGCGCTGATGCCCGGTTCCGACAGGGCATGCCCGGCATTGCGGATCATCCGCAGATCCGCCTCGGGCCAGGCCTGCGCCAGCTCCCAGGCGCGCTGCGGCGGGCAGATCATGTCGTAGCGACCCTGCACGATCACCCCGGGGATGCCGTGCAGCCGGTCGACATTCTTGAGGATCCAGCCATCCTCTTCGAGAAAGCCGTCATTGACGAAATAATGGTTCTCAAGCCGCGCAAAGGCGCGCGCGTAATCTCCCGGCGCCTCGCCGCCCGAACCGCTGGAATAGACCGACGCGAGCGCGTTTTCCCAAGCAGACCAGGCGCGGGCAAAGCGCGTCTCGTCCTGGAGATCGCCGGAAAACAGCCGCCGGTGATAGGCGCCGATCAGATCGCCGTGTTCCTCCGCCGGAATGAGATCGGTGAAGCGCGCCCAGGGCTCGGGCCAGAATTGCCCGGCGCCGCCGCCATAGAACCAGTCGAGCTCGGTCCGGGTCATCATGAAGACCCCGCGCAGCACCAACTGGCGCACGCGCTCGGGGTGGCTGATGGCATAGACCAGCGCCAGCGTCGCACCCCAACTGCCACCGAAGACGATGAACTGCTCGATGCCCAGCGTCTCGCGGATGCGCTCGATATCGGCCACCAGATGCCAGGTGGTGTTGTCGGTGACGCTGGCATGGGGCCGCGAGCGCCCGCAGCCGCGCTGATCGAAGAGCACCACGCGGAACACGCGCGGATCGAAATAGCGCCGCATCGCCGGCGAGCAGCCGCCCCCCGGCCCGCCATGCAGCACCACGACGGGGATGCCCTGCGGGTTGCCGCATTGTTCCATATAGATCTTGTGCCCGTCGCCCATGTCGATCATGCGTTGATCGAACGGGTCGATGGGCGGGTAGAGATACTGCACTGCGCGCTTTTGGCCCGGGAATTTGTCCATGATCCATCTATATTGGCATGGAAACCCAAATGACCATGGGGAAAAGTGACAGATGACCGTGACAATCGACCCCTCCGAAATCGCCAAGTTCGAGGCCATGGCCGCCGAATGGTGGGATCCGAACGGCAAGTTCAAGCCGCTGCACATGATGAATCCGGTGCGGCTCGACTATCTCACCACCCAGATCGCCGGCGAATACGGGCGCGACCTGTCGCAGCCCGAACCCTTTGCCGGTTTGCGCATTCTCGATATCGGCTGCGGCGGCGGGCTGCTTTGCGAACCGATGGCGCGGCTCGGGGCCGAGGTGGTGGGCGTGGATGCCGCCGAGCGCAATATTCCGGTGGCGATGACCCATGCGGCGCAGTCGGGGCTCGAGATCGACTATCGCCACACCACCGCCGAGGCGCTGGCAGAGAGCGGCGAGCGCTTCGACGTGGTGATCAATATGGAGGTGGTCGAGCATGTGGCCGATCCGCTGGCCTATCTCACCGCCTGCCGGCAGCTTTTGAAACCGGGCGGGCTGCACCTGTGTTCAACGCTCAACCGCAACCCCAAGAGCTTTGCCATGGCCATCGTCGGCGCGGAATACGTCATGCGCTGGCTGCCCAAGGGCACGCATGACTGGTCGAAATTCATCACCCCGGACGAGCTTTACAAGCTGCTGAGCGAGGCCGGGCTGGAGCCGGTGGACCGCAAGGGCTTTGTCTTCAACCCGGTGAGCTGGTCGTGGAAGATCTCCGACCGCGACCTGTCGGTGAACTATGTGACGGCGGCGCTGAACCCGGAGGTCTCCGCATGAGTCTGATTCCCGAGGGGCATAGCCTCTTCGTCATCGACATCACCTATGCGGTGCCGTTCGAGCAGATCGAGCCGGTGCTGGCGCCGCATATGGACTTCGTGAAGAAAGGCTATGCCGAGGGGCATTTCCTGATGTCGGGCCCGAAAAACCCGCGCAGCGGCGGGGTGGTGATCGCCATGGGCACCTCGAAGGCCGAAATCGAGGCGCTGATGGCGCAGGATCCCTTTGCCCTGGAGGGCGTGGTGACGATGGAAATCACCGAGTTTTCGGCGTCGAACCGGGGGCCGGGGCTGTAAGCCGCGCCCAGACTTTTACCGGCACAGGCAGGCTTTGCCGCAAGGATCTGACGAAAACGCCCGCGCGATATGTCACCGATATCTTGCGGGCGGGCTGCACGACACCTATCTCCGTTGCAGCCAAGTACAGGGATGCACTGAACATGGACAAGATTCTCGCCGCCTTCACCCTTCCGGTCCCGCTGCGAGAAGTCCTGCCCCATGCCTGCATCCGTTTCCCTGTCCAACCTGAGCTACTCCACGCCTGACGGCACATCGCTTTTCTCCGATCTCAACCTGACATTCGGCCCCGAACGCACCGGCGTCGTCGGGCTGAACGGCGCCGGAAAAAGCACGCTTCTGCGTCTGATCGCCGGCGAGCTGCAACCCGCGTCAGGGCAGCTCAGCCTGCGCGGCGCCGTTGCCCTGATGCGCCAGGACGCGATGGAGACCGCGGGCGAAACCGTTGCCGATCTCTTCGGCGTCGGTCCCGCCCTCGATTTGCTTGACCGCGCCGAGGCCGGCGAGGCAACCGCCGGAGAGCTGGCCGGGGCCGACTGGACCCTGCCTGCCCGGATCGAGTCGGCGCTTGCGCGCTGCGGCCTCGTGGCCAGGCCGCAGACCGCGCTTGCAACCCTGTCCGGAGGCCAGCGCAGCCGGGCGGCGCTGGCAGCGCTGATCCTGGCGGAACCCGATATCCTGCTGCTGGACGAACCCACCAACAATCTCGACCGCGAGGGGCGCCGGGCGGTGATCGACCTTCTGCGCGGCTGGAACGGAACGGTGATCGTCGCCAGCCACGATCGCGAGGTTCTCGAAGAGATGCATGCGATCGTCGAGCTCACCTCGCTCGGCGCGACCCGCTATGGCGGCAACTACACCGCGTACCGGCAACAGAAGGCCATCGAACGCGACGCCGCCGCGCATAGCCTCGCCCATGCCGAAAAGGCCCGGAACGAGGCGGCGCGCCGGGCGCAACAGGCGGCGGAGCGCAAGGCCCGCAAGGATGGTGCGGGGCACAGGGCCCGGGCGGAGGGCAGTCAGGCGAAAGCGCTTCTGGATTTCGCCAAGGGCCGGGCCGAGGCATCGGGGGGCGCCGGCGCGCGTCTTCGCGAAGCGCGGCGCGATGCGGCGGAGCTTGCGCTCTTCGCCGCCCGCGAACAGGTCGAGGTGCTGACTCCGCTCCACATGGAGCTTGCCCCGACCGGCCTGCCCGCCGGCAGGACCGTGCTGCGGCTGGACCATGTGACCGGCGGATACGACCCGGAGCGGCCCGCCATCCGCGACAGGTCGCTTACGGTCACCGGACCGGAGCGCATCGTCATCGAAGGGCCGAACGGCAGCGGAAAGACCACCCTGCTCAAGCTGATCACCGGCCAGCTCCGCCCCCTCAGCGGACAGGTGGACCTGCCGGTCTCCTGGGCGTTTCTGGATCAGCATGTCGGATTGCTCGAGCCCGGATTAACCCTGCGCGAAAACTTCCTGCGCATAACCCCTGCCGCGAATGAACATATGGCACATGCGGCCCTTGCCCGCTTCGGGTTCCGCGCCGGCGATGCGCTGCGCCGCGTGGCCGCGCTGAGCGGAGGGGAACGCCTGCGCGGCGGTCTTGCCTGCGCACTGGGCGGCACGCCGCCGCCAAGCCTGCTGATCCTCGACGAACCGACCAATCACCTCGATCTCGATGGCATAGACGCGCTGGAATCGGCGCTGGCGGCCTATGACGGCGCCGTGCTGGTGGTCAGCCACGATCAGGCGTTTCTGAGCGCCATCGCGCCCGAACGGGTCATCCAGATGCAGGTCTGATCCGCTGCCCGGCGCCAGCTCTCAAATCACCGCTGCCGGCAACGATCCGGAATTGACCGCAAGAGCGGCAGGGCGTCGGTCACTTGCCGCCGTCTCGTTCGATCCGGGCCTTGCGCAGCTGCTCGGTCTTGGCGTCGCGCTTGTGCTTTTCGTCGTCGAGAATTTGCCGGGCGGCGCGGGAGGTCTTGTCCATCACCGTTTCCGCGCGCGGCGCGGCGGGCTTGAACAAGGTATCTTTTGTGAGTTTCGCCATCTCAGAATCTCCATTTCAGGTTGATCTTCAAGACTGCGCAACACTCGGGTCGCATGCGATCTTGCGAGCGCTCGCGTCCGATATGGGGCAACCGGTGCCCCATCGGTTGCAGATATGACCGTTTCCCGGAAGACGGCGTCACATCTTGCAGAAAGGCGGGAGCAGTCCTCAGACAGCCCCCGCCCCGGTAGTCGGCTCGTCGCGGGCTTATGCCAGCGCGATATTGGTCGCCGATTCGCGACCGTCACGACCGCTTTCGAGGTCGAAGGTCACGGCCTGGCCGTCATCGAGCTGATGCAGACCGGCGCGCTCAAGCGCGGAAATGTGGACGAAAACGTCTTTCGAACCTTGCTCGGGGGCGATGAATCCGAAGCCTTTTTGGGCGTTGAACCATTTCACGGTGCCATTGGCCATCGTGAGATCTCCTAGTTTTTTGCCGTCCGCAGGATGCGACGACCGGGCTCAGTGTCGTCAAAGATCAACTGAGGCCGCTAGGAAACAGAAGTCGTAAGAAGAAGCTTAGCCCCTTCTGCGTAAAGTGAAAACGCCGTCAGCGCAAGGGCTAACGGTCAGGCGGTGCAAGACGGGCTATTCCGCCTCCAGCTTCAGCCGCAGCTCGCGCAGCACCGGCAGCGCGGCGCGGACCTTTTCTGCACCCAGCTCGCCCACCATTTCCGAGATCACCGGCGTCATCGCCGCCAGCGCCGCCTCGCGGGCGCGTTTGCCGGCCGGGCTGATCGAGACCATCTTGCGCCGCGCATCGTCCCAGTCGGGGCGGATATGCACGTAGCCGGCGATCTCCAGCTTGGCCAGAGTGTTGGTCATCGCGCCCCGGGTGACGTGAAAGCTGCGCGCAAGCTGCGCGGGAGAGCGTTCGTCCTGCACCCGGGCGAGATGGTTCAGCACCGAGAAATGCGAAATCTCCATGCGGTCCGGCAGCACCCGCGTCAGCCGGTTCCGCAATAGCTGATCCGCCGTCAGCAGCTCGCTGAAGAGCGAGATCGCAAGCGCATTCTCAGGATTCGTCATGCCGGGCCGGTCGATGCCAAAGGGGTTTCACGGGGATGGGATCGGCACTTTCTGGACGCGGCGTCGCGCAAGGTCAACAAAAACCCTTGCCCGACCGCCGCTTGCCCCGGGCTCAGCCCGCCAGCAGCGCGTCGAGCTTGCCGGCGCGTTCCAGCGCATAGAGCTCGTCGCAGCCGCCCACATGGGTGGGGCCGACAAAGATCTGCGGCACGGTGCGACCGCCATTCGCGCGCTGCACCATCTCGGGCCGGCGCGAGGGGTCTTCCATCACGTCGATCTCGGTGAACTCGGCGCCCTTGGACGTGAGCAGGCGTTTGGCGGCGTGGCAAAAGCCGCAATAGGGCGTGGTGTAGATTTCGATCGGTTGCATCTTGGGTCCCTTCGGGAAGTTCGGGGCATTTGAAGGGATTTAGGGTCGCTTTGCAACGCGTGCCAGCACGCAGACACAGACCCGCCGTGCGCCGCCCGCAAGGCAGGCCTCTGCCGCCGCCGAAAGCGTCGCGCCCGAGGTCATCACATCGTCGACCAGCAGCACCGGCCTGTCGCGGATCAGCGCGGCGCGGTTCGGCGCCACCCGGATCGCCGCGCCCAGCGTCTCGAATCGCGCCTCGCGGCTCTTGCCGTCCAGCACCGGCGTGTGGCGGGCGCGCTCCAGCGCGTCGGGGCTCCAGGCGATGCCCAGCGCCCGCGCCAGCGACTGGGCCAGCAGCGCCGACTGGTTGAAACGCCGGCGCAGGTGGCGGCGCGGATGCAGCGGCACCGGCACCGCGATCATGCCGTCCTCCAGCAGCGGGCGCGCCTGCCGGGCCATCCAGCCGCCCGCCACCGCCGCAATGTCATGCCGGTCGCCATGTTTCAGCATCAGCACCAGCTTGCGCCCGTTGTCGCGATAAAGCAGCGCCGCGCAACCGGCCTCCCAGGGCCGGGGCACGCTCAGGCATTCGTCGCAGAACTCCGCCCGATCCGACGCGCCGGGCAGCGGCACGCCGCAGGCGCTACAGGACAGCCCGGCGAGAAACGGCGTGTCCCGCCAGCACGCACCGCAGAGGCCGAAATCGGTCTCCACCAGCCCGCCGCAGATCAGGCAGCGCGGCGGGTAGATCACGCGCAGCACGGTTTGCAACGCCGCCCCGAACATTCTAATCAGCCTCCATGTCGAACCCCGCCCCCCTCACCGACCGAACCGCGCTGTTGCGCCACCGCGCCCGCGCCGCGCGCGACCCTGCGCTCTTCCTGCAAGAGGCCGCGCGGGAGGAGGTGCAGGATCGGCTCTTCGTGGTTAACAGGACGTTTACGGCACCCGCCGTGGTAACCGGGTTCCCGCAGATCTGGGAAAGCGCCCTGCCCGGTGCGAAGATCGTCGCCGATGACGAGGTGCTGGCGCTCGACGAGGGGGCACACGATCTGGTGGTGCATGCCATGGCGCTGCACTGGGCCAACGACCCGGTTGGCCAGCTTGTGCAATGCCGCCGCGCGCTCAGGGCCGACGGGTTGCTGCTGGCGCTCTGTTTCGGCGGCGAGACCCTGCACGAGCTGCGCGCGGCACTGGGACAGGCCGAGGTCGAGGTGACCGGCGGGCTGTCGCCCCGGATCGCGCCGATGGGCGAGATCCGCGATCTCGGCGCGCTGCTGCAACGCGCCGGGCTGGCGCTGCCGGTGGCGGATTCCTTTACCCTGACAGCAAGCTACGATTCCGCCCTGCATCTCATGCGCGACCTGCGCGCCATGGGCGAGACCAACGCTCTGACCGGTCGGCTGCGTCACCCGACGCGGCGCGCGGTGATGCTGCGTGCGACCGAGCTCTATGCCGATGCCTTTGCCGGGTCCGATGGCCGCGTGCCCGCCTCCTTCGAGATCGTCACCCTGACCGGCTGGGCCCCGGACGAGAGCCAGCAGAAGCCGCTGCGCCCGGGATCTGCGGCGCAACGTCTCGCCGACGCGCTGAACACCTCGGAAACGCCTCTGAAAGATTGAACTCTTTCCAGGAAGCGATACCTAACATCTTCAGTCAGGGAAGCAGATCAGGACAGGACCATGCTTGACGCCACCAGAACCGCCGCGCGCCCGGCACATGCCCAGCCCGATCACCCCGAGATCGCCCAGCCGAAGGTCGGCGTGCTGCTCGCCAATCTCGGCACGCCCGATCATTACTCCTACTGGCCGATGCGGCGCTATCTGAGCGAATTTCTGTCGGACCGGCGCGTCATCGACTATCCGAAATGGAAATGGCAGCCGATCCTCCAGGGGATCATCCTCTCGAAGCGCCCCTTCAGCTCGGGCGAGGCCTATAAGTCGATCTGGAACGAGGAGCTGAACGAAAGCCCGCTGATGACCATCACCAAGCGGCAGACCGCCGCCATCGCCGACAGCATGCGCGCGCGCTACGGCGAGCAGGTCATGGTGGATTTCTGCATGCGCTACGGCAATCCCTCGACGCAGTCGAAGGTCCGGGCGATGACCGAGGCCGGCTGCCGCAAGATCCTGTTCCTGCCGCTCTATCCGCAATATGCCGGTGCCACCTCCGCCACCGCCAACGACCAGTTCTTCCGCGCGCTGATGGAGGAGGCCTGGCAGCCCACCGCCCGCGTCGTCGATCCCTATTTCGAACATCCGAAATATATCGAGGCGCTCGCCGCGTCGGTTGAGCGGGGATATGCCGATCTTGCCGAGAAACCCGACATTCTGGTGGTCAGCTATCACGGCATGCCCAAGCGCTACCTGATGCAGGGCGATCCCTATCACTGCCAGTGCCAGAAAACGACTCGGCTGCTGCGCGAGCGACTGGGCTGGGACAAGACCCAGATCACCACGACCTTCCAGTCCGTCTTTGGCCCCGAGGAATGGCTGCGCCCTTATACGGTCGAGCATGTGGCCGAGCTGGCGAAGCAGGGCAAGAAGAAGATCGCGGTGATCGCGCCGGCCTTTTCCGCCGACTGCATCGAGACGCTGGAAGAGATCAACGAAGAGATCCGCGAGAGCTTTGAGCATGCGGGGGGCGAGCAGTTCACCTATATCCCCTGCCTCAACGACGACCCGGCCCATATCGACGCGCTGAGCACCGTGATCGAGGAGAACATGGGCGGCTGGCTGAAATAGATGCGCTTAGGTGGGTTTCCAGCCCACCATGCCAAGCAAGCTTATACCCAAACCCATGAGACAAAAGAAAAAGGCGGTGCCGAAGCACCGCCTTTTCCATGTTCTGTTCGCGATCCGACGATCAGTCGGAAGTCGCAGCAGCGGCAACCACGGCGATCAGGATCAGCGGGATCAGGATGCCAGCGGACGACGAGCTTTGCTGAGCTTCTTCCACAACCACGACGGGCTCCATGACCACATCGTCTTTTGCGTAGGAGCCGGCCATCGCGGTCGAAGCGGTAGCGGCGAGCACGGCGGCGAGAGCGAGTTTCTTCATGTTATCCTCCAGATAATCGCCTGACGTGGCCAGAGTTTTCCACGACAAGCACCCAAGACTTACCTCGTAAATCTGTCTAAGCAGCAATTTACGGGGAATGCAAATCCAACTTAGCGTTCGGTTTTCCCGGTCAACCCTCTGTCGTCAAATAAGCAACACCTGCGTGCCGACCTGCGCCATGCCGTAAAGCTGCTCGATATGCTCGTTATAAAGCCCGATGCAGCCATTGGACGAGCGGCGCCCGATCTTGCGCGTGTCGTGGGTGCCGTGGATGCGGTAATAGGTCCAGCTCAGATGCATGGCGCGGGTGCCGAGCGGATTGTCGGGACCGGGGCCGACATAGTCCGGCCACTCCGGATTGCGCTGCTTCATCGAGGGCGTCGGACGCCAGTCGGGCGCCGGATCCTTGAGCGTCACCCGGGTGCGACCACGCCGCGTCAGATCCTCGCTCAGCGGCACCGAGCAGGGATAGAGATGATACGTGCCATCCTCTTCCCAGTAATGCAGCGCGCGCGAGGTGATATCCACAAGGATCGCGCCATTGTTGAGCGACGAGAAATGCGGCTGCCAGTCGAGCGTGCGAAAGCTCGAGATATTGCGGCGCACCGCCTGCGAAAGATCGCGCTCGATCTCGACGGTTCCCGCTCCGTTCACATTCTGTGCCAGCGCCGGCGTTCCGATCACGGCTGCACCCGCGGCCAGAAAGGCCCGGCGGTCAAAACGTTTCTGTGTCATCTTGGTCCGATCCTCGTTGCACAGCTATAAAAATGCCCCAAGGGGCTTTCGGCGCTATACTACGGCTTCGGTGATATGGCCGTAAAGCCTCAGTCGCACATCAAACGACGCTGAGACCTCGCGGTCACGGTGATGTGCGTTTGATTAGCGGCTCTGCGCAGGCTAAGCCGAAAAAAACGAAACGAATAAGGCAGGACAATGCAAAGACGATCGTTCCTCGTGATCTCCGCAGCGCTGGTCACCGCCGCATGTGGCGCGACGACCACCGCCCCGACTCTGGGACCAGATGGCAAACCCCTGCCGCGCGCTTACCGGATCGCACCGGGATCCGGCGCGAAAATCGAATACAGAATGCTCGACTCGGTGAATGCCCTGCGTCAGGCGCGCGGCGTGCCGCCGCTGTCGCTCAATGCCAAACTCAACGCCGCGGCAGCCACGCACTCGCGCGATATGTCGGTGCAGAACCGGCCCTGGCATTTCGGCTCCGACGGCTCCTCGCCCATCGACCGGGTGCAGCGCGTCGGCTACACGGGCCGCCTCGTGGGTGAGAACATCTCGGAAACCTACGAGACCGAGCTGGAAACCCTCGCCGCATGGATGGAAGACGCGCCCACGCGCAATGTCATCCTCGATGAATCCGCGCGCGATCTGGGATTTGCCTGGTATCAGGAAGACAACGGCAAGATCTGGTGGACGCTGGTCACCGGCGCGCCGAGCCTCGCGCCCACCCCGGGTGAAGGGCTGCCCTCCTGAGGCAGCCCCATCCCCCGATCACGGGGTGATCACGATGGGCGTGCCGTTGCGCACCATGGCATAGATGTCTTCCATCTCTCGGTCGGTCACGGCGATGCAGCCCGCCGTCCAGTCGCGCCCGCCCTTGCGATCCTTCCACGGACGCCCGTGAATGAAGATGTCGCCGCCCGGGCTCTTGCCCAGCGTCTCGGCAAAGGCGCGATCCGCCGGGTTGGGATAGGAAATCCCGATGCTGAGATGGTAATTCGAGTTCGGGTTGCGCCGGTCGATGAAATACATCCCTTCCGGCGTCCGGCCGTCGCCCTCGACCTGCTTGTGTCCCTCGGGCGAGAAACCAAGCCCGATATCATAGGCCTTCAGAACCTCCTGATTGTGCAGGAGGAACATGCGCCGCTGGCTTTTCTGCACGACGATCTGGGTCACTTCCGGACCGTTATAGGTTCTGAATTTGCTGGAACACGCCGTGACTGTCGTCGCCAGGGCGAGGATGAGGACTAGCCTGAGAAACCGCATTTATCCGCTCGTTGTTTTTTGCCTCTTATAGCGCAAAAAACCCGTCCGGAACAGCCGCGCCAAACCGCCGGCGGCACGATTTCACCGATCCGTGAGCGTCAGGCAGGCGACCAGCTCGATATGGGTCGACCAGCGGAACTGATCGACCACGCGCAGCCAGTCGAGCGTATAGCCCGCGTAATCCAGCGCCGCCGCATCGCGGGCAAAGGTGACCGGGTTGCACGAGACATAGGCGATGCGCGGTACGCGGGCGCGGGCCAGTTCGGCCACCTGCGCCTCGGCACCGGCGCGCGGCGGGTCGATCACCGCCGCGTCGAAGCGCGCCAGCTCGTCCGGCAGCAGCGGGTTGCGGAACAGATCGCGCGCCTCGGCGGTGACATGGCGCAGCCCCTGCGCCATGCGCCACCCCTTGTCGAGCGCCGCGGTCATCGCCTTGTCGCCCTCGACCGCATGCACCCGCGCGGTCTCCGCCAGCGGCAGCGCGAAGGTGCCGCAACCGGCGAAAAGATCGACCACATGCGCCGCGTCGCCGACGATTTCGCGCACACCGTCCAGCAACGCCGCCTCGCCCCCGGGCGTGGCCTGAAGGAAGGCGCCGGGCGGGGGCACCACCTCGGCGACGCCCATGCGCTGGATCGCAGGCCGCCGGGTCAGCGCCACTTCGTCGCCCCAGGCGATGCGTGCCACATCATGAGCGCGGGCCAGCTCCGCCAGTTCGGATTGCAGCACCGCGTCCAGCGGCTTGCCGCCGCTCACCGCGATGTCGAGCCCGGTGAGGCTCACCGTCGCCAGCACCGAAAGCTCGCCCTTGCGGCTGGCGCCCAGCACCGCCAGCGCCTCGACCAATGGCAGCGCGGCGGCGAGCCTGGGATCGACCAGCAGGCAGTCGGGCACCGAAACGATCACGTCCGAGCCCTTCATGTGGAACCCGGCCAGCGCGCCTTTCTTGGTGCGCCGCGCGGAAAAGGCGGCGCGGCGGCGGCTTTGCGGTTTCGAAGTGAGACAGCGCCGGATCTCGGTCTCCAGCGCATGCGCCGCCAGCGCCTGACGCACCACGCCGGTCTTCCAGTCTTCGACAAAATCGTCGCGCGCATGCTGCAACTGGCAACCGCCGCAGCTTTTCGCATGGCGACAGGGTGCGCGCACCCGCATCTCCGACGGTGTGAGAATGCGCGGCGACGCCATCACGCCATCGGCGATCTCGCCTTCCACCAATTCACCGGGCAATGCGCCGGGCACAAAGACAGGGCCCGGCGCGATGCCGTCACCCTGATGCCCCAGCCGTTCGATCGTGACCTGTTCCATGGCCCGCCTCATGCCCCGAAACGCGCCCCGCGTCGAGACCTGCCAGAAAGCGCCGCACCGCGCGGGGCGAGCGCAGGTGATATACCGTCACCTCCGGCCCTGCCCTGGCAATCATTTCGCGGTTCTTCTCGGCATTGAGCCGGCGCGTATCCCAGATCCATTTCAGGAACTCGGGATCAATACGTTCCGGACAATTCTCCGGCAGATCCGGGCGGGTCTGGCCGCCCGCATATTCGAACCGCCGCTTCAACACCCGCCATAACCGCAGCCAGACCGGCAAATCCAGCACGATCAGCGTATCGGCCCGCGCAAGGCGCGTGTCATAGGTGGCCGACAGACCGCCTTCGATGATCCAGCTTTCCTGCGCTTCGGCGCTGCGGATCAGCGGCAGCTTCTGCGGCATGGCGCGCTCGACCCAGCCCGGGCTCCAGTGGATGCGGTCGATATGCACCACCGGCAGCCCGGTGCGGGCCCCCAGCCGCCGTGCGAGGGTGGATTTCCCCGCGCCGGGCTGGCCGAGGATCATCACACGTTTCACTCGGCGGCCTCCTCGGCCTCGGGGTTCACGAACCCGCCCGACTGCCGGTTCCAGTAGCGCGCATAGAGCCCGTCCTGCGCCAGCAGCGCGTCATGGGTGCCCTGTTCGACAATATGACCGTGATCGAGCACGATGATCCGGTCCATCTCGGAGAGAGTCGACAGCCGGTGCGCCACGGCCAGCACCGTCTTGCCCGCCATCACCCGCTCCAGCGCCGACTGGATCGACGCCTCGACCTCGGAATCGAGCGCGCTGGTGGCCTCGTCCAGCACCAGGATCGGCGCGTCCTTGAGGATGGCGCGGGCCAGCGCGATGCGCTGGCGTTGCCCCCCGGAGAGTTTCACGCCGCGCTCGCCCAGATGCGCCTCATAGCCCTCGCGGCCCATATGGTCCTGAAGGCCCAGAATGAACTCATGCGCCTCGGCCTTCTCCGCCGCTGCGATCACGTCCTCCATGGTCGCGTCAGGCCGGCCATAGCGGATATTGTCGAGCGCCGAGCGGTTGAACATCGCGGTTTCCTGCGTGACCATGCCGATCTGCCGCCGCAGGCTCTCCTGCGTCACCTCGGAGACTTTCTGCCCGTCGATGAAAATCCCGCCCTTTTCGGCGTCATAGAGCCGCAAGAGCAGCGCCACCATGGTGGATTTCCCCGCCCCGGAGGCACCGACGATGCCGACCTTTTCGCCGGGCCGGATATCCAGTGCGATATGCTCCACCCCGCCGGATTCGCGGCCATAGGCAAAACCCACATCGCGGAACTCGATGCGGCCCTCGCTGACCTCCAGCGGCGCCGCGCCCGGCGCATCGAGCAGCGTATGGGCGGGGGTGATGGTGCGGATCCCGTCCTCGATCTCGCCGACATTGGCGTAGATCCCCATCAGCGTGAAACTGACCCAGCCGGTCATCTGGCTCAGCCGGATTGCCACGGCACCGGTGGCGGCGATGTCGCCGGCGCTGACGAACCCCTGGCTCCAGAACGCCAGCGCGGTGCCGATCAGCACCACGGGAAGCGTGCCGGCCAGCGTCATCAGCCAGAAGCGGAAGGCCGAGGCGACATGGCCGAAGGAAATGAACCGGTCGCGATAGGTCGACATCGCCTCGAGCGCGGCGCGGTCCTCGAACTCGTCATGGGCAAAGAGCTTGACAGTCTTGATATTGGTCACCGTATCCACAAGCTGCCCGGTCACCATGGCCCGGGCCGAGGCGCGTGCCTGCGACCGTTTGCGGATACGCGGCATGAAATAGCGCAGCAGCAGCGCATAGGCGCCGACCCAGAGCACCAGCCCGATGGCGATACGCCAGTCGATGGAGCCCACCAGCAGCAGCGAGCCGGCGACCGAGGCCAGCGCGAAGAGGATCGCCTGCACCACCTCGGAAATCACGTCGTTCAGCGCCCGCGCCGTCTGCATCTCCTTTTGCGAGATGCGCCCGGCGAAATCGTTGTCGAAGAAGGTGACGGAATGGCCCAGCGTGTAGCGGTGCACCCGGCTCAGGATCAGGTTGAACACATTGGGCTGCATGATGACCGACTGCACAAAGGCCGACAGCCCCGCCGTCACCGGGCGCACCAGCACAAAGAACGCCGCCGCGAAAAGCAGGAACGGCCAGTGATCGGCAAAGACACTCTGCGCGTCGCTGGACAGCGCTTTGTCGATGACATCGCCAAGAAGTTTGGCGGTGATCACCTCGAAGGCGCCGCCCAATGTGGATAGCAGAGCCGCCGGGATCAGCACCGGCCAGGCGCCCTTGAGCGCCCAGAGCACGAAACGGCCGAGGGTACGGGGCGGCGGTGTCTGCGCGCGGGAAAACGGGTCGATAATGTCGGAGAGAGTCATTCCGATGCCTTGTCGTCTGGCCTGTGGTTTCAGGTATCTTCCGGATCGGCAGGCAGGTCGGGGTCGAGAAACCCTCCCGATTGCCGGGCCCAGAATTTTGCATATAGGCCGGCTTGCGACAAAAGCACGTCGTGGCTGCCCTCTTCGACGATGCGGCCACCGTCGAGCACGAGAATACGGTCCATCTGCGCAATGGTCGAGAGGCGGTGTGCGATGGCGATCACCGTCTTGCCCTGCATCATGCCGTAAAGCGTATCCTGAATCGCCGCCTCGACCTCGGAATCGAGCGCGCTGGTAGCCTCGTCGAGCAGAAGGATCGGTGCATCCTTGAGGATCACCCGCGCCAGCGCGATCCGCTGCCGCTGCCCGCCGGAAAGCTTCACGCCGCGCTCGCCCACATGGGCGTCATAGCCGGTGCGGCCTTCGGGGTCTTGCAGGCTGAGGATGAATTCATGCGCCTGCGCCTGTTTGGCGGCGGCGATCACCTGCGCCTCGCTGGCATCCGGGCGCCCGTAGAGCAGGTTTTCGCGCACCGAGCGGTGCAGCAAGGCGCTGTCCTGCTGAACCATGCCGATCTGCCGGCGCAGGCTGTCTTGGGTGACCTTTGAAATATCCTGACCGTCGATCAGAATGCGGCCCTTCTCGGCGTCATAGAACCGCAAAAGCAGCTTTACGAGGGTCGATTTCCCCGCGCCCGAGCGCCCCACCAGCCCGATCTTTTCCCCCGGTTCGATGGTCAGCGTAATATCGTCGAGCCCGCCGCTTTCGCGCCCGTAATGATGGCTGAGACAGTCGAGCACGATCTCGCCCTTCTCAAAGCGCAGCGGTTTCGCATTTGGCGCATCGACCAGCGCGATGGGCTGGGCGATGGTCTCCATCCCCTCGGCCACCACGCCGAGCTGGCGGAAAAACGTCGTCAGCGCCCACATGATCCAGCCGGTCATGGCGTTGAGCCGCAGCGTCAGCGCCGTCGCTGCGGCCACCACGCCGACACTCGCCGCGCCCTGCATCCAGAGCAGCAGCGCCCAGCCCACGACGCCGACGATCAGCAGCCCGTTGAGCGCGACCAGAGCCACATCCATGATGGTATAGAGCCGCATTTCCGCCTGGAATGTCTCGCGCGAACGGTCGATTGCCACCTTGGCGTAATCCAGCTCCTGCGCGTCCTGCGCGAACATCTTGACCGAATGGATATTGGTATAGGCATCCACCACGCGCCCGTTGACAAAGCTGCGCGCATCCGACGCCGCCTTGGACGCCGCACCCACGCGCTTGACCGTCCAGCGCATCAGCCAGGCATAAAGCCCCAGCCACAGGATCAGCGGCAGCATCAGCCTCGGGTCGGCTTCGCCCAGCAGCACCGCCGCGCCCAGCACATAGGCCAGCGAAAAGGTGATCGCGTCGAAGACGTGAAACACCGCCTCGCCCGCCGCCGGGGGCGTCTGCATGATGCGGTTGGCGATGCGCCCGGCGAAATCGTTCTCGAACCAGCCGACCGACTGGCGCAGCACCTGCGCATGCGAGCGCCAGCGGATCAGCGTGCCGAAATTCGGCATGATGCCGTTGTTCAGCACCAGCACGTCCAATGCCTGCAAGAGCGGGCGCAGGAACAGGATGAAGAGCCCCAGCGCGATCAGCTTGCCGCCATGCGCCTCCCAGACCTCCGCCGGATCGCCGACGAGGATGTCGACCACCCAGCCCATGGCCCAGATCAGCCCGATCTCGACCGCCGCCACCGCCACCGAGAGCAGCGCCGCCCAGACGAAGACACGCCGGAACGGGCGCGCGTAGTCCATCAGGAACGCAAACAGCCGCGTCGGCGGGTGATCCGTCGGCGGGTAGGGGGTGTAAGGGTCTACAAGGTTTTCGAAAAACCGGAACATGTCGGACGTCCTGTCGCTCGGGCGCGCAGTCTCTCCGATTCCTTACAGGAAGACCATGACGGAAAAACTGCCCAGCGCGATCGCCATGATCCGGGTGAAAATTCGCCAGGCGGCGGGGGTGGTGAGCAGGTAGGTGAGCAGCGCGCCGGCGCTGGTCCAGAAAAGGCAGACGCCGAGGTTCAGGCCGGAAAACGCCGATCCCAGCCGCAGCGCCTCGGACCAGGGGCCGCCGGGGCCGGGATAGGCGGAGGCCGCGGCCAGTGCCACCGCCCAGACCTTGGGGTTCACCCATTGGAACAGCGCCGCCTCGATCAGCGTCATCGGCCGCTCGCGCTCGGCCTTGCGCTTGCGCCGGTCGGCGGTCCAGAGCCCCCAGGCCATGTAGAGCATCCAGAGGCTCGCGGCGATCTTGAGCGCCAGCTCCAGCATCGGGGCGCGGGCCAGCAGCGTGGCGATGCCGAGGCCGGTGAGCCCGGCAGTCACCCCGACCCCCAGCACCACACCGAAGAGATGCGGCAGGGTCGGACGAAAGCCGAACCGCGCGCCGGAGGCGGTGAGCAGGATGACGTTCGGCCCGGGCGAGAACAGGCCAAAGAAGACAAAACCGTAAAGCGGATCGAGCGTCATGCAAGCAGCTCGGCGCGGCTGAGCGCAAAGCCCGAGGCGATCCACCGCGCCTCGAGCCGGCGCAGCGCCGCGCCCAGCGCCGGACCCTGAAGATCCGGCATCAGATCGCGGGGTTTCACGGGAAACACCGCCCCCAGCCCCTTGGCGATCTCGGCGCCGGTATCGGGCGCGACCGGCATATAGAGGCTCGCGGCGCGCAGGGCGGCAATGTCCCAGGCCATGTCTCTGCCATGGCGATAAGCGATCTCCGCCGGGCCCGCATCGGCGGAAATCAGGCTCTGATACAGCTCAAGTTGCCGTTGACGCGCCCGCGACAGGCGCAGCGCCTTGCCGTCGAAATAGCCCAGAACCGCCAGCCGCCGCATCGGATCGGCGGCAAGGCCCAGCGCCTCCTCGACGGTGATCAGCGGCGCCAGCGCCTGGGTCGTGGCATTGGGCAGCACCCGGGTCAGAACGCCCACCTGCTCCATCACGCCAACCGAGGGCGCCGGATCGGCCGCGGAGAGCAGCCGCGTCACCTCCTGCCCCACCCGCTCGCGCGAGAGGGTTTCGAGACCGTCGAGATTGGCGGCAATCCCTGCCAGCGCCTCGGCATCGACCCCGGCCTCGGGGTCGCCATACCAGGCGCTGAAACGGAAAAAGCGCAGGATGCGCAGGTAGTCCTCGCGGATGCGCTCGCCGGCATCGCGGATGAAACGCACGCGCCGCGCCTCCAGATCCGGCAGCCCGCCCAGCGGATCGAACAGCGTGCCGCGCGCATCGGCGTAAAGCGCGTTCATGGTGAAATCCCGCCGCGCCGCGTCCTCGGCGATATCGTCGGAATAGCGCACCACCGCGCGGCGCCCGTCAGTCTCGACATCGGCGCGAAAGGTGGTGACCTCGTGCCCGATCCCTTCGGACACCACGGTCACCGTGCCATGGTCGATCCCGGTCGGAACCGGTTTCAGCCCTGCCGCCTGCGCCAGCTGCACCACCCGCTCGGGCCGGGCATCGGTGGCGATATCGACATCGGCCACCGGCACCCCCATCAGCGCGTTGCGCACGCAGCCGCCGACCGCATAGGCGACGTGGCCGCCGGCTTCGAGCATCGCCAGCACTTCCTGCGTGGAGTCGCAGGTCAGCCAGTCTCCGCCCACCCGTGTCACGCCGCCATCCGTTTGCTCAGCGCCCACAGGATCCGCGCGGTGGCGCCCCAGATGTAGTAAGGCCCGAACGGCACGGTGTAATAGCGCCGCCACTGCCCGCGCCAGCGCCGCTGCTGCACGATGAAGCGCGCCGGATCGGTGACATGGGCAAAGGGCACGCGAAAGATCTCGGCCACTTCGCCGGGCTCGGGAATTTCGGTGAAATCGTCTCTGACAAGGCCCAGAACCGGCGTCATCTCGAAGCCGGTCACCGTCTCATGCGGCGGCAGGGTGCCCAGAAGCTCGACGCTCTCCGGCGGCAGCCCGACCTCTTCGCGCGCCTCGCGCAGCGACGCGCCGACCGGGCCGTCATCGCCCGGATCGACCTTGCCGCCGGGAAAGGCGATCTGGCCGGGATGGTGCTTGAGCCGCGGCGAGCGTTTGGTCAGCAGCAGCTCGAGCCCGTTCTCACCGGGCAGAAAGGCCACAAGCACCCCCGCCGGGCGCAGAATGCGGCCGGCGGGCAGCAGCGTTTCCGGGTTCAGATCGAAATCGGACGACGCCGCGCCGTCCCAGGCCATCGCCCGGCGCAGCGCTGCGATCTGATCCCCGGTTACGCTCACTTTCTGGCCTCGAACCCCACGGTCTCGGGGTCGAGCACGTAATGCGCGCCGCAGAACTGGCAATCGGCGGTAACCGTGCCCTCTTCGGTGGTCATCTTCTCGATATCCCGCGCCGAATAGATCGACAGCGAATTGCGCACGCGCTCCTCGGAGCAGGTGCAGCCGAAACGCACCGGCTGGGCGTCGAAGACCCGCGGCTGTTCCTCGTGAAATAACCGGACCAGAAGATCGGTCGGCGGCAGATCGGGGCCGATCAGCTCCAGCTCGTCCACCGTGTCGACGTGGAAATTCACCCGCCGCCAGTTCTCTTCCTCGTCGCCCTGCACCAGATCCTCGGGCCGCAGCAGCCCGTCCTCACCCGAGCCGCCGCCCTGTGCAAAAGGCGAGGCCTTGGGCATGGTCTGGATCATCAGCCCGCCGGCGCGCCATTCGCCCTGGCCGTCCGCCCCGATCACCTTGCCGAAATTCAGCGCGAAACGGGTGGGCAGCTGCTCGGACTGGGCGAAATAGGCCTCGGCACAGGCCGCGAGCGAACCGCCGGCCAGCGGCGTGATGCCCTGATAGGGGGTCGTGCCCTTGCCCTGGTCGATCAGGATCGCGAAATAGCCCTCTTCGAGCTGGTCGAAGGCCGGGTCGCTGGTCACCTTCTCGGCATCGAAACTGGCATAGGCGCGGATGCGCGCCGGCTGCCCGTCTTTCTCGGGGCCGAAATAATCGGTGGCGATCATCCGCACCGCGCCGCGCGTCTGAACCTGAAGCGAGAGCTTCCAGCGCAGCTTAACCGTCTGCCCGATCAGCGCCGTGAGCAGCGCCATCTCGGCCACCAGCGCCTCGACCGGTTCGGGGTAGTCGTGCTGGCTCAGGACGCCGTTGAGCACCCCGTCGAGCCGCGCAATGCGGCCACGGATGTCCGAAACGTCGAGTTGGAACGGGAGGACGGTGTCGTCCCAGGCGAGTTTGCTGCCGATGGTCATGGGGTTTCCTTATCTGCCGCGCATTGGCATACCGGCGCATATAAGGCAGGACGGCGCAGGAACCAAGGGGAACCGCATGATCGCTCGTTACGGAGAACCGCCCGAAGCCGGGCGCCGCTACACGCTGCGGCCCGGCGCCTATGCGATCCTGCCGCGCGGTGGTGCCCTGCTGGTGACCCATCAGGAAGAGCCCTGGCCGGAATTCCAGCTGCCCGGAGGCGGTATCGACGCGGGCGAATCACCCCTCGCCGCGCTGCATCGCGAGGTGTTCGAAGAGACTGGCTGGCGCATCGCCCGGCCGCTGCGGCTGGGGGTGTTCCGGCGCTTTACCTATATGCCGGAATACGACCTCTGGGCGGAAAAGCTCTGCATCATCTACCGCGCCGATCCGGTCTATCCGCTGGGCGCGCCCTCGGAGGCCGGGCACAGCGCGCACTGGATGGCGCCGGATCTGGCGGCGGAGCTGCTGGGCAACCCCGGCGACCGGGATTTCGTGCGGCGCCACATACTCTGACCTAGCCGACACCCCGGTATTCGACCAGCGCGGCGGAGACGTCATCCTCCAGGCTGGTGCCCGTCCGGGTGATCTGGCTGAGACGCCAATAGAGATCGTCGAGAAACTCCGTCCCCCGCGCGGCACGGCAGAGGCCCGCGAGCTGCTGCAAGCCGTCCTGATCCAGCATCTGCCCGTCCTTCAGCAGCGCCTCGGTGAAGCCGTCGGAATAGAGCAGCAGCCGATCCCCCGGCTCCAGCTCCAGCGTGATCCGGTCATAGTGCACATCGCTGATCAGGCCGATGGGCAGCCCGCCCTCGCCGACAAAGCGCATGCTCCCATCGGCGCGGATGAGCAGCGGCGGCGGATGACCGGCCTGCACGATCCGGGCGACGCCGCTGGCCAGATCCACCGTCACATAGGCCATGGTGAGATAATCCAGCACCCCGGGATCGGCGGAGAGCCGGTTGTTGAGCCGCGCCGCCACCTCCTCCGGCGGGCGGAAGACGGGGTCGGCGCCGCGCCGCTCCAACGCGATGTTCTGATCGGGGAAATCCCCGCCGAGATAACCCGACACCCGCGCCGTCATCAGCGCCGAGGTGATGCCGTGCCCCGAAACGTCGATGCTGTAGACGCCGAGCCCCGCGGCATCGGGGCTGAACATGCCGACCAGATCGCCGCCGACATGGCCGCAGGGTTTCAGCAGCAGGCTGACCGCAGCCGCGCCGTAATCGCGGCTGCGCTCGGGCACCAGCGCCTCCTGGATGGTGCGGGCCTGGCGCAGATCGCGGTCAATGGCATCGGCGGCGGCGCGCAGCTGGTCCAGCGTGTCGCTCAGCTGCCGCTGCATCGACAGGATGCGGGCGCCGGCATTGATGCGGGCGCGCAACTCATCGGCATTGACCGGCTTGGTCAGGAAATCATCGGCACCGGCATCGAGGCCGCGCGCAATCTCTCCCTTCTCGCTCTTCGAGGTGAGCAGGATGAAATAGCCGTAGCTGTAGCTGTCATGCTCCAGCGCGCGGAACCGCCGGCAGAATTCCAGCCCATCCATCCCCGGCATCATCCAGTCCGACAGCACCGCATCGGGCGCCGCCGTCTCGCACAGCGCCAGCGCCTCCTCGCCGCTTTGCGCCTGCCAGACCTCGAACCCCCAGCGCGTGAGCATGGCGCTCAGGATCTTGAGCTGCACAAGGCTGTCATCCACCACGAGCACGCGCTGGACCAGCGCCGCTGCGGAGGCGGCAGAGATATCGACGCTTTCGGGATGCAAGCGGGCTCCTACAGGCGGACAGTTACGCCGGGTTTACCGAGCCTGCGTTAACGGAGCCTTTAGCCTAAAATTGTCGGTAGCCTGCGGAGACAGAAAGGGAATTTTCACTTTTCCGACCTAGCTCTGAAGATCAGGAGGTGCCCGATGATCGACTGGAGTCAGGTGTCAGAACTGCATGACGAAATCGGCGCGGAGGATTTCGACGAGGTCGTGGCGCTGTTTCTGAAAGAGGTCGAGGGCGCGCTGGCCGATCTGCCCGACGAGGCGACAGAGCCCGCCGCGCTTGAGGCGGCGCTGCATTTCCTCAAGGGCAGTGCCCTAAATCTCGGCTTCGACTCGCTCGCCCGCGCCTGTCAGGAGGGCGAATATGCCGCCCGCGCCGGCACGCCGGAGGCGGTGGATCTCGGCGCCATTGTCCGGCTTTACGAAGACAGCCGCGCCGCTTTCCTGCGCGAGCTGCCGGAGCGGCTGGCCGCCTGACTCAGATCAGGAACTGCGCCAGCAACTCGTCATCGGTGATGTCGCGCAGCGTGTAGCCATGGCTGTGCAGCCGGGCGAGCAGCGTTTCGAAATTCGCCGGATCCACCGTTTCGATCCCGAGCAGCACGGACCCGAAATTGCGCGCCGATTTCTTCAGATATTCGAACCGGGTGATATCGTCCTCGGGGCCGAGGAAGTTCAGGAAATCCTTCAGCGCGCCGGGGCGCTGCGGCAGGCGCAGGATGAAATACTTCTTCACCCCGGAATAGCGCTGCGCCCGTTCCTTGACCTCGGGCAGCCGCTCGAAATCGAAATTGCCGCCAGAGGTGACGCACACCACCGTACGACCGCGAATCGACTGGCCGAGATCCTTGAGCGCATCCACCGAAAGCGCCCCCGCCGGCTCCAGCACCACACCCTCGACATTCAGCATCTCCAGCATGGTGGTGCAGAGCCGGTCCTCGCTCACCGTCAGCGTATTGGCGAGGCCCACGCCCTTCAGCCGCTCGAAGGTGCGCGCGCCGATCCGCGCCACCGCCGCGCCATCGGCAAAGGTGTTGACCGTGTCGAGCGTCACCGGCCGCCCCGCCGCCAGCGCGGCGCGCAGGCAGGCGCCGCCCGTGGGCTCGACAAAAGTATATTGGCAGTCATTTCCGAAATAGCTCAGCACACCGGAACCGAGCCCGCCGCCGCCCACCGGGATCACCATGTGATCAGGGGCGTGACCGAGCTGCTGTTCGATCTCCACCGCGACGCTGGCCTGCCCCTCGATCACGTCCTCGTCGTCGAAGGGCGACAGGAAATGCCCTCCCTTCTCGGCGCAGAACGCCTGCGCGGCAGCCAGCGTGTCGTCGAAATAATCGCCGGTCATCACGATCTCGACCGCGTCGCCGCCGAACATCCGGGTCTTCTGGATCTTCTGATCCGGCGTGGTCACCGGCATGAAGATCACGCCCTTCTTGCCGAACTCGCGGCACATATAGGCGACGCCCTGCGCGTGGTTGCCGGCGCTCGCCGCAACAAAAAGCTCCGCCTCCGGACGCTTGCGCATGGCATTGAAGGCGCCTCGCAGCTTGTAGCTGCGCACCGGGCTGAGATCCTCGCGCTTGAGCCAGACATCGGCGCCGAAGCGGTCGCTCAGATGGGCGTTGCGCAAAAGCGGTGTCTCGGGAAAGACACCGCGCATCGCCACCGCTGCGGCGCGGGCCTTGTCGTGAAAGCTGTCCATCCGCGACAGTTGGCGCATCGCTCCGGACAAGGCAAGCCTAGTCGATGCGCCGGCGCTCGATGAAATGGCCGTAAAGCGTGGTCAGCAGCGAGATTCCGAACATCATAACGAACCAGTCGACGACGATGCGGTAGATCAGGCTGATGAAGGAGCTGGTGTCGCCGTCGATCATTGCTGGCAGCCCGATCACGATCTGCGCCGCCATCGAGATCAGCGCCAGCACCAGGATCGCCTTGTCATCCTGTTTCGTCGCCTCCCAGGCGTCGCGCATGCGCAGCGTCTGGCCCAGCGCCGCCGCCGGCAGGATCAGGCCGGTGCGGAAAAACACATAGGACACCAGCCCCGCCATGCCGAAGATCAGCAATCCGGCCAGGCTCGGGATCCCCATGACCATTATCCCGAGGACAGCACCGATCGTCACCAGTGCCAGTCCGATCACCAGCCCGATCATGATCGAGCGCCAAAGATAGGCGCCGAGCTCGGCACCGTGCCAGCGCGGCAGCCAGCCGGCGGGCATCTCTCCGGTCAGCACGTAGCGGTGCCAGCCGACCGCGATCCAGAGGCTTGCCAGTACCGCAAACACCAGCAATATCAGGAGATTGCCGGCGGCTGCCGGGGTCGCCGCGATCTCCTGCGGATCGACCGTACCGCCGCCCCCGGAAAAGATCATGACCTGCAATGCAACCTGAACCAGATAGAGCAGAAGCGAGATCCGCAGCGCCGCCTGGAGATTGTCCAGCACCATCCGCACCGAGTGCATAAAGATCTTCCAGCCCATCGTCCCGCCCGTCTTTTCAGCAATGCTTTCGGCAGGGCTAGCACACAGCGCCCGGCGGTCAACGGGCGATCCTTGCTCCTGACGCCAAAACGCTATAACCCGCCTGCCAGATTTCACGTGAGGAAATGCCCGATGTCCGCGCCCAAGAAAGTTGTCCTGGCCTATTCCGGTGGCCTCGATACCTCGATCATCCTGAAATGGCTGCAAACGGAATATGGCTGCGAGGTGGTGACCTTCACCGCCGATCTCGGCCAGGGGGAGGAGCTCGAGCCCGCCCGCAAGAAGGCCGAGATGCTGGGCGTGTCGGAGATCTATATCGAGGATCTGCGCGAGGAATTCGTGCGCGATTTCGTCTTCCCGATGTTCCGCGCCAACGCGCTTTACGAGGGGCTCTATCTGCTCGGCACCTCCATCGCCCGCCCGCTGATCTCCAAACGGCTGGTCGAGATCGCCGCCGCGACCGGCGCCGACGCGGTGGCCCATGGCGCGACGGGCAAGGGCAACGACCAGGTACGGTTCGAACTGGCGGCCTATGCGCTCAACCCCGACATCAAGGTGATCGCGCCCTGGCGGCTCTGGGATCTGACCTCGCGCACCAAGCTCATCGACTTCGCCGAGAAAAACCAGATCCCCATCGCCAAGGACAAGCGCGGCGAGGCGCCCTTCTCGGTCGACGCCAACCTGCTGCACACCTCGTCTGAGGGCAAGGTCTTGGAAAACCCCGCCGAGCAGGCCCCAGATTACGTGCTGCAACGCACCGTGCCGGTGGAGCAGGCGCCGAACGAGCCCGAATTCATCGAGATCGGGTTCGAGAAAGGCGACGCGGTGTCGATCAACGGCGAGGCCATGTCGCCCGCAACGATCCTCACCAAGCTCAACGAGCTCGGCGGCAAGCACGGCATCGGCGTGCTGGATCTGGTGGAGAACCGCTTCGTCGGCATGAAATCCCGCGGCATCTACGAGACGCCCGGCGGCACCGTCCTGCTCGAAGCGCATCGCGGCATCGAACAGATCACGCTCGACAGCGGCGCCGGCCACCTCAAGGATTCGATCATGCCGCGCTATGCGGAGCTGATCTATAATGGCTTCTGGTTCTCGCCCGAGCGCGAGATGCTCCAGGCGCTGATCGACAAATCGCAGGAACACGTCACCGGCACCGTGCGGCTGAAGCTCTACAAGGGCTCCGCCCGCACCGTCGCCCGCTGGTCGGATCACTCGCTCTATTCCGAGGCACATGTGACCTTCGAGGAAGACGCCGGCGCCTACGATCAGCAGGACGCCAAGGGCTTCATCCAGCTCAACGCACTGCGTCTGAAGCTGCTGGCCGCGCGGAACCGTCGCCTGAAGGGCTGAACCTCCAGCCTTGCGAATGCGTCCCCGTCGGATTTGCCTCCGGCGGGGATATTTTTTGCCAATGGAAGAGCCGGGCGCTTTCCCCTGTTTCCATTGGCTCCAAATATCCCGGGGAGTCCGCGCAACGCGCGGGCGGGGCAGAGCCCCAAACTTCCGGAGGCAGATATGGCAGAGCTACAGGATTTCATCGACGCGCAGAACCAGCACTGGCCCCAGATCCTCGCCGAGCTGCGCGACGGGCGGAAGGTCACCCACTGGATCTGGTATGTCTTCCCGCAACTGAAGATCCTCGGCCGATCGGGCATGGCGCGACATTTCGGCATCTCCGATCTGGAGGAGGCCAGCCGCTATCTCGCCAATCCGGTGCTTGGGGCGCGGTTGCGGGAAACGGCGCGTCTCCTGCTCGACCATGCGGGCGCCGATCCGGAGGATATTCTGGGGCCCGTCGATGCGCTGAAAGTCCGGTCCTGCATGACATTGTTCGAGGCGGTGCCCGATGCGCCAAGTGTGTTCTCGGAGGTTCTTGACAGTCTCTATGCCGGCGCAAGATGTCCCGTCACCCGCGACACGCTGGCATGAATGTGCCGCCCCCCGCGCAAGACACGAGGGGCGGCGCGGAGACCGCGGTAAGGGTTGGAAAGACGGTCTCCGATACCGCTTACGCGAAACGAGATACTCGCTACGGTAAAGCTTATTGCGCGGTGATCGTCGCCATGACGAGATTGCCATCGACGCGGATCGGGCCGTCTTCCTTGGCGCCCAGCGTATATTCGAAACCGCCGGTGGTCATGCCGCCCTCTTCGCCGTGGATCATCAGCATGAGCATGTCACCCGGCGCGACCTCTTCGGTCAGGATCGCGGCCACATCCATGGTTTCACCGGCGCGCAGCGGCGCATAGCCCACCACGGGGCCGGGCTTCATCTCGGCATCGGTGCGGTGCACGACCAGCCAGCCATTCGCAGTCGTGGTCACCTTCTCGGCGCTGACCACGCCATTGGCGACGCTCTGGTCCATGGCCTCGACCATCGGTGCCATGTGGTCGTCGGCGAAAGCAGCGCTGCCGGTGAGTGCGGCAGCGGTGGCGAGAATAAGGGTCTTCATAAGGTCTCTCCTGTTGCTCGGTATGCAAGCGGGCAGCCCCTTGCCACCCGCGATACTTGAAGTCACGCAGACCGGAGAAAAAGAGTTTCAGAAAAAATTTCTTTTTAGATCAATGCACTGTCGCGCATCTTCTCGTAATGCGGCAGCGCTTCGTTTGCCAGGTCCGCCGCCGCGCCGCTCAACTCCGGCAAATCGCCCTCGGGCCCGGCAAAGCCGGTGGAGCGATGCACGGAGCCATACCAATGCGGCGCCCAGGCCCCATCCTGCGCGTGCCCGCCGGCGGGCCAGGACAGCATCGCCGGATCGAAATCCAGCCCGATCGCCTCGCAAAGCGCGCGCAGCTTGCTCTCCGGATCGCGGCGGATATCGGCGCTGTCGATCACATAAGGCGTCAGACCCAGCGACAGCACGTAATCGTAAAGCTCCGCCTGCGCTGCAAAACCGATATCGGCTGCGGTGGGATTCTCGTAGCCCTTGGAAAAGCTCGCCACGACCCGTGCGGGATGGCGCAGCAAGAAAACATGCACGCAGTCTTTCATGAACGCGCGCGGCATGCCGTCGATCATGTGCTGACACATATGCTTGTGATAGACGTGCGGCCTGCCCTTCGGCATCGGGCCGAGCAGTTGGGCCTGCACCGTCTCGGCGCTTTCGGGACGGCTGGCCATAATCTCCACGGCCATCGGATGCGGCAGGCCGGTCATGCGCAGATAGGGGCCATAGAACGGCTCATCCACCACATGGAAATCCGCCCGGTTGCCAAAGGCATACATCATCGCGGTGGAGAGATTCCGCGGCCCCGACCACATGGCGATCCTCATGGGCTCACCAACTCTTTATAGAGCGTGCGAAGCCGCTGCGTCACCGGTCCCATCTCCCCCGTGCCGATCACGCGCCCGTCGATCTCGCCCACCGGGGTCTGCGCGCCGAAAGTGCCGGTGAGAAAGGCTTCGTCGGCGCCATAGGTATCGACCAGCGAATAGTTGCGCTCATAAACCGGGATGTCGTTGGCGCGGCAAAGGTCGATCACCTTCTGCCGGGTGATGCCGTTCATGCAGTAATCGCCGGTCGAGGTCCAAACCTCGCCCTTGCGCACGATGAAGAAATTGCAGGCATTGGTGGTGTTCACGAAACCATGCACATCCAGCATCAGCGCCTCGTCCGCGCCCGCCTTTTCGGCGGCGATACAGGCGAGGATGCAGTTCAGCTTGGAATGCGAATTGAGCTTCGGATCCTGCGTCATCGGCAGCCCGCGCTGATGTGGCACGGTGGCAAGCCGGATCGGGCGCGGGATCGACGGGCTGGAATGCTCCATCAGAATGACCACGGTCGGCCCCTGCACCGAGAGACCCGGATGCTGGAACGGCCGGGTCTTCACCCCGCGCGTCACCATCAGCCGGCAATGGGCATCGGTGACCATGCCATTGGCCTCTTGCGTCTCTGTTATGGCGGAGATGAGCTCTTCGCGGCTCATGCCGATGTCGAGGTCGATGGCCAGCGCGGCCTCGAACAGCCGGTCGAAATGTTCGTCGATGAAGGACCAGCGCCCGTTATAGAGCCGCAGCCCCTCCCAAATCCCGTCGCCCAGCATGAAGCCGGAATCGTAGACCGAAACCAGCGCCTTCGCCTTGGGCTTCAGCGCGCCATTGACCCAGATGAGGATCTCTTCGTTGCGGGCATCTTCCGCCGCCTGATGTGTCGTGACCTTGTCCATGCCCGGCAGGCTAGGAATGTTTCACGGGAAACGGAAGGGGTCACGCAGGCTCACCATGCGGTGACATCGCGTTGCAGCGGATTGATCGGACAGCCGCCTGGGCGCACCCTCGGTCAAAAGGGAGGTGCGCCATGATCCGCAGCGTTTTTCTATCCGTTCTGATCCTCATCGGCCTGGCCGTGCAGGCCCACCGCGCCGAGGCTGGCGAGCGCCGCGATATCGTGGTCGCCGGCGGCTGTTTCTGGTGCGTCGAGGCCGATTTCGAGAAAGTGCCCGGGGTGATCTCGGCGGTCTCGGGCTATACCGGCGGCGCGCTGAAAAACCCCAGCTACAAGCAGGTGAGCCGCGGCGGCACCGGCCATTACGAGGCGGTCAAGATTACCTATGACAGCGCCCGTGTGAACCGCGACCAGCTTTATGCGATGTTCTTCCGTTCGGTCGACCCGACCGATGCCGGCGGGCAGTTCTGCGACCGGGGCGAGAGCTATCGCACCGCGATTTTCGTCTCTGATCCGGCGGAAAAGGCCGCTGCCGACAAAGCAAAAGCCGAGGCGGAGGCGGCGCTGGGGCAAAGGATCGTCACCCCGATCCTGAAGGCGGGCGCGTTCTGGAACGCCGAGGACGATCACCAGGATTACTACAAGGGCGACAATATCGTGCTGACCCGCTTCGGCCCGATCAAACAGGCGAAAGCCTACAAGCGCTATCGCGACGCCTGCGGCCGGGACCAGCGGGTGCGTCAGCTCTGGGGCGGCGCGGCGCCCTTTGCCGGCGGCTGAGGCTGAGCCTCAGCCGAACCGCGCGGCCTGTACCTCTTTCAGATCGGGGATCACATCGGCGGTGCCGTGGCGGGTGACCATCAGCGCGCCCGCGCGGCTCGCCAGCTCCACCGCCTGGCGCAGCGGCATGCCCCGGTCGAGCCCCGCCAGAAGATAACCGGTAAAGGTATCCCCCGCCCCGGTCGTGTCCACCGGGGTGACCTTCGGCGTCTCGAACCGCTCCGCCTCCCAGTCATTCGCGGCCAGATGCAACCGCCCGCCGCGTCCGCCTTCGGTCACGATGACGGTCTCCACCCCCATCCCGGCCAGCCCCAGCCCGGAAGCGGCCTGAAGCTGCTCCATCTCGATGGCGTTCAGCACCAGAATATCGCAAAGCCCGAGAACCGCGCGCGCCGCCTCCGCCTCGAAGGGTGCGGCCGCATAGGCCACGCGCAGCCCAAGCTCGCGCGCCATCCGCGCCGCCTCGGGCTGCAACAGGGTCTCGTTCTGTATCAGCAGCAGATCGCCGGTCTCCGCCTCGGACAGCGCCCGGCCCAGCAGGTCTTGGGGAATGGCATGGTTGGCGCCGTGATGGATGACGATGGAATTCTCGCCCTGCCCGTCCACGAGAATGATGGCATGGCCCGTCGCCTCATCGACCTCGACGATATGCCGCGTATCCACCCCGTATTCCATGAGCCGCCCGACAGCCCAGGCGCCATCCGCGCCAACAGCCCCCAGATGCACCACCCGCGCCGCCGCCCGCGCGGCGGCCACGGACATGTTCGCCCCCTTGCCGCCCAAGCCCCGACTCATCGACGCCGCCGCCAGCGTCTCGCCCGGCACGGGCAGATGCGGCACGGAATAGGACAGGTCGGCATTGATGGACCCGAGATTCCAGATCGTCATGCGCCCTGCCCTTTCATCTTTCCGAAAATACCTCCCGCCGGAGGCATCCGCCCCCGGCCCGAGGCGCCACCGTCAGCCCACTTTGCAGGCCGCCAGCACCGCCATATTGAGGATATCGTTCGCGGTCATATTGGTCGAGCAGATCTGGATCGACTTGTCGACGCCCGCGAGGATCGGACCAATCACCGTGGCGCCCGCCATCTCCTGCATCAGCTTGACCGAGATCGAGGCCGAGTGCCGCGCCGGCACCACGAGGATATTCGCCGGTCCGGAGAGGCGCTGGAACGGATAGGCCTCCTGCGCCTTCGGGTTCAGCGCCACATCGACGGTCATCTCGCCTTCGTATTCGAAATCCACCCCGCGCGCGTCCAGCACCTGCGGCGCCAGATGCATCTTCTGCGCCCGTTCCGACACCGGATAGCCGAAGGTCGAGAAGGAGACGAAGGCCACGCGCGGCTCCATCCCCAGATGCCGCGCCACACCCGCCGCGCGTTCGGCGATATTGGCAAGGTCGTTCTCCACCGGCCATTCATGCACCAGCGTGTCGGAGATCAGCACGATCCGCCCGTTGAGCAGCAGCGCCGTGACCCCCACCGCGCCGTGATGCGCGTCGGCGTCGAAGACATGGTTGATCAGCTCCATCACATGCGCCGATTTCCGCGTTGCGCCGGTGATCAGCCCGTCGCCATGGCCATGCGCCAGCATCAGCGAGGCAAAGACATGCCGGTCGCGGGCCGCCAGCCGGTGGATGTCCTGCCGGTCGTGACCCTTGCGCTGCAACCGCTCGTAGAGGAACCCCTTATAGGTCTCCAGATGCCGCGTATTGGCGGCGTTCACCACCTCCAGCTCGCGCACCGCATCGCCAAGACCCGATTCCTCGAGCTTCTTGCGCACATCGTCCTCGCGCCCGACCACCAGCGCCTTGCCCAGCCCGTTGCGCTGATACATGACGGCGGCACGCAGCACGCGCGGGTCGTCGCCCTCGGCAAAGATCATCCTTGCCTGCGCCTGACGCGCCCGGTTGTTGATGCTGCGCAGGATCGGCGCGGTGGAATCCATCCGGCCCTTGAGCGTTTCGCGATAGGCCTCCATGTCGACGATGGGCCGCCGCGCGGCGCCGGTCGCCATCCCCGCCTTGGCCACGGCGGGCGGGATGCGGTGGATCAGGCGCGGATCGAAGGGCGTGGGGATGATGTAATCGCGCCCGAAGCTGAGCTGCTTGCCATAGGCCAGCCCCACCTCGTCGGGCACGTCCTCGCGTGCGATCTCGGCCAGTGCCTCGGCACAGGCGATCTTCATCTCGTCATTGATCGCGCGGGCGTGGATATCGAGGGCACCCCGGAACAGATAGGGAAAGCCCAGAACGTTGTTGACCTGGTTGGGGTAGTCCGAACGGCCGGTGGCGACGATCGCGTCGGGGCGCACCTGATGGGCCTCTTCCGGCGTGATCTCGGGATCGGGGTTCGCCATGGCAAAGATCACCGGGTTCTCGGCCATGCTGGCCACCATGTCCTGGGTCACCGCGCCCTTGGCCGAAACGCCGAGGAATACATCCGCGCCCTTCATCGCCTCTTCCAGCGTGCGCAAGTCGGTGGCGGCGGCATGGGCCGATTTCCACTGGTTCATGCCCTCGGTGCGACCCTGATAGATCACGCCCTTGGTGTCGCACATGATGCAATTGTCGTGCTTGGCGCCCATCGCCTTGACCAGCTCAAGGCAAGCGATCCCCGCCGCGCCGGCACCGTTCAGCACGATGCGGCAATCCTCGATCTTCTTGTCCGAGAGATGCAGCGCGTTGATCAGACCGGCGGCACAGATCACCGCCGTGCCGTGCTGGTCGTCATGGAAGACCGGAATATCCATCTCTTCCTTCAGGCGCTGCTCGATGATGAAGCATTCCGGCGCCTTGATGTCCTCAAGGTTGATGCCGCCGAAGGTCGGCCCCATCAGCCGCACGGCCTGGATGAATTCTTCCGGATCCTCGGTGTCGAGCTCGATGTCGATGGAGTTCACATCGGCGAAACGCTTGAAGAGCACGGATTTGCCCTCCATCACCGGTTTGCTCCCGAGCGCGCCGAGATTGCCGAGCCCCAGCACCGCCGTGCCGTTGGAGATCACCGCGACGAGGTTGCCCTTGTTGGTGTAATCATAAGCCAGCTCGGGGTTTTCGGCGATTTCCTCGCAGGGCACGGCAACGCCGGGCGAATAGGCCAGCGACAGGTCGCGCTGCGTGGTCATCGGAACCGTGGCCTGCACTTCCCACTTGCCTGGGACGGGTTCGAGATGGAAGGCCAGCGCCTCCTCCCGGGTGATTTTCATCTTGGCCATGGCGCAACACTCCTCCGCTTCGGCGAAGTTGCTCTTAGCGCAGCGGAAAGCCCGGCTCAACCGCGCGGTTTTCGCCTTTCGCCCCGGGCGCGGGCTTTGTTATGTCAGACCGAACAGGCATTCCGGGGGCAAGCATGACGGCAGTCACGCCAATGATGGCGCAATATCTGGAGATCAAGGCGGATCACCCCGATGCGCTGCTGTTCTACCGGATGGGCGATTTCTACGAGCTGTTCTTCGACGACGCGGCGGCGGCGGCCGAGGCGCTGGACATCGCGCTGACCAAGCGCGGCAAGCATGCGGGCGAGGATATCCCGATGTGCGGCGTGCCGGTGCATGCCGCCGAGGGCTATCTGCTGACGCTGATCCGCAAGGGGTTCCGGGTGGCTGTCTGCGAGCAGCTCGAGAGCCCGGCGGAGGCCAAGAAACGCGGCGGCAAATCCGTGGTCAAGCGCGGCGTTGTGCGACTGGTCACCCCGGGCACGCTGATCGAGGATTCGCTGCTGGAGGCGCGGCGGCACAACTACCTGGCCGCTTTGGCACGGGTTCGGGACGAATGGGCGCTGGCCTGGGCCGATATCTCCACCGGCGCGTTTCACGTGATGCCGCTGGGACAGGCGCGGATCGGCGCGGAGCTGGCGCGGCTGGCGCCGTCGGAACTGCTGGTCTCCGAAGATGTCGGCGAGACGCTGCGCGAGGTGCTGGGCGATCTCGGTGTGTTTCCGACGGTGCTGGGCCGGGCCTCCTTCGATTCCAGCGGTGCCGAGGCGCGGCTCTGCACGCTTTACGGGGTGCAGACGTTGGCCGGCTTCGGCAGTTTCGCGCGCTGCGAGCTGGCGGCGATGGGCGCCTTGGTCGATTATCTCGACATCACCCAGAAAGGCCGGCTGCCGCTGCTGCGCGCACCGCAGCGCGACGCGGTCTCGCGCATGTTGCAGATCGACGCGGCGACGCGGCGCAATCTGGAACTGACCCAGTCGATGAATGGCGGACGGCAGGGCTCGCTGCTCTCGGTGATCGACCGCACGGTGACCCCGGGCGGCGCGCGGCTGCTGGAGCGGCGCGTGTCGTCGCCCTCGCGCGAGCTGGACGTGATCGCGCGGCGGCTGGCAGCGCTGGACTGGGCGATCGAGAGCCCGCAGGGCTCGGCGCTGCGCGACGCGCTGCGCAAGGTGCCCGATCTCGACCGGGCCCTGTCGCGCCTCGGGCTCGACCGTGGCGGCCCCCGCGATCTGGCAGCGGTGCGCAACGCGCTGGAACAGGCCGAGGAGATCGCGCAAGCGCTCGACGAGGCCACCCTGCCCGAGCTGCTGGCAGAGGCGCGCGCGGCCCTGCGTGGGCATGACGACCTGCTCGCCCTGCTCGACGCGGCACTGGTCGCCGAACCGCCGCTTCTGGCGCGCGATGGCGGCTTCATCGCGCCGGGCTACGATGCCGATCTCGACGAGGCCCGCACTCTGCGCGACGAAGGCCGCAGCGTGATCGCCCGCATGCAGGGCGAGTATGCCGAGCGTGCCGGGGTTTCCTCGCTGAAGATCAAGCACAACAACGTGCTGGGCTATTTCATCGAAACCACCGCGACCCATGCGGAAAAGATGATGTCGCCGCCGCTGAACGAGACCTTCATCCACCGCCAGACCACCGCCAATCAGGTGCGCTTTACCACGGTCGAACTGACCGAGCTGGAAACCCGCATCCTGAATGCGGGAAACGAGGCGCTGGAGATCGAGAAGCGCCTCTTCGCCCGGCTGCGCGAGGCCATTCTCGACGAGGCACCGGCGCTTTCGGAGACCGGGCTGGCGCTTTCGGAATTCGACCTGGCGCTGGGGCTGGCGGATCTCTCCAGCGCGCAGGGCTGGGCGCGGCCGCAGGTCGATGACAGCCGCGCCTTCGAGATCGAGGCCGGACGCCACCCGGTGGTGGAGCGCGCCTTGCAGGCCCAGGGCGCGGGGCCTTTCATCGCCAACGATTGCGGGCTCAACGCCGAAGGCGAAAGCGCCGCGGTGACACTGCTCACAGGTCCGAACATGGCCGGTAAATCCACCTATCTGCGGCAGAACGCGCTGATCGCGCTGCTGGCGCAGATGGGCTGCTACGTGCCCGCGCAGCGCGCCCATATCGGGCTGGTGAGCCAGATCTTCAGCCGCGTCGGCGCCTCCGACGATCTGGCGCGCGGGCGCTCGACCTTCATGGTCGAGATGGTCGAGACCGCCGCGATCCTCAACCTCGCCGACGACCGGGCGCTGGTGATCCTCGACGAGATCGGGCGCGGCACCGCCACCTATGACGGGCTCTCCATCGCCTGGGCAACGCTGGAGCATCTGCACGGCGTCAACCGGGTGCGCGGGCTTTTCGCCACCCATTACCACGAGCTGACGGTGCTGGCGGGCAAGCTTGACGGCGTGACCAATGCCACGGTGGCGGTGAAGGAATGGGACGGCGAGGTGATCTTCCTGCACGAGGTGCGCGAGGGCGCGGCGGATCGCTCCTATGGCGTGCAGGTGGCGCAGCTTGCCGGGTTGCCGAAAGCGGTGATCGACCGCGCGCGGACGGTGCTGGATGCGCTGGAACAGGGCGAACGCGAGCGGGCCGCGCCCAAGGCGCTGATCGACGATCTGCCGCTGTTCTCTGCCGCCGCCGTGGCGCCACCGCCGCAGGCCGGCCCCGCTGGGCCCTCGCCTGTCGAGGAGAAGCTCTCCACGATACGGCCTGACGACATGTCGCCGCGCGAGGCCTTGCAGGCGATCTATGAGCTGAAGGGGCTGCTGGACAGCGCCGGCTGAGCCAGCGGGTGCGTTTCACATGAAACGGAAGGCGGTGAGGCCCCGGATCAAGTCCGGGGCGTGTGTTTTCGACCTCTGTCCGGGTCTCAGCTTGCGGGCATCGAGCTGACGCCGACCTGCGCCGGGCGCAGCAGCCGGTCGTAGAGCATGAAGCCCTCGGCGGAGACCTGGATGATTTCGCCCGCCTTGGTGCCGGGCACCGGCGCTTCGAACATCGCCTCGTGATGCTGCGGGTCGAACTTGTCACCAACCTCGGGGGTGATCGCACTCATGCCGTGCTTGGAGAACGTGTTGAGCAGCTCGCGCAGCGTCAGCTCGACCCCTTCGATCAGCGCGGCAGCGGCGTTTTCCTCGCGCGCGGCGTTCAGCGCCCGTTGCAGGTTGTCATAGACCGGCAGCAGATCGCGGGCGAGGCGCGAGCCGCCATATTGCTGCGCTTCGCGACGATCCTTGTCGGCGCGCTTGCGGGCGTTTTCCGCATCGGCCAGCGCGCGCATGAAGCGGTCCTTCAGCTCGTCGCGTTCGGCACGCAGCGCGTCCAGCTCGACCGCTTCGGGATCCAGCTCATCCGCATCCTCTGCGTAGGCCTCGGCCTCGGCGGCTTCGATGTCATCGAGAAACTCGTCGTTCTTCGGGTCTGCCATTCTTCACCTCTAGCTCCGCTCGGCAATCAGCTTGCCGACCAGCTGTGCCGTGTAATCCACGATCGGGACGATCCGGCCATAGTTGAGACGCGTGGGGCCGATGACGCCCACCGCGCCGATGATCTTACGATCCGCGTTCATATAGGGAGAGACCACCAGAGAGGAACCCGAAAGTGAGAAAAGTTTGTTCTCGGAGCCGATAAAAATGCGCACACCGTCGCCGGTTTCGGCCAGTTCCAGGAACTCGGCGATGTCGCGCTTGCGCTCGAGATCGTCGAAGAGGTTGCGGATGCGGTCGAGCTCTTCGGTTTCCGCCTCGGTGCCGAGGAGATTCGCGCGCCCGCGCACGATCAGCCGCGCCGAGGTGTCGCCCTGATCCTCCCAGCTCGCCAGCCCCGCCTCGATCAGATCGGCGGCGAGCGTGTCGATCTCCTGCCGGCGCCGGGCGATTTCCTCGGCCATGATGTTGCGCAGCTCGGCAAGCGTGCGGCCTCCGATCAGCGCGTTGAGGAAATTCGCCGCCTCGCGCATCGAGCTCGGGGTCTGGCCGGGCGGCGGCGTGAACAGGCGGTTTTCCACATGGCCGTCGGCAAAGACCAGCACCACCAGCGCGCGGTCATGACCGAGGCTGACGAATTCGATATGCTTGATCGGCGCCTCGTGTTTCGGGGTCAGCACCAGCGAGGCGCCATGGGTGACACCGGAAAGCGCCGCGCCCACCCGGTCGAGCACGCCGCCGACATCGTCGGCGCCCGAACCCAGCGTGGCGTCGAGCTTTTCGCGGTCGGTGTGATCGAGATCGCGCACCTCCAGCAGACCGTCGACGAACATGCGCAGGCCGAGTTGCGTGGGGATGCGCCCGGCGCTCACATGCGGGCTATCGAGCAGGCCGAGGAATTCGAGATCCTGCATCACATTGCGGATCGTCGCAGCGGAGACCTTTTCGCTGAGCGTACGCGTGAGGGTACGCGAGCCCACCGGCTCGCCCAGTTCGAGATAGGTTTCCACGACCTTGCGAAACACTTCGCGCGAGCGGTCGTTCATTTCGTCGAACAGTCGGTTTCGCTCTTTCATCCCGTCTCTCTCCGCCTCTTGCGGTCATTAAAGGCCGGTATCCGGCGCCGTCAATCGGGGTTGCGGGGATTGCAAGGCATCAGTATCCCGGTCGCAATCGAGAAAGGGGCGCCGATGAGACCGTCAGGACGAGATTTAAGCGAAATGCGGACCGTTTCAATCGAAACGGGTGTGACAAAACACGCGGAGGGGTCCTGCCTGATCAAGGTCGGCGACACCCATGTGATCTGCACCGCCTCGATCGAGGAGCGGGTGCCGCCCTTCATCAAGGGGTCCGGCCTGGGCTGGGTCACGGCGGAATACGGCATGCTGCCGCGCTCGACCGGGTCGCGCATGCGGCGCGAGGCGGCGAGCGGCAAACAGGGTGGCCGCACGGTGGAGATCCAGCGTCTGATCGGGCGCTCGCTGCGCGCGGGCGTCGACCGGGTGGCGCTCGGGGAGCGGCAGATCACCGTGGATTGCGACGTTATCCAGGCCGATGGCGGCACGCGCTGCGCGGCGATCACCGGCGGCTGGGTCGCCCTGAAACTGGCGGTGAACAAGCTGATGAAAGCCGGGCTCGTGGTCAGCGATCCGCTGGTCTCGCCGGTGGCGGCGGTGAGCTGCGGCATCTATGCCGGGCAGCCGGTGCTGGATCTGGATTACCCCGAGGACAGCGAGGCCGGCGTCGACGGGAATTTCATCCTGCGCGGTGACGGGCAGCTGATCGAAGTGCAGATGTCTGCGGAGGGCGCGACCTTTTCGCGTGCGCAGATGGGCCAGCTCATGGATCTGGCGGAAGCCGGGGTTTCGGAACTGGTGGCGGCGCAGAAGGCAGCCGTGGCATGACCCGGCGCTTTGAGGGTGAGCGGCTGCTGGTCGCCACCCACAACAAGGGAAAGCTGGTGGAGATCGCCGATCTTCTGACGCCATATAGCGTCAATGTCGTCGGCGCCGCCGAGATGGGTCTGCCCGAGCCGGACGAGACCGGCACCACATTTGTGGAAAATGCGCGGATCAAGGCGCATGCCGCGGCCAAGGCGACGGGACTGCCGGCGCTCTCGGATGATAGCGGTATCGAGATCGACGCTCTGGACGGCGCGCCGGGCGTCTATACGGCGGATTGGGCCGAAACAGAGACGGGCCGCGATTTTGTCATGGCGATGGAGCGCGCGCATCGGGAGCTGCTGGCCTCCGGCGCAGCGCAGCCCTGGACTGCGCGCTTCTGCTGCACGCTGGTTCTGGCTTGGCCCGATGGCCATGACGAAGTGTTCCCCGGTGTGATGGAGGGACAGGTGGTCTGGCCGATGCGTGGTGATCAGGGGCACGGCTACGATCCCGTGTTCCAACCACACGGCTACGACATCACCTTCGGCGAGATGGACCGCTGGGAAAAGAACCGCATCAGCCATCGCGCCGATGCGTTCAAGAAATTCGTGTCGGGCTGTTTTGGCTGAGACCTGGCGCCCGGGCGGTTTCGCTCTCTATGTGCATTGGCCGTTCTGCGAGACCAAATGCCCTTATTGCGATTTCAATAGTCATGTCGTGCGCCATGTGGACCAGACTCGCTGGGCCGAGGCGCTGGTGCGCGAGTTGGCGCGCTATGGGCGGCAGACCGAAGGGCGCGTACTCTCCTCGATCTATTTCGGCGGCGGCACACCGTCTCTGATGCTGCCTGAAACCGTGGGTGCGGTGCTGCGTGCGTCGCGCGATCACTGGGCCTGGGCCAACGATATCGAGATCACGCTGGAGGCGAATCCGCGCTCGGTGGAAGCGGAGAAATTCGACGGCTTTGCCGCTGCCGGCGTGAATCGTGTGTCGCTCGGTGTGCAAGCATTGCGGCCGGACGATCTGCGCAAGCTCGGGCGGCTGCACAATGTGGATGAGGCGCTTGCGGCGCTGGATATCGCAAAGTCGGTATTTTCGCGCGTGAGTTTCGATCTCATCTATGCGCGGCAGGGTCAGAGCCTTGCCGACTGGGAGCAGGAGCTGCGCGAGGCGCTGGATCTGGCCGGCGATCACCTGTCGCTCTACCAGCTCACAATCGAGGAAGGCACCGCCTTCTGGGACCGCGCGCAGGCGGGGAAACTGCGCGGCTTGCCCGGCGAGGATCTGGGCGCGGATCTATATATCGCGACGCAGGAAATTTGCGAGGCAGCGGGGTTTCCGGCTTATGAAGTCTCGAACCATGCCGCACCGGACGCGATGTCGCGGCACAATCTGGTTTACTGGCGCGGCGGTGATTACGTCGGGATCGGACCCGGGGCCCATGGGCGTGTCGGCTTGAACGGGCAACGATTTGCAACCGTGGCGCGGCGGGCGCCTGGCGACTGGCTTTCAGCTGCGGAAAGCGGCAATGGCGATCTTGAGGCCGAGCCGCTGAGCGATGCGGATATCTGGAACGAATATCTGATGATGGGGCTGCGGCTTTCCGAAGGGATTTGCCGCGAGAGAGCGTCATCGCTTGGGCCTTCGCAAATTTCCGAGGAGACGCTGGTGCGTTTTGAAGAACTCGGGCTGATCTGGCGAACGGACGAGCGCTTTGGTGCGACGCGCGAAGGACGGATGGTTCTGAATGCGCTGACGGCCGAGTTGCTGACGGACTGAGATTTTCTGAATTTTGGAAATCCGACCGGGTGCGCGAGCGCGAACCATCATGGGAAAGGCGCGTCGAAACCGCCTTTCCCGGATCTTAGCTCAACGCGTGGCGCTGAGGATCATGCAGAGAGAATCCAGCTCTTCGAAAGACTCATAGGAGATCGTCAGCTTGCCCGACTCCTTGCCCGGGGCATGCGCAATCGAAACTTTCATCCCGAGCGCCGCAGAGATATCGCCTTCGAGTGCCTTGGTGTCGGCATCCTTGTCCATCTCGTAGGACGCCGCTGGCGCCTTGCGTTGCGGTGGCTGGGTTTCGGCGCGCAGCAACGCTTCGGCCTGGCGGACCGAAAGCTTTTTGCGCATGATCTCTTCGGCCATCCGGTCGGGATCGCGAGCAGTGACGAGAGTCCGCGCGTGACCGGCGCTCAGCTCGCCATTGCGCACATGTTCCTGAACGCCGTCAGGCAGATTGAGCAGTCGCAGAAGGTTGGCGATATGGCTGCGGCTTTTGCCCAGGGCCTCGGCGATCTTTTCCTGAGTATGGCCGAAGCGGTACATGAGTTGCTTGTAGCCGGCCGCCTCTTCGATGGCATTGAGATCGGCGCGCTGGATGTTCTCGATGATCGCGATCTCGAGCGTCTCCTGATCGCTGAGCTCGCGGATCAAAACCGGCACTTCATGCAGCTGGGCAAGCTGCGCGGCGCGCCAGCGGCGTTCACCGGCGACGATTTCGTATTGGCCATCCTCTGCCGGTGCCGGGCGGACGATGATCGGCTGAATGATACCCTTGGTACGAATGGAATCGGACAGCTCCTGAAGCTGTTCCGGCGTAAAGCTGCGGCGCGGCTGATCCTTGTTCGGCACCAGCTTTTCGATGGGAACAAGACGATCCGGCGTCTTCGGCGTGGTCTCCTCAGCACTTTGCGTGGGCTGGATGTCAACATCGGACATCAGCGCCGAGAGGCCGCGACCCAATCCGCGGCGGGGTTCCTTTTTATCTGACATGTCTGCTCTTTCTGTTCTGTAGGTCAGGCGGCAAGGCGGGCATTCTTGCGCAGCAATTCATCGGCCAGGGCGCGATACGCGGTCGCGCCCTTGGACTGGCCATCGTAAGACAGCACCGGCATGGCAAAGGACGGTGCTTCGCTGACGCGGACATTGCGCGGAATCACGGTGGCGAAGACGAGATCCCCGAGATTTTCGCGCGCATCATCCTCGACCTGACGGGACAGGTTGTTGCGTGCGTCGTACATCGTCAGGAGGACGCCCTCAATCCGCAGATCGGGATTGGCGGTCTGTCTGACTTCACGGATCGTCAGCATCAATTGCGACAGGCCTTCCAGCGCGAAGAACTCGCTTTGCAGAGGTACCAGAACGGAATGCGCTGCGACCATCGCATTGACCGTGAGGAGGTTGAGCGAAGGTGGGCAATCGATCAGCACGTAGTCGTAGCCGAAGCGGTCCATTCCCGTCTGGCGAAGCGCGTCGTGCAGAAGAAAGCTGCGCTTTTCATTCGCCACCAGTTCAATATCCGCAGAGCTGAGGTCGACCGTGGCAGGAATCAGATCGAGCTGCGGCTGGTCCGTCTTCTGAATGACCTGCTCAAGCTCGATATCCTCGAGCAGAAGCTCGTAAGTTGTGTATTCGCGCTCATCCGGCTCAATGCCAAGTCCGGTGGAGGAGTTGCCTTGCGGATCGAGATCGACCACCAAAATCCGCATGCCGCGTTCGGCCAGCGCCGCACCCAGATTGATCGTGGTCGTGGTCTTCCCCACCCCGCCTTTTTGGTTTGCGATGGCAATGATTTTGGGGCCGCTAGGCCGCGACGGATCAGACATGTGTCAGAGCTCCGATGGTCAGGACGACTGCGTTGGGATCGGTGATACTTGTACGACGCTCGCAGGAAAACTTCCACGATTCCTCTGCTGCGGCGATCTCTTTTTTCCAATTGGCACCCTTGAGGAAAAGCGCCTGCCCGATCGGGTTCAGATGCCGATCTGCAAAGGATAGCAAGGTCGACAGATCGGCAAGCGCGCGGGCGCTCAGGATATCGGCGCGCAACGGCGGGATTTCTTCGATCCGCTCAACGATAACTTGGCCCGCCGTTTCGGTTTCGCGAAGCGCAGTGCGCAAGAAAACCGCCTTACGCTGATCGCTCTCCACCAACTTCACTTCGAGATCCGGCGCAAGCTCGCTCGCCAGGATTGCGACGACCAGCCCAGGAAAGCCACCACCGGAGCCCAGATCCACCCAGAGGCCCCTGCGATGCCGAGGACACTGAAAGATCTGCGCGGAGTCAACGATGTGGCGGGTCCAGCGATCCTCCAGAGTGGCACGGGAGACGAGGTTGATCTTGGGAGACCATTTTTCCAGAAGCGTGGCGAGATGGCTCAGACGATCCAGTGTTTCACGTGAAACATCCAGGTCCGGAAGCCGAGGATCCAAAAGCGTCATGCGGATTTCGCTTCGCTGTAACGCCGCAGCCGGAGAAGCAGCAACGAAAGCGCCGCCGGCGTCATTCCATCAACCTTGGCAGCTTGCGCAAGGTTTTCCGGCCGCGCGAGCGAAAGCTTGTGCTTCAATTCGTTCGAAAGACCTTCAACAGCAGCGAAATCGAACCCGTTGGGTATCGTCATCGATTCATCGCGGCGCAAGGCCTCGACGTCGCGCTGCTGACGTGCGATATAATTCGCATAAAGCGCATCCCGCTCCAACTGCTCCGCGATCTCGAATTCAATGGCAGCAAAGGCCGGTTCGCCCGATTTCAGCAGAGCCATCGTCACGTCCGGAAAAGCCAAAAGCTGGAACCCATTCCGCTTCTGACCATCCGGCGCCACAGCGATGCCCATTTCGCCGAGAGCTTTCGGAGCAAAAGTATGCCCCTCCAAAAGCCCCCTGCCCCGCTCAAGTTTCGCCCGCTTATCCTCAAAGGCTATACGGCGCACCTCTGATATGCATCCGAGCGCAATAGCCTTGGGAGTCAGCCGCTGATCCGCGTTGTCGGCGCGCAATGACAGACGGAACTCCGCTCGCGAGGTGAACATGCGATACGGTTCACTGACCCCGCGCGAGGTCAGATCGTCCACCATCACACCGACATAGGATTCCGAGCGTCCGAACTGCACTGGTTCCTCGCCCATGGCGTCTCTTGCCGCGTTCAAACCTGCGACAAGACCTTGCGCCGCGGCTTCCTCATAGCCCGTCGTCCCGTTGATCTGTCCCGCCAGATACAAACCGCTGACGGCTCGGACAGCCAAACGGAGATCCAGAGAGCGGGGATCGACGAAGTCATATTCGATCGCATAGCCAGGCTGAAAAATCTCTGCTTTCTCAAGCCCGGCAATAGACCGCACGTAGTCGGTTTGAACCTCTTGGGGCAGAGACGTGGAAATCCCATTGGGATATATGGTGGGATCGTCCAGCCCCTCGGGCTCCAGAAAGATCTGATGCGAGGTCTTGTCGGCAAACCGGACAACCTTGTCCTCAATGGACGGGCAGTATCGCGGGCCGACCCCCTCGATACGTCCCCCATACATTGCGGAACGGTCAAGATTCTCGCGAATGATTTCGTGAGTACGCTCATTGGTGTGGGTGATCCCGCAACTCACCTGACGCACCGCCGGCTCCTTCGAGAGGAACGAAAACATCACGGGCACTTCATCTCCCGGCTGATCTTCGAGCTGAGACCAGTCAATGGTCCGTCCATCCAGACGCGGTGGCGTCCCCGTCTTCAAACGCCCAAGCTCAAGCCCGAGATCGTCAATCCGCTCCGCCAGCCGCACTGAGGGCCGGTCTCCCATACGTCCGCCCGGGCGCGATTGATCGCCGATATGAATCACACCGCGAAGAAATGTCCCCGTCGTCAGCACAACCGCCCCTGCGATCAGCCGCGTACCATCCCCAAGAACAACGCCTTGTACGATCTCGCCGGACTGAATCAGGTCAATGACCTCGCCCTCGACAATGCTCAGGTTTGGCGTGTTGTGCATTTCCCGCTGCATCGCCTGACGATAGAGCTTGCGATCTGCCTGCGCGCGCGGCCCCTGAACAGCAGGCCCTTTGCGCCGGTTCAGCAGTCGGAACTGAATCCCGGCCTGATCCGCAACGCGCCCCATCACCCCGTCCATCGCATCGATCTCGCGCACGAGATGACCTTTGCCCAGGCCGCCAATCGCCGGATTACAGGACATCACGCCAATGCCCGCCTCGGTCAATGTCACCAAAGCCGTGCGCGCACCCTGGCGCGCCGCCGCTGCTGCCGCCTCTGCGCCGGCATGACCACCGCCGACGACAACCACATCGAAGTCGCGTTGTTTCACGTGAAACACTCCTTACTTCCCGAGGCAGAAACTCGAAAAGATCTCGTCCAAAAGATTTTCCACATCAACCCGGCCAATAAGCAGCTCAAGGCTTCGAATCGCCGTCCGAATTTCTTCCGCCGCCAGATCATACCAGTCCGGCCCGCGCATGAGCATCTCCTGTGCGGCCCCCAGCGCGGATTTCCCCTGAAGGAAGGCAACACGATGCCGTTCCCGCGTCGCCAACCCCGCCGCCTGAACCTTGTCGAAAAGGCGCGCACCGATCTCCGCGATCAGAAGATCTATCCCCTGTCCCGTCAGCGCGGAAATTCCATCCGCATCCCCTGACAGATCGGCCTTTGACCGCAGCACGATATCCTCGTCCCCCAACTCCATATCCGGCATGCCGCGATCATCCAATAGCAGCACCCGCAGATCCGCCGTTTTTGCCCGCGCCCGCGCCCGCGTAATCCCGATCTTTTCCACCGGATCCTGCGCTTCCCGCAACCCTGCCGTATCGAGCAGCGTCACCGGCAACCCGGCGATATCCATCCTGACCTCGATCACATCACGCGTTGTCCCGGCGATCTCGGACGTAATAGCTGCTTCTCGCCCCGCCAGCGCGTTCAGAAGACTGGATTTGCCGACATTCGGCGCACCCAGAATGGCGACCTCAAATCCCGTTCGGATCCGCTCCGCTGCGTCGATGCCGGCGAGTTCCCGATCCAGCGACCCGGAGACCAGAGTGATCAACTCCGCAACCCGGTCCGACACATCGACGGGAACCTCTTCGTCAGCGAAATCAATCGTGACCTCCAGCAGAGACGCCGCTTCGATGAGATCCCGCCGCCAGATCTCCACGGTTTTTCCCAGTGCACCGCCAAAGACGCGCAACGCCTGTCGCCTTTGGCTCTCCGTTTCAGATTCGATGAGATCTGCCAAGGCCTCGACCTGCGTCAGATCCAGACGGTCGTTCTCCAGGGCCCGGCGGGTAAACTCACCCGGCTCTGCAAGGCGAAGCCCCGCCATCTTCTCCAGCGCTCGCAAAACAGCACGCTGGATGGCAACGCTGCCATGCAGATGAAATTCCGCGACCGTCTCGCCGGTAAAACTTGCGCCGTCCTCGAACAGCAGCAGCAACGCCTCGTCGAGAACCTGCCCCTCCGCATCCCGCAACCGCCGCAGCACAGCCTGGCGCGGCGCCGGCAAAGTTCCGGCAAGACGCGACGCCGCGTCCCAGGCTTTCGTCCCGGAAACGCGGATCACTGTCACGCCGGCCTTTCCCGGCGCGCTCGCAAGGGCAAAGATGGTGTCCAAACCTGCCTCCCGGCCGGTCCTAGCTGTTCATCGAGTCGAAGAATTCCGAGTTCGTCTTGGTCTGCTTGAGCTTCGACAGCAGGAATTCGATGGCATCCGTGGTGCCCATCGGATTCAGGATCCGCCGCAGCACAAAGGTCTTTTGCAGATCAATCTTGTCGACCAGAAGGTCTTCCTTCCGCGTACCCGACTTCAGAATGTCGATCGCCGGGAAGACCCGCTTGTCCGCAACCTTCCGATCCAGCACGATCTCGGAGTTGCCGGTGCCCTTGAATTCCTCAAAGATCACCTCATCCATGCGCGATCCGGTGTCGATCAGCGCCGTTGCGATGATCGTCAGAGATCCGCCCTCTTCGATATTCCGCGCCGCGCCGAAGAACCGCTTCGGTCGTTGCAAGGCGTTGGCATCCACACCACCGGTCAGCACCTTCCCCGAGGACGGCACAACTGTGTTGAATGCTCTACCAAGTCTGGTGATCGAGTCCAGAAGGATCACAACATCTCGCTTGTGTTCCACCAGACGTTTGGCTTTCTCGATGACCATTTCCGAAACCGCAACATGCCGCGTCGCCGGTTCGTCAAAGGTAGAGGAAATCACCTCCCCCTTCACCGAGCGCTGCATATCCGTCACCTCTTCCGGCCGCTCGTCGATCAGCAGCACGATCAGATAGCACTCCGGATGGTTCTTTTCGATGCTCGTCGCGATATTCTGGAGCAGCACCGTCTTACCGGTCCGCGGCGGCGCCACGATGAGCGAGCGCTGGCCCTTGCCGATGGGCGAGACCAGGTCGATGATCCGGGCCGAGCGGTCCTTGATCGTCGGATCCTCGATCTCCATCGTCAGCCGTTCGTCCGGATAGAGCGGCGTCAGGTTGTCGAAGGCGATCTTGTGCCGCGCGCGCTCCGGATCCTCGAAATTGATCTTGGTGACATCCACCAGCGCGAAATAGCGCTCCTCGCCATCGGGCGCGCGGATCTCGCCCTCCACCGTGTCGCCGGTGCGCAGCGAGTATTTCCGGATCATGTCCGGCGAGACATAGATATCGTCGGGACCGGGCAGATAGTTCGCTTCCGGCGAGCGCAGGAAACCGAACCCGTCCTGAAGCACCTCGAGCACACCATCGCCAAAGATCTGCCAGTCCTCATCCGCGCGTTCGCGCAGGATCTGGAACATCATCTCGCCCTTGCGCATGGTCGAGGCGTTCTCGATCTCGAGCTCCTCGGCCATGGCGAGCAGATCTTTGGGGCTCTTCGCCTTCAGGTCGGAGAGGTTGAGCTTCTCGATGCTCATCATGAATCCTTCCGGGCCGGTCATACGGCCCCGTATCTGTCGGTCTCTGGGAAAATCACACCCGGACGGGTATCGCAAAGGGAGGTAATGCGCTCCGTCTCCCGAGTCAATCTTTCTCGCACATGGCCGCCCGTGGGGGTTCGAAACCAATCTTTAAGAGAAAAGAGAAAAGATGATTTTGAGATTAGGAACCCATGCCACCGGTGGATTATTCGCTTATGCGCGTCTTGTCCCAAGGACACAGAGCTGTGGGCAATTCTGTGCGTAGCGACGCCTTGTTCTTAACATTCTCTAAAATTAATAATTTAATTTCAGTGGATTGACGCGTATTCTTATCCCCTGAATAACCCTTGGACAGTTGGCGTCTGCGAAAGCTCATCCTCAGCACAAAGTTATCCTTCCCCACAACCGAACGACTCGGTCCGGCGCGTCGTGAACTGTGCCGGTTTTCCCCCGGCTTGCATGTCGGAGCGATTTTCCCCAGAACGCTCCCCTGACAAGGCCCCTTAGATTTCGACAGGTTTTTCCACATGGCCCCGCCGTTCATTTTGGCGTCCGGCTCGCAGATCCGGGCAGAGATGCTGCAAAACGCCGCCGTGCCCTTCCGAATCGAGAGGCCGCGCGTCGACGAAGCTGCGCTGCGCGACTCGCTCGCCCAGGAAGGTGCCGGGCCGCGCGACATGGCCGATGCCCTGGCCGAATTCAAAGCCCGCCGCGTTTCGCAGCGCCATCCCGAGGCGTTCGTTCTGGGCTGTGACCAGATCCTCGCGCTCGGTACCGAGATCTTTACCAAACCCGAAACCCCGGAGGACGCACGCGCTCAGCTCGTGCGTCTGCGCGGTCAGCGGCATCAGTTGTTTTCCGGCGCGGTGATCTATCAGGCCGGCGAACCGCTCTGGCGCCATGTCGGTACCGCGCGGCTGGTCATGCGGGACTTCTCGGAGGCCTATCTCGACGATTATCTCGCGCGGAACTGGGAGAGCGTCCGTCACTCCGTCGGCGGTTACAAGCTCGAGGAAGAGGGGGTTCGCCTCTTTGCGCGTATAGAGGGCGATCACTTCACAATTCTCGGATTGCCGCTGCTCGAACTGCTTGCCTTTCTTTCGGTCCGGGGGATCATCGCCGCATGACTGTCGCACGTATACCGCTCGCCGGCGTGATTGGATCGCCGGTTGCACATTCCCGCTCGCCGCTGCTGCATGGCCATTGGCTGCGCCGATACGGGCTGCCCGGCCACTACATTCCCATGGAAATCGCGCCGGACAGGCTCGAAGCCGCCATGCGCATGCTCCCCGATCTTGGCTTTGTCGGGGTCAATGTAACCATTCCCTATAAGGAAAAGATGATGGAGATCGCCGATCTGGTCTCCGACCGGGCCACGCTGATCGGTGCGGCAAATACCATCATCTTCCGCCAGGACGGGCGCATTCACGCCGACAACACCGATGGCTACGGCTTCATCGAAAACCTGCGCCAGGGCGCGCCCGACTGGGATCCGAAAGCCGGCCCCGCCATGCTCTTCGGTGCCGGTGGCGCCGCGCGGGCGGTGGTCGCTTCGCTGCTCGAGGTCGGTGTGCCGGAAATCCGCGTCAGCAACCGCACACGTCTGCGCGCGGAGAAGCTGCGCGAGGATTTCGGCTCGCGGATCACCGTGGTGGAATGGGTGCAGGCAGGCAACGCGCTGGAAGAGGCGGCGCTGGTGGTGAACTCGACCTCGCTTGGCATGACCGGCAAGCCCGAACTGCGGGTTCCGCTCGACGGGTTGCGGTCGGGCACAGTTGTGAGTGATCTCGTTTATGTGCCGCTGCAAACCCGGCTGTTGCGCGTCGCGGAGGAAAAGGGCTGCACCTGCGTGGATGGTCTGGGCATGCTGATCCATCAGGCTGTGCCCGGCTTCGAACGCTGGTTCGGCCAGCGCCCCGAGGTCGATGACGAGACCCGCGCCGCGGTCATGCCATGAGTTTTCGTCTCGGCCTCACCGGCTCCATCGGTATGGGCAAATCCACCACCGCCGCGATGTTTGCAGAACGGGGATGCGCGCTCTGGGATGCGGATGCGGCAGTGCATCGGCTTTATGCCAAGGGCGGTGCGGCGGTTGCCCCGTTGCAGGAGACGTTTCCGAAGGCCATCGAGGACGGCGCGGTCTCGCGCGATCGGCTGCGCGAGATCATCGCCGCCGATCCCGACGCCCTGCCCCGGATCGAGGCCATCGTGCACCCGCTGGTGCGTCAGGACCGCGAGATATTTGCCGCCAACCATACCGACAGGATCGTCGTCTTCGACATTCCGTTGCTGTTCGAAACCGGTGGAGAGGCGGAGATGGACGCTGTCGCATGTGTCACGATTCCAGCCCAATTGCAGCGCGAGCGGGTGCTTGCGCGCGGCACGATGAGCGCGGAGGATCTTGATCGTATCCTGGCGCGGCAGATGCCGAGTGACGAAAAATGCGCCCGCGCCGATTATGTGATCGTCACCGATACGCTTGAGCATGCCGGCGCGCAGGTGCAGTCTGTTCTGGAAGATATCGAAAGGCGGCGCCATGCGTGAGATCGTGCTCGACACCGAAACCACCGGCTTCGAACCGGAACAGGGTGATCGCATCGTTGAGATCGGTGCGGTCGAGCTTTTTAATCACGTCCCCACCGGCAACACCTATCACCAATATATCAATCCCGAACGCTCGATGCCGCAGGAGGCATTTCAGGTGCACGGGCTGGGCGATGATTTCCTGCGCGACAAGCCGGTCTTTGCCAAGATCGTCGATGAGTTCCGCAGCTTCATCGGCGACGCCAAGCTGGTGATCCACAACGCCGCTTTCGACGTGAAATTCCTCAATGCCGAGCTGCGCTGGTCGGGCCGCCCGCTCCTGCCGCGCGACTGCGCCATCGACACGCTGGACATCGCCCGGCGCAAATTCCCAGGCTCTCCCGCCTCGCTGGATGCGCTTTGCCGCCGCTTCGGTATCGACAACTCGTCGCGGACATTGCACGGCGCGCTTCTCGATAGTGAAATCCTGGCGGAAGTCTATCTTGAGCTGATCGGCGGCAAGCAGCCCGATCTCGTGCTGACGCCGCAGCGGCAGAATAGCAGCGGTGCGGATATGTCGGAGGACTGGCGCCCGACCCGTCGTCCGGTGCCGCTGCCGCCCCGGATCACGGAAGAAGAAAAGGCGGCTCACGCCGCCTTTGTCGAAAAGCTCGGGGAAAACGCGCTCTGGACGCGCGGCTGAGCGCTCAGGCGTCGAGCTTCTGCTCGCCGCTTGCTGCGGCCTGCTGCCGACGTGCCAGCTCGTTGCGGTAGAGCGCGACGAAGTCGATCATTTCGAGGTTCAGCGGCGGGAAGCCACCGTCACGAGTGATGTCGGAGATGATGCGGCGCGCGAAGGGGAAAATCATACGCGGGCATTCGATCAGCAAGAAGGGATGCATCTGCTCGTCCGGCACGTTTTCGATGTGGAACACCCCGGCGTAATCCATTTCGAGCAGGAACAGCGTGGTGTCGGTGTCTTTGCCCTTGGATTCGACCTTGAGCTTCATGACCACTTCATACTGGTGTTCGGTGCTGCGCTTCTTGGCGTCGAGATTGACCTGAACCTGTACGTCGGGCTGAACCTCGCCCGCGCTGCCCTTCTGGGCGAGGATGTTCTCAAAGGACAGATCCCGCACGAACTGTGCGAGAACGTTCATCTTGACGGGCGCCGGCGCCTCGTTCGCGCCGTTCTGAGGGGTTTCTGCCATGGTGTCTCTCCTGAAACGAGGTTTGCCCTGCAATAGCAGGCAGGGCTGCGCGCCTCAATGCCTCGTCCAGCCGGAACCGGGATGGTTGGGCCGTTTGTCCTGGGGAATTTCGGTATATTCCCCTTCGATCACGTCGCCGGGTCCGGCTCCGCGCGGATCGCGCCGCATGTCGTCGGGCCGCGGCTGCGGGCCGCGGCTGCCCATCTCAAACCGCGCCACGGTGACGCGGCGCGACAAATAGCGCATCAGGGCGACGCGCACCGGCGGCGAGAGCAAGGCAAAGCCGACCGCATCGGTGAAAAACCCCGGCGTCAGCAGCAGCGCGCCCGCCAGAAGGATCATCGCGCCATGCGCAAGCGGTGCGCTCGGGTCTTCCAGACGGGAAAAAGAGCCCTGCAAATCGCTCATTGCCCGCAATCCCTGCGACCGCACCAGCCAGGTGCCGAGCATCGCCGTCAGCACCACGATGGCCAGTGTCGGCCAAAGCCCGATCAGCCCACCGACCTGGATGAACAGCGCGATTTCAACGATTGGCACCAGCAGGAATGCCAGAAAAAGCCACATGATGGGTCTCCCTTGCGTCCGGGCGCCGGTAGACTTGCCGGAACCCAGCACTTACATAGGGATGCAACAAGAGAACTTCCACGTTTCTGCGCATGAGGTGCCGATGAACACGCCGATCGTCCAGCTGCTGGTCCTTGCCGGGATCGCGATTTTCCTGATCCTGCGGTTGCGCAGCGTGCTGGGAACGCGCGACGGGTTCGAAAAACCGCCGGTTCCCGCACCGGGCAAGCGCGAGGAGGCCAAGCGTGAATTCGAGGTCATCGAGGGCGGCCCGGATCGCGACATCATTGACCACGTGCCCGAGGGCAGCGATGCCGCCGAAGCGCTGGCCAAGATGAAGCGGGCCGAGCCCTCTTTCAATGTCGGGGAGTTCCTCTCCGGCGCGCGCGGCGCCTATGAAATGATCCTCATGGGGTTCGACAATGGCGAGATCGAGGATCTCAAACCCTTCCTGTCGGATGAAATCTACGAGACCTTCGCGCAGGTCATCCAGGCCCGCGCCGATCAAGGTCTGACCATCGAGGCGGAATTTGTCGGCGTGCGCGAGATGACCTTGGCCGATGCAAGCTTTGACGATGACAGCAAGCTGGCCGAGATCACGGTGAAATATGTCGGCGAGCTGACCTCGGTGGTGAAAAATGCCGAGGGCGAGATCGTCGAGGGCAGCGCCACTGCGGTCAAGCGCCAGAAGGACGTCTGGACCTATGCCCGCAACATGGGCAGCGACGATCCGAACTGGCAGCTGGTCGCGACCGACGAATAATGCGGCGGGCCATCCGTGCCGCGCTTGTGGCGGGCATGACACTGGCAGGCACCATGAGCGCGGCGGACACCGAAACCACCTACGAGATCCTCGACTTCGCCGATCTGGACGGCTGGGCCGAGGACGATCACGCCGCCGCGCTTTCGGTGTTTCTCGAGACCTGCGGCGATCTGCGCGAACCGGATTGGGTCAGCCTCTGCGCTGTTGCACGTGAAACATCGGATGCCCGCGATTTCTTTGAGCTTTTCTTTCGCCCCGTGCAGATCGGAGATGGCGGCGAAGGCCTGTTCACCGGCTATTTCGAGCCCGAGCTCGACGGCGCGCTGAGCCCCGGGCCACGCTACCGTTATCCGATCTACCGTATGCCGCCCGAAGCGCAGGGCACCGGCCCCTGGCTCAGCCGGCGTGATATTCTGAACTCCGGGGTGATGTCGGGGCGCGGTCTGGAAATTGCCTGGGTCGACGATCCGGTAGAACTGTTCTTTCTGCAAATCCAGGGTTCGGGGCGTATCCGCCTGCCTGACGGGCGGCATATCCGCGTCGGCTATGGCGGTGCCAACGGCCATCCCTATCGCTCCGTCGGGCAGGAGCTGGTGCGGCGCGGCACCTTCAACGCGCATCAGGTGTCGGCGCAGCGCATCAAGTCCTGGGTCCGGAGCAACCCGTTCGACGGGCAGGAGCTGCTCTATCACAATCCGTCCTACGTGTTCTTTCGCGAAGTAAGCGAGGTGCCCGCTGAAAAAGGCCCGCTCGGCGCGATGAACCGCTCGATCACCGCCATGCGGTCCATTGCCGTCGATCCGTCTTTCACCCCGCTCGGGGCGCCGGTCTGGATCGAGAAGGACGGCGCCTCGCCTCTGCGGCGGCTGATGATCGCGCAGGATACCGGCTCGGCGATCAAGGGGGCGCAGCGTGCCGATATCTTCTTTGGCACCGGCGATGAGGCCGGGCGCTTGGCGGGGCAGCTGAAGGATCCCGGCCGGCTGGTGGTGTTCCTGCCGATCCAGCGCGCCTATGCACTACTGCCGGAATCGGTGTTATGAGCCGGCGCCGTCTGCGGCCCGAAGAGCTGGAGCTGTGGCAGCAGGTGGCGAAAACCGCCGAGCGTCTGCCGGGCCAAGCTGCCAAACGGCCCGCGCCTGTGGCACCGAAAGCGTCAGAAACCAGCCCGGGTAAACCTCCTCCTGTCCCGTCCGATCCGTTTCCAACGTTCGGTCTTGGCAGCGGCGCCAAAGCACCGCCGGAATCGCATGATTTCCTCGGCACCACCTCCGACCGGCTGTCGCGAGATCCTGTGCGCATGGATTCCAAGGCGTTTACCCGGATGAAACGCGGCAAGCTGGTGCCCGAGGCGCGGCTCGACCTGCACGGGATGACGCTGGACCAGGCGCATCCCGAGCTGGTCCGCTTCGTACTTACGTCGCAGACGCGCGGGCTGCGTCTGGTGCTGGTGATCACCGGCAAGGGCCTGCGCGAAGATCCGCACGATCCGATGCCGCGCCGACGGGGCGTGCTCAAGACGCAGGTGCCGCAATGGCTGCGCATGCCGCCGGTGGCGCAGGCGGTGCTCCAGATTTCCGAGGCGCATGGCAAGCATGGCGGGTCCGGCGCCTATTACGTTTATCTCCGCCGCCGCCGCTGAAATGCCGTAGGGTGGGCAATTTGCCCACCGCTTGTCCAGCATTACCGCGACAGGATCTGGTTCGCATAATCGCGCAGATAAATCCGTAACCAGGGGGTGAAGCGCTTGGGGGACTCCTCGGTCTGCCGCGCCAGCGTCTCCAGATCGACCCAGGCAAACTCCATGACTTCCGCGGGATTAGGGTCGATTTTCATTCCTTCCGGCGCCTCGCCGACAAACAGGTCCACAAGCTCGTGCTCAATCATGCCGCCGCCCACGCCGGCACGATATTCCACCTGCCCGCGCGGGGTGAGCGCGAGGCCGGTAATCCCCAGCTCCTCCGCCAGCCGCCGCGTGGCGCAATCGGCGGGGCTCTCGTCCCAATGCGGATGCGTGCAGCAGGTATTCGCCCAGAGCCCGGGCGTGTGATACTTGCCGAGCGCCCGGCGCTGGATCAGCAGCCGGTTGCCGCGCAGCACAAAAACCGACACGGCCTTGTGGCGCAGGCCGCGCAGATGCACCTCGATCTTGTCGACCGGTGTCAGGGATCCATCGACCCAGGCGGGAATGGTGTTGTCCATGGCGCCTGTTTCCTCTTGCGGCGCGCAAGGGTCAAGCACCCTTGGCATATGGTCGCATATGCAGCCCGGGACTATTGTTGATTTCATCACCGTTGGGCTAGGTTCCGCATCGGATACGCGTCACGGGAGACAAAATCATGAAATTCAAGATAGCCACGGCAATCGCTGCAGTGACTCTTGCCACCTCGGGCTATGCGCAGGACGCCGCCGAGGGGGAGGAGATCTTCAAGAAACGCTGCCGATCCTGCCACACGATCACCGACGATGCGGGCGAAACCATCGTCAGGGGCGGTCGCACAGGTCCGAACCTTTATGGCGTTATCGGCCGGCCCGCCGGCTCCGTCGAGGATTTTCGCTATCGTGACTCCATCGAGGCGGCGAACGCAAAGGGCCTGGTGTGGGACGAGGCCACGTTTGAGGAATACGTTCAGGATCCGACGGCCTTCCTGAAATCCTATCTCGACGATGCCGGCGCGCGCTCGGGCATGACCTTCAAGCTTCGGGAAGGTGCCGCCGATGTTTACGCTTATCTCGCGTCGATGAGCCCGGCTGCCGAATGACACGCGGCGTGTCGCGATGACGGCGCGACATCGTCGCGATTGTCGAAGATAAATAAGGGGGGGCGTCTCGACGAGACGCCCCCCATTTTTTGCCGGATCGCGACGCTACAGGTTGGACAGCGTCGATGCCTGACGGGTCAGGCCAAAGACTGTACCGACCAGGCCAAAGACCGTCTGGGTGCTGGTGATCGGCGATTCCGTAGCAAGGACCGTGTCGCCGGGATTGATCAGGAATTTCTTCGCTGCGAACAGCCCGTCGGCCGAGGTCAGATCGAAGCTGAACACCACTTGCTGCATGCGCGGCGCGCTGCCATCCGACCGCAGATGCTTCACACGATACTCCCGCAGAACCAGAACGCCCTTGGGATCGGCACGGAAATCTGTAAGCCCGCCCATCAGGGAGATTGCCTCCATCGCCGCGAGATCGTCTTTGGGGAAGTAGATCAAATCTTCCTTGCCCGAGGCGCCGAGCGCGGTGAAGCTGTGGTCGTCCTGCTCGACGATCACGGTATCGCCGGGCCGCAACAGCGTGTTGCGGGCACCGCTTTCTAGCAGTTGCGAGGCGGAAATTTCGTAGGTCGCACCGCCACGAATCAGCCGCACGCGGGGGTTTCGCAGGCTGGGCTGAATGCCGCCGCCATCGGCGATCAGGCTCAGCACCTTGTAGTTGCGCGAGGGCATCTGATAGGCGCCCGGCGCCGCAACGCCGCCAACAAGTTCGACCGAATTCGTGCGGCCCTGCGTGAGCTTGAGCTGAACCTGCGCGGAGGGCGCGATCTGGATCAGCTGCTCCTGCACCCGCGTCCGGGCGGCCGCCGGGGTCAGGCCGCGGATGTAGACCTTGTTGACATAGGGCACGAAGATCGCGCCATCAGGGCCGACCTCGACGCCCGACATCAGCGTCGATTTTTCCGCCTCGCTGGTAAGGAGCGAGTTTTCCTGACTGTCCCAGATGACGATATCGACCTGGTCACCGGTACTGATCACGTTGGAGCTCGGCCCACTGGACGTGCCCGGCCACTCATGTTCGTTTTCCCAGCCGGTTCGTGGCCAGCTCGCGATCGCGGGCATGTTCGCCCGGGTCACGGAAACCACTTGGAAGCTTGGGTTTTCAGCCGAGGATTCGTTCAGAACCTCGGATTGCAGAGCCGCGCCGCGCGGCAAGCTACAGCTGGCAATCAGCAACAATGCAGCGCAGGCGGCAAAGAAATTGCGTAGTACGGGCAATGCAGTTCCCCCCAAGGAAAAATCGTCCGGCGTATCTTGGGCTTTCTTAGCGGTTGTGGCTGGTGATAGACAGCCTCTTGTCGTCGTAAAAATCATATGGACGATTCCGCGTGGCGGTTACACCTCGTCAAGTGGACAATAAGCGGGAAATGGCCGCCGGCTCGACGCGACATTTGCGGGTCAGGCGGGGAAACAGCGGAGACGAGGCGATGACAAGGGGCAAACGGGCGTTCGATATCGTCGCCTCTCTCCTTCTGATCGTCGTTCTGGCTCCGCTCATCGCGATCATAGCGCTGGCGATCCTGATCCGCGACGGCAGGCCGGTTCTGTACCTTTCGGAACGGATGAAAACACCGCAAGAGGGCTTCCTGCTTTGGAAATTCCGCACGATGCGCCCGGACGGAAATGACCGTGGCGTATCCGGTGGCGATAAGGCGGATCGGGTCACCGCAACCGGCAGGGTGTTGCGCCGCTACCGGCTCGACGAGTTGCCGCAGCTCTGGAACATCCTGCGCGGCGATGTCAGCTTTGTCGGGCCGCGCCCGCCGCTGCGCCGTTACACAGACATGTTCCCCGATCTCTATGCCGAGGTGCTTAAGGCCCGGCCCGGCGTGACGGGGCTTGCGACGCTGGCGTTTCACCGCACCGAAGAGCGTCTTCTGGTCGGCTGCCGCAGCAAGGACGAGACCGAGGCGGTCTATTGCCGCCGCTGCGTTCCGCGCAAGGCGCGGCTCGATCTGATCTACGCCCGCAACCGAAGTTTCTGCTACGACATCAGGCTGATGGTTGCGACTGTGCTGCGCCGGATATCGCTGCACTGAGCGCAATCAGCGCCGCAGCATGTGCATGGCGGCATATCCGGTGACCTCTCCCAGCCACTGTCGTGAGGCGAGGATCTCGCCGGAGGCATCCACCACGTAGTAATCGACGAAAGACGGGCCGTCGGGGCTTTCGCAGGCGGCGACCATTTCCTGACCGCTGGCCTGGACCAGTCCCATGTTCACATCGACGGCTTTGTCCGGCTCGACACCGCAGCGATAGGTGATCGTCTTGGTGATGTCCTCGGCGGTCAGGAAGCGCTGCACATAGGTGACCTGTCCGGTCTGACGCCCGCGCACCAGCTCGAGAACTGCGCTTTCGTCGGTGGACATCAGGTCGCCGCCCAGGCCGCGCGTGCCGGTGATCATTCCGTGATTCATCACGACCGCCTGGCGGGTTGCCGTGGCGAAGGTCCGGTAAGGGGCGTTCTGTTCGATCTGGATAAGCAGGGTCTGCGAGTTGCGCGAGGCGACGTTGAAAAACGCCACCGGCAGATCGGTTGCGGTCAGTGTTTGAACGATCTGCTGTTGGGTCACGTCGGACGGGGCCTGATCGCCGCCGAACACCACCGAGTAGATATTCGTCACCGGGTTGCTGAAATACGGATCGTTGCTGCATCCGGCCAGTGCCAGCCCCAGGCCAAGCAGGGCAGCAAATCGCTGCATCGCGCGGGTCTTCATCGCCAGAACCTTCCCCAGGATTTCGCCACATCGGGTTCGTGCCATGTGCGCACCTGTTCATAAAGTCGGCTCGACACATTCAGCCGGGCGCCGCCGTCCCGCTGGACAGAGCGGATGACCGTGGTGTTGGTTTCGCGCGAGGGCGTGCCGAGGCCGACCGAGAGCGGAATCGTCAGCATGATGCCCTTGTCGAAGGAGCCTTCGCCGAAATCGTCTTCGGAAACGTCGGTAAAGGTGGCAAAGGCGCCGATCCGCCAGCCATTGGCAAATTCACGATGCAGGGTGAAGGTCGCCCCGTAGTCGCCCGCGAGATAACGCCCGACATCGACCTGACCGTGGAAACCGTTGCCAAAGGCGTAATAGGCGGAGAGATGACCGTTCACATCGGGGATCTCGCGCTCGACGCCCGAGACCGGATCGACCGTCACGTTTTCCTGAAGCCCGAACATCACATCGTAATCGCGCCGCCGCACGTAGTTGAGCTCGGCGCCCAGTGCCAGGCGGCTGTCTACAGGTTTCCAGAGCAGTTCGGCGGAAACGCCGGCATACATCTGTTCGAGATACCCCAGCGACACACGGCTGTAGAGATTGCGCCCGGGCCGACCGTATAGGTCGAGCGTGAGCGTATCGATCGCCGGGTCGCCTTCGCGGGCGTAATTGCCGTAATCGGTGCGCACCCGTGGCAGCTTCGATTCGTCCTCGCGGCTGATATCGTTCAGGTTGCCGAAGAGCTTCTTCTTGATCGACCCGGAGAGCACGACGTTGGGCGTGATCTCGAACGATCCGGCAAGCCGTGCGCCAAGGTCGATGCGCAGCGGGTTCTGCGGGTCGAAGGTCGAGTAGGAATAATAGGGGGTCAGCGACCAGATGAACTTGGGATAGTCGCCAAGATCGGGCCGCGGCGCCCGCCCGAAGGCGTCGGTGATTTCCGTGCGCGCCAGCATCTCGACCGCGGCATCGTTTTCAAGCGCTTCCAGGTCGGATCGGCGCAGGGTGATCGCCGACATCGCCATGCCGTTTTCCGTCGGGACGATGACGAACTCCTCGACCGAGGCGGGCAGAACCCGGGTCATCACCCGTGCGGCGCGGCCAATGGCCTGCGCCGGGGCGCCGTAGGTGGGATTGCGCAGGCGCAGCGTCGCGGTGCGCGGTTGCAGATCGAACCCTTCGACTGCCAGTTTTTCCCGCTCCAGACTTGTGATGAGCCGCTGCTTTGTACTGGTTTCCGCCTCGTCGAGCGCCACCGCCCAGCCCAGATCCCGGGCATCGCCGGGCGCCCGCACCTTCACCGGAAGGCCCGCGGTTTCGTTGCCGCCGGGAACGCCCTGGGTTTTGGGGTTGAGCGGATAGGTGATCTGCGCGCCGAAGGTCGAGCCATAGGCATAATAGAGCGACAGCTGCATGTCGTTCTTGAGCCGGTAATCGACGCCCAGGTTGATCGGCGAGCTGTGCTCGAATCCGCCGGAGGCGCGCTCCTCGTCATAGGCGTCGGAGGAATATTCGAGCTTGAAGGTCAGGCGGTCGTTGGGTGAATAGCTGATGCCGCCGAAGGGCGAGACGTCGCCGCGGAACCAGCGGTCATAGGTGGGCACACCGCCGGTGCCCAGGATCGTGTCCGACCGCGCGCTGATCGTGGCCACCGGGTTGTAGCTGCCCAGCCGCCCCCAGCCGAGACCGCCTGTGACCTTCAGCCCGGGCATCAGGGTCTTGGTCGCGACGACATATTCGCCGCTATAAATCCCGGTCCCGATGAAATCCTGAAGCCCCACGGCCACCGCAGGGCGGATATTCGTCTCGGTGAAGATCAGATAGCGCAGGTCGAAGCTGCGGTCGTAATAGACGCCATCGACGCTGGCCGGGTTGTCGAAGTTCTGAATGCCGGTATAGCGGAATGTGCCGATAAGGCGCGGCGTGATCTGAAAAATCAGCGAACCGCGGTTGCTGTCATGCACGCGACCATAGGTCAGACCCAGCGTCGCGTCCGGCGCCATCTCCGCGCTCGGCATGTCGATCAGGCCGGGCTGCCCATAGAGGTTGAAGCTCGGCAGGGTTTCCGCGCCGGCGGCGCCGGACAGGGTGGCAAACCCCAGGATCGCGGCGCCGAACCCGATCTTTCTCGCGCGCAATGCTGCCCCCACTTTCATCAACCTGCCTCGTGATCAGAAAAGCTCTTTGGCCTAGAGCTAGTCGGATTTTGCGCCCCTGTCTATTCGTGCGGTGCCGCCTCTGAAGGTCTGTGGGATAATCGGCACGACTTCGCCACCACGTTAAGTCGACAGTTTGAAATGTTAAGCGGGCCGTAACGGGTTTGCCCGTAGAACCCTGTCCGGGGTGTAACAAGAGGTGGTGGAAATGGCGGTCGACAGCAATGTCGCGCCGGTCATCATCAAGAGGAAAAAGGTCTCGGGCGGGGACGGGCACCATGGTGGTGCCTGGAAGGTCGCCTATGCCGACTTCGTGACGGCGATGATGGCCTTTTTCATGTTGATGTGGCTGCTGAACGCGACGACCGAAAAGCAGCGCAAGGGTCTTGCGGATTATTTCAGCCCGACCGTGGCGATCAGCCGGGTGTCCGGCGGTGGCGACGGCAGCCTGGGCGGCGACAGCGTGTTTTCCGAAAACACGCTGCCCCGAGTCGGCACCGGCGCCACCAGCTTGCGCCCGACATCCGAAGCGTCCGAGAGCCGATCCATGCAGCCCGATATGGCGCAGGCGGGGGCCGAAGAGCTCAGGCAGGTCGAGGATCTGCTCATGGGCCGGACCGGCGAAAGCATGGTCGATGACGGGCTTTTGCGCCATATCGTGACCCGCGTCACCGATGAGGGGCTGGTGGTCGAGCTGTTCGAGACAGCCGATGCGCGGCTTTTCGACGAGGACGGGCAGCCGACCGAGCTGCTGCGTGCATTATCGGGCGTGATCGTGCGGGTCTCGGCCATGGTGACGAACCCGGTCGCGGTCGAGGGCCATGTCAGCGCCTATCCCGTGGTGCTTGCGCACGATCCCTCCTGGGACGTGTCCAGCGGCCATGCCGACCGGTTCCGGGAATTGTTGATCTCCGGCGGGCTGAACAAGCGCCGGGTCGACCGCGTGACCGCCCATGCCGACCGCGAGCCGACAGAGCGCAACCCGATGGATCCGCGTAACAACCGGATCGAGGTCATCTTCCTGCGCGGCTCCTGAAGCCACGAATGACTCGTATTTTAGCTGTTAGCGCGGCGTTAAGCCCGGACCCGTAACTGTGGTCCCGAGCTTCTGACAGAGACAGCAGAAAGGCGTGTCCATGACCATTTCCTCGTCCCTCAATGCCGGGGTTTCCGGGCTCTCCGCGAATGCGAGCCGCCTCGCCGCGATTTCCGACAATATCGCCAACTCCTCGACCTATGGCTATCGTCGGGTCGAGACCGATTTCAATTCGCTGGTGATGACCAATGGCGGTCGGACCTATACCGCCGGTGGCGTGCAATCTTCCAATATCCGCCTCGTCGATGAGGGCGGATCGATTGTATCGAGCAACAACGCCACCGATCTCGCGGTGCGTGGCCGGGGCATGCTGCCGGTGGCCTCCGTCTCGCAATATCAGGCGACGGGCGAGCCCGAGCTGCTGCTGACCTCGACAGGGTCGTTCCGCCTCAACGAGGAGGGGTACCTCGCCAATGAGGCGGGATATTACCTTCTGGGCTGGCCCGCCGATCTCGACGGGACGATTCCGTCTTTTCCCCGTGACACCACTGCCGGGCTCGAACCGGTGCAGTTCAGCCTCAGCCTGACGGGCGATCCGACCACCTCTGTCTCGATGGCGCTGAACCTGCCGGCCACCGAAACCGAGACCGGATCGTCGGGGGATTCGCACAACCTTTCGGTGGAATATTTCGACAATCTCGGCGTGTCGCAGAGTATCTCGGTGACCTTTACGCCGACGGTGCCGGCCACGGGCATGTCCAATGAATGGACCATGGTGATGACCGATTCCGCGCAGGACGACGCGGTGATCGGCGAATACACCATCGTTTTCGATGATAGCCGCACGGGCGGTGGCCGCATCGCCTCGGTCACGCCGGTCTCCGGTGGCCCCTATGACGATGTGACGGGGTTGCTCACGGTCGATGTGGCCGGTGGGCCGATCGAGTTCGATATCGGCGCGGTCGGCGCCAATAGCGGCCTGTCGCAGCTTTCCGACAGCTTCGCGCCGATCTCGATCACCAAGGACGGGTCTCCCGTCGGCAATATGGTTTCGGTCGAAATCGACGAAAACGGATATGTCAGCGCGAATTACGACACCGGCGTCAGCAGCGTGCTTTACCAGGTTCCGCTGGCCGATCTGCCCAACCCCAACGGCATGATCGCCATGGACAGCCAGACCTTCCGGCCCTCGCCCGAAAGCGGCGCCTATTTCCTGTGGAATGCCGGGGACGGCCCGACCGGCGATATCAAGTCCTTTGCGCGGGAGGAATCGGCGACCGATGTCGCCAAGGAGCTGACGGATATGATCCAGACCCAGCGCGCCTATTCCTCGAACGCCAAGGTCATCCAGACCGTGGACGAGATGCTCCAGGAAACCACCAATATCAAGCGCTGATCCCTTTCGGGATCGGCCCCTGACGGGAGGCCGCTGAATGTCACTGACCGGAGCCCTTTCCAACGCCTTGAGCGGCCTCACCGCCAACAGTCGCGCTGCCGCGCTGGTCGCCTCGAACATCGCCAACGCCACGACGGAAAGCTATGGGCGCCGGTCGCTCGATCTCTCCTCACGCCCCGCCGGCACGTTGGGCGGCGTGGCGATCGACGGGGTGCGGCGCAATGTCGATGTGGCGGTACTGTCCGACCGGCGGCTCTCCGATGCGCAATCCGGCTTTGCAGACAACATGCAGAGTTTTGCCAGCGGCATTGAGACCCTGCTTGGGGCAAGCGACGAGGCGGGCTCACTCACAAGCCTTTATTCCGCCTTTGAAAACGCCTTGCTGTCGGCGGCCTCAGATCCTTCCTCTGATCAGAGGCTGGCCTCCGTGGCGCTCGCGGCGGAGGATTTCACCGAGAAGCTGAACGGCATCTCCGACGAGATCCAGCTGCAACGCACCGCGGCGGACCGCGCCATCGCCGCCGATGTCGAGTCGCTGAATACGGCGCTGGGCCGGGTCAAGGCGCTGAACACAGCGATCTCGGAGAGCCTTATCAGCGACGGTGATCCGTCCGCGCTGATGGACGAACGGCAGCGGGTGATCGACGAGGTCTCCGCTATCCTGCCCCTGCGCAGCGTAGCGCGTGAAAATGGCACCGTGGCGCTTTACGCGGCCTCGGGCACCGTGTTGCTCGATCAGACGATCCACAGCGATCCGGTGACGATCGGCTTCACGCCACAGAATCCGGTCACCGCGCATATGACGCTCGATAACGGGCTGCTTTCTGGGCTGGAGATCGACGGCTTTGCCATCGATAGCAGCAATGACGGCCCGCTGGGCGGCGGCAGGCTCGGCGCGCAATTGCAGATCCGCGATACAGTCGCGGTCGACATGCAGGCGGTGCTCGACGGCATCGCCCGCGATCTGATCGAACGGTTTGCGCCAGGTGGGCCAGATACGACACTTGCAAGCGGCGATCCGGGGCTCTTCACAGATGGCGGCGCGGCTTTCGACGCGCTGGACGAAACCGGCCTTGCCGGTCGGATTTCGCTCAACCCGCTTGTCTCCCCCGATGGCAATGGCGTCTGGCGCCTGCGCGACGGGCTCGGCGCCGCAACCCGCGGCGATGTCGGCGATGCGCGCCTGCTTCAGGCCTATTCCGGCGCGCTCGACGCCTTGCAGCTGCCCGGCTCGGCCAGCCTTGGCAGCGGCACCAGCAGCTTCAGCCAGCATGTCGCCGATTTTCACTCCGCCATCGCCGCCGCCCGCGTGCGCGCCGACGGCGAACAGAGCTTCAGCAGCGCCCAGAATACGGCGCTGAAGGAGCTGGAACTCTCCAAGAGCGTGGACACCGATGCCGAGCTTCAAGACCTGCTCCGCATCGAGCAGCACTACGCCGCAAATGCCAGGGTGATCAGCACGGTGGACGAGCTGATGCAGACCCTGCTGAACATGTAAGGAGCCCACCATGGACACTGTCGGCGATCTTGCCCGGACGCTGGTGCTGCGCACGCATCAGACCCGGCTCAACCGCGAACTCGACACGCTGGGAACCGAAATCGCCACGGGGTTCGTCAGAGACCCGGCAGCGCATCTGGGTGGCGATGTCACCGGCCTCCTCGCCATCGACCGCACACTCTCGCAGCTCGAAACCTATCGCGTCAACACCGCCGAAGCGGCGCTGCTGGCCGACACGATGCAGACCACGCTGGAGGAGATCCAGGACCGCACCGAGTCACTTTCGCAGGTGCTGCTCTCGGTCGAGCTGACGCCCAATGACGAAATGTTCCAGACCCTCTCCGGCGATGCGGAGGATGCGCTGCAACAGATGCTCAATGGGCTCAACCGTTCGGTCGGCGGTCGGTTTCTGTTTTCCGGCGCCGCCACTGACAGCCCCTCGGTGATCGACAGCGACACCATGCTGGCGGAGCTGCGCGGCGCACTTGCCGGCGAAACCACCGTTGCGGGCATCGAGGCACAGCTCGACAACTGGTTCGACAGCGCCGGCGGCGGATTCGAAACCGACGGCTATACCGGATCGGATACCGCGCTGGCGCCGCTGCGGCTCAGCCGGACAGAGAGCGTGACGCTCGACATCCGTGCCGATGAGACCGTGTTCCGCGACATGATGAAGGCTGTGGCTGGCGCTGCGCTTGCCAGTGACGAAACGCTGAGCTTGTCCACGGAGGTGAAGACGGAACTGATTTCCACCTCGGCGCTGGCGCTTCAAAGCGCTCAGGCCAGCATGGTCGAGCTGCGCGCCGGTCTGGGCGGCGTCGAGGAACGGATCGAGCGGACCACGGCGCGTAACTCTGCCGAGCGCACCGCGACCAGCTTGGCGCGGCTGGAGCTTGTCGGGACCGACGAATACGAAACGGCGACACGCTACGAAAACACCCGTGTCCAGCTGGAAAGCCTCTACGCGATCACCGCCCGCTCGTCACGCCTGTCGCTGACGGCGTTCCTGTCATGATCCGTTTTGCGGTTTCTCTCTGCCTTGCGCTGATGCTCGCCGGTGCGGCACAGGCGCAGGCGGTTCGGATCAAGGATCTGGTCGAGGTCGACGGCGTTCGCGCCAACGATCTTGTTGGGTATGGCCTTGTGGTCGGGCTCAATGGCACCGGCGACGGCCTGCGCAACGCGCCCTTCACCGAAGAGATCATGCAAAACATCCTCGAACGGCTCGGGGTGAATGTCACCGGTGAGCAGTTTCGTCCGCGCAACGTGGCGGCGGTGTTCGTCACCGGTCGCCTGCCGCCCTTCGCCCGCTCGGGCAGTCAGATAGACGTCACCGTCTCGGCGATCGGCGATGCCAACAGCCTGCTGGGCGGTACGCTGATCATGACACCGCTCAATGCTGCCGATGGGCAGATCTATGCAGTGGCCCAGGGTACGGTCATCGCCGGCGGTGTCGATGCGGCGGGCGATGCGGCGCGAGTGGTCCAGGGGGTGCCAACCTCCGGTGTGATCCCGGCAGGAGCGCGCATCGAACGCGAGGTCGAGTTCGATTTCACCCAGCTTTCGACTCTGCGCCTGGCGCTGCGCGAGCCGGATTTTACCACCGCCGCACGTATCGAAAACGCGATTAACCGGCGTGTCGGGCAGCCTGCGGCCCGGATGCTCGACGCTGGCACGATATCGGTCGATCTGCGCCGCACCGGCGCGGGCTCGCCTGCCCGTGCCGTCGTGGCCATCGAGAACCTGCCGGTGGAGCCGGAGCGGCGCGCCCGGGTCGTGGTCGATCAGCGGTCGGGCACCATCGTGATGGGGGAGGACGTGCGCATCTCGCGCGTCGCGGTATCGCAGGGCAACCTGACCCTGCGGATCGAGGAAAACCCGATCACAGTGCAGCCCAATCCCTTCGCCGAGGGCGAGACGGTGGTTGTACCGCGCACCAATGCGGGGATCTTCGAGGAGCCTGGGATCGGCCTGGCGGAAATCCCGAGCGGAACCTCCCTGTCGGAGGTCATCGCCGGGCTGAACGCGCTGGGCGTGTCTCCGCGCGACATGATCGACATTCTCAAGAGCATCAAGGCCGCAGGCGCGCTGCATGCGGAATTCGTGGTGATGTAGCGGCATATCCGGCGGGCGCAGACCCTTTATTAACGGCTGCCGGCCTACTCTCTCCTCAACGCTGACAAAGGAGCCGTCCCAATGCTGGGAATCATCGGGATCGTTGTGATTTTTGCCATGGTGTTCGGCGGTTACATCCTCGCCGGCGGCAAGATGGCGATCATTCTCAAGGCGCTGCCTTTCGAGATGATGATGATCGGTGGCGCCGCAGTTGGATCGTTCCTGATCGGCAACGATTCCGGTGTGGTGAAACACACGCTCAAGGATGTCGGCAAGGTTTTCAAAGGTGCGAAGTGGAAGCCGGCCGATTACCGCGATTTGCTTTGCCTGCTGTTCGAACTGATCCGGCTGGCGCGACAAAGCCCCGTCGCAATCGAGGAACATGTGGAATCGCCGGGCGAGTCGGCGATCTTTACCAAATATCCAAAGATCCAGGGCGACAAGATCGCGGTGGAGCTGATCTGCGACACGATGCGCTCCATGTCGATGAACTACGATGATCCGCATCAGGTGGAGGAGGTGCTCGACAAGCGCATCGAGGCGCTGGAGCATCACCGCCTGCATTCCAGCCACGCACTGCAAAGCCTGGCGGACGGTCTGCCGGCGCTGGGCATCGTCGCCGCGGTGCTCGGAGTGATCAAGACCATGGGCTCGATCGACCAGCCGCCCGAGGTTCTGGGCAAGCTCATCGGCGGTGCGCTTGTTGGCACGTTTTTGGGCGTTTTCCTGGCTTATGGCTTTGCCGGGCCCTTCGCGGTGAAGGTCAAGGCGGTGGTGGAGGACGACCTGCATTTCTATCAGCTGATCCGCGAAGTTCTGGTCGCCAACCTGCACAATCATGCCACGAATATCTGCATCGAGGTCGGCCGCCAGAATACCCCGGCGCATTTCCGGCCGAGCTTCGTGGATCTCGAGGAGGCGCTGAAATCGGTCAAGCAGGCAGCGGCATGATCCGGGCCGCTGTACTCATGGCTGCGTTGCTGCTCGGGAGTTTGCCGGCATTCGCTCAGGAGATCCGCGTGCGATCCGGCGAACATGGCGATTTCACCCGTCTGGTGCTCGATCTTCCGCGAGACATGCAATGGCGGCTGTCGCAGCCGGAGGCGCGGCAGGCAGAGATTCGTTTCGAAACGGGCGGGTATGTGTTCGATTTTTCCGATGTGTTTGCTCGCATCGATCGCGCGCGTGTCGCCGACCTTTCGGTCCTGGCGGAAGGGAGCGGCATCCGGATCGACCTCGCCTGCGCCTGCGCAGCCTCGGCTTTTCTGCTGCGCGAGCGCATGCTCGTTGTCGACATTCGCGCAGGCACGCCGCCGCTGCCAGAACCTTCGCCACCGTCCCCGGCCTCAAAAGCGCTTTCGGAACTGCGGGTCGGGCCGGACGTCGGTATTGGCCCGCCGCCGGCTGAAAATGCGTTGCTGCCTGCCTTCAGCCTGCCGACCATCGCCGATACCGGTTCCGTGCCAGCGGAGGCGCCAGCCATCGACCCGGGGGCCTTTGAGCGCATGCTCTCCGAGCAGCTCGCCACCGCAGCCACCGAAGGGCTGCTCAATCCCGCGTTGCGGGATCTGCTTCGCCCCAACGCCGCGCGGGACGCGTCTCCGGAGGTTTACGAGGATAGCGTTTCCGGTACGGGCGATGCGGCTTCGACGGCGCGCACCGCTATCGAAGCGGCGATTGCCGGGCAGGACCCTTATGACCTGCAATCGCGCATTCGGATTGGTGGCACCGCTTGCGTGCGCGATGACAGGCTGGACCTTGCGTCCTGGGGCGGAGATGAAACGCTCGAGACGATCATTCCTGAACTGCGCGCGCGGCTTTACGGCGAATTCGACCGGCTTGATCCCGAGGTGCTGATCGCACTGGCCAGGGCCTATCTCCATATCGGATTCGGCGCTGAAGCTCGGGCACTGCTCGAATTGGATCCGGAGCTGCGCGATCCGGTTCTTGTTGCGCTGGCCGGCATTGTCGATGGTGAGGCTGATGGGGCCGGCGTATTCGCCGGCCAGACCGATTGCGACGGGTTTGCTGCGCTCTGGGCGCTGGCGGGGGCGCCCGCCCTGCCTGAGGGCGCTGAAATCGACGGCGACGCGATCCGGCGGGCCTTTGAAAAATTGCCGCTGAATCTGCGCTCCCTGCTTGGGCCGCGCCTCGCGACAAGGCTCGCAGAGGAGGGTCAGCCCGGCGTCGCGCGCAACCTGCTCTTGCAGCTTGCGCGCGCCACGGGCGAGACCAGCGAAGATATGGTTTACAGCGCGGCAAAGATCGACCGGCTCGAAGGCGCGGTAGATGAGGCGCGTGACGTTCTCGAAGCCTTTGCTGCGCGCGCGGGAGAGCATGCGCCCGACGCGGTCGCCGCCGCGATCGAGATTGCGACGGAGCGGCGTGAACCGGTCGGCGCGCGCATGACGGAGCTGTCTGCCGCCTATGCGACAGAGCTGCGCGAGACGGAAAAGGGTCCGGAACTTTGGCGGGCGCATCTGCGGGCGATGATCGCCAATGGCGAGTACGAGGAAGGCTTCGCCAGCTTTTGGAACGCTGACGATATCCCGGAATCGATACGTGTCGCCGCCGCCGGTGAGGCGCTGATCCTGCTCACCGAGCAGGCACCCGATACGGCGTTTCTGAAACAGACGGTGTCACGCGCGGCCGCGTTCGATGGGCTGGTCGAGCCAAAGGCCACGCTTGCCGTGGCAGAGCGCCTGCTCAATCTCGGCCTTAGTGATGAGGCGGCAAGCTGGGCCGATCTGACCGGGGCAGACCGCGCAGCCCGGCGCACGCGCCTACTCACCGCCCGCATTCACCTTGCCCGCTCCGAGCCGGAGGCAGCCGAGATCGCGCTGATCGGATTGCAGGGCGAGGACGTGCTGCGGCTCCGGGCGGAGGCGCGGCGTATGATGGGCGATTTCGACTATGCCAGAACGGCTTATGACAAGCTTGGCGAGCCGCAGCGGGCACGTTCCGCTGCCTGGCTGGCGGGTGACTGGCCTGCACTCGATGACGCGCAGGACACGCTGGGCGCGACCGCTGCGCTCGTCCGTGCCGATCTTCCTAATGCAGATGAAACTTTGCCGAGCCTTGCGCTCGCCGAACAGCTCGCCGGCACCGGCGCCGAAACGCGTGCCGCCCTGCGCGCCCTGCTGGAGGACACCCGACTGCCGAGCGACTAACCCGGCGCGGGCTTACGGAAAATAAACCTTGCCGCGATAGCGGTTGAAAACGAACTCGGAACCCCGGTGGATCAGAATGGTCTTTCCCGACAGTGACAGGACAGGCAGCGTCAGATTTCGCAGAGGGTCACGGCGCGGCGCGCGGTGGCTGGCAAGGTTGATCTATCTGTTTCTGACGCTCGGCACGATCTGCATGTTTTCCCTCCCGGTGCTTGCGGCGCCCTCGGCAATTTGCGACCGCGCCGCGCGGGAGGCATCGCGCCAGACGGGTGTTCCGGTCGAGGTGTTGATGGCGATCGCCCGGACTGAGACGGGACGGGCGCGGGGCGGCAAAACGCGCCCCTGGCCCTGGACGATCAATGTGCAGGGTGAGGGGCGTTGGTTCGGCACGCGGCATGCGGCCCGGCAGCATGCGGCCGCAACACTTGAAAAGCGGATCCGTAGCTTCGATCTGGGCTGTTTCCAGATAAATTACCGCTGGCATGGCACCGCCTTCCGGTCGCTGGACGAGATGCTCGACCCGGTGGCGAATGCGCTCTACGCGGCGCGGTTCCTGCGCAGGCTCCACGCGGAAACCGGCAGCTGGATCGAGGCGGCAGGGGCCTATCACAGCCGCACCCCCAAATATGCCGAGCGCTACAAGCGCCGCTACCGCGCTATGCGTGCCGGCCTGTCTCCGGGATTCACAGAAGATAAAGAGCCTGTCAGGCATGCTGCGCGGGTCAATCGCTTCCCGCTGCTGCGCCGCGAGGGCGTTGCCGCCCGCGCCTCGCTCGCGCCGCTGTCCGACGGCGCCGCCGCCTTTGTTCCCGGTCTGGGGGGCTGAGCATGCCGGAGGCCCCTGCCCCGCTCTTCAAACCAACAGTGCTGCTCGCGGTCGCGCTGATGGCGGTCATCGTGATGATGATCCTGCCGGTGCCGGCCTGGGTGCTGGATGTCGGGCTTGCCGCTTCCTTCGGCCTGGCGATCCTTATCTTCACGGTCACGCTCTTCATCGAACGCCCGCTCGATTTCTCCGCCTTCCCGACCATCCTGCTCGCCTCGCTCATGCTGCGCCTCTCGCTCAATGTCAGCTCGACCAAGCTGATCATCGGCGAGGGCCATACCGGCACCTCCGCCGCCGGCGACGTGATCGAGGGGTTTGCAAATTTTGTCATGGGCGGCAGCGTTTTCCTCGGTCTCGTTGTCTTTGGCGTGCTGATGATCGTGAATTTCGCGGTGATCACCAAGGGCGCTGCCCGCATGGCCGAGGTCGGGGCGCGGTTCGCGCTCGACGGCATGCCGGGCAAGCAGCTCGCCATCGACAGCGACATGTCCGCTGGCGCCATCGACCACGCCGAGGCCAAGGCCCGCCGCGAACGCGAACAGCAGGAGACGACGTTTTTCGGCTCGCTCGACGGCGCGTCGAAATTCGTCAAGGGCGACGCGGTCGCCGGGCTGCTCATCACCCTGCTCAATCTCGTGATGGGCATGGTGATGGGGATTTTCGGCCATGGAATGGCGCTTTCCCACGCATTCGAGACCTATGCGATCCTGACGGTGGGCGACGGGCTGGTGACGCAGATCCCCGCGGTGATCATCTCCATCGCCTCGGGGCTGCTGCTGGCACGCGGCGGCGCCACCGGGGCCACCGATGTCGCCATGGCGGGGCAGCTCGCGCGCCACCCGGCGGCGCTCGGCACGGTCGGCGTGCTGATGGCGCTCTTTGCGCTGGTTCCGGGCCTACCCTTCCTGCCCTTCATCCTCGGCGCCGGTGTCCTGGGTGGGCTCGCCGTCTATATGGCGCGCAAACAGGCGGAACCGCCGGCGCCGCCCGAACCCGAAGCGGAGGAAGAGGCGCCGCGCGAGCGTCCGCTCGGCGATGTGCTGGATGTGGACGAGATCCATGTCGAATTCGCGCCGGATCTGGTGAACATGGTGCTCGATCCCGGCACCGGTCTCGATGTGCGGATCGACAATATGCGCCGCCATATCGCCTCGGGGTTCGGGCTCATCCTGCCCGAGATCCGGCTGACCGATGCCGCCGCGCTGGAAACCGGCGCCTATGTCATTCGCATCCATGGGGTAGAGATCGCGCGGGGCGAGCTGAACCCGGATCTGGTGCTGGCGCTGATGCCCGAAGAGCATGGCCGCCTGCCCGACGGGCGCGATGTGACAGAGCCGGTCTATGGCGCACCTGCACGCTGGATCCGCCCCGAGGATCAGGATCGCGCGGCGATCACCGGCGCCACCATTGTCACTCCGACCGAGGTGCTGGCCACTCACCTGCTGGAGGTGATCAAGCGCAATTTCGGCCGGTTGCTGACGCTGAAAGCCCTGCGCCGGCTGCTCGACGAGATGGTTTCTCTCTCAAACCCCGCCCGGGCCGAAGCGAACCGGCGGCTGCTCGACGAGTTGATCCCCGACAAGGTGCCAATCGACACGCTGCACCAGGTGCTGCGGCTGTTGCTGGAAGAGCAGGTCAGCATCCGCAACCTGCCGCTGATCCTCGAGTCGATTTCGGAGATGCGCGGCCAGCAGATCGGCCCCGAGGCGATCTGCGAACATGTGCGCCAGCGCCTCGGCTTCCAGCTCGTCGCAGGCATGCGCCGCAAGGACGGGACGATCCCGCTGATCCAGCTGGCGCCGGAATGGGAGGATACCTTCTCCACCTATCAGGTCGAGGGTGCGCGCGGCGGGCTCGACGTGGCGCTGCCGCCCGAGATGTTCGACACGCTCACCGCCGGCGTCGCCGACGAGATCAGCGCGGCGGGCAATCGCGGCATCTTTCCAGCGCTGGTCACCAGCGCCCGCCGTCGCCGTTTCCTGCGCACGATCCTGTCTGCCAAAGGCATCGGCAACCCGGTGCTCTCCTTCGAGGAAATCGGGGTGGAGGCACGGCCCTCGCTGGTCGGCGTGGTGGCGGCATGACCCTGCCCGAGGGCTTGTTGACGCTGCTTTCGGGCTGGCTCTGGGTCGGGCTCATCGTGTTCCTGCGCGTCGGCGCCGCGATGGCGGCGCTGCCCGTGCTCGGCGAGCAGACCGTTTCGGTGCGGGTGCGGCTGATGCTGAGCCTGACGCTCACCGTGGTGATCCTCCCGGCGGCTTCGGCACAGATCGCGGCACCTCCGCCTGGCCTGCCGGCACTGACCGTCGCGATCCTGAGCGAGAGCGTCAACGGGCTGCTGCTGGGTCTCTGGCTGCGGCTCTTTATCCACGCGCTCCAGACCGCCGGCAGCATCGCCGCGCAATCGACCTCGCTGGCGCAGCTGCTCGGCAACAGCGCCGCCGATCCGATGCCCGCCATCGGCCATATCCTGACCGTCGCGGGACTGGCGCTGCTGATGACCACCGGCTTTCACGTCAAGGCGGCGGCGTTCTTCGTCCTCTCCTATGAGCTGCTGCCGGCGCTGCATTTCCCGGATCCCGCGACTGTGGCCGAGGCCGGGCGCGACCGCGTCGCGCAGTGCTTTGCCCTGGCCTTCACCCTCGCCGCGCCCTTCGTGATCCTCTCGGCGCTCTACAACCTGACGCTCGGCTTCATCAACAAGGCGATGCCGCAGCTCATGGTCGCCTTTGTCGGCGCCCCGGTGATCACCTTCGGCTCTATTGCGCTGCTGCTGCTCACCGCGCCGATGATGCTGTCGGTCTGGCTCTCGGCGGTCGATGCGTTTCTCTCCAGCCCGTTCCGGTAGGTGCCCATGGCCGAAGAAGACGGAGGTGACAAATCGCACGAGGCCTCGCAGCGCAAGCTCGACGAGGCACGGAAGAAGGGCGAGATTCCGCGCTCGCCCGACCTGCTGACCGCCGCCGCCTATCTCGGGATGCTGTTGACCGGGTTGGCGCTGGGCGGCGATGCCGTCATCCGGTTCGGCGACGCGCTGCTGCCGATGGTGGCGCAGCCCGACCGTCTGGCACCGCTGTTTTTTGACGGCATGGCGAGCGCGCCCACCGGCGGGCTGCTGGCGGCGGTGCTGAAACCGGTGCTGCCCTGGCTGGCGGTGCCGGCGCTGATGGTGCTGCTGACTTTGTTCGCCAGCCGGTCGCTTCTCTTCACCCCGTCGAAACTGGCGTTCAAGTTCAACCGGCTGTCGCCCATCGAGAACGCCAAGAACAAGTTCGGGCGGCGCGGGCTGTTCGAATTCGCCAAGAGCTTTGCCAAGCTGGTGCTCTATTCCGTGCTGCTCAGCCTCTTCCTGGCCTCAAGGCTCGACGAGATCGCCGGGATCGGTCGCGCTTCGGCGCGTGAGGCGGCGGCGCTGATGGGCACGCTGATGCTGCGGTTGCTGGGGATCGCCGCGCTGGTGGCCATCGCGCTCGGCGCCATCGATTACCTGTGGCAGCGGGCCGAGCATCTGCGCCGCAACCGCATGTCGCAGAAGGAACTGCGCGACGAATACAAGGAGGCGGAGGGCGATCCGATGTTCAAGCAACACCGCCGTGCCCGCGCGCAGGAGATCGCGATGACCCAGATGATGGCCGATGTGCCCGAGGCGGATGTGGTGATCGTCAACCCGACCCATTACGCGGTCGCCCTGCGCTGGAGCCGCCTGCCCGGCGAGGCGCCGGTCTGTGTTGCCAAAGGGGTGGACGAGATCGCCCGCCGGATCCGCGAGATCGCCGAGGAGGCCGGGGTGCCGGTGCATTCCGATCCGCCCACCGCGCGGGCGCTGCACGCCACCACCGAGATCGGCGATCAGATCGCGCCGGAGCATTTCCGCCCGGTCGCCGCCGCGATCCGCTTTGCCGAAGAGATGCGCCGCAAGATGCGTGACCAGAAGGGGCTGTTTTCGTGACGCAGGACATGGACGAATTGTTGCGTGTGACGGCGCTCTTGCGGGAACGCGCGCTCGAGAGCTATCGCCGCGATCTGGCGGAAGAGTCGCGTTTGCAGGCGGAACAGGCTCGAATCGACGGGTTGCGTCAGGCGACCTTTGCCGAGTCGGATTCGCTGGATGCGCGCAGGTTGCTCGGGGCGGATACGCTCTGGCAGGGCTGGCTGGCGCAGCGCCGGGGTGAGATCAATCAGGGCATCGCCATGGCGCGCGCGCGCCAGGCCCATAGCGCCGCTGCGGCCCGGCTGGCCTTTGCCCGCGACGAGGCGGCGAAAGAGGTCGCCCGACGCGAGGCAGCCGAGCGTCGCGACGCCCGGCTGGCCGAGGACGATATCCGGCTCGATGCGCTGTCGCGGCTTGCGACCTACGATCCGGACCGCTGACGGGTCGGAAAGGCTCAGTTGTCCTGTCGCGCGATCTCGGTGATCAGAACGTCGAGCACGCTGGCGCCCAGGACATTGCGCGCCGCATCCATGAGCGCGCGCCGCAGCACCTCGAGCCGCTGGATGTCGGTGAAATTGCCCTCGAACCCGCCGATATTGGCATGATCGAACAGCACGCGGAGAAAGGCGTCGCGCAGCTTGGGCTCACGGTCAAAGACCAGCTCGGTGCCGCCGGCGGTCACCTCCAGGCTGAGCGACATCACCACCAGCGAGTCCACCCGGTCCTGCCCGATGACGGGCACGACGAACTGGTTGCTCATCTTGGCGTATTCGTTGCCGCCGTCGTGCCCGTCATCGTGGCTCTCTTTTGGCGCCGCATGCGCATCGCCGCCGGTATCGTGGGCGTCCGCCGTCTCGCCGTGATCCGACGCGGCCTCGTGTTCGGCGGGCTCTTGAGGCGCGGCGAGGAAGATCCCCGCGCCGGTGCCGGCGGCGGTGCCGATCAGGGCGAGCAGGATGGGGAGCAGTTTCTTCATGGCGGCCTCGTCAGAACGGCAGGATCACGTCGAGCACCTGCTGCCCGAGCCGCGGCTGCTGCACATCGGTGATCTGCCCGCGCCCGCCATAGGAGATGCGTGCCGAGGCGATCTTGTCATAGGTGATTTCGTTATTGCGTGTGATGTCCTCGGGCCGGACATAGCCCGAGACCAGCAATTCGCGCAGTTCGAAATTCACCCGCACCTCCTGCGCGCCCTGGATGGCAAGCACGCCGTTCGGCATGACATCGAGGATGGTCGCGGCGACACGCAGGGTCAGCTGTTCCTGCCGGCTCACTTGGCCGTCGCCGCCCGAGGCCGCCTGGCTGTTGAGATCCACCGCATTGGCCATGCTGGCGCCCGCCGGCAGCCGTTCGTCCTGCCGCTGGGGGATGCCGAAAAGCTGCGGAATGGCGAGGTTTTCCGACCCCGAGCGCGAGCGCGACGTGCTGTTGGAGATATTCGCCTCCTCGTCGATCTCGATCACAACGGTGAGGATATCGCCCTTTTTCATCGCCCGGCGGTCGCCCAGGAGCGAGCTCTTCTCGCGGCTCCAGAGCGAGGCGTGATCGGTGGGCCTTTCGGGCAGGATCGGGACCGGCGTGCCGGTATAGGCCATGGCGACGCGCTCGGCGCTGTCGGCCTGCGGGGTAAAACTCGGCGGTTTGCCGATATGGTCCAACCGGCTGCACGCGATGGCGGGAAGCAGGCAGAGAAGGCAGAGAAATCGTGCTGTCATGGGTCACTCATTCGTCATGATCACCGTCCCCTGCGCGGTGACGGTACCGAAAAGCGTGGTGCGCGAGGAGAGGTTCATCACGCGAATCCGTTCGCCCGCGCCGGCCCGGTCGAGCGCCCTTCCCTCAGTGGCGATGCGCAGCCCGCCACGGGCAAAGATCAGCTCGACGATCTGGTTGCGCTCGATCAGCGCCGGCGCGCCCACCGCGCCGCGCATCACCGGCCGGCCGGGATAGAGCGTTACCCGCGCCTCTTGTCCGACGACCTGCCCGAGCGCCGCATGCGCGCCGGGGATCTGCGCGGGATCGAGCCGCACCGCGTCGGGCGCGACGATCTCCTGCGCGCGAATCGTGCGGGTGGCGACCACCGTCTCCGCCGATGCGGGCCAGGCGCCGAACAGCGCGAGCAGGAGAAGGGCCGCCAGCCGCATCAGCGCACCTGCACCGTTGCGCCCAGCATCTGGTCGGCGGCGGAGATCACCTTGGAGTTCAGCTCGTAGCCGCGCTGTGCCTCGATCAGTTCGGTGATCTCATAGACCGGATCAACGGAGCTGTCCTCGAGATAGCCCTGCCGGAAGGTGCCCAGCCCCTCCTGCCCCGCGGTGGTCTGCACCGGCGGGCCGGAGGCCTCGGTCTCGGTGAAGAGGTTGCTGCCGATCGCCTCCAGCCCCTTGGGATTGGTAAAGCCGACCATGGTGAACTGCCCCAGAAGCTGCGCCTCGACCGTGTCGTCGAAATAGGCATAGACCTCGCCCTCGCGGTTGATCGAGATGCTGGTGGCGTCCTCGGGGATGGTGATGTCGGGCGCCACCGCCAGCCCGTCCGAGGTGACGATCAGCCCGTCGCCGTCGCGTTTCAACGCGCCGTCGCGGGTATATCCGGCCTCGCCCGTCGGCAGCGTCACCTCGAGATAGCCGCGCCCCTCGATGGCGATGTCGAGATCGCCGCCGGTCTGCGACAGCGCCCCCTGCGCCAGTTTCATCGTCACCGCGGCGGGCCGGGTGCCGAGCCCGAGCTGCACGCCCGTGGGCAGCATCGTGCCGTCGGAGGCATTGATCGTGCCGGCGCGGGCGAATTGCTGGTAATGCAGATCCGAGAACTCCGCGCGGCGGGCGTTGTAGCCGGTGGTGCTCATGTTCGACAGGTTGTTCGAGATCACCTCGACCCGCATCTGCTGGGCGCTCATCCCGGTGGCTGCGATTTTCAGGGCACGCATGCTCTGCTCTCCTTACTTGATAAAGGCCTTGATGGCGGCGCGGACGCGCTCGTCCTCGCGTTGCAGGAAGTTCTGGCCCATCTCATAGGCGCGCTGGACCTCGATCATCCGGGCGATCTGAAGGATGGGATCGACATTGGAGCTCTCGACAAAGCCTTGCATCACCCTGGGGTTTTCCGCCGGACCGACGCCGTCATCGGCACGGAACATCACGCCGCCCTCGCGCACCAGGCCGAGCGGGTCGAGAGGCTGCACGATCCCCACCTGCCCCAGCGGTCGTCCATTGCTGCTGAGCGTTCCGTCCTGCGCCACCGCGAGGTCGCTGGCATCGGGCGGGATGAAGACCGGCGCGCCGCCCGCATCCAGCACCGGATAACCGTCCTGCGTGACCAGATCGCCCGCCGCGCTGACGCTGAAGGCGCCGTCGCGGGTCAGCCGTTCGCCCTGCGGCGACTGGATCAGGAAGAACCCATCCCCCTCGATGGCCAGATCGAACTGTCCGCCGGTGCGGGTCAGCGTGCCTTGCGCGAACGAACTGTTGCGCACATGCGCCGCCGACATCGAGACGCTGCCGGCGAGATCAGTGCTGCGCACATATTCCGAGAAGATCAGCCCCTGTTGGCGGTATCCGGTGGTTGCGCTGTTGGCGATATTGTTGGCGATCATCCGCATCTCGCGCATCAGCCCCTGCTGACGCGAGAGCGTGGTGTAATCGGTGATGCCCATCTCTCAGCCTCCGGTGGTCATGGGAAGGATGTGGTCCTGAAAGAACCCCACCAGCGTCTCGGTCATGAAGCTCATCGACATCCAGAACACGACGACGATGGCCAGCAGTTTGGGCACGAAGGTGAGCGTCATCTCCTGGATCGAGGTCAGCGCCTGGAACAGCCCCACGCTCACGCCGGCGACCAGCGCGGCGCTGAGGATCGGCACCGAGGTGATGGTGGCGATCCAGAGTCCCTGGCGCAGCGTGTCGTAGAAGATCGCCTCGCTCAGCATCGCGTCAGACCGGCATCCGCAGGATTTCCTGATAGGCCTCGACAACCTTGTTGCGCACCGCGACCACGGTTTCGACGGCGAGCTCGGATTGCGCCAGCGCCTGCACCAGCGCGTGCGGATCGGCATCGCCGGTCATCGCCGCCTTGGCCGTGGTCTCGGCCTCTGTCAGGGTTGCGGCGAAATCCTGTGCCGCTTCGGTGAATTTTTCCTGAATGCCGCCGGCGCCGGGCTGCGGCTCGGTGGCGGGGCGCTGGGCCGCGTATTTCTGCGCGGCGAAAAGCGATCGGACGTCCATTCTGGTCTCCATTCCGCTGAATTAGGGTCTGTTATCTGCGCAGCAGCTCCATAAGGCTGCTGGACATCTGCCGGGTCTGTTCGAACATTTTCAGGTTGGCTTCGTAGCTGCGCTGCGCCTCGCGGGCGTCGGCCAGCTCGATGATGAGATCGACATTGGTGCCGTCGTAAAAGCCGCCGCCATCGGCCATCGGATGGTCGGGATCGTAAATCCGCTCCAGATCGCTGCGGTCCAGGGTCACATCGCCGGCGCGCACCTGCGGCATCTCCGACCCGCGGCTTTGCGATAGCTCGAACGGAATGGTCTTGCGCCGGTAGCCGGGCGTATCGACATTGGCGATATTCTCGGACAGCACGCGCAGCCGCGTGGCCTGGGCGCGCAGCCCGCTCGAAGTGACGGCAAGGGCGTCGGAAAAGGCACTCATTTTCGGTCCTCCTTTCGTCAGCGGCCGAGGCTGGCGCGCAAGAGGGTGAGGTTCGACCGGTAGATCGAGAGCGCACGATCATGCGCGCGCATGGCATCCACCGCCGTGACCATTTCGGCCTCGATCGAGACGGTATTGCCGTTCGGGTCGACGGTGTCGCGCCGCTCTATCGGTGCGGGTGGCGCATTGCTTGCCGCCCCGTTGAGGTGGCGCGCACGGGTCGCGCGCTGTGTCAGCATCGTGCTGCGCAACGTCTCGCTGAAATCGGGCAAATCCTGCGCGCGGTAACGCGGCGTGTCGGCGTTTGCGATATTCTGCGCGCTCACCGCCTGCTGCGTCCCTGCATGGCGCGCCATTGCCATGGCGGTTTTGAAAACGTCCAGATTCTGGAACATCGGGGCTTCTCCCTCGATTGGCTTCAATCAAGGCTTAACGGTGATTCCTTTAGAAATGGTTTGAACCGGATAAAGGATACGCACGCATGGATGAGGGAGAGATTGCCGGGCTGCGCGCGCGCATTTCCCAGATACAGCCGATCCGCGCCGTGGGCCGCGTGCGCTCCGTCGATGGCACGGTGATCTGGGTGCGCGGGCTGGCGCATGTGGCCTGTATCGGTGACCGGATGCGGCTCTATCGTGGCGCAGATCCGCTCGATGGCGAGGTTTTGCGCATCCGCGAGGATCTGGTGGCCATGCTGCCCGACGAGGGCGCCGACGGCGTGTCGCAGGGCGACCGCGTGGCGGTGCTGGGCGCGCCGACACTGGCGCCGTCGGATGGCTGGATCGGACGGGTGATCGACCCGTACGGGCTGCCGCTGGATGAAATTCCCCTCAGCCCCGGCGCCCGCCGCCGCCCGTTCCGCGCCAGCCCGCCGCCGGCGGCGCAGCGGCGCGGGCTGGGGACGCGGCTGCCGACTGGGTTGGCGTCGTTTGATACTTTGCTGCCGGTTGTGCGCGGCCAGCGTGTGGGGCTGTTCGCCGGCTCGGGGGTGGGCAAGTCGCGCCTGCTGGCCGCGCTCGCCCGGGGCATGTCGGCGGATGTGGTGGTGCTGGCGCTGGTCGGCGAGCGCGGGCGCGAGGTGCATGATTTCGTGCATACGGTGCTGGGCGAGGAGGGCATGGCGCGCTCTGTGGTGGTGGCTGCCACCTCCGACCGCTCGCCGCTGGAACGCCGTCGCTGCCCGCTCGCCGCCATGACGATTGCCGAACATTTTCGCGATCAGGGGCTGCATGTGCTTTATCTCGCCGATTCCATCACGCGTTTTGCCGAAGCGCATCGCGAGGTGGCGGTCGCGGCCGGGGAAATGCCGGCGCTGCGGGGCTTTCCGCCCTCAACGGCAAATCAGATTATGCGGCTGGCAGAGCGCGCCGGTCCCGGCCTGCCCGGCACGGGAGATATCACCGCCGTCTTCAGTGTTCTGGTTGCGGGTTCGGACATGGATGAGCCGGTGGCGGATATCCTGCGCGGGGTGCTCGACGGTCATGTGGTGCTGAGCCGCGAGATCGCCGAGCGTGGGCGGTTCCCGGCCATCGACGTGCTGCGCTCGGTCTCGCGCAGCCTGCCCGAAGCGGCGACGGAGGAGGAAAACGCGGTGCTTCTCCAGGCGCGGCATCTGCTGGGTGCCTATTCCAGGTCTGAGACGATGATCCGCGCGGGGCTCTATCGCGAGGGTGAGGATCCGGTGCTGGATCAGGCGATCCGGGCCTGGCCGGATCTCGATGCTTTCGTGGGAGAGGCCTCCCCGCACGGGGTGACTGCGGCCTTCAACCGGCTGCGGCTGATTCTGCGGCGCTCCGGCATGAAGCCGCCCTCGGTGCCGAAGGCAAAGGCCGCACGGGCAAGGTAAGTTTAGCTATCGCGACAGGCCGTCCTTATTCGCGATTGTATCGGATCGTGCTGAGCAGCGTCAAAGCGATCTGCTGCGAGCCAAAGCCGCTGGTCTGTGCGATCTGCTCCTGAAGAAGGTAGCCGTGGATCACCTTGTTCAGCACCGCCTCGTCCTGGAGATCGCTGAAGGACTGAATGCCAAAGCGGCTTTCGGCCTTTTCCGTCAACATTTCCACCTGCTTGTCGAGATCGATCTGGCTGAATCCGTCTGGCAGGTTGAGCGCGGTTTCGAAAACCTCGCGCATCATCCTGCTGCCCAGCACATTGTACCATTTGGCATTGTCGCTGATGTCGTTCGCAGACAATTCGGGGACCGAGCGCTGAAACTGCAAGGCACGACCGATCGCCTCGTCGACCTCACCGACCGCATCCTCAAACCGCTGCCAGCGATATTGTTCGACGATATTCTCGGTAAAAGCCTCGGTCTGGAGGACCGTTTTGCTTTCCACCTGATCGAAACCGAACGCCTCGGCCAGGGCCATCAGATTCTCATCGCCCAGGACATTGGCCAGCGCCGAGGGGCCGCTGGTGCCCTCTTCGAGCACGCGACGCAGCACTGTGTGGCTGTTGCGCCGGTCCTGGATATCGAAGGCGGTGAGCACGACCTGCATCAGCTCCGGATCGGCGAGCAGGTCCTCGGCGGAGGTGATATCCGGGATCTTTTCCTCGAAATAGGCGCGGGAGATTTCAAGATTCTCCTCCACCTGCGCCTCGAACAGCGCGGCATATTCGGGATCGTTGACATATTCAGGCGCTTCGAGGGTCGCGGCGAGGTCGGCACGCTGCTTTTCTTCATAGGCGGCGAGGATCGGGTCTGCAAAGCCCTCCTGCTGGGTTTTGTAGGTGGTGACCACTTCGAAATCAAAGGCCTCGGCCAGCGCGGAATAGCGGCTGTCGCTCAGTTTGTTGGCGAGCGCATCATCGTCTTCGATGCCTTCCTCGATGATGCGGCGGATCAGGTATTTGCTGTCGATCTCGTCATCCATGCCAAAGGCTGACAGGGCGACGCTCAGGAGGCGGCGGTCGTCGACAAGCTCTTCGGCGGAGGCGACGGAACCGATGGTCTCGCGGAAATAGGCCGACTCACGACTGATCTCGGCGCTGCTGACGAAGGCCTTGCGCTGGGTATCCAGCGTCGATTGCAGCATCTGCCAGCCGACAAGCCCATTGCCGGCGATCATCGGGGTAAAGCTCATTGGCGTGTCGCGGCGAAAAGCCGGTCCTCCCTTGGGATCAGCGCGCGCAGAGCCTTGAGGCATTGATAGAACTGGCCGTCGATCAGGGCCTCTGTCGCGGTGGTGAGAAGTTTGCGGCTGTCCGGATCGGTAAGTATCCGGCTTAGCTCTTCGACATTTCGCAGAAGCTGTGGCTGCGCCTCTTCGGCATTTGCGTCGCCGGTCAGCACAAGCTGCGCCGCGTAGCAGAGCCGTCGAACGGGCGTGCGCGCCTCGTCGGGATGAATGGCATCGCGCAGGCGCAGGATATTGGCGTTCGGACTGACGATGGAGAGGCGGCTGCGGCGGTCGCCGTTTTCGATCACCGCGCCGTTGATCAGCACTCGCTCCCGGGGGCCGAGTTTCAGGACCAGGCCGCTCATCGCTTTGCCCTCCGGCCGCTGAGGCCGCGCATGATTGCGGCATTCACTTCGAGGATCGGGGCCAGCCGCGCCTTGCGCGCCAGCACCTTGCCGGTATGAACCTGTACGAATTCCGAAAGATAGAAGATCTGCGCCCGCAGTTCCTGCGGCAGCTTGTTCTTGGGATCGGCCACATCGACGGCCAGCGCGGTCCACAGATTGCGGTTGTCGTAAAGCGCTTCGACGAGTTTCGGATAGGCTTTGGGGCCGGTCTCGGCGGCGGATTTGATGCGATGGGTGACGCGGGCGAACAGGTCGTATTCGATGGCCCTGTCGGTGCGCGTGCTGGTGGCGGTCTGGGCGTAGGCGCGATGCGCCATTGTCTGGGCGTTCACGGCAGAACCTTCTGACTCTGTTTCAGGAAACAGTCCGGTTTAAAGGATCGGAGGCCGGAAATCCGGCCTCCGGGAGGTGCGTTTTACTGGAAGAGCGACAGCAGCGACTGCGGCGCCTGGTTGGCGATCGACAGAGCCTGAACGCCCAGCTGCTGCTGCACCTGAAGCGCCTGCAAGCGGGCCGAAGCCTCTTCCATATCGGCATCAACCAGCGTGCCGATACCGGATTTCAGGGAGTCGGTCAGGCTCGCGATGAAATCGGTCTGGGTCTCGATGCGGCCCTGGACCGAGCCGAAGGCCGAGGCGGAGTCGATGGCCGTCTGGAGCAGACCCTCGATGCCATCGAGAGCTGCGTCGGTCCCGTCGTCGGTTGTGACGTCAAAGCTAGACAGCAGTTCCAGACCGCCACCGATGGTGCCGTCGGCTTCGGACTCCAGCGTTGCAATATCGGCGATGTCGGATTGCTCCACCACGCTGTTGTCGTCAGAGATCGCTTCGTCGTAGTTGTTGGTGAAGTCGATCTGACCGGCATTGGTCCCGTTGACCGAGAAGGTGATATCGAGACCATCCGAAGCGGCCTGGAAGTTCAGGCGCTCGACCATTGCCGAGGTGACGTCGGCAAGGGTGTCGCCGTCCCGGGCCACGTATTCGACATCTGCCGAGAAATCGAGCGCATCGCCGGAGGTATCGCCTGCGAAGTTGCCGCTGCCGGTCACCTTGAAGTTTGCGCCAGCGACCAGCTCGTCGTCCGTGCCGACGCCATCGAAGGTGACGAACTCGGCCGTGGCACCGCTTGCCACACCGGTCGTGTTCACCGAAACGTCCAGGTTCACGGTGCCGGTGGAGGCTGCGCCGGTACCCAGGTCCTGCTTCGCGACAGAGATGTCGGAGGCGGCGACGCCGGTGCCTGATCGGTCGAGCGACGCAAGGACGTTGATGTTGCCGGAGTCGGCGGTCGAATCGGTGTTCGAGAGCAGGTTCAGACCGTTGAACTGGGCCGCGCCCACCACCGCATCGATCTGGTCGCGCAGTGCGTCGATATCCGTCTGGATCTTGGCCCGGTCGACGTTCTCCTCTTGAGCGGCGACGATTTTGCCCTTGATGTCGGTCAGCAGGTCGGTGACCGTTTCCGAGGCGGAGCGTGCCACGGCGACGGTGGACTCGCCCAGGTTGAGGCTGTCGGAGATACCCTTGAAGCCCTTCACGTCGGCTTCCATCACCTTGGAAATCGCCCAGACGGCGGCGTTGTCCTTGGCGTCCGCGACACGCTTGCCGGTGGAGATTTCGCTCTGGGTCGTGGCGAGGCTCGAGTTGATGGATTTCAGGGTCTGGAGCGCCACCATGGCGCCATTGTTCGTCAGAATGCTAGACATGGATGTTTCGTCCTTACAGTCATGCGGCGCTTTACGCCGATTGTTGGGATGCGCCGGAACCGGCGCTCTCGACGTCTTTCTGACGGAGGCAGACCGGGCGTTGCGCCCGCTGCGTCACCCCTTTTGGGGATGCGGGGCACACCATCGCCGCAGAGTCCTAACGGAGCGCTAAGGCGCCTGCGCCTGTTGCCCGGCATTTGATGAAAATCCCCTCAAGCACGCCGTTCCATGCGACTTTTCTCTTCGCCGCCGATGCTCGCACGCCGTCCCTGCGCGTCGTAAACCTCCATCGAGTCGCGAATTTCGCGCAGTGCGCCCAGCCGCTTGGCGACGTTACGGATTCCGTCGAGCGCGTGGTCGAAGAGCTGCTGATTGCGGCGCAGCTTCAGATGCAGCGGCTGCATCGCGTCGGCCTCCTCCGGCGGCGCCTCGGCCAGCCGGGCGACCAGAGCCGCCTTTTCCTCCATCAGCGGGCCGATCTCGTCGAGCGCGCCGTCGAGCAGAGCATTGCGCTCGCGCTCAAGCAGCGAGTCGAGCGCGGTCACAAGGGTGTCGGGTGTGTGGTCGTCGTCAGTCATCCATCCGGTCCTTCAAAGCATGGTAAAGCGATTCCGCCAGGCCGATTCCACCTGTCTCTGCAAGAGTCTGCGCATGTTCACGGCGCAGGAAGGAAGCGAACTGTTCCTCTCCGGCGCCGCCGCCGAAGGCATCGCGGCTTTCACCGAAACCAGCGGCTTTCAACATCTCGGTCAGAAACGACGCTTCGAGCGCGACGGCTGCGCTGCGCAACGGGTCGGGCCGGGTCGGCGGCGGTGGTCCGTTGATCTCCATCATCTTTCTCCAATTCGACTCAACTGACCACATTGGACCCGCTGGCGGTAAAGAAGCGGTAAGGATCTTTCGCCTAGGATGATCGCGACGGAAGAATTCCCGGAGCGGATATGCTGAGCCAGATGACAGGTCTTCTAAATGCGTTGCAGGTACTTGCAGGCAGCGAAAAATCCGGTGACGGTCGTACGGAGGGCACCGGTTTCGAAGAGGTGTTCCTGTCTCTCGAGGCAGAAAGCGCTGCCACGGATGCGGAGGCAGGCGAGGACGGGGCACAGGACGGTGATCCGATGGTGGAGGTAGAGGCCACCTCCGACACTGACGAGACCGTTCCGAAACGCGATACGGTTGAGGATGACGTCCGCCAGCGCCCGGAGCCCATTTTCACAGAAGACGATACTGCACCTCGGAATCTGGCCGAGTCCGCTAGGCCGAGTCCGCCTGGGGCATCGGTGGATGACGGGGTGGATGGCAGGGAGGCCAACCCGACAACGGTTCAGTCGGCTGCTAAGTCTGCTCCGGAGACGGCACCTGCTTCAGATACCTGGGACGCTGGCGTCGCCGCCGCAATACCGCAAGCGTTTCAAGACGAGACCAGCCAGCTCTTAGGACAGGAACGGAAACAGCAGATGCCGGCGCATTACTCCGGCCCTTCCAAGTCGGCGCTCGGAACTCGTGAGCGCGAAGGTGCGCAAAACGGCCGACCGGTGAGTATCAAGCCGGAGAAAACTTCTTCCGAACCTTCAGCGGCGGGCAATGCGCGCGCGCAATATGCGGCGGCCAAGAACATTTCGCACAGGCTGGCAGATAACGCGGTTGCCGAGCCGACATCGGAAAACAGGGTGATTGCGCGCGGAGAGCGGGTGATGCTCCCGGCCTCATCAGACACGCCACGCGACGTCTCTTTGCCGATGTCGTCCACCTTGGGGTCTTCCGGGCGGTCCGACAGGATGACACCCGCCAAAGACCGGGTGAAGAATGACCCGATATCGCCCGGGCGAACTGCGTCAGCGCATGAAGATTTGCAGGCTGCCGGGGCTTTGCCGAATGCGACGGGCTCCGGCAGGTCGGAACTGTCAGCGCCTGTTCGCAAGACTGCCCCGTCATCAGAAGGCGCCGCATTGCGGGATAGGACCGTATCAACGCCAGCCGTGCCCGAGAGCGCGTCGCTTCAAAGACCCGGGCCCGGAAACCACGCTGCCAGCCCTGAACATATCCCGCCCGAGACAGGAAAAACGGTCTTGCCGGTGAGAGAGCCTGGCAGCGCCCGGGCTGAGAACTCGGGAGATGACGGGTTGGGGGGTCCTATCGTCGCGCGCGAGGCTCGGCGTTCGCGTGGTCAGGGTTCGTTCAAGGCGACAGGGCAACGAACTCCTGATGCGACCGAGTCCACGGTGCCTCCAAGGACTTTCGCCAGGGCGCCAGCCCCGCAGGAAACAGGTCGCAGCGGACAGGAAGGGCCGGCCGTGTCTCGGCACGCACCGGAGACGCCGGGGTCCTCGCGGTTGAATGTGAAAAGGCCGACAGAGCCGCCGCAAGCCGAACGTGCCCGGACCCGCGGCGAGGTTGCGAACACCATATCGGTGCGAGACGCCACAGCGGCCAGCGCATCCGAGAGGGCCAGGGAGGTTTTCCGCTTGTCGGAAGGCCGCGGCGCCGAGCCGGTGTTGTTTGAGCCGGCGCTACGCAGCCTCCCAGCGGCCCGGCAACACAGCGCCGACGCGCAGCGGCCTGCGGTGGCCAGAGAGGTTCGTCCGCCCGTCGATGGAGCGGGCAGGAACGCTATCGACATCGCCGCGAACTCCGTGCCGAATAGCGCGCCCCAAGCCGTGAGCGCAAAGCAGCCCGCTACGATCATAGATGGGCGGTTCGTCGTCACCGATCCCGAAACCCCGGTTTCCGATGGCGAGTCCTTAGAGGCACCGGGCCAAGGGCCGGCGGTGCCGCGCAGGGTGTTTCACGGCCCCGGCAAGGGCGCTTCGCGGATGACCGGATCGGGCGCTGGGGTTCTGGAAGAGACAGCAGCACGGGCGGAGCGCGCTATCGCGACCGGTCGATCGGAGCCAATCATGGCCGATCGTCGCGTGGGCGGAATCTCTGAGACGAGGGTCGAGTCAATGTCCCTTGCACCTGCTTCAGCGGTATCTCCGATATCCGATGTCCCATCATATGTGACGCAGGCGAGTGTCCGGCCCGCTCCGCGCCATGAGCTGCTGGAGCAGCGGTCCAACCACCCTGATGGCCCGTCTGTGCGGCTGGAACCGGTGCCCGAGCATCGCACCGAGCGCATCGGCGCTGTGGAAAGCCGCGCTGCAACCCTGCCGAAAGCAGCCGATAATCTGCAATCGAAGGTCGAGCCTCGGGAGCGCGCGGAATTCTCGACGCCCGCGCCGGAGAAATCCTCGCGCCGGCAGGCCGAGGCGGCGGAGCCACGACCTGTGCAGACGGTGGAGCCACGTCCGCTCCCGCAGCGTACAGCTTCGGAGAGTGCCAACGCGCAAACGAGTGTTCCCGTAGCTTCAGTCCTATCCCCGGTTCTGGATGAAAACGCACCCCTGCGGGGCGAGAGTCCGCTGGGCGCGTCGATAGCGGATGTCCAATTGTCCGCGCCATCGGTTGCCGCTCAGACAACGGCAGTGCCGCCGCGACAGGAGAACGCGCTGCCGATTGTCCGGCAGCTTGTCGAGGCGATGTCGGGCAACACGGGCGACGAGACGATCGAGTTGAAACTCAACCCCGAAGAGCTCGGGCACCTGCGCTTTCGCATGGTGCAGGGCGAGCAGGGGCTGGCGCTGACGATCAGCGCGGAGCGACCGGAAACGCTCGATCTGCTCCGGCGTCATGTCGATCAGCTTGCCCGCCACCTGTCCGAGCTGGGCTACGATTCCGCCAGCTTCAACTTTGGCGAGGAACAGAGCGGCCACCATGGTCGTGGCACCACCCCTGGCGGCCAAGCTGCCATGGCCGAGCCCGCCACCGTGTCACCGCCCCCGCCTGCCGCCTCCGGCGGCCTGGATATTCGACTCTGAGGACCCAGCCCATGGAAACGACCGGCACGACGACCAGCACCGGAACGAACAGCAGCACCGCCAGCACCGGCTCGGGAGCCACGCCGGGCAATGCGATGCTCAGTTCGGATTTCGAGACCTTTTTGCGCATGCTGACCGCGCAGATGCAGAACCAGGATCCGCTGAATCCGGTGGAGGCGACCGATTACGCCACGCAGCTGGCCACGTTCTCGTCGGTGGAGCAACAGGTATTGACCAACGATCTGCTCAAGGAGTTGACCGACAAGCTGGCCGGCGGTGGCTTGCAGCAGCTTTCCTCCTGGATCGGCATGAAGGCTCTGGCCGATGCGCCAGTTCTGTTCGACGGTGTGCCTGTGACGTTGCGGCCAGAGATCGCGCCGGGCGCCGACAGCGCCTGGCTCGTCGTGACCGATGCGGCGGGCGACACCGTACAGCGGCTCAGGCTCGACCCGTCCGAACCGGTGGTGACCTGGGCGGGCGTCGCGACCGACGGTACCGGATTCGCCAGAGGGCGCTATGATTTCGAGGTGGAAAGCTATCTCGACGATGACTTGATCGGAAGCGCTGGCGCGCCGGCCTTCAACCCGATTGTCGAAGTCCGGCAAGAAGGGGCTTCCGTGCGGCTGACCCTTTCGGGTGGAACCGAGGTCGATGCGGCGCAGGTGACGGCACTGCGTCCGGGCGACGGATGACAGGGACGATCAGCCCGGGATATTGTAATAGGATCGGTACCAGGCGACGAATTGCGCCACGCCCTCTGCAAGCGCCGTTCGGGGCAGCGGGCCGGTGAGCTGGGTCAAAAGCGCGGTATCGGCCCAGGTCGCGGGCACATCGCCGGGTTGCATATCCATGTAATTGCGCTTGGCCTTGCGCCCCAGCGCCGTCTCGATGGCGGTGACGAAATCCTCCAGCACCTCGGGGGCGCCATGGCCGATATTCAGCACCCGCCACGGCGCCACCGGCGACAGGCTGTCGCCCTCCAGCGGCGCGCCCATCACCGGGGGTGTGTCGATCAGCCGGACCAGCCCTTCGACGAGATCTTCCACATAGGTGAAATCGCGTTTCATGCGACCGTGGTTGTAGATGTCGATGGGGCGGTCCTCGAGGATCGCCTTGACGAACTTGAACAGCGCCATGTCCGGGCGGCCCCAGGGGCCGTAGACCGTGAAAAAGCGGAACATGGTGATCGGAATGCCGAAGAGATGCGAATAGGAATGCGCCATCGCCTCGTTGGCCTTCTTGGTGGCCGCGTAGAACGACATCTGGTGATCCGTCCGCATGGTTTCGCGGTAAGGCATCTCGGTATTGGCGCCGTAGACCGAGGAGGTCGAGGCCATGAGCAGATGCCGCGGCGGCACCGCGCGCGCCGCCTCCAGCAGTTCGGCGGTGCCGAGCAGATTGGATTTCACATAGGTGCGGGGAACTTCGATCGAATGACGAACCCCGGCCTGCGCCGCGAGATGCACCACGGTTTCGGGCCGTTCCTCGGAAAAGATCGCGGTCAGCAGCTCGTCGTCTTCGGTGCGCGCGATGATCGGCTTGAAGCCCGGGTTGTTGCCGAGGATCGCGTGCCGGCGCTCTTTCAGCGCGACATCGTAATAGTCGGTCAGCGCGTCCAGGCCGATCACGCGATAGCCCTGATCGAGCAGCCGCTTGGCAAGGTGGAACCCGATGAACCCGGCGGATCCGGTCACAAGCGCGGTGCGCGAAGCCTCTGTCACGGTCAGCCCGTCCTTTTTTGCTATGGCGCGCCGGGTATCAGGCCCAGAGATGCCAGGCAAGCGTCAGCGCCGCGCCGAGCGCCAGCCCGCCGGCGCCCCAGCCCAGCCGCGCGGGCCAGGGATTGCGTTTGGGAGCGGTGTCGCCCTCGGCCTGGCGGATCAGCACCGCCTCGACCAGACCGGGCAGCCGCGGACCGAACCGGCCCAGAACCTTGGCGGTCAGCATCAGGTCGCGCGCCACCGCGCGCGGGCCGATGGAGGTCTTGATGTAGTCCTCGACCACCGGTTTCGCGGTATCCCAGATGTTCATATGCGGGTTGAGCGAGCGCGCGACGCCCTCGACCACCACCATGGTGCGTTGCAGCAGGATGAGCTCCGTCCGCGTCTCCATCCCAAAGCGCTCGGTCACCTCGAAAAGATAGGAGAGCAGCCGCGCCATCGAGATCCGTGTGGCATCCATGCCGAAAATCGGTTCGCCCACCGCCCTGAGCGCCCGGGCGAAAGCGTCGACATCGCGGTCGGCGGGCACATAGCCCGCCTCGAAATGCACCTCGGCGACGCGCTTGTAGTCGCGGCGAATGAATCCATAGAGGATCTCCGCATAAACCCGGCGGGTGTATTCGTCGATATGGCCCATGATGCCGAAATCATAGGCGATGATATCGCCGTTCGGCGCCACCTTGAGATTGCCCTGATGCATGTCGGCGTGGAAGAACCCGTCGCGCAGGGCGTGGTTGAGGAAGAGCTGAAGCACCCGTTCGCTGAGCAGCGCGCGGTCATGGCCCGCCGCGTCGATGGCGGCATTGTCGCCCAGCGACACGCCCTCGGCCCAGCTCATGGTCATCACCCGGCGACCCGACAGACCCCAGTTCACTTCCGGTAGCTGAAACCCCGCATCGCCCTTGGTATTGGCGGCGAACTCGCTGGCGGCGGCGGATTCGAGCCGCAGGTCGAGCTCGCCCATCACCACGCTTTCGAAATGCGCGATCACGTCGCGCGGCCGCAGCCGGCGCGAGGCGGGCGACAGGGTCTCGATCACATCGGCGGAGAAATAGAAGGCGTCGATATCGGTGCGGAAGGCGCGCTCGATCCCCGGGCGCAGCACCTTGACCGCCACGGTCTGACCGGTATCGGCGCGGCGCGCCTTGTGGACCTGCGCGATGGAGGCGGCGGCGACCGGTTCGCTGAACTCCGAGAACAGCTCGGAGACCGGCATGCCCAGCTCGTCCTCGATCTGCTTCTCGGCCTGCGCCACCGGGAAGGGCGGCAGTTTGTCCTGCAACACCCGAAGCTGATTGGCGAGATCCTCGCCCACCACGTCAGGCCGGGTCGAGAGGATCTGGCCGAACTTGATATAGGCCGGACCCAGCGCCGTGAGCGCGCGGGTGACGGGCGGCATCGACGGATCGCCCTCGATCCCCAGCCATTTGAACGGCCAGACGAGGGCGCGGTAGGCGATGCGCAGCGGGCGCGGCGCGTCGAGCGCGTCGAGAATGACCCCCATCGCGCCGGTGCGTTCCAGCGTGGCGCCGGTGCGGATCAGCCTCCAGATATTGTGCGGTCCGCGCATTCAGATCTTCCAGCCGGAATGCAGGCAGGCGATGCCCATGCTCAGGTTGCGATATTTCGCGTTCTCGAAGCCGGCGGCACGCACCATGCCGAGAAAGGTCTCCTGATCGGGGAACTTGCGGATCGATTCCACCAGATACTGATAGCTGTCGCGGTCGTTGGCGATGGCCTGGCCCATGCGTGGAATGATGTTGAAGGAATAGAGGTCATAGACCTTCTGCATCATGTCGTTGGGGATCTGGCTGAACTCCAGCACCATCAGCCGCCCGCCGGGTTTCAGCACGCGGAACGCCTCGTTCAGCGCCTCCTGCGGGCGGGTGACGTTCCGGATGCCGAAAGAGATCGTGTAGACGTCGAATGTGTTGTCGGCAAAGGGCAGGGCCATCGCGTCGCCGACCACCCAGTCGAGCTGATCGGCCATAGCGGCGGCTTCGGCGCGTTTGCGGCCCTCGACCAGCATCGGCTCGGTCAGGTCGAGCACGGTGGCATGGCCATGGCCCGCGCGTTTCAGGAAGCGGAAGGAGATATCCCCGGTGCCGCCCGCCACGTCGAGCAGGCGCTGGCCCGGGCGCGGCGCCAGCCAGTCCATCATCGCATCCTTCCAGATCCGGTGGATGCCAAAGGACATGGCGTCGTTCATCACGTCGTATTTCGATGCCACCGATCCAAAGACGCCCTGAACACGGCCCGCCTTTTCGCTCTCGGGGATATCGGCAAAGCCGAAATGCGTGGTTTTCTGAGTCTCGTCGCTCATGGATCTTGCCGTTTTGCTGCTGCACCTCCTTATAGAGCGCACAGGCCGCGCTGCAATGCGGCCCTTTGGAAGGAGAGCTCATGCCCGAACTGCCCGAGGTGGAAACCGTGCGCCGCGGACTGGCCCCGGTGATGGAAGGCCAGCGGATCGCGCTGGCGCGGGTGAACCGGCCCGATCTGCGCTGGCCCTTCCCCGAGCGCATGGCCGAGCGGCTCACCGGCGCGCGGGTGGAGCGGCTGCGGCGGCGCTCGAAATACATCCTGGCGGATCTCGACACCGGCGAAACCTTGCTGATTCACCTCGGTATGTCCGGGCGGATGCTGGTCTCGGGCGATGCGTTGGGCCGCTTCGTGCACGATCACCCGGCGCCGGAGAAGCACGATCACGTCGTCTTTGACATGGCGGACGGGGCGCGGGTGACCTTCAACGACCCGCGCCGCTTCGGGGCGATGGATCTGATGGGGACCGAGACCGCCGAGGCGCATCCGCTACTGGCGGCGCTGGGGCCGGAGCCGCTGGGCAACGCGTTCAGCGAATCCCATCTGGTCGCGGCGCTGAAAGGGCGCAACATGCCGGTGAAATCGGCGCTGCTCGATCAGAAAATCGTCGCCGGGCTGGGCAATATCTATGTCTGCGAGGCACTGTTTCGCGCCGGCATCCATCCGGGACGCCGCGTCAGCCGGATCTCGGAAAAGCGCCTGGCGGCGCTGGTTCCGGTCATCCGGCAGGTGCTGGCGGAGGCCATCGAGGCGGGCGGATCGAGCCTGCGCGACTTCCGCCAAGCCGATGGCGAGCTTGGATATTTCCAGCACAGCTTCGATGTTTACGGGCGCGAGGGGCAACCCTGCCGGACACCGGGATGCACAAATTCCGTGCATAGAATCGTGCAATCCGGGCGCTCGTCCTTCTACTGTCCGGGCTGTCAAAGATAGCTTGATTGCCCGTGACAAGGTGGTAAGGCTGCCCTTTGACGCTAACGGACGGGAGCCCGAAGTCATGGCCTATGAGACGATCATCGTCGAAATAGATGACCACGTCGCAACCATCACCCTCAATCGCCCGGACGCCCTGAATGCGCTCAACAGCCATCTGCTGGGTGAGCTGGCAAAGGCGCTGCCCGAGCTGGATGCGAACGACAAGGTGCGCTGCATCATCATCACGGGCTCGGCCAAGGCCTTTGCCGCTGGTGCCGATATCAAGGAGATGGCCGAGAAGAGCTTTGTCGATATGTATCTCGGCGATTTCTTCGAACCGGCCATGGATGCGGCGGTGCGCACCCGCAAGCCGGTGATCGCGGCGGTGTCGGGCTATGCGCTGGGCGGCGGCTGCGAGCTTGCGATGATGTGCGATTTCATCATTGCCACCGAGACCGCCAAGTTCGGCCAGCCCGAGATCAATCTGGGCGTGATCGCCGGTATGGGCGGCACCCAGCGGCTGACGCGCTATGTGGGCAAGGCCAAATCCATGGATATGCACCTGACCGGGCGCTTCATGGATGCCGAAGAGGCCGAACGCGCCGGGCTGGTGAGCCGCGTGGTTCCGGCCAAGCAGCTCATGGAAGAGACGCGCAAGGCCGCCGAGAAGATCGCCGAGAAATCGCTGCTTGCCAGCATTGCGGCGAAGCAGGCGGTCAACCGCGCCTATGAGACGACGCTCACCGAGGGCCTGCTCTTTGAGCGCCGGCTGTTCCAGTCGCTGTTCTCGACCGAGGACCAGAAAGAGGGCATGGCCGCCTTTCAGGAAAAACGCACCGCGCAGTTCCGCGACCGCTGAGCGGCCCTGCCCGGCAAGAGAGAAAAAGAAAACGGCCCGCCGGTACTGGCGGGCCGTTGGCGTTTTCGGAGATGCCGGAGTTCAGGCTTGCAGCGGCCCGCGCTTGGCGCGGATCGACGCCTGAATCGCCCGCCAGTCGCGGGCCTCGTCAACCTGACCGGCCTCTTCCTTTTCCCGCGCGCGCTGGGCCGCTTCGGCCTCGGCCCGTCCGCCGAGGCTGCGATACAGCGCCTGCGCATAGTGAGAAACCTGCATGGCGTTCATGTCTGAATCCTCCCTTTCAGTCAGAAACGATCTCCCGGAGCGACGCGCCGGGAGAGTCGCAGTCTAGCGCAAATGGGCGTATTTTCCCACCGCCGGGCGGAAAGACTTTGCATTTCCGTGAAATCCGGCTATGAAGCGCGCCGATATGCGCGTGATGCCCGCTCAGGCAAGATTCGGTCCGGCGACAACAGCCCGGGTCTGAGCTGTATTGCGCAAACCGATACCACAGACCCGAAACACAGACAGGACTGACTCATCATGGCAAATTCGCCCCAGGCCAAAAAACGCGCCACGCAGAACGCAACCCGCTTTGCGATCAACAAGGCGCGCCGGTCGCGCATCCGCACGCATCTCCGCAAAGTCGAAGAGGCCATCGCCTCGGGCGACAAGGAGGCCGCACAGGCCGCTCTGCGTGCCGCTCAGCCCGAGCTGATGCGCGGCGTGACCAAGGGCGTTTTCCACAAGAATACCGCTTCGCGCAAAATGTCCCGCCTGGCGTCGCGCGTGAAAGCGCTTGGCTGAAAAGCCACAACTTTCGAAAATCGAATAAGAGAAAGGCACCGCAATTTGTGGTGCCTTTTTCTTTTGCTGACACCGTATTTTGAGGTCTGCCTGTCCGGAGAGATTCTTTTGCCGGATTCCATGGAGTCAAGTTTGAAGTTCAGTTGCCGGGCTTCACACGGACTTGCTAACTTCACCCAGCGAGTCACATTGCTTGGGGGGACAGGCAAGCGGAGCTGGCCACATATTTTGTGGGATGTTTCCGCGGCTTCGGTGGTCTGCTGCATCAGCTGCCGAAACAGGGCGTCTGCCCTGCCAGTCCATAGTTCGAAATGCGCGGGTCGCGTCAGGTAGCTCCTTTGGAACGGGATGTCCGAAGGCTGTCCTGGCTGTTGCCTGTACGGAGTGCGCGGGATCTCCCGCCGCCCTCACTCATGCCGCTGCGGCATGAGGCGCGTTTCCTGTTCCCGGGCGCTGTGCCTCGACCGGGCTCCGGATCTTCCGGTGCCCTGGGACGATGACGAAAGAACATGGCAGATAGGCTTCGGAGCGGGGACAAATGACGAAGGAACAATGGGGCGCGTTGCAGGATCAGCTGAGCAGCACGATCGGGGAAAACAACTACAAGACCTGGATCAAACCCATAGAATTTAGCGGAATCGAGCCGGGAGGCGTGGCTGTCTTCAACGTGCCGACCAACTTCATCGGCAGCTACGTGTCGCAGAACTATGGCGATCTGCTGCTGGCAAAGCTCTCGATGCTGGATGCCGATGTGCGCCGGCTGAAATTCCAGGTCGCCAATATGGATGCCCGCCCGGCACAGCCGCGCCCCGCGCCGGCCGCGGCCCCGACGCCCCCGACGAACGACCTGCTGCCCGGCGCCCCGCTGGATGCCCGCTTCACCTTTGACAGCTTCGTCGTCGGCAAACCCAACGAGCTCGCCCACGCCGCGGCCAAGCGCGTCGGCGAGGGCGGTCAGGTCACCTTCAACCCGCTCTTCCTCTATGGCGGCGTCGGCCTCGGCAAGACCCACCTGATGCACGCCATCGCCTGGGAGCTGCGCACGCACCGCCCCGACCTGAACGTGCTCTACCTCTCCGCCGAGCAGTTCATGTACCGCTTCGTCCAGGCCCTGCGCGAACGCCGCATGATGGATTTCAAGGAGCTGTTCCGCTCGGTCGACGTGCTCATGGTCGACGACGTCCAGTTCATCGCCGGCAAGGACAGCACGCAGGAAGAGTTCTTCCACACGTTCAACGCGCTGGTCGACCAGAACAAGCAGATCATCATCTCGGCCGACCGCGCCCCCGACGAGATCAAGGATCTGGAAAACCGCATCCGCAGCCGTCTGCAATCGGGCCTCGTGGTCGATCTGCACCCGACCGATTACGAGCTGCGCCTCGGCATCCTGCAATCCAAGGTGCAGAACTACCGCGAGCAATACCCCTCGCTGCAACTCGATGACGGCATCCTGGAATTCCTCGCGCACCGCATCTCGACCAATGTCCGCGTGCTCGAAGGCGCGCTGACCCGGCTTTTCGCCTTTGCCTCGCTGGTCGGCCAGCCGATCACCATGGAGCTGACGCAGGACTGCCTCTCCGACGTGCTGCGCGCCTCGGACCGCAAGATCTCCATCGAGGAGATACAGCGCAAGGTGGCCGAGCACTACCATATCCGCCTCTCGGATCTCATCGGCCCCAAGCGGGTGCGCAACTTTGCCCGTCCGCGCCAGGTGGCGATGTATCTCTGCAAGCAGCTCACCGCGCGCTCGCTGCCCGAGATCGGCCGCCGCTTCGGCGGGCGCGACCACACCACCGTGATGCACGGGGTGAAGCGCATCGAGGAGCTGCGCAGCCAGGACAGCCAGATCGCCGACGACATCGAGTTGCTGCGCCGGGCGCTCGAAGCCTGAGTCTCTCTCACAACAATTCCGGTCGGGGCCGCCGCTGTGTGGCCCCATGGCCTTGACGCTGCCGGAAAACCGTCGGATCAATCGCTGAAACAGGGTTGGAGCAGCCGGGCCGAGGCGCTACGGTGCGCCTCCGGCATGTCGGAGGGATAGGGTGATGAAAGTCAGTATCGAACGGGCGACGCTGCTGAAAGCGGTCAGTCAGGCACAATCTGTTGTGGAGCGCCGCAACACCATTCCGATCCTCGCCAATGTGCTGATCGAGGCGGAGGGCGACACGGTGACTTTCCGCGCCACCGATCTCGATATCGAGGTGCTGGACAAGGCGCCCGCCATGGTGGAGCGCGCCGGCGCCACCACCGTCTCGGCGGTCACCCTGCACGAGATCGTCCGCAAACTGCCCGACGGCGCCATGGTCCAGCTCGCCGATGACGGCGCGGCGGGCCGGCTGACCGTCACCGCGGGCCGGTCGAATTTCAACCTCGCCACGTTGCCGAAGGAAGACTTTCCAGTGATGGCCTCGTCGGAATACAGCTCGAATTTCACTGCCAAGGCAGAGATGCTGCGCAAGCTCTTCGACAAGTCGAAATTCGCCATCTCGACGGAAGAGACCCGCTATTACCTCAATGGCGTCTACATGCATGTGGCCGACAGCGAAGACGGGCGCATGCTGCGCTGTGTCGCCACCGACGGCCACCGCCTCGCCCGCATCGACGCGCCCCTGCCCGCCGGCGCCGAGGAGATGCCCGGCGTGATCGTGCCGCGCAAGACGGTGGGCGAGCTGCGCAAGCTGCTCGACGAGGACGACATGGACATTGCCGTCTCGGTCTCGGAAACCAAGGTGCGCTTTGCCACGCCCGACATCACCCTGACCTCCAAGGTGATCGACGGCACCTTCCCGGATTATTCCCGCGTCATCCCCGCCGGCAACACCCGCCGGCTCGAGGTCGATGCCAGCGAATTCGCCAAGGCGGTGGACCGTGTCGCCACCGTCTCCTCTGAACGCTCGCGCGCGGTCAAGCTGCAACTCGACGAGGACCGGCTGGTGCTCTCGGTCAACGCCCCCGACAGCGGCGCCGCCGAGGAGGAGCTGGCGGTGGCCTATGGCGACGAGCCGCTGGAGATCGGCTTCAACGCGAAATACCTGCTGGAGATCGCCAGCCAGGTCGACCGAGAGAACGCCGTCTTCATGTTCAACTCCTCGGGCGACCCCACCCTGATGCGCGAAGGCAACGACACCAGCGCCGTCTATGTCGTGATGCCGATGCGGGTGTGACGCCGGCGCAAGCAGCATCAGGCGTTTGCCCGGGCGGCCATGCCGCATTGGAGTATTTGGAAAAAGATGAAGCTCAGGCGCGCGCTTTGTCTTTCATCTTTCTGAAAGTACTCCCCGACTCCCTTTGCGGCCAGTGCAACGCCGGAAGGCCTGGCGCATGAGCCTGTATCTCTCCCGTCTCACCCTCTCGCATTTCCGCTCGCACAAGCGCGCGGCGGTCGATGTGGATGCGCGGCCCGTGGCGATTTACGGGCCGAACGGCGCGGGCAAGACCAATCTCATCGAAGCCGTGTCGCTGCTTTCGCCCGGGCGCGGCATGCGGCGGGCCTCGGCGCAGGAGATGGCGCGGCGGCCGGAGGCGCTGGGCTGGAAGATCGGGGCGCTGCTGCACGGGCCCGAGGGCACGCATGAGATCGCCATTCGGTCGGAGGGCGGCGCCGCGCGACAGGTGGAGATCGACGGCAAGCCTGCGCCGCAGACCGCGCTGGGGCGGATTGCACGCGTGCTCTGGCTGATCCCGTCCATGGACCGGCTGTGGATCGAGGCGCCGGAGGGGCGGCGGCGCTTTCTCGACCGCATGACGCTGAGTTTCTTTCCCGACCACGCTGAGGCGTCGCTGGCCTATGAAAAGGCCATGCGCGAGCGCAACCGGCTGCTCAAGGAGCAGATCCGCGATGCGCATTGGTATGCCGCGCTCGAAGGGCAGATGGCCGCGAGCGGCGCCGCGATCCAGCGCAACCGGCAGGCGGCGCTCGACCGGCTGGCGCGGGCGCAGGAGGGGGCGGAGACCTCCTTTCCCACAGCCGAGCTGGCGCTGGTCTCGACCGAGGCGGATATCCCCGCGACCGAGGCGGATCTGCGCGCGGCGCTGGCCGAAAGCCGGTTTCGCGACATGGCTGCCGGACGCACGCTGATCGGGCCGCATCGCGCCGATCTCTACGGGGTCTTTGCCGCCAAGGGCGTGCCGGCCTCCGACTGTTCCACCGGCGAGCAGAAGGCGCTGCTCATTTCGCTGATCCTCGCCAATGCGCGGGCGCTTTCCGCCGAGGTCGGTGCGCCCCCCATTCTGCTGCTCGACGAGGTGGCGGCGCATCTCGATGCGAACCGCCGCGCGGCGCTTTACGACGAGATCTGCGCGCTGGGGGCGCAGGCCTGGATGACCGGAACGGGACCGGAACTTTTTGCCGAGCTGGGGCCGCGCGCGCAGCTTTTGCCGGTCTCGGAGGAGGATGGGCAATCCGTCGTTGAAAACCCCGTCGAATGACACCAAATCTTGTGTCATCGGCGTGACAAAGCCCCCGTTTCCCCTTATAAAACCAACAAAAATCGCAAAGGAAGGTCGCATGGCCGAGCCCGCAGGCGCTCCGCAGGAATACGGCGCGGATTCAATCAAGGTTCTCAAAGGCTTGGAGGCGGTGCGCAAACGCCCCGGCATGTATATCGGTGACACCGATGACGGCTCGGGCCTGCACCACATGGTCTATGAGGTCGTGGATAACGGCATCGACGAGGCCCTGGCGGGTCACGCCGATTTCGTGCGCGTGAAAATCCACGCCGACAACAGCGTTTCCGTGCGCGACAACGGCCGGGGCATCCCGGTCGACATGCATGCCGAAGAGGGCGTCTCGGCGGCCGAGGTCATCATGACCCAGCTGCACGCGGGCGGGAAGTTCGACCAGAACTCCTACAAGGTCTCGGGCGGTCTGCACGGCGTCGGCGTGTCGGTGGTGAACGCGCTCTCGGTCTGGCTGGAGCTGCGCATCTGGCGCAATGGCAAGGAGCACTACGCCAAGTTCTCCCATGGCGAGACGGTCGAGCATCTGCGTGTGATCGGCGATGCGCCCGGCGAGAGCGGCACTGAGGTGCGCTTTCTCGCCTCTACCGAGACGTTCAGCAATCTCGATTACGATTTCGCGACGCTGGAAAAGCGCCTGCGCGAGCTGGCCTTCCTGAATTCCGGCGTACGCATCATCCTCGAAGACGAGCGCCCCGCCGAGCCGCTCAGCACAGAGCTGTACTATGATGGCGGCGTGAAGGAATTCGTCAAATATCTCGACCGCTCCAAGCAGGCGATGATGCCGGAGCCGATCCACATGGTCGGCGAAAAGGACGGCATCGGGGTCGAGGTCGCCATGTGGTGGAACGACAGCTACCACGAGAACGTGCTGCCCTTCACCAACAACATCCCGCAGCGCGACGGCGGCACCCATATGGCGGGCTTTCGCGGCGCGCTGACCCGCACGCTCACGCGCTATGCCACCGATAGCGGCATCGCCAAGAAGGAGAAGGTCAGCTTCACCGGCGACGATGCCCGCGAGGGTCTGACCTGCGTGCTGTCGGTCAAGGTGCCCGATCCGAAATTCTCCAGCCAGACCAAGGACAAGCTGGTCAGTTCCGAGGTGCGGCCCGCGGTCGAGAACCTGGTGAATGAAAAGCTGAGCGAGTGGTTCGAGGAACACCCCGGCGAGGCGAAGATCATCGTCGGCAAGATCGTCGAGGCGGCGCTCGCCCGCGAGGCCGCGCGCAAGGCGCGCGAGCTGACGCGGCGCAAGAACCCGATGGATGTGAACTTCCTCGCGGGCAAGCTCAAGGACTGCTCGGAAAAGGATCCGTCCAAGACCGAGCTCTTCATCGTCGAGGGCGACTCCGCCGGCGGTTCGGCGCAGACCGGGCGCGACCGGGGCACGCAGGCGATCCTGCCGCTCAAGGGCAAGATCCTGAACGTGGAGCGCGCGCGGTTCGACCGGATGCTCGGCAGCCAGGAAATCGGTAACCTGGTGATGGCGCTCGGCACCGGCATCGGCCGCGACGAGTTCAATATCGACAAGCTGCGCTATCACAAGATCATCCTGATGACCGACGCCGATGTCGACGGCGCGCATATCCGGACGCTGCTGCTGACCTTCTTCTACCGGCAGATGCCGGAGCTGATCGAGGGCGGCTATCTCTATATCGCGCAGCCGCCGCTCTACAAGGTCGCGCGCGGCAAGTCCGAGGTCTATGTGAAGGACCAGGGGGCGCTGGACGATTATCTCATCCAGCAGGGTGTGGAGGGCGCGCATCTGACGCTGGGCACCGGCGAGGTGATCGCCGGGCAGGATCTGGTGCGGGTGATCGACGAGGCGCGGCAGCTCAAGCGCGTGCTCGATGCCTTCCCCACCCATTACCCGCGCCACATTCTGGAACAGGCGGCGGTGGCCGGGGCCTTTGTGCCCGGCGCGGTGGATTCCGATCTTCAGGGCGTCGCCGACCGGGTGGCGCAGCGGCTCGATCTGATCGCGGTGGAATACGAAAAGGGCTGGCAGGGCCGCATCACCCAGGATCGCGGCATCCGTCTGGCCCGCATCCTGCGCGGTGTCGAAGAGGTCCGCACGCTGGACGGGTCGATGCTGCGCTCGGGCGAGGCGCGCAAGACCGGCAGCTTCACGCAGGCGCTGCAAGCGGTCTATGCGACCCCCGCGACGCTGGAACGCAAGGAGCGCCGGCAGGGCATCTATGGCCCGCTCGGTCTGTTGCAGGCGATCCTCGAAGAGGGCGAAAAAGGCCTGAGCCTTCAGCGCTACAAGGGGCTGGGCGAGATGAACCCGGGCCAGCTCTGGGAAACCACGCTCGATCCGGACGCGCGGACGCTGCTTCAGGTGCGCATCGACGACATGGCCGAGGCGGACGACATCTTTACCAAGCTGATGGGCGACGTGGTCGAGCCGCGCCGCGACTTCATCCAGCAGAACGCGCTGAGCGTGGAGAATCTCGACTTCTGAGATAGCGGTGGGCAGGATTGCCCACCCTACACCCGCCCCGCCGGTCAGGGCGCCGGCAGATCGGCCTCGGCGCTTTGACGCGCGATGCTGTCGGCGATCAGGGCCGGCGTATCGGCCCAGGAGATGAAGGGCGGCAGCACCGGCCCTTCAAATCCGGCGGCGGCCAGTGCGACCGGCACGTCATGCGCCATATGCCCGGATTCCTGCGCGAAATAGGGCAGGCAGATTGCCTGCCCCAGCCCCTGCGCCACATCCTTGAGAAAGGGTGGCTCTTCGATAAAGCCGGTGCGCGTGGTAACGAAGCCGAGCCGGGAATGCAGCGCGCGGGTGAAAGCATAGGCGCTGTCGGCGCTGGTGCGCGAGACCGCGCTGCCATGCGCTGCGACCACCAGCGCGGTGTCTTCCGCACGCCAGGAGCGCATTGCCAGCATCGCCTGCAATTCCCGCTGGGCGCAGGTCACAAGATCGGGCTCGACACCAAACGGATCGAGCATGCGCAGACCCATGGCGCGCGCCTTCTTGGCCAGAACCTGCCCGGTAAACCATCCCCGCGCCATGAAAAACGGGTAGATCAACGGCTTGCCAAGTTCGGCAATCGCCGCCTCAAGCCGACCCTTGGCCGCCAGCGTCGCCCCCTGAACGCGCCAGTCGGTCATGCGGGCGCCGACCCGCGCCGCCAGCGCGCGCAGCGCGGCCTCCTGCGACTCCGGGTCGGAGGGACTGCCATGGGCGACGATCAGGGCGGAATGCGAAAATTCCGAAGAGTGAGTCATGATGGGTGACCCCTTGGTGAGCTTGCAGCGCGAATGGAAAAACTGACGTTCCTCAGCGTCAGGTCGATGCTAGACGATTCGTCCGGGCGCGTCGCCCCGCCGAAGATCATTTTCCCGAGGGTTTCCGCCGGCAGGCTTGTGACGCCCGCGCGATGAGCGGTCATATGGAACCGCGCGGGGGATTGATGCGTTTTAAACCGCGGACCACTTTGGAGGAGTCCGATATGGCACATCATCAGAAATCTACCGAACATGATTCCGCACATCCGCATGATGTGCGCGCGGGTCCGGGCGATGCCGGCGCGATGGACCGGCCCGAACACCTTCCCGAAAGCAAGGAGGATCGCCGCGAGGGCCGGAGTGCAACCACTCTGTTTCTTTGGCTGCTCGCCGCCGGCGTGCTTCTCGTCCTTCTGCTGAACTGGGCGGCGCTGATCTGAGGTAGAATGCAGGATCAGACGATCCCCAGTACGCTCAGCGGCACGAAAACCGCCAGACAGATCGCCATGCTGCCCAACAGCGCAAAAAGCCCGTCCCGCGCCAGCAGGGCCGTGGCCATCAGCAGTACCGCGCCGCCGAGCAGCGATGATGAGAACGGCACCAGTTCGAGAAAGGGCATCACCGCGCCGCAAAGAAAACAGAGAAGCTGGAGCCATTTGCGAAACGGTGCCGAGGTCAGCATACGAAACCGGCGTTTGGAATGCGCATCGATCCAGTCGCTCACATAGCGCAACTTGCCAAGCGCAGTTTGCGCCGTCGCACCATCCATCTGTTGCCGCAACAATATATCGGGCAACCAGAGATGGTTGCGTGAAAACAGCATCTGCGCCGAGATGAACGCGATGCTGAGTCCGCAGATCGTTGAAAACAGGGGAATTCCCGAGAGTGGTGAGACCACCAGCAGCGCCGGGACCATCAGCGCGGGCAGAAAAGAGCTTTCGCCGAACACTTCCAGAAGCGCGCGCAGGGGAACGCGGTCGCGGTCGACGGCCAACTGTAGCCGGTCGACGATCTCTCCCACCGGGCGCGGCCGGTCCTGCGCTGTCATCTGGAAGGCCCCTTTCTGCCTGCTCTTCTGAGAACGCCGGGACGGCTGCGGCGGTTCCCGTGCCCGCCTCGCTGCGCGTGCGAAAAAGCGCGGGCGCAGCGATTTTCTTGGTGCTAGGGTCTGCCGGGTGGCCGGCGCGAATCCGGTGCAACCCAAGGGGGTCCGCTTGGCCAAAAGCCGGGGACAGAACAGCGTAACCTGGAGAGCCCGGCCGGGCGTGGTGACCCGCGCCGTGCTGAGCCACGGGCTCATCCTTTCCGCGATTTTCCTGCCGCCTACAGCGCTTGCGCTGATCGAGGGGGAGCTGGAGCTGGCCGCGATGACTGGCGCCGCTGCGGCGCTCTGCATCGGTGCCGGGCTCGCGGGGCGGCGCCTGAAGCCGCCGCATGATCTGCGCGCCATCGAGGCGGTCTGCACCCTCGTGATCCTGTTTCTCTGTGCCGCCGTGCTGCCTGTACCGGCCTTTCAGGTGCTGGGGCTCGGCCCGCTCGATGCGCTCTTCGAGTCGGTCTCGGGCATCACGTCCACCGGGCTTTCGGTGGCCGGCGATATCTATGACTGGCCGCTGGCGGGCCATCTGCTGCGCGGCTGGCTGCTCTGGTGCGGCGGCTTTGCCATCGCGGTGGCGGGCAGCGCGCTGATCCTCGGGCCGGGCAATGTGGCGCAGGCCATGGGCGAGGCGGGGATCGAGGAGCGCGACATTCTTTCCTCCACCCGTACCCAGGCCCGGGCGCTGCTCTGGGTCTATTCGATCATCACCCTGGTCTCGATCCTGGCGCTGCGCCCGGTGATGCCGAACTGGTGGGAATCGGCGATGATCGCGCTCTCGGCGGTCTCCACCGGCGGGTTCTCGCCGCGCGCGGATTCGCTTGCTTCCTATTCCACCGCGGCGCAGGTGGTGACCATGATTGCCTGTCTCGCCACCTCCGTCTCGCTGCTCTTCTATGTCTATACCAAGCGGCACGGGCTGCGCGCCGCCTGGACCAAGAGCAACGCGCGCGCGGTGCTGGGCACGGCGCTTGCCGGCAGCCTGCTGGTCGTGGCGCTGCTCTTGATCGACGGGGTCTATCAGCCGCTGACGCTGTTGCAGACCGCGCTGAATTTCGTCTCGGGCATGACCACCGCCGGGTTTTCGGTGGCGCCGGTGATCGACTATCCGCCGCTGGTGGCGCTGGTGCTGGCGGGGATGTTCGTGGGCGGGGGCATCGGCTCGACCGCCGGCGGCATCAAGATCGACCGCGCGCTTCTATTGGCGAAAAGCGTGCGGCTGACGCTGACCCGTCTGCGCGCGCCGGCCCGCGCGGTGACCAATCTCACCGAGCGCGGCCGCGAGATCGCGCAGGACCGCATCGTCGCCATCGCGGCGGTGCTGTTCTGCTATGTGGCCTTTGCCTTCGTCTTCTGGCTGATCTTCATCGCCTCGGGGATCGACGCGCTGCATGCCAGCTTCGAGATCATCTCGGCGCAATCCACCGCCGGGCTGTCGGTGGGTGTGTCGGAGCCGGCGTTGGCGCCACATCTCAAGGCGACGCTGATCGCCGCAATGCTGCTTGGGCGGCTGGAATTCGTCGCGCTGATCGCGGCGCTGTCGCCCGCAACCTGGAGAAAAAGGAGCTGAACCATGCGTGTGGTGATCGTGGGAGCCTCCCGTTTCGGCACCTCCACGGCGCAGGAGCTGCTGGAGAACGGGCACGAGGTCGTGCTGGTCGACGAAAACCCCGAGCGGCTCAAGGCGGCGCGGGAATATCTCGATTGCGGCATGGTCGAGGGCGACGGCTCGCTGCCGACGGTGCAGCGCGACGCCTTTGGCGACCATGCGGATGCGCTGGTGCTGCTGACCAATATGGACGATGTGAACATCCTCTCGGCGGTGGTGGGCCGGTCGGTCGGCTTCCCCCGCGTGGTGCCGCAGATCGTGCGGCCGGAGCTAGTCAGCGTCTGCGAAGAGCTGGGGCTGACCGATCTCATCACTCCGCATGCGACTGTGGCGCGCTCGATCGTGCGCGTGGTCGAGGGCGGCGCCGAGGCGGCGCTGGACCTGCGCCACTACAAGGGCGTGCAGGTGCTGGGCTACAAGATCGGCAATCGCTGCCATGGCTGGACCGCGTCAGATTTCGAGCTGCCCGAGCAGGCGCGCATCATCGGATTGGCGCGCGGCAAGGACGAGGCGGATTTCGTCTTCGATATCGAAGAGCTGCGCGAGGGTGACAAGCTGATCCTCGTTGCCTCGCCCAAGGCGCATGCCAAGCTCGATGCGATCTTCGCCGAACCTGACCTGCCTGGTGACGAGGCCAACGGGGCGGCATAGCGCTGAGCGGATTCAGAGCCCGAGGAACGACAGAAGCAGCGGCAGGAGCGACCAGAGCAAGCCGGAAAAACCCGGCTCCGGGATCTCGATTTCCTCCTCCTTGTCGCCGCTTTCGTCCGCGTCTGCATCCCTACCGGCGTCGAGCATCGGCACGCCGGCGAGCGAGGTCGGTGCGTCGGTGGTGCCATTGTCCTCATGGTCGAAAAGGTCGGGGCGAAAATCCAGCCCGGGAGCGCTTCCCTCGGTTTTCGATTCGAGGTCCCTCGCGCTTGCAGCCTCTTCCGTCGAGGTTTCGCGCTCGGCGGCGGGCCTTTCGGAGATGCCGTCGGTATCGACGATTGGGTCTGGGACAAGGTCCGGTACGGTGTCGTCGCGCGTCTCCAGTACTGAAAGAGCGTCGGAAAAGGCAGCGGTCGGCTTGAAATCCGAGATCGTCACTTCAAGGATTTCGCCCCTGTCCAGTTCCGCATTGATGTAGCCATCTATAAAGACCTCTTCGGGATCGAGCTCTTCCAGAACGGCGGTGGCGCTGTTGGATCCGGGCGCGTCGCCCTGCTCGACCCCCAGCCGCCGGGCGCCGACGGTTTCGGCGCCGTGGAACAGCTGCGCCGTGTCGATCAGCGTTTCCGAGGGCACTTGCGCGGTGGACGCGATATAGAAGGTCACCTCGCCGTCGCCGTAAAAGCCGTGCAGATCCACATTGGGCAGTTCCGCCTCGGTTTCCCTGGGATCGGCGGCGTTGAAATCGAGCATGGTCTTGCCGGGCAGTTCCTGCGACATCATCGCGAAAAACCGCCCCGCCGGAGAGAGCGCATCGTGGCTGTGGCCGGTGCTGAGCGCATTGTCGGAGTTTTGCAGCATCGGCCAGACATGCGCCTGATCGACCCCGGCACGGGCGAACTCCTCGGTCATGTTCAGCATCTCTTGTGCCTGGAACAGGCCGTAATCCTCGTCACGGTCGAAATGGCCGGTATGTCCGGACTGGTTCCATTCGGTCACATAGGTCTCGAGCTCGGCAAAGCGCGGATCTTCGCCCCAGGTCTCTGAAATCGCATCGAGCATCAGGCTACGCTGGCCGTCGACCGCCGGTTCCTTGGAATAGACATGGCCCGCGATGGCATCGACCGCCTCGGTTTCCGGCGGCTCGTCGAAATAGGACATGACGATGTGGTTGTTGACCTCGATCCAGTTCACATCGCCATTGCCGCGGATCACCTCGCCGTCGAGCTCCAGATCGTAGCGCGTGTTGAGATCGTCGAGGATCTCGGTCGCGCTTGCCGCGGTCTGATAGTCCTCATCCAGCGAGGACACCCCGAAATTTGTGCCCATCTGCACGACGATCTCGACCCAGGCTGCCTGCGGGTGAGCGCCGGAAAGCCCGGCAAGCTCGTCATCCACGATGCGGGCGATCTCGCTGGCGACGCGGCCGTATTCGGCCGCGCTCATCAACCCGCTACCCCAGTATTCATTGCCGATCTCGAAGGCCTGGATCTCTGCCTCGCCATAGGTGCCGCTGACGGTATCGTGCACGAAGCTGCGCAGCGCCTCCTCATCGACCTCGGCATAGCGGTCGCCATTGGCGTCGCGATCTTCGGAGAGCTGATCGCGGGTCGGGATCACCAGCGTGACCGGCAGATCATGCGCCTCTGCGAAGCCGAAAAAATCGGAGATTGCGATGAAGTCGCGGCTTTCGCCGGTGTCGCGGTGGTACACAGTCGCGGCATCCGGGTTGGCGATGTCGAAATACACCTCGGTCAGCGAACCGCCGGGATATCGCATCGCGGTGACGCCCAGCTCCTCGACCAGCGTGGAGAGGCGCGCCTCCTCCTCCAGCGAGTCGCGATGCGCGAGGATGTTGGCGCCGAAGAGATCGGCGCCGATGGGTTCGGACAGTCCTGACAGGTGCAGCGGCGGCATGAAAGAAGGCTCCGGTTTCGGTGTTTGCCCCCAAGGCTGCCGCCGGAGAATTAATTCGATGTTAGAAACAATTCCTGTTCATGGGGTCATTGTAAGAAATGTAAGAACGATTTGAATCGCCCTGAGCCGGTTCCACGGGAACCAAAATGCCGTAGCAGCCGTTGTCTCGGCATGACCAGACCAGCCATCGTCTCCGACCCCGTGCTGCGCGTCTCGATGGCCATTCTGGCGGCGGGCGCGCTCGTGGTCGCGTTGAAGCTCGCTCAGGACATCTTTGCGCCGCTCATGCTGGCCATCGTTGTCGGCGTGATCTTTTCACCGCTGGCCGACCGAATGGAGCGGCTCGGCCTGCCGCGCGGCGCCGTGGCACTTTTGCTGATTGTAGCGATATTCTTTGCCGCCGCCGCGCTCGCTTTTATGGTCGAGCCTTACATCACCACGGTCATCGACCGGCTGCCCTCGATCAAATACGAGTTACGCAAGCTGATGTTCGAGTATCGCGGGCTGATCCAGGGGCTTGGCGAGGTCAATCGTGAGGTCGAGCAGGCGTTCGGTCAGGGCGCCACCGAGGGCGATATGGCCGATATGCCCAGCATGACCGATGCGATCTTTCTCGCGCCGGTCATTGTGGCGCAGATGCTGATCTTTCTCGGCGGTCTCTTCTTCTTCCTTCTGACGCGCAGCGATATCTATCGCTGGATGTCGACGCGGATCGGCTCGGGCAGCGACACGCCGGTGATCCTCGAACGGTTCTGCGCCGCCGAACATACGGTGTCGCGCTATTTCGCGGCGATCTCGGTCATCAATGCCGGGCTCGGCCTTGCGGTCGGCGCCGCGCTGATCGCCATCGGCGTGCCCGGCGCGGTGGTCTGGGGCATCGCGGCGGCGCTGCTGAACTTCGTGCTCTATCTTGGCCCGGCCTCGGTCGCCGCAGGCCTGCTGCTTTCGGGGATCGTGAACTTCGACGGGCTCATGAGCTTTGCGCCGATGGCGATCTTTCTGGCGCTCAACCTCACCGAGGCGCAGTTCGTGACCCCGGGACTTGTGGGCAAGCACATGCGCATCAACCCGTTCCTGATCTTCGTCTCGCTGGTGTTCTGGCTGTGGCTCTGGGGGCCCTTGGGCGGCATCGTGGCGATTCCGGTGACGCTGATCCTGCTACGGCTCTTCGACATACTCGGAGACCGCCCGAACGGACGCACCACGCTTCGCGCCGCCTGAGAGGGCGGCGCCTTTTTTTCTCTCACCAAAACGCGCGCAAAGAAAAACCCCGCTCTCCGGGAAAGAGAGCGGGGCAAAGGTACGCGTGCCACATGAGGGAAGTCGGGACAGGGTTGGGGCACGCTTAGGGACAGGACGATACAGGCGCCCTTGAGAACCTAACGCCGCCATGCACAAACCGTTCCCTGCGCTTCAGAAAATTTCTTCGCGGCGTTTGCGCTGCCGGTCGAGCTCGGTATTGAGTTGCGCGCCGAGCAGGGTGACCAGCGCGCTCACGTAGAACCACAGCAGCAGCGCCACCACCGCGCCGAGCGAGCCGTAGACCTCGTTCAGCCGGTCGAAATTGCGCACATAGCCGGTGAGCAGGAACGAGCCTGCCGCCCAGGCCAGAAGCGCGATCAGCGCGCCGGGGGTCAGCCAGCGCATGCGCGATTGCCGCCGGTTCGGCCCGTAGCGGTAGAGCAGCGCGATGGCGAAAAACACCACCGCCAGCAGGATCAGCCATTTCACCCCGCTCACCGCCAGCTCGACCGGCAGCGGCAGGCGGAGAAAGGCCAGCGCGGCGGGCAGGATCACCACGGCGGCAAAGGCCAGCAGTGCGGTGATCACCAGCAGCCCGGTCAGCAGCACGGCGACGGCGAGCCTGCGGATGGCGTTTTCGCGATGCGGGGTTTCCGCCACCGCGTTCAGCCCGCGTATCAGCGCCGCGACCGAGGCGCGCGAGGACCAGATCGCCACCATGATCGAGATCACCGAGGCCCATTGCAGCGTAGAGCGGTTGGCCGAGATGAGCTGATCCACCTGTGTGGCGAGCAGCGTAAAGGCCTGTTCCGGGATCATCTCGCGCAGCAGCTCCATCTGTTCGGCGATCACCACCGGATCGGCCCAGTAGCCCCAGATCGCGATCACCGCCGAGATCGCGGGAAATAGCGACAAGAAGGCGTAAAACGCCACCCCCGCGGCGATAAGCCCGAGATTGCGCTGGTCCATGCGCTGCCAGGTCTGCCAGAGCGCGCGCAGCCAGTCGCCCAGCCCCAGCTTTGTGCGCTGGGGTTCGGCATCGGGGGTGGTGTCGGTGTCGGGCGGGATCTCGCTCATGCCCACAAAAGACCGCCTCCCGGACGTGGCGTCAATGCGCCTTCGCACCGGCGGCACGCGAAGCCCCGATGATTCCACGCAATTTTAGGAGAATTCGCACATCAACCGGGAATAAACCCGAATCCGATGCGGTCGGACTGCGCCGGGCCATGGCCCGCCTTTCCTGCAAGCTCAAAAGGAGCCGACCGCATGTGTCCGAGTCCCACGTTCTTCCTCCGTTTTTCGGCAATCGCCCTCCTTGCCGTGGCCGTTTTTGTCTCTGCGCCGCCCGCGCAGGCCGCACCGCAATATGGCTGGGGCGGTGGCCCGGTGCGGGTGATCGGCAACGATCCCGGCGGGCGGCTGAAGCCCCGGTTCGAAGAGATCCGTCGCATGCGGGCGCGCGGCGACCGGGTTGAGATCCGTGGCAGCTACTGCCTTTCGGCCTGTACGCTCTATCTCGGGGCGGGCAATGTCTGCGTCAGCCCGGCAACACGGTTCGGCTTTCACGGCCCGAGCTATCTGTCCGACCCGATCAGTTCGGAGCGGTTCGATTACTGGTCGCGGCGGATGGCGCAACACTATCCGCCGCAGGTTTCCAGCTGGTTCCTGACCCAGGCCCGCTATGTGACCCGGGGCTACATGTCGCTTAGCGGGGCCGAGCTGATCCGCATGGGTGTGCCCCGGTGCTGATCACGGCTTGATATAGGTAAAGCCGTCTATCTGAAGCTTGCTCAGTTCGGCAACGCCCGACATTACGATATCCTCCTCCCAGACATCGTAGAGGTCGTTGGAATAGTCGATCTCGCGTCCGACCAGCGTGTTGTTGCAGACATGAAAGCACACGTTCTGCGATTTCAGCGAGCCCACAGAGGTTTGCAGCGCTGTGTCGGTATTGGCGTTCTGGAGCAGGCCGATGCCGTTGCCGTGCAGAAGCACTTTCACCTCGACATTCTCGGCGCCGAGCGCATTGATATGGTTCTGGATGTTGCGCAGGGCACCGCGATAGGCCTTGTCGCCCTCACCGCCCGGATAGTTGATGTGATAGACCACCTTCTGCTTGCCGTAGGCCCCCATCTGCGCGGCGGCTTCGGTTGCGGTGAGCACGGCGGCGGCGGGGGCGGTCAGGCAAAGACCGGCAAAGATGCGGCGTGTGATCATGATGTTTCCTCCCTGAATGCGGGCGATTGCCCGATGAGGAAAGGCTGACACGCGAGGCGCGCGGCCCGGTAGCCGGACGATTCCCGTGATTTGCCGCAGGAAACCCCTCGGGAATACCCTAGGTTTGGCCGGTTTCACCCTCTGGGCGCGCCTGTTCGCCGGCCACGCTGATCAGTTGCGCCGCACTGCGCACATCGAACTTGCGCAACAGGTTCGAGCGGTGGAACTCCACCGTCTTGGGGCTGACCCCGAGCCGGGCGGCGATCTCCTTGCTCGACAACCCCCGGCTTACCAGGTGCAGGATCTGCCGTTCGCGCCGGGTCAGATCGACCTCGGCGGCTTGGGCCGGGGCAGGGGGCGCGGCTTGCGCCACGCCGGCCCGACGCAGCCAGAGCATCAGCGCGGCAATGCCGGCCAGCGAGGCGGCCATTGTGATCCAGACCAGCAGCGGGATGCGGGCAGCGGGCGCCGACCCGGCGGCGGTCTCCGCGCCATAGGCGGCAAGCAGGCGCTCGGCGGCGAGGTAGCTCACCGGCGCGCGCCAGACATCGCGCAGCCCGCTGGCGCGGCTTTGCAGCAGCGCCAGCGCCACCGCGTTGACCAGCGCCGGGTCGGTGCGCGCGAGCGCCAGAAATGGCCATTCCGGATAGAGCCGCGTGCTGACCGCATCCGCATGGGTGTAGCTCGCCCCGGGGTCGAGCACCTCCAATGCGGCCAGATCTATGATGCCGTCGGCGGCGAGGCGCTCCAGCAGCCCGCTGCGCAGAATGCCGATATCCGCCTCACCCGCCAGCACCGCATTGGCGATGCGGTCCATCGGAAAGCCGAGAAAGATCGTCTCCGAGGGCGCGGTGAGCAGGTCGATGCCCTGTTCTCGCGCCTCGAACCACACCGTCTGGAACCCGCCGAAGCCGCGCGGGCTGACCGCTGCGACCCGCGCGCCCTTGAGCGCCGCGAAGGAGTCGAGCCCGGTGCCCCGGCGTGCCACCAGCGTGCTGCCGAAGCTGGTCGACCGGCTGCCATCGGAGAGCCGGCGCGCGCGGGTCGCCAGAACGCTCATCGGATATGTCTTGGCCAGCGTCAGGTAATGGCCGGGATTGGTGACGAGGAAATCCAGCGCGCCGGTCTCGATCAGCAGCGCCGCCGAACTGAGCGTGACCGGCACCATGCGCACCGGCCTGCCCTCCAGCCGGGCCGATAGATAGCGCGCCAGCGGCTGCCAGTCGTCGCGCCCCTCATCCCAGCCGCGATAGGCCAGCACGCCGATGCGGATGCCCGGCTCTTCGGCCTCCTGCGCCCGGGCGCGAAGGGGCGCGAGCGTCAGAGACAGGCAGCAGAGCAGCAGCGCGAACAGCCAGAGCCGCCCGCCGCCGCTCAGTTGCCGCCGGTGCTCTCTCCGTCCTGTGTGTCTGCCGCTTCCTCGGCGCCCTCTGCGGATCCGTCCTCCTCGGAGTCCACCGGCGTCGCGGTTGTCAGCACCCCGTTGACCCATTCGCCCGAGGCCTCCTCCCCGGTGGCATAGCGCAGGACTCCCTCTCCCTCGCGTTTGCCGTTGCTGAACATGCCCTCATAGACATCGCCATTGGCATAGGTGGCCACGCCCTCTCCCTCGAACGTGCCGTTCACCCAGCCGCCGGAATAGCGGAACCCGTCGGGCATGGTGATCTCGCCCTGCCCGTGGCGCTGATCCTCGCGGAAATTGCCGGTATAGACCGCGCCGTCCGCATAGCGCGCGGTGCCCTTGCCGTGGCGCTGGTTGTCCTTCCAGGCGCCCTCATAGGTGTAGCCGTCGGGATAGGTGATCTTGCCCTGCCCGTTATAGCGGGCATTGCCGAATTCGCCCTCATAGACCACGCCGTTGGGATAGGTGGCGCGCCCCTGCCCCTCGATCACCCCGTCGACCCAGTCGCCCTCATAGGTCGAGCCGTCGGGATAGGTGGTCTTGCCCTGCCCGTTCGCCAGATCGCCGCGGATCTCGCCCTCGTAGACCGAACCATCGGGATAGACCACGCGGCCCTCGCCCTCGATCTGGCCAGCGACCCAGTTGCCCTCAAGCCGGTAACCGTCGGCGCCGGTGAAGACGCCGTAGCCCTGGCGCTGGTCGTTGTTGAAGGCGCCCTCGTAGACATCGCCATTGGCATAGGTTTCCTTGCCCTGCCCCTCGCGGCGCCCATCCACCAGCTCGCCCTCGTAGATATCGCCGTTGGGCAGGGTCAGCGTGCCGCTGCCGTCCTGCTGGCCCTCGCGCCACATGCCTTCATAGACCAGCCCGTCCGCCATGGTCAGCGTGCCCTGGCCCGAGCGCTCGCCATTGGCGACCCGGCCCTCATAGACCGAGCCGTCGGGATAGGTGATCGTGGCGTTGCCCTCTTCGACGCCGTTCACCCAGTCGCCCTCGTAACGATAGCCGTTTGGCGCGGTCATCACGCCGCGTCCATGGTGCAGCGCGTTGCGGAACGAGCCCTCGTAGCGCGAGCCGTTGGCGTACTGGATCACGCCCTTGCCGGTGATCTTGCCGTCGAGCCAGGAGCCCTCGTAGATGCTGCCATCGGCCAGCACGATGCGCCCAATCCCCTCGGGCTTGCCCTTGGCGAACTGGCCCTCGTAGATCGCGCCGCTGGGATAGCGCGCGACGCCCTCGCCGGTGATCTCGCCCGCGACCCAGTTGCCGGTGTACTCGAACCCGTTGGGCAGCCGGTAGGTGCCGGTGCCGTCGCGCAGCCCATCGCGGAAGGTGCCTTCATAGACCCCGCCATCGTCGAACTGCTTGGTGATCACCTCGCCGTCCTGCGCCATGGCACTGCCCGTGATGGCCAGAAAGGCGGCGGCGACTATCGTGCCTGCGCGTCTCATTGATGGATCCTTGCCGGATTGCCTCTCCCTTTGCCCGGAAGGTAAACAAGCCCCGGTGGGCTGACAATCTCTTTTGCCCCGCCCGGCTTTCCCTCCGGCGTGGTTCTGCTATGTCGGCACGAGGATGTGACTGAAAGGACAGGGCGTATGGCCGACCGTTTCCGCCTGACCATCGCGCAGCTCAACCCCACGATGGGCGATCTTGCGGGCAATGCCGCGCAGGCGCGCGACGCCTGGGAGCAGGGCAAGGCCGCGGGCGCCGACATGGTGGCAATGCCCGAGCTCTTCATCGCCGGCTACAATGCGCAGGATCTGCCGCTGAAACATGCCTTCACGCTCGACTGCATGGCGGCGGTGAAGCAATTGGCCGAGGATTGCGCCGACGGCCCGACGCTGGCCATCGGCACGCCCTGGGTCGAGGGGACGGAGCTTTACAACGCCTATGTCATCTGCCGAGGCGGCAAGATGGTCACGCAGGTCTTCAAGCACCACCTGCCGAATTACAATGTCTTCGACGAGCTGCGCATCTATGACAGCGGCCCCATCGGTGGCCCCTATGCGGTGGGCAACACCCGCGTCGGCTCGCCCATCTGCGAGGATGCCTGGTACGAGGACGTGGCCGAGACACTGGCCGAGACCGGCGCGGAATTCCTGCTGGTGCCCAACGGCTCGCCCTATTTCCGCAACAAATATGAAACACGCCTCAACAAGATGGTCGCCCGCGTGGTCGAGACCGGCCTGCCGTTGATCTACCTGAACATGGTGGGCGGGCAGGACGACCAGATCTTCGACGGCGGCAGCTTTGCGCTGAATCCGCATGGCGCGGTGGCGGTGCAGCTGCCGGTCTTCGAGGAGATGCTGGCGCATGTGGACCTGGAGCGCACCGAAGACGGCTGGCGCGTGCTGGAGGGCGATTTCACCCGCCATCCCGACGCGATGGAGCAGGATTACCACGCCATGGTGCTGGCCCTGCGCGATTATTGCCGCAAGACCGGTTTCGGCAAGGTGCTGCTGGGGCTCTCGGGCGGCGTCGACTCGGCGCTGGTGGCGACCATCGCCGTGGATGCGCTGGGTGCGGAGAATGTGCGCTGCGTCATGCTGCCATCGGAATACACTTCCGAGCATTCGCTGGAGGATGCCAAGGCCTGCGCCGAGCGGCTCGGCTGTCACTATGATTTCGTGCCCATCGCCGAGGGACGCGACGCGATCACCAATACGCTGGCGCCGCTTTTCGAGGGGCTGAAGCCGGATCTCACCGAGGAAAACATCCAGTCGCGGCTGCGCGGGCTGCTGCTCATGGCGCTCAGCAACAAGTTCGGCGAAATGCTGCTCACCACCGGCAACAAATCCGAGGTCGCGGTGGGCTATGCCACGATCTATGGCGACATGGCGGGCGGCTACAACCCGATCAAGGATCTCTACAAGACCCGGGTTTTCGACATCTGCCGCTGGCGCAACGCCAATCACCGCCCCTGGATGATGGGGCCGGAACATGCGCCGATTCCGGACCGCATCATCACCAAGCCGCCCTCCGCCGAGCTGCGCGAAGATCAGAAGGACAGCGACTCGCTGCCCGACTACCCGGTGCTGGACGGCATTCTCCAGATCCTCGTGGACGACGACGGCTCCATCGCCGATTGCGTCGCGGCGGGCTACGACCGGGCGGATGCTAAGAAGGTGGAGCATCTGCTCTATATCTCGGAATATAAACGCTTTCAGTCGGCGCCCGGTGCGCGGCTGTCGAAACGCGCCTTTTGGCTCGACCGCCGCTATCCCATCGTCAACCGCTGGCGCGATCCGAGCTGAGCGCGATGCAGGCGAACATCCTCTTCGTCGTTCCGCGGTTTCATACCAATCTGGCCTTTGCGGTGCGGGCACTGACCGATGCCGGAGCAAAGGTCGCGGTCTGGGCCTCGCAATCGGGCGGCGCCGAGGATCATTCGGTGATCGAACCGCAGGTCTTTGCCGACCCGTCCGATACCGCCGCGATGACCGAGGCGTGGCGGGCGTTCAACCCCGACATCGCCTTTCTGCGCAACAGCGCGGCGTTGAGGTTCGCGGCAGCAAAGATCGGGCGGCGGCAGGGTTCGGCGCTCTGGTCCTACGATCTGCATCCCTATCGCCGGCACGAGCCGCTCTCGCGGCGCTTCTATCTCTGGCGCAAGGGGCTGCCGATCCGGCGGGTGACCGCGTCTCTCGGTCTGGGCGACACGCGACCCGACGCCTGGGCGCGCTACCTGCCCTGGCCGGTGGTGGGCGATCCGCCGCCGCCGATGCCGGAGCGTAGCAGCACGGCCCCGGTGACGGTGCTCTGCGTCGCCAAGCTCGGGCAGCGCCGCAAGATGCAGCACCTGGTGGTGGACGGCATGCGTGCGGCGGGCCGGGCGGGCAAGGCGCGGCTGATCCTGATCGGCTCCGAGCGCGTGCTCGACACACCCGAGGATCGTGCCCATTACGCCGCGCTGAAAGACGCGGCAGAGGCGGAGGACTGGATCGACATGCGCGGCCTCATCCCGTTTTCCGAGATGCCGGCGCTCTATGCCGCCTCCGATATCTGCATCCTGCCGAGCTTTGATGAGCCGCTGGGGTTCGCGCCCGCCGAGTCGATGGCCTATGGCTGCGTGCCGGTGATCTCCACCGAAGCCGGGTCGGCGGGCTATATCCGCGAGGGCGAGAACGGGCTGCTGGTCGATCCGCTCGCCCCCGAGACCGTCCGCGTGGCGCTGGAGCGGCTGATCGGTGATGCGGATCTGCGCGACAGGCTGGGGCAGGGCGCCCGCGCGACGGCGCTGGACGATCTGGGGCCCAAGCGCTTTGTCGCGCGGATGCAGGCGCTGATCGACGAAGGGTAGACCTCCTGCATGTCAGGAGGCCCATGTGCCGGTCCGGCTCAGGCGCTGACGTCTTCCGTGATCGTTTCGGTTTCTGCCTCGGGCGTATCGAGCAGAAAGCTCATCGCGTCGCGGATGCGGTTCCAGGTGGCGGCGTTAGAGGCGCAGAGCAGATAGCCCTCGCGCTTGGCGGCGTTGTAATCGGACCCGTCCAGCATCGCCACATGCCCGCCCGCGCATTGGCAGAGCAGCGCGCCGGCGGCGTGGTCCCAGGGGGTCAGCCGCGCCGAGAGCACAAAATCCACATGGCCCTGCGCCAGCATCCGGAATTCATGCGCCGAGCAGCGCAGCGACAGGGCGCGCTCGAACCGGGTCATCAGCTGCGCCATGGGCGCCTGCTTGTCCTCGGGCAGCATGTAGAGCGGCAGATAGCCCTGAAGCTCCTCGACCGGGCCGCCCTGCGACACCGAGAGCGGCCGCACGATCCGGCGCTTGGGCACCGTCATTTCCGCCGGGCCGCCGGTCTCGCCCAGGATGAAATCGTCCATCACCGGATCGTAGAGCAGGCCGAAGACCGGCACGCCGAAGCGCAGCGCCGAGAGGATCACGCCGAAAGTGGCGAGCCCATGCGCATAATTCCAGGTGCCGTCCACCGGGTCGATGGTGAAGGCCAGCTCCGCCTCGGCGATCTTGTCGACCACCTCGGGGTGCTCGGCGACATTCTCCTCGCCCACGATCAGCGCGTTGGGGAACAGATTGACCAGCCCGCGCGCGATCATCGCCTCGGCGGCGCGGTCGGCGTCGGTCACCAGATCCTGCCGGCTGGTCTTTTGCGAGATGTCGGCAGCGTCGAGACTGCGAAAGCGCGGCATGATCTCGGTGCGCGCGGCCCGGCGCACGAGGTTCATGATGGAGGTGCGCTGCGCCTTGGTCAGCGTCGAGATCGGCATGGGCAGGGAATCGGTCATCAGTGGGAAGGTCCGTGGCAGCCTCGGGGTCCCCTAGGATTTGCCAGCCAGCGCCCTGGTATTCAAGGCGGCTATTCGCGCGCCCGCAGAACCTGCGCGGGCCGTGCCGCCAGCGGGCGCCAGGCAAAGCCCAGCCCCGCCAGAAGCGTCGCCAGCACGCCACCCGCGATGATCCCGAGCGCCGAGGACCAGATGACGCCGAATTCCGTCTCCATCAGGAAGGTGCTGACCGCCCAGCCGCCCAAGATCCCCGCCCCCAGCGCCACCACCCCGGCGGCTGCGCCCAGCAGTGCCGAGCGCAGGGCAAAGCTTTGCAGGATGCGGGCACGGCTGGCGCCCAGCGTCTTCAGCACCGCCGCCTCATAGGTGCGCGCGCCCTCGCCCGCCGCCGCCGCGCCGATCAGCACCAGAAAGCCGGTGAGCAGCGTCGCCGCCGCGCCCCAGCGGATGGCGCCCGCGATGCCTTCGAGCAGCACGCTCACCCGGTCGATGGCGTCGCGCACCCGGATCGCGGTGATATTGGGATAGGCCCCGGCCAGATCGCGCAGGATCTGCGCTTCGGCCTCCGGCTCGGCATAAACGGTCGAGATGAAAGTATGCGGTGCGCCTTGCAACGCGGCGGGGTTCAGCGTCATGACAAAACCGATCCCGGCGGTGGAGAAATCCACGTCACGAAAGCTGGTGATCGTCGCGGAGATGTCGCGGCCAAGCACGTTGAAGGTGATCTCGTCGCCGAGCTTGAGGCCGATCTCCTCGGCCTCCTCGCGGGCAAAGCTGATCTGCGGCGGGCCGTCGTAATCCTCGGGCCACCATTCGCCCTCGGTGACGATGGTGCGGCTGTCGGGCTCTGCCGCATAGGTGATGCCCCGATCGCCGCGCACCACCCAGTGATCGCCCGCCACCTCCTGCGCGTTCCGCCCATTGATCTGCGTGATCACCCCGCGCAGCATCGGCGCGGTATCCACGCGGCTAACGGCGGGGTCGTCTTCCAGTCGGGCAAGATAACCGTCGATCTGGTCGGGCTGGATGTCGACAAAGAAATAGGACGGGGCCACCTCCGGCAGGTCGCGGCTGATCGAGGCGCGCAGATTGCCGTCGATCTGGCCGATGGCGGCGAGCACCGAGAGGCCCAGCCCCAGCGACAGCACCACCGACGCGGCGGTTTCGCGCGGCCCGCCAATCGCTCCCAGCGCCCAGCGCCAGACCGGATGGCCTCTAGCGGCGGGCGTGGCACGCCTTGCCAGCGCGCGGATGCCGGAGGCGGCGATGGCCAGAATGACCAGCGCGCAGAGGATGCCGCCCGCCGTCCACAGCGTGATGCGCGGATCGCCGGAGAACAGCGCGGCCACCGCGACAAGCAGTGCGAGCAGCAGCAGCGTGGCGATAACATAGCGCGCCGCCGGCAGGGCGCGGGCGCTGTCCAGCGCATCGCGGAAGAGGGTGGCGGCGCGCACCTCCTCGGTGCGGGCCAGCGGCCAGAGGGTGAAGAGCAGCGCGGTCAGCACGCCATAGATGGCGGCCTCGGCCAGCGGCTCGGGGTAGAGGGTAAGGATCACCGGGATCGGCAGTGAGGCGGCGATGATCGGAGAAAACAGCACCGGGATTGCGGCGCCGAGGATCAGCCCCAGTGCGATGCCGACAAGGCTCAGCGCGCCGATTTGAATGAAATACGTGAGAAAGATCACCCGGCGGCTGGCCCCCAGCGTGCGCAGCGTCGCGATGACCGAGGTCTTGCGCGCCAGATAGGCCCGCACCGCCGCCGAGACGCCGATGCCGCCCACCGCGAGCCCCGAGAGCCCCACGAGTACCAGAAACCCGCCCAGTCGGTCGACAAAGCGCGCAATGCCCGGCGCGCCGTTGCGGGCGTCGCGCCAGCGCACGCCGGTGCCCTCGAACTGCGCCTCGGCCTGGGCTTTCAGCGCATCCATATCGCTGCCCTTGGGAACCAGCAGCCGGTATTCGGTTTCAAACAGCGAACCGGGCGCGAGCAGGCCCGAGCCCTCCAGATCGGCGGTGCGCATCAGCGTGCGCGGGCCAAGGCCGAAGCCGTCGCCGGCATCGTCGGGCTCGGTTACGATCACCGCGCTGAGGGTGAAGGGCTGCGTGCCCAGCCGGAACGTGTCGCCGGGGGAGAGCCCCAGCCGGTCGGCCAGAACCGGCGCCATCACCGCGCCGGGATGCTCCGCCCCGTCCAGCGCCTGTGCCAGCGGCATCGGCGGGTCGAGCTGCATCTGCCCCAGCAGCGGATAGGCATCGTCGACCGATTTCACCTGAGTCAGCCCGCGTTCCGGCCCGTCCCCGCCGTCGACCACCGCCATGGAGCGGAAATCGGTCACCTCCGACACGGCGGTCGAGATGCTCTCCAGCCAGGCGCGTTCGGCCTCATCGGCAAAGCGATAGGTGAATCTCGCCTGCGCGTCGCCGCCCAGCAGGATCGCGCCCTGATCGGCCAGCCCCGCCTGGATGGCCGAGCGCACCGAGCCGACCCCGGCAATCGCGGCAACACCCAGCGCGAGACAGGCCAGAAAGATACGAAAGCCGCGCAGCCCTCCGCGCAGCTCGCGGCGGGCAAAGCGGGCGGCAATGCGGAGGCTCATTCGGCGGCCCTCGCCTCTGCGGTGTCGTCCACGCGCCCGTCGGTCAGCCGCACCACCCGGTCGCAGCGCTGCGCCAAGGTATTGGAATGGGTGACCAGCACCAGCGTCGCGCCATGCCGGTCGCGCAGCCCAAAGAGCAGATCCATGATCGCCGTGCCGTTGGCGCCGTCGAGATTGCCCGTCGGTTCATCGGCCAGCAGAATATCCGGGCGCGGCGCCGAGGCGCGGGCCAGCGCCACGCGCTGCTGCTCGCCGCCCGACATCTGCGCCGGGTAATGATCGGCGCGCTGTGCCAGCCCCACGGTCTCCAGCTCGGCGGCGGCGCGGTCAAAGGCATCCTTGTGCCCCGCGAGCTCCAGCGGCGTGGCGACGTTTTCCAGCGCGGTCATGGTGGGGATGAGGTTGAAGCTCTGGAACACCACCCCCATGTGATCCCGGCGGAAGCGCGCCAGCCGGTCCTCGTTCATCGCGGTCAGATCCTGGCCGAGCACGTCGACGCTGCCGGTGCTGGCATTTTCCAGCCCGCCCATGACCATGAGCAGAGAGGATTTGCCGCTGCCCGACGGACCGATCAGCCCCAGCGTTTCGCCCTTGCCGATGGTCAGAGAGATGCCATGCAGGATTTCCACCATTCCGGCATTGCCGCGCAGGCTGAGCGTGACATCTTTGAGAGCAATAACGGCATCGGGCATGAAGGAGCGTCCGGAACAATGATGAGTTCGCTTAGATATGGGGCCGCGGCCCGGCTCAACAAGGCGCTGGCGCTGCTCCTGCTGCTGTGCAGCGTGATGGCGGCGCCGGCCCGGGCGGACACCGTGCATCTGCTGGCGTTGGGCGACAGCCTGACGCAAGGCTACGGGCTCATCGAGCAGGAGGGTTTTGTGCCGCAGCTGCGCGCCTGGCTGGCCGAGCGCGGCCACGATGTGCGGCTGGTCAATGGCGGTGTGTCGGGCGACACCACGGCGGGCGGGCTGTCGCGGGCCGGGTGGTCGCTGACGCCGGAGATTGAGGGCATGATCGTCACGCTGGGCGGCAACGACCTGCTGCGCGGGCTGCCGCCGGAGGTGGCGCGGGCCAATATCGAGGGCATTCTCAAGATCGCGGCGGAAAAGGATGTCGAGGTGCTGCTGGTGGGCATGCAGGCACCGGGCAATTACGGCCCCGACTATAAGGCGGCGTTCGATGCGCTCTATCCCGAGCTGGCCGATGCCTATGGCGCGCTGTTCTTTCCCAGTTTTTTCGAGGGGATCATGCCCGATGGCGAGATGTCTGAGGAGGCCCGTTCATTGATGCAGCCGGACGGGATTCATCCCAATGGCGAAGGCGTTGCCCGGATCGTCGAGGCGATTGGCCCGTCGGTAGAGGCGCTGATCGCGCGGATAGCCGACGCGGGCTAGGAGGTCGGTGGTTAATGTGCGACCCCGGCGGTGACGCGGGAGGCGCGGAGACTGCTGCGCAGGGCGCAGGAAAGAACCGGCAGAAGGCCAAAGCCCAAGGCGGTGGCGAAGTAGAGGGATACAGCGGACATCACTGTGACATCGAGAAAGAGCCAGGCGACGAGCGCGCCGAAAAAGCCCAGGACACTGCCCATCAGAATTGCCATCATCGCCATATCGTCCCTCCGTCCGTTTTCCGAACTACGCTGCAAGTCTTTCTAAAGAATTAATTGCTGCGGATTCTGTCTGGATTGTGGCGCACTCGCGGCTTCTCCAGAGCGATTAGAGGGAATTTTCTGCAATCTCGCCGGATCGCGGCACGGAGGACCCGCGCCGCGAAGTGGGTGCGGCCTCTCAGATCACCGTCACGGGTGTTCCCAGCGGCACACGATTGTAGAGGTCGATCACATGGTCGTTCAGCATGCGTATGCATCCGTTCGAAACCGAGCGACCGATGGATTCCGGTGCGGTGGTGCCGTGGATACGGAAATAGGTGTCGCGGCCGTTCTGGAAGAGATAGAGTGCGCGGGCCCCGAGCGGGTTTCCGGGGCCGCCGGGCTGAACGTAATCGTTGTCCTTGAATTTGCCATAGGCGCCGGGGTCGCGTTCGATCATCTCGTCTGTCGGGCGCCAGGTCGGCCATTCTTTCTTGACCTGGATGACCGCATCGCCGGTGAATTCCAGGCCGGCCTTACCGACGCCGACGCCATAACGGATCGCGCGACCGGGCTCGGCCACGTAATACAGGAAGTGCGCGCGCGGCAGGATCAGGATCTGACCGGGGGTGAGATCGGCCTTGATCCGCACTTGCTGCGGACGGAATTTCGGATCGACTTCGAATGCATGGGCTGGCGCGGCGGCGGCAAGTGCGGTGCCTGCCAGGGCGCTGGCGACAAATTTGCGGCGGTTGATCATGGGTGTGGCTCGAATTCTCTTGTGACAGCTTTTTCATTCTCGTCAGGAAAAACGCGAAATCAATGAAGAGTTTCCAAAGGGGATTGTCACGATGGCGTGCGAGACACATATAATGAAAAATGAATATTAAGGAAGGGGACCGGACGATGGTCAAAATGGTCTGTTTCGAGTGTGGTCAGACGAACCGTGTGCCGCAGGAGCGGCTGACTGCCGGCCCGAAATGCGGCACCTGCGGCGCTGCGCTGATCGAGGGCAAGGCGCGGGAACTGGATGCGGCAACGCTGGCAAAAGCGATTCGCACTGACGAGATGCCGCTGGTGGTGGATTTCTGGGCGCCCTGGTGCGGCCCCTGCCGGATGATGGCGCCGGAGTTTTCCAAAGCCGCGGCGTCGCTCAAGGGCAAGGCGCGGCTGGTGAAGGTGAACACGGAGATGCATCCGCAGGCCTCCGCCTCCTTCGGGATCCGGGGGATCCCGACGCTGATCGGTTTCGCCGGCGGGCGCGAGTCCGGCCGGCAATCGGGAGCGCTGCCGGCAGCACAGATCGAGGCCTTCGCCTCGCGCGTCGGCTGACCGCGCGGCCCGGGCGTTATTCCTTCGGCGCCCGGGCATTGCGCCCCGCCAGCATGACGCTGATCGTATAGGCCTTTTGCGGGCTGAGCCCGGCCATGATCGCCGCCGCCGCATCGGGTCGCATCCGGCCCAGGAAGCCGGCGGCGAATTCCGGATCCATCTCCTCGAACAGCGCCGCCGCCTGCTTGGGCTTCATCGTCGCATAGACCTGTGTCAGCCGCGCCACGTCATCCTCGGCGGCGGTTTCGGCCATGGCGAGGGTGGCGCGCAGCTTTTGCTCGGCCTCTTCCATGGCGGTCATCTTGCGCTCGATCTCCGCCTCGGCGACGGCGAGCGCCTGCATCCGCGTCTGGATATCCCCCTCGCGCTTGGCAACACGCTCCTCACGCGCCTGCAACGCGGCGAGGATCGGCGCGATATCTTCCTCCGCCGCGCAGCCCGGCAGGCCCGAGGCTGCGGTTTTGGCTGGTGCCGTGTCCGGCGCGGGGGCCGGCTCCTCCAGCGCCAGCGCCTCGGTCGCCTGCACCGCGACCCGCGCCACCGCCGAGGCGATGAGCAGCCCGCCGATCACTGCCAGCACGCCCTTGCCGCGCCGCCCTTTGCGGCGCCGGGCGGATTTCCCGAACAGCGCCTTCATCCTGACACCCCGCTGCGTGGATGGCGGAAGAACATCGGCTCCGCCTCCTTCTCCGGGGCCGGCGCGTCGGCGGCGGGCAGGTCATGCATGGAGGCGAGCATCAGCTCGAGCCGCTTGGCGACATCCTCCGCCCGTTTTGTCCGCGATTCGAGCGCCTCGGAGGACTCGCCCGCTGCGCTCTGCGCGGCGTCGAGCGTGCGGGTCAGATCGTCGACCTGCGCCGAGAGTACCGCCACCGCCCCGCCGACGCCGTTTTCCAGATCGGTGAATTTCGACAGGCGCCGGGACAGGACGAAACAGTAGAATCCGGCGCCCAGCGCGCCCGCGGCAAGCAGGATGTCGGCAATCATTTCCATTCCGGTCTTCCTCTCAAGTCAGGACGAATTCCATGATCAGCAGGTCGCGCACGCGCCCCTCTCCGGCGACGAGCTGGAGCCGCCGCAGGATCTGCGAGCGCAGCTTGATCAGCGCGCCCGGCGCCTCGATATCGGCGGGTTCGAGCGCGCGCAGATAGGTGTTCAGCACATCCATGATGCGCGGCTGCAAGGTGGTGACATCGGCGGCATAGGCGGGCGGCACCTCCAGGCTGGCGCGAAACCGCAGGTGGTGCAGATTCGCGGTGGAGCCCATGGAAATGACCAGCGGCGGCAGCTCGACAAAGGCGGCGTTCGCATCCGGCATCGGTGCGGCGTGATCGCCGCCGCCGGCAGACTCATGCGAATCGCCGCCATGGCCGTCCCCGGCGGGTTTGGCGCCGCCGAAGGGCAGCAGGCCCGAGGACGCCGCGTAGAATCCGCCGCCACCGCCCGCCAGCGCCAGAACCAGCCCGACGATCAGCGGCAGTTTCGAGGATTTCTTCTGCGGAACGTCCGCCTCTTCGGGGGCGTCTGCGGTGGCATCGCTCATGGGCAGGCCTCTTCTTCAACCTTGTCCCGTTATAGCCGTGCAGGGACTAACCGATTGTTAAGGCTGATCGTCCAATGATGCCCTCACCGAGCAGAAGGTCGGAACGGAGGTTGGTTTGCAGCAGATCGCGCATATCTGGGAGGGCCTCGGCGCGCGGCGCCGGGTGATCGTCATCGCCGCATCCGCGGCAGTGCTGTTGGCACTGCTGGCGATGGGGCGCATGGCCTCGACGCCGTCGATGGCGCTGCTTTACGCGGGGCTGGAGAATGGCGCCGCGGGCGAGGTGGTCTCGGCGCTGGAAGCGCGCGGCGTGCCCTACGAGGTGCGCGGCGGCGCCATTTTCGTGCCCGAGACAGAGCGCGACACACTGCGCATGACGCTCGCGAGCGAGGGGCTGCCGGCGAATTCCAACCAGGGCTACGAGCTGCTCGACGGGCTGTCGGGATTCGGCACCACCTCGCAGATGTTCGATGCCGCCTATTGGCGCGCCAAGGAGGGTGAGCTGGCGCGCACCATCGTCGCGAATCCCTATATTGCCACGGCGCGGGTGCATATCGCCAATTCCTCGGCGAATCCCTTCCAGCGCGACGTGACGCCTTCGGCCTCGATCTCGGTCACCACCGCCGGCGAGGTGCTGTCGCCACAGCAGGCGCGGGCGCTGAAATATCTCGTCGCCTCCGCCGTGCCCGGGCTCACGCCCGAGGATGTGGCGGTGATCGACGGCAAGGGCGGGCTGATCGGTGCCGAGGACGAGACCGGCGCCGGCCCTACCGCCGACGACAAGGCGGCGCAGCTGCGCGACCGTGTGCAGCGGCTGGTCGAGGCGCGGGTGGGGCTGGGCAACGCGGTGGTCGAGGTCAGCGTCGATACGGTCACCGAGAGCGAGACGATTCGCCAGCGCCAGTTCGATCCCGAGGGCCGCGTGGTGATCTCCACCGATACCGAGGAGCAGAGCAGCACCTCCCAGGATACCGGCGGCGGCGATGTCACCGTCGCCTCCAACCTGCCTGACGGCGAGGCCGGGGGCGGCGACAGCTCGTCGAGCCAGAGCGCCGAGACCCGCGAGCGCGTAAACTACGAAGTCTCTGAAACTATGCGGGAAATCACCCGCGTGCCGGGAGCGATCAAGCGCCTGACCGTCGCCGTTCTGGTCAATGGCAGCTACGAGACGGCGGCAGACGGCACCCAGACATTCGTGCCGCTGCCCGAGGCGGAGCTGACGGCGCTGCGCGATCTGGTGGCCTCTGCCGTCGGTTTCGAGGAGGAGCGCGGCGACGAGATCACCCTGCGTTCCCTGCCCTTCGAGCGGCCCGAGGGGCTGGGCACCGGCCCGCTGGCGCCGGGCTGGTTCTCGATGCCGCTGGATCCGATGACGCTGATCCAGATGGCTGTTCTGGCGGTGGTGGCGCTGATCCTGGGGCTCTTCGTGGTGCGCCCGATCCTGACCGCGCCGGCGCGCGGCGCGGCTGAGGGCGGGGCGCTGGCGCTGCCCGGCGGCGGCGACATGTCGGCACAGGTGCTGGAGGGCGAGATCTCGCCCGACGAGGACGATTTCGCCCCCTTGCCGTCGCTCGGCGGCGGCGAGGGATTCGGCGGCATGGGCATGGTCGATTTCGATGCTCCCGCAGAGGAAGACCCGGTGGACCGGCTGCGCAACCTGATCGAAGAGCGCAAGAGCGAGACGGTCGAGATCCTGCGCAGCTGGCTCGATGACAAGGAAGACGCGCAATGACCAGGCTCTGCGAGATTCTTGAGGATTTCGGCACCGCCCGGGCCGCACCCGAACCCGCCGCGCCGCTGCATGACGACAGCGAACTGGAGGCGGCGCGGCTCGAATCCTTCGACACCGGATATCGCGCCGGCTGGGACGATGCGATCAAGGCGCAGAATGACGATCACGCCCGCATCGCCAGCGATTTTGCACAGAATCTTCAGGATCTGTCCTTCACCTATCACGAGGCCTACAGCCAGGTGCTCAACGGCATCGCACCGCTGCTCGAGGATGTGGTCGGCAAGCTGCTGCCGGCGCTGCTGCGCGAGACTCTGGGCGAACATATCGCCGAGCAGCTGCGCGCCATGGCGCGCGAGATCGGCACGCTCGACGTGGTGATCGCCGTGGCGCCGGGCAGCGCCGAGTCGGTGATGCCGCTGCTCGAGGCGGATTTCGGCTTTCCGCTGAAACTGGTCGAGGATTCGACGCTGGCCGAGGGTCAGGCCGATATCCGCTTTGCCGAGACCGAAAAGCAGATCGACCTTGGCGGGCTTGTGCAGGAGGTGGCGCAGGCGGTGCAGGGCTTTGTGCACGATAACCGGAGGAACACCGCCCATGGATGACATGACCGAAGACACGGGGCCCGGCGCCGCGACCCCTTTCACATCCGTCCCGATCGAGATCACCGTCTCGGTGGGCCGCGCCCGACCGCTGGTGCGCGACCTGCTGAAACTGGGCGAAGGCTCGGTGCTGACGCTCGACAAGCGGCTCGAGGATCCGGTGGAGCTCTATGTCGGCGACCGGCTGATCGGCATCGGCGCGCTGGAGGTGGTCGAGGGGGCGGAGAACGGCCAGCTCGCGGTGCGGCTGACCGAGGTTGTCGATCTGAAGAACCCGTCCTGAGCGATGATCCGGCGCGTTCTCCTCATTCTGGCGGCGCTGCTGCTGGCCGGTCCCGCCGCCGCGCAGGAGGTCACGCTGGATCTGGGCGGTGGCTCGGTCACCGCCGCCAGCCTTCAGCTTATCGCGCTGATCACGCTGCTGAGCCTCGCGCCCGGCATCGCGATCATGGTGACCTGCTTTCCCTTTCTGGTCACCGTGCTGTCGATCCTGCGCCAGGCGGTGGGCTTGCAGCAATCGCCCCCCAATATGCTGATCGTCAGCCTGGCGCTGTTTCTGACCTATTTCGTGATGGAGCCGGTCTTTACCGAGGCCTGGGAACAGGGGCTGCAACCGCTGGTCGAGGAACAGATCGAGATCGCCGAGGCGTTCGACCGCACGCTGGCGCCGTTCCGCAGCTTCATGGCGGCGCGCACCGATGCCGCGACCTTCGACAATATGGCCGATCTGCGCCCGGATGCGCGTGGCACGGCGCTGGCGCCCGAAGCGCCGCTCTCGGTGCTGATCCCCAGCTTCATGCTGTCCGAGATCGCGCGGGCCTTTCAGGTGGGCTTCCTGATCTTCCTGCCCTTCCTGATCATCGATCTGGTGGTCGCGGCGGTGCTGATGTCGATGGGCATGATGATGGTGCCGCCCGCCATCGTCTCGCTGCCCTTCAAGCTCGCTTTCTTCGTCATCGCCGACGGCTGGTCGCTGCTCGCCGGATCGCTGGTCCGGAGCTATTTCTGAGCGGCGAAACACCCGCCCCGGACCTGATCCGGGGCTTCCACCCTGGCCATGAGGCCCCGGATCCGGTCCGGGGCGCGGGGTCAGACTTCGGAATCGTCCGGCACATCCGCATGCAGGTGACGCACGCCCCGGGCGCGGGCCAGCGCGATCTGCTTCTGCCGCTCGCGGAACCGCGCCTTGTCCTCCTCCGAGGTCTCGGAAATGCAGTGATGGCAGGAGACGCCATGCTCGTATTCCGGGCGCTCGCGGTCTTCCGGCAGGATCGGACGACGACAGGCATGGCAGAGCAGATGCGGCCCCTCGCGCAGCCCGTGCTCCACCGAAACGCGCCCGTCGAAGACGAAACAGCTGCCCTGCCAGGCGCTCTCCGCTTCCGGCACCTCCTCGAGATATTTCAGGATGCCGCCCTTGAGGTGATAGACCTCCTCCACCCCCTGACCGAGCAGCCAGTTGGTGGATTTCTCGCAGCGGATGCCGCCGGTGCAGAACATCGCGATGCGCTTGTTGTGGAACCGCGCCTTGTTCTCTTCCCACCAGGCGGGGAAATCGCGGAAGCTCTCGGTCTGCGGATCGACGGCACCCTCGAAACTGCCGATGGCGACCTCGTAATCGTTGCGCGTGTCGATCACCGCCACATCCGGCGACCGGATCAGCGCGTTCCACTCCGCCGGGTCGACGTAATGCCCGACCCGCGCCAGCGGATCGACATCGGGCTGGCCCATGGTGACGATCTCGCGCTTCAGCCGCACCTTCATCCGGGCAAAGGGCCGCTCGGCGGCACTCGACAGCTTCCAGACGATATCGGCGCAGCCGGGCAGCGCGCGGATATGCGCCAGCACCGCGTCGATGCCCTCGCGCGGGCCGGCGATCGTGCCGTTGATCCCCTCGCGCGCCAGCAGCAGCGTGCCGGTGACGGCGTGCTCGCGGCACAGCTCAAGCAGCGGCGCCCGCAGGGCGTCGGGATCGTCGAACCGGGTGAAATGATAGAGCGCGCAGACGGTGAACATGGGCGTCCAGATACGCCTTGCATCGGCGCTGGGCAAGCGGGAGGATCGCCGCAGCCGACCGGAAGGAGACCGACCCATGCACGCGCTCATCGTTATCGACCTCCAGACAGATTTCTGCCCCGGCGGGGCGCTGGCCGTCGCCGGCGGCGACGAGATCGTCGCCCCGGTCAACGCCATGATGCCGGAGTTCGACGCCGTCATCCTGACGCAGGACTGGCACCCGGCGGGGCATTCCTCCTTTGCCAGCAGCCATGACGGCAAGGCGCCGTTCGAGCTGACCGAGATGCCCTACGGCCCGCAGGTGCTCTGGCCGGATCATTGCGTGATCGGCTCGTCGGGGGCGGCGTTCCACCCGGAGCTGGAGACCGACCGCGCCGATCTGGTGATCCGCAAGGGCTTCCGCCCGGCCATCGACAGCTATTCGGCCTTCTTCGAGAACGACCACAGCACGCCCACCGGGCTGGAGGGCTATCTGCGCACGCGCGGCATCAGGCGGCTGACGATGGTCGGGCTCGCCACCGATTTCTGCGTGAATTTCTCGGCGGTGGACGCGGCCAAGCTGGGATTCGACGTCACCGTCCTGGAAAGCGCCTGCCGGGGCATCGACCTCGGCGGCTCGCTCGCGGCGGCGCGTGAGGGCATGCGCGCGGCGGGCGTGACGCTTACCTGAGCGGATTTGCCGATTTCTTAACCCGCGCACGGCTAGATGGTCCGGATAGAGGACCGGAAAGCGCGGGAGATGTCGCAGAGCCCGATTGTGGAAAACCAGTCGCTCGCCGCCTTCGAGGCGAGCAACAGCCCTGCGGGGCTCTTGCAGCGCTATGCGCGCGGCCGGGTGAGGTATTTCGCCCATCGTCAGATTGCCACCGGTGTCGGCGCGCTGGCTCTGGCGCTGCTGGTGTCGCCGCTCACGGGCATGCTCGCCGCGATGCTGGTCATTCTGGGCGAGGCGGTGGATTGCGAGGTGCTGCGCCGGGTGCCGGCGGCACTGCACCGGGGCGCGCCGCTGCGTCGGGTGGCGCTTGTCAGCGCGGTCTCGGCGGGGTTCCAGGCGCTGACCATCTCGGCCACGGTCGTGCTGGCGCAATACACCGCCACCGATGGCGAGGCCTCGCTCTTCAGCTTTGCCTTTCTCGCGGCGGCGGTGCTGAATGCCGGTGTGGTGCGCCGCTATCACCCGCTCGCCACCGATGCGCGCATCGTCATCTACGCGCTGACCGCGCTGGCCGGGTTCGTCGCCGAGGTGCTGGTGGAGGAATCCGGCGCCGGGCTGGTCTATAATTTCTTCGGCCTGGCGATGCTTGCCTTCATCTCCTTCGTATTCCTGCGCTTTGTCGACGGGGCCGAGCGCCGGCGCGCCGAAGACAGCCTGCGCCTGCTCGAGGGGCAGGCGGCGCTGGCGCGTGCCAACCGCGATCTGCGCGCCTCGCAGGCGGAGGTGCGGCAACTGGCGCTGGTCGCCCGGCATGCCAACGATTCGATCATGCTGATGGATCCTGAGTCTCGGGTGCTCTGGGTCAATGACGGGTTCACGCGGCAGAAGGGCTATACTGCCGCCGATGTCGTGGGCCGGCTGGCGGGCGATCTGCTTGCCGGGCCCGACAGCGATCTGGAGGATCTGGCGGATCTGTCGCGACGGGTGGCCGCGGGCGAGACGATGCGCCGCGAGATCCTGAATTACACCGCCGACGGGCGCAAGATCTGGGTCGAGGCGGCCTTTGCACCGATCCTGAATGCACGGGGCGAGGTCGAAAAGGTCATCGTCACCGAGCGCGATATCACCGATGCGCGGCTGCGCGCGCGGGAACTCGCCGAGGCCAAGGAGCGCGCCGAGGAGGGCGCGCGCACCAAGGCGGTGTTCCTGGCCACCATGAGCCACGAGATCCGCACGCCGATGAACGGCATCATCGGCATGACAGACCTGCTCTTCGAGGGGCGGCTGACCCCGGATCAGAAGCTCTACGCCGCGACCATCCGCAAATCCGCCGAGGCGCTGATGAAGATCATCAACGACATTCTCGATTATTCCAAGCTCGAGGCGGACAAGTTCGCCATCCTGGCCGAGCCGTTTTCACTGGCCGCCTGCATCCGCGACGCGGCAGAGGTGCTGCGCCCGCAGGCGCGCGAAAAGGGCCTGTTTCTCGATATCTGCCACGAGACGCCGCTGCCAGACCGGCTTTGCGGCGACAGCGGACGGGTGCGGCAGATCCTCATCAATCTGCTGGGCAATGCGGTCAAGTTCACCGAGGCCGGCGGCGTCACCCTGACCACCCGCGCCAAGAGCGATGTGGCGGGGGCCGATGTGACAATCGTCGTGCAGGACAGCGGCATCGGCGTGCCGGAAGCGCGCGCGGAACGGATCTTCGAGCAGTTCGAACAGGCCGATGCCGAGACCACCCGCCGCTACGGCGGCACCGGGCTGGGTCTGGCGATCTCGCGGCAGCTCGCGGCACGTATGGGCGGCGGTCTGCGCCTGCTGCGCGGCGAGGGCCCCGGCGCCTGTTTCGAGCTGACGCTGCGGCTGGGCAAACCGCTTGGCCAGGGTCCGCCGCCGTGTGTCGCGGCGGCGGCGGTCGCGCCGGGCCTGCTGGCGCCGATGCGCCTGCTTCTGGCGGAGGATAACGGCACCAACCGCCTGCTCGTGCGGCGCTTTCTCGAAGAGCAGCCGGTCGAGATATACGAGGCGCTGAACGGTCGCGAGGCGGTGGAGCGCGTGCGTGCCGATCCGCCCGACGCGGTGCTGATGGACATGTCCATGCCGGTGCTCGACGGGCTCTCGGCGACCCGGATCATCCGCGCGGCAGACCTGCCGCAGCCCTGGATCGTAGCGCTCACCGCCAATGCCTTCGACAGCGACCGCGCCGCATGTCTCGCGGCGGGTATGGACGATTTCCTCGGCAAGCCGCTGCGCAAGAGCGCCCTGCTCGCGGCGCTGGCCCGGGCGCAGGCGGGGGAGAAACCGCTTGGCCCTCCGGCGCGTGATGGCGTATCACGGGCACCGACCCCCGCGCAGGAGCCGCCGTCTTGGAAATCGCCACAAGAGTCTGGAACCACAAGTGGAAAATCGACCCGATCGTCCGCTCGCTGATTGATACCGATTTCTACAAGCTGCTGATGTGCCAGTCGGTGTTCCACAACCGGCCAGACACGCAGGTGACCTTCAGCCTGATCAACCGGTCGTCGCAGGTGCCGCTGGCCCGGCTGATCGACGAGGGTGAGCTGCGCGAACAGCTCGATCATATCCGCTCGCTCTCGCTGAGCCGCGGCGAAAGCACCTGGCTGCGCGGCAACACCTTTTACGGCAAGCGCCAGATGTTCCGCCCGGATTTCATGGAGTGGTTCGAGAACCTGCAACTGCCGCCCTATTTCCTCGAGCGCGTCGGCGATCAGTACGAGCTGACCTTCGAAGGCTCCTGGCCCGAGGTCATGCTGTGGGAAATCCCGGCGCTCGCGGTGCTTATGGAGCTGCGCGGCCGCGCCGTGCTCAACGATATGAAGCGCTTCGAGCTTCAGGTGCTCTATGCCCGCGCGGCGACGAAGCTCTGGGAAAAGGTCGAGCGGCTGCGCATGGTGCCCGGGCTGCGCATCGCCGATTTCGGCACGAGGCGCCGGCACAGCTTTCTCTGGCAGGACTGGTGCGTGCAGGCCATGGTCGAGGGGCTGGGCAGCGGCTTTACCGGCACCTCCAACTGCCTCATCGCCAAGAACCGCGATCTGGAGGCCATCGGCACCAACGCCCATGAGCTGCCCATGGTCTATGCGGCGCTGGCCGGGGACGACGCGGCGCTGGCGCGCGCGCCCTACGACGTGCTGGCCGACTGGCATCAGGAACACGAGGGCAATCTGCGCATCATCCTGCCCGACACCTACGGCACCGAAGGCTTCCTGCGCCACGCGCCCGACTGGCTGGCGGGCTGGACCGGCATCCGCATCGACAGCGGCGATCCCGAGCGCGGCGCCGAGATCGCAATCGACTGGTGGAAGCAGCGCGGCGAGGATCCCAGGGAAAAGCTGGTGATCTTCTCCGACGGGCTCGATGTCGACAAGATCCTGGAGCTGCACGAGAAATTCCATCGCCGGGTGCGCGTGTCCTTCGGCTGGGGCACGCTGCTGACCAATGATTTCCGCGGGCTGACGACGGATGACCGGCTGGCGCCATTCAGCCTGGTCTGCAAGGCGATCAGCGCCAACGGGCGCCCCACGGTCAAGCTTTCGGACAATCCCAACAAGGCGATGGGCCCGGCGTCAGAGATCGAGCGTTACAAGCGGGTGTTCCAGGTCGGCGAGCAGGAACGCCACGAGGTGCTCGTCTGAGCCCGCGCGGGCGCTAGACTCTTGGCGGTTGAACACCCCGAAGGGTGCCGCAAGGCCGCGGCCCCGGCAGTTCAGGAGGACAGGACGCATGGCGCAGGACTACCCCGTCTACGGTCGCATCGACGGCCCCATCGTGATGATCGGCTTCGGTTCGATCGGCAAGGGCACCTGGCCGCTGATCGAGCGGCATTTCGACTACGATGCCGACAGGTTCACGGTGATCGAACCGGATGCGCGTCAGGCCAATTTCCTGCGCCAGCATAAGCTCAACCACGTCACCACCGCGCTCACGCCGGAGAATTACCGCGAGGTGCTGGGCGGGCTGTTTCCCGAGGGCAAGGGGTTCTGCGTGAACCTCTCGGTCGATACCTCGTCGCTCGACATCATGAAATTCTGCCGCGAGATCGGCGTGCTTTATATCGACACGGTGGTGGAGCCCTGGGCGGGGTTCTATTTCGACACCCAGAACAATGCCGAACGGACCAACTATGCGCTGCGCCAGAAGGTGCGCGACGAGAAGGCCGCCAATCCCGGCGGCACCACGGCGGTGAGCTGCTGCGGCGCCAATCCCGGCATGGTGAGCTGGTTCGTCAAGGAGGCGCTGCTGACTCTGGCCAGGGATACCGGTCGTGACGTTGCTGCGCCGAAGGATCGCGACGGCTGGGCAAAGCTGATGATGCAGCTGGGCGTGCAGGGGGTGCATATCGCCGAGCGCGACACCCAGGCCCGCCGCCAGCCGCGCCCGCGCGGTGTTTTCGTCAACACATGGTCGGTGGAGGGCTTCATCGCCGAGGGGTTCCAACCCGCCGAGCTTGGCTGGGGCACGCATGAGCCCTGGTTCCCCGAGAATGGTCATCGTCACGAGACCGGCTGCAAGGCGGGCATCTGGCTGGAGCGCCCGGGTGCGATCACCCGCGTGCACACATGGTGCCCCACACCCGGCCCGCAATTCGGCTTTCTGGTGACCCATAACGAGGCGATCTCGATCTCGGATTATTACACCGTGGGCGCCAAGGATGCGCCGGAGTTCCGACCCACTTGCCACTACGCCTATCACCCGAGCGACGATGCGGTGCTGTCGCTGCACGAGATGTTCGGCTCGGGCCGGCAGCAGGAAAAGCATCACATTCTCGACGTGGACGAGATCGTCGAGGGCATCGACGAGCTGGGCGTGCTGCTCTACGGCCACGAGAAGAACGCGCTCTGGTACGGTTCGCGCCTGTCGAACGCGGAAACGCCCGATCTGGCGCCCTATCAGAACGCCACCGGCTTGCAGGTGACGAGCGCGGTACTGGCCGGCATGGTCTGGGCGCTGGAAAACCCGCAGGCCGGCATTGTCGAGACCGACGAGATGGATCATGCCCGCTGTCTCGAGGTGCAGACACCCTATCTCGGCCCGGTCGAGGCGCATTACACCGACTGGACGCCGCTTCAGGACCGCTGGGAGCATTTCCCCGAGGATATCGACGAAAGCGTGCCTTGGGCCTTCCGCAACGTGCTGGCAACCTGAGCGACCGCTTCAAGAGATTTTTCGTACGAAAAATCTCCCGGAGCTCCCGACAGGTCCGAGAAAATTCGTACGAATTTTCTCGCAACGCCGCTTTGCTGCGGTGATGTCTGGTCTTGCGGAGGCACGCGGGCTAGAAGGGCCGGACAGAGTTTTAAGGGTGGCATTATGGCTGGCATCGAACCGCAGCCCGGGATCATGGACATCTCGCTCTATGTCGGCGGGAAATCGAGCGTCGAGGGCGTCTCGAACGTGATCAAGCTGAGCTCGAACGAGAACCCGTTCGGCCCGTCTCCGGCGGCACAGGAGGCGGTGCGCCGCGCCGTGCACGAGCTGCACCGCTACCCCTCGACCGATCACGCCCAGCTACGCGCCGCCATCGCCGAGACCCACGGGCTCGACGCAGCGCGCGTCATCTGCGGCGTGGGCTCCGACGAGGTGCTGCAATTCATCTGTCAGGCCTATGCCGGGCCGGGCGACGAGGTGATCCACACCGAGCACGGCTTTGCCATGTACCGCATCCTCGCCCATGCGGTCGGCGCCACCCCGGTGGAGGTGGCCGAGCGCGAGCGCGTGGTCAGCGTCGACAATATCCTCGCCGCCTGCAACGAGCGCACGAAGCTCGTGTTCATCGCCAATCCCAACAACCCCACCGGCACGATGATCGGGCTGGCCGAGATCGAGCGGCTGGCCACCAACCTGCCGGAGCAGGCGATCCTCGTGCTCGACGGCGCCTATGCGGAATATGTCGAGGGCTACGATGGCGGCGCGCGGCTGGTCGAGAGCCGCGACAACGTGGTGATGACCCGCACCTTCTCCAAGCTCTATGGGCTCGGCGGCATGCGCGTGGGCTGGGGCTATGGCCCGCAGGAGATCGTCGACGTGCTGACCCGCGTCCGGCAACCCTTCAACCTGTCGAATGTGGCTCTGGCCGCCGCCGAGGCGGCGATCCGCGACACCGCCTATGTCGAGAAGAGCCGCGAGGAGAACACCCGCCTGCGCGCCTGGCTGGCCGAGGCGCTGGCCGAGCATGGCGTGCCCTCCGATGCCTCGACGGCGAATTTCGTGCTGGCGCGCTTCGCCAGTCCCGAAGAGGCCGGGGCCTGCGACACCTATCTACAGGCGCAGGGCATTCTGGTGCGCCGGGTGACCGGCTACAAGCTACCCGCCGCGCTGCGCATCACCGTCGGCGACGAGGCGTCCTGCCGCCGCGTGGCGCATTGCATCGGCCTGTTCAAGGCGGGGGCGCGATGAGCTACAACCGTGTTGCGCTGATCGGGCTGGGGCTCATCGCCTCGTCGATCTTCTGGGCGATGAAACGCGCGGGCATGGAGGCGCATGTCACCGGCTATGCCCGCAGCGCCGACACCCGCGACACCGCCCGCCGCATCGGGCTTTGCGACACCATCTGCGACAGCGCCGAAGAGGCGGTGAAGGATGCCGATCTGGTGATCCTGGCGGTGCCGGTGGGCGCCATGGGCCGCGTCGCCGAGGCCATCGCGCCGCATCTCAAACCGGGCTGCACCGTGACCGATGTGGGCTCGGTGAAGAAGGCGGTGATCGAGGCGGTCGGGCCGCATATCCCGGAGGGTGTCGATTTTGTGCCCGCCCACCCCATGGCCGGCACCGAGCATTCCGGCCCCGAGGCGGGCTTTGCGCAGCTTTACGACAACCGCTGGTGCCTGATCGTGCCCAATGGCGCGCGCGAAGAGGCGACCGAGCGGCTGGAAGCGTTCTGGCGGGCGCTGGGCGCCAATACCGAACGCATGGAGGTCGAACATCACGATCTGGTCTGTGCGGTTGTGAGCCACGTGCCGCACCTCATCGCCTATACGATGGTGGGCGTGGCGGACGATCTGCGCCGCGTCTCCGATCAGGAGGTGATCAAGTTCTCCGCCGCGGGCTTCCGGGATTTCACCCGCATCGCCGCCTCCGACCCGACCATGTGGCGCGACGTCTTCCTGACCAACAAGGAGGCCGCGCTGGAGATCCTCGGGCGCTTTACCGAAGAGCTGTTCGCGCTTCAGCGGGCGATCCGCACCGGCGATGGCGACACGCTCTTCGATTATTTCACGCATACACGGGAAATCCGCCGTGGTATCCTCCAGGCGGGGCAGGATACCGATGCCCCGGATTTCGGACGGATCAAGACGGCGGAGTGAGCATGCGGGCGATTGCGGTTTCGGTGATGCTGGCGGTGCTCGCGACGCAGAGCCCCGCCGGCGCGCCAGAGACCTCGCCGCGCCCGCCGCTTACGTCTAGCGCTACGGCGCCCGCCCCCACCGATCCGATGATTGCCACCGCACCGCGCCGTCCGGAGGCGCGGCCTATCCAGCTCGAACGGCTGCTGCATCGTGAGTTGGCGCATGAGCTGCGCGCCGCCGGGGTGCCGGGCTTCGTGCCCGAGGACGCGGCGCAGAGCATCGCGCGAGCCCGCGCCTTTGCCGCGCGCTCGCCGCAGGCGGTGGCGCTGTCGCCGCGCCCGTCGCTGCGGCCGGTGTCGATGGTGCAGGACGCGCTGGCGCGGCAGCGCGAACGCATCCGGGGCGCGGTCTGCGGCGATCCGGATTTGCAGGGCGAGACCATAGGGGTCGTGCCGGGCCGGATTTCCGCCTGCGGCCTGCGCGACGCGATTGAGCTGCGTTCGGTTTCGGGGGTGCGCCTGAGCCAGAAGGCGGTGATCGACTGCACCACCGCCAGGGCGCTGAAGCGCTGGGTCGAGCGCGGGGTGAAGCCGGCGGTGGGCAGGCAGGGCGGCGGTGTCGCGGGCCTGCGGGTGGCGGCGCATTACGCCTGCCGCACCCGCAACAACCAGCCCGGCGCCAAGGTCAGCGAGCACGGCAAGGGGCGGGCCATCGACATCGCGGCGATCCGCCTGCGCGACGGCAGCGAGATGAACGTCTTGCAGCACTGGGCAGTGGCGACCGGGGCCGCGCGCTGCGGCAGATGCACAAGGCCGCCTGCGGCCCCTTCGGAACGGTGCTCGGGCCGGGCTCGGACGGGTTCCACCGCGATCACATCCACCTGGATACGGCGCGCTATCGCAGCGGCTCCTACTGCCGCTAAGCCGGCGGCGCGGTTGACGCAACGTCCCCGCATATCTCAGAAAATATGATGGGAAATCAGACGGTTTTCCGCGCCTTTTGCGCGGTTTCCGGGTTTTCTGCGACCCCGGACTTGCGCTGAATCAAAGCATCGGCCGCCCTGAATCTATAATCGTTCTAAAAGGACACGCGCACAGACCCATCTGCTTCAATGGAGACAGGTATGGATTTCCGACAGACGCTCCCGGCCACGGCGCTCGCGCTGATCCTCGGTGCACAGACGGCCACGGCGCAGGATCTGCGCGCCGATGCGCTGGATTTCTTCGCGGCGCTGCCCTCGACGACCCCCGCTGTCAGCGACAACCCGATCACCGACGACAAGATCGCGCTGGGCAAGGCGCTGTTCTTCGATCCGCGTATGTCGGCCTCGGGGGTGTTTTCGTGCAACTCGTGCCACAACCTCGCCACCGGCGGCGACGACAATCTCGAAACCTCCATCGGCCATGGCTGGCAGAAGGGGCCGCGCAACGCGCCGACCGTGCTGAACGCGGTGTTCAACGAGGCGCAGTTCTGGGACGGTCGCGCCGCCGACCTCGCCGAACAGGCCAAGGGCCCGGTGCAGGCCGGGGTCGAGATGGCCAATACGCCGGAAAATGTGGTCGCGACACTGAACTCGATGCCGCAATATCAGGACTGGTTCAAAGCCTCCTTCCCCGAAGAGGCCGATCCGGTGAGTTTCGACAATTTCGCCAAGGCGATCGAGGCCTATGAGGCCACGCTGCTGACGCCGGCGCCCTTCGATGCCTGGCTGAACGGCGACGACAACGCCATGACCGAGCAGCAGGTCGCGGGGCTCGAAACCTTTCTCGATGCGGGCTGTGTCTCCTGTCACAACGGCATCAATCTGGGCGGGCACAGCTATTACCCGTTCGGGCTGATCGAGAAACCGGGGGCGGATGTGCTGCCGGAGGGCGACAAGGGGCGCTTTGTCGTGACCGAGACGGTGGATGACGAATATGTCTTCCGTGCCGCGCCGCTGCGCAACATCGCGGTGACCGCGCCCTATTTCCATTCGGGCAAGGTCTGGGATCTGCGCGTCGCGGTGGAGATCATGGCCAGCTCGCAGCTCGGCGCCGAGCTGACCGGCGAAGAGGTCGGCGATATCGTCGCCTTCCTCGGTGCGCTGACCGGCGATGTGCCGGATGTGGTCTATCCGATCCTGCCCGCCGAAACGGCGGCAACACCGCGGCCCTCGGGCGAAATCATGGTTGAGTAAGGTATAAGGTGGGGTAAACGGTTTTCTTTTGTGTACCGGGGCGGGCTTTTGTCCGCCCCGTTTTTTATCAGCTCTCGGCGCCGATCAGGGCAGAGAGCACGGCCTTGGCGTTCTCGGAGCCCCAGTCGGCATCGCCGCGCAGCCGCGCGACCTCCTGCCCTTCGGGGTTCAGGATCACCGTGATCGGCAGGCCCAGCACCCCCATCTCGCGGGCGAGTTTCGAGCCCGGATCGCGGTGCAGCGGCAGGTTGTCGACGCCGATCTCTTCGAAGAAGCTCTGCATGGCGGGCGGCGGGTTGCGTCCGGTGGCGATGGTCACGACCTCAAAGCTGTCGCCGCCCAGCTCCTCCTGTAGCGTCGATAGCATCGGCATCTCCTTGCGGCAGGGGGCGCACCAGGTGGCCCAGAAATTCACCAGCACCCATTTGCCCTGCCAGTCCGACAGGCTGAGCGGATCGCCGTCGAACGTGATGAACTCGGAACTGCCCGCCGCTTCGGGGGCGCTGTGAAAGTTGAGCTTCTTCATGTCGCCGTCGCGCAGCGCCTCGGCGGCGGCGGTATCGGCCAGCGCCGGATTTGCAAGCGCCGCAGCGGCGGTATAGAGGAGCGCGAGCGCCAGGTGTTTCATTGTTCCTCCGGAAAGGCAGGTCATGTCGGACAAAACCTCGAACCAGATGTGGGGCGGCCGCTTTGCCGCAGGGCCGGACGCGATCATGGAGGCGATCAATGCCTCGATCGGGTTCGACAAGCGGCTCGCGGCGCAGGATATCGCCGGCTCGAGGGCCCATGCCGCCATGCTGGCCGCGACAGGCATCATCAGTGATAGCGATGCCGAGGTGATCCGGGAAGGCCTGCTCACGGTACTGTCAGAGATCGACAGCGGGACATTCGCCTTTTCCACCGCGCTGGAGGACATTCACATGAATGTCGAGGCGCGGCTGAAGGAGATCGTCGGCGAGCCGGCGGGGCGGCTGCACACCGCGCGCTCGCGCAACGATCAGGTGGCGACGGATTTCAAGCTCTGGGTGCGCGATCAGTTCGACGCCATGGAGGGCGGTCTGCTGGCGCTCTTGCGCGCGCTTCTGGCGCAGGCGGAGGCCGGCGCCGATTGGGTGATGCCGGGCTTTACCCATTTGCAGACCGCGCAGCCGGTGACCTGGGGCCATCACATGATGGCCTATGTCGAGATGTTCGGCCGCGATCTCTCGCGCTGCCGCGACGCGCGGGCGCGGATGAACGAAAGCCCGCTGGGGGCTGCGGCGCTGGCCGGCACCGGCTTTGCCATCGACCGGCAGATGACGGCGGAAGCGCTGGGGTTCGACCGCCCGGCGGCGAACTCGCTCGACGCGGTGAGCGACCGCGATTTCGCGCTGGAATTCCTCAGCGTGGCCAGCATCTGCGCCATGCACCTGTCGCGCTTTGCCGAGGAGCTGGTGATCTGGTCTTCGGCGCAGTTCCGTTTCGTGGTGCTGTCGGACCGGTTCTCGACCGGTTCCTCGATCATGCCGCAGAAGAAGAACCCCGATGCCGCCGAGCTGATCCGTGCCAAGATCGGCCGGATCTTCGGCGCCAATGTGGCGCTGATGACGGTGATGAAGGGGCTGCCGCTGGCCTATTCCAAGGACATGCAGGAGGACAAGGAGCAGGTCTTTGACGCCGCCGACAACGTGATGCTGGCGCTGGCGGCGATGGAGGGCATGGTCAAGGACATGCAGGCCAATGTGGCGGCGCTGGAGGCAGCGGCCTCCGCCGGGTTCTCGACCGCGACGGATCTGGCCGACTGGCTGGTGCGCGAGACCGGGCTGCCCTTCCGCGAGGCGCATCACGTCACCGGGACGCTGGTGGCGATGGCCGAGAAAAAGGGCTGCGACCTGCCCGATCTGTCTCTGGAAGAGATGCAATCGGTGAGCGGCAGCATCACCGAGGGTATCTATGACGTGCTGGGCGTGCATAACTCGGTGGCGAGCCGTCTGAGCTATGGCGGCACCGCGCCCGCGCGGGTGCGCGAGCAGGTTGCGCGCTGGAAGGAGATCCTGGCATGAGACCGCTTATTGTCCTCAGCATGGTCGCGCTTCTGGCGGGCTGCGGCGCCGATGGCGATCCGGTGCCGCCGGAGCCCGCGCCGGAACCGGGGATCACAATCTCTGGCTCTGCCTCGATGGGGGTCGCGGGCCGGTGAGCCTGCGGCTGCGGCATCTCTGGCTGGCGCTGGCGCTCTGGGGCGCGGTGCATCCGCTGTTTCATCTGCTGGGCTGGCTGGCGGGCAATGGCTGGTCGGTGTCCGGCATGGTGGCGGCGTGGATGGCCAACGGGGCCACGCGCGGGCTGAGCTGGGACCTGGTGATCTCGGCGCTGGTGCTGGTGCTGTGGATCCTCGCGGAAGTGGCGGTGCGGCGGAACTGGACGGCGCTCTGGGCGATTCCCGCCACCTGCCTCATCGGCGTGAGCTGCGGTCTGCCGCTTTATCTCTGGTTCCGCTCGCGCCCGGTGTGATCTTGCGGTGCGCGCCCCTGGGCGCGCGCATGTCGTCTCGCCGTCGGCCTATGGCCGTCTGCTCGGAGCCCGTGGCCGTCGTGACGCGCACTCTGCCGCCGTGCCTCTGGCGGGGGCTGTAATGTGAGTATTTGCAGAAAGATGAAAGCCGGAGGGTGGCGCGGGTCATGGGCTTGCGCTATGGCGGCGCGGTGAGCGCAGGAGGCGGGCTTGGATCATTTTCTCTATCGTGACGGGCAGCTCTATGCCGAGGATGTGCCAGTGGCGGAGATCGCCGCCGCCGTGGGCACGCCGGTCTATATCTATTCCACCGCGACGCTGCTGCGGCATTTCCGGCTCTTCGACGAGGCGCTGGCCTGGGGGCCGCATCTTGTGTGCTATGCGATGAAGGCGGCCTCGAACCAGGCGATCCTGAAGACGCTGGCCGAGGCCGGTGCCGGCATGGATGTGGTCTCGGGCGGGGAATATGCGCGCGCCAGGGCCGCCGGTGTGCCGGGCGAGCGGATCGTGTTCTCGGGCGTGGGCAAGACCCGCGAGGAGATCCGCACGGCGCTGGAGGGCGGCATCCGGCAGTTCAATATCGAGAGCGAGCCGGAGATGCGGGCGATTTCCGAGATCGCGGCGTCGATGGGCGTGGAGGTGCCGGTAACCGTGCGGGTGAACCCCGATGTCGACGCCAGGACCCATGCCAAGATCGCCACCGGCAAGAGCGAGAACAAGTTCGGCATTCCGATTGCCCGCGCCCGCGCTGTCTATGCCGAGGCGGCGGCGCTGCCGGGGCTGAAAGTGGTGGGGATCGACGTGCATATCGGCTCGCAGCTCACCGAGCTTGAGCCTTTTGCGCAGGCCTATCGCAAGGTGGCGGAGCTGACGCAGGCCCTGCGCGGCGACGGGCACGAGATCAGCCGGCTGGATCTCGGCGGGGGTCTGGGGATTCCCTATACCCGCAGCAACGAGGCGCCGCCGCTGCCGGTTGAATATGGCCGGCTGATCGAGCGCGAGCTGGGGCATCTGGGCTGCGAGATCGAGATCGAGCCGGGGCGGCTGATTGCTGGCAATGCTGGGATTCTGGTCAGCCGGGTGATCTATCTGAAGGAAGGCGAGGGGCGGGATTTCCTGATTCTCGACGCCGCGATGAACGATCTGATCCGGCCCGCCATGTATGAGGCGCATCACGATATCGTGCCGGTGGTGGAGCCCGCGGCGGCGGTGGAGCAGGCGCCCTACGACATCGTCGGTCCGGTCTGCGAGACCGGCGATACCTTTGCCAAGGGGCGTATGATGCCCGCCGTGGGCGAAGGCGATCTGGTGGCCTTCCGTTCGGCTGGGGCCTATGGCGCGGTGATGTCGAGCGAGTACAATACGCGGGCACTGATCCCCGAGGTTCTGGTGAAAGACGATCAATTCGCTGTCATTCGCGCCAGACCGAGCTTTGACGAGATCATAAACCGCGATAGCCTTCCCGAGTGGCTGTAGGGCATCCTTCCTGCGGCCCCGACCGCAGGAGACCCGCATGGCCGAGAAGGGCACACCGCCCCCGGATATCCTGACACCGATCAGATGGCCGCTGCGCCTGACCCTCTGGGGCATGTCGGCGGAGCGGATCACCCGTGCCTTCTGGCCGCTCTGGTCGCTGCTGCTGGCGGCGCTGGGGCTTTTGATGCTGGGGGTGCAGGATCTCGTCGCCGTGGAATGGGTCTGGGTCGCGGGCGCGGGCTTTGCCGCGGCGCTGCTCTGGGCGCTGTGGCGCGGCGTGCGGATGCTGCGATTCCCGACGCGGGAGGAGGCGCTGGCGCGGCTCGACGCGACGATGCGGGGCAATCCGATTCAGGCGGCGCTGGACGATCAGGCCATCGGCGCGGCGGATCTCGGCTCGCAGGCGGTCTGGCAGGCGCATCAGGCGCGCATGCGGGCGCGGCTGGCGGAGGCAAAGCCGGTGGAGCCGGATCTGCGGGTGGCCAGGGCGGACCCGTTCGCGCTGCGCTATGTGGCGCTGTTGGCGTTCGTGGCGGCGCTGGTCTTTGGGTCTTTCCTGCGGGTGTCCTCGGTGACGGCGATGGGGCCGAGCGGGGTGGATCTGGTCTCCGGCCCCGCCTGGGAGGGCTGGATGGAGCCGCCGGGCTATACCCGTCTGCCCTCGGTCTATCTCAACGACATCACCGCGCCGGGCATCGACGTGCCCGAGGGCGCGCAGATCACCCTGCGCATGTATGGCGAGGTCGGCTCGCTGAGCGTCGAGGAAGATGTCTCGGATCGCGCGCCGGTGCCCGAGGCGCAGCAGGAGACAGCGCAGGATTTCGCCGTGGTGCGTTCCGGGCGGCTGGCCATTGACGGGCCGGGCGGGCGCGCCTGGGAGATCAGCATGAAGGCCGATACCGCGCCGACGGTGGCGCGCGAGGGCGAGATCGAATCGAGCTATGAGGGCGATGCGCAGATCCCCTTTGCCGCGTCGGACGATTACGGTGTGGTCGCGGGCCGTGCCCGGATCACCCTGGCGCTGGAGGAGGCCGACCGGCGCTATCTGCTGGCGACCGAGCCCGAGCCGCGCGATCCGATCGAGGTGCCGCTGCCCATGCCCATCGCCGGCGACCGGGCGGAATTTACCGAAACGCTGGTGGAGAATTTCTCGGAACATCCCTGGGCCAATCTGCCGGTGCGGCTGGAGCTGAGCGTCGAGGACGAGGCCGGGCAGCGCGGCGTGTCGGATATGGAGGTGATCACCCTGCCGGGGCGGCGCTTCTTCGATCCGATGGCGGCGGCGGTCATCGAGCAGCGCCGGGCGTTGCTCTGGACGCGCGAGAACGTGCCCGAGATCGCGCGGATCCTGCGCGCGATCAGCCATGAGCCCGACGACGTGTTCCGCTCGGCGGTGCCCTATCTGCGGCTGCGCACCATCCTGCGCCGTCTGGAGGCGGCGGGCCCGGCGATGGACGATGCGGCACAGGAAGAGCTGGCTCGCGCCATGTGGGATCTGGCGCTGATTCTCGAAGAGGGCGATCTGGCCTCGGCGCTGGAGCGGTTGCAGCGCGCGCAGGAGCGGCTGACCGAGGCGATGAAGAACGGCGCTTCGGAGCAGGAGATCGCCGAGCTGATGCAGGAGCTGCGCGAGGCCACCGACGATTACCTCCGGCAGCTTTCGCGGCAAGCGCAGCAGCAGGGCGAGCAGAATCCCGAGATGGCGCAGTCTCAGGACATGATGGAGATGAGCCAGAACGATCTCCAGCGCATGATGGACCGCATCCAGGAGCTGATGGAGCAGGGCCGCATGGCCGAGGCGCAGGAGGCGCTGGAGCAGCTTCAGCAGATGATGGAGAACATGCAGGTCACCCAGGGCCAGCAGGGCCAGTCGCCGGGCGAGCAGGCGATGGAGGGGCTGGGCGAGACGCTGCGCGAGCAGCAGGGGCTCTCGGACGACGCCTTCCGCGATCTTCAGGAGCAGTTCAACCCCGGCCAGCAGGGGCCGCAGGGCCAGCAAGGCCAACAGGGTCAGCCGCAGGGCCAGTCCGGTCAGGGTCAGGGCCGCGATGGCGAAGAGGGGCGCGACGGTCAGGGTCAGCAGCAGGGCCAGGGTCAGGGCACCGAACAGGGTCAGCAGGGGCAGGGCGGCCAGCAGTCGCTGGGAGACAGCCTTGCCGACCGCCAGCAGGCGCTGCGCGGCGAGCTGAATCGTCAGCGTCAGAACCTGCCCGGCGCCGGAACCGAGCCGGGCGAGGCGGCGCGTGACGCGCTGCGCCGTGCCGAAGAGGCGATGGACGGCGCCGAGGAAGCGCTGCGCGAGGACGATCTCGCCGGGGCGATCGACCAGCAGAGTCAGGCGATGGAGGCGCTGCGCGAGGGCATGCGCAATCTCGGCGAGGCGATGGCGCAGCAGCAACAGCAGAATCAGGGTCAGCAGGGCCAGGCGCAGGGCGGCAACCCGGGCCAGCAGCGCGATCCGCTGGGGCGCAATTCGGGCGCGAACGGTCAGATCGGCACCGATGAGAACATGGTGCAGGACGAGGATGTCTATCGTCGCGCCCGCGAACTGCTCGACGAGATCCGCCGCCGCAGCGGTGAGGGCGAGCGCCCCGAGGCGGAGCTTGAGTATCTGGAGCGGTTGCTGGAGCGGTTCTAGGGGGTGCGGTGGGCAAGATTGCCCACCCTACGGGGTCGCACGTTGTCTTGGGCGGGGCGCGGGCCGGATGGTTTCAGCAGGCGTATTTGTCAAAGAGAAGAAGGTGGCAGGTGCGCGCCTTGTGTTTCTTCTCTTTCCAAATACGCAAAATCTGCGCGAGGCCGGGCGAGCGCGGCAATGGCCGGGTCTTGAAACCGCGCCCTACCGCCCCTTTGTTTCTCAGCACGAATCCTGTATGGAGCAGGCTTCCTCAGCCAAAGGACGACCGAGATGGCCGCAGATGCGCCGATCACGCAGGACGTGGTGACGATTCCCCGCAAGCAGCCGGAGGGCGGCAAGGTGAACCTCATAGGTCTCACCCGCGACGGGCTGCGCGCGGCGCTGATCGAGATCGGCACGCCCGAGAAGCAGGCGAAGATGCGGGTCAACCAGATCTGGCAATGGCTCTATCACTGGGGCGTGCGCGATTTCGCCCAGATGACCAACCTGGCGAAAGACTACCGTGCCAGGCTGGATGCCAATTTCCAGATCGCGCTGCCCGAGATCGTCTCGAAACAGGTCTCGGCGGATGGCACGCGGAAATATCTCGTGCGCATTGCCGGCGGCCATGAGGTCGAGGTGGTCTATATCCCCGAAACCGACCGGGGCACGCTGTGCATCTCGTCCCAGGTGGGCTGCACGCTGACCTGTTCCTTCTGCCACACAGGCACGCAGAAGCTGGTGCGCAACCTGACCGCCGGAGAGATCGTCGGCCAGATCATGCTGGCGCGCGACGATCTGGACGAATGGCCCGCGCCGGGCACCGGCACCGGAGAGAACGGGCCGCGGCTGCTGTCCAACATCGTGCTGATGGGCATGGGCGAGCCGCTTTATAATTTCGACAATGTGCGCGACGCGATGAAGATCGCCATGGATGGCGAGGGCATCGCGCTGTCGCGCCGCCGCATCACGCTCTCGACCTCTGGCGTGGTGCCGGAGATCGCCCGCTGCGCCGAGGAGATCGGCTGTCTCATGGCGGTGAGCTTTCACGCCACCACCGACGAGACCCGCAACAAGCTGGTGCCGATCAACAAGCGCTGGAACATCGAAGAGCTGCTGAACGCGCTGCGCGAATATCCGCGCCTGTCGAACTCCGAGCGCATCACCTTTGAATACGTGATGCTCAAGGATGTGAACGACAGCGACGCCGATGCGCGCCGGCTGATCAACCTGATCAAGGGCATTCCGGCCAAGATCAACCTCATCCCCTTCAACGAATGGCCCGGCGCGCCCTATCAGCGCTCGGACTGGGAGCGGATCGAGCGATTCGCCGACATCGTGCACAAGGCGGGCTATGCCTCGCCGATCCGCACACCGCGCGGCGAGGATATCATGGCGGCCTGCGGTCAGCTGAAATCCGCCACCGAACGCGCCCGGAAATCCCGCGCCCAGATCGCCGCCGAGGCGGGTGTCGGCGGGAGCGCTTGATTTATCCGATAAAATAAGTCAGGTTTTTCCTGTCCAGCCAGCCCATCGCGGGTGAGCCCGGAATCTGGGCGTTGTCTGGCTGGAGGAGACACATGCGTCACGAATGGTTCGAACCCCTCGGCCCCGCGATGCGGGCGCCGGAATGGCGTGTGGTGCAGATGCTGCGGCAGCGCCACGATCCCGCGCGGCTCGAGGCCGCGCTGGCGGATGTGCTTGGCACGGCGCGGGCGCGTTACTGTGTCGGCGGGTTCGAGCAGCTCATGGCGCTGCTGCACCGCCACGGCTGGCACGCGCCGCTGATCTTGCCCGCCGATGCCCAGGGCGTCAGCGACGACGAGCGCAGCCTGGCCCGGTTCGTGCTGCTCGCATCGGAGCAGGACCGCGATCTCGCGCTGGCCGAGGCGACGATGCTGGTCACGCCGCAGGCGATCCTGCCGCTGGTGGCGGCGGGCGAGCGCATGGGCCTGCCGCTTCTGTGCGAGGAATGCCGGGAGCGGCTGCGCTGCCCCTTGACCTTCCAGTGACTGGAAGGAGTATATCCCGGCCATAGACAGATTTCGGGAGTCGGGTCATGGCTGGCCAGAGCATACGTTTCGAGGTGACCAAGCTGAATTGCGGCGGCTGTGCCGGCCGTGCGCAGAAGGCGCTGGCCGCGGTGCCGGGGGTCGACGAGGCGAGCGTGAACCTCGCCAGCAAGATGGCGAAGGTCGAGGGCACGGCGGGACTTGCCACGCTGCGCGACGCGCTGAAAAGCGCCGGCTACCCGGCGCGCGAGGCCCAGGTGAAGCTGGCGATCGAGGGCATGAGCTGCGCCTCCTGCGTGAACCGCGTCGAAAAGGCGCTGAACGCGGTGCCGGGGGTGCTGTCGGCCAATGTGAACCTCGCGAGCGAAACCGCCGAGGTGCGGATTCTCGCGGGCAGCGTCGACGGGGTTACGCTGGCGCGCGCGGCGAGCGACGCGGGCTACAAGGCGCATCTTGCCGGCGACGACAGCGCCGAGCGCGAGGCGCATAAGGCGGCGGAACACCGGGCGCTGACGCGCGATCTGATCGTGGCGGGGGTGCTGACCCTGCCGGTCTTCGTGATCGAGATGGGCGGGCATTTCATTCCCGGCTTTCACGAGGTGATCATGAACAGCATCGGGCAGCAGGCGTCGTGGCTGCTGCAATTCGTGCTGATCACCGCCGTGCTGGTCTGGCCGGGACGGCGCTTTTATCAGGTTGGGCTGCCGCTGCTCTTCAAGGGCGCGCCGGATATGAACTCGCTGGTGGCGCTGGGCACGCTCGCGGCCTGGACCTATTCCACCGTGGCGCTGTTCCTGCCCGGGCTGCTGCCCGAGGGCACCCGCGCGGTCTATTTCGAGGCCGCCGGCGTGATCGTCACCCTGATCCTGCTGGGCCGCTTCTTGGAGGCGCGGGCCAAGGGCCGCACCGGGGCTGCGATCAAGCGGCTGGTGGGGCTGCGCCCGGCCACCGCGCGGGTCGAGCGCGAGGGCCAGATCTCCGAGATTGCCATCGACGAAGTGGCGCTGGGCGATGTGGTGCATGTGCGCCCGGGCGAGCGTATCGCGGTCGATGGCGAGCTTCTGACCGGCACCAGCTATATCGACGAGAGCATGATCACCGGCGAGCCGGTGCCGGTGGGCAAGGGTCCCGGCGACACGGTTGTGGGCGGCACGGTGAACGGGCAGGGAGCGCTGAGCTTCCGCGCCACCGCCGTGGGCGCCGACACGATGCTGGCGCGGATCATCTCGATGGTCGAGGACGCGCAGGGCGCCAAGCTGCCGATCCAGGCGCTGGCCGACAAGGTCGTGGTGTGGTTCGTGCCCGCCGTCATGGCTGCCGCGGCGCTGACCTTTGTGATCTGGATGATCTTCGGCCCCTCGCCCGCGCTGACGCTGGCGCTGGTGGCCGGGGTCTCGGTGCTGATCATCGCCTGCCCCTGCGCCATGGGGCTGGCCACGCCGACCTCGATCATGGTGGGCACGGGCCGCGCCGCCGAGCTCGGGGTGCTGTTCCGCAAGGGCGACGCGTTGCAGACGCTGGACTCCTGCAAGGTGGTGGCTTTCGACAAGACCGGCACGCTGACCGAGGGCAAACCGGCGCTGCTGCGCTCGGAGGCCGCTCCGGGCTGGGACGCGGACGCGCTGCTGCGGCTGGCGGCGAGCGCCGAGCAGGGCTCGGAGCACCCGATTGCGCGGGCGCTGGAACAGGCCTCGGACGGTGCGCTGAGCCAGCCCGAGGCGAGCGAGGCCATCGCCGGGCACGGGCTGCGCGCCACGGTCGAGGGCCGGGCGCTGCTGGTCGGTGCGAAACGGCTGATGGACCGCGAGGGCATCGCCCTGGGCGTGCTGGCCGCCGCGCATGACGAGATCGCGCAGGCCGGTCAGACGCCGGTTCTGGTGGCGGTGGATGGCGGGATCGCCGGGGTGTTTGCCGTGGCCGATCGGGTGAAGCCCGGCGCCCGCGCCGCCGTCGAGGCGCTGCATGCGCAGGGCATCAAGGTGGCGATGATCACCGGCGACACGCGCGCCACCGCGCAGGCCATCGCGGGCGAGCTGGGCATCGACCATGTGGAGGCCGAGGTGCTGCCCGAGGGCAAGCTGGCGGCGGTCAAGGCGCTGCGCGCGCGCTTCGGAGCGGTGGGCTTTGTCGGCGACGGCATCAACGACGCGCCGGCGCTGGCCGAGGCCGAGGTCGGTATCGCCATCGGCACCGGCACCGATGTCGCCATCGAAAGCGCTGATGTGGTGCTGGTCTCGGGCGAGCTGTCGGGCGTGGTCGAGGCCTTCCATGTGAGCCGCGCGGTGCTGCGCAATATCCGGCAGAACCTGTTCTGGGCCTTCGGCTACAACGTCGCGCTGATCCCGGTGGCCGCCGGGGCACTCTACCCGGCCTTCGGCGTGCTGCTGTCGCCGATGCTGGCGGCCGGCGCCATGGCGCTGTCGTCGGTCTTTGTGCTGTCGAATGCGCTGCGGCTGCGGCGGCTGTCGCCGGTCATGGGTGGCGGGCGCGGTGCGCAACCGGCGCCGCGACTGGAAATGGAGCCTGCGGAATGAATATCGGACAGGTCTCGGAACGCGCCGGGCTGCCGGCCAAGACGATCCGCTACTACGAGGATATCGGCCTCGTGAGGCCGCATCGCAGCGCCAACGGCTACCGCGCCTTCAGCGAGCAGGATCTGCACAAGCTGGCCTTTCTCGCCCGCGCCCGGGCGCTCGGGTTCACCATCGAGGATTGCCGCACGCTGCTGGGGCTCTACGAGGACGAGGCCCGCGAGAGCGCCGATGTGAAGGCGCTGGCGAGCGAGCATCTGCACCGGATCGAGGAAAAGATCGCCCAGCTTCGCCAGATGCAGGACACGCTGGCACGGCTGGTGGAGGCCTGTCATGGCGACAACCGGCCGGATTGTCCGATCCTCAACGATCTCGCGGCTGAGGGGTGAGGGGGTGCGCGGATTGCCCAACCCTACGGGTCGATCCCGGCGGGTTGGCGACGGCTGGACAGGGTGAGGCCCCGGATCAGGTCCGGGGCGTGAGCCACAAGAGCCTCCCGCCCCGGACTTGATCCGGGGCCTCTGCGCCTCCCACGGGCGCTGACTCATAGGTTGAAACGCACTCCCGGACCCACGAGCGCACGCCTGACCCCGGCGAACCCCAATCATCGACAACAAAAAAGGCGCCCGAAGGCGCCTTTTCGTCATTCCTGCGGGATCACTCGCAGCGACAGTTCCATGAGCTGATCCGAGCTCGGCTCGGAGGGCGCCTGCATCATCAGATCCTCGGCGCGCTGGTTCATCGGGAACATGATGACCTCGCGGATGTTCGAGGTGCCGGCCAGCAGCATCACGATCCGGTCGATCCCGGCAGCACAGCCACCGTGCGGCGGGGCGCCGTACTGGAACGCGGTGTAGAGCCCGGCGAAACGCTTCTTCACCTCGTCCTCGCCATAGCCCGCCAGCTCGAACGCCTTGAGCATGATCTCCGGCTTGTGGTTCCGGATCGCGCCCGAGACCAGCTCGTAGCCGTTGCAGGCCAGATCGTACTGATAGCCCAGCACGTTCAGCGGGTCGCCTTCCAGCGCCGCCATGCCGCCCTGCGGCATCGAGAACGGGTTGTGCTCGAAATCGACCGCGCCGGTCTCCTCGTCCTTCTCGTAGATCGGGAAATCCACGATCCAGGCAAAGGCGAAACGGTTGGTGTCGGTGAGGCCAAGCTCTTCGCCGATCACGTCGCGCGCCTTGCCGGCCACGCGTTGGAAGCCGGCGGGCTTGCCGCCGAGGAAGAAGGCCGCATCGCCGACGCCGAGCCCAAGCTGCTGGCGGATCGCCTCGGTGCGCTCGGGGCCGATATTCTTGGCCAGCGGGCCGGCGGCTTCCATTTTGGTCTTAGAAAAGAGCTGCTTGACGATGTTCTTCGCAGCTTCCCTGTCAAACGCATCACCAGTTTTGTGAAGGTCGTAGATCTTCTTCAGAAGCGCCTGTCGCTCTTCGGTTTGCGTCATCGACTCGACCCGCGAGGCGTCCGTTCCCGAGATATCTTTGCCCTCGAGCATTGCATTTAGTGCATCCTCACACGCTATGCTGCCTTCAGGGTTCTGTACCTCCCGCCAGAAGATATAGCCCATCCCGGGCAGACCCTCTTTCTGGGCAAAGGCGTTCATCCGGTCGCAGAACTTGCGCGAGCCGCCGGTCGGCGCCGGAATGGCGCGGATCTCGGTGCCCTCCTGCTCCAGCAGCTTGGCGAAGATCGCAAAGCCGGAGCCGCGGAAATGCTCGGACACGTCCTGCATCTCGATCGGGTTGCGCAGGTCGGGCTTGTCGGTGCCGTATTTCAGCGCCGCCTCGGCATAGGGGATCTGCGGCCAGCTCGCCGGATCGTCGACTTTCGCGCCCTCGCCGAATTCCTCGAAGATGCCCGCGATCACCGGCGAGATCGTGTCGAACACGTCCTGCTGGGAGACAAAGCTCATCTCCATGTCGAGCTGGTAGAAATCGGTGGGCGAGCGGTCGGCACGCGGATCTTCGTCGCGGAAACACGGCGCGATCTGGAAATACTTGTCGAAGCCCGACACCATGATCAGCTGCTTGAAAAGCTGCGGCGCCTGCGGCAGCGCGTAGAACTTGCCCGGGTGCAGACGCGAGGGCACCAGGAAGTCGCGCGCGCCCTCGGGCGACGATGCGGTGATGATCGGCGTCTGGTATTCGCGGAAGCCCTTGTCCCACATCCGGCGGCGCATGGAGGCGACCACGTCGGAACGCAGGGTCATCGAGCGCTGCATCTCTTCGCGGCGCAGGTCGAGATAGCGATAGCGCAGGCGGGTTTCCTCAGGGTATTCCTGCTCGCCGAAGACCATCAGCGGCAGTTCCTGCGAGGCGCCCAGCACTTCGAGATCGCGCACGAAGACCTCGATCTCGCCGGTGGGCAGCTTGGGGTTCACCAGGCTCTCGTCGCGAGCCTTCACCACGCCGTCGATGCGGATGCACCATTCGCTGCGCACCTTCTCGACCTCGGCGAAGACCGGCGAATCCGGATCGCAGAGCACCTGGGTCAGGCCGTAATGGTCGCGCAGGTCGATGAAGAGGATGCCGCCGTGATCCCGGATGCGATGCACCCAGCCCGAGAGGCGGACGGTGTCGCCGACATTCTCTTTGGTCAGCGCGGCGCAGGTGTGCGAGCGGTAGGCGTGCATGATCTCAGATCCCGGTCTGTGCGGAAAAACTAGGCGCCGATACACAAGGGACCGGCGAGGAAGTCAAGGGAAGGGCCCTTGATTTGTCCAGAATTCCGGTCTGAGATAACATTCGTTAACGTTTTTACGATTCCAAGCGTTTTGAGTCGATTTGGCAGAACAGGTCACGGGGGGTGACGATGTGGAACGCCGTGATGGACCAAATGCTTCGGCGTCTGATCGTGACGGGAGGGCTGGGGGTCACCTGGCCGGACGGATCACATCGCAGCTACGGACCCGGGGACGGGCCGCATGCCAATGTGACGCTGAAGGATGATGGCATAATCAGGGAACTGGCCCTGCGCCCGGTGCTGGCGCTGGGCGAGGGCTATATGGACGGGCGGATCGAAGTGCCGCCGCAGGAGCTCTACGATTTCGTGGCGCTGCTGGTGCGCAATCAGGCGCAGGGGCGAATGCCGGCCTGGTTCAATATCGCGCATGCGCTGCGCGGCTGGCTGCGCGGGGTGGCGCAGCGCAACAATCCGCTGCGCTCGGCACGCAACGTGCAGCATCACTACGATATTTCGGACGATCTCTACCGGCTCTTCCTCGATGAGGACATGCAGTATTCCTGCGCCTATTTCGCCGATCCGAAGATGAGCCTGGAGGATGCGCAGCGCGCCAAGAAGGCGCATATCGCCCGCAAGCTGCATATCGAGCGCGGCATGCGGGTGCTGGATATCGGCTGCGGCTGGGGCGGGATGGCGCTGACGCTGGCGCGCGATTTCGGCGCGCGGGTCACCGGGGTGACGCTGTCGGAAAACCAGCTCGCCACGGCACAGAAGCGCGCCGAGGCGGCGGGGCTGGCCGACCGGGTCGAGTTCCGGCTGCTCGATTACCGCAAGATCGGCGAACGCTTCGATCGGATCGTCAGCGTCGGCATGCTGGAGCATGTGGGCTATCCGCATCTGCGCGAATATTTCTCCAAGGTGAACGACCTGCTGGAGGATGACGGGATCTCGCTGATCCACACGATCGGCCATGTCTCGCCGCCCGGCGCCACGTCGAGCTGGATCGACAAGTACATCTTCCCCGGTGGCTATATTCCCAACCTCTCCGAGGTCTCGGCGGCGGTGGAGCGCTCGGGGCTCTGGTGTACCGATGTGGAGATCCTGCGCGGCCATTACGGCCCGACGCTGAACCACTGGCGCCAGCGCTTCGAGGCGGCGCTGCCGAAGGTGCGCGAGATGTATGACGAGCGCTTTGTACGCATGTGGCGCTTTTACCTCGTGGCCTGCGAGGCCACATTCGAGGAGACGCGGCAGGGTGTGTTCCACCTCCAGCTGGCGCACAAGCAATACGCGGTGCCGACGACGCGGGACTATCTCTATCAGGATCGCCACGGTCACATGCTGCACGCGGCGCAATAGTCCGCGGCTCTCTCCGTCTCTGGATCACCAGAGCGCAGCCAAGAATTTTCGTACGAAAATTCTTGGCTGCGCTGTTGCCGTCTGCTGCACCGATTGGGGTTGCACGGGCATCGCGCTTGTCTATAACGCACGACAATTTGCGGGCAGCGGCGACTCCCCCCGCCCGTTGCCCCATGCCTGACGAACGCGCCAGAACAGAGGTCGAAAAATGCCCAAGAGAACCGATATCAAATCCATCATGATCATCGGCGCAGGGCCCATCATCATCGGTCAGGCCTGCGAGTTCGACTATTCCGGTGCCCAGGCCTGCAAGGCGCTGCGCGAAGAGGGCTACCGGGTGATCCTGGTGAACTCGAACCCCGCCACGATCATGACCGACCCGGAACTGGCCGACGCCACCTATATCGAGCCGATCACCCCCGAGGTGGTCGCCAAGATCATCGAGAAAGAGCGCCCCGACGCGCTGCTGCCCACCATGGGCGGGCAGACCGGTCTCAACACCTCGTTGAAGCTCGAAGAGATGGGCGTTCTGGAGAAATTCGGCGTCGAGATGATCGGTGCCAAGCGCGGAGCCATTGAAATGGCCGAGGATCGCGCGCTGTTCCGCGAGGCAATGGACCGGATCGGGCTGGAAAACCCCGCCGCCACCATCGTCACCGCCCCGCAGAAAGCCGATGGCAAGGCGGATCTGGACGCAGGCGTGAAAATCGCGCTGGACGCGCTCGAAGAGATCGGCCTGCCCGCCATTATCCGCCCCGCCTATACGCTCGGCGGCACCGGCGGCGGCGTGGCCTATAACCGGGAGGACTACATCCATTATTGCCGCTCGGGCATGGATGCCTCGCCGGTGAACCAGATCCTCGTGGACGAGTCGCTGCTCGGCTGGAAAGAGTATGAAATGGAGGTCGTCCGCGACAAGGCGGACAATGCGATCATCGTCTGTTCCATCGAAAACGTCGATCCGATGGGCGTGCATACCGGCGACTCGATCACCGTGGCCCCGGCGCTGACGCTGACCGACAAGGAATACCAGATCATGCGCAACGGCTCGATCGCCGTGCTGCGCGAGATCGGCGTGGAGACCGGCGGTTCCAACGTGCAATGGGCGGTGAACCCGGAAAACGGCCGCATGGTGGTGATCGAGATGAACCCGCGCGTGTCGCGGAGCTCGGCGCTGGCCTCCAAGGCCACCGGCTTCCCCATCGCCAAGATCGCCGCCAAGCTGGCGGTGGGCTACACGCTCGACGAGCTCGACAACGACATCACCAAGGTGACCCCGGCCAGCTTCGAGCCGACCATCGACTATGTGGTCACCAAGATCCCGAAATTCGCCTTCGAGAAATTCCCCGGCTCCGAGCCCTATCTCACCACCGCGATGAAATCGGTGGGCGAGGCCATGGCCATCGGCCGCACCATCCACGAGTCGCTGCAAAAGGCGCTGGCCTCGATGGAATCCGGCCTGACCGGCTTCGACGAGGTGGAGATCGACGGCGCGCCCGAGAAATCCGCCGTCATCAAGGCGATCTCCCAGCAGACCCCCGACCGCATGCGCACCATTGCCCAGGCGATGCGCCACGGCCTGAGCGATGACGAGATCCACGGCGTCACCATGTTCGACCCCTGGTTCCTCGCCCGGATCCGCGAGATCGTCGAGGCCGAGGAAGAGGTCCGCGCAAACGGCCTGCCGCAGGACGAAGAGGGCATGCGCGCGCTCAAGATGCTGGGCTTCACCGACGCGCGGCTGGCGAAACTCACCGGCTTCTCGGAAAAGGACGTGCGCAAGCGCCGCGTCGGCCTCGGCGTCACCGCTGTCTTCAAGCGCATCGACACCTGCGCCGCCGAATTCGAGGCGCAGACCCCCTACATGTACTCCACCTATGAAGAGCCGATGATGGGCGAGGTGGAATGCGAGGCGCGGCCCTCGGACAAGAAAAAGGTCGTCATCCTCGGCGGCGGTCCGAACCGGATCGGTCAGGGCATCGAGTTCGACTATTGCTGCTGCCACGCCTGTTTCGCCCTCACCGGCGCGGGCTACGAGACCATCATGGTCAACTGCAACCCCGAGACCGTCTCGACCGATTACGACACCAGCGACCGGCTCTATTTCGAGCCGCTGACCTTCGAGCATGTCATGGAGATCCTGCGGGTCGAGCAGTCGAACGGCACGCTGCACGGCGTGATCGTGCAGTTCGGCGGCCAGACGCCGCTGAAGCTCGCCAATGCGCTGGAGGCCGAGGGCATCCCGATCCTCGGCACCACACCCGACGCCATCGACCTTGCCGAAGACCGCGAGCGGTTCCAGGCGCTGATCAACCAGCTCGGCCTCAAGCAGCCCAAGAACGGCATCGCCTCCACCGACGCGCAGGCGCTGGCCATCGCCGAGGAGATCGGCTTCCCGCTGGTCATCCGCCCCTCGTATGTGCTGGGTGGCCGAGCGATGGAGATCGTGCGCGACATGGCGCATCTGGAACGCTACATCAAAGAGGCCGTCGTGGTCTCGGGCGACAGCCCGGTGCTGCTCGACAGCTACCTCTCCGGCGCGGTGGAACTGGACGTGGACGCGCTCTGCGACGGCGAGGCCGTGCATGTGGCGGGCATCATGCAGCATATCGAAGAGGCCGGCGTGCATTCGGGCGACTCGGCCTGCTCTCTGCCGCCCTATTCGCTGTCTTCCGACGTGATCGGCGAGATCAAGACCCAAACCGAGGCGCTGGCCAAGGCGCTACATGTTGTGGGCCTGATGAATGTGCAATTCGCCATCAAGGACGGCGAGATCTATCTCATCGAGGTCAACCCCCGTGCCTCGCGCACCGTGCCCTTCGTGGCCAAGGCGACGGATTCGGCCATCGCCTCCATCGCCGCGCGGATCATGGCGGGCGAAAAGCTCTCGGCCTTCCCGCTGCGCGAGGATTACCCGGCGGATGCGGATTACGACACCGATCTGCCCATCGCCGACCCGATGACGCTCGCCGACCCGAACATGCCTTGGTATTCGGTGAAAGAGGCGGTGCTGCCCTTTGCCCGCTTCCCCGGCGTCGACACGATCCTGGGGCCGGAGATGCGCTCCACCGGCGAGGTCATGGGCTGGGACCGCTCCTTCCCGCGCGCGTTTTTGAAAGCGCAGCTGGGCGCCGGCACGCATCTGCCGACCGAGGGCGCGGTGTTCTTCTCGATCAAGGACGACGACAAGACCCCCGAGATGACCGAGGCGGCACGGGTGCTGTCCGATCTGGGCTTCAAACTGGTGGCGACGCGCGGCACGGCGGCCTTCTTCGAGGGCGCGGGGCTGAGCTGCGAGGTGGTCAAGAAGGTCTATGAGGGACGCCCGAACGTGGTGGATCTGATGAAGGACGGCGGCATCCAGCTTGTGCTGAACACCACCGAGGGCGTAGCGGCCGTGGAAGATTCCCGCGAGATCCGCTCGGTCGCTCTCTATGACAAGATCCCCTATTACACGACCGCCGCGGGCGCCCATGCGGCGGCGCTGGCCATGAAGGCGCGTGAGGAGGGGGAGCTGGTGGTGAAGTCGTTGCAGGGATGACTAGAACAGGAGATCGTCTTCATCAGAAGACTGACTTTCCTGCTTCTGCGGTCGCCGCGAGTTATTCCTTGAACTCTTGAATTCATCTCCATCCAAATTTCGGGGAGGGGTGGATGTCCAAAAGATCTTCGACAGCGCGCGAAAGGCCACGCTCGCGGCGATGAGCCCACCGAACTGACCAAACGTATTTCCTGTAAGCGGCAAGACCGATCCTGTATAGGGAATGAACTGCTCTATGACGGAGAGCAGTGCAGAGACTGCGGCGGCAAAGACAATCGCAACGGGCATTGGGCAGCTCCTAGAATCGAGGCGATAGTGAGGTGAGCGTGCCTCAAGTGTGTCACACTGGTGTGATAATTCTACAAAAAATAACAGTTTCTCTCACTCTTTGCGTCCTTCGCTCTGGGCGAAGTGTGTTTCTTGTGTCACGGGCATCATGGGCTTATACAATATATTGACGAAAAGAAGGTTTTGTGCCGATATATGGAGGACACGGAGTTTCTTGTGGAAAATACTTCTGGTGAAATTCTGTACAGTTCGTTACCGTTTCGAAAACGAGAGCAGGCTATGAACCAGAGCAAATCCTCAAGTGGAGTGACCCTACCGGGGCTACGAGAGAAGCTTTTTCAAGCGGGCGTGACGGTTACAGAGCTGTCTGACCGCGCTGAACTTTCGAGGCGGACCGTCTATCAGTTGTTTCATGGAAAACCAGTGAAGCAGGGTACTGCGGCAAAAGTTGTGAGAGCGCTAAAGGAGCTTGGAGGAAACACCTCAGAATATGAAGCATTGGTTGGCATGCAGCGGTTGCGCGAAGAGGGTGTAGACAATGTTGAGCAGCTGCCTGGTACCAAGAGGCAGCTGTCGGCGCGTGAAAATCTGTCAAAATCGCTCACATTGATTACGGAACTTCACACTGTTTTCGGCCTGCTGCTAAATGACGTTATTGAAGATTCTTCACGCCTTCCGAAATCGAGTGAGTGGGTTCGGGTGCAACACCTATTTGAGGAATGTGTAGGTAGGTACCAGAGAATTTCTGAGCTGCGTAAGTAGCAACACTTGCCAGACACTTGCTTCTCCACATCCCCCACCACACCTGCTAAACCGCCCCTGACCTGCCGTTCAGAAGGGCTCCTCCCATGACCACGCCGAAACCCGTTGTCCTGACCATCCTCGACGGATGGGGCCTCCGCGACGAGACCGCGTACAACGCCCCCAAACTCGCCAACACCCCCACCATGGACCGGCTCTACGCCAGCTGTCCGCATGCCACGCTGGTGACCTTCGGGCCGGATGTGGGGCTGCCCTCCGGGCAGATGGGGAACTCGGAAGTGGGCCATACCAATATTGGCGCCGGGCGCGTGGTGGCGATGGATCTGGGCCAGATCGACCTTGCCATCGAGGATGGCTCCTTCTTCGACAACGACGCGATCAAGGCGTTTGCGGCAAAGGTGAAGGACGCCAGCGGCACCGCGCATCTGATGGGCGTGGTCTCGGATGGCGGCGTGCACGGGCATATCGAGCATATCAAGGCGGCGGTGAAGATGATCACCGATCTGGGCTGCACCGTCGTCGTGCATGCCATCACCGACGGGCGCGACGTGGCGCCGAAGTCGGGTGAGGGTTTCGTCAAGGCGCTGGCCGAGAGCCTGCCCGAGGGTGCCAGCATCGGCACGGTGATCGGGCGCTACTACGCCATGGACCGCGACAACCGCTGGGAGCGGGTGGAACAGGCCTATGACGCGATGATCCTCGCCAAGGGCGAGACCGCGCCCGACCCGGTGACGGCGGTCTCCCAGAGCTATGCGCAGGACGTGACCGACGAATTCGTGTTGCCCACGGTGATCGGCGATTACAAAGGCGTGATGCCCGGTGACGGGCTCTTCTGTCTCAACTTCCGTGCCGACCGGGCGCGCGAGATCCTCAAGGCCATCGGCGCGCCGGGTTTCGACGGGTTCGAACGCGAGAAGCCCGAGCTGAGTGCGCTGCTCGGCATGGTCGAGTATTCCACCGATCACAACGCCTATATGGCCACCGCCTATCCCAAGCGCGAGATCGTCAACACGCTGGGCGAATGGGTGGCGAAACACGGGCTGAAACAGTTCCGCCTGGCGGAGACCGAGAAATACCCGCATGTGACCTTCTTCCTCAACGGCGGCAAGGAAACGCCGGAAGAGGGCGAGGACCGGTTCATGCCGAAATCGCCGAAAGTGGCGACCTACGATCTGCAACCGGAGATGTCCGAGCCGGAGGTGGCGGAGAAATTTATCGAGGCGATCGACAAGGGCTATGACCTCATCGTCACCAATTTCGCCAACCCCGACATGGTCGGCCATACCGGCGATCTCGACGCGGCGATCAAGGCCTGCGAGGCGGTCGATGACGGGCTCGGCAAGGTGGTGGCCGAGCTGGAGAAGGTCGGCGGCGCGATGATCGTGATCGCCGACCACGGCAATTGCGAGACGATGTGGGACGATGCGACCAACGGCCCGCACACCGCGCATACCACCAATCTCGTGCCGGTGATCCTGTTCGGCGGGCCCGAGGGCGCGCAACTCCATGACGGCCGGCTCGCCGATGTGGCGCCGACGCTCTTGCAGTTGATGAACCTGCCGCAGCCCGAGGAAATGACCGGGAAGAGCCTGATCTCCTCGTGAAACGGCTGGCGCTGATCCTGTCGCTGCTCGCCACGCCGGTCCTCGCGCAGGATTCGGCGGAGGCCGCGCGCGCCGCCGCCAAGGCGCTGGAAGAGGCCTCGGTGCAGCTCGACGAGGCAGAGAGCGCGCGCGACCGGGTGCGGGCGCTGACCCGCACGGTGCAGGCCTATGAGGCCGGGCTCGCCGCCATGCGCGAGGGGCTGCGCGACGCGGCCATCCGCGAGACCGAACTGTCGCGCCGGCTGCAAAGCCAGGAGGGCGAGATCGCGCAGTTACTGGGCGTGCTCTCCAGCATGGGCGGCAAGGCGGCACCGGCGGCGATGCTGCATCCGCAGGGGCCGGTGGGCGCCGCGCGAGCGGGAATGATGCTGGCCTCGGTGACGCCGGGGCTGACCGCCGAGGCGCAGCAACTGCGCGCCGATCTCGACGAGGTGAGCGCGCTGCGAGCGCTGCAACAGAGCGCGGCGGAGACGCTTCAGGAGGGGCTCTCCGGGGTGCAGCAGGCGCGCACCGAGCTCAGCCAGGCGGTGGCCGACCGCACCGACCTGCCCAGGCGCTTCACCGAGGATGCGGTGAAGACGGCGATCCTGATCTCCTCCACCGAGACGCTGGAGGGCTTTGCCAGCGGCCTTTCGGAGATCGCCGATAACGAGGTGCTGACCAACCTGCCGCCGATGGGCGACCGCAAGGGCACGCTGGAGCTGCCGGTGCAGGGCGAGATCCTGCGCCGTGCCGGCGAGACCGACGCGGCGGGGGTTGCCCGGCCGGGCATCGTGATCGCCACGCATCCGCGGGCGCTGGTCGCGGCCCCCACCGCGGCGACGGTGCGCTACAGCGGCCCGCTGCTCGATTACGGGCTGGTGACGATTCTCGAACCGCAACCGGATCTGCTCTTTGTCTTCGCCGGGCTCGACACGGTCTATGGCCGCGCCGGCGAAGTTTTGCCGGAAGGCAGCCCCGTCGGGCTGATGGGCGGCGGCGATGGGGACAATCCGTCACCATCTGTTGATGGGGGTGGCGCTGGACGCACGGAAACGCTCTATATAGAGGTCAGGCAGGGCGATGTACCCGTGGACCCGCTGACGTGGTTCGCAAGCGACAAGGGATGATATGGGCATGAACAAGTTTCTGATGGCCGCGCTGGGCGGCACGGTCGCCGGCGTTGTCGCGACCACGCAATTCGTGGGCCCGTTGCTGGCGCAGGAATCAGCGCGATCGACCTCCGTTTACGAACAGCTCGATCTTTTCGGCGACATCTTCGAGCGCATCCGCGCGCAATATGTCGAGGAGGTGGACGAGGGCGAGCTGATCGAGGCCGCGATCAACGGCATGCTCACCTCGCTCGATCCGCACTCCAGCTATCTGGCGCCGGACGATGCCGCCGATATGCGCGTGCAGACGCGTGGCGAGTTCGGCGGGCTTGGCATCGAGGTCACGCAGGAGGACGGGTTCGTCAAGGTGGTCTCGCCGATCGACGACACCCCCGCCGACGAGGCCGGGATCGAAGCGGGCGATTTCATCACCCATGTCGACGGCGAGTCGGTGCTGGGCATGACGCTCGACGAGGCGGTCGATCTGATGCGCGGGCCCGTGGGCTCGGAGATCCTCATCACCGTCGTGCGCGAGGGCGAGGAAGAGCCCTTCGAGGTCTCGATCATCCGCGACAAGATCAAGCTGACCGCCGCCCGCACCCGTCTCGAAGGCGACACGGTGGTGCTGCGCGTCACCACCTTCAACGACCAGACCTTCACTCAGATGTCCGAAGGGCTGGCCGAGCGTATCGAAGAGGCCGGCGGGCTCGATCAGATCAACGGCGTGGTACTCGACCTGCGCAACAACCCCGGCGGGTTGCTGACCCAGGCGATCAAGGTGTCCGACGCCTTCCTCGAAAAAGGCGAAATCGTCTCCACCCGTGGCCGCAACCTCGCCGAGGGCGAGCGCTACAACGCCTCCGAGGGCGATCTGAGCAGCGGCAAGCCGATGGTCGTGCTGATCAATGGCGGCTCCGCCTCCGCTTCCGAGATCGTCGCCGGTGCGCTTCAGGATCACCGTCGCGCGGTGGTCGTGGGCACCAAGAGCTTTGGCAAGGGCTCGGTCCAGACGGTGATGCCGGTGCGCGGCGACGGTGCCATGCGGCTGACAACGGCGCGCTATTACACGCCGTCGGGCCGCTCGATCCAGGCGCTGGGCGTCTCGCCCGACATCGTCGTCGAACAGCCCCGCGCCCGCCCCGAGAGCGAGGAAGACGACGTGCCCGCGAACCCGTTCACCCGCTCCGAGGCCGATCTGCGCGGCCGGCTCGACAATGACAGCCTGAGCGAGGAAGAGATCCGCCAGATCGAGGAAGACCGCGCCAAGGCCGAGGCCTCCGCCGCGCTGCGCGAAGAGGATTACCAGCTGGCCTATGCCATCGACATCCTCAAGGGTCTGAGCGTTCTCGAGACCGAGCAACAGCAATAAGCGCGAAGGGCGGGGCAGACCCCGCCCTTTTCCATTTTCCGCCAGCGATTTGACGAACAGGCCATGACCCCCGAAGAGATTGCCCGACTGCCCTATCGCCCCTGCGTGGGGGTGATGCTCGTGAATGCCGACAACGAGGTCTTTGTCGGCCAGCGCATCGACAGCGAAGAGCCCGCCTGGCAGATGCCCCAGGGCGGCGTCGACAAGGGCGAGGCGCCGCGCGACGCGGCGCTGCGCGAGCTCTGGGAAGAAACCGGTGTGCCCGCCGATCTGGTGACCGTGGAGGCGGAATCCGACGAGTGGTATCCCTATGAGCTGCCGCATCACATCGTGCCGCGCATCTGGAAAGGGCGCTACAAGGGGCAGGAGCAGAAATGGTTCCTGCTGCGCTTTCACGGCAGCGACGAGCAGGTGAATATCCGTACCGAGCATCCGGAGTTTTCCACCTGGCGCTGGCTGGCGCCCGACGAGGTGGTGAGCCAGATCGTGCCCTTCAAGCGGAGCGTCTATGAGAAGGTGCTGGCCGGGTTCCGGGATCACCTGTGATCCGGGCGCTTGGTCTGTCTTTGGCGCTGTCGGTCCTTGCGCAGCCCGCGCTGGCGCTGAGCTGCGCGCCCGCGAATGTCATCCAGGACTTCGCCAATGCCGCCGCCTCGCCGGACAACTGGGTCGTTGCCGACGGCGTGCTGAGCTTCGATCCGGCGCTGTTGCCGCCTTCAGGGCCGGACGGGGCAAAGAGCCCGGTCAGCTTTACGGCGCGGATCGCCGGGATGGGACTGGGACATGACGGGTTTACGATCCCCTTCGATTGGACGGTGACGGTGCAGCTCACCTGCGCGGCGCATTGGTGCGGCAGTATCGCGCCGGGCGACTATCTCGCGTTTCTGAAACAGGGCGCGCATGGCTACGAGATGATCGTGGGTCCGTGCCCCGCCTATGTGCACCGCGATCCGACCGCGGCGCAGAAGGCGGCGGTTCTGCGCTGTTTCAGGCAGGGCGACTGCGACTGACCATGCATCCCCCCGCCCCGGACTTGATCCGGGGCCTCTCCCTCGGGCCCCCTTGCTCCGTTCTGGTGGAGAGCATGAGGCCCCGGATCAAGTCCGGGGCGGGATCTTTTCGCCGATCCTACGTTACCGCAACGCGTCCAACACCCGCAGCGAGGCATACCCGTCCGGCACCGCGCCAGTGCTCTTCTGATATCCGCGCACGGCGTTGATGGTGAGCGGCCCGATCCGCCCGTCGATCTTTTCCGGATCGAACCCGGCCTCGCGCAGCCGCGTTTGCAGCTCCATCCGTTCGTCGAGCGTCAGCGCCCGGTCCTCGCGCGGCCAGCCGTGCCGGATCGGTCCGCCGCCCATGATCCGGTCGCCGAGATGGCCGACCCCGATCACATAGGCATCGGCGCTGTTGTAACGCTCGATCACCGCGAAATTCTCGAAGATCATGAAGGCCGCGCCCAGATGCCCGCCCGGCAGCAGGATCGAGGCCGGCCCGTGATCGGCCACCGGCTTGCCATCGGTGCCCGTCACCCCGAGCGCCGCCCAGTCCGACGGCGTCTTCTCGATCTCGCGATCGGCGAGCGTATAGTCGAACCCCTCCGGCAGCGTCACCTCGACACCCCATGGCATGCCCTTCTGCCAACCGTTTTCGCTCAGGTAATTCGCCGCCGAGGCCAGCGCGTCGGCGGGATCGTCCGACCAGATGTCGCGCCGCCCGTCGCCGTTCCAGTCCTCGGCCAGCGCCAGGAAGGACGAGGGCATGAACTGGGTATGCCCCATGGCGCCCGCCCAGGATCCCTTCATGTTCGCGGCCACCGTATCGCCGTTTTGCAGGATGGTCAGCGCGTCCAGCAACTGCCCTTCGAAGAAAGCCCCGCGCCGCGTGTCATAGGCCAGCGTCGCCAGCGACTGGATCACCGGATCGTCGCCGCGATAGGTGCCGAAGGCGCTCTCAAGCCCCCAGATCGCCAGCACCGCCTGCTTGTCGACGCCGTATTTCGCCTCGATCCGGTCGAGCAGCGCGCGGTGCTTCGCAAGCGCCTTTTTGCCCGCCGCGATCCGTGCCTCCGAGGCGGCGCTGTCTAGATAGACCCAGAGGGTCTTGGTGAATTCGTTCTGGTTGCGGTCGCGCTTCACCACCTCGGGGTCGTAGTCCACACCCCGGAACGCCGCGTCGAAGGTGCTGGCGGAAATGCCCTTCTCCAGCGCCCGGCCGCGGAACTCGGCGATCCAGTCGCGGAAGCCGGCGGCGCCCTTGACGCCCTGCGGCACCTGCGTGGCGCTGCCCTGCGTCGACAGGAAGGGCCGCGCGCTGGGGCGCAGCGATTCCTCCGGTGCGCCGTCGCCGGGGGCCGCCGCAACACCTGCCGCCCACAGGCTCATGAAAATGCTCAGGATCCGCGTTCTCATGGCGGTTGCTCCTCTGGTTGCCTCCGCCACAGGCTACCCCGAAAGCCGGTTTTTGCGAAGCGCCCAGACGCGGCGGGCGCGGTTTCCCGCCATCCGCGTGTGCGCCCGTACCGCAGATCCGGCGGCGCGGTCTTGCCAGGATCTCAGCGCTTCGTTGCCCGCTGCCGCGTGACCTTGCGCTTGACCTTGGCGTCCTTGCGCTTGGCCTTGACCTCCTTGCGCCGGGGTGGGCCGCCCGGTTTGCCCCGGCTGCCGGGCCGGCGCCCGCGCGAGGGCCGCCCGGTGCCGCGGCCCTTCGGCAGCTCGGCATCCTCCAGCTCGAGGATCTCCAGCCCGATGCCGCCGGTCACCGGCGCGGCATCGGTCAGCCGCACCCGCACGCGCTGGCCCAGCCCGATGATGACGCCGGTATCGGCGCCCATCAGCGTGCCGGCGTCGCGGTCGAAATGGAAATACTCGTTGCCCAGATTGCGGATCGGCACCAGCCCGTCGGCGCCGGTCTCGTCGAGCTTCACGAACACCCCGAACTTGGCGATGCCGCTGATGCGCCCGCCGAATTCCGCGCCGATCCGGTCGCTGAGATAGGCGGCGAGATAGCGGTCATTGGTGTCGCGCTCGGCCATCATGCTGCGGCGCTCGGTGTCGGAGATATGCTGCCCGATCTGCTCCAGCCGCTCGATCTCCTGCTCGGAGAGCCCGTCATCGCCCCAGCCATGCGCGGTGATCAGCCCGCGATGCACGATGAGGTCGGAATAGCGCCGGATCGGTGAGGTGAAATGCGCGTAATTCTGGAGCGCGAGGCCGAAATGGCCGAAATTCTTCGGCGAGTAATAGGCCTGGGTCATGCTGCGCAGCGTGGCGATATTGATCAGCTCCGCCTCTTCCTTGCCGGCGGCGTCATGCAGCAGCTTGTTGAGATGCGCGGTCTTCAGCACCTGCCCCTTGGCCAGCGTCAGACCCGCCGCGTCGGCGGTGTCGCGCAAGGATTCCAGCTTGTCGGCGGGCGGCTCCTCATGCACGCGGAAGAGCAGCGGCGTCTTTTTCGCGATCAGCGTTTCGGCGGCGGCGACATTGGCGAGGATCATGAACTCCTCGATCAGCTTGTGCGCGTCCAGCCGCTCGACGAAATTCACCGAGGTGACCTTGCCCTCGTCGCTCAGCACCACCTTGCGCTCGGGCAGCTCCAGATCCAGCGGCTGGCGCCTCTCTCGCGCGGCTTTCAGCGCGCCATAGGCGGCAAAGAGCGGCTTGATCACCGGGTCGAGCAGCGGGCCGGTCTTGTCGTTGGGCTCCCCATCGAACGCCGCCTGCACCTCCTGATAGGTCAGCGAGGCGGGCGAGCGCATGAGCCCGCGCACGAACCTGTGCGACTTCTTGTTGCCCTCGGCATCCACCACCATGCGCACGGCGATACAGGCGCGCGGCACACCTTCGTGCAGCGAGCAGAGATCGCCCGACAGCCGGTCGGGCAGCATCGGCACGACACGGTCGGGGAAATAGGAGGAGTTGCCGCGCGTCTTTGCCTCGCGGTCGAGCTTTGAGCCGGGCGTGACGTAATAGGCCACATCGGCGATGGCGACCCAGATGATATGGCCGCCCTCGTTCTTCGGGTCGTCGTCGGGCTCGGCGAAACAGGCGTCGTCATGATCGCGCGCGTCGGCCGGGTCGATGGTGACCAACGGCAGCTCGCGCAGATCGATGCGACCGCTCAGCCCCGCCGGCTTCTTGCTGTCGGCCTCTTCCAGCACGTCAGGCGGGAAATCGTCGGGAATGCCGTGCTGATGGATCGCGATGAGCGACACCGCCTTGGGCTCGGACGGGTCGCCCAGCCGCAGCACGATGCGCGCCTTGGGCAGCCCCATGCGCGTGGCGCGGGGGCCGGCCTGTTCGGCCTCGACAAGCTCGCCATCCTTGGCGCCGTGGGTGGCGTCGGGGCCGACGATCCATTCCTTGTCGGCGCCCTTGTCGATGGGCAGGATGCGCCCGCCCTCGGCATCCTTGCGGAAGATGCCCACCACCTTGCGCGGGCTGGCGCCGATGCGCCGGATCAGCCGCGCCTCATAGTTGTGATCCGCCTCGTGCACGACCTGAAGCCGCGCGAGGATGCGGTCGCCCTCGCCAAGCGCCGGATCGGTGGCGCGCGGCACAAAGAGCACCGTGGGTTCCACCCCCTCGCCATGCCATTCCAGCGGCTGGGCAAAGAGATCGCCATTGGCGTCCGGCGCCTTCATCTGCAACACGCTCACCGGCGGCAGCCGGTCGGGGTCGCGATAGGTCTTCTTGCGTTTTTCCAGATGGCCCTCGTGCTCGAGCTCCTTCAGCAGGCGCTTGAGGTCGATCCGCGCGGCGCCCTTGATCCCGAAGGCCTTGGCGATGTCGCGCTTGGAGGTCAGGGTCGGGTTCGCGGCGATCCAGTCGAGGATATCCGGTTTTGTCGGCAGTTTGCTCATGGCCCTGAGCTAGCACGCCGCCGCGCCGCCGTCATGGGCAAACTCGATACCGGCGGCGGCGCGGTGGCGCTTTTCGGCGGGTGCGTGGCGCGCCTCAGCCGCCCGGCGGGCTGCCGGGATCCTGATCGCCCGAGAGATGCAGCGGCACGGCGCGGCATATCTCCTTCAATGCGCCGCGCAGCCCCTCCTCCAGCGTCGGGTGATAGAAGGGCATGCTCAGCAGCTCCTCCGCCGTCAGCCCCTGCTGGATGGCCAGCGCCAGAAGGTGGCCCATGTGATCGGCGCCGGGGCAGAACAGATCGGCCCCGATCAGCCGCCCGCGCGGCGCGGCCGCATAGATCCGCGCGACGCCGGTATTCTCGTCATCGACGCGGGCGCGGCCCTGCGAGCTGTAATCGGCGGTGCCGATCTTGGCGCTCTCGTCCGGGCCCTGGCCGATGCTGACCAGCGGCGGCTCGGTGAAGGTCAGCGACAGCGGCACCCGGCGGTCGGAGCGCACCACCGCCGGATAGGCCACCGCGTTGCGCCCGGCGATGGCGCCCTCGTCCGAGGCTTCGTGCAGCACCGGGTGCATGGCGTTGGCGTCGCCCGCCATGAAGATCGGCGCCTCGCCGCATTGCATCGTCGCCTCCGAGACCTCGGGCATGCCCTTGTCGTTCAGCTTGAGCCCCGTCGCCTCCAGATTGAGCCCCTTCAGGTTCGGCGGGCGACCGGTGGCGACCAGCACCCTGTCGAAAAACTCCGACTGCCCGTCCCAGTCGATCCGCACCTTGCCCCCCTCTTCGGAGGGCTGCGGATCGCTGCCCAGATGCAGGGCCATCTCCTGCGCCATCGCGTCTTTCAGCGCGTCATGCACCCGCTCGCAGCGCATCTGCGCCAGCCGCTCCGCCCGGTCGAAGACCGCGACGCGCACGCCCAGCCGGGCCATGGCCTGCGCCAGTTCCAGCCCGATCACGCCCGCGCCGATCACCGCGAGGCTCTGCGGCAGGTCGTCGAGCTCGAACACCGTCTCGTTGGTCAGCGTCAGGTCGCCGAGCGCGCGATAGGGGCCGGGCACCATCGGGGCCGAGCCGGTGGCGATCACCACCGCCTTTGCCGAAACGCTGCGCCCGTCATCCAGCTCCAGCGTGGTGGCCGAGGTGAACCGCGCGCGGGCGCGGATGCAGGTGCCCTCGGGCAGCCGGTCAAAGCCCTTGCGGGTGCCGGCGACAAAGCGGTCGCGTTCTTCGCGGACCCGCTTCATCACCGCGCGCCCGTCGACCGAGACCGGCCCGGTGCCGATGCCGAACACCCCGGCCTTGCGCGCGCCATGCGCCGCCCGGCCCGCCGCGATCAGCAGCTTGGAGGGCATGCAGCCCACGGTGGCGCAGGTTGTGCCGGCGAATTCCGGGTCGATGAGCAGGGTGCGCGCGCCGTGTTTGCGCGCGTTGTGTTCGGCGGAAATGCCGGCGGTCCCGGCCCCGATCACCGCCACGTCACAGGTCAGATCGGCCATGATGTCCTCTTTTCCCTATCAGTTAGCGGCAGAGTGCCCCGCGACAACGGCGCCGGAAACGGCAAAGGCGCCCTGTCGCCTGCGACAGGAAGACCCAGGCGGCGGCTCAGACGGTGAAATAGTCGCGCAGGATCCGCGTGTAGATCGCCTTGAGCTGGCGGATCTGCTCCACGGGGACGGATTCATCGATCTGGTGCATGGTCTTGCCCACGAGGCCGAATTCCACCACCGGGCAGTGATCCTTGACGAAGCGCGCATCCGAGGTGCCGCCGGTGGTCGACAGCTCGGGCCGGCGCCCGGTTTCCGCCTCCACCGCGCCGGAGACCAGATCCGAGAGCGGCCCGGGCGGGGTGAGAAAGCTCTCGCCCGAGATCTTGATTGCGACCTCGGTTGTGGTGCCGAATTCCGCATCGAGTTTTGCCGCCTCGGCTGTCAGCCAGTCGCTGAGCCCGGCGCCGGTATGGGCATCGTTGAAGCGGATATTGACCGTGCCGCGCGTCTGCGCCGGGATCACGTTGGTGGCCGGGTTGCCGGTGTCGATGGTCACCACCGCCAGCGTCGAGGCGTCGAAATGCGCGGTGCCCTCGTCGAGCGGGTGCGAGGCGAGCCGGTCCATCAGCCGCGCCATGGCGGGCATCGGGTTCAGCGCGCGATGCGGATAGGCGGCATGGCCCTGCCGCCCGGTCACGGTGAACCAGGCGTTCATCGAGCCGCGCCGCCCGATCTTGATCATCTCGCCCATCTCGCTGGGGCAGGTGGGCTCGCCCACCAGGCAGACCGACATGCGCTCGCCCTCGGTCTCCATCCAGTCGAGCAGCGCCACGGTGCCGTCCACCGCGTCGCCCTCCTCGTCGCCGGTGATCGCCAGCACGAGGGCGCCGTCGGGCGGCGTGTCACGGACGAAATCCACCGCCGCCGCCGCAAAGGCCGCGACGCCCGATTTCATATCGGTGGCGCCGCGCCCGTAGAGGATGCCGTCGCGGATCTCGGCACCGAAGGGATCGGCGCTCCAGGCGGCCAGATCGCCGACCGGCACCACATCGGTGTGGCCGTTGAAGCCGAAGCTCTTCGCATGGCCCTTGTCGCCCCAGCGCGCAAAGAGATTGGCGATGCCGCCCCGGTCGACCCGCGTGCAGACAAAGCCCGCCCCCTCCAGAAGCGTCTGAAGCAAGCTCAGCGCGCCGCCCTCCTCGGGGGTGACCGAGGGGCAGCGGATCAGGTCTGCGGTCAGTTGAACGGGGTCGGTTGCGGTCATCTGGTCTGTCTCCGAAAGCTGTGATGCGATGGCTACCCCGCCACGCGGCGAAGGGCAAATGTCATGAAACCCCGCGCAGCCAAGCCCCGCCCCCTTACGCGAGGGGAAGGGGTGTGCTACCAATAGGTTAATAAAGAACAGGCAGAGCAAGCCGCTGGCATGTCCCGCAGGAGCGAGGAGCAGGGTCGCGGAGAACAGGGCACCGGGAACACCGCATGAGCTGGATCGCCATCGCGGGCGGCGAGCGCCGCTGGACCGACGAGCGCGTTTTCGACGCCGCTCTGCGCCCGCGCGACCAGCTGCTGTCGCGCGGCTCGCTGCTGATCGAGACGCGGCTGTCTGCGGAGGGAAAGCCGCAGACCCTGCTGTCTTACGAGCGCAGCCATCCCTGGCCGGGGGCGCTGTCGTTGCAGGCGCTGCCCGGCGGCAGCATCGTGCTGATTGTCAGCCAGGGCGCCGATGTGTTCCACACCCTGCTGGAGTATCCGGCGGATGCGCGCACCGATGTGCTGCGGGTCACCTATAGCTGGGACTCGACGCAGCGCTGGGGCCGGCTGGCGCTGGAACGGCCGGAAAGCGACACCGTGGCATTGCGCGAGACCCCGCCCCCGCCGCCGCTGGTGCTGGAGGATATCCACACCATGGTGCGGCGCCCGCAGCTCTGCCGGACCGATCCCGATGTGGTGTATTTCGCGGTCTCCGACGAGATCGAGCCGGTCGGGCCGATGCCGGCGCTGCTGGGCGATATTCCGGTGGCCACGCCGCAGGGGGCGCGGCAGGTCAGGGATCTGCGCTGCGGCGACACCGTGCAGACCCGCGACAGCGGCGTCGTGCCGGTGCTGCACCGCGCCAGCCGTTTGGTGCCGGCGCTGGGCTCGTTCCGGCCCATAAGGCTGCGCGCGCCCTATCTGGGCCTGCGCCGCGACATCGTGGTGACGCCGCATCAGCGACTGGTGATCGGTGGCTCCGAGGTCGAATACATCTTCGGTCGCGAGGCGGTGCTGGTGCCGGCGCTGAGCCTGGTCAACGGCTTTGCCGCCGTCGAGGAAGACGGCCCGCTGACGATGCGCTATCACAATCTGCTGCTGCCCACGCATGACGCCTTCATCGCCGCCGGCGCGGCGCTGGAAAGCCTCTATGTCGGGCGCCTGCGCCGCTATCGCGACCGGGTCGCCGCCTCGGTGCTGGCGGAGTGTCCGTCGGGGCTTTTGCCCGAGCAGCACCGGGCGGGTTATCAGGTGCTCGGACCCTTCGAGGCGATCACGCTCGCCGAGGCGCGGGCGGCCTAGCCTTCGTTGAAGAACGGCGTGATTTGCGCCACGATCACCGAGTTTTCCTCCAGCGCGCGCGCCATGAGCTCCTGCTCGTCCGCCTCGATCTCGTGCCCCTGGGCGCGGCGCTCCTCTTCGGTGCCGTAGCCGGTCACATCGAGCGGCGACAGCTCTGCCTGTTTCAGGATCGCCACGGTCTCGCGCACGGCCTCGGCCTCGTCGACGCCGCTGGCATAGCACATCAGAGCCGCGCCGGTGGCGCCCTCGGGTAGCCCGTCGCCCGCCTTGCGGCCGACCTCGACCAACAGGGTGTAGACGCGCTGCTTGGATGGTTTCTTTGCCGCCATGGCCGTGTCTCCCGCGATTGCGGGCGGGATGCGGCAGGGGGCGGGTACTGTCAAGCCCCGCTCAGCCGGCAAAGAGCTCCACCGCCACCGCGCAGCCATAGACCGCCATCATCAGCACGCTTTCGATGCCGATCCGTGCCGGGCCCCGGCGCTGGCGCAGGATCAGCCCGCCGAGCAGGATCGCGGTCATCAGCATGCCCGTGGCCAGCCAGTAGAGATCGGTCATGCCCACCGCCTGAAAGATCGAGCCGTCGCGATAGGCGATGTCGGAGAAGACCAGGAACAGCGTGTCGAAGGTGTTGCCGCCGATGATCCCGCCCACGGCGAGTTGCAGTGCCCCTCGGCGCACCGCCACCATCGTTGTCACCAGCTCGGGCAGCGAGGTGATCACCGCCGTGATCAGCGCGCCGACGAGGCTTGAGGTCAGGCCGAAGCGGGTGATGAAGGTGCTGCCGATCTGGCTGATGACCCAGCCCGCGAGCCCCATCAGCGCCACCAGCGCGGCAAAGATCAGCGCCGGGCGCAGCACCGGGGCGCCGGGGGCGTTGTCGGCTTCAGGTTCGTCGTGGCGGGTGTCGCGGGTCTCGACCGGGCGCCACATCGGGCGCTTGCCGACCTCGGCTGAAAGCTTCACGCCGGAGAGATAGGCCAGAAACATCACGATCGAGACCGGGTGCACGCCGGCAAAGGCGATATCCGGTCCGGCCATGGCGGCGACGGGCAGGCTCAGCAGGATGAGCAGCATGACCGCCTGAAACAGGTTGGCGGGCTCGGCGGCGGCATGTTCGAGATTGGCGTTGCGGTGCAGCAGGTCGGCGATGGCGAGGAACAGCGTCTGCGCCGCGATGCCGCCCACCGCGTTGGAGACGGCAAAGCTGGCATCGCCCCCCGCGGCGCCGGTCACCGAGACCACGACGCCCGAAAGCGAGGTCGCGCCACCCAGCAGCACGCCGCCGGCCAGCGCCTCGCCCAGCCGCGTGCGGTCGGCGATCACATCGGCCAGTGCCGTCGCCCGGATCGAGGCCGCAACGACCAGCGCGCCCGCCAGGGCAAAGAGCCCCAGCAGGAGCGGAAGGGAAAGCTCCTGGATCACGTTTTAGCGGCGCATCCGGCGCGCGGCCCAGATCAGCAGGCTGGCGCCGGCGGTGCCGACCACAAGCTGCGGAATCCAGCTATTGGCGGCGTAGATGCCCAGCAGCGAGAGCAGCGCGTTCAGCACCACGGCGCCGACAATGCCCAGCACGATATTCAGCAAAAGACCGGTATCGGCCTTCATGATCATGCTGGCGATCCAGCCGGCGAGCCCGCCGACGATGATGGATGCAAGAAGTCCCAGGCCCATAGCGCCCCCGCTGTGAATTGCTGTCGTCGCAACCCAACGGCGGGAGGGGCGGAGCGGTTCCCGCGCCACCGCTCGGGCGGCGCGGGAGATGCCGCGGATCAGTCGCGCAGCAGCTCGTTGATGCCGGTCTTGGAGCGGGTCTTGGCGTCGACCCGCTTCACGATCACCGCGCAGTAGAGGCTGATATCGTTCTTCGACGGCATGCTGCCCGAGACCACCACCGAATAGGGCGGCACCTCGCCATACATCACTTCGCCGGTCTCGCGGTCGACGATCTTGGTGGACTGGCCGATATAGACGCCCATGCCCAGCACCGAGCCCTCGCGCACGATCACGCCCTCGACCACCTCGGAGCGGGCGCCGATAAAGCAATTGTCCTCGATGATGGTGGGGCCGGCCTGCATCGGTTCCAGCACGCCGCCGATGCCGACGCCGCCCGAGAGGTGCACGCCCTTGCCGATCTGCGCGCAGGAGCCGACGGTGGCCCAGGTGTCGACCATGGTGCCCTCGTCCACATAGGCGCCGAGGTTCACGAAGGAGGGCATCAGCACCACGCCCGGGGCGATATAGGCGGATTTGCGCACGACGCAGTTCGGCACGGCGCGGAAGCCGGCATCGCGCCAGGTGTTCTCGCCCCAGCCCTTGAACTTGCTGTCGACCTTGTCCCACCAGCCGCCGCCCTGCGGGCCGTTGTCCTGAAGCTCCATGTCCTTGAGGCGGAAGCCAAGCAGCACCGCCTTCTTGGCCCATTGGTTCACATGCCAGCTGCCGTCCGCCTGTTTCTCGGCGACGCGCAGCTTGCCCGAATCGAGCGCCTCCAGCGTGTCTTCGATGGCTTCGCGGGTTTCGCCGCCGGTCGAGGGTGTGATGGTGTCGCGCGCCTCCCAGGCGGCTTCGATGGCGGCTTCGAGCTGTGCGTTGGACATGAGCGTCTCCTCGTGCGATCCGGTTTCAAGCCCTATAGCGGGCCGCCCGGGCCTCGGCAACGCATGCCTTTTGCGTGATGGGCCGAAGCCTCCCGCGCGGGGTCGGAAATTGGTTTCCGGGGAGAGCGTGGGCACGGTCACAAACACGGCACTGGGCCGCAGAGCCCCCGTTATCCCGGTGATCCCCGCGGCGGCGCTTTCGCAGGGCATCGCGACTGCGCCGCGGCCACTGGGTGCGCCCCGCCAGATCGCCGGCACCCCAAGCTTGGCCTCATTCCGCCGCCATATGCATCGCGGTTTGCGCGCCGTGTCCCGGCAGCCGGAATTTGCCCACGACGCCGACCAGCATGTCGGCCTCCACCCGCAGCTTGTGGCTGACCGTCTCCATATCGTGCAGCGCGGCGGCGTTCTGCTGGACATCCTTGTCGATGGCGCCGACCGCTGTGTTGATCTGGTGGACGTTGCTCGATTGCTCCTCCGACGTGGTGGAGATGTAGGAGACCTGTTCCACGAACTGTTCGACCGTTTCCTGGATCGCCTTCAGCGAGGCGGAGGAGGCCGAGACCAGCTCGACCCCTTCGCTGACATGGGCATTGCTGCTTTTGATGACGCTGTTGATCTCGCTGGCGGCATCGGTGGCCCGCTGCGCCAGCCCGCGCACCTCTTGTGCGACGATGGCAAAGCCGCGCCCGGCCTCGCCCGCGCGGGCGGCCTCGACCCCGGCATTGAGCGCGAGCAGGTTGGTCTGAAAGGCGACATCGTCGATCAGACCGGTGATGCGGCTGATGGAGGCGGAGGAGTCCTCGATCCGCTTGATCGCCTCCAGCGCGCTTTCGGCGACGCTGCGGGTCTCGTTGGCGCGGGTGCGCGCCGTGCCCAAAGACTGCTCTGCGCCCTGGGCGCTGCGCGCGGTCTCCTTGACCTGCTCGGTGAGCATTTGCAGCGCGGCGGCGCTTTCCTCCAGCGAGGCGGCGGAGTTCTGGCTGCGCCGCGACACCGCGCCCGAGGCGGCGGTGATCTCGGTGGCGGTGGCGTTCAGCATGCCGCAACTGTCGGAGAGTTGCTGCACCGTATCGGTGAGATTGGCCACCAGCCCGTCGATCGAGCGCGAAATCTCCTCAAACACGCCCTTTTGCCCCTTGGCCATGGTGACGGTCAGATCGCCATCGGCCAGCGCGTCGAGCACATTGCGGATATCGCCGAGCCCTTTCTCGGCGGCGGCGCCGATGGCGTTGACGCCATGCACCAGCTCCGTGGCGCCGCTGCCCTCTTCCGGTTCCGGCAGCCGCTTGGAGAAATTGCCCTCGGCACAGGCACGGATCACCTCTGAAATGGACTGGTCGAGCGAGGCCTTGGAGGCGAGCTCCTGGCGGAACCGTTCCACCGCCGCGCCGATGGCGGCGGTTTCGGCAATGCGCGATCCCGCGATGCGCGAGGAGAAATCCCCCGCGCGCATCTTTTCCAGCGCGATCTGGATGGCGCGCAGCGGTCGGGAGATCACCATCGACAGCGCAACCGCGAGAAACAGGAAAAGCGCGATGCCCGCCGCGGCCGAGGCCATTGCCGCGGCCTGTGTGCGCAGCGTCGCGGCGGTTCCCGCCTCCAGCGTCGTCGCCGCGTTGGCGATGGCGCTCTCGTGCAGGGTGCGCAATAGCGGTTCGGTCTCCTCATAGAGCCTCGACAGCTCTTCGCGGACCGCGCCTTCGGCGAGGCGTTCCTCGACGAACATCGTAAAGGCCTGCTGGTAGGTGGTCAGCAACTCGTCAATCTCGCGTCGCTGGGTCGCGGAGGTGTAATAGCTGGCGGGAAACGCCTGAAATTCCTCGACCCGGGCAGTGAGGCGGTCGAGATATTTCGGATCGCCGCGCATGATGAAATCCTTCTCGTGCCGGCGCATCATCAGCATCTTGACCTGCATTTCCGGCATGCCGATGGCGTTCAGCGCGGTTTCGACCTCGTGCACGGCGCGGCGCAGCTCGCCTTGCAGGCCGCTTTCCTCGTCGAGCCCGAGCCGGCGGTTGCTGGCTACCAGAGCGGCGAAACGGTCCTGATAGGCCTGCATCTTTGCAGTCGCGGTTTCGAGCTGCGGCAGCAGCTCCGTCATGCCACCGTCGCTTTGCAGCAGGCCATGTAGCTGGTCGGCATCGTCGAACAGGTCGGACAGGGCCGCTGCGTGGCGATCAATATACTGATCCTCGAGGCGCAGGAGAAAATCCTTCTCGGCGCGTCGTGCCTCGAGAAAGGCGATGTCCATCTCGGTCACGATATCGGCCAGGCTTTCCGCCTGCCGGACATTGCCGTCGATGGTGTCGCGACGCTCCTTCACATGCTGCATCGCGATGACGAGGCCGATCATGACCGCACCCGCCAGGCCGACGACGGTCAGAATCGCGGTTCGGATGGGGACGGTGGTGCGCATGAGGGGCGGATTCCTTCGTAGCCGGGGTTTCGGTTGCGCAGCCTAAACGCCCAAAAGATAACGAAGCATGAAGCCTGGAGCAGTCTCTTGCCGGTCACCTGTGCGCGCGCGTGAAACGCCCCTCTTGCGGAATCGAATCGCGAGGCGTATATGCCCTTCAACAGCGGCGCGTCGGGGTCTTCTCCGAGGTTCCACCGGGAAAGATCGACGGGCCGCGCGCCCGTTTTTTTGTTTCACGCATCGGACCCGGACACATGACCGACCTGATCGCAAAATCCGCCATCGACCGGCGCCTCGCCGAGATCGTCACCCCCGTCATCGAAGACATGGGGTTCGAGCTCGTGCGCATCCGGCTGATGGGCGGCAAGACCTCGACGCTGCAAATCATGGCGGAACGCCCCGAGGGCGGGATCGAGGTCGACGAATGCGCCGAGATCTCCACCGCCGTCTCCGCCATTCTCGATGTTGAGGATCCGATTCTCGACACCTACACGCTGGAGGTCTCCAGCCCCGGCATCGACCGCCCGCTGACCCGGCTCAAGGATTTCGAGACCTTCGAGGGATATGAGGTCAAGATCGAGACCCAGGAGATGATCGACGGCCGCAAGCGCTGGCGCGGCGTTCTCGCCGGGGTCGAGGGCGGCGAGGTGCTGCTCAATATCGAAGAGGGCGGCGAGGAACAGACCATCGGCCTGCAATTCGACTGGCTCAGCGATGCCAAGCTGATCCTCACCGACGACCTGATCCGCGACATGCTGCGCGCCCGCAAGGCCAAGCCCGTGGACGAAACCCAATACGATGAAATCCAGGCCGACGACGCGGCCGCTCAGGAGGAGTAAAACAACAATGGCAATCACCTCTGCCAACCAGCTTGAGCTTTTGCAGACCGCCGAGGCGGTGGCCCGCGAGAAGATGATCGACCCCGCCCTCGTGATCGAGGCGATGGAAGAGTCGCTCTCGCGCGCGGCGAAATCGCGCTACGGCTCCGAGATGGACATCCGCGTCAAGATCGACCGCAAGACCGGGCGGGCGACCTTTACCCGGGTGCGCACCGTGGTCGAGGACGAGGAGCTGGAGAACTACCAGGCCGAGATGACCGTGCAGCAGGCCAAGCAGTACATGGCCGATCCCAAGGTGGGCGATCAGTTCATCGAAGAGGTGCCGCCGGTCGATATGGGCCGCATCGCCGCGCAATCGGCCAAGCAGGTGATCCTGCAAAAGGTCCGCGAAGCGGAGCGCGACCGTCAGTACGACGAGTTCAAGGACCGTAACGGCACCATCATCAACGGCACCGTCAAGCGCGAGGAATACGGCAACGTCATCGTCGATGTGGGCCGTGGCGAGGCGATCCTGCGCCGCAACGAGAAGATCGGCCGCGAGAGCTATCGCCCCGGCGACCGCATCCGCTGCTACATCAAGGACGTGCGTCGCGAGGCCCGCGGCCCGCAGATCTTCCTGTCGCGCACCGCGCCGGAATTCATGGCCGAGCTCTTCAAGATGGAAGTGCCGGAGATCTACGACGGCATCATCGAGATCAAGGCCGTGGCCCGCGACCCGGGCTCGCGCGCCAAGATCGGCGTGGTCTCCTATGACGGCTCCATCGACCCGGTGGGCGCCTGCGTCGGTATGCGCGGCTCGCGCGTGCAGGCCGTCGTGAACGAGCTTCAGGGCGAAAAGATCGACATCATCCCGTGGAACGAGGATATGCCGACCTTCCTGGTGAACGCGCTTCAGCCCGCCGAGGTCTCCAAGGTGGTGCTCGACGAGGATGCCGAGCGCATCGAGGTGGTGGTGCCGGACGAGCAGCTGTCGCTGGCCATCGGCCGTCGTGGCCAGAACGTGCGTCTGGCGTCGCAGCTCACCGGTCTCGATATCGACATCATGACCGAGGAAGAAGAGAGCCAGCGCCGCCAGAAGGAATTCGAGGAGCGCACCAAGCTCTTCATGGATACGCTGGATCTCGACGAGTTCTTTGCCCAGCTTCTCGTGGCCGAGGGCTTCACCAATCTCGAAGAGGTCGCCTATGTCGAGCTCGACGAACTGCTGGTGATCGACGGAGTCGACGAGGGCACCGCGCAGGAGCTTCAGACCCGCGCCCGCGAATTCCTCGAAGAGCAGGCCCGCAAGGCGCTGGAACATGCCCGCGAGCTGGGTGTCGAGGACAGCCTGGTTGACTTCGAGGGGCTCACTCCCCAAATGGTAGAGGCACTGGCAGAAGACGGCGTGAAGACGCTGGAAGATTTCGCCACCTGCGCCGACTGGGAACTGGCCGGCGGCTGGACCACGGTGGATGGCGAACGTGTCAAGGACGACGGTCTTCTCGAAAAGTTCGATGTGGATCTTGCCGAGGCTCAGAATCTGATCATGACCGCGCGTGTCCTTCTTGGCTGGGTCGATCCCGCCGATCTCGAAGCGGAGGCCGAAGACGAGGCCGACGAAGACGGTGACGCGGAAGAGACCGGGGAAGAGGTCTGAGCGCATGAGCAGGGGCGGCCAGGACAAAGACCGGGCCGACGGGCCGGAGCGGCGCTGCATCGCCACGGGCGAGAGTCAGCCGGCCTCCGGCCTGATCCGTTTCGTGATCGGGCCCGAGAACCAGGTGGTGCCGGATCTGGCGGGCAAGCTGCCGGGCCGGGGCATCTGGGTGGCGTCGGATCGCGCGGCGCTGGAAAAGGCCGCCGCCAAGGGGTTGTTCGCCCGGGCGGCGAAACAGCCTGTGACGGTGCCCGACGATCTGCCCGGGCTGATTGAGCGGATGCTGGCGCGGCGAGTGGTCGAGCTTATCAGCCTCGCCCGCAAGTCGGGCGATGCGGTGGCAGGTTATGAAAAGGTCAAGGATTGGCTGGGCCGCGAGGATGCGGATGTGCTGATCCAGGCCGAGGACGGATCCGGGCGCGGCAAGTCGAAATTGTCCACGCCGCAATGGGGCAGCTATATCGGCTGGCTCACGGCGGATGAGCTGGGTCTGGCCTTTGGACGGGAAAAGGTGATACATGCGGCGCTTGGCGCTGGTGGACTCACGAAACGTGTTGTAGAGGAGGCCCAAAGACTGAAGGGCCTGCGCGTCGGAAGGGCCGATGCGACGTCGGTGGCAGGGGCCACCGGGGCGGCGAAAGCCGCCGGGGGCGGTAGGGCCGCCGGAAAGGATAAGAGAGCTGAATGAGCGATAACGACGGCAAAAAGACTCTGGGTGTTCGTGGTGGCGGTCCCCGTTCGGGATCTGTGAAGCAGAGCTTCAGCCATGGCCGCACCAAGAACGTCGTGGTGGAAACCAAGCGCAAGCGCGTGGTGGTTCCCAAACCCGGTGCCGGTGGCGGCAAGGGCGGGGGCGGCAGCGCGCTCGGCGGGTCGGGCGGCAAGCGTCCGGCGGGGATTTCCGATGCCGAGATGGAGCGCCGGCTCAAGGCGTTGCAGGCCGCCAAGGCCCGCGAGGCCGAGGAACAGGCGCAGCGCGAGGCCGAGGAAAAGGCCCGCGCCGAAGAGCGTGCGCGCCAGCGCGCCGAGAAGGAACAGAAAGAGCGCGAACAGCGCGAGGCCGAAGAGCGCGCCAAGGCGAAAGCCGAGGAAGAAGCGCAGAAGGCCCGCGACGCTGCCGAGGCCGCCAAGAAGGCCGAGGCCGCCGCTGCCGCGCCGAAGGCCGATCCGGCTGCCGCCGCGCAGGCGCGCGGCCCGGCAGGCGGCGGTGCCGGTGCGCCCAAATCGGCGCAGCCGCAGCGCAAATCCGAGCGCGAGCGCGAGGAGCGTGGCCGCTCGACCCGTGGCCGCGACGACGGCAACCGCCGCTCCGGCAAGCTGACGCTGAACCAGGCGCTCGGCGGCGAGGGCGGTCGGCAGAAATCCATGGCCGCGATGAAGCGCAAGCAGGAGCGTGCGCGTCAGAAGGCGATGGGCGGCCAGCAGCAGCGCGAGAAGGTCGTGCGCGACGTCCAGCTGCCCGAGGCGATCACCGTCGCCGAGCTCGCCAACCGGATGGCCGAGCGTGTGGCGGATGTGGTCAAGTCGCTGATGCAGAACGGCATCATGGCGACGCAGAACCAGACCATCGACGCCGATACCGCGGAACTGATCATCGAGGAATTCGGCCACCGCGTGACCCGCGTCTCCGATGCCGATGTCGAGGACGTCATCAAGACCGTCGACGACAAGCCGGAAGATCTTCAGTCGCGTCCGCCGGTCATCACGATCATGGGCCATGTCGACCACGGCAAGACCTCGCTGCTCGACAAGATCCGTCAGGCCAATGTGACCTCTGGCGAGGCCGGCGGGATCACCCAGCATATCGGCGCCTATCAGGTGACGACGAAGGGCGGCGACGTGCTGACCTTCCTCGACACGCCCGGCCACGCCGCCTTTACCTCGATGCGCTCGCGCGGCGCTCAGGTGACGGATATCGTCGTGCTGGTGGTGGCGGCGGATGACGCGGTGATGCCGCAGACCGTCGAAGCCATCAACCACGCCAAGGCCGCCGGCGTTCCGATGATCGTCGCGATCAACAAGGTGGACAAGCCGAGCGCCAACCCGACCAAGGTGCGCACCGACCTGCTTCAGCACGAAGTGGTGGTGGAGCAGATGTCGGGCGAGGTGCAGGATGTCGAAGTGTCGGCCCATACCGGGCAGGGGCTCGACGAGCTGCTCGACGCCATCGCGTTGCAGGCCGAACTGCTGGAGCTGAAGGCGAACCCGAACCGGGCCGCCGAAGGCGCCGTGATCGAGGCACAGCTCGACGTGGGCCGCGGCCCGGTCGCCACCGTCCTCGTGCAGAACGGCACGCTGAAACAGGGCGACATCTTTGTTGTGGGCGAGCAGTACGGCAAGGTCCGTGCGCTGATCAACGACAAGGGCGAGCGGGTCAAGGAAGCCGGCCCGTCGGTGCCGGTCGAGGTTCTGGGCCTCAACGGCACGCCCGAGGCCGGTGACGTGCTCAACGTGACCGAGACCGAGGCGCAGGCCCGCGAGATCGCCGAGTACCGCGAACACGCCGCCAAGGAGAAACGCGCCGCCGCCGGTGCCGCGACGACCCTTGAGCAGCTGATGATGAAGGCCAAGGAAGACGAGAGCGTCTCCGAGCTGCCGGTGGTCGTGAAGGCCGACGTGCAGGGCTCGGCCGAGGCCATCGTCCAGGCGCTGGAAAAGGTCGGCAACGACGAGGTCCGCGTGCGGGTGATCCACTACGGCGTGGGTGCCATCACCGAGACCGATATCGGCCTTGCCGAAGCCTCGGGCTGCCCGGTGATCGGCTTCAACGTTCGTGCCAACGCGCCGGCGCGCAACGCGGCGAACCAGAAGGGCGTGGAGATCCGCTATTACTCGGTGATCTACGACCTGGTGGACGATGTGAAAGCCGCTGCGTCGGGTCTGCTGTCGAACGAGGTTCGCGAGAACTTCATCGGCTACGCGCAGATCAAGGAGGTCTTCAAGGTCTCCAATGTGGGCAAGGTCGCCGGCTGTCTGGTCACCGAGGGTGTGGCGCGCCGCTCCGCCGGTGTCCGCCTGCTGCGCGACGATGTGGTGATCCACGAGGGCACGCTGAAGACGCTCAAGCGTTTCAAGGACGAGGTTGCCGAGGTGCAGTCCGGCCAGGAATGCGGCATGGCCTTCGAGAATTACGACGACATTCGCCCCGACGATGTCATCGAGATCTTCGAGCGCGAGGAGATCGAGCGGTCGCTCTGATCTCCGAAGCGAGAGACAAGGGAAAGGCGGCGCCCTCGGGCGTCGCCTTTTTCAATATTTGAAAACGGGGCCGCCGTTGGAACGGAAAAGCCCGGGCACGAGGCCCGGGCTTTTCCGTAGTACCGATGTGTAAGTCTGTGGCGAGCTGGGCTCAGGCTGCAACCGGCATACCGGTGAAAACCTGAGTACCCACACGCACGGCAATGCGACCGTCGGGCAGGGTCTTTTCGACCAGGCCCTGAACCGAGACGCAGCTGCCGAGAATGATCGTACGCAGCATTTCAATGTTCCCCGTGTTGAGTGTTACAAAACTATGAATAAGGGGGAATCGTTAACGGAACCAGAATAAATTCTGTCAAGTGCGCCTATAATCTATGCAAACAGGCCATTTTCCCGAATTTTCTTATGCTGCAATGCAGAAAATTCTGGACAATTCTAAAGGCTCACAGCCAGTCGCGCAGGATCGCGATGAGGGGAATATCCGCCGGCGGCATGGGGTAATCGCGCAGCTCGCGCGCGCGGACCCATTTCAGCGCCTGGCCCTCCTTCGATTGCGGCGTGCCCTGCCATTTGCGGCAGGCATAGAGCGGCATCAGAAGGTGAAATGTCTCATAGCTGTGCGAGGCGAAGGTCAGCGGCGCGAGGCAGCTTTCCCAGGTGTCGATGCCCAGCTCTTCCTGAAGCTCGCGGATTAGCGCGTGCTCGGGGGATTCTCCCGGCTCGACCTTGCCGCCGGGAAATTCCCAGAGCCCGGCCATGCTCTTGCCCTCGGGTCGCTGCGCGAGGAGCACGCGGCCATCGGGGTCGATCAGGGCGACGGCGGAGACGAGGACGATCTTGGACATGGTGAGGCTCTGGCGGAAAGGGCGAAGGCGAGGGGCAGGCCCCTCGCCGGGGTGAGTATTTAGAGAAAGATGAAGGAGCGGGTCAGGAGCGGTAATCGGCGTTGATGCTGATGTAACCGTGGGTGAGGTCGCAGGTCCAGACGGTGGCTTTGCCCTCGCCCAGGCCGATATCGACCCCGATGGTGATCTCGGGCTCTTTCATCAGCGCGGCGCCGTCCTCTTCGCGGTAGGAGGGCGCGACCCAGCCGTTTTCCGCCACCAGCACATCGCCGAAGCGGATGGTTAACGTGTCGCGGTCGGCGGCGGCGCCGGATTTGCCCACCGCCATGACGATGCGGCCCCAGTTGGGATCCTCGCCGGCGACGGCGGTCTTGACCAGCGGCGAGTTGGCAATGGCCAGCGCATGGGTGCGGGCATCGGCATCGGAGGCGGCGCCGGTCACGTTGACGGTGACGAATTTCGTGGCGCCCTCGCCGTCCTTCACCACCTGATGGGCGAGATCGAGGAAGACACCTTCGAGCGCCTCGGCGAAGGCCGTGTCTTCGGCGGTAACGTCGACACCAGAGGCGCCGGTGGCGCCCATCAGCAGGGTGTCGGAGGTCGAGGTGTCGCTGTCGACGGTGATGCAGTTGAAGGTGCGGGCGTTGATGCCGCTCACCAGCGCCTGAAGATCGGTGCGGGAGATCCTTGCATCGGTGAAGAGATAGACCAGCATCGTCGCCATGTCCGGCGCGATCATGCCCGAGCCCTTGGCAAAGCCCGCGATCTTCAGCGCGCCGCCGGGCAGCGAAACGGTGGCGCAGGCGCCTTTGGGGAAGGTGTCGGTGGTCATGATGGCGCGGGCGGCTTCGGCGCCCTTGCCCGGGTCGAGCGCGGCGACCAGCTCGCCCACCTTTGACGTGATGCGGTCATGCGGCAGGCGCTCGCCGATCACCCCGGTGGAGCTGGTGAAGACGCGGGTTTCCGGCAGGCCGGTGGCGCCGGCCACCGCCGCGCAGATCGCCGCGACCGAGCCGTCGCCTGCCTTGCCGGTGAAGGCGTTGGAATTGCCCGAATTGACGATGATCGCGGCGCCGGCCTCGCTGTCGGCGCCGATCTTGGCCTGACAGTCGAGCACATTGGCCGAGCGCGTGGCGGAGCGCGTGAAGACCCCGGCCATGGTGCTGCCGGGGTCGAGCAGGGCCAGCATCACATCCGTGCGCCCCGCATAGCGCACCCCCGCCGCGGCGGAGGCGAAACGCACGCCCCCGATAACCGGAAGCTCCGGAAAACCCTCGGGCGCGAGGGGCGAAACGGATGTGATCTTGGCCACTTAGTCCTCCAGAAGCTGCGTGTTGGACAGCACCGAGACATCGGCCTCGGATTTGTCCATGCGGGTCACGTCGGCCGCTGCGAGCTTTTCGTCGATATAGCTCTGCACGGCTTCCTGTTGCAGCTTCAGTTCGATCTCTTCGCGCACGCTGTCAAGAGCCGGCGCTTCCTTGTCGCGGGTCTCGTTGAGCTTGATGACGTGCCAGCCGAACTGGGTTTCCACCGGGGCGGAAATCGCGCCGGGCTCCATCTCTTTCACGGCCTCTTCGAAGGGCGCCACCATCATCCCGGCACCGAACCAGCCGAGCTCGCCGCCATTGGGGCCGGAGGGGCCGGTGGATTTCTCCTTGGCCAGTTCGGCGAAATCGGCACCGCCTTCCAGCTCTTCGACCAGCGCCTTGGCCTCGTCCTCTGTTTCCACGAGAATGTGAGAGGCGTTGAACTCGGTGCCGAGATCGGAGCCGGCATAGTCCGCGTCATAGGCGGCCTGCACCGCCTCGTCGGTCAGCGCGGCCTGGGCGACGGTCTTGATCACCTCGGCGGCCATCAGCGCGCGGCGCTCGTTTTCCAGCGACAGGGTGACCAGCTTGGTTTCCTCGGCCTGCTCGTCCTGCGCCAGAACCGCCTGCTGCACCAGCTGATCGAGGATCCCGTCCCACAGCACCTCATCGCCGAGCTGCTGATACTGGTCCGGCAGGGTGGAGCGGATCACCAGCATGTTGCCCAGCGTGATCTCCTGGCCGTTGACCGTGGCCACGACGGAGTCGAGGCCCATTTCCTCCTGCGCCTGAGCGGGCAGCGCCAGCGCAATCGCAAAAGCCGCCGCGGTCAGTTTCGTGAGGGTTTTCGGCATCTGTCAGGTCCTTTCGCGGTCCTTGGGTTGGCCGCCCGGGGCAGGCGGCGTTGACACTCTGTGACCCTAGCCTTACATGGCCAAAAGGCTCTGCAAGGCCGGTCGTTCCCCTGTGTCATATGGGCTGTGTTCGAGGCGGGCAAGCGGATGCCAGCAAAAGAACACGCATTTGTCAGACAGGAACGGGCAGCTATGCTGGGGATCGGAACTATCGCGCGGAAGGTGTTCGGAACGCCGAACGACCGCAAGATCAAGGCGACGCGCCCGCTGGTCGAAAAGATCAACGCACTGGAGCCCGAGTTCGAAAAGCTCGACGATGCCGGGCTGATCGCCAAGACCGAGGAATTCAAGACGCGCATTGCCGAGGGCGAGAGCCTCGACAAGCTGCTGCCCGAGGCCTTTGCCAATTGCCGCGAGGGCGCCAAGCGGGCGCTGGGGCTGCGCGCCTTCGACACGCAGCTGATGGGCGGGATCTTTCTGCACCAGGGCAATATCTCGGAAATGAAGACCGGCGAGGGCAAGACCCTCGTCGCGACCTTTCCGGCCTATCTCAACGCGCTGACCGGCAAGGGCGTGCATATCGTCACCGTCAACGACTACCTCGCCCGCCGCGACGCGGAGTGGATGAGCAAGGTCTACGGTGCGCTGGGTCTGACGACCGGCGTCGTCTATCCGCAGCAGGACGAGGGCGAGAAGAAACAGGCCTATGCCGCCGATGTCACCTATGCCACGAATAACGAGCTGGGCTTCGACTATCTGCGCGACAATATGAAATCCGAGCTGACCCAGATGATGCAGCGCGGGCATTACTTCGCCATCGTCGACGAGGTGGACAGCATCCTGATCGACGAGGCGCGTACGCCGCTGATCATCTCGGGGCCGAGCCAGGACCGCTCGGATCTTTATCTCTCCATCGACAAGCTGATCCCCGAACTCGACGACGACGCCTTTACCATCGACGAAAAGACCCGCAACGTCACCTTCACCGACGAGGGCAACGAGGCGCTGGAGCAGGTTCTGCATCAGCGCGGCATTCTGGCCGAGGGTCAGTCGCTCTACGATCCCGAAAGCACCACGGTGGTGCATCACGTCAACCAGGGTCTGCGGGCGCACAAGCTCTATACCCGCGACAAGGATTACATCGTCCGCGACGGGCAGGTGGTGCTGATCGACGAATTCACCGGCCGGATGATGGCGGGCCGCCGCCTGTCGGACGGTCTGCATCAGGCCATCGAGGCCAAGGAGGGCTGCCAGATCCAGCCCGAGAACGTGACGCTGGCGCAGGTCACCTTCCAGAACTATTTCCGGCTTTATGAAAAACTGTCGGGCATGACCGGCACGGCGGTCACCGAGGCCGAGGAATTCATGGAGATCTACGGGCTGGGCGTGGTCGAGGTGCCGACCAACCGGCCCATCGCGCGGATCGACGACGACGACAAGGTCTACCGCACCGCGCAGGAGAAATACGCCGCCATCGTCGACGAGATCCAGGAAGCGCATGAGAAGGGCCAGCCGGTTCTCGTGGGCACCACCTCGATCGAGAAATCCGAGATGCTGTCGCAGCTGCTGACCCGGGCGGGGCTCAAGCACAACGTGCTGAACGCGCGCCAGCACGAGCAGGAGGCGCAGATCGTCGCCGATGCCGGCAAGCTGGGCGCGGTGACCATCGCCACCAACATGGCGGGCCGGGGCACCGACATCAAACTCGGCGGCAATGTGGATTTCCAGGTGATGGAGGCCATCGCCGCGGATCCGGAGGGCGACCCCGAGGAGATCCGGAAACGGATCGAGGAGGCGCATGCCGCCGACGAAGAGAAGGTGAAAGAGGCCGGCGGGCTCTTCGTGCTGGCCACCGAGCGCCATGAAAGCCGCCGCATCGACAACCAGCTTCGCGGTCGCTCCGGTCGTCAGGGCGATCCGGGGCGCAGCTCCTTCTATCTCTCGCTCGAAGACGACCTGATGCGCATCTTCGGCTCGGAACGGCTCGACAAGATGCTGTCCCGGCTGGGTATGAAAGAGGGCGAGGCCATCGTTCACCCCTGGGTGAACAAGTCGCTGGAACGCGCCCAGGCCAAGGTCGAGGGGCGCAACTTCGACATCCGCAAGCAGCTGCTGAAATTCGACGACGTGATGAACGACCAGCGCAAGGTGATCTTTGCGCAGCGTCTGGAGATCATGGAAACGGCGGACCTTTCGGAGATCGTGCAGGACATGCGCCACGAGGTGATCGACGAGCTGGTCGATATCTATGTGCCGCCGAAGACCTATGCCGATCAGTGGGACACGCAGGGGCTCTATGCCGCGGCGCTCGAAAAGCTCAGCCTCGATCTGCCGGTGATCAAATGGGGCGAGGAAGAGGGCGTCGACGCCGAGGTGATCCGCGAGCGCATGGAAGAGGCCTCCGACAATTTCATGGCGGAAAAGGCCGAGGCTTTCGGCGCCGACACCATGCGCCAGATCGAAAAGCAGGTGCTGCTCCAGACCATCGACACCAAATGGCGCGAGCATCTGCTGACGCTGGAACATCTGCGCTCGGTCGTGGGGTTCCGTGGCTACGCGCAGCGCGATCCGCTGAACGAATACAAGACCGAGGCCTTCCAGCTCTTCGAATCCATGCTCGAATCGCTGCGTGAGACGGTGACGGAACAGCTCTCGCGCATCCGCCCGATGACCGAGGAAGAGCAGCAGGCGATGATGCAGCAGCTCGCCCAGCAGCGCGCGCAGTTGCGCGAGCAGGCCGAGGCTGGCGCTGCGGCGCATCCGGCGGCTCCGGGCGAGCCCGACGCGCCGGCGCCCGCAGCGGGACCGGCGGCGGCGGCGGCGGAAACCGCCGCGGCTGCGGTGGAGGGGTTCGACGAGAACAATCCCGATACCTGGGGCAATCCTGGCCGGAACGATCTCTGCCCCTGCGGCTCGGGAAAGAAATTCAAGCATTGCCATGGTCGTCTCGCCTAAGACAGGCTTGTCATCGCGAGCTTGGGAGACGGGGCGCTGCGGCGCCCCGTTTCGCGTCAGAATGACTCCCCGCTTATGCCGCAACAGCGCCTCTTTTTGGGCTCAGATTGTTTCCAGTTTGGAAGAGTGAGCAGATAGCGGAGGCCGGTATGGCACGCCTCAAGACATATTTCCTGGCCGCGGCGACGGTCTTTACCGCCCTGGCGATCGGCTATGTGATGCAGCATGGCAGCACGCCGGATCAGGCCGGGCTGGACCGGTCCGAAGAGATCGTGGTGCGCGATATCACCGACACCTCCTCGGCGGCGATGCCGCGTCTGCCCTCGGACGATGTGGCGGCGAAGCTGCCCGACGCCGGCATTCAGCGGGTCGCGGCGGAGCGCATGACGGCGCCTGCCGAGCCGCTGCCGCAGGAGCGCGCCACCGCCGGTTTCGACTGCGATATCTCGCTGAGCGCGGCGGCCAATGCCGGCGCCATGGTCGACCTCAAGCTGTCGGCGCCCTGCTACGCCTCCGAACGCGTGACGATCCATCACCACGGGCTGATGTTCACCGAGATCACCCGACCCGATGGCACCCTGCGGGTCAGTGTTCCGGCGCTCTCCACCCGGGCGCTCTTCATCGCCTCCTTTGATGGCGGCGACGGCGCGACCGCCAGCGCCGAGGTGCCGGCGCTGCCGTTCTACGACCGCGTCGTGCTGCAATGGAAGGGCGATACCGGGCTGCAACTGCATGCCCGCGAATTCGGCGCCTCCTATTTCACCGAAGGTCATGTCTGGGCCGCCTCTGCCGGCGATCTGTCGCGGACCGCAAAGGGCGAGGGCGGGTTCCTGACGCGGCTCGGCAATGCCGATGCCACCGCGCCGCTGATCGCGGAGATCTACAGCTTTCCCGTGGGCACCAGCAAGCTGAGCGGGCAGATTGCGCTGACCGTCGAGGCCGAGGTGACCGAGGCCAATTGCGGCGCGCAGGTCGAGGCGCAGACGCTGGAGCGCCATGGCGACACGCCGCTGCGGGTCCGCGATCTGACGCTGGACGTGCCGACCTGCGACAGCACGGGCGATTTTCTGGTGTTGAAAAACCTCATCGAAGACCTGAAGATCGCCGGCAACTGACAGGGGCAACCGGGATCATTCTTTCATGAGGGCGTTTCGTGCGGCGGTCTTCGCCGCACTTTTCTTTGTCGCGGGGCCGCTCTGGGCGCAGGACATCACCCTGCGCTCGCGCGATGGCGGCATCGAGCTCACCGGCACGCTGCTGGGCTTCGACGGCGAGTTCTACCGCATGCAGAGCCGTTTCGGCGAGCTGACGGTGGACAGCTCCGGCGTGCTCTGCGAGGGGCCGGGCTGCCCGTCGCTGACCGATTTCGTCGCCGAGATGCGGGTCTCGGGCTCCGCCACAATCGGCGAGGTGCTGATGCCCGCGCTGCTCGAGGGCTTTGCGCTGCGCAACGGGCTGAGCGCCGCGCGCGAGCCGATGGAGGCACGGCGGTTTCGCTACATCCTCACCGACCCGGATGAGGACCGCGTCGTCGGCCGCTTCGATTTCCATGTGACCAGCACCGATGAGGGCTTTGCCGATCTGCTGGCGGACGAGGCCGATATCGTCATGGCCCTGCGCGAGATACGGCCCGCCGAGCTGCGCCTTGCCAGCGACGCGGGGCTGGGCGACCTGGCGCATCCCAACCGCAGCCGCGTGCTGGCGCTCGACGCGATGATCCCGGTGGTGGCGGCGAACAACCCGGTCGATGCGATCTCGCTCTCGGATCTGGCGCGGGTGCTGTCGGGCCGGCTGCGCAACTGGCGCGAGCTGGGCGGGCCGGACGCGCCGGTGGTGCTGCATCTGCGCAATGCCTCTTCGGGCCTGTCGCAGGGGATCGAGGACCGGTTGTTGCAGCCGTCCGAGCTGGAATTGCATGGCGAGATCGCGCGCCATGACAGCAATACCGCGCTGTCGCGCGCGGTGGGGCGCGATCCGTTCGGCATCGGGCTGGCGAGCTATTCCGAGATCGGCAATACCAAGCCGCTCTATCTCACCGGAAGCTGCGGCTTTCACCTGCGCGGGCGCCGGGCGGCGATCAAGACCGAGGATTATCCGCTGACCGCGCCGATGTTTCTCTACCTTCCGGCGCGGCGGCTGCCGGCGCTGGCGCGGGAGTTTTTGGCCTATACCAGAAGCTCGCCGGCGCAGATCGTGATCCGCCGCGCCGGTTTCGTCGATCAGGCGCCGGAGGAGATCCCCCTGAACCAGCAGGGCGACCGGCTGGCCAATGCCGTTGCGGTGGCAGAGGGCGAGGAGGGGCTCGCCGGATTGCAGCGCATGGTGCGGGTGATGGCGCCAATGCGGCGGCTGACCACCTCGTTCCGGTTCGAACCGGGCTCGGCGCGGCTCGATGCGCAATCGCGTTCGAATGTGCAACAGCTGGCGCGCTCGCTGGAGGCGGGGGAGTATGACGGGCGGCGGCTGGTCTTTGTGGGCTTTTCCGACGGGCAGGGGCCGGCACGGGGCAATCTGGAGATCGCCCGGGAGCGCGCCGATGCGGTGCGCGGGGCGGTGATGCAGACAGCGGAGGCGGCCGATCTGGATCGTATCGACCTGGTGACGGAGGCGTTTGGCGAGGCGATGCCGATGGCCTGTGACGATACCGTTTGGGGGCGGCAGGTGAACCGGCGCGTCGAGGTCTGGCTGCGCTGAGCCGAAGAGGCCCGCAAGGGCTGAGGAGGCGTCTCGTCAAGCCCTTGCGGGCGTTCCTCGACCCCTCTAGAGCAAGCCCTCGCTGCGAAAGCTGAGTTCGCGTGAGCGACCGATCACGAGATGATCGTGCAGCGTGATGCCCAGCGCATCGGCGGCGAGCTGGATCTGCATCGTCATGTCGATATCAGACTGGCTGGGCGTAGGATCTCCCGACGGGTGGTTGTGCACCAGAATGAGCGCGCTGGCATTCAGCTCCAGCGCCCGTTTGACCACCTCGCGGGGATAGACCGGCACATGATCCACCGTGCCGCGCGCCTGCGGCTCGTCGGCGATCAGCACGTTCTTGCGGTCGAGAAACAGGATGCGGAACTGCTCGGTATCGCGATGCGCCATGGCGGTCTGACAATAATCGAGCAGCGCCTCCCAGGAGCTGACCACCTGCTTTTGCAGTACCCTTGAGCGCGCCAGCCGATGCGCCGCCGCTTCGACGATCTTCAGCTCTGTCACCACCGCATCGCCGATGCCCGGGATCTCCTGCAACCGCGCTGGCGGGGCGGAGAGCACGCCGCTGAAATCGCCGAAGGCCTCGAGCAGTGCGCGGGCGAGCGGTTTCACGTCGCGGCGGGGAATGGCGCGGAACAGGACCAGTTCCAGCATCTCATAATCCGGCAGCGCATCGGCCCCGCCCGCAAGAAAACGCTCGCGCAGCCGCGCCCGGTGATCGCGCAGATAGGAGGGCAGGGGGCGGGCCCCCTCCACCGCGAAGGCGGGCGCCTCGTCATGGGCGAAAAGGCTGGCCTGGGAATCGGAAAACTGGCGCGCGCGGGTCATGGGCAAAGCCTCGCGCGGTGGGGTTAGGGAAGGGTTAACGTGAAACGGGCCGCGCTGGGAGGCGCGGCCCGTTGATCTGTGTCGGGCGGGGGACCCTGTCGGGGCTCCGCCTATAGATCCCGGACCACAAGTCCGGGATTTACCCCTTCATCGAATCCCAGAAGTTCTTCACCGACGAGAAGAAGCTGTGCGATTCCGGGTTGTTGTCTTCGCTCTGCTCCTCGAACTCGCGCAGCAGCTCTTTCTGGCGCGAGGTCAGGTTCACCGGCGTTTCGACGGCCAGCTCGATGAACATGTCGCCCGCCGCGCCGCCGCGCAGCGCCGGCATGCCTTTGCCGCGCAGGCGCATCTGCCGGCCCGACTGGCTGCCCGCCGGGATCTTCACCCGCGACCGGCCACCGTCGATTGTCGGCACCTCGATATCGCCCCCCAGCGCCGCCGTGGTCATCGACACCGGTACGCGGCAATGCAGCTCGGGCCCCTCGCGCTCGAAGATCTCGTGCCGCTTCACCTCGATGAAGATATAGAGATCGCCCGGAGGCCCGCCGCGCATGCCCGCTTCGCCCTCGCCGGCAAGCCGGATACGGGTGCCGGTCTCGACGCCTGCGGGGATGTTCACCGACAGCGCGCGTTCTTTCTGCACGCGGCCCATGCCGCCGCATTTCTGGCAGGGATTCTTGATGATCTGGCCCAGCCCCGAACAGGTCGGACAGGTGCGCTCCACGGTAAAGAAACCCTGCGTCGCGCGCACCTTGCCCATGCCGGAACAGGTCGGGCAGGTCACCGGCTCGGCACCGCCTTCGGCGCCGGAGCCGTTGCATTCGCCGCATTGCACCGAGGTCGGCACGTTGATCGTCTTCTGGAGACCGCCATAGGCCTCCTCCAGCGTCACGCGCAGATTGTAGCGCAGATCGGCCCCGCGTGCGGCACGCTGCCGCCCGCCGCCGCCCTGGCGTCCGCCCATGAAATCGCCGAAGAGATCGTCGAACACATCGGAAAACGCGCTGGCGAAATCGCCCTGGCCACCCTGAAAGCCGCCGCCGGGTCGCTGGCCGCCGCCGCCCATGCCGCCTTCGAAAGCGGCGTGGCCGAAGCGGTCATAGGCCGCCTTCTTCTCGGCGTCCTTCAGAACCTCGTAAGCTTCGTTCGCTTCCTTGAACTGGGCCTCGGCTTCGGGATTGTCGGCGTTGCGGTCGGGGTGAAGCTCCTTGGCCTTCTTGCGATAGGCCTTCTTGATTTCGTCCGCGGAGGCACCCTTGCTGACACCGAGCACGTCGTAAAAGTCACGCTTGGACATTCATGCCCTCCTTTTGTCCGGAACGGAAAAGGGCCGGCCCGGCGCCCGGACCGGCCCCCGTTCTGTTCCGTGGCCTCAGCTCAGCTGCTGCGCTTGTCGTTGCCCAGATCCTCGAAATCCGCGTCGACGATATCGTCGTCGGAAGCGGAGGATCCGGCCTCGTCGGCGCCTTCGGGGCTGTCGGAGCCCTCACCGGCTTCGGCCTGCGCCTTGTAGATCGCCTCGCCCAGACGCATGGCCACTTCGGTCACGTTCTGGATGCCGGATTTGATCTTCTCAGCGGTCACATCGTCCTTCTCGAGATCTTCCTTGAGCGCGGACACGGCCAGCTCGATGGCTTCGATGGTCGACGGATCGACCTTGTCGCCATGCTCTTCCATCGACTTCTCGGTCGAGTGGACGAGGCTCTCGGCCTGGTTGCGGGCCTCGACGAGATCGCGGCGCTCCTTGTCCTTCTCGGCGTTTTCCTCGGCGTCCTTGACCATCTGTTCGATGTCGTCGTCCGAGAGACCGCCGGAGGCCTGGATGGTGATCTTCTGCTCCTTGCCGGTGCCCTTGTCCTTGGCCGACACGGAGACGATGCCGTTGGCGTCGATGTCGAAGGTCACCTCGATCTGCGGCATGCCGCGCGGTGCCGGCGGGATGTTCTCGAGGTTGAACTGGCCCAGCAGCTTGTTGTCCGCCGCCATCTCGCGCTCGCCCTGGAAGACCCGGATCGTCACCGCGCCCTGGTTGTCCTCGGCGGTGGAGAAGATCTGGCTCTTCTTGGTCGGGATCGTGGTGTTGCGGTCGATCAGGCGGGTGAACACGCCACCCAGCGTCTCGATGCCGAGCGACAGGGGCGTCACGTCGAGCAGCACCACGTCCTTGACGTCGCCCTGCAGCACGCCGGCCTGAATGGCGGCGCCCATGGCGACCACCTCGTCCGGGTTCACGCCCTTATGCGGCTCCTTGCCGAAGAACTTGGTCACCTCTTCGACGACCTTCGGCATCCGGGTCATACCGCCGACCAGAACCACCTCGTCGATCTCGTCCTTGGAGATGCCGGCGTCTTTCATCGCCGCCTGGCAGGGCTTGATCGAGGCCTTGATCAGGTCGCCCACGAGGCTTTCCAGCTTGGCGCGGGTCAGCTTCATGACCATGTGCAGCGGCTGGCCGTTCGAGCCCATCGAGATGAACGGCTGGTTGATCTCGGTCTGGGACGAGCTGGACAGCTCGATCTTGGCCTTCTCCGCCGCCTCTTTCAGACGCTGAAGCGCCATCTTGTCGGCGGTCAGGTCGACCTGGTGCTCTTTCTTGAACTCGTCGGCGAGGTAGTTGACGATTCGCATGTCGAAGTCTTCACCGCCGAGGAACGTGTCGCCGTTGGTGGATTTCACTTCGAAGAGGCCGTCGTCGATCTCGAGAATGGTCACGTCGAAGGTGCCGCCGCCGAGGTCATAGACGGCGATGGTCTTCGATTCCTTCTTGTCGAGACCGTAGGCCAGCGCGGCGGCCGTCGGCTCGTTGATGATGCGCAGCACTTCGAGGCCGGCGATCTTGCCGGCGTCCTTGGTGGCCTGACGCTGCTGGTCGTTGAAATAGGCCGGCACGGTGATGACCGCCTGGGTCACCTCTTCGCCGAGATAGCTCTCGGCGGTTTCCTTCATCTTGCCGAGGATGAAGGCGGAAATCTGCGACGGGCTGTATTTTTCGCCCTTGGCTTCAACCCAAGCGTCGCCATTGCCGCCGTCGACGATTTTGTACGGCACGATCTTCTGATCTTTGGTCACCTCCGCATCGGTGGTGCGGCGGCCGATCAGACGCTTGACGGCAAAGATGGTGGCTTCGGGGTTGGTGACGGCCTGCCGCTTGGCGGGCTGGCCGACGAGACGTTCGTCGTCGGTGAAGGCGACGATGGAGGGGGTGGTACGGGCACCCTCGGCGTTTTCGATCACGCGGGCCTGAGACCCGTCCATGATGGCAACGCAGGAGTTGGTGGTGCCGAGGTCGATACCGATCACTTTGGCCATGTTCGATCCCTTTCGTAGTCAAGGCGATGACGCGAGGCGAGGGACCCGATTACGGCATCCAGCCCCGCAAGTGTGAAATGCCGTCCGGTTGGGGCCTCGCGGCGTTCGGAGGGTATATAAGGAGGGGCTTTGAGCCCTGCAAGCGCCGTGCCGGGCGAGAGTCCGGCAAATGACAGGAATTTCTTTGCAGCTCGTGGCGGAATGCGGAAGAAAGTGGCCATGGCAGAGTTCATCGACCGGCGCGGTTTCCGGATTTATCACGATTTTCTCGACCGCGCGGCGCAGGAGGCGCTGGTCGGGGCGCTGCGTGCCTGCCTGCGCGTGGCGCCGCTCTATCAGCCGGTGACGCCGCGCGGGCAGAAGATGTCGGTGCGCATGTCGGCGGCGGGGCGGTTCGGCTGGATCACCGACCGGCGCGGCTATCGCTACGAGGAGCGCCACCCGGACGGCATGGCCTGGCCGCCGATCCCGGCAGAGGTGATGGCGATCTGGGAGGCGGTGGCGGATTGCACCCGCGCACCGGAATGCTGCCTGATCAACTGGTACGGCGAAGGCGCCCGCATGGGGCTGCATCAGGACAAGGACGAGGCGGATTGCGCCTGCCCGGTGGTCTCGGTGTCGCTGGGCGACGAGGGTCTCTTTCGCATGGGCAACACCGAACGCGGTGGCAAGACGGAATCGGTCTGGCTGCGCTCCGGCGATGTGGTGGCGATGGGCGGCGAGGCGCGGCTGAAGCATCACGGCGTCGACCGGATCCGCTTCGGCTCCTCGACGTTGCTGCCGCAGGGCGGGCGGATCAACCTGACGCTGCGGGTGGTCACCTGAGCCGGGCCTTCAAACTTGCCCGCGCCTGCCAGGCAATCGTATAGCGGTGCGGGTAAGGGACGGACCGGAATGCGCAAAGACAGGCTGACGACACTCAGAGAGCTCTATGAAGGCGACAGCGACCGCGCGCACCGGTTCCGCTATGTGGTGCTGACATTCGACATCGTCACCGTGCTTTTCGTCATCGCGACCTCCTTCACCCATCACGGCCCGGTGGTCGAGGCGATCGACGCGGTGTTCGGGGTGTTCATCCTGGCGGATTTCGCCGCCCGCATCGCCATTTCGCAGAACCGGCTGCGCTTTCTGCTGATGCCGGTGACGCTCGCCGATATCGTCTCGATCATCTCGTTTCTGGCGCCGCTCGCGGGCGAGGGGCTGGGCTTTCTCCGCGTCGTGCGCACGCTGCGCTTTCTGCACACCTATCAGCTGCTGAAACGGCTGCGGGCGGATTTCCCGTTCTTCCGGCACAATCAGGATGTGTTTATCGCGGCGATCAACCTGATGGTCTTCATCTTCGTGATGACCGGGCTGGTCTATGCCACGCAATACGGCAGCAATCCGCAGATCTCGAACTATGCCGATGCGCTCTATTTCACTGTGACCGCGCTTACCACCACCGGGTTCGGCGATATCACCCTGACCGGATCTTTCGGGCGGATGATCTCGGTGGTCGTGATGATCTTTGGCGTGACGCTGTTTCTGCGGCTGGCGCAGGTGCTGTTCCGCCCCAACAAGGTGCGCGAGACCTGCCGGACCTGCGGGCTGTCGCTGCACGACGCCGACGCGGTACATTGCAAGCATTGCGGCGCGGTGATCCATATCGAAACCGAAGGGCAGAACTGATGACCGATCTGGTGATCCGCGATTTCGAGCTGCGCGACCGCGACGCGCTGTGGCGCATTCTGGAGCCGGTGTTCCGCGCCGGCGACACCTATGCCATCGACCCCGACATCTCGCGCGAGGCGGCGCTGGCCTATTGGTGCGGGCCGGAGCGGCGGGTGTTCTCGGCGGTGCTCGACGGGCGGCTGGCGGGGTCTTACTATCTCGTGCGCAACCAGCAGGGCGGCGGCAGCCATGTCTGCAATTGCGGTTTCGTCACCGATACGGCGCTGCGCGGCAAGGGCGTGGCGCGCCAGATGCTCGCCCATGCGCTGGAGACGGCGCGCGCCGCCGGCTTCCGCGCCATGCAGTTCAATTTCGTGATCTCGACCAACACCCGCGCCGTGGCGCTCTGGGAGCGCGCCGGCTTCGATATCGCCGCCCGCCTGCCCGGCGCCTTCCGGCATCCGGAAAGGGGTTATGTCGACGCGCTCGTCATGTATAAGGCGCTGGTGACGGACTGACCCGTCCTGGAGAGACCTTTGCCCGAAGACACCCGCCTGCTTGCCGTCCTGATCGACGCCGACAACACCTCGCCGAAATACGCCCGCGCGATCTTTGACGAGATCGCCTCGCTGGGGGAGGCCAGCGTGCGGCGGCTCTATGGTGATTTCTCCAGCCAGCAGATGTCGGGCTGGTCGAAGATCACCGCCGAGTTCGGGCTGGTGCCGCTGCATTCGCCGGCCAATACGGTGGGCAAGAACGCCAGCGACATCTCGCTGGTGATCGACGCGATGGATCTGATGCACACGGGTCGCTTCGACGGCTTTGTGCTGGTCAGCTCGGACAGCGATTTCACCCGGCTCGCCAGCCGCATCCGCGAGCAGGGGCTGGATGTGTTCGGCATGGGCATGCAGAAGACGCCAGACGCCTTCCGCAAGGCCTGCAAGCGGTTCATCTTTCTGGAAAACCTCGACGGTGCGCCCGAGCAGAAACCCGGAAGCCCGGCGCCGCGCCCCTCCGGCAAGCTCGACGAGGCGCGCAATCTCATCTTTACCGCGATGGACGGGATCGAGCAGGAGGACGACTGGTACACGCTGGGCCAGCTCGGCCAGTTCATCACCGCCGCGAACCCCGATTTCGACACCCGCAGCTATGGCAAGCGCAAGCTCTCGGATCTGGTGGCGGAGCTGAAGGTGTTCGAGACCAAGCGTGGCCCGGGCAATCAGCTATTGGTTCGCCGGCTCGACTAAGGCGTTCCGCGGGCTGAAAGGCGTCAGGGCTTGCGACCGTAGCGGGCAAGGAAGGTGGTGACCGCGCCATTGACCACGCGGGCGATTTCCTGTTCGGAGAAGCGGGACTTGATGCCGAAGACCAGCTTGGTCCAGAGATCGGCCTTGCAGAGCTCGGCGAACTGATCGGCGGCGAGATCGAAATCCTCGATCTCCAGCTCGCCCCGCTCTACCGCCTCGCGCAGATATCCGGTCATCTCGCCATGCATCAGCATCGGGCCGCTCTGGTAGAACTGCTTGCCGAGCTCGGGGAAGCGGTCGGCCTCCGCCACGCAGATGCGGAACACCCGGTGGCTCATGTCCGAGAGAATGAAGCACAGGAAGGTGCGTCCGACCAACGGCAGCACGATCTGCGGCGGCTGGGTCATGTCGATGGCCATCAGGGACTCGTCGGCCTGAAGCTTGCATTGCTTGCTGGCCATTTCCATGAAGAGCAGGCGCTTGTCCGGAAAGTAGCTGTAAAGCGTCGCCTTCGAGACCCCCGCCGCACGGGCGATATCGTCGACGCTGGCGCCCTCGAACCCGTCGCGCAGAAAGATTTCGCGCGCGCCTGCAAGCACCTGATCGAATTTGCGTCCGCGCCGGACGGTCGCCGCGCTGGCCGGCATCTGAACTCTCCCCTAGTCGACCGATTATAGACGGTTCGGTTCATTTCGGGCAAGCGTTCATGGTGAAAACACGTCTTGAGCGGCCAATCTGCCTGCGAAATGTCACAGATCGGGCTGCGGCATTCTGGACCGGCTGGCGGGCGAAAATCCGATTGAATTTCCCGGCTTGCTTCGTATTTTAGAATCATTCCAAACTGAGGGCCTGTCATGCGCTTTTTCACCCAACGCCGTCATTTCAGGGATCTGAGCGAGCAGGAGGTGCTGGCGCTGGCGATTTCTTCGGAAGAGGACGACGCCCGGATCTATCGCAGCTACGCAGAGATGCTGAGGGGCGATTTTCCCGATACCGCCAAGGTCTTCGATGGCATGGCGGAGGAGGAGGACGGGCACCGCAAGGCGCTGATCTCGGCCCATCGCATTCGCTTTGGCGAGGTCATTCCGCTGATCCGGCGCGAGCATGTGGCGGGGTTCTATGCGCGCCGCCCGGTCTGGCTGATGAAGAACCTGTCGCTGGAGCGCATCCGCGAAGAGGCGGAGATCATGGAGCGCGACGCAGAGCGCTTCTATCTCGAGGCGGCGCGGCGCAGCACCGATGCGGGCACGCGCAAGCTTCTGGGCGATCTCGCCGCCGCCGAGGCCGGGCACGAGCAGCGCGCCACCGAGCTGGGCGAGGCGCATCTGGGCGACGAGGCACGCGGCGACGAGGATCGGCTCGCGCACCGGCAATTCGTGCTGACCTGGGTGCAGCCGGGGCTGGCGGGGCTGATGGACGGGTCGGTCTCGACCCTGGCGCCGATCTTTGCCACCGCCTTTGCCACGCAGGATCCCTGGACGACCTTCCTGGTGGGGCTTGCGGCCTCGGTCGGCGCGGGGATCTCCATGGGGTTCACCGAGGCCGCCTCGGACGATGGCGAGCTGTCGGGCCGCGGCTCGCCGATGAAGCGCGGCATCGCTTCTGGGGTGATGACCACCGTGGGCGGGCTCGGCCACGCGTTGCCCTATCTCATCCCGCATTTCTGGACCGCGACGATCATCGCCTGGATCATCGTGTTCTTCGAGCTCTGGGCGATTGCCTGGATTCAGAACAAGTTCATGGAGACGCCATTCTGGCGGGCTTCGATGCAGGTGGTTCTGGGCGGTGCGCTGGTGCTGGCGGCTGGGGTGCTGATCGGCAGCGGTTGAGGCGCGGCGCTCGTCAAGCCCTTGCGGGCTTTCCTCGCGGGGGCGGCGCGTTTCCCCGGTCTCCGCGCAGATAAGCGCTGGCAGAGCGGGCTGACCCATGGCAAACCGGCACGGGCGTGCAAGAGGCCAAGGGAGACGCGACCATGACCCAGTTCGGCAAGGGCTGCCACCTGCATCTGATCGACGGATCGGCCTTTATCTTCCGCGCCTATCACGCGCTGCCGCCGCTGACCCGCAAATCCGACGGGCTGCCCATCGGCGCCGTTTCGGGCTTTTGCAATATGTTGCAGAAATATGTCGAGGACAATGCCGGCCCCGACGCGCCGACCCATGTGGCGGTGATCTTCGACAAGGGCAGCCATACCTTCCGCAACGATCTCTACGATCTCTACAAGGCCAATCGCGAGGAGATGCCCGAGGATCTGCGCCCGCAGATCCCGCTGACCCGCAAGGCCACAGAAGCCTTCAACATCGCCTGCAAGGAGATGGAGGGGTATGAGGCCGACGACATCATCGCCACGCTGGCGGTGCAGGCGCGCGAGGCCGGCGGGCGGGTGACGATCATCAGCTCCGACAAGGATCTGATGCAGCTTGTCGGCGACGGGGTCGAGATGCTCGACGCGATGAAGAACCGCCGCATCGACCGCGACGGCGTGTTCGAGAAATTCGGTGTCTGGCCCGACCGGGTGGTCGATGTGCAGGCGCTGGCGGGCGACTCGGTTGACAACGTGCCGGGCGCCCCGGGGATCGGTATCAAGACCGCGGCGCTTCTGATCAACGAGTTCGGCTCGCTGGAGGATCTGCTGGAGCGCGCCGACGAGATCAAGCAGCCCAAGCGCCGGCAGACGCTGATCGACAAGCGCGAGCAGATCGAGCTGTCGAAGAAGCTGGTGCAGCTCGATTGCGAAACGCCGCTCGATTTCACGCTCGACGATCTGGAGGTGAAGGAGCCCGATGCGGAGGTGCTGCTGGGCTTCCTCACGGAGATGGAATTCCGCACGCTCACCAAGCGCATCGCCGACTCGCTGGGCACCGAGCCGCCGGTCATTCCCGATACCACGCCGGAGGGCGCCAACCCGCCCGAAGACGATGCGCCGGAGCTGCCGCCCATCGACCCGGAGAAATACGCTTGGGTGAAGAGCGCCGAGGATCTCGCGCCCTGGATCGGGGCGGCATACCAGCGCGGCTGGGTGGCGGTGGATACCGAGACCACCGGGCTCAACGAGATGGCCTGCGATCTGGTGGGGATCTCGCTCTGCATCGAGCCGGGGCAGGCCTGCTATATTCCGCTGGCCCATCGCGCGGCGGGCACTGACGATCTCTTCGGGTCCGAGGATCTCGCCGAGGGGCAGATGCCCATGCAGGCGGCGCTCGACGCTCTGAAGCCGCTGCTCGAGGATCCGGCGGTGATGAAGATCGGGCAGAACATGAAATACGATGCCAAGATCTTTGCCCGTTACGGCGTGCAGATTGCGCCGATCGACGACACGATGCTGATGTCCTACGCGATGAATGCCGGGCTGCACACGCACGGGATGGACGCGCTTTCCGAGCGCTACCTGTCGCACAGCCCGATCCCGATCAAGGAGCTGCTGGGCTCGGGCAAGAGCCAGATCACCTTCGACCGGGTGCCCATCGCGGACGCGGTGAAATACGCCGCCGAGGATGCGGATATCACCCTGCGGCTCTGGCAGATCTTCAAGCCGCAGCTGCACCGCGCGCATGTGACCCGGGTCTATGAGGGGCTGGAGCGTCCGCTGGTGCCGGTTCTGGCAGAGATGGAGATGGCCGGGGTTCAGGTCGACCGCGACACGCTGAGCCGCATGTCCAACGCGTTTTCGCAGAAGATGGCGCAGCTCGAGGCCGAGATCCACGAGCTGGCGGGGGAGACCTTCAATGTCGGCTCGCCCAAGCAGCTCGGCGAGATCCTCTTTGACAAGATGGGGATCGAGGGCGGCAAGAAGGGCAAGACCGGGGCCTATGCCACCGGGGCCGATGTGCTGGAGGATCTGGCGACCGAGCACGAGCTGCCGGCGCGGGTGCTGGACTGGCGGCAGCTCTCGAAGCTGAAGAGCACCTACACGGATGCGCTTCAGGAGCATATCAACAAGGAGACGGGCCGGGTTCACACCTCCTATGTGATCGCCGGCGCGAATACCGGGCGTCTGGCCTCGACCGATCCCAACCTGCAGAACATCCCCGTGCGCAGCGAGGAGGGGCGGCGCATCCGCGAGGCATTCGTGGCGCCCGAGGGCAAGACGCTGGTCTCGCTCGACTATTCCCAGATCGAGCTGCGCATCCTGGCGCATATGGCGGATATCGACGCGCTGAAACAGGCCTTCCGCGAGGGGCAGGACATCCACGCCATGACCGCGTCGGAGATGTTCAACGTGCCGATGGAGGAGATGACGCCGGAGATCCGCCGGCAGGCCAAGGCGATCAATTTCGGGGTGATCTACGGCATCTCGGGCTTTGGCCTCGCGCGTAACCTGCGCATCCCGCGCAAGGAGGCGCAGGATTTCATAGACCGCTATTTCGAGCGCTTCCCCGGCATCAAGACCTATATGGACGACACCGTGGCCTTTGCGAAGGACAACAAGCGGGTGGAGACGCTCTTTGGCCGGGTGATCCACACGCCGGAGATCGCTGCCAAGGGCCCGCGTGCGGGCTTTGCCAAACGCGCCGCGATCAACGCGCCGATCCAGGGCACGGCGGCGGATATCATCCGACGGGCGATGATCCGCATGCCGGAGGCCATCGAGGGGCTGCCCGCGACGATGCTGTTGCAGGTGCATGACGAACTGCTCTTCGAGGTCGAAGCCGGTGCCGAGGACGAGCTGATCGCCGCCGCGCGCAAGGTCATGGAGGGCGCCGCAGAGCCGGTGGTGAAGCTCGACGTGCCGCTGGTGGTGGATGCCGGGCAGGGCGGGAGCTGGGCCGAGGCGCATTGAGCCGAAGATTTGGCCTGGCCGGGGCGTGTGGGAAAATTGCCCGGCCTGCGGTCTCAGACGACCCGCCCCGGGCTTGACCCGGGGCCTCCACCTTTGCCGCCGAGGCCCCGGACCAGGTCCGGGGCGGGTGGGTTTTTAACCCACCGCCGGCGCGGGGGCCTGAACCAGCCCCTGGCCGCGATCCAGCGCGTCGGTGGCCGGGTCGATCCCGGCGGCGGTGCAGGTGGCCAGCAGCCGCGCGCGCACCGCCTCCGCCGTGGCCGGACTGCCGGAGGCGCGCTGGGCCTCCCACCAGAGCGCCGCGATTCCGGCTGCATGCGGGCAGGCCATCGAGGTGCCGTTCAGCGCCCGCAACCCGCCGCCCGTCGCCGCCGAGATCACATTGACTCCGGGCGCCGAGAGCGTGGGATTGGTGTTGGAGAAGGGCGCGATGCCGAAGCCCGCCTCGCCCTGCCCCAGCGCGCCCACCGAGACCACGCCCAGTGCCGCCGCCGGCACCGAAGCCGAGACCTCGAATTGCGGATCGACGGTGCGGCGGCTCTCGTTGCCGGAGGCGGCGCAGACCACGGTGCCGCCGGAAAACGCCGCCTGGGCGCGCAGCATGTCCATCAGCGCGTCGAACATGCGCAGGTTCATCCGGTAGCCTTCGAGCGCGGCGGAACCGGCCAGCAGTGGCGGCCAGCCCTGCTCCTGTAGCTGCTCGACCAGCCCGGGGAAATCGAAGCCGAGCGACATGGAAATCACCTGCGCCTGACGGTCCGAGGCCCATTTCATTGCCTGAAACAGCATGTCGGAGGAGCCGCGCCCGTCATCGGCCAGCACCTTGCCGATCAGCGCATCGGTCACGCCACGCGCGACACCGATGCGGGTGCCCTCCACGTCGCGGCCGAACACCGTGCCGGCGCAATGGGTGCCGTGGCCGTTCGCGTCCTCGATGCCCGATCCCGCGAAGTCGCGGGTGGTGAGCGTGACGCCCTCAAAGGCCGGGTGATCGCTGTCGATGCCGGTATCGAGCACGGCCACCCGCACGCCGGCGCCGGTGAAGGGGCTGGCATCCGCGCCGGTGGCGGCGATGCCCCAGGCGGGCTCGGCATCCTCGGTGCGCACATCGTCCAGCGGCTCGGGCTCGATCAGCCGGGTGGGCATGGCGCGGGCCACCGCCGCGATGGCGGGATCGCGCGACACGTCGCGCATGTCGCGGGCGCTGAGATCGGCGGTTTCGAGGCTGGGCGCGGGTGGCACGGCGCCTGAGATCGCGCTTTCAAGCGCGCCGGATGACATCGCCGGAGCGCCAAGAGGCAGGGCCGACCGCGGCGCGCGGCTGCGGAACGGGGCATTGTCGTCGCGCAGAATGATGAACATGGGAAATCTCGCTTCAATAGGACGGTTTCAATGTCTTAATGAAGCGAGCATACCCCCATAGGTTGATTTCACGAAGCGCGGCCCCGTGAAACCTACGTGAATTCGCCGGTCAGATAAGGCCGTTTCGGCGGAACAATGCCTTCAGATCCGCTTCGGGGCGCGGCCCCATATGGCTGATCACCTCGGAGGCGGCCACGGTGCCCATGCGGCCCGCCGTTTCCATGTCTGCTCCGGTGGCGAGCCCGTAGAGGAAACCCGCGGCGAACTGATCGCCGGCGCCGGTGGCATCGACAGGCACCACCTTGGTCACCGGCACATCGGTGCGCACGCCCTCGCGCATGATGCTCACCCCGTCGCCCGAGCGCGTGCAGACCACCAGCGGGCAGAGCTCGGCCACCCGGGCGAGATCCTTCTCAAGCGAGTCGTCCTGGTAGAGCGAGCGGATCTCGGCCTCGTTGCCGATCACGTAATCCATCTCATTGGCGATGAGGCGCAGGAAATCCTCTCGGTGACGCTCGACGCAGAACGGATCCGAGATCGCGATCCCGGCCAGACCGCCGGCCTTGCGGCAGGTGCGGGCGGCGCGCAGGAACGCCTCCTTGCCCTTGGGCTTGTCGAAGAGATAGCCCTCGAGGAAGACGATTTCCGCCTGTGCGGCCACGTCTTCGGAGACGTCCTCGGGCCCGAGCTCGGCGGAGATGCCGAGATAGGTGTTCATCGAGCGCTCGCCATCGGGCGAGACAAAGATCATCGAGCGCGAGCTGGGCAGCTCGCCGCCCGCGACCGGGGCGTTGACGAAATCGGTGCCGCCCTTTTCCATCGACTCGGCATAGAAACGTCCCAGCGCGTCGTCACGCACACGGCCAATAAAGCCGGTGTTCAGCCCCAGATTGCCGAGTCCGGCCAGGGTATTGGCCACCGAGCCGCCGGCAGCCTGCACGCGGTTTTCCATCGCACCGTAGAGTGTTTCGGCGCGCTCGCGCTCGACGAGCTGCATGATGCCCTTCTCGATCCCCATCAATTCGAGAAAGCTGTCGTCGCTGCGGCTGATCACGTCGACGATGGCGTTGCCGATGCCGACGACCTGGTATTTCTTCGTCGGATGCTGGGGGGTCAATGTCATGGTGTCTTGTCCTCGAACTGGCAGAGATCGCGGATCAGACAGGCATTGCATTTGGGTTTGCGCGCGACGCAGGTATAGCGCCCGTGCAGGATGAGCCAGTGATGCGCATGCTGCTGGAAATCCACGGGGATGTTGTCTTCGATGGCGCGTTCGGTGGCGACCACGTCCTTGCCCGGACAGATGCCGGTGCGGTTGCCGACGCGAAAGATATGCGTGTCGACCGCCTGCGCCGGATAATGCCACCACATGTTCAGCACCACATTCGCCGTCTTGCGCCCGACCCCGGGCAGCGCCTGGAGCGCCGCGCGGGAACAGGGCACCTCGCCGCCGTAGTCCTCGTGCAGGATCTTCGACAGCTTGATGACGTTCTTGGCCTTGTTGCGATAAAGCCCGATGGTCTTGATATGCTCGATCACGCCCTCTTCGCCGAGCGCCAGCATCTTTTCCGGCGTGTCGGCGATCTGGAACAGCTTGCGCGTTGCTTTATTAACGCCGGCATCTGTGGCCTGCGCGGAAAGCGCCACGGCCACCACCAGCGTGTAGGCGTTCACGTGCTCCAGCTCGCCCTTGGGTTCGGGTTCAGCCTCGCGGAAGCGGGTGAAGATTTCCCGCAGGGTGTGGTAGTCGAGCTGTTTTGCCATCCCGCGTTTAATGCCCGCAGCCCGAGGGATGCGCAACATTCGGGTCGCAAGCTGAGGCTATTTGTCTAGAAAAAGAGGAAGATGGCCGGAATCCCGGCAAAGGCTGCGCAATCGGGGCGGATCCATGGACGAGAACGGATATCACTATGAGGTCATGCGGCGGGCCATCGCCATGGTGGACGAGGCCGGGCCGCAGGCAACGCTGGAGGATCTGGCGGCGCGGATGGATATGAGCCCGGCGCATTTCCAGCGGATCTTTTCGCGCTGGGCCGGTGTCTCGCCCAAACGGCTTCAGCAATATCTGACGCTGGGCCATGCCAAGGCGCTGCTGGAAGAGCGCTTTACCACGCTCGACACCGCTTATGCGACGGGCTTGTCGGGCAGCGGGCGGCTGCACGATCTGTTTCTGCGCTGGGAGGCGATGAGCCCGGGCGAGTTCGCCCGCGGCGCCGAGGGGCTGACGATCCGCTGGGGCTGGTTCGACAGCCCGTTCGGCAAGGCGCTGGTGATGGGCACCGACAAGGGGATCTGCGGCATGGGCTTTGCCTCGGAGGCCGGAGACGAGGCGACCATGGCCGATCTGCGCGGGCGCTGGCCCGGCGCGGATTTCGTCGAGGACCCGGCGGCGCTCGCCAGTTGGGCAGAGCGGGCCTTTGGCCGGACAGAGGGCGAGGTGCCGCTCTTCCTGATCGGCGCGCCGTTCCAGATCAAGGTCTGGGAGGCGCTGATGCGCATTCCCTCGGGCCATGTGACGACCTATTCCGAGATCGCCCAGGCCATCGGCAAGCCCCGCGCGGTGCGCGCGGTCGGCACGGCGGTCGGGCGCAATCCGGTCTCGCTGATCATCCCCTGTCACCGGGCGCTGCGCAAATCCGGCGGGCTCGGGGGCTATCATTGGGGCTTGCCTGTCAAACGCGCCATTCTCGCCTGGGAAGCGGCGCGGCTGGAGGCGTAGGGGCGTAGGCTCGGTGGCGTGTCCTGCGCCGGGTGCGGAGGATTGCGACCGATCCGCCCGTTATCACGATGGGCGGAGACCTGCCGATTTCCGCGTGACAGGGTTATTGGCGCGATGCATCCTCGGGCTATAACGCAGGAGGAGACCCCCGCCGGGGGCCAACGAATTATGAGGCATATAATGATCCGGGCCAGAACTCCCATTCTTCTTTCGCTTGCCGCGGTCATGGCGCTGGGCGCCTGTACCGAAGGCCAGATGTTCGACGAGAACAACCCCAACAACAACACCAACCGCGGTGTCGCGCTTGGCGCGCTGGGCGGCGCGGTGGCCGGGCGTCTGATCGGCGGCAACAATGACGATACCGTCAAGAACACCCTGGCGGGCGCCGCCGCTGGCGCGGCCATCGGCGGCATCATCGGCAATCAGCTCGACAAGCAGGAAGCAGAACTGCGCCAGCAGCTGGGCAATGACGTGACGATCAACAATACCGGCGACCGGCTGATCGTGACCATGCCGCAGGACATTCTCTTCGCCACCGACAGCGCGTCGCTGCGGTCCGACCTTCAGGCCGATATCCGCACCGTGGGCCGGTCGCTGCTCGAGTATCCGAACACCACCGTGCAGGTGCTGGGCCATACTGACAGCGATGGCGACGCCGCCTATAACCTCGGCCTGTCGCAGCGCCGGGCGCAATCGGTGGCCAGCCTGCTCATCGCCGAGGGCGTGCCGTCCTCGCGCGTGCAGGCCATCGGGCGTGGCGAGGATCAGCCGGTCGCGTCGAACCTGACCGCCGAAGGCAAACAGCAGAACCGCCGGGTGGAAATCGTGATCCTGCCCACCGGCTGATCCCGGGGGTCTTGACAGATCTGACCGCGCCGCAGGCCACCTGCGGCGCGGTTTTCTTTTGTGCCGGTGCTGGGCTGGCGGCTCCGGGATGCAAAAGGCCCCCGCCGGAGCGGGGGCCTTGATGTGAGCGAGCCCGAAGAGAGAGATGAGAGAGAGGGCTCAGCAACCGGTGCCGTGCAGCACCACTTTGAAGGTCTTCGCGAGGATCTGGAGATCGGTCCCGAGGGACAGCTTGCGGAGATACTCGGTATCGAACCCGGCGCGCTCGGCAAAGCTCGAGTCGTTGCGCACCGAGGTCTGCCAGAAGCCGGTGATGCCGGGGCGCAGCGCGTAATAGGCGGTGCCGGGATAGAGCTCCTGCTGATCCACCATCATCGGGCGCGGGCCGACGAGTGACATGTCGCCGCGCAGCACGTTCCAGAGCTGCGGCAGTTCGTCGAGCGACGTCTTGCGGATGAGCCGGCCGACACGAGTGATGCGCGGATCGTGGCGCAGCTTCTGCGTCAGGTTCCATTCCTTGCGCGCGGCGGGATTGCGGTCGAGATAGGCTTCGAGCTGGCGATCCGCATCGGTGACCATCGAGCGCAGCTTCCACATGTGGAAGACGCGGCCATTCCGGCCCACGCGCTTTTGCAGATAGAAGGGTGATTTGCCGTCGAGCGCGATGATTGCGGCCAGAACCAGCGTCACCGCCAGCACCGGCAGCGCGCCCGTCAGAACAAGTGCGATATCAAGCGCGCGCTTGAAAGCATGGCGGTAAAAGGACGCGCGGGGTGCGGCGAAGAGCGCATCGTCGATGAGCTGTTCAATTTCGGCCGTGGGCAGCGGCTGGCGGATATGAAGAGTCACAATGACCTCCCGAAGGCATGCATCGACGGAAGAAAGCGGCAGGCAGGCCGAGAGGCCGGGTGACATTGGCACGCAGGTACCAGGTGCTCTGCCGAAGGCAGAACAGGACAGCACGCGCCGTTGAGACGGGTTAGATTGTCAAAATGTCAGTTCCGAGCAGTACGCAGCAGACTTACCGTTAACTCCCAAGTGGAAGCACCAACCCCCAGTGCCGTAGTATGACGAAATTATGTTCTTTGGCTCGATGTTGATGGTTATGACCCTGCGCCATATTTTCGTCAACAAGTCGTTTGAGGCACAACTTATAGGAGAGTTTCCTCGCGTCGTTTTGTGTTAGACATGAGCGCGCATCATGATTGCCTGCCACTGCAACCGGTGGGATGCGGCGTCGGATATCGGGGCGCAGCGTTCGGCCTGGAACCGTGCCGCCGCGCTGCACGGTCACGCATTTTGATGCGAAACAGTTGTGGCGCGTTCAGCTCCTAATTGTCCCAAAGCCGGAAACAAATTCGTGCAGTAGCATGTATTGATATTGGGCTTCGCCGTGGTTCGTGCTGCGGTGCATGTCATCTTCCGGACGCTGGCTTGAATTCTGGAAACAATATGCCGAGGTGCGTTTCGCCGCCGAGTTGCGATCCGCCGTCAGCCCTCCCTGTGGTACGGCCCCACGTCTCTGAGTGGCGGACGACCGCCCGGTCCTTTGCACCGTCCCTGGAAATGCTGCGGGTGCAACACGCTTAGGGTGAATAAAATGCTCACGAAATATTACAGATCGTCGGTTCGCGCGATAATCGCAGCCTGAAATGCGCCGGGCATCGGCCCAGCAAACGTCACATTTGATCCGAATCGGGCCACATTCCCGAGGGCCGCCGCGAGAATATGGCGATGATATGCCGCCGCTCTTCAGTTGCATGCGCCGCCCGGCTTGCCTATTTCGACCCGGACTCCTCCGCGCGATGAAAGGGCCCGGCAAATGGCGAACCATCTCTATCAAGGCGACCTGCCCGACGGGCTGGATCTGGGTCCGGTCGTGGCCATCGACTGCGAGACCATGGGGCTCGACCCGCATCGCGACCGGCTCTGCGTGGTGCAGCTCTCCGGGGGCGATGGCAATGCGCATCTGGTTCAGGTGGCCAAGGGCCAGACCGAGGCGCCCAATCTTTGCCGGCTGCTGCGCGACGAGAACGTGCTGAAGCTCTTCCATTTCGGCCGTTTCGACATCGCCGCCATGTATCATGCCTTCGGTGCGCTGGCGGCGCCGGTCTATTGCACCAAGATCGCCAGCCGCATGGTGCGCACCTATACCGACCGGCACGGGCTCAAGGCGCTGACGCAGGAGCTGCTGAGCGTCGATATCTCGAAGCAGCAGCAATCCAGCGACTGGGGCGCCGTCACGCTGACCGATGCCCAGCTCGATTACGCCGCCTCCGACGTGCTCTATCTGCACCGCCTGCGCGAGGCGCTGAACCGCATGCTGGAGCGCGAGGGGCGCGTGGAGCTGGCGCAGGCCTGTTTCGACTTCCTGCCGACCCGCGCGCTGCTCGATCTCGAAGGCTGGCCCGAGACCGACATCTTTGCCCACGCCTGAGCCATGGTGCGGGGCGGCGACACATATTCCAGCGTCATCGGCTGGCTGAAGATCCTGCTGCCGGTCGCGGCGCTGATGCTGCTGTCGACGCTCTTTCTGCTGCCTCGGCAGAGCGATCAGGGCGCGGAACTGCCCTATGCGGGCGGCACAGAGGCGGGCGATGCGACCCGCGAACAGATCGTCGCGCCGCGCTATGCCGGCACCACCCCCAAGGGCGACCGGCTGACGCTGACCGCCGACAGCGCCGAGCCGATCAACGGCTCGCTGGCCCGGGTGCGGGCGCACCGGCTGGATGCGCAGCTCGACATGACCGACGGCAGCCGCATCACGCTCAGTGCCAATGAGGCGCTGGTCGATGACGAGGACAAATCCGCCGATCTGGAAGGCAGCGTTCATATCGTCAGCTCCACCGGCTACGTGATCGACACCGAGCGCATGCTCACCGCGCTCGACCGGGTCGATGCGGAGACCCTGACACCGGTCAGCGGCAGCGGACCGGCGGGGCAGTTCACCGCCGGCAAGATGACGATCACGGCGGAAGGGAGCGGCGGCGATGTGCAACTGCTTTTCACCGGTGGCGTAAACCTGATATACGACCCCCAGGACGAATGAAGGCTTCCGCATGTTCCGTATTCTGACCATCGCCGCCGCGCTGCTTGCCCTCTCCGGGCCGGTGCTGGCCCAGGGAACCCAGGTCGCCTTCGGCGGCATGACGCAGGATACCAGCGCCCCGGTCGAGGTCAGTGCCGATCAGCTCCAGATCAACCAGTCGGACGGAACGGCGCTCTATACCGGCAATGTGGTGATCGGGCAGGGCGAGATGCGGCTCGCCGCGCCGCGCGTGCTGGTGATCTATACCGAGGGGCAGGGCCGGATCGACCGGATGGAGGCCTCGGGCGGCGTGACCCTGGTCAGCGGCGAGGAAGCCGCCGAGTCCGACCGGGCGGATTACAGCATCGACACCGGGGTGATCGTCATGACCGGCAATGTGCTGTTGACCCAGGGCGCCAATGCGCTGACCTCGGAACGGATGGTGGTGAATCTGGAAGACGGCACCGCACAGATGACGGGGCGGGTGCGCACCGTGATCGACCAGGGCTCCGACGCCCCGCAGCAGTAGGTGTAAGAGTACCGATATGGCCCGCCCCGAACTGACCGTGACCGAAGGCGACAGCGGCCTTCGCGTCCGCCATCTGCGTAAGAGCTACCGCAAGCGCGTGGTGATCCGTGACGTGACGCTGGATCTCGACCGGGGCGAGGTGGTGGCGCTGCTGGGGCCGAACGGCTCGGGCAAGACCACGACCTTTTACGCGGTGGCCGGGCTGGTGAATCCGGAGGGCGGGCAGGTGCTGATCGACGGGCGCGACGCGACCTGGCTGCCGATGTATCGCCGCGCCCGGCTGGGCATCGGCTATCTGCCGCAGGAAATGTCGATCTTTCGCGGTCTCTCTGTCGAGGACAATATCGCGGCCGTGCTCGACGTGGCCGAGACCGACCGCCACCGCCGCCGCGAGCGGCTGGAGGAGCTCCTGGGCGAGTTCTCCATCGAACATCTGCGCCGCGCCCCCGCGCTGGCGCTTTCGGGCGGCGAGCGGCGCCGGGTCGAGATCGCCCGCTGCCTCGCCGCCAATCCGAAGTACCTGCTGCTCGACGAGCCCTTCGCCGGGGTCGATCCGATCAGCGTCGGCGATATCCGCCATCTGGTGGCGGATCTCAAGAAACGCGGCATCGGCGTGCTGATCACCGATCACAACGTGCGCGAGACGCTGGAGATCGTCGATCGTGCCTATATCCTGCATGACGGCAAGGTGCTGATGTCCGGCACCCCCGCCGAGGTGGTGCAGAACGAGAATGTCCGCCGGGTCTACCTGGGAGAGAACTTCAGGATCGGATAAAGCGGATTGTTCATACTATGTTGCGAGTTTCCGTCGCCGTTTGCGACAGATCATTGACAAAAAGGGCGAGTCTCACCTCAAATATAACCATGACGCAGCGCATTCCTGCATGCCCGTTTCGAAACGCCCCCGAGGAGAGGGAGGGATGGGCGTTACGTGCAGTTGCCTTGCGTCTCCCCTGATCCGCCACCACATCGAACCTGCCAGAAAGGCGGGAAGGTCGCGGGTCCAACGAAGAGAAGGAATGAAAATGCGCTATCAGATCACGGGAAAGCAGATCGACATCGGCGAAGCGCTCCAGACTCACGTGAAAAACGAGCTGGGAGAGGTCTTGGAGAAATATGCCTTCAGACCGACGGACGCGACCGTTACCTTTTCCAAGAGCGCACATGAGTATATCTGCGAGGTCACGGTGCATCTGTCCACTGGCCTGACCTCTTCGGCCAAGGGCAAGGCAACCGAGATCTATGCCTCGTTCGACGGCTGCGCCGAGAAGATCGACAAGCAGCTGCGCCGCTACAAGCGCCGCCTGAAAGATCACCACAAGGAGCGCGCAGAGCCCGTTGAACTCTTCGGGGTGTCCTCGTATATCCTCGCCGGCGAAGCCGACTCGCACGAAGACGAGCCGGAATCGCTGCAACCGATTATCGTCGCAGAGATGGAAACCCAAATCCCGTCGCTGACGGTGGGTGAAGCCGTGATGCAGATGGAACTTGCCGGCGCACCCGTGCTGGTATTCCGCAACGAGAAAAAGGATGGCGTGAACGTCGTGTATCGCCGCGACGACGGCAACATCGGCTGGATCGATCCGTAAGAGATCGGCGCGAGCTGCGGCCACGAACGCCTCAGAGCAGACAGTGAAAGGCGGTCTATGACCTTTCTGGAACTTCTGAAGCCGCAGGCGGTCAAGGCCGTCGCGGCCGCAAGCAGCAAGAAGCGGCTGATGCATGACATCGCCGAGCTGGCCGAGAGCGCCTATGGCCTCCCGGCCCCTTCGGTGGTCGAAGCACTGATGGAGCGCGAAAGCCTCGGGCCCACCGGTGTGGGCCATGGCGTCGCCCTGCCGCATGCCCGGATCTCGGGCATCGACGCGGTGCATGGCGTGTTCATCCTGCTGGAAAAGCCGGTGGAGTTCGAATCCGTCGACCGCCAGCCGGTGGATGTGGTGCTGGCGCTCTTCGCGCCCGAGGATGCCGGTGTCGAACACCTCAAGGCGCTGGCGCTGGTGTCGCGCACGCTGCGCGACGCGGGGCTCTGCAATAAGCTGCGGGCCAACCCCGATCCGGCGACGCTTCACACGATCCTGACCGAGGACCGGTCGTCTCAGGCCGCCTGACCCGGGCACATATGACACAAAACGAAAGAGCGGGCCGCTGGCCCGCTCTTTGCGTTAAAGGACGCAGTGCCGGGCGGAGAGCCGTTCAGGGCAGTCCGATAGCTCCCGGAGAAATCCTCGGGAGCTGATTTCGATGGATGTCGGCTATACGGGACCTTCTTTCCCTTCGCAGCACCAGCAGTATGCGACGCGTGCAGTGACGGCTGCGCAGGAAGCGGACATGGCACCGTGCAGTTCATTCCCTGAGAGCTGATTTACAGAGGGGGCGCAGCGATCAGAACCTTCGAGCCTTTCAGTCCGGCTGCTTCGTCCTCGCCCTCGAATGGGAGCGACGTCGGCCAAAACGGCTTTTTAGGCCGGGTTCTTGGGTTCTAATTTTGGCTGGTAGCGGGTAGCCGAAGCTCCCAGAATGAGACGGAAATCAGCGCGAAGCTCAGAAAATGCGAATGAAATTCGAAAAGAAATTGCGCTACCACAAGGAGCAAGAGAGTGAATGATAGCCTTGCCGTCGTAGATGCGAACTTCCAAATGGCACAAAGTGGAACTGGAACGGGCTACCTCAATATAGAAGACACAAGGTCCTTGTTAGATTTCACTGCCGGTAAAGGTCGCACTTTCCACACTGTCGAGGCGTTCTTGATCCACGAGGACGGAGGAATGCAGCTCGACCTAGACTACTCGTTGCTGGGGCTCGAAAGTGAAGGTGAAATGTTGAGCGAAGATATCACGGCGCTGTACTACCAAAAGCTCGCCGCCGCTGAAGCGCTGCCGGTAGAGTATCTTTTCAAGATTTGGATTTGACAAGGGCAAAGGACCGCTTCGGGTTGGGGGCCGGACGAATGCAGTCGCAGCGTAGACGCGGCCCAGCGAGGGTACCAAGGGCTCGAAGAGATTAATACCGCTCCGACCCACTGCGGGTCACGCTTGCACCATCGACTGCAAAGAGCGGGCCGTTGGACCGGCTCTTTTTCATATGGTCCTGCCCGGACAGAGCCCGCTATAGCCAGTCGCCGAAACCGAACATGAGGTAGTCGCGCTGATAAGCCTCGCGTGCGGCGCTTTCCAGCCGGTCGTCATAGATCTGCGCCAGCGAATAGGGCGCGCGGATCGGCACATGCACCGGATCGGGCGGTGCCCCATGCCCGACCTGCATCGCCAGCGCGGGAAGATAGCTCGCCATCTCGTCCTCGCGCACGATCATGTCGGGCAGGGTGAGCTCGCCCATGCCATGGATCACATGCGCCTGGCTCGCCCAGTGCCCGTCGATGCGCACCGCCGTCTGGCCGGAGAGATTGGCCTTGAGAAAGACCAGAAAGGCGGTGAAGGCCTCGCGATGCGCCTCCAGCGTGTAGTCGCTGCCGGGCTCCTGCTCGGGGATCGGCAGGTTATGGGCGCGGCGCAGCGTCTTGCGGATGCCGTTATAGCTGCCCTTGCCGGTGGTCAGGATCTTGTTGCAGAACGCGTCATGCGCCCGGGCCAGCGGGTGGCGCAGCACGGTAAAGCTGCGGTGGCCCGGGCGCTCGCGCTTCCACTGGCGCAGGCTCTTCTGGCTGAAGTTGCGCAGCAGCGCCTTGTCCTCCACCTCGTCCAGCGCTTGCAGCCAGTTTTGCACCGCCTCTTCCGGGCCGGATTTGATCGGCATGTAGATCAGCGGCGTTTTCGCCGCCGCCACATAGCCCGGCACCGCCGGCCCGCGACGCGGTTCGAAATTCGGGGTGCGGGTCAGGTTGAACCGGTCGAGCCGCGCCAGTGCGGTCTCCATCTCGGCGAAATTCTCCACCTTGTCGGAGATCGGCTCGGGGTTCTGCCGTTTCAGCGCGGTGTTGAGGCTGTCGAGCTGTGACTGCGCGCCCAGCCACTTCGCCAGCCCGTTCATCACCTCGACGTTCTGGAGGTCTTCGTAGGCAACGTAAAAGGCGGTCTGGCCGGAGACCTGAAGCGCGTTCATCAGGGTCACCTGAAAGGCCTGAAGCGCGTCGAGATGCGCCTCGAATTCCTGCGCGTCGAACCGGGCCTTGCCGTCCTTGCGCTTCTTAACGTTGGTCAGCTTCCACTGCCCGGTGGCCTGCGCGATTTTCCAGCTGACATAGCTGTCCACCGGGTTGCGGGTGAGCACGATCTTGGCGCAGCGCTCATCCGCCAGGATCTTTGGCAGGATGCGCGGATCGTGGTCGTGAAAGAAGCGGAATCCGCCGATGCCGCCGGGGGTCGCCTCGCGGATCTGGGTCAGCAGCCGCTCCGGATCGCGGTCGCGTTCGGCCTGCGAGATGCCCAGCACGTCCTCGGCATTCGGGTAGCCGATGAAATGCGGGTTGAACACCTCGCCGAGGCAGCTCAGCCCGTCGAAGGCGTTGAGATTGGCCTCCAGGAAATTGGAGCCCGTGCGCATCTCGGCAAAGACGACGAAGTAATCGAAGCGGTCGGACATGCGGGGCCTTATTTCTTCACCAGATAGGGTTTCCGGCGTCTCTGCGACGCATGGCGCGGCGCCGGATCGACGGGGAAATCGCCCATCAGATAGGGGTGCATCCCCTGGTTCTTGAGATTTTGCAGAAACTGCCCGAACCCGGCAAGATTCTCCAGCACCGGCGCCTCGGCGAGCCGGCGGGGCGCCTTCTGGCCGATCTCGTCGATCACCACCTGAAGCGGCTCCATCGGCGCCTCGATGAATTCGGCCATGGTCCAGATCCGGATGCGCGCCTTGCAATCGGGCGCGCGGAGCTGGTCGAGCATCTTGTTCTCGATCTTTTGCAACTGCGCCGCCTCGGCGCGCAGATCGGCGAAATTGGCGTTGGACTTGAACAGCGGCACCGCCCAGGCGCCCGAGATCACGCTGATCTGCGCATTCGGATCGCGGGCGATGTGCCAGCTGATCTTGATATTGTCGCGCGGCCCGTACTGGAAGCACTGCCGTTCGCCTCGGGTGTTCCACAGCAGGTTGGTGAGAAATGCCTTGGGGTTGGCGTCGCGCAGGCTGGCGTTGTCGGAGAGCGCACCGTTGATCACCGTTTGACCGCCGGCGAATTCCGCCCGCTCCGGCGCATAGAGATGGCCGTGCACCTGTGCCCCGGTCGAGCGTGCCAGCCAGCTTTCGAAATCCTTGAAAAGCTCGGAGAACCCCTGAAAGACAGAGTATTTCCCCGCCGTCACGCCGTTTTCCCAGCCATAATTGGGATAGCGCGACTGCATGTAGAGCCCGGCGCGCCCGCGCGTCCGCCTGTCGACCGCCTTGGCAAAGATGCGGTCGATCTTGCCGGGGTTCGGCTCCTGCCGGTTCTGGGCGCTTTCGGCGTGGTTGAGAAACGCGTCATAAAGCCGTTCCGCTTGCGGCCAGATCTTGCGCGCGACGAAACAGTCCGACCGGCGCAGCAATTGCAGGTGGTCGTCGTAGAAGATGTGCGGCTTGCCCTGGAAATCGAATTTCGACAGCGTCAGCGAGCGGCTTTCGATATTGGTGGAATAGAGCCGCGCCAGCGTCTGGAAATAGCTCTCGTCAGGGATCCAGACCCGGCGGAAATAGCGGTCGAACCTGCGCCGCTCGGGGTCTTGCAGGATCGCCGAGAGGGTCTGCCGGGTCAGGCACCACCACTGGCTGCCCATATGCGGCACGATTCCCTTTGGCACCGGGCGGCGAAACCCGACGCGGCGCTGCAAATCGACGAACTTGTCGAACAGATAGCGGTTCTTGCGCCATGAGAACGGGAAGAACATCGTGAAGCGCTCGTGGTCGAGCCCGCCCACCGTCCAGGGCACATCGGCGGTGGTGGCGCTTTCGATGAAGTCGGTGCGGGGCCGTTCGGCGAGATAGTCGATCAGCTCCTCGACCGGGCGCAAAGGCAGGCAGGCGCCCGAGGTCAGATAGACATGCCGCACATCGGGGAACCGCTCCAGCAGCAGCTCGGAGGCGTCCTGGCTCGCCGCGACCAGCCCCCATGTGCCCCATTCGCAGCGATGCCGGCGCGAGAACAGCACCTCCGGCAGGTCCGACAGCGCGGTGGTGAAATCGTCATAGACACGCTTGGACACCATCTTGTCGACATGGATCACCACGGGGCAGCCGGCCTTGACCCAGTGCCGCGCCACCTGTTCGGCTCGGCTCAGCGCGGTATGGACCAGCATCACGATGCCGACGCTCATGCCCAGTTCCCCTTGGACATGAGACCCAGAATTTCGAGCTGCCGCCAGTTGATGTATTTCTCTGACCATTTGCACCAGAGATCGGGGTTGTCCTTGATCCCGGCGTGATAGGCCAGATATTCGGTCGAGCCGGCATAGTGCTGTTTGCGCTCCAGCTCCTCCTCGGCCTTCCTGCCGAACGTGTCGAGAAACTTGGTGTGCAGCAGCAACCCGCTGGCCTTTTCGCCCCCCCATTCGTCATAGACGAGGTTGAGCCCGCGCGGCAGCAGCATATGGGTTGAGCTGACATAGGTATAACGTCGGTCCCATTTCACCAGAGGGATCTTGTTCAGCGCCGGCGCGCGTTCGGGGCGGTCGGGAAAGAACATGCGCGCGCGCGGCCCGCCCTGGATCCAGAGATTGCCGAAGCGATTGTTGCGACGGATCGTGTAGTTGCCCGCGTCGAACCACGAGGCGATCTCCAGCGGGTTCTGCCCGGCCTGATAGGGCTGCGCGTCGATCCGGCCCTTGGGATACATGTCGAGCAGCATCGCCGAAAAGCTCTTGATCGAGGAGGCGTCGAGCCAGTCGGTCAGCGCCCGCAGCGGGCGGGTGTCGCAGAACGGAAACAGAAAGAACTCATCCGGATCGACGGTCAGCGCCCAGTGGCCATGGCCGTATTTGCGCAGCAGGTAATTGATCCAGTCCATGCCGAAGCGCGAGCGCTTGTAGCTGCCGCGGCTCGACCAGACCGAGACGTCCGGCTGCCGCGCAAGGTAATCGACCGAGCCGTCGGTGCTGTCATTGTCGACAAAGAAGAAGTGGTTCACCCCCATCTCCCGGTAATAGTCCAGGAAATAGGGCAGGCGGATGCCCTCGTTGCGCTGGGTGCAGAAGACCAGCAGATCGGAGGCGCGGATGCGGTCGGTGCGGTTCGACACAGGCATGAGCTCGCGCCCCTTGCGCAGGGCGCGGATGCGCCAGCGCTTGCGCTGAAGCCTCAGCCGGTATGACTGCCATGCACCCACTATGCACCCTCGCGCGGGCCGGTTTTTCCGGCCCCGTTGTACCGCCCGGCTATCAGATCAGGGTTAACACGGTCTTGAAATGCGCCTCCCAGCCCGGCGGCTGCCAGGCCGTGCTGCGGCGCGTTTCACTGTCCGGGTCTGCCCGCCGATCCTCGGCCATCCTTGTTATATTCTGCGCCCAAAGATAACGGTCTGAAACGCTTGCGTAAACGGGAATATCCCCGAGCACCTCGCGCAGCACCGGCAAATCTCCGGCAAGCACCGGCACCCCCAGCGCCGCCGCCTCCATCGGTGGCAGGCCATAACCCTCGGCATGGCTGGGAAAGAGCAGCCCGGCGCTCTCCGCCAGCAGCGCCGCGATCTGCCCGTCCTCGAGCCCCGGCAACTCATGCACGCGCGGAATGCCCCGGTCGAGCCGCGCGAACACGTCGTCATTGTTCCAGCCGCGCGCCCCGCAGATCAGCAGATGCGGCTCCGCCCCTTCATCTTTCTGCAAATACTCAAAAAACGGCCCCGCGCGCTCCGTCGCCGCTTCCTCCGGCAGAGGCGCTCCCCCCTCCCAGAGATCGAGCAGCAGCGCATGGTTCTTGCGCGGCTCGATGGTGCCCAGCACGACGAAATAGCGCTGCCCCGTCCAGGGCCCCTGCGGCGCCTCGCCCGGCCGCGGCACGTCGATGCCCAGATGCGCGACCACACTCCCGGGCCGCAGCCCGAGCGGGTCCAGATGCCGCCGCATGTCGCGCTCGGTCTGCGCGGAATTGCAGATCACCAGATCGGCAAAGCGCCCCATGCGCAGCAGAAAGCCATGAAAGCGCTCGGTGATGCCCGGCCCCTGATAGTCCGGATAATCCAGCGGGATCGTATCGTGCAGCAGCACCGCGATGCGCAGGCCCGGCACCGAGCGCAGCGCGCTCAGCACCCGGTCGGTCAGGTTGGTATGGCCGATATTGAGGTAGTGCATGCCCGCCGGCAGATGCGCGCGGAGCATGCGGCGCAGACCCCGTGGCAGGCAGCGCGCCAGCGCCACGCGGCGCAGCGCGGTCTCGGCCCCGGCGCGCCCCGGCGCCAGCCGGCGCAGCCGCGACAGGCGGTCGGGGGCGGGCCAGTCATGGCCGTCGATCCGCCGTTTCAGATCGGCGCAGCCGGCGCGGTCGAGCAGCAGATAGCCCAGCGACGAGCGCACCAGTCCGAAAAGCGGGCCGGGCTCTCTCAGCAGCCGGTCGAGATAGGCATATTCGACCCGGTCGATCCCGGTGAAGGGCCGCCCCGCTCGGGAAACCAGCCGGGTTAGGTCCAGCAGTCGCGGATCAGCCGTCGTAATGCCCATTCAGATGCCAGTTCCAGGCGTCGCCGATCATCTGCGCCATGGTCGAGCGCTTCGGCTCCCAGCCCAGCTCCGCCTCCGCCCGGGTCGAGCCCGAGACCAGCTTGGTCGCGTCGCCGGCGCGGCGCGGGCCCTCGGAATGCGGCACCTCGCGATTGGTCACCGCGCGGGAGGCGTCGATCACCTCGCGCACGGAAAACCCCTTGCCGGTGCCGAGGTTAAAGACCCGGCTGCCCTTGCCGGCCTCCAGCCATTTCAGGCCGAGCACATGGGCATCGACCAGATCCATGACATGCACGTAATCGCGGATGCAGGTGCCGTCCGGCGTGTCGTAATCGGTGCCGTTGATGGTCAGCGCCGGGCGCTTGCCGTCGATGGCCTCCAGCATGACCGGGATCAGATGGGTCTCGGGTCGGTGATATTCGCCGACCTCGCCCGCCTCATCGGCGCCCGCCACGTTGAAATAGCGAAAGATCACATGGCGCAGCCCATAGGCGGCCTCGAAATCGCGCAGGATGTTCTCCACCGCGCGCTTGGAGGCGCCATAGGCGTTCAGCGGCTCCTGCGGGGTGTTTTCGTCGAGCACCACATTGTCGTGCTCGCCATAGGTGGCGCAGGTCGAGGAGAAGACGAAGTTCAGACAGCCCGCGGCTGCGGCGGCCTCGATCAGCGTCAGCGAGCCCTCGACATTGTTGCGCCAGTAGCGCCCGGGCTCCGACATCGCCTCGCCGACCTGGCTGAGCGCTGCGAAATGCATCACGGCCACGGGCTGGTATTTGGCGAATACCGCGTCGAGCCGGGTACGGTCGGACAGCGCGCCCTCCTCGAACGGGCCGAACTTGACGGCGTCTTTCCAGCCGGTCACCAGATTGTCGTAGGTCACGGGCGTATAGCCCGCGATCTTAAGCGCCTTGCAGGCATGCGAGCCGATATAGCCCGCGCCTCCGGTCACCAGCACATATGTCACGGGTGTTACTCCGCAGCTTCGCGTGCGGAGACGACCTCGCGCAGATAGGCCTCCAGATCGTCGCGCAGATCCTCACGGTCGAGGCCGAAGGCAACAGTGGCCTGAAGGAAGCCCGCCTTGGAGCCGCAATCGTAGCGCTGCCCGTTGAAGCGGTAGCCATAAACGCCCTCGCCATCGATTTCCTCGGCGATGGCGTCGGTCAGCTGGATTTCGCCGCCGGCCCCGGACTTCATGGCGTTGAGATTGTCGAAAATCTTCGGCGACAGGATATAGCGCCCGATCACCGCGAGATTGGACGGTGCCTCTCCGGCTTTCGGTTTTTCGACCATGCCCTTGACCGAAACCATGGAGCCCATGTCTTCCCGCACATCGAGGATGCCGTAGGCCGAGGCCTTGTCGGCGGGCACTTCCATTGCCGCGACCATGTTGCCGCCGGTTTCCTCATAGGCTTCGACCATCTGCTGAAGGCAGGGCTTGTCGGCAGCGATCACGTCGTCGGGCAGCATCACCGCAAAGGGCTCGTTGCCGATCAGGCGCCGCGCGCACCAGACCGCATGGCCGAGGCCCAGGGCCTTGTGCTGACGGATATAGGCGATCTCGCCGGAGTCCATATTGGTGGACTTGAGAATTTCGAGAAGCTTGTCCTTGCCCTTTTTCTTCAGCTCCTGCTCGAGCTGCGGGGCGTGGTCGAAATAGTCCTCAAGCGCGCTTTTGCCGCGCGAGGTGACGAAGATGAATTCCTTGATACCGGCGGCGCGCGCCTCGTCGATCGCGTATTGAACGAGCGGGCGGTCCACCAGCGTCATGATTTCCTTGGGAACGGATTTCGTGGCCGGAAGGAACCGGGTGCCAAGCCCGGCGACCGGAAAGATGGCCTTGGTTACTTTATTACGCATTATAGTCTGCTCCTGAAATTCGCATGTCGACCGGGCGCCAGCGTCGGGCGATTTATTAACATGTTAGTGCTGCCGAGAAAACAGCGCAAATCCGACGGGAGCGGGGATCGGCGGAACTATGTCAAGCCTCCGGTGGCCGGAAGTCGATGCCGCGAAATTCGGCGATCCGCCGGATTTCCTCGCGCAATCTGGACCCGAAAAACCATGGCTTTACGGCCTGTCCTCGACGCTCGCTGCGGCCCCAAAGACCGCCGATCTGTTCCCAGTACCCATCAGGATGGAATCGCAACCTGTGATAGAGTGCCGTGTGGGAAAACCGGAAGACGCTTACGATCTCGCCCTCTGCTACGCGGCGTACCGCCTCTGCTCGCATGCTTGCGCGATTCCATACCCTCCCCGAGAGGACCGCGCGCCGGGCACCGGGGCGCCCGGGGAAAGGCAGGAACGCAGTGTCCGGTCCGGCAAGCGCTAAAAGCTCGCCGGACTGCCGGCTGAGCCCGTCGCGCCGGCCCTTGTCAAGTCCGCGCAGGAGCCGCGACACATCGTCGGGCGCGAGCGGCCCACGGCGCATATAGCCAAGCAGGCGGCGGCGCTGTTCCGCGCGAAAAGCCTTCCAGGCCGCGTCGCGCACATCTTCGGGGCAATGCTTGGCAAGAAATAGAGCCATCGAGGCGCCAATCTCTGTCAGGTCTCTCGGCGTGCGGTCGGCGGCGCGGCGGTCGCTTTCGGCATAGCCATGATGTACCTGCGCCAGCGGCACGATCGCGGCGGCATGACCGGCCTTTGCGCGGCGCAGGTCGAGGTCGGTCTCGTCGAGGAAAAAGCGGAAGGCCGGATCGAAGCCACCCATTTCGGCGAGCGCCGAGCGGCGATGGGCCATGTTTGTGCCCTGCAACTTTAGGGCGATTTCCGCCTCCGGTTTCAGAATGCGCGCCACCATGCTGTCCAGCTGGATTTCACGCTCCTCGCCGCAGCCGGTCACGCTGCGTGCGCGCCACTGATAATCGATGCCGTTGCGCCCGCGCACATAGCCCCCCGCCGCCATCACCTCCGGGTTGGCGAAGGGCGCCGCCAGATGGGTTAGCCAGGTCGGTTCGGGCACCGCGTCGTCGTCGATGAAGGCCACGATCTCGCCCGCCGCCTGCGTGATGCCGAGGTTGCGCGCGGCCGAGATATTGGGCTCGTCAAAGGCCAGGATCTTGAGCCGCGCCGCCTCCGGGTGCGCGGCGGCGGCTGCCGCGCCTTGCGGGCAGGCCACCACGATCACCTCGAAGCTCGGATAGTCGAGCTGGGCCACGCCGCGCAGGCACAGGGCCAGCGCATCCGGGCGGCCCCGGCTCACGATCACCACGCTGACCGGCGGCGCGGTCATGGCGGATTCAGCCTTCCTTCAGATCCACATCCGGGGAATAGGCGATGAAGAACGGGTTGGCGAACTCCGCCTTGCCATAGGCGAGCGGCGTGTGATCGTCGAAGCGCACCACGCGCCCGCCGGCGCCGTTCAGCACCGCATGACCGGCGGCGGTGTCCCATTCCATCGTGCGGCCCAGACGCGGGTAGAGGTCAGCCTCGCCGGTCGCCACGAGGCAGAACTTCAGCGACGAGCCGGCGCTCTTGGAATCCTTGACCGCGTATTTGTTGATGTAATCGTCGGTCGCCTGATCGCGGTGCGATTTCGACGCCACCACAAGCAGCGCCTCATTGTCCGGTTTCGACACCGACAGCGGCGTCAGCTCGCCCGGGGTCTCCTTGTCGAAGGGGCCGGTTTCTTCCACCGAATTGCCCATGGAGTCGGTGTAGAACATCCGCCCCTTGGCCGGCGCATAGACCACGCCGCGCACCGGCACACCCTCTTCGACCAGCGCGATATTCACGGTGAAATCGCCGCGCCGCTTGACGAATTCCTTGGTGCCGTCGAGCGGATCGACGATGAGAAAGGTCATCACGTCCTGGGTGTGGCTTTCGGCCTGTTCCTCGGTGACCAGCGGCGTGTCGGGGAACGCCTCGCGCAGACCGGCCGAAATCAATGCGTCCGCCGCCTCGTCGGCCTCGGTCACCGGGCTCTGGTCGGATTTCGATTTCACCTCGAAATCGTCGCTGTTGTAGATCTCCATGATCTTGTCGCCCGCTTCGAGCGCGAGCCGCCGCATAACCTGAACCAATGTCTCGTAATTCAAAGCCGGTCTCCCCTTACCGCGAGGCGCGGATTTATTGATTTGAAAGTCTCCTCCCCTTATGCTTCGCAACGTCAAGATGGGCAAGAAGACCCGTCCTCAAGCACGCGTATCGGAGCAGTTCCGCCATGTTTCAGACCACAAAGCCGCGTTCACGGCTGGGTTCCGCGCTCTACATCGCCGAACTGATCTATCACAATTCGGTCCGCGCGGTGCGCAAGAGCCATGGCAATGCCTTCATGGCGCTGTTCATGAACATGCTTCAGACCATCATTTTCGTGCTGGCCTTCTACTTCATGTTCCAGATCCTCGGCATGCGCAGCACGGCGCTCCGCGGCGATTTCATGATCTACATCATGACCGGGGTCTTCCTCTACATGACCCATTCCAAGACGCTGGGCGCGGTGGTCGGGTCGGAGGGGCCGGCCAGCCCGATGATGCAGCACGCGCCGATGAACACCGCCATCGCCATCGCCTCGGCGATGCTCAGCACGCTCTACATCCAGATCCTGTCGCTGGTGGTCATCCTCTTCGTCTATGACGTGGCCTTCAATCCCTTCGTCATGCAGGAGATTTACGATCCCATCGGCTGTATCGCGATGATCCTGCTGTCGTGGTTCTCGGGGGCCGCGATCGGCATGGTGTTTCTGGCGGCCAAGCCGTGGTTTCCGACGCCGGTGTCGATCATTACCACTGTCTACCAGCGGGCCAATATGATCGCCTCGGGCAAGATGTTCGTGGCCAATTCGCTGCCCAGCTACATGCTGGTGATGTTCGACTGGAACCCGCTCTTTCACACCATTGACCAGTCGCGTGGCCATGCCTTCGTCGACTACTACCCGCGCAATTCGAGCTGGGAATACCCGCTCTACCTGTCGCTGGTGCTGATCATGATCGGGCTCATGGGCGAATTCTACACCCGCAAGCACGCCTCTGCCTCGTGGGGCGCGCGGCGCTAGGTCGGGTATTCCGCGCTAGGGAATTCTGCCCCGCCCGGTTAGGCTCTGTATCAAAGGATGCCGTTCTGGGGAGGTTGGGATGTCGCGCGCTGTTTTCGTTCTTATCCTGTGGCTTTGCGCCGGCGGGCCGCTCGCCGCGCAGGAGCTGCCTGCGCTCTACGATGTGACCGGTGTCGCGGCGGACGATCAGCTCAATATCCGCGCCGCGCCCGAGGCCTCCGCCCCGGTGATCGGCGCGCTGGCGCCCGGCCAGACCCATGTGGAGGTCACCGCGATCAACGAGGCCGGAACATGGGGCCGGGTTGTTCTGGGCGAGCAGGCGGGCTGGGCCTCGCTCGCCTATCTCACCGCGCAGCCGGGCAGTGCCATGCCCGACGCGGGCGAGGTGACCTGTTTCGGCACCGAACCGTTCTGGAGCTATCACGTCACCGCCGGCGACACCGCGACCTGGTCGGCCATCGACGACGAGGTTGCGACTCTCAAGTCCGGGCCGTTCCGCCGGGCGGATGCGCGCGTCGAGCCGTTCATATCCGTGGCCGGCGGGCCGGGGCAGCAGGCGGTTCTGGTGATGCAGAAAGATCCGCAATGTTCCGACGGCATGTCGGACGCGCTTTACGGGCTCTCGGCGGTGCTGGTGCTGAGCGGTCGGCTGGAGCGGGCGGTGTCGGGATGCTGTTCGCTGGCGCCGCGATAGCGCGGGCTTACTCGGCGATGAAGCGGCGCAGGACGCGCGCCTCCTGCTCCTTCATCAGCGTCTCGGCCACCTCCATATGGGCGCGCATGATCGCGCGGGCGCGTGAAGCGTCGCCCTTGCGCAGCGCATCCACCAGCTCGATCTGATAGCTGCGCCCCTTCTGCCAGAGCGGGCGGTTATGCGGCTCGTAGAGCCTGCGCCACACGGTCAGCTCGGTCAGGATCTGTGCCATGAACTCCACCACGAAAGCAAGCAGCGGGTTGTCGGCGTAAGAGGCCAGCAGCGCGTGGAATTTCAGCGAAGAGACATGCTGCCTGCGCTCTTCCTCGGTGTCGCGGGCGGGCAGGGGGTATTCCGAGATCACCGCCTCCAGCGCGGCGAGCTGCTCGGCGTCGAGCCGCCCGGCAAGCTCGGCGGCGACCTCCGGTTCTAGCAGTTTGCGCATCTGGTAGATGTCGGAGATCGACAGGTCGCGGAAATAGAAGTAATTCGCCAGCAGTGCACGGGCCCGTTCACCGGTGACCTCGCCGACAAAGCTGCCGCCGCCGGGGCCGGTGCGGGTCTCGACCAGACCCTGGGCCTCGAGAATGCGCATCGCCTCGCGCACGGTGCCCTTGGAGCGACCGTAACGCGCCATCAGCTCCGCCTCGCCGGGCAGCCTGTCGCCGGCGCGCAGCTCGTGCTCCACGACCCATTCCTTGATCGTGTCGGCCAGCTGCACCGGGCGCGACCGGCGCGGGGCGGGTTTCTCTGGGCGTTTGCTCACGCGGCCTCTCCTGTCTCCGGCGCGTTGGGGGCGGTCATAGCGCGGCGCGGCGGGTCGATGCCAGCCCGTTGTGAGCGCTGACACAGAAAGAGTCGGGGGCCAAAACGAACTCCGCCGCGCAGGGCGCGGCGGAGAGATGCGTTGCAGTGCCCACGGGGCATGTCAGTCGGCGGTGAGAAGCGGCGGCTTCTTCGACGACAGGCGCAGCTTGTCGGGGCCCTCGATCGACAGCGACAGCTTGCCGTCCTTGACCCCCACCTTGACCACGCCGCCCTTGGCGAGCTTGCCGAAGAGCAGCTCCTCGGCGAGCGGTTTCTTCAGGTTCTCCTGGATCACGCGGCCCAGCGGGCGCGCGCCCATCTTGTCGTCGTAGCCCTTTTCGCCGAGCCATTCGGCGGCGGGCTTGGTCAGCTCGATGGTCACGTTACGATCCATGAGCTGCGCTTCGAGTTGCAGCACGAACTTCTCGACGACCGAGAGGATGACCGATTTCGGCAGCGGCTGGAAGCTGATCACCGCGTCCAGACGGTTGCGGAATTCCGGCGTGAAGGTGCGCTCGATGGCGGCGGTGTCCTCGCCCTCGCGGCGGTCGCGACCGAAGCCGATGGCCGCCTTGGCCTGCTCGGTGGCGCCGGCGTTCGAGGTCATGATCAGGATCACGTTGCGGAAATCCACCGTGCGCCCGTTATGGTCGGTCAGCGTGCCGTGGTCCATCACCTGGAGCAGGATGTTGTAGACATCCGGGTGCGCCTTTTCGATCTCGTCGAGCAGCAGCACGCAATGCGGGTGCTGGTCGACGCCATCGGTGAGCTGGCCGCCCTGGTCGAAGCCGACATAGCCCGGAGGCGCGCCGATCAGGCGCGAGACCGCGTGTTTCTCCATGTATTCCGACATGTCGAAGCGCAGCAGTTCCACCCCCAGCGTGCTGGCGAGCTGCTTGGCCACCTCGGTCTTGCCGACGCCGGTCGGGCCGGCGAAGAGGTAGTTGCCGATGGGTTTTTCGGGCTCGCGCAGACCGGCCCGGGCCAGCTTGATCGCCGCCGACAGCGCCTCGATGGCCGGATCCTGGCCGAAGACCACGCGCTTGAGCGTGTTTTCGAGATCGCGCAGCACCTCGGCATCGTCCTTGGAGACGTTTTTCGGGGGAATGCGGGCGATCTTGGCCACGACATTCTCGATCTCCTTGGCGCCGATGGTCTTGCGCCGCTTGCTCTCGGCCACGAGATGCTGCGCCGCGCCGGCCTCGTCGATCACGTCGATCGCCTTGTCGGGCAGCTTGCGGTCATTGATGTAGCGCGCCGACAGCTCGACCGCCGACTTGATCGCATCCGCGGTGTATTTGACGCTGTGATGCTCCTCGAAATAGGGCTTGAGGCCCTTGAGGATCTTCACCGTGTCATCGACCGAGGGCTCGTTCACGTCGATCTTCTGGAACCGGCGGCTGAGCGCGCGGTCCTTCTCGAAATGCTGGCGGAATTCCTTGTAGGTGGTGGAGCCCATGGTGCGCAGCTTGCCGCCCTGAAGCGCGGGCTTCAGCAGGTTGGAGGCATCCATCGCGCCGCCGGAAGTGGCGCCGGCGCCGATCACCGTGTGGATCTCGTCGATGAAGAGCACCGCGTCGGGATGTTCCTCGAGCTCGGTCACCACGGCCTTGAGCCGCTCCTCGAAATCGCCGCGATAGCGCGTGCCGGCGAGCAGCGCGCCCATGTCGAGCGAATAGATCGTGGTGTTCGACAGCACCTCGGGCGTGTCGCCATTGACGATCTTGCGCGCCAGCCCCTCGGCGATGGCGGTCTTGCCTACGCCGGGATCGCCCACCAGAAGCGGGTTGTTCTTGCGGCGGCGGCAAAGCACCTGAATCGCGCGCTCGACCTCGTGTTCGCGGCCGATCAGCGGATCGACATCGCCCTTGCGCGACTTGGCGTTGAGATCGACGCAGTATTTGCCGAGCGCCGATTCCTTGTTGTCGGCGGGCGCCTCGGCCTGCTGGGTCTTGGCCTCTTCCTCGGCCTCCTGCGCGCCCTGCACGGGGCGCGCCTCGCCATAGGCGGGATTCTTGGCGACGCCATGGGCGATGAAATTCACCGCGTCATAGCGGGTCATGTCCTGCTCTTGCAGGAAATAGGCCGCGTTCGATTCGCGCTCGGCAAAGATCGCGACCAGCACGTTGGCGCCGGTCACCTCGGTGCGGCCCGAGGACTGCACATGGATGGCGGCGCGCTGGATGACGCGCTGGAAGGCGGCGGTCGGCACCGCCTCCGATCCTTCGATGTCGGTCACGAGGTTCGAGAGATCCTCGTCGATGAATTCCACCAGCGTTGTGCGCAGCTCCTCGGTATCCACGGAGCAGGCTTTCATCACGCGGGCGGCATCGGGCTCGTCGATGAGGGCGAGCAGCAGGTGTTCGAGGGTTGCGAATTCGTGACTGCGCGAGTTCGCAAGAGCCAAGGCTGCGTGGATGGCCTGTTCCAGGGTGTTCGAGAAAGACGGCACGGCGGCGCTCCTCTTGTCTGTGGTCGGGCGGGTATGCCCAACTTTGCCTCTTACGGTTAAAGTTTGGTCGATACCGACCGCGCTTCAAGAAATTTCTGAGCCTTGGGCGCTCACATTTACGGTGATGAGTGCAACGTGGCGTGAAAAGCGGCGGCTCAGAACCTGTCCTTACGGCCCCGGATCTCGGCAAAGACCTGGGCCTGAGACGCGTCCGGCATGCCCAGAAGATCGCGGATTTCCGGGGAGTCGGGGCGCAGGAAAGGGTTGGTGGCCAGTTCCTCGGACAGCATACAGGCGGCGGTGGGGTGCCCCTCTGTCCGGGCTTTGGCAATGGCGTCTGACCTCAATTTAAGCGCTTCGTTGCCCGGTTCAATGGTCATCGCGAAGCGGGCGTTCGCGGTGGTGTATTCGTGGCCGGTATACACCATGGTCTCGGGCGGCAGCGCGGCGAGGCGCGACAGGCTCTGCCACATCATCTCGGGCGTGCCTTCGAAGACGCGCCCGCATCCCAGCGCCACCAGGCTGTCGGCGGTGAAGACCGCGCTCGCCTCGGGGAAATAAAACGCGACATGGCCAAGCGTATGGCCGGGAACGTCGATGACCTCGACCGATGTGCCGGCGAGCGTCAGGGAATCGCCCCCCGCGACGGCGGTGTCGAGCGGCGGCAGCTTGGCCTCTTCGGCCCTGGGGCCGATCACGGTGCAGCCGTATCTCTCGCGCAGCTCGGCGACGCCGCCGACATGGTCGTGGTGGTGATGGGTGATGAGCAGCGTCTCCAGCCCCCAGCCGCGCGCCTCCAGCGCCTCGATGATGGGGCCGGCCTCGGGCGCGTCGATCAGGCAGACGCCTGCGGGCGCCTTCACCAGATAGGCGTAATTGTCGCTGAGACAGGGAACGGTGACGATCTCCATGGTCTTTCCTTATAGGCTTTGCCAGACTGGCCCCAGCTTGGCGGATCGGGAGAGGCCCCGCAATGCACCTTGATGTGCAGACCCTGCGAGATTTCTACTATCGCAGCGCGCTGGGGCGCGCGGCGCAGCGGGTGGTGCGCGATCAGGTGCAGGCCTACTGGCCGCATGCCAAGGGTCAGACCGTGGCGGGATACGGCTTTGCGGTGCCGCTGCTGCGGCCCTATCTGCCGGATGCGCGCCGGGTCGTGGGGCTGATGCCGGCGCCGCAGGGCGTGCTGTCCTGGCCCGCCGGTCAGCCGAATGTCTCGGTCCTGTGCGAGGAGACGCTCTGGCCGCTGGAGACCGGCCATGTGGACCGGCTGGTGATCATGCACGGGCTGGAGACCTCGGAGCGGCCCTCCGAGCTGCTGGAGGAATGTTACCGGGTGCTGGGGCCGGGGGGCGAGATGCTGATCGTGGTGCCGAACCGCTCCGGGCTCTGGGCGCGCTCCGACGCCACGCCCTTCGGCTACGGGCGGCCCTATTCGCTGAGCCAGCTCGACGCGCAGCTCAAGATCCACGATTTCGTCCGGCAGGCGCATGTCTCGGTGCTCTATCAGCCGCCGTCGAGCCGGCGCTTCTGGATGCGCACCGGCCCCGCCTGGGAGCGGATCGGCCGGGCGATCCCGGCAGTGGTGGCTGGCGGTGTGCTGATCGTGCGGGTCGCCAAGCGCTACCCGCCGAAGCGCACGGGGCTGGGCGACAAGGTGCGCGTGCCGAACCCGCTCGACGTGCTCACCCCCTCGCCCAAGAAAGAGCCCAAGGCGGTGTGACCGGGCGCATCCGGGCCTCTGCTCAGAATCGCATCACTCCGACGTGACTCGCCGCGACTTGACGTCATGGGTGATTGCGCAAACACTTCGGTTCTCCTGACGCCGGCCGCTCATACTTTAGGCGGTAACAGGTGCCGGGCCCGCTCCGCCGGAGAGCGGCAAAACGGACGTTTGCGCTATCTCTTATTGCCGCAGTCGGCAGCCTCCAAGTGTCGCGCCTGTTTGCATAAATCCGGGGAAAACCGAATATTTCCAGTGGTATGCCCCTGGTGGTCCGACGGGCCTGGCATACGGGGTTGGAAAAAGGCGGGTTACAGGACGTCTGAAAACACCCTAAGCATGTTGCGAGGGCGTGGAGCCTCTGCTACATCCGCGCTGATTTCGACGCCTTGAGGCAATTCAGGGTTGGGACAACGCCTCCGGACGCCGGGCCTCCCCGTGCGTCGCGGGGGCCTCATATCGGAAGGGTGGACGTGTCAGAACCAGCTTCGATCTCCAGCGGCATCGCGGCACGCTATGCCACGGCGGTCTTCGACATCGCCAAAGAGAACAAGAAACTCGAAAAGCTTGAAAACAACGTTAACGATCTGGCGCTGGCGCTCGATGACAGTGCCGATCTGCGCGCCCTCGTCACCTCGCCGATCTATTCCCGCCAGGCCATGCAGGATGCCATCGTCGCTGTCGCGAAGAAGATGGGCCTCATCCCGGCGCTGAAGAACGCCCTGGGCCTCATGGCGCAGAACCGCCGCCTCTTCGTGCTGCCGCAGCTCGTCGTTCAGCTGCGCGAGATGATTGCCGAGGAAAAGGGCGAAGTGACCGCCGAAGTCACCTCCGCCACCGCGCTGAGCGACACGCAGTCCGCCAAGCTGGCAGAGACGCTCAAGGCCAGCGTCGGCAAGGATGTGAAGATCAAAACGACCGTAGATGAAACGCTCATCGGCGGTCTCGTAGTCAAGGTGGGCTCGAAGATGATCGACACCTCGATCCGCTCGAAGCTCAATTCCCTCCAGAATGCAATGAAAGAGGTCGGATAAATGGGTATCCAAGCAGCCGAGATTTCTGCGATCCTAAAGGAGCAGATCCAAAACTTCGGTAAGGAGGCCGAAGTCGCCGAGGTGGGCCGTGTGCTCTCCGTCGGTGACGGGATCGCCCGCGTTCACGGCCTCGATTCGGTCAAGGCCGGTGAAATGGTCGAATTCCCGGGCGGCATCATGGGGATGGCGCTCAACCTGGAAAGCGACAATGTCGGCGTCGTGATCTTCGGCTCCGACCGCGACATCAAGGAAGGCGATGTCGTCAAGCGCACCAACTCCATCGTGGACGTGCCCGCCGGCCCCGAGCTGCTTGGCCGCGTTGTCGACGGTCTTGGCAACCCGCTGGATGGTAAAGGCCCGATCAAGGCCACCGAGCGCCGCGTCGCAGACGTGAAGGCGCCGGGCATCATCCCGCGTAAGTCGGTGCACGAGCCCATGGCGACCGGCCTCAAGGCCGTCGACGCCATGATCCCGATCGGCCGTGGCCAGCGGGAGCTGATCATCGGCGACCGTCAGACCGGCAAGACCGCGATCGCGCTCGACTCGATCCTGAACCAGAAATCCTACAACGACGCTGCCGGCGACGACGAGAGCAAGAAGCTCTACTGCGTCTATGTCGCCATCGGCCAGAAGCGCTCCACCGTGGCGCAGCTGGTGAAGCGTCTGGAAGCCACCGGCGCCATCGACTACTCGATCGTCGTGGCCGCCACCGCCTCCGACCCGGCCCCCATGCAGTTCCTGGCGCCCTACGCCGCGACCGCAATGGCCGAGTATTTCCGCGACAACGGCAAGCACGCGCTCATCATCTACGATGACCTGTCGAAACAGGCCGTGGCCTATCGCCAGATGTCGCTGCTGCTGCGCCGTCCGCCGGGGCGTGAAGCTTACCCGGGCGACGTGTTCTACCTGCACTCGCGCCTTCTGGAACGTTCGGCAAAGCTCAACGAAGATCACGGCGCAGGCTCGCTGACCGCGCTGCCGATCATCGAAACCCAGGGCGGCGACGTGTCGGCGTTTATCCCGACCAACGTGATCTCGATCACCGACGGCCAGATCTTCCTGGAAACCGAACTGTTCTTCCAGGGCATCCGTCCCGCCGTGAACACCGGTCTGTCGGTGTCGCGCGTCGGCTCCTCGGCCCAGACCAAGGCGATGTCCTCGGTGGCTGGCCCGGTGAAACTGTCGCTTGCGCAGTATCGCGAGATGGCGGCCTTCGCCCAGTTCGGCTCCGACCTCGACGCCGCAACCCAGCGTCTGCTGAACCGTGGTGCACGCCTGACCGAGCTGATGAAGCAGCCGCAGTATTCGCCGCTGACCAACGCGGAAATCGTCTGCATCATCTTCGCCGGCACCAACGGCTACCTGGACGAGATCCCGGTGCGCGAAGTCGGCAAGTTCGAGACGGCGCTGCTCGCCTTCCTGCGCGGCCAGCGCAAGGATATCCTCGACTGGATCGAGAGCGAGGATCCGAAGATTAAGGGTGAACCTGCGGACAAGCTGAAGGCAGCGCTGGACGAATTCGCCAAGACCTACGCCTGAGCGCCCTGAAAGGACAGGATCATGCCTAGCCTCAAGGACCTCAAGAACCGGATCTCCTCGGTCAAATCGACCCGGAAGATCACCAAGGCCATGCAGATGGTGGCCGCCGCGAAACTGCGGCGGGCACAGGATGCTGCCGAACAGTCGCGGCCCTATACCGAGCGCTTCAACGAGGTGCTCGGTTCGCTGGCGGCCTCCGTCGGCGATAGCCCGACCGCGCCGAAACTGCTCTCGGGCACCGGCAAGGACGACGTGCATCTGCTCGTCGTCATGACCTCCGAACGCGGCCTCTGCGGCGGCTTCAACACGAATATCGTGAAGCTCGCCAAGACCCGTATCGCCGAGCTGAAGGCGGCCGGAAAGACGGTGAAGATCCTCACCGTCGGCAAGAAAGGCCGTGAGCAGCTCAAGCGCGAATACGCCGATCTGTTCGTCGGTCACGTCGATCTGTCCGAGGTGAAAAAGCTCGGCTACGCGGATGCGCAGGGCGTCGCCAAGGACATCCTGACCCGTTTCGACGCGGGCGAGTTCGACGTGGCGACGCTGTACTACAGCGTGTTCCAGTCGGTGATCAGCCAGGTCCCGACCGCGCAGCAGATCATCCCGGCCAGCTACGACGCTCCCGAGGGCGAGGAGGGCGCAACCGCGCTCTACGATTACGAGCCCGACGAAGAGCGTATCCTGGCGGACCTGCTGCCCCGTGGTGTCGCAACCCAGATCTTCTCGGCTCTGCTGGAGAACGCCGCCTCGGAACAGGGCGCGCGGATGAGCGCCATGGACAACGCCACGCGCAACGCGGGCGAGATGATCGACAAGCTGACCATCGAATACAACCGTTCGCGTCAGGCGGTCATCACCAACGAACTGATCGAAATCATCTCGGGCGCCGAGGCGCTCTAAGAACCGGAGACGATAAATGGCAAACGCAAAAGGCAAAGTGACCCAGGTCATCGGCGCCGTGGTCGACGTGAAGTTCGACGACCACCTCCCCGAGATTCTGAACGCTCTGACCACCGAAAACGACGGCAAGAAACTGGTTCTTGAAGTTGCTCAGCACCTTGGTGAAAGCACCGTCCGTACCATCGCGATGGACTCGACCGAAGGTCTGGTGCGCGGCCAGGACGTGATCGACACCGACGGCCCGATCTCGGTGCCGGTCGGCAACGCCACCCTGGGCCGCATCCTGAACGTCGTGGGCGAGCCCGTGGACGAGCAGGGCCCGGTCGAGGCGCAGGAAACCCGCGCCATCCACCAGCCCGCGCCCGAGTTCGACGAGCAGGCCACCGATACCGAGATCCTCGTGACCGGCATCAAGGTGATCGACCTTCTCGCGCCCTATTCCAAAGGCGGCAAGATCGGCCTCTTCGGCGGCGCCGGCGTGGGCAAGACCGTTCTCATCATGGAACTGATCAACAACATCGCAAAGGTGCACTCGGGCTTCTCCGTGTTCGCCGGTGTTGGCGAGCGGACCCGTGAGGGCAACGACCTTTACCACGAGATGATCGAATCCAACGTCATCAAGCCCGACAACCTGTCGGAGAGCCAGGTGGCGCTTGTTTACGGTCAGATGAACGAGCCTCCGGGGGCCCGTGCCCGCGTCGCGCTGACCGGCCTGACGCTCGCCGAGCAGTTCCGTGACCAGTCCGGCACCGACGTTCTGTTCTTCGTCGACAACATCTTCCGTTTCACGCAGGCGGGCTCCGAGGTGTCGGCGCTTCTCGGCCGTATTCCTTCGGCTGTGGGCTACCAGCCGACGCTGGCCACCGACATGGGCGCGATGCAGGAACGCATCACCTCGACCAAGAACGGCTCGATCACCTCGATCCAGGCCGTGTACGTGCCCGCGGACGACCTTACCGACCCGGCGCCGGCCACGACCTTTGCCCACCTCGACGCGACCACGGTTCTCAACCGTGCGATCTCGGAACTCGGCATCTACCCGGCCGTGGACCCGCTGGACTCCAACAGCCGGATCCTCGACCCGCAGGTTGTCGGCGAAGAGCATTATCAGGTGGCCCGCGACGTGCAGGGGATCCTCCAGCGCTACAAGTCGCTTCAGGACATCATCGCGATCCTCGGCATGGACGAACTGTCGGAAGAGGACAAGCTGACCGTGGCCCGTGCCCGGAAGATCCAGCGTTTCCTCTCCCAGCCCTTCGACGTGGCGAAAGTGTTCACCGGCTCCGACGGGGTGCAGGTGCCGCTGGAAGACACGATCAAGTCGTTCAAGGCCGTGGTTGCCGGTGAGTACGATCACCTGCCCGAGGCTGCCTTCTACATGGTTGGCGGCATCGACGAGGTGCTTGCCAAGGCCGAGAAGCTGGCCGCGGAAGCCGCGTAAGCCATTGGGGACGGATCCCGGGCTCTTCCGGGATCCTCTCGCCGCAGACGCAGAGGCCCCGGGCCAGGCCCGGGGCAGGTGATAGAGAGAAGAGGCCCAAATGGCTGAAACGATGCAATTCGATCTGGTGAGCCCCGAGCGCAGCCTGATGTCGGCGCAGGTCACCGCGGTGTCGATCCCCGGGACCGAAGGCGACATGACGGCGATGCCGAACCACGCACCGACGATCACCACGCTGCGTCCGGGTATCCTCAAGGTCGAGACCGAGAAAGGCGCCGAGTCCTTCGTCGTCACCGGCGGGTTCGCCGAGATCGGCGAAAAGCTGACGATCCTGGCCGAAAAGGCCGTGCCGCATGCGGATATGGATCAGGCGACCTATGAGGCGCTGGTGAAGGAAGCCGAGGCCGCTTACAAAGAGGTCAAGGACGCCTATTTCGAGAACGAGCCGGGCATTGTCGACGAGGCGGCCAAGCTGCTTCAGGACATGGTGGCCGTCGGCACCCATATCGGGCTCGACCCGATGTCGCCGAACTTCTGAGCGACCGGACCCGTTTGCGAAAGGCCCCGCTTTGGCGGGGCTTTTTTGTTGCCGGTCGGCATCGGTGTTCATGCCGGCGAGACCCTTTTGGGCATTCTCTGGGAGTTTTTGCGGGATATTTTCCGCCTCAGGCTTCGTATAATTCTTGACGCGAATAAGGGCTCTCGCCCATATTTATCATGTATTTTGGGGCACTTGACGATATGTGGCGTATTGCGTTTTTCTCTTTGTTTCTGATTTCATCCGCTTGCGATTTTGTGAATTCCGAACTCTATGAGCCCGACGGGTTCGCCGGGCCTACGCTGAATGAGCGTCTTCCTGCGGTGACCCCGGTACAGAGGGCGGATCGCTATCTGCTCGGGTTGGCGATCCTGGGGCCCGTTACCCTGGAAACCAGCGCCAACGGCACAGATACCCGAAACACGATTTCCCAGATCAACAGCAGCTACGCAGCGCTGTCCGATCTCTACGCGGCAGAGAAAGCTTGCGCCGATCCTTTGGCGTGTCAGCTCAGCCAGCCGGCCAACAGCGTCTATTCTTTCGAGACGGTCAGCTACGATGTGCAGAAACGCTATTATCGCCTGGCAAAGACGCTGGTGGTCAATCTGGATCTCGAGGAAACCGTCAGCGACATAGCGAATTTGGATCTTGCCGCGCTGTTGAAGCTCGTCGAGCGGGCGCGGGAGATGGTTCCCGCCGTTCGCCGCGGCGCCGCGACATATCGCGACGCGATATTCATCTATGCGACGGGCGTGAGTGAAAGTTGCACAGTCTCCTACACCGCCGCCGGCAAGGAGATTCCCGATGCTTGTCGAAATCTGGAAACCGCCCTCACGGATCTCTACAAGACCGGCCGCCCCTATACCTTGCCGGAGACCGGCGAGCGCCGTCTGCGAAAAATTCTGGCACTTGCTCAGGAGGCCGCCACAAAAAGCGCATGGGAGCTCGGAGACGACCGGAGACGCGCCCTGGTCTTTCATCTGGACAAGGCCTGCGACGTGGCGTTCGAGCTACAGACCGTCGGCGACGATCCCGCCGGGCAGGCAGATGCATGCGGCCAGACGGCAAAGCCCGGGGCGGTCAGCAAGGCTCGGGGCGAACTGCTCGGGCAATTCGGCAGCTAAGGTGGCTGCGCCGGATTGTCGCCCGGCACGTTTCCTTTCCTCCCGCTTTCGAAGATACTGCCCGGACGGCGACGAAAGAGAGACGGGCAGATGAAGAAAGTGCAGGCCTCGCAGGTCGGAATCGATCAGGGCAACGAAGAGCTGTTTTCGGAATTCGCCAATGGCGGTGAGATGTGGACGGGCTCGGGGGCGCGCGAACGGCGCAAGACCGTGACCTTCTCCGAGGCGTTCAAGGCACCGCCCGCCGTGCATGCGGGCCTGTCGCTCTGGGACATGGATCAGGGCGCCAATGTGCGCGCCGATATCCAGACCGACAATGTCACCGAGACCTCCTTTGAACTGGTGTTCCGCACCTGGTCGGATACGCGGGTGGCGCGGGTGCGCATGTCGTGGATCGCCATCGGCGAGATCCGCGGCGAGGACGACTGGGAATTGTACTGACGCCCGCCCGGGGGGCTTTTGTCGCCGGTCTTAAGGAAATGGTGAGATCCCGCTGCCAGAACATGGCTGGCAAGCAGGGGAATCGACCACGTGACACAGCTGTTCAAAACGGTTTCCGGCAAGTTGTTGCTGGCCACCGGTGCGGCGATCGCAACCATCGTTTTGGGCTACTCGGCCTATAGCGGCTGGCATGTCTCGCAGAGCGTCGACCGGCAGGTGATGGAGCTGGCCACGGAAAAGGCCGGGCAGGTCGCGCAAAAGGTTGCGGTCGAGGTTACCCAGGCCACCGCCGCCGGTGCCGCGCTCAGCGGCGGTCTGGCGGGCTATCTGGCTACGGGCGAGGCCACGCGCTCGGATATCATCGCGATGATCGGCGGGGTTCCGGCGCAATATGACACCCTGTTCGGCGCCTGGATGACGGGCATTCCCGGCGGCCCGACCAATACGCTGCTGACGGGCGATGGCGCGATGAACGAGGCGGGCGTCTTTACGCCCTATTGGACAAAGAGCGACAGCGGCGCCCTCAATCTTTCGACGTTTACGGTTGATACCGCTCAGCAATGGTATGCGCTGCCCCTGGAAACCGGACACAGTATCATCACCGAACCTTACCTGACCCCGACCGGCTTTCTGCTGACCTCGGTCGCCGTGCCGGTGGTGGTGAACGGTGAAACCGTTGGTATTGCCGGGGTCGATATCGGCCTGGGCGATCTCACCGCGATGATGCAGGAGATGCGTGCCTTCGACGGTGGGCTGGTGCAGCTGGTGGACAGCGGTGGCAAATGGCTGGCCAATCCCGATCCCGCCGATCTGACGCAGGCCTATGACGAACCGGGGGCCGACCGCGTGACGGCGGCGCTAGCGGATGATACGCCACGGGTGATCCGCGACATGCCGGGCGGCGGGGTGCGGCTGATCTACCCGTTCACCGCGCCGGGCATGAATCGCACCTGGGCAGCCATTCTCGATGTGCCGGCCGAGGTCTTTACGGCGCCGGTTCGCCGCGAGGTTACCGCCACGGTGGTCAGCGGTGCGCTGACCCTGATCATGGCGCTGGCGACGATCTACATGACTGCGACCGCGCTGGTGCGGCGCCCGCTCGGGCGCATGCTGGCGGCGGTGAACGGACTGGCGGAGGGCGTCTATGACACTCCGGTACAGGGGGCCGACCGCAGCGACGAGATTGGCGCGATGGCGGCCTCGGTGGAATCGCTGCGGATGAGCCTACTGGAGAAAAAGACGCTCGAACAGGCTCAGGAGCACGCGCAGGCCGAGCAGGCGCGGGTGGTGGAACGGCTTGCCACGGGGCTCAAGGCGCTGGCCGCGGGCAATCTCGATGCCGAGATCCGGCAACGCTTCACCGATGGCTACGAACAGTTGCGCATAGATTTCAACGAAACCCTGGCGCGGCTGGCCGGGCTGATCCGCTCGATCTCCGCCTCGACCGAGGCCATCGCCGGCAGCGTGGGCGAGATCACCGGCGCCTCGACAGACCTGTCGCACCGCACCGAGCGCTCTGCCGCGACGCTGGAACAGACCGCCGCCGCCCTGCGCGAGCTGACCGATGCGGTCCGCGCCGCCGCCGATGGCGCGCGGCAGGCGGACCGGTTGGTGGCGACGGCGAATGACACGGCGCAAACCAGCTCCCGCGTGGTCGATCAGGCGGTGGCGGCAATGGGGGCGATCGAAGTCTCTTCCGGGCAGATCGGCAATATCATCAATGTGATCGACGACATCGCCTTCCAGACCAACCTGCTGGCGCTGAATGCGGGTGTCGAGGCGGCGCGCGCCGGCGAAAGCGGGCGCGGATTTGCGGTGGTCGCGTCCGAGGTGAGGGCGCTGGCACAGCGCTCCTCCGATGCCGCGCGCGAGATCGGCGCGCTGATTTCCGAGTCGGGCCGGCAGGTCACCCATGGGGTCGAGCTGGTGGATCAGGCCAATGCGGCGCTCGAGGCGATCATTGCCTCGATTGCCGATATCTCGAGCCATGTCAGCACCATTGCGCAGTCCGCCGACGAGCAGGCGACCGGCATCGAAGAGATCAACACCGCCGTGGCCGAGCTCGACCGCACCCAGCAGCAGAATGCCGCGATGTTCGAGGAAACCGCCGCGGCCTGCACCGCGCTCGACGACGAGGCGAAGGGGCTCGAGGCGTTGGTGGGGCAGTTCCAGCTGACGGATGCCACCAGGCGTCCGTCCGACGGGACCATTCCCTCAACGCAGTACCGCTCGCCGAACGCCGCCTGAGGGCGGAGGCCCAACCCGACCGGCACGCCGGGCCGACGACGCGTCCAACGAAGGGGCGGGCAGGGCATGCGGTGAGGCGGCCCGCGCATGACGCGATGCCGCCGCGTGGGCTCAGAGAATGCCTTCGTAGATCGGGCCGAGCGTGTCGGTCTCGAAGAGCGAGGACACCGACGTGCCGTTCCAGATGTTCAGGATCGCCTGGGCGAACATCGGCGCGGTGGGCACGATGCGGATATTCGGCGCTGCCGCCACTTCCTCTGTCGCGGCGATGCTGTCGGTGATCACCAGCGTTTTCATCACCGAGTTCTTGACCCGCTCGACGGCTGGGCCGGACAGCACGCCATGGGTGATATAGGCATGCACCTCGGTGGCGCCGTGATCCATCAACACCTCGGCGGCCTTGCAGAGCGTGCCGGCAGTGTCGCAGATATCGTCGACGATGATGCATTTCTTGCCGGTCACGTCGCCGATCACCGTCATCTCGGCGATCTCGCCGGGCTTTTCGCGGCGCTTGTCGACGATCGACAGCGGCACGTTGATCCGCTTGGCCAGTTCCCGCGCCCGGGACACGCCGCCGACATCGGGCGACACCACCATGACGTCCTCAAGCTCGCCGGCGAAATGTTTCTGGATGTCGAGGGCAAAGACCGGAGAGGCGTAGAGGTTGTCCACAGGGATGTCGAAGAAGCCCTGAATCTGCGCCGCGTGCAGATCCATGGTCAGCACCCGTTCGATACCGGCCTCATGGATCATGTTGGCGACCAGCTTGGCGGTGATCGGAGTGCGCGCCTTGGTGCGGCGGTCCTGACGGGCGTAGCCGAAATAGGGCATCACCGCCGTCACCCGCGCCGCCGAGCTGCGGCGCAGCGCGTCGGCCATGATCAGCAGTTCCATGAGGTTGTCGTTCGCCGGGCGCGAGGTCGATTGCAGGATGAACATGTCTTCGCCGCGAACGTTCTCGTAGACTTCGACAAAGATTTCCTGATCGTTGAAACGCTCGACGCGCGCGTCGACCAGACCGACGGACATGCCGCGATAAAGCGACATGCGTTTTGCGATGGCACTGGCGAGCGGGCGGTTGGCGTTCCCCGCGATCAGTTTGGGTTCGACGACGGTGGGCATGTGAGCAGGGCTCCGGCAGCGATTTGACAGATTCGTGACGTTGCCGGTCGCTTAGCATGCGGGTAGCGTGGCGCAAAGACACTGGCCGTAGGCAAGGATGCAATGGCACAAATAGATTACTATTTTACGGTTCTCTCCCCTTACGCTTACCTCGCGGGGCAGCGGCTGGAAGAGATTGCGGCGCGTCACGGCGCGTCGATCACCTATAAACCGCTCGATATCATGGCGCTTTTCCCGCGCACGGGCGGGCTCGCGCCAAAGGACCGGCACCCGGCGCGGATGGAGTATCGCGCGCAGGAGCTGCCGCGCCAGGCGAAGAAGATCGGCATGCCGCTGAACCTGCGCCCGGCCTTCTGGCCGACCAATGCGGCGCCGGCCTCCTACGCGATCATCGCGGCGCAGGAAGCGGGCGGCGGCGATCTCGGCGGGCTTGTGCACAGCGTGCTGCGCGCGGTCTGGGTGGAGGAAAAGGACATCGCCGAGGATGACGTGGTGCAGGACTGCCTGAAAGCGGCGGGGTTCGATCCGGGCCTGACCTTCAGCGGCATGCTCGCCGGGGCAGAGACCTATGCGGCCAATCTCGAAGACGCGGTGAATGCGGGCGTGTTCGGCTCGCCCTTCTACGTGGTCGATGACGGGGCGAAGTTCTGGGGGCAGGACCGGCTCGAGGATCTCGACCTGCATCTCGCGGGCAAGCTCTGATCCCGGCGAGGCCGTTGTGCGGCGCAGCGGTGGGCAGGGGTGTCCACCGCTGCACGCTCAGAACAGCGAGAGCTGCGGATCGCCGACGCCGGCGACCTCCGCCTCATGGCGCAGCAGGAATTTCTTTACCGGCAGCCCGCCGCCAAAGCCCGTGAGCGCGCCGGAGCTGCCGATCACCCGGTGACAGGGCAGGATGACGGGCAACGGGTTGTTGCCATTGGCGGCCCCGACCGCGCGGCTGGCATTGGGCGTTCCGAGCTGTCGTGCGAGGGCGCCGTAGCTGGTGGTCTCGCCATAGGGGATCGTCGCGAGCAGGCGCCAGACGCGGTTCTGAAACGCGGTGCCCGACAGCGTCAGCGGCAGATCGAACTGCCGCAGCGTGCCGGCGAAATAAGCGTCGAGCTGCCGGCGGACCTCGGCAAAAGGTGCTTCGGAAAACGCCCATTCGGGGCGCGGGCCAAAGGCTTTGTGTCCCTCGGGAAAGCTCAGGAAATGCAGCGAGTCGTGATCCCCGGCGAGCAGCAGCGGCCCGACCGGGCTGTCGGTATGGCAGTAGTAGAGCGTGCTCATGGGGCTGCCTTGCGCAGTGCCGAGGGCGGGCGTCCGTAAAGTGCCGAGACCGAAGCGTTGAAGCGCCGCAGGCTGCCGAACCCGGCTTCGCGGGCGATCTCTGACATCGGCAGGGAGGTGTCGTTCAGCAGCCGTTTCGCCCGCTGGAGGCGTAGCGTCTGCGCCACCTGCACGGGCGAGGCGCCGAGCTGCTCGGCGAAGAGCCGCGACAGATGCCGCGCGCCGATCCCCAGCCGCGCGGCCAGCGCCTCGACTCCGCCGCTATCCAGCGCGCCCTCCTCGATCAGCCGCAGCGCGCGCTCGACCGTGGTGCGGGTGCCGTTCCAGGCGGCGCAGAAGGGCGCGGTTTCCGGGCGGCAGCGCAGGCAGGGGCGGTAGCCGGCGCGCTCGGCCGCGGCGGCGCTGGGGTAGAAGGAGACGTTTCTGGTCAGCGGCGGCTTCACCGGGCAGACCGGGCGGCAATAGATCCGCGTCGTCTTCACCGCGGTGAAGAACACCCCGTCATAGGCGGGGTCGCGGCGGAGCCGGGCAGCGTTGCATGTGTCGAAATCCAGCATGCGCCCAGAGTACCGCGCCGGAGGGCGCGAGGCGAGCCTGCGTAGAGTATGAGGTCCGAAAACGGCGAGTCCGGGTTCAGCCCTTCTGGCCGATGCGGCTTTCGCTACCGTCGCGCAGCCGGGCGATATTGCTGCGGTGGCGCCAGAAGATCAGCAGCGTGAGCGCCAGTGTCAGCGCCGTCAGGTCGTAGTCGCGCAGCATCACCATCCAGGCGGTGGACATCAGCGCCGCCACCAGCGCGCCGACGCTGGAGATCCGCGACAGCGCCGCCGCCGCCAGCCAGGTGGCGCAGCTCATCAGCCCCACCGGCCAGCTCAGCGCCAGAACCAGACCGAGGAAGGTCGCCACGCCCTTGCCGCCGCGAAAGCGCAGCCAGACCGGATAGCAATGGCCCAGAAACGCCATCAGCCCGGCGAGCTGTGCGGCATCTTCGCCCGCCAGCCAGCGCGCCAGCAGCACCGCCACCGCGCCCTTGCCGCCATCGAGGATCAGCGTGCCCGCCGCCGCCGCCTTGTTGCCGGTGCGCAGCACATTGGTGGCGCCGATATTGCCCGAGCCGATACTGCGCAGATCGCCGAGCCCCATCACTTTGCTCAGCAGCATGCCGAAGGGGATCGAGCCCAGCAGGTAGCCGATCACGGCCCAGAGGACGAGCCCGGCGGGGAGGGTGGTGATTTCGGGAAGCATCAGGCGCTCCGGTAGACTGCGGTTCCGGCGACAAAGGTCGCGATCACCTTACCCTGAAGCCGCGCGCCGTCGAAGGGGGTATTCTTGGATTTCGACTGAAGCTTGAAGCGGTCGAGAATAAAGGGCTTGTCGGCGTCGAAGAGCAGCAGGTCGGCGGGGGCGCCCTTGGCCAGCCGTCCGCAGTCGAGCCCCAGCCGTTTCGCCGGGTTCAGCGACAGCGCGCGGAACAGCGTCGGCAGGTCGAGCTCGCCGGAATGGTAGAGCCGCAGCAGCACCGGCAGCATGGTCTCCAGCCCCACCGCGCCCGAGGCGGCCTCCTCGAAGGGCAGGCGCTTGGATTCCTCGTCCTGCGGGGTGTGGAAACTGCCGATGATGTCGATAAGCCCGGTGCGCACCGCCTCCAGCACCGCCTGCCGGTCGTCCTCGGAGCGCAGCGGCGGCTTGACCTTGAAGAAGGTGCGGTAATCGGCGAGGTCCATCTCGTTCAGGGTGAGATGGTGCATCGAGGTGCCGGCGGTCACATCGAAGCCGTTCGCCTTGGCGCGCTCCAGCGCGGGCAGGGCGCGGGCGGTGGTGATCTGGTCGGCGTGGTAGCGCACGCCGGTCATCTCGACCAGCGCGATATCGCGGTCGAGCCCCATGCGCTCGGCCATGGGCGAAACCGAGGGCAGGCCGCGCAGCGAGGCGAACTTGCCGGAGGTCGCGGCGCCGCCCTTCGACAGGCCCGGCTCCTGCGGATGGGCCATGATCAGCGCGCCGAGCGAGCGGGCATAGGTCATGGCGCGCGACAGCACCTTGGTGTCGGTCACCACGCGGTCGCAATCGGTGAAGGCCACGGCGCCGGCGTCGAGCAGAAAGCCCAGCTCGGTCATCTCGCGGCCCTCGCGCCCCTTGGTGAGCGCGGCCATGGGCAGCACGTTCACCGGCGAGTCGTCCTCGGCACGGTCGCGGATGAATTCCAGCACTTCCGGCGTGTCGATGGCGGGCGTGGTGTCGGGGCGGGTGACCATGGTGGTGACCCCGCCCGCCGCCGCGGCGAGCCCGGCGGTCTTGTAGCTTTCCTTGTGCCGCTCGCCCGGCTCGCCGACCTTGACGCCGATATCGACGATGCCTGGCGCAAGAAAGGCGCCGCCGGCGTCGATCACCTCGGCGCCGGTGACCTCGGGCGCGGGCGTGTCGAAGCGCTCGGCGATGCGCCCGCCGTCGAGCAGCAGGGCACCGTCGGAGATGCTGCCGGCGTCGGGGTCGATCAGGCGGGCATGGGTGATGAGCGTTGCGGTCATGGGCGTGGCGGTCCCTGTCGAAGATCTCGGTCGGCGGCGCGGGTCGTCCCTGCGGGGCTGGAGTATTTGAAGAAAGATGAAAGGGGAAGGGTCATTCTCGGGCCGGGCGGGCCGCGTCGATCCTGGCGATGGTGGCCTGCGGGTCGGCCTGGAACTTGATGAGATGCTTGTCGCCGCCCGTGGTGATGAGCTGCACGGCGGAGCCGATCTTGCGCAGCTTTGCCAGATCGGTGAGCGCCACGTAGCGCATCGCTGGGCCCTTGAGCCCCTCTGTCGTCAGCTCCCAGACATGGCCGAGCTCTTCATCCATGAGATACCAGCCGCGCAGCGCCACGGCGGCGAGCCCGCCCACGGCGCCCGTCCAGACATGTGGCGTGCCGGTGAGCCAGAGCACGATCATCGCCCCAGGCATGGCGAGCAGCGCCAGGGTGATGTGGCTCTGGATATAGATGGCGCGGTCGGGGGCGAAGACCGTGGTGGTCGTCATGACATGGCCCGCGAGAGTGCCGCCAGCACCAGCAGGACCAGCACCGCGAGCCCGATCAGCGCCAGCATCAGCAGGCGGCGCCTGGGCGTGGCCCGCGCCGGGGCGCCGCTGATCGTGCCGGCGGCGGATTTGCTGCGCAGCGCCGGGCCGCGCGGGCGGGCGGTCTCTTCGTGAAAGCTCGCGACCCAGCGCAGCGGGCTGGCGACGCTCAGCTCCTGGCTGACATGGTCGAAGGCCTGGCTCGGCAGGACCACCACATGGCCGCGCAGCGCGTCGATGCGCGGCGCCATCTGGCGGAAATCCTCGCCCGAGAGCTGATAGGCCTCGGCGAGATAGGCCGAGAGCGACATGCTGCCGAGATCGCGGATCGCCACCACATCGACAAAGGCCGGGCGCAGGCGGCTGGCGCCGAGCGCGTATTGCAGGGGGTATTCGCCGGTGCCGGCCTGGGTGGTGAAGCGCTCCACGGCCTCGGGCGGCAGATCGAGGTGGAAGAGCCGCACCACGCCGCTTTCCGAGCCGTTGATCTGCATCGCCGTCATGCCGAGAGCTCCGTCGGGCGGGCGCGCAGGTTGCGGGCGAGCAGATCCATCGCCGCCATGCGCACCGCCACGCCCATCTCGACCTGCTCCTGGATCACCGAGCGGTTGATGTCGTCGGCCAGCGTGCCGTCGATCTCGACACCCCGGTTCATCGGGCCGGGATGCATGACGATGGCGTCGGGCTTGGCGACGCTCAGCTTCTCCGCGTCGAGCCCCCAGCGGTGGTAATATTCCCGCTCGGAGGGGATGAAGCCGCCATCCATGCGCTCCTTCTGGAGCCGCAGCATCATCACCACGTCGGCGTCTTCGAGCCCTTCGCGCATGTCGTCGTAGATCTCGACGCCGAAGGCCTCCATGCCCGGCGGCATCAGCGTGGCGGGGCCGACGAGGCGGATGCGGTTTTCCATCTTGTGCAGCAGCAGGATGTTGGAGCGGGCCACGCGGGAATGGGCGATGTCGCCGCAGATCGCGATATTGAGCCGGTGCAGCCGGCCCTTGGCACGGCGGATGGTGAGCGCGTCGAGCAGCGCCTGGGTCGGGTGCTCGTGGCGCCCGTCGCCGGCATTGATCACCGCGCAGTGCACCTTCTGCGCCAGCAGATCGACGGCGCCGGAATGCGGGTGGCGGACCACCAGAAGATCCGGATGCATGGCATTCAGCGTCAGCGCCGTGTCGATCAGCGTCTCGCCCTTTTTGATCGAGCTGGCCTGCATCGCCATGTTCATCACATCGGCGCCGAGCCGCTTGCCGGCGATCTCGAAGCTCGACTGGGTGCGGGTCGAGTTTTCGAAGAACATATTGATCTGGGTGAGGCCCGAGAGCACGCTGGAATGCTTTTCGCGGCTGCGCGACAGCGTCACGTACTGGTCGGCGAGGTCGAGCAGCGTGGTGATCTCATCGGGGCGCAGAGGCTCGATGCCGAGCAGGTGGCGCTGATCGAAACGCATGTGAGGCTCCCTGGAAAACTGCGCCGGTTATAGGGAGCGGGCGGGGGTGGGACAAGTGGCTGCCATGCCCGTCGGGCGGCGGGCTGCCGCCGGTGGTCTGTCTCTGCTCGCGGGGATTCGAACAAAGAACGCGCGGGCAGGGATTTCCGCGGCGTCGCGGCGGGGGTAGGATGGCGCTCATGGATTCGGGAATGGACTGGCACTGGGCGCGCGCGGCGCTGGACTGGCAGCTCGAGCTGGGCGCCGACGAGGCGATCGGCGAGCGCCCGGTGGACCGTTTTGCCGCCGAGGCGGAGGCGCAGGCGGCGCGGGCCGCCGATCTGCCGGCGACCCCGGCGCGCGCAGCGCCGCCGCCCGTGGCGCAGGAGACCGGCCCGGACCCGGTCGTCATCGCGCGCAAGGCGGCAGAGGCTGCCAGCTCGCTCGACGAGCTGCGCCACGCGATGGAGGCCTTCGAGCATTGCGAGCTGAAGCGCGGCGCGCGGCAACTGGTGTTTTCCGACGGCGCGGCGCGCGGGCGGGTGATGATCGTCGGCGAGGCGCCGGGCCGCGACGAGGACCGGCAGGGCAAGCCCTTTGTCGGGCGCGCCGGGCAGCTGCTCGACCGGATGCTCGGCGCCGTGGGCCTGTCGCGGCAGGACAGCGTCTATATCACCAATGTGCTGCCCTGGCGGCCACCGCAGAACCGCGATCCCAAGCCCGACGAGATCGCGATGATGAAACCCTTCCTGTCGCGTCATATCGCGCTGGTCGATCCGGATCTGCTGGTGATCATGGGCAATATCTCCTGCGACGCGCTGCTGGGCCGGCGCGGCATCACCCGGCTGCGTGGCAACTGGGCGGAGGCCGAGGGTCGTCCGGCGCTGCCGATGTTCCACCCGGCCTATCTGCTGCGCCAGCCGCGCATGAAGCGCGAGGCCTGGGCGGATATGCTGGAGCTGTCGGCGAAGCTGAAGGCCATCGGCTGACGCGACGCCCGCGACCACGCGCCTCTGGTCTTTGCTGCCGGTATCGCAGAGGATCGGAACGCGCGGCGCGTTGAGCAACCGTGCCTGCCCGTGACCGACCCATCCCCGTGAGAGGCCCATGTCCCGTATCGACGACAGCAAGGAATTCATCCCCGTCCGCATCGCCGTTCTGACGGTGAGCGACAGCCGCACGCTCGCCGATGACCGCTCCGGCGACACGCTGGTGCAGCGGCTAACCGATGCCGGCCACACCCTTGCCGCCCGCGCCATCACCACCGACGATCGGGCGCTGATCGCCTCACAATTGCGTGACTGGATCGCCGACAAAGAGATCGACGTCATTCTGTCGACGGGGGGCACCGGGCTCACCGGCCGCGACGTCACGGTGGAGGCGCATCGCGATGTCTATGAAAAGGAGATCGAGGCGTTTGCCACGGTCTTCACCCTGATTTCCATGAAGAAAATCGGCACGAGCGCGGTTCAGAGCCGTGCCACCGGCGGGGTTGCGGGCGGCACGTATCTGTTTGCGCTGCCCGGCAGCACCGGTGCCTGCAAGGATGCCTGGGACGAAATCCTGTGCTTCCAGCTCGATTATCGCCATGGTCCCTGCAATTTTGTCGAAATTTTTCCGCGTCTCGACGAACACAAGCGGCGGAAATAGCGCCGGCCTGCGTATCATGCCGGTGGAGTTCAGGCTTCGCGGACACATATGCTAAACTGAATTGGGTGCCACCCAGTCTTTCGGGAAGATAGGTATGCGCTTTCTCCGTCAGAGCCTTATGGGGCTCTTTTTGCTTTCCCTGACTTTGGGGCTGCTGGTCTATGCCGGCACGCTGGTGCGTGACGCGGTGCAGGCGCGTCTGAACGACACGCCGAACATGCCCGAGGCGCGCGAACGGGTGTTTGCCGTCAATGTCACGCCCGCCGCCTTCGAGACGGTGACCCCGGTGCTGACCGCTTTCGGCGAGGTGCAGAGCAGTCGCACGCTGGAGCTGCGCAGCGCCGTCGAGGGCACGCTGGTGGATCTGGCGCCGGAGTTCGTCGAGGGCGGAAGGGTGAGCGAAGGCCAGCTTCTGGCGCGGATCGACCCGGCGGATATGCAATCGGAATTCGACCGTGCCGAAAGCGCGCTGCTCGATGCCGAGGCAGAGCTGCGCGAGGCGCGCCGCGCCGTTGGGCTGGAAGAGGACGCGCTGGGCGCCGCCGAGGAACAGGCGGCGCTGCGTCAGCGCGCCTTCGAGCGGCAGCAGAACCTCGCGGACCGCAATGTCGGCACCGCTGCGGCGGTCGAAGAGGCGGAGCTTGCCGCCTCCTCGGCGCGGCAGGCCGTTGTGACGCGGCGCCAGTCAGTGGCGCAGGCGGAGGCGCGGGTGGATCAGGCCGAGACCAGCCTCGCCCGGGCCCGCATTGCGCGGGCCGAGGCGCAGCGCCGGCTCGACGAGACCGAGATCCGCGCCGAATTCGCCGCCCAGCTCAGCGATGTGAGCGTGGTGGCCGGGCGCCGGGTGTCGTCGAACGAACAGCTTGCGGTTCTGGTGGATCCGGATGCGCTCGAGGTGGCCTTTCGCGTCTCCACCCAGCAATACGCGCGTCTTTTGGACGAGCAGGGCCGGCTGCGCGCCGCGCCGGTGCAGGCCAGTCTCGATCTCTACGGCACCAACCTGACCGCCACCGGTACGCTCTCGCGCGAGGGGGCGTCGGTGGGCGAGGGGCAGACCGGTCGCCAGCTTTATGCAAGGCTCGACCGTGCGCCGGGGTTCAAGCCGGGCGATTTCGTCACCGTCGAGATCACCGAGGCGCCGCTTGAGCGGGTGGTGCGCCTGCCCGCCACGGCGCTCGACGCCGCCGGTGCGGTGCTGGTGGTTGATGCCGAGGACCGGCTGGAGAGCATTCCGGTCACGCTGCTGCGCCGGCAGGGCGATGACGTTCTGGTGCGCGGCGACGCGCTGGAGGGGCGCGAGGTGGTGATGGAGCGCACGCCGCTGCTGGGCGCGGGCATCAAGGTGCGTCCGCTGCGGCAGGGCGCTGCCGCAGCCGCCCCCGCCGCGCTGCCCGATCTGGTCGAGCTGACCGAGGATCACCGCGCCCGTCTCGTGGCGATGGTCGAGGGCAACAGCCGCATGCCCGACGATGCCAAGGAGCGCATCCTCGCGCAGCTCTCGCAGGAGCGGGTGCCGGCGCAGGTCATCCAGCGTATCGAAGCCCGGATGGGGGGCTGATTTATGCGGCAGATCCCCGGCCAGGCCAGCGGCATCCTGAGTTACTTCACCCGCCACCCGACCGTCGCCAACCTGCTGCTGGTCATGCTTCTGGCCTCCGGCCTGCTGGCGGCGCCGAACATGCGCGCGCAGTTCTTTCCCGATGTCATCGACGACGACGTGACCGTCTCGGTGCGCTGGGACGGCGCGGGCGCGGGGGATGTGGATTCCGGCATCGTGCAGGTGATGGAGCCCACGCTGCTGGCGGTCGAGGGGGTGGTGAACTCCGAGAGCCGCTCGACCGAGGGCAGCGCCCGCATCGAGCTCGAATTCGAGCCGGGCTACGACATGATGAAGGCGGTCGATGATGTCGAGTCGGCGGTGGATTCGATCACCACTTTGCCCGAGGATGCCGACGATCCGACGATCCGCAGCGGCGGCTGGCGCGACCGGGTCACCGATGTGGTGATCACCGGGCCCGTGGCGCCGGATCAGCTCGGGCGCTTTGCCGACGAGTTCATCGTCCGGCTCTTTGCCGAGGGCGTCACCCGCACCACGATCCGCGGGCTTGCCGCGCCACAGGTCATCGTCGAGGTGCCTTCGCGCAATCTCATCGCCCATGACGTGACCATGCAGGAGATCTCCGAGGCCATCGCCGGCGAGGTCGATGCCAACCCGGCGGGCGATGTCAGCGGCGGCAGCGCGCGCGTGCGTACCGGGGTGGAAAAGCGCAGCGCCGAGGATATCTCCGCCATCGTGCTGCGTTCCGAGCAGGACGGCACCAAGCTCACCATCGGCGATGTCGCGCTTGTGCGGCTCGAAGGAATCGACCGCGAGCGGAGCTATTTCGTCGGCGACGACCCGGCGATTTCGATCCGGGTCGACCGTTCGGCCCAGGGCGACGCCATCGAGATCCAGCACCAGGTCGAGGATGTGGCGCGGGAATTCCAGGCCTCGCTGCCCGAGGGCACGCGGGTTGATCTGATCCGCACCCGGGCCGAGGCGATCACCGGGCGGCTCAACATCCTTCTGGACAATGGCGCAACCGGGCTGCTGCTGGTCGTGGTGCTGCTGTTCCTCTTTCTCAATGCGCGCACGGCGCTCTGGGTGGCGGCGGGCATCCCGACCTCCATGCTGGCGGCGCTGGCGCTGATGTATGCCTCGGGGCTGACGATCAACATGATCTCGCTTTTCGCGCTGATCATCACGCTGGGCATCGTGGTCGACGACGCCATCGTGGTGGGCGAACATGCCGATCACATGTCGCGCCACGGGCTGGGGCCGGTGGAGGCGGCGGAGACGGCGGCCAAGCGCATGGCGCTGCCGGTGTTCTCCTCGACCCTGACCACGGTGATCGCGTTTTTCGGCCTCACCGTCATTGGCGGGCGCTTCGGCGACATGATCGCCGACATTCCCTTCACGGTGATCGCGGTGCTGATGGCCTCGCTGGTCGAGTGTTTCCTGATCCTGCCCAACCACATGTCGCACGCGATTGCGGCCTCGTCGAAGCAGCACTGGTACGACATGCCCTCGCGTCTGGTGAACCGTGGCTTCCGCTGGATCCGCGAGCGTCTGTTCCGGCCCTTCATGGCCGGCGTGATCACCGCGCGCTACGTGGTTCTGGCGGGCGCGGTGCTGGCGCTGGCCAGCCAGGTCTCGCTGCTGATCAATGGCGATGTGCAATGGCGCTTTTTCAACTCGCCCGAACAGCCTTCGGTCACCGGCAATTTCGCCATGGCGCCCGGCGCCGGGCGCGAGGACACGCTGGCGCAGATGCGGCTCTTGCAGCAGACCACCGAGCAGCTCGGCGCGGAATATGAAGAGCGCTATGGCCGCAACCCGGTGGACTACGTCATCGCCGAGGTCGGCGGCAATGCCGGTTACGGGCTCGCCGGTGCCGACAGCAAGGATGCGGACCAGCTCGGCGGGATCTCCATCGAATTGATCGACGCCGACCTGCGCCCTTATTCCAGCTTTGCCTTTGTCGGCGAGTTGCAGGAGCGGGTGGAGCGTCATCCGCTGGTCGAGACCATCAGCTTTCGCGGCTGGCGGTCCGGCCCGGGCGGCGACGCGCTCGACGTGCAGTTCTACGGCGCCAGCTCCGAGACGCTGAAGGGCGCGGCGGAGGATCTCAAGACCGCCGTGTTGCGCTTCCCCGAGGTCTCGGCGGTCGAGGACAACCTCTCCTATGACAAGGAAGAGCTGGTGCTGGAGCTGACGCCGCAGGGCAAGGCGCTGGGCTTTACCATCGACGCGCTGGGCCGGGTGCTGCGCAACCGGCTGGGCGGGATCGAGGCGGCGACCTATCCCGACGGGCCACGCAGCGCGGAGATCCGGGTCGAGCTGCCGGAGAGCGAGCTGACGGCGGATTTCATGGAGCGGATGCAGATGCGCACGCCCGACGGCGCCTATGTGCCGCTCGCCGATATCGTCAGCGTGTCGCGGCAGACCGGCTTTTCCACGGTGCGGCGCGAAAACGGGCTGCGGCTGATCTCGGTCACCGGCGACATTTCCGAAGACGATGCGGAACGCGCCACCGAGATCATGCAGGCGCTGGAGCAGGAGATCCTGCCGACCATCGCCGCCGAGCGGCAGGTGGAATGGCGGATGTCGGGGCTGTCCGAGCAGGAAGACCGCTTTCTCGGCGAGGCGCGCAGCGGGCTGACGCTGGTGCTGCTGGGGATCTACCTGGTGCTGGCCTGGGTCTTTGCGAGCTGGACGCGGCCGCTGGTGGTGATGTCGATCATCCCCTTCGGCCTGGTGGGCACGATCTACGGCCACGCGCTCTGGGAGGTGCCGCTGTCGATGTTCACCGTGGTGGGGCTGCTGGGGATGACCGGGATCATCATCAACGATTCGATCGTGCTGGTGACGCAGATCGACGAATACGCGCCCGACCGGGGCATCTTCCGGGCGATCATCGACGGCACTGCCGACCGTCTGCGTCCGGTCTTCCTGACCACGGCGACCACGGTGCTGGGGCTGGCCCCGCTGCTCTATGAGCGCTCCTCGGACGCGCAGTTCCTCAAGCCGACGGTGATCACGCTGGTCTACGGGCTTGGGTTCGGCATGGTGCTGGTGTTGATCGTGGTGCCGGCGCTGATCGCGGTGCAGCACGATATCGCTCGCCGTGTCGCAGCGCTCCGGCGCGGCGTGCGGTTCCGGCACGGGCGGGTGCGGGCGCTGATGCTGCTGGCGCTGGCGGCGATGCTGGGCTGGCTGGGCGTGACGATGGGCTACACGGCGGTGACCGGCGCGCTGCCGGCGGTGCTGTCGCTGCCGGCGATCGCGGCGCTGCCGCCGCTGCTGGCAGCCTTCCTGCTGTTCGTCGGCGGAATGGCGCTTGGCGTGCTGGCGATCTGGGCGGTGGCTTCGGTCATCTATGCGATGCAGCGCCGGTCGGGCGCGGCCTGAGGCGCGGGCGGAGGTTTGAAAACCCACCCTACGGGCGATGCGCGGGTCTTCTCAGGGAGCATGTGATGGGCAGATTGCCCACCCGACATGCGCTTAGCCATCGCAGCCGTGGATATCGACCGCGTGGCTGGCGCCCAGCACGGTGATGCGCAGGCGCGAGCGGTCGAGCATGAACGGCTTGCCGTCCATATGCATGAGCCTTGTCTCTGTCACCAGCGTGCCGCCCTCGCGATGGGTCTTCGGCTCGGCGACCCATAGCGCCGGCTGGCCGCTTTCGATCACGGTTTCCTCGGTGCCGCCGGCGCCGGGCATGTCTATCTCGGCGCGCAGGGCGATCCCGTTGCCGGCGGGGCTCACCCGGCAGCGCACCTGTTTCACCGAGGCCTCGGATTCGGTGAAAGGCGCCGAGGCGAGGGCCGAGGCGATCATCGGGTCGGGTTGCGCGGTCGTGGACGGCAGCGTCGCATCGATGCGCAGCGTGTGCGGCAGGCAGATCTCGTTGCAGAGCCCGAGCTGCATCTCGGTCTTCAGCCGGATATCGCCATTGCCCTGCGGGGTGATGCGCAGCGGCAGCACCAGCTCTTTCTTGTAGCCGACCGAGCGCATGCCCGATTGCCAGAACACATGCGGCGCGGGCCAGAGCACCTCCACCGACCGGGTGTTGCGCGAGCCGCGCCAGTCGAAGACCGGCGGGATGCCGGCCTCGCCGGGCGCGCGCCAGTAGGTCTTCCAACCCGGCGCCAGCGTCAGATGCAGCGCCGCCATGTGGTCGCCATCGGGCAGGCGCCAGCCCGGGCGCAGCTCGGCCTCCACCGGTTCGGCGGCGAGGGCCGGGGCGGCGCAGGCGAGAAGGGCGGCGAAAATCAGGGACAGGGCTCGGATCATGAGGAAACACATGGTCAATCCTGCATGAAATGCCAAGTCACATTGCGGCGAGAGCGCCGTGCGCCGTGTCCTCCGGGAGACGCCGCGCCTCCTCTCTTGCACCGCGTCCCGCTGGGGGCCATGTTGGAGGTCGACACCCCGATCGGAAGGTTGCCCCATGGACATCGCCTCTGGCACCACGGACCTCACCGGACACATGCTGATCGCGATGCCGGGCATGGGCGATTCGCGATTCGAACAGGCGGTGGTCTTCCTGTGCGCGCATTCCGACGAGGGCGCCATGGGGCTGATCGTCAACAAGCCCTCGGGCGACGTGACCATGGCCGGGCTTCTGGAACAGCTCTCGATCACCCCGGCGCCGGGGCTCGAACGGCGGCAGGTGCATTTCGGCGGACCGGTGGAGATGGGGCGCGGCTTCGTTCTGCACTCGCCTGATTATCAGTCGGGGCTGACCACCTTGCAGGTCGATGGCGAGTTCCACATGACCGGCACGCTGGATGTGCTGGAAACCATCGCGCGCGGCGACGGCCCGGCGCGCTGGATGGCGATGCTGGGCTATGCCGGCTGGGGGCCGGGGCAGCTCGAGGAGGAGCTGGCGCAGAACGGCTGGCTGGTCTGCGACGCCTCGCCGGAGCTGGTCTTCGACATCGCCGATGCCTCGAAATGGGAGGCGGCGCTGAACTCGCTGGGAATCCCCGCGCATCTGCTCTCGGCGGAGGGCGGGACGGCCTGAGACGGTCTTGGCGGCGGTGGGCAGATTGCCCACCCTACGGGTGACAGGGCGACCGCCCCGGACCTGCTCCGGGGCCTCGGCGGTTGTCATCGTCGCGCTGTTTAGTGGTTTTGTCTGATGTGCAACGGAAGCCGGGCCCGGCGACTGACCGTGGGGTGTCGCGCTATCCTCTGAATCCCTTGATTTATCCCGGCCAAATCCGAAGGATATCGAAGCTAGGCGCGAGCGTCACCAAAGCGGCAGCCCGCCCGAACGGGCAGCCGCTGGGCCCGGCGGCGCTACGCGCCTTGTTCCGGGCCAGGGGCGCGGGGAGCTTTTGGAGGGTGTTGTCCAATGGGGCTGATGAACGCGCCGCCCGCGCTACTCCCGCGGTGCCGCCGCGCGGTTCAGCCGGTCGTTGATCGCCACGCCCAGCCCGACATGCGGGATCGGCATGACGGCGATGGCCTCGGCGCCGGAGGCGTCCAGCCGGTGCAGGTATTCGAAGAGATTGGCCGCCGCCTCGACCAGATCGCCCGTGGGCGACAGGTTGAGATCGCAATCGCCCTCGGTCTTGCCGAATCCCAGCCTCGCCTCGCCCGCATGCCATTCCGCCGCGTTGAGGCGCACTCGCGCCCGGGGCGCGTAATGCGAGGCGAGCTGCCCCGGCGCCGAGATCGCCTCGCGGTCGCGGCGGGCCAGCACCGGGCGGCCCAGAGCCTCCGACAGCGCCTCGGTGGTGATCCGGCCCGGGCGCAGCAGCGTCGGCTTGCCCGCAAGGCCGAGGATCGTCGATTCCAGCCCGACCTCGCAGGCACCGCCGTCCAGCACCGCTTCGATCCGCCCGTCGAGCGTGTCGAGCACATGCGCGGCGCGGGTCGGGCTGATGCGGCCCGAGCGGTTGGCCGAGGGCGCCGCAACCGGCCCGCCAAAGCCGCGCAGCAGCGCGCGCGCCGCCGGATTGGCGGGCATCCGTACCGCCAGCGACCCGAGCCCCGCCGTCACCAGCTTCGATACCGGCGCGCCGGCGCGCAGCGGCAAAACCATGGTGAGCGGGCCGGGCCAGAAGGCCGCGGCGGCGGCATCGGCGAGATCGGTCCACTCGACCAGCGCCTTCACCGCGTCGAGATCGGCCAGATGCACGATCAGCGGGTTGAAGGAGGGCCGGCCCTTGGCCTCGTAGATCCGCGCCACGGCGCGGTCGTTGCAGGCGTCTCCGCCCAGCCCGTAGACGGTCTCCGTCGGGAAGGCGACCAGCCCGCCCTGTCGCAGGATCTCTGCCGCGCGGGTGATGCCCGGCTCGTCGGCCGCAAGGCGCTCGGTTGCGATTTCGCTCATGATATTTCGTGACGCCGCGTTTCGATTGGACAGGCGCGCGGGGACCGGTAGGCTCGCGACCCGAGAATGACGCTCTTGCTAGCCGAGCGCCTGCCTGTTGCCAACCGGGATTGGACCCAGCTCATGCCTTATCGCGCCCCCGTTTCCGAAACCTGCTTTCTCCTCGACCATGTGGTGGGCTTTTCCGCCGTTCAGGCCACCGAGCGGTTTGCCGAGGCCACGAGCGACACCGTTCAGGCGGTGCTGACCGAAGCCGGAAAGATGTGCGAGGAGGTCATGGCTCCGGTGCAGCGCAACGGCGATCTGCATCCCGCGGTGCTGGAAAACGGCGTGGTGCGCTGTTCGCCGGGCTATGCCGAGGCCTATCGCGCCATTGCCGAGGGCGGCTGGGTGGCGATCACCGCCGATCCGGAATACGGCGGCATGGGCCTGCCGCTGACGGTGGCCACGGCGGTGAACGAGATGATGTCCGGTGCCTGCCTGGCGCTGCAACTGAACCCGCTGCTGACCCAGGGCCAGATCGAGGCGCTGGAGCATCACGCCGACGAGGAAATGAAGGCGCTCTACCTGCCCAGGCTCATCTCGGGCGAATGGGCCGGCACGATGAACCTGACCGAGCCGCAGGCCGGCTCCGATGTGGGCGCGCTGAGTTCCAGGGCCACCGACAATGGCGACGGCACCTACGCGGTCACCGGGCAGAAGATCTATATCTCCTGGGGCGATAACGATTTCGTCGAGAATATCTGCCACCTGGTGCTTGCGCGCCTGCCCGACGCGCCCGCCGGCACCAAGGGGATCAGCCTCTTCATGGTGCCGAAATTCATTCCCGACGAAAACGGCAACCCGGGCGTGGCCAACAGCCTCAAGGTGGTGAGTCTCGAGCACAAGATGGGCCTGCACGGCTCGCCCACCTGCGTGATGTCCTATGAGGGTGCCACCGGCTGGATGGTGGGCGAACCGGGCGGCGGCATGAAGGCGATGTTCACCATGATGAACAATGCCCGGCTGGGTGTCGGCGGCGAGGGCGTGGGCGCGGCGGAAGGCGCCTATCAGCACGCGCTGGCCTTTGCCAATGAGCGCAAGCAGGGCAAGAACCCTTACGACACGATCATCGGCCACGCGGATGTGCGCCGCATGCTGGCGACGATGAAGGCCGAGATCTTCACCGCCCGCGCCATTGCGCTCGACTGCGCGGTTGCCATCGACATGGGCCGCGCCACCGGCGAGGCGGAGTGGCAGGCCCGCGCGGCGTTTCTGACGCCGATCGCCAAGGCCTTCGGCACCGATACCGGCTGCGAGGTCTCCTCAATGGGGGTGCAGGTGCATGGCGGCATGGGCTATGTCGAGGAATCCGGCGCCGCGCAATATTACCGCGACGTGCGGGTGACGGCGATCTATGAGGGCACCAACGGCATCCAGGCGATGGACATGGTGGGCCGCAAGCTGATGGATGGCGGCGAGGTCGCCGGCCGTCTGCTCGACGAGATCGAGGCCGAGGCGGAGGCCGCCAAGGCCGCGCTGCCGGATCTGGCCGAGGCGGTCTGGCAGGCCGCCGAGACGCTGCGCGAAACCACCGAATGGCTGGTGGCGCGCCCGATGCCGGAGCGCTTCGGCACCGCGGTGCCCTATCTGCGCGCCTTCGCGCGGGTGTTGGGCGGGCATTACCACCTGCGCGCGGCGATGGCCGACCGCGACGGCGCGCATGGCCGGCTGGCGCGGTTCTACATCACCCGGCTGCTGCCCGAGCATACCGGCCTGCTGGCACATGTGCGCGCCGAGGATGCGGCGCTGATGGCGATCAGCCCCGACGATCTGGCAGCGTGATGACCTCCGGCATCCGTTACCCGCACGAGGTGCCGCCGGAGGAAGGCACGGCGCTGGAACTGGCCGAGGGCGTGCTCTGGATGCGCCTGCCGCTGCCGATGGCGCTGGACCATGTGAATGTCTACGCGCTCGACGATGGCGACGGCTGGACCATTGTCGATACCGGCTTTTCCTCGCGCCATACCCGCGCGATCTGGGAGACGCTGCTGAGCGGCCCGCTCGGCGGCAAGCCGGTGCGCCGGGTGCTGGTCACCCATCACCACCCCGATCATATCGGGCTCGCGGGCTGGTTCCAGGAGCGCGGCGCCGAGCTGATCACCACCCGCACCGCCTGGCTGTTCTCGCGGATGTTGCAGCTCGACACGCAGGACCGCCCGACCGAGGCGCAGCTCGCCTATTGGCGCCATTGCGGCATGGACCCGGAGATCCTGCGCCAGCGTGCCGGTGAGCGGCCCTTCAACTCGGCGGATGTGGTCTGGCCGCTGCCGCTGGGCTTCACCCGCATCCGGCAGGACGACACGATCCGCATCGGCGGGCGGGTCTGGGACGTGCATATCGGCAACGGCCACGCGCCCGAACACGCGACGCTCTGGTCGCAGGACGACAATCTGGTGCTGTCGGGCGATCAGATCCTCTCCACCATCAGCTCCAATATCGGTGTCTATGCCACCGAGCCAGAGGCTGACCCGGTGGGCGACTGGCTGGAGGCCTGCGAACGGCTGATGACGCTGGCGCGGCCCGAACATCTGGTGCTGGGCGGGCACAAGCTGCCCTTTACCGGGCTGCCCTTCCGCATGGCGCAGCTCATCGAGAATCACCACTCCGCGCTCGACCGGCTGCACGCCTATCTGACCGAACCCAAATCGGCCGGCGCCTGTTTCGCGCCGCTCTTCAAGCGCAATATCGACGGCGGCACCTACGGGCTGGCGCTGGTCGAGGCGATGGCCCATTGCCTGCACCTGTGGCACGAGGGCCGCGCGGTGCGGACGGTGGGGCCGGACGATGCCTGGCTCTGGCAGGCGATCTGAACCGGCGGGCGGGGAAAAGATACCTGGACCCTGCGTCTTTTGTGCTGGTGACAGGGCTTTGGAAATCGGCTAACCAAAATGCCGAGAAAAGGCATTCCAAAGGGACGGACGTCGCAGATGGCTGAACACAAGCACGGCACCATGGACATCACCGCGCAGGAGAAAACCTTCAACGGGTTCGTCAAGTTCACGATCCGCACGGTCGGCGTGATCATCTTCATCCTGCTGTTCCTGGCGGTCTTCAACACCTGACGCCAGCGCGATCCCACCGGGAGCATTTCAGATATGTTGTTTCGAGCCGCGGTATTCGCCGGTCTGGCAGCGCTCGCGCTTGCGGGATGTACCACGCCGGGCGCAAGAATTCCCAATGCCACGCCTGAAGAGATCGCCGCGGCGGCCTATCGCCACCCTGGCCCGCCGGCGATCACCCTCTATACGATGATCAACAACCGCACCGATGCCGGCGCGCATTCCAGCATGATGATCAACGCACCGTCGCAGCGGGTGGTCTTCGACCCCGCCGGCTCGGTGCGGGCGGATTATCTGGTCGAGGCCGACGATGTGCTCTACGGCATCACGCCGCGCATCGAGGGCTTCTACGAGCGTGCCCATGCCCGCGAGACCTATCGCGTGCGCATCCAGCGCATCGAGGTGCCGCCGGAAGTGGCCGAGCAGGCGCTGCGTCTGGTGCAGGGCTATGGTTCGGTGCCGCATGCGCAATGCACCGTCGCGACCTCGGGCGTGCTGTCTCAGCTTCCGGGTTTCGAAGGGATCAAGAACACCTGGTTCCCGGTGAAACTTGCCGATCAGCTGGCAGAAATGCCCGGCGTGACCGAGCGCGTGTTGCGCGAGGACGATGCCGACGACAAGGCGCTGGCGATTGCCGCCGGGCCGGGCGATCAGCCGAACCAGTAGGCGCCGCCGGCGAGCACCAGCCCGCCGAGCAGCATCGACAGGATCACGTTCTTGATGAAATAGGCCGCCGCCAGCGTCACGCCGGCGGCGGTGAGCCGTACCGGATCGGTCTCGCCTTCGGTTGCGCTGGGCCAGACGACCAGCGGCATGACCAGCGCCGGCAGCACCGCCACGGCGGTATAGCGCAGATGCCGGGTCAGCCATTCCGGCAGCGGTCGGTCGCCCACCAGGCCCAGAAACACGAAGCGCAGGCCGAAGCTTCCCAGCCCCAGTGCCACGATCACGATCCAAAGTTCGGTTCTGTCGATCATTTTGCACCCACCCTGCGTTCCACTTCGGCCCCTGCCGCCATGCCCAGGCCCGCCGCGACCAGCAGGCCGAGATTGAAGGGCAGGAAGGCGAATGTCAGTGCCGCCACCGAGGCGACCAGCGCCGCCGTGCGATGCGCGCCGGTGCGCAGCGCCGGGCCGATCATCGCGATAAAGGCCAGCGGCATGGCGAAATCCAGCCCCCATTCCGTCGGGATCGCCGAGCCCACCAGCGCGCCGACCACCGTGAAGGCATACCAGAACGGGCAGAGCGGCATGGTGGCGCCGAGGAAATAGGCGAATTTCTCGGCCAGCGAGAGGTCGCGCTCCTTCTCGAACTTGACCACCGACAGGGCGTAGTTCTGATCCACCAGGAAATAGGCGCAGACCGCGCGTTTCCAGAGCGGCAGCTTGCCCAGGGCCGGCGTCAGCGAGGCGGAATACATCGCCATGCGCAGATTGACCGCCAGCGCCGAGGCCAGCACCACCACCAGCGGCACGTTTTCCTGCAAGAGCTGAAGCGCGGTGAACTGCGACGCCCCGGCGATCACCGCGAGGGAAAAGGCCAGCGCCTCACCGGCGTTCAGCCCGGCATCCGAGGCCACAACGCCGAACAGCGTGGCAAAGGGCAGGATGACAAGCAGGAAGGGCAGTCCGTCGCGGACGCCGGTCCAAAAGCTTGACTTCACGCCGGGGCCCGCCATGGTGCATCTCCGAATTCAGGGTGTGGTCAAGCCGTACCGAAGCGCCGGGGGAGATGCAATTGCCACAACTGTGTGTGTACGCACGAAAGAGTCTCTTGCCGTGAAGCAACCTTTCGGTGTGATCCTCGCCGGCGGGCTGGCGACGCGGATGGGCGGCGGCGACAAGGCATCGCTCATGCTGGGCGGGCAGAGCCTGCTGTCCCATGCGGTGGAGCGTCTGGAGCCGCAGGTGGCGGGGCTGGCGCTCAACGCCAATGGCGATCCCGCGCGCTTTGCGGCGACGGGCCTGCCGCTGCTGCCCGATCCGCTGTCCGGCCATCCCGGGCCGCTGGCGGGCATTCTCGCGGGGCTCGACTGGGCGGCGGCTGAGGGTGGCGACACGGTGGTGAGCGTGGCCTGCGACACGCCGTTCTTTCCCTGCGATCTGGTGCCGCAGCTTCTGCTTGCCGCCGAAGGGATGGAGGCGCCGCTGGCGCTGGCCGCCAGCCAGGGGCGCCGGCATCCGGTCTTCGGGCTCTGGCCGGTATCGCTTCGCGGCGCGCTGCGCGCCGCGCTGGATCGGGGCGAGCGCAAGGTGGCAGCATTTGCCGACGCCCATGGCGGGCGCGAGGCGGCGTTTCCGGCGCCGGGGCTCGATCCGTTCTTCAACATCAACACGCCCGCCGATCTGGCGGAGGCCGAGGCGGTGCTGGCATGAAGGTCTTTGGCGTCACCGGCTGGAAGAATGCCGGCAAGACCACCCTGGTCGAGCGTCTGATCGCCGAGTTCCGCGCGCGTGGCTTGCGGGTCAGCACGCTGAAACACGCCCATCACGGCTTTGACATCGACCATGAGGGCAAGGACAGCTACCGCCACCGCGCGGCGGGAGCGGGCGAGGTGATCGTTGCCTCCGGGCGCCGTGTGGCGCAGCTCACCGAGCTTGACGAGGAGATGCCGCTGGCGGCGCTGCTGGCGCGGCTGGGGCCCTGCGATATCGTGTTGATCGAGGGCTGGAAGCGCGACGATCACCCGAAGATCGAGGTGCATCGCGCGGAAAATGGCGGTGCGCTGATCGCCGAAGGGGATCCGACGATCCGGGCGGTGGCGAGCGATTATGCGGTGACGGTAGATTGTCCGGTGCTCGATCTGGAAGATGTGGCCGGGATCGCCGATTTCATCCTGGCGGAAGTTTGAGGGGCGTGGCGGGTTGGAAACCCTCCCTACCGTGCCACGCATTGGTGAGCCGCGCCATCGCCGGCCCGTGGGTTGGCGACCTCAGCTCTGAACCTCTCGATTTATCCCGGCCATGTCCGAAAGACCTCGACACGTTGTACTGACGTCACCAAATCGCCAGCCCGGGGGACGGGCCGGCGATGGCGCGGCGCCCTTCGGGCTTGTTCCGCGCCCGAGCAACGCTCAACCGTAGGGTAAGTTTCCAACCCACCGCGCCCCTCAAATCAATCGAACGTCCCCGCCACGCGGCCGAGCAGCATGAAGGCCCGTGCCGAGCGGGTGTTTGCCAGTTCGCTCACCTCGGAATCGCTGGCCTCGGGGGCGAAACGCGCCACCCCCTTGTCGAAGAGCCGCAGGAAGTGATGCGCCGCGTCGCGGAAGATCGGATCCTGCTTCATCCGTCCGGCGGTCAGTGCCAGCGAGGAGCGGTCGCGCACGCCGCCAAGCGCCGCGATGGCGCGGCCCCGTGCGCCGTCGGCGAAGGCGCGCCAGATCTCCGGACGCGCCATGTCCGGGCGCAGGTCGTCCATATAGATGCCGTCCTGCGACAGCAGCGTCAGCACATCCTGTGCTGCCTGGATCAACTGCGCGGTCGGGCGGTCCTTCAGCGCGCGGCGCAGCGCGGCAAAGCCCTGCTCGTCCTCGGCGGTCTCGGGGAAGTTCAGCGCGCGGATGAAATCGGCATTGGCCAGCGGCGGTTGCAATGCCTCGGCAGGCGTGCCCAGCGACAGCACGGGCTGATCCTCGGTCATCTCGGCGGCGGGCGCCGGCACCGGCGCCTGCGCGCTCGCGGCGGTGCGGGTCGAGGTGAAGATCGCCAGCGCCGTCTCAGTCTTGCGCTGGGCGGCGGCGATCTCGTCGAGCTTCTTGGAAATGGAGCCCGCGCCCGCGTCTTTCCGCCCGGCCTGAGCCTGCGCCAGATAGGCGTTGCGGATCGCGTCGATGGCGGTTTGCAGCCGCGCGCTCTCCTCGCGCATCACCCGGCTGGCCCGTGCAGCGGTGGCCGCCACCCAGATCAGTGCCACCGGCATGAACACCACCATGAGCGTCAGGACAAACCGCAGCCCGTCGGTGCCCTCGCCGCCCCACATCAGGAAAAACGCGCCCGACAGCACCAGCCAGCCGATGCTGAGCGCCATCGCGGCGATTTCGATGCCGGAGATGCCGCCTTTCGGGGACCGCTCGTAGATGCCCAGCGGGGTGGGCTGGCTGTCGTTGCTATCGGCCATCTGGCGCGGACCTTACTTGTAAGCGATGCTCAGAATCTCGTAGCTCTTTTCGCCGCCCGGGGTGCGGACTTCAACGCTGTCGCCCTCTTCCTTGCCGATCAGGGCGCGGGCGATGGGCGATTTGATGTTGAGCAGGCCCTTCTCGATATTGGCCTCATGCTCGCCGACGATCTGCCAGGTCTTTTCCTCGTCGGTATCCTCGTCGACCACGGTGACCGTGGCGCCGAACTTCACCGCGCCGGTCAGCTTGGCAGGGTCGATCACCTCGGCCAGCCCCATCACCGACTCGATCTCCTTGATGCGGCCCTCGATGAAACCCTGCTTTTCGCGGGCGGAATGATACTCGGCGTTTTCCTTAAGATCGCCCAGCTCGCGCGCCTCTGCGATCGCCTGGATGATCGCGGGGCGCTCTTCGCTCTTGAGCGTTTTCAATTCGGTCTCGAGCGCGGAGAACCCCGCGCGGGTCATTAGGATCTTTTCCAAGGAGAGGGCTCCTGAACGTACGGTTCGTGCATTTCAGTCTGAGTATGGCACATAACGTGTCTTCCCGCCCCTTCGTCAAGTGGGCAAGCCGGCGTCTTTAGGCGCATTGACCGGATGGGTAAGAGAAATCGACGCATTTCCGCCGTGCGGCGGAGCTCGCCGGCGGTGCGGGGCCCGAATCTGGCGAGAAAGACGCTTTCAAGCGGCATCCTGCCGTGTTTCGATTGACCTTTGCTGCGCTGCCGCGCTACCCCGGGCCGCAAGATTATTTCTTGAGAAGCCAGCGGAGGAGTCGGCATGGCCGAAATCGAGCGCGAGTCGATGGAATACGATGTTGTGATCGTGGGGGCGGGGCCGGCCGGGCTCTCCGCTGCGATCCGGCTGAAACAGCTTGATGCCGACCTGAATGTCGTCGTCCTGGAAAAAGGCTCCGAAGTCGGCGCGCATATCCTGTCGGGCGCGGTGCTCGATCCCTGCGGCCTGAACGCGCTCATTCCCGACTGGAAGGAAAAAGGCGCGCCGGTCACCGTGCCGGTGAAGGAAGACAAGTTCTACCTGCTGGGCGAGGCCGGCAAGGTCGGCATCCCGCACTGGCCGATGCCGCCCTTCATGTCGAACCACGGCAACTACATCGTCTCGATGGGCAATGTCTGCCGCTGGATGGCCGAGCAGGCCGAGGCGATGGGCGTCGAGATCTTCCCCGGCATGGCCTGCTCCGAGCTGGTCTATGGCGACAATGGCGAGGTCAAGGGCGTGGTCGCGGGCGAGTTCGGCAAGGAGGCCGACGGCACCCCCGGCCCGGCCTACGAGCCCGGCATGGAGCTGCACGGCAAATATGTCTTCTTGTCGGAGGGCGTGCGCGGATCGCTGGCCAAGGAAGTGATCGCGAAATACGACCTCTCCGCCGGCAAGTGCCCGCAGAAATTCGGCCTCGGCATGAAGGAGATCTGGGAGATCGACCCCGCCAAGCACCGCGAGGGCCGGGTCGAGCACACGATGGGCTGGCCGCTGGGCAAGAATGCCGGCGGCGGGGCGTTCATCTACCATATCGAGAACAACCAGGTTTATGTCGGCTTCGTGGTTCACCTGAACTACAAGAACCCGCATCTCTTCCCCTATATGGAGTTCCAGCGCTTCAAGCATCACCCGCATGTGGCGGAGCTGCTCGAAGGCGGCAAGCGCGTGGCCTATGGCGCGCGGGCGATCTCCGAGGGCGGCTATCAGTCGATGCCCAAGATGGTGGCGCCGGGCGTGGCGCTGCTGGGCTGCTCGGTGGGCATGGTCAACGTGCCGCGCATCAAGGGCAACCACAACGCCATGCTCTCGGGCAAGGCGGCGGCCGAGGCGGCCTATGAGGCGATCCAGGCGGGCCGCGGCTCGGACGAGCTGACCGCCTACGAGACCGAGGTGCGCGACGGTGCCATCGGCAAGGATCTGTGGAAGGTGCGCAACGTCAAGCCGATCTGGTCGAAATACGGCCTGATGGGCTCGCTCAGCCTCGGTGGCTTCGACATGTGGACCAACCAGCTGGGCTTTTCGCTTTTCGGTACGGTCAAGCACGGCAAATCCGACGCCGCGATGACCGAGCCCGCCGAGAACCACAAGCCGATCGACTATCCCAAGCCCGATGGCAAGATCAGCTTCGACCGCCTGACCAATGTGTCCTTCTCCTTCACCAACCACGAAGAGAGCCAGCCGGCGCATCTCAAGCTCAAGGACGCTTCGGTGCCGGTCTCGGTGGATCTGGCGAAATTCGCGGGCCCGTCGCAGCGCTACTGCCCGGCGGGGGTGTACGAATTCGTCGAGAAGGAGAACGGGCCGGAGTTCGTGATCAACTTCCAGAACTGCGTGCATTGCAAGACCTGCGACATCAAGGATCCTGCGCAGAACATCAACTGGACGGTGCCGCAGGGCGGCGACGGGCCGAACTATCCGAATATGTGAGGCCGGCTTTCCGGTTTCGCGCTGCAAAGCCCCGGCCTCTGGTCCGGGGCTTTGTTTTGTGGGCGGATTCGGCCTTGCAACCGGTTGCGCAGTTCCGCTAAAGGGGTCGGCGGAGAGGTGGCCGAGTGGTCGAAGGCGCACGCCTGGAAAGTGTGTAGGCGGGTAACCGTCTCGAGGGTTCGAATCCCTTCCTCTCCGCCATAAAGCCCGTATCGAGAATGCGGCCTCTCCCCCTCCTGAAATCTTCCGCGACGTCCAGACGGCCTGCGCCGGCAATGTCGCGTCCGGGCTGGCATCGCTGCGCGAGACCTGCTTAGACAGGACCGACCCCACCGGCCCGAGCCAGAAGGAGATGCCCTCCATGACCGACGATCCGAACACCCGTCACACCGAGAAGATGCGCAAGATCAAGGCGGCGCGCGACCGCATGATGGAGAGCAAGACCGGCGAGAAGGGGCTGGTCATCGTGCATACCGGTTCGGGCAAGGGCAAATCTTCCTCTGGCTTCGGCATGATCATGCGCTGCATCGCGCATGGCATGCCCTGCGCGGTGGTGCAGTTCATCAAGGGCACCTGGGAGACCGGCGAGCGGCGCCTGCTCGAAGAACGCTTCTCCGATCTCTGCACCTTTGTCGTCTCCGGCGAGGGGTTCACCTGGGAGACCCAGGACCGCGAGCGCGACATTGCCGCCGCCTGTGCCGGCTGGGAGCGCGCCAAGGCGCTGATCCGTGATCCGGAAATCCGCTTCGTGCTGCTCGACGAGATCAATATCGCGCTGCGCAACGATTATCTGGAGATCGGCGAAGTGGTGGATTTCCTGCGCGCCGAAAAGCCCGAGATGACCCATGTCTGTCTCACTGGGCGCAACGCCAAATCCGAACTGATCGAGCTTGCCGATCTGGTGACCGAGATGACGCTGGTCAAGCACCCGTTCCGCGCCGGGGTGAAGGCGCAGGCCGGGGTGGAGTTCTGAGTAAGGGTGCTCAGCCCTGTGCGGGCTGCCAGCCTTCGCCCGCGCGCGTGAGCAGTGGCGTGTCGAAAACGCCCTCCACCGGTATGCCATGAAGCACCTGCTGCCAGCGAAGCGTCTGGCGCATGGCAACGCCCGTGACGACCGGCGCCCGACCGATCATCTCCAGCAGATCGCGCCCGGCCCGCATCGAGACGCCGGAGCTGACCACATCGTCGATGAGCGCAATCCGCGCACCGTCGAGCAGCGGCAGCATGCGCGGGTCGATATAGAGCCGTTTGGCAGCGCCCGGGCTGGTGATCGAGCTGAGCGGCACCGACAGCGCCTCGTCGTACCAGAACTTGCGCGAGGTGCCGAGCGGCACCATCCGCGCATGGCCCAGATGCGCCGCCACCGCCCGGGCAAGGCCCAGCCCCAGCGTCGGCAGGCCGATCACCACATCCGGCGCATAGGGTTTGAGCCGCGCGGCGAGGTGATCCGCCAGCGCCGCCTCGACCGTGAAACTCGCCTGGTTGAGGATCAGCGAGGCGATGCCGTTGCCGCTTTCTCCCAGCGGACGGATGGGCAGCCAGAGCAGCCGTCCGTCGGGCATCTGCGCCGGGAACCTGTGCTGCCAGGGAGGCGGCGGGGGTGGGCCGGGTTCGAAATCCTGCCAGAATTCGTGGGGCTGCATTCTTGCGCCTTTTCAGGGGGGTAGTCAGAGGCTAGCATCGCACCCATGACGATGCCACCGGATTTCGACCTTGCCGCCCTGACCGCGCTGCGCCGCGATCTGCATGCCCATCCCGAGCTGGGGTTCGAGGAACACCGCACCGCCGCGCTGGTGGCCGAGCGCCTGCGCGCGCTGGGCTACGAGACCGAGACCGGCATTGCCGGCACCGGCGTGGTCGGTACGCTGCGCGGCGGCGGCAAGGCGGTGGGGCTGCGCGCCGATATGGACGCGCTGGCGATGCCCGAGACCTCGGGGCGCGACTGGGCCTCGACCGTGCCGGGCAAGATGCATGCCTGCGGCCATGACGGCCACACTTCGATGCTTCTCGGTGCGGCGGAGGTGCTGGCTAAGGCGCCGCCCGAGGGGGTGACAGTGCATCTGATCTTCCAGCCCGCCGAAGAGGGGCGCGGCGGAGCGAAGGCCATGGTCGAGGCGGGGCTTTTCGAGCGCTACCCCTGCGACATGGTTTTCGGGCTGCACAATATGCCGGGGCTGACGGTCGACGAGATGGCGGTGGTGGCCGGGCCGCAGCTTGCCAGTTCCGATAGCTGGACGCTGCGGCTGGTGGGCGAGGGCACCCATGGTGCCAAACCGCATCTGGGCCGCGACCCGCTGCCGGCGGCGGGGCAGTTCCTCGCGAGCCTGCAAACGGTGACCGGGCGCATCGTCGATCCGTTGCAGCCGGCGGTGGTCAGCGCCTGTTCTGTGCAGGCGGGCGATCCGCGCGCGCTGAACGTGATCCCGGATGTCGTCGAGATCGGCGGTACCGCGCGCGCCTATACCGAAGAGGTGCGCGGCCAGCTCGAGGCGGGGATCGGACGGCTGGCACGCGGCATCGCCGAGGCGCACGGGCTGGAGGCGGAGTATACCTTTATCCGCCGCATCCCGCCGGTGGTGAACGACCCGGCGGCGACGGATGTGGCGCTGGCCGCCGCGCGGCAGGTGTCGGGCAATGTGCGCACGGCGTTTCCGCCCTCCACGGCGGGCGACGATTTCGCCTTTTTCGGTCAGGCGGCGCCGGGGGCCTATGTCTGGCTCGGCAACGGGCCGGCGCAAGACGGCGCGCTGCACCACAATACCGGCTACGATTTCAACGACGCAGCGCTGCCCACCGGCGTGGCGTTCTGGGTGGAGCTGGTGCGCGAGGCGGCACGGCGCGGCTGAGCGCTCAGCCCAGCACCGGCGAGGTCAGGAGCTTGCCCGCCTGCGGATCGGCAATGCCGAGATCGGTCTGATGCGGGCCCTTGTTGCAGGCCAGCGTCGCGCCCACCAGCGCCTTGAAGACCAGATAGGGCGGCTGCCAGTCGACCACGCTCTCCATCGCGGTACGCAGCGTCACCAGCCCTTCGGCCACTTCGTCCAGCGGCGCGTCGGAGACCAGCCCCGCCACCGGCAGCGGCAGCAGCGCCGTGACCGCGCCGCCCTGCGCCACGGCCATGCCGCCGCCGCAGGCGATGAGCGCATTGGCGGCGGTGGCCATGTCGCGCGGATCTGCGCCGAAGACCGTGAGGTTGTGGCTGTCATGGCTGACCGTGGTGGCAAAGGCGCCGCGCCAGTCGCCCCAGCCGGTCAGTATCCCGACCTTGGGCGCGGGTTCGGCAGTCCCGTGGCGATGCAGCACGGCGATCCGTGTGGCGCCCTGCGGCAGCACGACCTTGCAGTCGTTGACCGGGGCTGCGATCTCGCCCCACTGGGTGAAGCGTGGCCGGTCGATGGTGGCAAGCCGTACCTCAGGGCCCTTCGCCGCAATTTCGAACGCTTCCTGCGTGACCGGCGACAGGCGCATGCTGCCGCGCAGCCGTTCGGGCAGTGGCAACGGTGTGGTCGGGGCGGGGGCGGCGCCGTTGAACAGCACATGCTCGGCGCCGAACGCCTCCAGCGAACGGGTCAGCACCAGATCGGCGCGTTTCCCCGGCGCCACGCGACCCAGGTCATGCCTCCCCAGCCGCAGTGCCGCGTTCAGGGTCGCGGCCTGAAGCGCCCGCATCGGCGGCAGGCCATAGCGGATCATCCGGCGCAGCATATCGTCGAGCCCGCCGTCCCGCGCCAGATCGTCGGGAAAGGTATCGTCGGTGCAGAGCGTCAGGGTGGGTGGGCAGTGCGGGAGGCCCGCCAGACGCTGTGCAATCTCCGGCAGCAGGTGATCGTGCGAGCCGCGCAGCTCGATCCAGAGCCCGGCGCGCAGCTTTTCCATCAGATCCTCGGCGGATGTGAGCTCGTGATCCGAGGTGATCCCCGCCGCGGTGAAGGCCTGAAGCTCGGCCCCGGTCAGCCCGCGCGCATGGCCGCAGAGCGGTTTGCCCGAGGCCAGCGCCGCCTGAAGGATGCCGCGCATCCGGGGCGCGCGCGCGATCACCGCGCCCATATCCATGACCTCCGCCAGCCCGTGCATGTCGGGCCGCTCGATCAGCGTGGCGATGGTGGCGCCGTCGAAATCCGCCCCCGCCGTCTCGTAGCCGGGCGCCGAGGGTACGCAGGAGGGCACCAGCGGCAGGATGCGGGCGCAGGCATTGGCGGCGCCGCGCGCAGCATAGTCGAGCCCCTCGACGCCGGCCACATTGGCGAATTCATGCGGATCCCAGACCAACGTCGTCACCCCGCGCGGCAGCACATGGGCGGCATAGGTCTCGGGCGTGATCATGGAGCTTTCCACATGCATATGCGTGTCGATCAGCCCCGGCGTGACGATCATGCCGGTCGCGTCGAGCGTCTCCGCCGCATCCGCCCGCGTGCCCGGCGCGTGGACCGAGGCGATGAGTGGCCCCACGATGCCGATATCGGCCGCGCGGATCTCTCCCAGCGCGGTGTCGGCCACTTGCCCGCCGAGGATCAGCAGATCGAAGGGCGCGTCTCCGCGCGCGGCGGCAATGGCGCGGTCGCGCAACGCGGCATCGTCGAGATCCTGCGGTTCGGAAAGGCTCATGACGGATCCCTCAGGGCGGAGAGGCAGAGCCCGCGCACCGCATCCGCGTCGAGATCGGAGACGATCTGCCAGGGCGTGGCGGTGGCGGGGGTGACGCGGGTCTGGCCCCGGCGCTCCGGATCGGCGAGCTCGGTCACCAGTTCGACATGGCTCAGGGTGAAGAGCTCGGGCGCGCGCAGCAGCGCCGCGGCGACCGGATCGTAAAGCGCCATGCCGGGGCGGCCCCGGCTGAGGCCGATATCGAGATAGCCGCCCATCAGGTCGTGCATGATCGGCGGCAGGGGGGCGAGGTCGGGCTCGGTCACCTGCACCTTGCGGCAGGCTTCGAGATCGACCATCACCAGCGGCACCTCGCGGGCGAGCAGCAGCGCCAGTGCCTCCGGGTCGGCGATGGCGTTGAACTCGGCATAAGGCGTGTGGTTGCCGCGCCCGACCGAGCCGCCCATCCAGACGATGCGGCGGATGCGCGGCAGCAGGTCGGGCCGGGCCAGCGCCAGATAGGCGAGGTTGGTGAGCGGCCCCATGGCCAGAATCTCTGCCTGCTCGTGCCATTCCAGCCAGGTCATCAGCCCGGTCAGCGCGCGGGTCAGCGGCCGGTCCACCGCGCGGGGCAGGCGCAGCCCACGGCTCGGCTGTCCGGCGGGCCCGAGGATGCGTGCGGCGGTCTCCAGCCCCCCGCGAAGCGCGCGGTCGGCGCCCTCGGTCACCGGGAAGGTCCAGCCATAGGCGTTGGCCGCGTCGAGCGCATTGGCCCGCACCGAGGCCAGCTCGGCACAACCAAAGACCAGCGACATGCCGTCGATGGGCAGTGCGCCGTCGAGCATCAGCACCGCAAAGAGGTCGTCGACCCCCATATCGGTGTCGATCCAGATCCCCATCAGTCGAGCCGCGCCAGATGCGCGGCGCGCTCGCGCGGCAGGTCGAAGGCGACGCTCTGGCCGATCTCCAGCGGCGCGGCGCCGGCGGGGGTGTCGGCCTTGATCGTGCCAAGCGGGCTGTCGAGGATGTATTCCCGGCGTTCGCCGGCAAAGGCGGTGCCGCGCACCGTGCCCTGGTTGGGGCCGCTGCCCAGCACCACCGCGCCGGGACGCCAGGCCAGCCCGCCGCCCGCGCCGTCGGGCAGGATCGTCTCGAAGCCGATAAAATCGGCGGCAAAGCCCGAGACCGGCGCGGAATAGATCTCTTCCGGCGTGCCCATCTGCTCGATGGCGCCATCGCGCATCAGCACTATGCGGTCGGCCAGTGCCAGCGCCTCGGCCTGATCGTGGGTGACAAAGACCATGGTGATGCCCGTCTCCTTCTGCACCCGTTGCAGCTCCATCCGCATTTCCAGGCGCAGCCGCGCGTCGAGATTGGAGAGCGGTTCGTCGAGCAGCAACACCTTGGGTTCCATCACCAGACTGCGGGCCAGCGCCACCCGCTGCTGCTGCCCGCCCGACAGATCGCGCGGCGCGCGATCCGCGAACTCGGTCAGCCCGACGGTCGCGAGCCCGTCGCGCACCTTGGCGTCGAGATCGGGTGCCGATTTCAGCCGCAGCCCAAAGGCCACGTTTTCGTAAACCGTCAGATGCGGAAACAGCGCATAGCTCTGAAACACCAGCCCGACCTCCCGCTTGGACGGCGGCAGGCGGGTCACGTCGCGCCCGTCGATCACGATACGCCCGGCGCTGGGCGTCATCAGCCCGGCGATGGCGCGCATGGTGGTGGATTTGCCGCAGCCCGAGGGCCCCAGCAGGGTGATCAGCTCGCCCTTGGCGATGGAGAGGTCGAGCCCCTCCACGGCGACGGTCTTGCCATAGGCGAGCGTGAGCCCGTCGAGCGCAACGTAGTCAGACATATTTCGAGAACCCCAGGAACCGTTCCGCGGCGAGGATGATGCCGATGGAGAGGAAGGCGAGCAGCGCTGAAAGCGCCGCCACGGATGGATCATAGTTGATTTCCATATAGGCGATCATGTCGATGGGCAGGGTGCGGATCCCCGGCCCCGACAGGAACAGTGAGACCGGCACCTGATTGAACGAGGTGACAAAGCCCAGGATGAAGGCGGCGAGGATGCCGCCGCGAATATTCGGCAGCACCACCTTGGTCACCGCCTGAAACCGCGTGCAGCCGAGGATCAGCGCCGCCTCTTCCATGTCGGTGCGCAGGTTCTCCATTGAGGCGGAGACCACGCGTACCGCATAGGGCAGCACCAGTGCCGTATGGGCGAGGAACAGCGCGGTGAGCATGCCGATGCCGGTGGGCAGCACCAGATAGCGCAACAGTGCGAGGCCGACGATGATGCCCGGCACGATGATCGGCGAGGAGACGATCAGCCGCACCGCCTCGGCCCCCGGCACGCGGTAGCGGGTCATCGCGTAGCTGGCGGGAATCCCCAGCGCCAGCGCCGTCAGCGTGCCGCCCACCGCGAGAAACATCGACACGCCGAAAGAGGCGCGGAAGCTCTCGATGGTAAAGACCTTGATGAACCACTTGAGCGACAGGCCCTGCGGCGGGAAGGCCAGCGAATTGCCCGCCGAGAGCGCGGCGGCGATGATGATCAGGAACGGGCCGATCAGAAAGGCGAGGGTCAGGGTCAGGATGACCCAGCTCGGCAGACGGTTCATCGCGCCCTCCTTGCGGTGGCGAGACGCTTGAGCAGCAGGTTGGCGGAGAAGGCCATGACCATGAGGATCATGGCGATCACGCTCGCCGAGGCGAAATCATTGGCCACCGTGACCCGCTGATAGAGCAGCGTCTCCAGCATCAGTACCTTGGCGCCGCCGAGGATGGCGGGTGTGATATAGGCGGTCATCGAACCGGTGAAGACCAGCGTGCCTCCGATCACCAGCCCCTCGCGGGTGAGCGGCAGGATGACCCGGGCAAAGACCTGAAACCAGTTGGCGCCGAGTACTCGCGCGGCGGGCACCGCATCGCGCGGCATGTTCTCCATCGCCGAGACCAGGCTGATGATCATTAGCGGCAGGAAGAGTTGCAGCAGGCCGATAAAGACGGCGGTCTCGGTGAAAAGCAGCCGCAGCGGCGTGTCGAGCAGCCCGCTTCCCACCAGCACCTGGTTGACGAAGCCGGTGCGCCCGAGGATCACCAGCCATGCATAGGTGCGCGCCACGGGCGAGATCATCAACGGCAGGGTGACCAGCGCAAAGACCCGTCCGCGCGAGGCGGGCGGCAGGCTGACGATGGCGAAGGCGGTGGCATAGCCAATCACCGCCGAGACCCCGGCCACAAGCGCCGCCAGTTTCAGCGTGCGCAGGAACACCACGCGGTTGCGGCCGCTGGCGAAGAACTCGACATAAGGCGCCAGCGACCAGCCGTCGGCATTGCGAAAGCCTTCGGAAAGCAGGATGCCCACCGGCAGCAGAAACAGCGCCGCGGCGAAGACCGCCGCAGGCAAGGCCAGGGCGAGACCTGTGCGTTTGTCCTCGAACATGAGCTTACTTCAGCACCTTGGCGTTCCATTCCTCCAGCCAGCTTTCGCGGCTGTCGAGGATCACGTCGGGCGGCAGCAGCTTGAGCGAGGCCACGGTCTCGGCACCATAGGTCAGGTTCTCGGCCACCTCGTCGGAGACCTCCACCTCGGCATTGGCGGGGCTGTCGACCAGCGCCTCGGCCAGCGCGGTCTGGATGTCGGTCGAGAGCCAGAAATCCATGAATTGCAGCGCCAGATCCTCGTTGCCGTTATTGGCGGTCATCACCATGACGTTCATGCCGCCGGTCTGGCCCTCTTTCGGTCTCGCCCATTCCATCGGCAGCCCATTGTCCTTGAACCGGCCCCAGGCAAAGCGGCCCACCGGCGCGGCCCAGATCTCCTCCTGCTGCATGAGCTGAGCGAGCTGCGAGGAGCGCACGTAATAGGTCACGATATCGTCCGCATGCGCGGCGACCTCTTCGATGGCGGGGGAGAGGTCATAGCCCTCCGATCCCATCGCCTGGCCGAGCATGTAGAGCGCCGGCGGGCCCTGGTTGGTGGTGACATCGGGAAAGGCCACGTTGCCTGCCAGCTCGGGCGACATCAGGTCGGCCCAGCTCTCCACCGTCACCTTGTCGGAGCGGTACACGATGGAGGTGGCGTAGAAAGTGTAGCCAATGCCCAGATGGTCGCCCAGCGGATCCTTGGCGATGTCGTAGAGCTTGTCGTAATTCGACAGTTTCGACACATCGACCGGTTGCAGCAGATCCTTGCGGGCGGCGCCCATGGCGTCATGGGTGGAGAGCACCGCCATGTCGATCACCGGGTCGTCCTTGTTGGCTTCGATCTTGGCCAGCCGCTCGACGGAATTGCCGGTCTCGACGACGATATCGCAGTCGCAGATCTCCTCGAACGGGTCGTAGACGATCTCTTTGAATTCATCCTGGGCAAAGCTGTAGACCGAGATGGTCAGCGTCTTGTCGGCGGCATGGGCCGCGGGTGCGAGGGCGAGCGCGCTCAGGCTCGCCGCCGCCAGCAGGCGGGTCTTGGCGGGACGTCGGGTCATGGGCAGGTCTCCGTGTTGGGTTGGTTTATGGTTGTGCCGCGTGGCAGCAGCGTCACCGGAACGGTGCGCGGCGGCGGTGCGGGTTGGGCGTCGAGCTGCGCCAGCACGCTGGCCAGCGCGCCCTCGGCGATGGTGCCCAGATTCTGGGCGACGGTGGTCAGGCCCGGCGCCACAAGCGCCGAGAAGGCGTGATTGTCGAAGCCGGTCACCGCGATCTCTTGCGGCACCTTCAGCCCGGCCGCCTGCAAGCGCGTCAGCAGCGGCAGCGCGATCAGGTCGGAAGTGGCGGCAAGCGCGGTGAAGCCCTGGGCCAGGATGTCGCGCGGCGCGGGGAGGGGGGCTTCCTCCAGCCAAAGCACCCTTGCGCGCATGTCGCTGTCGAGTGCCGCTCGCATGCCGGCCACCCGGTCGGTCTGTACCCGGGACGAGCGGCTTTGCCCGACGATAAGGATGTTCTTGTGCCCGAAGCTGCGCAGATGCTCGGCGATCAGCGCGCCGCCCTGCCGGTGATCGGCAGAGATGGTGTTGCCCGGGGTAGAGGCGGCGTCGATGACCGCGACCGGCACCGCGAGCTCTGGCAGTTTTGTACCGCGTCTCGGCACCACGACCAGCCCGTCGGCCCCTTGCCGCAGCAGCCGGCGCAGCGCCTTGTCCTGTGCCTCGCGGGTGCCCCGGCTGTCGGCGATGAGCACGCCGAGCCCGCGCGCCTGCGCTGCCGCTTCGATGGATTGGGCCAGAGCGGGAAAGAGCGGATTCGCGATGTCGGGCAGTACCAGCCCGATCACGCCGCTGCGCCCGGTGCGCAGCGCCCGCGCCTGCACCGAAGGGGCATAGCCCAGTCGCGCAGCCTCGTCGCGGATGCGGGCCTTCAACGCCTCCGAGACCCGCCCCTTGCCAGAGAGCGCGTTGGACACGGTGGCCTTGGAGACCCCCATGGCGCGCGCGATGTCTTCCAGCTTGGGTGTCATGCCCCGACTCGGCTCCTGGCAGATTAAACGATTAAGCAAATTCAGCGCGACCGATGCGTTCCGCGTCAAGTGGCGACATCGGAAATTCCGGTCAGACAGGCATTTCCCGGAGGTGGTTGCATGCGAATTGATCGCACGCGCATCGGGCTGGTGGCGCGGGCTCCGGAATTGCGGCAGCGCCTCTTTCGGGAGGACTATGCCGAACCACGGTCGATCCAGATCGGGTGCGCGGCTCGAAATCTCGCGTGCTCCGGCGTTCCGACGGAACGCTTTTCCATATGGAATCGTCCGGTTACCGGCGGCGCTGCGCCGCCGCTGGGAGAGAAAGCTGCCTAAAAGGTATGCATTCGGCATCTTTAGCGGCGCGCGACGCGCACGAGAGAGTGAAAACCGCTCAACTATCTGTGAGATAATCGGAATTCTTCCGGCGCATGTCGATTTGTCGCAGCGATGTGCGCCGGCGTGAGGTCTAGGCCCTTGCCTGCGAACCAACGTTCCGGACTGCCCGTGCCCTTCGTCGACACCCGCAGCCTGTCGGACACGAAAGAGGCATACGCTTGATATATCTAAGAAAACCGCTGCTGGCAGCGGGGTGTGCACTTGCGCTCTCCGGATGCCGCTACGATGTTCTGTCGCCGCAGGGCTGGGTCGGCGGGCAGGAACGCAACCTGCTGATCATCTCGACCCTTCTCATGCTGATCGTCATTCTTCCGGTCCTGTTCATGGCCGTCTATTTCCCGCTGAGATACCGCGCCGACCGCAGCGATACCTCCGATTACGACCCGAGTTTCGAGCATTCCAACAAGCTCGAAGCGGTGGTCTGGGGCGTTCCGGTGCTGATCGTCGCGGCGCTGGGCTGGTACACCTATGTCTATACCCACCGGCTCGACCCCTATCGCCCGCTCGATCATCTCGAAGCCGGCGCGCCCGTTGAGGTGCAGGCGGTCTCGCTCGACTGGAAATGGCTCTTTATCTACCCCGAACTGGGCGTGGCCTCGGTCAACGAACTGGCGATCCCGGCCGGGCGTCCGGTGAATTTCAGCCTGACCTCGTCGACCGTGATGAACACGCTGTCGATCCCGGCGCTGGGCGGCATGGTCTATTCCATGGCGGGGATGGAGACCAAGCTGCACCTGATCGCCGACAGCGAGGGCACGTTCCAGGGCCGGTCTGCGCATTACTCCGGTCCCGGGTTCTCGGACATGGTGTTCGAGACAAAGGCGCTCGGCGAGGACGATTTCGAAGCCTGGGTCGCCGGGCTGCGCGAGACGGGTACGCCGCTTGACCGCGACAGCTATCTGGCGCTGGAAAAGCCCTCCATCGACGCGCCGGTGAGCTATTTCGCCTCCGTCGAGGACGGGCTTTTCGACCGCATCGTCAATCTCTGTGTCGAGGCCGGCAAGGTCTGCATGAAGGACATGATGATGTCCGACAGCATGGGCGGCGGCGGGCTGGAGGGCATCGGCGATGCAGCCGCCTACAGCCATGACCGCGCCCGCGCCATCGACGGGTTCGGCGCCCCCATCACCCTGCCGGAACCGGCAGCGACTTCCCATCACGAGAGCGCCCGCGAAGAGGCGCTGCTGACCGTGCCCGGCCTGATCTGCGGCCCCGGCGTGGACGGCCAGGAGGACAGCATCCATGTTAACTGAGACCGCACAACCGAGCCCGTCGCCGATCTTCGGGCGCCTGACGCTCGACTGGATCCCCTATCACGAGCCGATCCTTGTCGGCACCTTTGCCGGCGTTGCGCTGGGCGGGCTGCTGGTGCTGGCGCTGATGAGCTATTTCCGCCTCTGGGGGCCGCTCTGGCGGAACTGGGTGACCACCGTCGATCACAAGAAGATCGGCATCATGTACATGATCCTGGGCTTCATCATGATGGTGCGCGGCTTTGCCGACGCGCTGATGATGCGGCTTCAGCAGGCCATGGCCGCCGGCGGGGTCGAGGGCTATCTGCCGTCGCACCACTACGACCAGGTCTTTACCGCCCATGGCGTGATCATGATCTTTTTCGTCGCCATGGCCTTTGTCACCGGGCTGATGAACTATGTCATGCCGCTCCAGATCGGCGCGCGTGACGTGGCCTTTCCCTTCCTCAACAACTTCTCGTTCTGGATGACCGTCGCGGGCGCGCTGCTGGTCAATATCTCGCTTTTCATCGGTGAGTTCGCGCGGGTCGGCTGGCTGGCCTTTCCACCCTTGTCGGGGGCGAGTTACAGCACCGGGCCGGGGATGGACTACTATCTCTGGGCGTTGCAGATCGCCGGCGTGGGCACCACGCTTTCCGGCATCAACATGATCGCCACGGTGCTCAAGATGCGCGCGCCGGGCATGAAGCTCATGGACATGCCGATCTTTGCCTGGACCTCGCTGATCACCAACGTGCTGATCGTCGCCGCCTTCCCGGTGCTGACCGCCACGCTCGCGCTGCTGACGCTCGACCGCTATCTCGGGTTCCACTTCTTCACCAATGATTTCGGTGGGAACGCGATGATGTATATCAACCTGATCTGGGTCTGGGGTCACCCGGAGGTCTATATCCTCATCATCCCCTGTTTCGGCGTCATCTCCGAGGTCGTGGCGACCTTCTCGGGCAAGCCGATCTTTGGGTATCGCACGATGGTCTGGGCCACCGCCTGCATCATGGTGCTGAGCTTTGTCGTCTGGCTGCACCACTTCTTCACCATGGGTTCGGGTGCCAGCGTGAACACCTTCTTCGGCATCACTACGATGATCATCGCGGTGCCCACGGGGGTGAAGATCTTCAACTGGCTCTTCACCATGTACAAGGGCCGGGTGCGGCTCGAAGTGCCGATGCTCTGGGTGATCGGCTTTCTCGTGACCTTCACCATCGGCGGCATGTCCGGGGTTCTGCTGGCGGTGCCGCCGGTCGATTTCCAACTGCACAACACGCTGTTCCTGATCGCGCATTTCCACAATGTGATCATCGGCGGGGTGGTCTTTGCGGTCTATGCCGCCGTCACCTACTGGTGGCCCAAGGCCTTCGGCTTCCGGCTCGACGACACATGGGGGCGGCGCAGCTTCTGGTTCTGGTTCGTAGGCTTCTACTTTGCCTTCATGCCGCTCTACGCGCTGGGGCTGATGGGGGTCACGCGCCGGATGAACGCCTATCCCGATGCCGGCTGGCAGCCCTATTTCATCGTCGCGGCCTTTGGCGCGGTGCTGATCCTGCTGGGCATCCTGTCGACCTTCGCCGGATTCTACGTCTCGATCCGTGACCGCAAGCGGCTGGCCTGCGGCCGCGATCCCTGGGACGCGCGCACGCTGGAATGGGCCACGCAATCGCCGCCGGCGCCCTATAACTTCCCCGAAGACATCCGGATCGTCGGGCGCGAAGCCTTCTGGCACATGAAGCAGACCGGCTTCACATGGTCCGGGCATTACCGCCCGATCCATATGCCCAAAAACACCGCGACCGGCGCGCTGATCTCCGCCGCCGCGCTGGTCTTCGGCTTTGCCATGGTCTGGTACATCTGGTGGCTCGCGCTCCTGAGCTTTGCCGCGATGCTGGCTTTGGGCATCGCCCACACCTTCAACTACAACCGCGATTACCACATTCCCAGCGATGAGGTGACCGCCACCGAACTGAAAGGAGCGGCCGCATGACCCCGCGCGACGCCGAGCTTGCTCTGCCCGACGGGCCCGCGCCCCACGCCCATGCGGTGGGCCATGACGGGGCCGAGCATCACCACGCCAGCCCGACCCCCATCGGGTTCTGGATCTACCTGATGAGCGACTGCATCATCTTCGGGGCGCTCTTTGCCACCTATGCGGTGCTCGGCGGCAGCTATGCCGGCGGGCCCGCGCCCAAGGATCTGTTCGAGCCGGGCTTCGTCGCCATCGAAACCGCGCTGCTGCTGATCTCCTCCGTCACCTTCGGCGTGGCGATGTTGCAGGCGGAAAAGCGCAAGCGCGACACAACGCTGATGTGGCTGGCGGTGACCGGGCTCTTTGGCGCGGGCTTCATCGGCATGGAGCTTTACGAGTTCCGCCACCTGATCCATATCGGCGCCGGGCCGGACCGCTCGGCCTTCCTGTCGTCCTTCTTCGCGCTGGTGGCCACGCACGGGCTGCACGTCACGGGCGGGATCATCTGGCTGGTGACGCTGATGGCGCAGATCCGCATGCACGGGCTCATCGAGGCCAATATGCGCCGCCTCTCGACGCTCTCGATGTTCTGGCACTTCCTCGATCTCGTCTGGATCGGCGTGTTTTCCTTTGTCTATCTGGTGAGGCTGGTCTGATGTCGTCACACACGCATACCGCATCGCATGGCACCATGGGGCAGCTGATGATCGGCTTCGGCCTCGCGGCGCTGCTGACCATCATTCCCTTCGGCCTCGTCATGGGCGAGGTCGAAATGAGCCGCAGCACGCTTGTGGGCATCATCATGGGGCTGGGCGCGGTGCAGATCCTCGTGCATCTGGTCTATTTCCTGCATCTCAGCCGCTCCTCCGAGGAAGGCTGGACGCTGTCCGCCAGCATCTTCGCGGTGATCATCCTCGCCATCGTGCTCGCCGGCTCGCTCTGGGTCATGCACAATATGAACGAGAACATGATGCCGATGCCCGAGATGCATCGGCAGATCGAGCAGATGAAGAGCCTTCAGGCGCAGGAGGGATGAACATCCCCCTCTCCGGAACGGGGCCCTCCGGGGCCCCGGCACGCGCCCGGGTCGGGATGCGCCTGATCCTCGCCGGGCTGGTCGCCGCGCTGCTCTTCGCGGGGTTCTCGGGGCTCGGTCTCTGGCAGATCCGCCGCCTGCACTGGAAGCGCGACCTGATCGCGCGGGTCGACGCCCGTGTCCATGCCGCCCCGGTGGCGGCGCCCGGCGCCGCCGACTGGCTGGGTATCACGGCGGCGCGCGACGAATACCGGCGCGTCGCCCTCTCCGGGCGCTTTCTCAACGATGAGGAGGTGCTGATCTACACCCCCTCCGATTACGGCCCCGCCGACTGGGTGCTGACGCCGCTGCGGCGCGACGATGACAGCATCGTCATGGTCAATCGCGGGCTGGTGCCGCAGGCGCTCGCCGAGGCCGGGCAGTTCGACCGCGATGCGGGCCGCGTGACCGTCACCGGCCTGCTGCGGATCTCCGAGGATGAGGGCTGGCTCTTCTCGCGCGCCAACGATCCCGAGAACCAGCGCTGGTATCGCCGCGATATCGGCTCGATCACCCAGGCGAAGGGGTTCGCGACCGCCGCCCCCTATTTCGTCGATGCCGAGGGGGTCGACCCGCAGGGCTGGCCGCGCGGCGGGCAGACGGTCGTGCGCTTTCGCAACGCCCATCTCAGCTACGCGCTGACCTGGTTCGCCCTCGCCGCACTGACGCTCGCCGGCTTCGCCCTGCTGCTCCGCCAGGAGCTGCGGCGCCCGCCCGACACCTGACCAAACAAAGGCGCGGCCCCTTATGAGTGCCGCGCCCGCATCTTCATCTTTCTGCAAATACTCAACCCCGGCGCCGCAGGCGCCGCGCTCAGCCCATACGCTCGGAGGCGTAGCTGCCCGGCGAGGCCGGGAACACCACCGTCTTGTTGCCATTGAGGAAAACCCGCCGGTGGATATGCGCGTGGATCGCGCGGGCCAGCACCGAGGCTTCCACATCGCGGCCCAGCGACACGTAGTCTTCCGGCGATTGCGCATGCGTCACCCGCACCGTGTCCTGCTCGATGATCGGGCCTTCGTCGAGATCGGCGGTCACGTAATGCGAGGTCGCCCCGATCAGCTTCACGCCACGCTCGAACGCCTGCTTGTACGGGTTCGCCCCCTTGAAGCTCGGCAGGAAGGAGTGGTGGATATTGATGATCCGCCCCGACATCTTCTGACACATCTCGTCCGAGAGGATCTGCATGTAGCGCGCCAGCACCACCAGCTCGGCGCCGGTTTCCTCGACCACCTCCATGATGCGGCGCTCGGCCTGCGGCTTGTTCTCCTTGGTGACCTTGATGCAGTGGAACGGGATGTCGTGGTTCACCACGACTTTCTGGTAATCCATATGGTTCGAGATCACCGCCACGATGTCGATCGGCAGCGCGCCGATGCGCCAGCGATAGAGCAGGTCGTTGAGACAATGGCCGAAGCGCGAGACCATGATGATGACTTTCATCTTCTGGCTCTCGTCGTGGAAGGCATAGTCCATGCCGAAGCCCTTCGCGGTCTCGGCAAAGCGCGCCTCAAGCTCTGCCCGCGTCGCGCCGGTTTCCGGGGTCATGCTGACCCGCATAAAGAAATTGCCGGTCTCGAAATCGTCGAACTGGGCGCTGTCGGTGATATTGCAGCCCTGTTCGGCAAGGAAACTGGCGATGGCGGCCACGATGCCGCGGGTCGAGCGGCAGGTCACGGTGAGGGCGATCTTGGTCATTCCGGTGTCTCCAGTCGGTGTGCGGCCTGCGTCAGCGCGTGCCAGAGCGATCCCGCCGCCGAGCGCATGCCCAGCACACTCAGCCGGTCTTCGCTGCGGCGCAGGACAAAGACGCTCATGTGATGCAGCCCGGTGCGGGTGGCGCGGCCCGGGGCCAGCGCGTCCGGCGGCAGGTTGACGAGTTTCTCTGCCAGCCGCAGGAGCGGTGCCGCGCCTTGGGACGAGGCGATCTCGAACGCGGCCCAGCCATCGGTCTGCTCGGTCACCGACGCGCCCGGCGCCTCGGCGGCCAGCGCTGCGGTGAAATCCTCCTCCGCCCGGCCCGGCGCCTCGATCATCCATTGCCCAGGGCCTGTCCAGAACGCCGCCACGCCGGTGCCGGCGCGCCAGGCGCCGGGGCCGGGCAGGGTCAGCCCGAAGGGGCTGGGCTCGCGCTGACCCCGGCGCAGCGCCAGCGAGGCCAGCGCGAGCCCGGGGTCTTCGCTCAGGGTCAGCGCGCCATGGCGGATGCGGCGCGGTGCCGGGGCGCCGAGCGCGGTGAGGGGGGCGAGATCATGCACGGAGACGCTCTCCTTCGGGATCGACGAAATGGGCCGAGACGACGCGCAGCGCCACCTCCTGGCCTTCCAGCGGGTTGGCCGCGACAAGCGCGCTGCCCATGCGTGCCTCGCCCTCCGCGACAAAGCCGAGCGCGATGTGGCTGCCGAGATGCGGCGACCAGCAGGCCGAGGTGATCCAGCCGAGATCGCTTTCGGTGGTCCGCTCGGCGCCGGGCTCGAAGAGATGCGCACCGGCGGGCAGCTTCTGCGCCGGGTCCAGCGGCATCAGCCCGACGAGCCGGCGGCTGTCCGAGACCAGCCCCTCGCGGCGTGACATCACCGCGCCGATGGAGTCCTTCTTGGCCGAAACCATCCGTCCCAGCCCGAGCATCTGCGCGCTGGTCTGGCCGTTGAGCTCCGCACCCGCCGCGTGGCCCTTTTCGATGCGCAGCACCGCCAGCGCCTCGGTGCCGTAGGGCGTGGCGCCGAGATCCCGGCCCAGCTCCATCAGCCGTGCCATCAGCGCGTTGCCGTAGCGCGCGGGCACGGCGATCTCATAGGCCAGTTCGCCGGAGAAGGAGATCCGGAAGAGCCGTGCGCGCAGCCCGCCGCAGATGCTGAGCGCCGCGCAGGCCATGAAGGGAAACGCTTTGTTCGAGAGGTCGAAGTCGTCCACCACCCGCTCCAGCAGCGTCCGCGACTGCGGCCCGGCCACCGCGATCTGTGCCCAGGCGTCGGTGGTGGAGATGAGCTGCACGTCGAGATCGGGCCAGAGGCATTGCCGGGCAAACTCCATCTGGCGATAGACGAGCCCGGCATTGGCGGTGGTGGTGGTGACCACGTAGTGATCCTCGGCCAGCCGTGCGCAGGTGCCGTCGTCATAGGCGACCCCGTCCTCGCGCAGCATCAGCCCATAGCGCACGCGGCCCACCTTCAGCGTGGCCATCGTGTTGGCATAGATCCGGTTGAGGAAGTCGCCCGCATCCGCGCCCTGCACATCCACCTTGCCCAGCGTCGTCACATCGCAGAGCCCGACGCCCGCGCGCACCGCCTTTACCTCGCGGTCGACGCTCTCGCGCCAGTGGGTTTCGCCCGGCCGCGGGAAATACTGCGCCCGCATCCATTGCCCGACCTCGACGAATTCGGCGCCCTGTGACTCGGCCCACGGATGGGTCGGCGTCAGGCGGCGGGGGCGGAACGTCTCGCCGGTATCGCCGCCGCCCAGCACCGAAAGCGCCACCGGCGTGTAGGGCGGGCGGAACACGGTGGTGCCGGTCTGGGGCACGGTCCTGCCGGTGAGTTCGGCCATGACCGCAAGCGCGGTGACATTGGCGGTCTTGCCCTGATCGGTGGCCATGCCGAGCGTCGTCCAGCGTTTCAGATGCTCGACGCTGCGCATGTTCTCGCGATGGGCGAGCGCGATATCCTTCACCGTCACGTCGTTCTGGAAATCCACCCAGGCGCGGCCCTTGCCGGGCACATGCCAGAGCGGTGCGGCGCCGGCGGGGCGGTCTTCGGCCCCGGGCAGCGCGGGCAGCGGTGCCGCGATGTCCAGCGCGGCGAGCGCCTGTTGCGCGGCCTCGGCGCCCGAGCGCAGCGCCGCATGGGGCGTGCCATGGCCGGCAGCGGCCCCGGCGACGGTCATGCCGGGCGGCAGGTCGGCGCCGGGCAGGAAGGTGAGTTGCTCATCGCTCCAGACCGGCTTGCCCCTGTGATGGGCGGTCAGGTGCAGGTTCGGGTTCCAGCCGCCCGAGACCCCCAGCACCGCGCATTCGAGCCACTCGGCGCGGCCCTCGCGGGTCACCTGAATGGAGGACAGTCCAAGCCGCCCCTTGCTGCCGGTGACGCTGGCGCCGGCATAGAGCTGATAGTCGCCGAGGCGGGGTGCGGTCTCGCGCGGGTCGATCACCGCGAGGACGGGCACGCCCTTCTCCAGCAGATCGCGCGCGGTGCGGTGGCCATCGTCGTTATTGGTGAAGATCGCCACGCGGTCGCTCTCGCGCGTCTGCGGTGTCACGCCCCAGCGGTTGGCATAGGCGCGCAGCGCGCCGGCCAGCATCACGCCGGGGCGGTCGTTGCCGGCAAAGGGGATGTGGCGCTCGGTGGCGCCGGCGGCCAGCACAGTGCGTTTCGCGGTGATCCGCCAGAGCGTCTGGCGGATGGAGGCCGGTGTGGCGAGGTGATCGCCCAGCCGCTCCACCGCGCCATATATGCCGTGATCATAGGCACCGAACACCGTGGTGCGGCGCATCAGCCGCAGGTTCGGCAGGCTGTCCAGCTCGGCCTCGACACCGGCCACCCAGTCGGTCGCGGGCGCGCCGTCCAGCCTGTGGCTTTCCATCAGCAACCGCCCGCCGAGGCGGAAATCCTCGTCGGCGAGGATCACCTGCGCGCCGCTGCGCGCTGCCGTCAGCGCGGCAGCCAGGCCCGCCGCACCGCCGCCGATCACCAGCAGGTCGCAATGCAGGAACCCCTTGTCATAGGCATCCGGGTCGGGCGCATCGGCGAGCTTGCCCAGCCCCGCCGCGCGGCGAATGAGCGGCTCGTAGAGCTTTTCCCAGAAATGCGCGGGGTACATGAAGGTCTTGTAATAGAACCCGGCGGCAAAGAACGGCGCGAAGAGATCGTTCACCGCGAGCGCGTCGAAGCCGAGCGAGGGCCAGCGGTTCTGGCTGGTGGCTTCGAGCCCGTCATAGAGCTCGACGCAGGTGGCGCGGGTGTTGGGCTCGGCCCGGGCGCCGCTGCGCAGGGTGACCAGCGCGTTGGGCTCTTCGGAGCCCGCCGAGATCACGCCGCGCGGGCGGTGGTATTTGAAGCTGCGGCCCATCAGTCGCACGCCATTGGCCAGCAGTGCCGAGGCCAGCGTGTCGCCGGGGTGGCCGCGATAGCGCTTGCCGTCGAAGGTGAAGCTGAGCGTCTTGCTGCGGTCGATGAGTCCGCCGGGGATCCGGGTCATGCGCCGCCCCTCCGTTTCACGTCCGAGGCGAGCTCTGCCGAGACGATCTCATGCGTGCGGGTGTCGCGGGTGACCACCAGCCAGGAGCGGTCGCCCTGCTCGTGAAACCACAGCTCGCGATGTTGTCCAGCGGGGTTGTCTCGCAGATAGGTGTAGTCGAAAAACGCCGCCTCATCGCCGCCGTCCGGGCGGTCGAGCAGCGCGGCGTCGCCGAGATAGGTGAATTCCTGCGCGTCGCGGAGGCCGAGAAGGGGGTGGGGGATCAGCATGTCAGCGCCTCAATGAAGGTTCGGCTGGGCGCCAACGCCCTTTTCGTCGATGACATGACCGCGCGCGAAGCGGTCGAGACGGAAGGCGGTGGCGGTGGGGTGCGGGCGACCGGTGGCAAGCAGATGGGCAAAGGCATAGCCCGAGGCCGGCGTCGCCTTGAAGCCGCCATAGCACCAGCCGGCATTGAGATAGAGCCCGTCGATATGGGTGGCGTCGATGATCGGCGAGCCGTCCATCGACATATCCATGATGCCGCCCCAGCTGCGCAGCAGCCGCGCCCGCCCGATGCGCGGCATCAGCGCCATGCCGCCCTCGATCACATCCTCGACCACCGGCAGGTTGCCGCGCTGGGCGTAGGAATTGTAGCCGTCGATATCGCCGCCAAAGACCAGCCCGCCCTTGTCGGACTGGCTGACATAGAAATGCCCGGCGCCAAAGGTGATCACCCCGTCGATACAGGGCTTCAGCCCTTCCGAGACAAAGGCCTGCAACACATGGCTTTCGATGGGCAGGCGCATGCCCGCCTTCGCCATGACCAGCCCCGAAGAGCCCGCCACCGCCACGCCGACCTTCCTGGCGCGGATGGCGCCGCGCGTCGTCTCCAGCCCGCGCACCGCGCCGCCCTCGATGCGAAAGCCGGTCACTTCGCAGTTCTGGATGATGTCGACCCCCTTGCGGTCGGCGCCGCGCGCATAGCCCCAGGCGACACCGTCGTGGCGCGCGGTGCCGGCGCGGCGTTGCAGCAGCCCGCCCTTGATGGGAAAGCGGGCGTTGTCGAAATTGAGGAAGGGATACATGGCGCGCACGCCGTCGCGGTCGAGCAGCTCGGCATCGGCGCCGGCCAGCAGCATGGCATTGCCGCGCCGGCGGAAGGCATCGCGCTGCCCGTCGCTGTGGCAGAGGTTGAGAATGCCGCGCTGGCTGACCATGGCGTTGAAGTTGAATTCTTGCTCCAGCCCTTCCCAGAGCTTCATCGAGAATTCATAGAACGGCTCGTTGCCGGGCAGCAGATAGTTCGAGCGGATGATCGTGGTGTTGCGCCCGATATTGCCGGAGCCGAGCCAGCCCTTCTCCAGCACCGCCACACGCGCCTCGCCGAAGGTATTGGCGAGGTAATAGGCGGTGGCGAGCCCGTGGCCGCCGCCACCGACGATGACGATATCGTATTCCGGCTGCGGTTCGGGATCGCGCCAGAGCGGTTTCCAGCCCTTATGGCCGGTCAGCGCCTCCTTGATGACCCTGAAACCCGAGAAATGCATCGCGGAACTCCCTTCTGCTCCTCTTGTCTTAGCAGGGCGTCATCGCGCATATCTTTCGTACAAGAGACGTAAATTTTCGAAAAAGGGTCACGCCATGGCTGCGCGCCGGATCGGGTTCTGCCTTGTCGAGGGCTATGCGATGATGAGCACCGCCGCCGCGATGGAGCCGCTGCGCGCGGCCAACCTGTTCTCCGACCGACCGCTCTACGAGATCCTGCCGCTTTCGGTCGCCGGCGGGCCGGTGCGCTCTTCGTTACCGGCGGCGATCGAGACCCGCGCGCTGGAGGCGGCGGGCAGCGATTTCGACATGGTCTTTGTCGTGGCGGGAGGCGAGCCGCTGCGCATCCGCGACCGGGCGCTCTATGCCTGGCTGCGGCGGATGGACCGGCTGGGCGTGACGCTCGGCGGGATCTCGGGCGGCTCGGCGGTGCTGGCGCGGGCGGGGCTGATGGACAACCGCCGTTTCACCGTGCACTGGCACCATCTGGACGAGCTGCGCGCCATGTCCGACGGTTTCGCGCTGGAGCGCAGGCTCTATGTGATCGACCGCGACCGCTATACCTGCGCCGGTGGCACGGCGCCGCTCGACATGATGCATGCGATGATCTCTGCCGAGCATGGCGCAGGCTTTGCCCGGCGGATCAGCGACTGGTTCATCCAGACCGAGATCCGCGTCGCCGAGGCGCCGCAGCAGGCGAGCATCGCGGCGCGCTATGGCCCCTTGCCGCGCGCGGTGTCCGAGGCGCTGGAGCTGATGGAATCGCATATCGCCGATCCGTTGGAGCTGGGGCAGATCGCGGCGCTGGTCGGGCTCTCGCCGCGCCAGCTACAGCGCCAGTTCGCGGGCGCGGTGGGGATGTCGGTGATCCGCGCCTATCGCGATATCCGCCTCGGCACTGCGCGGGAGCTGCTGCGCACCTCGCGCATCCGCATCGGCGAGATCGCCCAGATGACCGGCTTTGCCACCCAGGCCGCGTTTTCCGAGGCCTATCGGCAGCGCTATGACGAGGCGCCGCGACAGGCGCGCGACGCCGGGCTCTGAAGGGGCGCGCCTCAGCAGGTCAGAAAGACGACCCTCGCGGTGCTCCGCCTCTGCCGCTCTGCCAGACGCCGCTTGGCGACCTCCAGCTTGTCGCGCGCCGCCTGGAGTTGCAGGATCGCGCGTGCGCGGTTTTCATAGAGCTGCCGGATGCGCGAGCCGGGATTGCCCATCGAGGCACGGTAGGGGCGGGCGGATGCGGGAAACCACCGGGTCATCTCGCCGAGTGCCAGCGTCCAGGCCCTGTCGGCCTCCAGATACCGGCGATAGGTCAGCCGCAGCAGGCGCCGCCGCGTTTTCAGTTCAGACTGCATCTTCTCCTCCGCAGAAACAGGTCTGTGGGCCAAGAATAGCAGGATTTCGGCACTCGTTCAAAGGCGCGGCCGCTAGTGCGGGATTGTTCTGTCCAGAAGCTGCTCGGCCAGAACCCGCGCGGTGCGGGCAAAGCTGGGGTCGCGTGTGTGCTGCGCGGCGACGATGGCACCGTCGATCAGTACCGCAAAGGAGCGCGCGACTTCCTTGACGTCGGGCAGCTCCAGCTCGATCGCCTGAGCGGTCAGCCAGGTCATCAGATGCGCCTTGTGCTTTTCCGCCGCCTGCCGCACCGCGTCATTGCCGGTTTCGAACTCCGCCACCGCGTTGATGAAGGGACAGCCGTAAAAGCCCGGATCGGCGAACCACTCCTCGAGCACGTCGAATACCGCCAGCATGCGCTTGTCCGCCGGCGCCTGAATCCTGGCCAGCTTGCCAAAGAACCAGGAGCGCCAGGCCGCGCCCTCGGCTTCCAGGACGGCCTCGATCAGATCCTGTTTCGATGCGAAATGCTTGTAGAGCGTCGCCTTGGCGGTGCCGGCCCGCTCGATCACCGTGTCGACCCCGGTGGAGGAAAAGCCATGGCGGCAGAACAGCGTCGAGGCGGCAACGAGAATGCGGTCGCGGGCGCTGTGAGGTTCCGACTGCGACATGCTCCACGTCCCGGTCGGCGGGGTGGGGCATGCTGGATCGACGGTCTTTAGCATGAGAAAAATCCTGGCGACTGACCCGCGCAACTATTGCAGGAGTTGGGCTCCGAGGCAAGTAAAGGAGACAGATTCGTTCATCTTTGCGAGGCCTGATGCAGAGTCGCATCAATTTGGCCTTTCGGCGCAAAGGCCGGCGAAGTTGCGATGAAAATGCAGATTATCAGCTAAAAATAGCGCTCAAAATGTAGGCCGGGAATAAATCTCTCTGGTTTGTCGGGCGGAAGGCTTGACGAGAATCGGTATTCGTCACCGAAATGTAGACAGACCTGTTCGTCTTGTTTCGGAGTGAAACGCTGATATGACTTCGCACGCCGCCATCGCGACATCCGCCGCCACGAAGGCCGGGGCCGAGATCCGCAAAACCGCCCCGCGCGGGGCGCATCTCGCCGTCATGGGGCTGAGTCACGCCTATAGAAAGAGCGACGGGCTGGTGCTGGACGACATCAGTTTCGACGTGCGGCCCGGCGATGTTCTCGCGCTTCTCGGGCGTTCGGGCTGTGGCAAGTCGACGCTTTTGCACATGCTCTCGGGGCTGGCCATGCCGAGCGGCGGCGAGGTCGTGATCAACGGCAACACCGTCACCGAGCCCTCGCCGAAATGGGTCATGATGTTTCAGGCGCCATCGCTCTATCCTTGGATGACCGTGGCGCAGAACGCGGCACTCGGACTGCGGTTTTCGCGGCGGGGCCACGAGATCGCGCGCCGCGTGCCCGAGGTGCTGGACCTGGTCGACCTCAAGAGCTTTGCCGGTCGCAATGTGCAGGAGCTGTCCGGTGGCCAGCAACAGCGTGTCGCCCTGGCCCGCTCGCTGGCGACCAATCCCGAGGTGCTGCTGCTCGACGAGCCGTTCTCGGCGCTCGATGCCTTTACCCGCCGGTCGCTCCAGCGCGATGTCCGCGCCATCGCGCGCGATCTCGGACTGACGCTGGTGATCGTCACGCATGACGTGTCCGAGGCGGTGCGCATGGCCGACCGCGTGCTTGTGCTCGACGCCAATCCTGGACGCATTGCCGAGGACACCGGTGTGGCGCTGGACGAGGTGCAGCGCGAAGGCGGCTGCGACCGGTTCAATGCCGAGCATATGCGCCTGATGGATCTCTATACCCGCGTCGCCCATGGCGACCCTGCGGATGCCAGCGACGACAACGAAAAATACTGACAGCGAGGAACGGATGACCGATTGCAAGAAACACGCGCAGCACGATCTGCACGCCGCCTGCTGCGGCCATGACGGGACCGATGAGGGCTTTGACCGTGGTCGCCGCATGACGCTGGACATGCTGGCCGGCGGCGGGCTGGCCGCGATGATGGGGGCGCTGACCGGCGGTCTGCCGATGCCGGCCATGGCGCAGGAGGATGACGTGGTGCGCATCGGTTATCTGCCGATCACCGATGCCACGCCGCTGCTCGTCGCCCATGCCAAGGGGTTCTACGCGGACGAGGGGCTCGAGGCCGAGCGCCCGACGCTGATCCGTGGCTGGTCGCCGCTGATCGAGGCGTTCGTCGCGGGCAAGTTCAACCTCGTGCATTTCCTCAAGCCGATCCCGGTCTGGATGCGCTACAACAACGATTTTCCGGTCAAGGTCATGGCCTGGGCGCATACCAACGGCTCGGCGCTGGTGGTCGGTCGCCACACGGATGTCGAGGATTTCGCGGGCCTTGGCGGCAAGCAGGTCGCGGTGCCGTTCTGGTATTCGATGCACAATATCGTGCTGCAATACGCGCTGCGCGCCAATGGCATCAAGCCGGTGATCAAGGCGCAGGGCGAGCCGCTAGCTGCCGACGAATGCAACCTTCAGGTTCTGCCGCCGCCGGAAATGCCTCCGGCGCTCGCCGCGCGCAAGATCGACGCCTATATCGTGGCCGAACCCTTCAACGCGCTGGGCGAGCTGAAAGCGGGCGCGCGGATGCTGCGCTTCACCGGCGACATCTGGAAGAACCACCCCTGCTGCGTGGTCTGCATGAACGAGCAGGTCACCACGGCCAAGCCGGAATGGACGCAGAAGGTGATGAACGCGGTGGTTCGCGCCTCGGTCTATGCCAGCCAGAACAAGGAAGAGGTCGCCGAGCTGCTGTCGAAGGATGGCGAGGGCTATCTGCCGGCACCCGCGCCGGTGGTGAAGCGTGCGATGACGCTTTACGCCGATGACAGCACCTATCTGGAAACCGGCGCGATCAAGAACGAGGCCGAATACAAGAACGGCCGCATCGACTTCCAGCCCTGGCCCTATCCTTCGGCAACCAAGCTGATCGTCGAAGAGATGAACCAGACCGTGGTTTCGGGCGACGCCACCTTCCTCAGCGGGCTCGATCCCGAGTTCGTGGCGCAGGATCTGGTGAATTATGACTACGTGAAAGCGGCGCTTCAGAAATACCCCGAATGGCAGAACGACCCATCGGTCGATACCGGCGGCGACCCGTTCGTGCGTGAAGAGGTGCTGAAGCTGTGACCTCGATGGCGGACACTCCGAGCGTGCGGCTTGCGCTGCCGAAGCTTACCCGCCTGCGCGGTCTCGCCTTCGGGCTGCTGGGTATTGCGGGCCTGCTGGCGCTGTGGTGGCTGGGCGGCTGGGCGGTGGCGAACGATCCCGACATGTTCGCCTTTGCCGATTTCGCGCCGGCGCCGACGCTGGCGGCGCTCTGGGATATCCTGCGCTCGGGTGAGGTGTTGGGGATGTCCGGCCCGTCGCTCTACCGTGTCGGCGCGGGGCTGGTGATCGCCTGCGCCATCGGGGTGCCGGTGGGGATCGCCATCGGTCGTATCGCGTGGCTGCGCGAGCTGACCAATGTGCCGTTCCAGTTCCTGCGGATGATCTCTCCGCTGAGCTGGATGCCCATCGCGGTCATGGTCTACGAGACCTGGGACGGCGCGATCATCTTTCTGATCGGTGTGGCGGCGATCTGGCCGATCCTGTTCAGTACCGCCGCCGGCGTGCGCCGCATCGATCCGAGCTGGCTGAAGGTTGCGCGCAACCTGGGCGCCAATCCGTTCCACATGCTTTTCGTGGTGATCCTGCCTGCCATCGCGGTCGATGTGCTCACCGGCATCCGGCTGGCGCTGGGTGTGGCATGGGTGGTGCTGGTGCCCGCCGAATATCTCGGCGTCACCTCGGGCCTCGGCTACGCGATCAACGATGCCCGCGACACGCTCGATTACTCGCGCCTGGCCGCCGTTGTGGTGGTGATCGGAGTGATCGGTTTCGCCCTCGACTATGCCTGCGCGGCTCTCATCAAACGATTCAACTGGGTGCGCGACAGCGCGCACTGATCTCGCAACCAGACGATATTCCAAGAAGGAGGAAACCATGTCTGAACCCGCAACCGCTCTGACCGGCTGCCTTGCGCCGATCGACAAGACCGGGCTCGACGGCCTGATCGAGCAGGGCAAGGCCAACCCCAATGCCGTCAAGACACTCAAATGCAAGACCGTTGCCGAGGGCCGCTTCCGTCACGCCAACTATATCCGCGATCTGGAACCCTATATCGTCGATGAGCCGCCGGGGCTGCTGGGCGACGACACTGCGCCGAATCCGTCCGAGGCCTCGCTGGCCGCGCTGGGCTCCTGTGTTGCCGTCGGCCTGCACGCCAATGCCATCGCCCGCGGCATCACCATCCAGTCGCTGGAGCTGGCACTCGAGGGCGATCTGAACATTACCGCCGTGTGGGGCACGGGCGATGTGTCGGAAAAGCCGGTGGGCTTCACCGATGTGCGCATCAAGGTCGATATGAAGGCCGACTGCCCGCAGGAAGAAATCGACGCGCTGATCGCTCATGTGATCCAGTGGTCGCCGGTGTTCAATACCTTCTCGCGGCCCGTGAACATGGTCGCCGAGGCGGTCTGACCCGCTTTTCCGCCCCCGCCCCGCGCGGCGCGGGGGCGGCCTTTCCCACCCGTCCCGCCATGCCCGCCCCAGGAGCCCCCGACATGAACATCGCGACCCCCCTGAACGTGGTCGATTTCGAGGCCATCGAACGGATTTCCAAATCCGAACTCGCGCCCATCGCCCGCAAGATCGACGAAGAGCGGATCTATCCCGAAGAGATCATGCGCGCCATGGGTGCGGCCGGCGCCTACGGCACGCATCTGGGCGGCAGCGACGCGGCGACCGATCTGTCTGAGGCGATCCTCGCCATGGCCAAAGCCTCGGAAACCTGCCTTTCGACCGGTTTCTGCATGTGGTGCCAGGATGCGCTGGCCTGGTACATCGCCTCTTCGGGCAATGACTGGTTGAAAGCCAACATCCTTCCCGGCGTGGCCAGGGGGGAGATCCTCGGTGGCACCGGCATGTCGAACCCGATGAAATCCATCGCCGAGATCGAGCCCCTGCGCCTCAAGGGCAAGCGGGTCGAGGGCGGCTATCAGGTCAAGGGCCTGCTGCCCTGGGTCTCGAACCTGTCGGAAGGCGGCTATTTCGGCGTGATGTTCTCGGTCGAGGAGGGCGATACGGCCAAGACCGTGATGGCCATCGCCGAGGCTGACGAGGCCAAGGGCGTGAAGCTGAAGCTCGACCACGATTTCGTTGCCATGGGCGGCACGGCGACCGTCAACGTGCAGTTCCGCGACGTCTTTATCCCCGACGAGCAGGTCATCGGCGACCCGGCGCCCGCCTTTATCAAGCGTATCCGCGGCGGCTTTGTGCTGATGCAATGCGGCATGGCTGCGGGCATGATCAAGAGCGCCATCGAGCTGATGGAGCAGGTCGAGAAGCCGCTGGGCCATGTAAACAGGTATCTCGACAAGCAGCCTGCCGATTTCCGGCAAGCGTATGACGCGCTTGTGGCCGAGGTGCTGGCGCTTGCGAAAACGCCGTATGACGACGGCCCCGACTACTGGAGGCGGGTGCTACAGGCCCGTCTGACCGGTGGCGAGCTGTCCGTCGAGGCGGCGCATTATGCCATGCTGCATTGCGGCGCGCGCGGCTATGTCAGCCAGGGCGCGGCGCAGCGGCGCCTGCGCGAAGCCTATTTCGTGGCCATCGTGACACCGGCGACCAAGCACCTGCGCAAGATGCTGGCCGAACTCGGCTGAGATGTGCGCGCACCCGCCGGGTCATGCGCCGGGAGGGCGCAGCCGGCATTCGTGATCTATCAACAACCTGAATGGAGACCATCGCAATGACCACCCGTGCCGAGCTGACCGAGAAAATCGTCGCGCACAAGACCTTCAACGACATCAAATGGGCCGATGTGGCCGCTGCTGTCGGCCAGTCGAAGGAATGGACGACCGCCGCATTGATGGGTCAGATCTCGCTCACCAAGGAGCAGATCGAGAAGGCCGGCAACGCCATGGGGCTGAACTTCTCGGACGAGGAAACCGCGCTGTTGATGACCGTGCCATATCGCGGGTCGCTGCCCAGTGCGGTGCCCACCGATCCGCTGATCTACCGCCTGTATGAGGTGGTGAATGTCTATGGCACCACCATGAAGGCGCTGATCGAGGAGGAGTTCGGCGACGGCATCATGTCGGCCATCGACTTCACCATGGACATCTCGCGTACCGAAGACCCCAAGGGCGATCGGGTAAAGATCGTGCTCGATGGCAAGTTCCTTCCCTACAAAATGTACTGAGCCACGATACGGGGCGGCGCGGGCCGCCCCTGTCTCTTGTAGCGGAGCGCGAATCCCTGCGCGCAGAGTGGGCACCCAGAGTTAATCTGAGGGCCACACAGGGCATGCCGCACCGCAGAATCACCCGGTGATTCTATCTGGGGTTGAGTTCTGTCGGTTCGGCGAAAAGATAATGACCGAAAATGTGGCACAAGAATGGCGAAATCTTCTGGATTGTCGCAAAGTTGTGTTTCACATTTGACTAAACTTTGCGCAGGGCGGTACGACCTGAATTAGAATTATGCTACGCCGCAGAAATTTTCCGGTTCAATCATGCCGGGGTAAGCTGGGAGTTTCAATAGAAGCTTCTGAAAGGTAACGATTAATTTTAAGAGCCAGTCAATCTTTGGAGGAAGCTGGATTTTATTAATGGCTGTGTCTGGATGCTCATCGCCCTGTAAGGTGAGGGTAAGACGTCGCGCTTCTGTTTGTGCGGGCCATTTCAAAAAGATTTCAGGGCAGGATAAACCTGCCGGTCCCTACGAGCAGTCGAAGTTTGGATGTTAAGTAATTGGGATATCGTCATGTCAGATACTTCGACGAATTCGACCAATCTAGAACCCTACGAGATCGCCGCCGGCGTCAAGAGTGAGCGCTTCTATCACGGTTTCGCAAAGCGACCGTTCGATTTGTTCCTCGCGGCGCTGATGCTGCCGATTCTCGTGCCGGTGATCGCCCTGCTCTATGTGGCGGTCCGTCTTGAGGGCGGGCCGGGCTTTTTCGGACACCACCGGGTCGGGCGCAACGGGCAGGTGTTCCGCTGCTGGAAGATCCGCACCATGGTGCCGGACGCGAAGGAGCGGCTGGAGCATTTGTTGGCCAATGACCCGCAGGCACGCGCCGAGTGGGAAAGCGACCGCAAGTTGCGCAATGACCCGCGTGTCACCCGCCTGGGTGCGTTCCTGCGCAAGAGCTCGCTCGACGAGCTGCCGCAGATCTGGAACGTTCTGAAGGGCGAAATGAGCCTTATCGGACCGCGTCCGGTGACCGCGCCGGAGCTGGAGCGCTACGGCGGTCACAAGTGGATTTACCAGTCCATGCGTCCGGGGATCACCGGGCTCTGGCAGGTCTCGGGCCGCAACGAGGTCAGCTATGACGAGCGGGTCCAGCTTGATGCGAATTACTTCCGGGAGCTTTCGCTCGTGTCGGATGTTCGTATTCTCCTCCAGACCGTCGGCGCCGTGCTGAACCGTACCGGGTGCTGAGACGGCGCCCATCACCCGCCGGGCGTTCGTGGCCGGCGGGTGGCACGGGAAGGCTGAGCGGTCTTCCGGAATGACAACGCGACGCGGGCGGCCTATCCGCCCGGTCTGTCCGCGACGGTGTTTTGCGGGCTATCAGTCCGCCGACAGAGGCGGCAAAGACAGGACGGAAGAAGCGTGATGACGGCATCGGGTGCTGGGCTGGGTATCGCAAGACAGGTGCTGGCCGCTCTGATCTTGTCTCTGATGATTTCGGTGGCCGCGATGACGGTCGCCAGCGCCGAACCCTATCGCCTCGTGGCCGGGGATCGCCTGACCGTGGGCTTTGTGGCCCAGGGGCTGACCGAAGAGATCCCGATCGATATCGACGGCCAAATCCGGCTTTCGGAGCTGGGTGGCCTGACGGTCACCGGGCTGACTCTGGACGAGGCGGAAACGCGGATCGCGGAAAGCGTCGAAGAGGCCGGCCTTTACATCAATGCGCGGGTCTCGCTCGCGGTGGAGAGCTATGCTCCGATCATCGTCGCCGGCGATGTCACGCGGCCCGGAAGCTTTTCCTATATCCCCGGAATGACCGTGAGCGCGGCACTGGCACTGTCCGGCGGCAGCCAGGCCGCCGGGGTCAGCCGTTTCGAGATCGACCGGGCGCGCACCGAGGTCGAGGGCTCGCTGAAGCGGCTGAATCTCCAGATCGCCGCCTCCGTGGCCCGTGTGGCGCGGTTCGAGGCGCTGATTGAAGGGTCGTCGGACTATGTTCTGTCGGAGAGCCTGCGCTCGGTGATCCCGGCGCCCGGCGCGGTCGATCTCGATGCGCTGACCAGCGCCGAAGCGGAGTTGCTGACCAACGCGATTGAGCGCGGAGAAGAGCTGCTCGGGTTCTGGGAGGAGGAGATCTCCTCCATCGAAACGCAGCAGGCGCTGTTCGATCAGCGGATCGAGGTGCAGAACGAGATCGTGGCGAGCGTGGCTGCGGATCTCGACACGGCCCAGGATCTGCGCGACCGCGGATTGCAGACCGCCTCACGGCTTTCGACGGTGGAGCAGCGCGACGCCGATGCAAGGGCGCGGGCGCTGGAGTTGGAATCCGCGCAGATCCGTGCCGCCCAGGCGATTTCCGATGCCAGGCGCGCCAGGTCTCAATTCCTGTCGAGTCGGCGCAGCGATGCGCTGGCGGCCTTGCAGGAGGTCAGGATCGGTCTGGACGAGGCGCAATTGCGCTATGCCCAAGGGCTGGAGCAGCTGGCGCTGTTGACGGGTGGCAATATGGGCACGCTGCTGTTTTCGGATGCCATCGAGACCCGTTTCCAGATCCAGAGCCTGCGCGAGGGTCGCGAAAACCTGACGCAAATCACCCCGCAGACCCGGTTGCTGCCCGGCGACACGCTGTTTGTGGTGCTCGAGCCGGTTGGTGCCGCCGCGAACTGACATCGCGGACCCGGCGCTTGCGGGCTGCGGTACGACGAAGGAGACCCCGTTGCGGAGCCTCACGCCGCCGGCGCATGCGATGACCGGCATTCTTGATTGTCTCACGGGCAGTGTCGGGGTCTGCGCAGGATGCAATCCCGCCCGGAATGCCGGCGGCTCTGTTTGCTGCCCGCCGGCAAGCGGAGAGGCCTGACATGGTGCGCGAGCAGAGCCCGGCCATCCGCTGCATGAACGTCAAATACAGTCCCAATCTGGGCGACGGCTTGCTGTCGGAATGTCTCGAAGCGGCCCTGGTCGGCCACGGGGCGGATCGCGAGGGGACATGGTCGGTCGATCTCGCGGCGCGGGGCGCCTATGGGGAAAGCATGGCGGGGCGTGGCACGGTCATGACGGTGCTGGACGCGCTGCCGGGACCGCTGCGTCAGTTGGCCGTGAGGCTGCCGCTGGCGGTGCAGAGCCGGCGGAAATGGCAACCGCATTACGAAACCGGACTGAGCGGAGCGCAGGCCGTCGCGATCGGTGGCGGCAATCTGTTGTCGGATCAGGATCTGAATTTTCCCACGAAGCTGGCCCTGGCGCTGCGCTGTGCCCGGGCAGGGGATCTGCCGGCGGCGTTTTATGCCTGCGGCATGGCCGGGCACTGGACCCGCGAGGGTGACCGCCGCCTGCGCCGGGCCATCGCGGAGCACGCGCCCGCCGCGGTGTTCCTGCGCGATGCGGCATCGAAGGCGCGCTGGGACTCGCGGTTTGCGTCGGAGGCCGGCTGCGACGCGGTGGTGGTGCGCGATCCGGGGCTGATGGCGTGCGATCTCTACGGGCCGGTGCAGAAAACGGCGGGCGAGGGGCCGCGCATTGGGCTCGGGCTGATGAGCCATGTCGCGATACGCTACCACGCCGAGGCCCGCATCGGCAGCGACGAGCTGATGCGCTGGTATGTCGATCTGGCGCGGGCGCTGCTGGCGCGTGGCGCGCGGGTCGTCGCCTTCACCAACGGCGCGCCGGAGGATGTGGCGACCGCGAATGCGCTGGCGCCGCAACTGGGTGCTATGGGGGTCGAAATGGCCCGGCCACAGGTGCCTGCGGATCTGTCGGCAATTGTCGGAGGCTGCGACGCGATTGTCGCCTATCGGATGCATGCGGTTATCGCGGCCTATTCCCACGCGGTGCCGGCACTCGCGCTCAGCTGGGACGACAAGCTCGATGCGTTCATGGACTCGGTGGATCGCGCTGACTGGCTCGCCGATCCGTCGGATCTTTCGGCAGAAGCGGCTGCGGACAGGGCCTTGACGGCGGCACAGGAGGGGGTCGATCCCGCCCGGCATGCCCAGGTGCTCGCGGAGGCGCGCGCCGATGTCAGCAGGCTTTATGCGACGCTGGCCGGGCGCGCTCCGGTCGCGCGGGCATAAAGCGCCAGCTGTGCGTCGATCCAGGCGTCGGGTGTCATCGACAGCCCCGCCGTGCCCGCGTGGCCGAGTCGGCTCATCTCGGCGAGCTGCGCGTCCGGCAGGGCGGCGACCCGTTTCAAAAGCCCTGAAAAGGCCTCGGGGTTGCGGGTGTCGCAGGCCCAGCCGATGCCTCCGCTGTCGATTTCGTCCGCTAGAAGCGCGCTTTCGGAAAGGATCACGGGCAGGCCGGAGAGCGAGGCTTCCGCCGCCACGAGGCCGAACGGTTCGGGATAGCGCGACGGCATCACCAGGGCGCGTGCGGTCCGGGCCTCGCGCAGGATCGCGTCCCGCTCCAGCCAGCCGGTAAAGCGAATGCCCGGATAGCGCGCCGCCAGCGGCTCGCGCAGCGGGCCTTCGCCGACAACGGTGAGCGGCACATCGGCCGCCGCCGCTGCGGCAATCAGCTCCTCGACACCTTTTTCCGCCTCGACCCGACCGATGAACAGGAACCTGCGGTTCTGCTCTGCCGCGATGCGTGTTTCGGAGAGCGTGCTGGCCGGGTTGCGCAGCGGTATCAGCCGCTCGTCCGGATATCCCGATGCGGAAAGCCGTGGCGCCATGGCGGGATGAATCATCAGGATTCCCGCCCAAGGCGCCCGGCGCGGCAGGGCGCGCCGCAGAACGAGCTGGCGTGAAACGCGCCACATCTTCTGGGCATAGCTGCGTTTGTCACAATGGGTCGTCAGGCAGGAGGCTGAAAGCGGCAGGCGGGCGCAAGGCCGCATGGCCTGATAGTCCATGAAACCGCCATTGGGGCAGGCGAGAAAGAAATCGTGGGCATGGATAAAGACGCGCGGCGCCACCGTCGAGAGCGCGGCGAACACTGCCGGCGTCAGCGTCTTCGACCAGGAATGCACATGATAGACGGTATCGGGTCCGTCTTCGCGAGCGATGACATCCTCCAGCATCGCCTTGACCGCGCTGTTGTAGAGCCCGCGCGTCGCGGCGACATGGGGTGGCGCCTTCATCAGCGGATCGCTGCCGGCGGTGTAGATCCGAACGCCCAGCGCCGCGAGATCCTCATTGCCACCGCGATCGGCTGCGGCGAATACCGTGTCGATGCCCCGATCGCGCAGCATGCGGGCCTGCAACAGAGAAAGCCCGGTAGCGCCGCCGCGCGCAATGCTGGCGTCGTTGACGATGACGGTCTTCATGGCGTTGCGCCCCCGTTGCTGCGTCGCAGCGTTGTCTTTCAAGGCATACGGTCCGCCCGGTATCAATGCAAGTCGCAACCCGGAAGCCGGTTTTGTCGTCAGGCGAATCGCTTAATCGAAAGGCAGATGTGAATCTCGTTTAAATTGACTCGTGGTGAGCCTGTTTTTCCCTGAATTGATTAATGGCCGTTTTTGGGCGGTTATTCCGAAACAGTGTCAGTGATTGTTTTCTATTGGCTGCCATTTTTGGGATAAATCCACCATTTCCAGAAAATTCTCCGCCAATTGTGGCACAATCGTGACGCTGTATCGTGGGTTTTAGGGGAATGGGATGTTCTTTAGATTCATAAAATTGTCCGGCTGGTTCGGGGATACGCCATTTTGGGGGAGCGGGCCGTTTGGCGACCATGGTCCGGGCAGATCTCATGACGCGCCGGGGCATCATCATGGACACGGCGCTGGTCATCACCACCACGGCCGTGGCCATGGCTGGGGGCATGGCTGCGAGGAGAACGAGCCGCTCGGCACGCAGCAATACAATGCCGACGCCGGTAGCAACCTGATCAAGGTGCCGGAAGGATATGCTGCCATTATCGCTGGCAATGAAGGTGACGACACCATGAAGGGCGGCGAATTCGACGACCTTCTGTTCGGCAATCGCGATGACGACCTCATCTACGGCAACGATGGCGACGACACGCTTTATGGCGGGTTGGGCAGCGACACGCTTGACGGCGGCAGGGGCAACGATGTGATCAGCGGCGACGCGGGACTCGATTTCCTGTCGGGCGGCGCGGGTGAAGATCGCTTTGAGTTCCGGGCCAGCGCGATTGGTGACGGGCTGGTCGATACCATTATGGATTTCGATGCGGACGCCGATACGATCCTGTTCCTGAACGAAGCAGCCGCCGATGTCAGCTTTGCCCAGAACGGTGCCGATGTGGAAATCCTGGTTGACGGTGTGACCGAGGTGCTTGTGACCGATGCCGATGCGGGTGATGTGGCATCCCTCACGGACTACGGCGTCACCGTCTGATTTGGTCGCCGGCTTGGCTAAGGGCGGGTCAGCCGGATGCGGTATTCGGTCAGGTCGCTTTTGCGATTGCCGTTCGGGCCGACCGCGATATCGAGATGGTCGCCCGCTGAAAGGGCCAAATCCACCAGATCGGCCTCTATCGGGGTCTTTCCGCTGTTCTCGAAAAGCGGCGCACCGTTTTTTGTAATCGTGACGGCGATGCCGTCGTCGCTTCGATCGGTCACGGCGAAGCGGGCGGAGAGAGACACCGTCTGGTCCTCGGGCGCGGTGTAACGATGGACGATGTCTACCGGGCTGTCGCCGCGTCCGCCGGGCAGCAGCATCTCGGCGGTGAGGCGGATCGGGCCGAAATCGGGATTGCCGCGATAGGGAAACCACGGTGTCCCGCGCGCTTCCTGTCCGGGTAGCGTGTGCAGGGAGATGTCGCGATTGCCTCGCCGGGCGAACCGGGCGAACCCGTCGCCTTTGGCCAGGGCTTCATCGCCTTCCGGATAGGCGAATTGATGGTAACTGTCCGCAATCAGGGCGCTCTTGCCCATCGTGACCCGGTTGCCAATGCCGCCCTGTGCCGCGACGAAGACAAGCGGCTCGGTTTCAGACAGGCCGAGGGGCCCGGTGACGGTGTTGCCCTCGGCGTCGAGAACGGTGACGCCCTCGTCCGGCACAACCTCGCGCGGGGCGCCCCAGAGGACCAGCACGCTATCGCCGAACCGGCAGCCATAGGCAAAGGGGTCGTCCGGTGCGGCATCGGCGACCGGCTGCCCCTCCATATGTTCTGCAATCAGCCGAAAGGCGCGGCCCGCCGGGGTGATCCGCCCCATCGGCGTATAGAGCGGCACATGTTTTTCGCCGCGCAGATTCATCGGATACCAGACCGCGCGGCTGACACCGCCCAGAGCGAACTGGCAGTAGTTGCGCAGGAAATGCCCGGCAGCGCGCGCCGGATCGGCATGGGCGAACTCGGTGATCTCAATTGGAAGTCCGGCGGCCTCGGGATGCCGGCGCAGAACCGCGATCTGCCGGGTGAACTGTTCCGCGGGCGTTGTGTAGGGGTGGATCGCGAGCGCATCCATATACGCGGCGCCGCCTGCGTCGAGGATTTCCCAGAGATAGGCGACCGGAAGCGAGTGGGTGGCGCCGCCCGAGATCCGGATATCGGGCCTGGCGGCGCGCGCCGCCTTGGCCGCGCTTTCGAGCAGCGGCACATAGGCGCGCGCGCGCTCCAGCGGAGTCATCTGTTTGATCGGACCGCGGACAAAATTCACCCCGTTGAATTCGTTGCCGATCTCAAGGCTGTCGATAACGGGAAAGCGGGTGATCAGCTCGGCGGCAAAGGCGCCGAAGGCGGCGACCGCCTCGGGGCTGGTCGGGGTGTTCCCGCCGTCAAAGATCGGATTCCCCCAGTTCAGAACGACGGAAACATGCGCGCCGGCCTGGGCGATTTCGTCGGGAAATCGCGTCCGGGCCTCGTCGAACCGGTACTGCCCGGGCCGTTTCTCGGCCCGGGCCCAGGCCATGCCGTCACGGAAATCGGTCACGCCCAACGCGCGGGCAAGGCCGATATCGTTCTTCGCCCGGCCCTGCGACAGGTTGGAGGCGGCGCCGAGTGCGGGCCCGACGGGCTCTGCGGTAGCGCCCTGCATCGACAGCACAATGGCCAGAGCCGGCGCGAGGGCCCGTCGCAAGACGCGGAACAAGGCGTGGTCGTGGATCATCTGGAACCCCTCAGCCGTCCGTGATGGTCCGGGCCGCCGCGTCAGACGGCGATCAGCGTCCTGTCATCCGGTCGCGCTGCGGGACGGTCGGGCAGCGCTGCGGCGTCGAGCTCTCTGGCGACCTGCGCGATGACACCGCCTGCCGTCGGAAGGTATTCGAATCGGCCCTGCCGCCCAACCGGGATGACCCCCGCTCCCGTCACTTTGTCGAGAATTCGGGCGAGGTCCGCCTGCCGACCGGGCATATAGAGCGGGTATGCGGAGGAAACGATCGTATGGCCTTCGAGCCGCAGGTCCTCGGCAAGCCCGAGCCCGGACAGATGTGCCGAGAAATCGGCGAAGGCGGCCTCAGGGTCGGGGCTGTGGCCGACCGGCAGGGTTACCTCGGCGGCGAGGAACTCGCGGGTGGTGTCGCGGTCGCTATAGAGGCGTGAATAGATGGTGGCGCGCTTCCATCGCCCCGTCTCGTGAAAGTTGAAGAGCACATTGCCCGCCTCGGGATCGAGCCGGCTGGCCGAGACGAAGAGCGTCATCAGATCGAGCGAGCGCAATTCGGAGGATGTGCCAAAGAGCGCCCGGTGCAGCGTATCGAGCGGCAGCGCCCCGATTACCGATGCGGCGCGATGGACCGACTTGTCGGTGGTGATGTCGAAGCCGTCGCCTGCCGGGCTGATCGTCTGTAGCGTTTCGGCGAGACGGAATTGCACGCCACGCGCTTCGAGCTGCGCTTTGATCCGGTCGAAGAGCTGGTCGAATCCGGCTTCGGGGCGCACCCGCAGCGGGCTGCGCTTGCCGCGCCGAAAGGGCTTTTTGCGCAGCATGCGGAAAGCCGACTGCATCAGCGCGCGTCCGCGTGTGGCCTTTTCGATAAAGCCCATGCGGTGAAAGAAGAACTCCTCGTCGATCTCGCCGGGGGGCATGTGATTGAACCGGGTGATATAGCTGCGCAGCCCGGTGCCCGCGAACATGGTCTCGCCGAGCCGTTTGCGGCAGATCGCTTCGAGCGTGCCGTCCTGTTTCTGCGCCAGGCGTGACCAGAGCAGATCGGCGACCGCGACGGCGAGCCGTGCTTTCGGCCAGCTCATGAGATCGCGGGGTTCGATCGGATAGTGTTTGAGCTGACCGTCCGGTGTGATTCGCCGCTGCACACGACGTACCGGTGGGCAGAGATCGCGCAGCCCCTCAGCGAGGCTGAAAAGGCGTGCGTTATCCTCGTAGAAGATGCTGCCGGCATCGAAGGTGTAGGGGCCGATCTCGGTCGATCTGTGTGTGCCGCCACATTTGTCGCTGCTCTCGATCACAAGGATATTATAGCCGCGCGCCGACAGGGTGTCTGCCGCTGAGAGCCCCGCGATACCGCCTCCGAGAATGACAATCGGCGTTTTGTCCGACCCGGACGTCTCGGTCGGGCTGGATCCGCGGAACTTGGCGGCCAGGCCCTGATCAACTGTACTCATCTATGTGTTCCCAGGTGAGCGTAAATTACAGTGTTACCGAACAATCGGAAAACGCCAAGTTTTATTGCAGCGCAGCATGGAATCCGCGGCAAGGCGCCGGGAAAGATTGACCCGACGCTGCGGTGCGGCCAGAAATGAGGAAGATCACCGGATAAAATCACGGATTTTTTGTAGGGGTTTATTGAGATGACGGGCACGGCTACGCGCATCGCGGTCGTTATCTGCTCTGTTGGTCGGGCCGATTGCCTGCGCGAGCTCGTCCCTGCCCTGACCGCGCAAACCCGGCCCGCCGACCGCGTCCTGTTCGTCGTAACGCGACCCGAGGATATCGGATTCGATCCCGCTCCATTGTTTCCGGGCGCCACCACCGCCGAGACTGTGATCTCGGAAAAGGGGCTGCCGCGTCAGCGCAATGCCGGGCTCGACCGGATTGCCGGAGATTGCGATATCGTGGTGTTCTACGACGACGATTTCGTGCCCTCGCGACACGCGCTTGCGGGCATCGAGACAGCCTTTGCCGCGCTGCCCGAGGTCAACGGCATGACCGGCTTCCTGATTGCCGATGGCATCAACGCGCCGGGATTTTCCGTCGATGACGCCGAGGCGCTGGTTGCCGAGTATGACGCCACGGTTGCCCCTGCCGGCCCGGAGCGGGCGTTCCAGGTTCTGCGGGAGGGGCTAGAAGGGCTCTATGGCTGCAACATGGCCTACCGCATGTCGGCGATCGGAGAGGCGCGGTTCGACGAAGCGCTGCCGCTCTATGGCTGGCAGGAGGATATCGACTTCGCGGCGCGTATTCCCGGCGGGCGGATCAAGACGGATGCCTTTGCCGGCGTGCATCGCGGCGCCAAATCCGGGCGCGAAACCTCCGGGCGGCGGCTGGGATACAGCCAGATCGCGAATACCTGGTATCTCTGGCGCAAGGGTACGATGTCGCTGAAATTCGCGGCAAAACTGGCACTGCGCAATACGGCGGCGAACCACCTCAAGGCCTGGCGCCCCGAGCCATGGATCGACCGCAAGGGCCGTGCGGCGGGCAATCGCCGCGCATTCGCCGAAATCGTATCGGGCCGCGCGCACCCGTCGCGTATCCTGGACTTCTGACGACAAGCGGAGGGGTTGCCCCGATGAGTCTCCAGAGTATTCCCGAAACCGGCCTGGTCCCGCCGCCGCAGGACGACGCCGCACGGGCGCTGATGCCGAATCTCTTCGTGATCGGTGCCTCCAAATCCGGGTCCAGCGCTTTGCACGCCTATCTCCGGCCGCATCCCGAAATCTGCATGAGCCGCGAAAAGGAACCGTGCTTTTTCGTCGAACAGGGCGAGCTCGAAGCCGCCTGGCCGATCATGGCCCGCCAGCCCTGTAGCCATGACTGGGAGGCCTATCTCGACCTGTGGAAGGGCGCGGGCGAGGGGGTGCGGTATCGTGGTGAAGGCTCGGTCTACTACTCCCAGGCGCCGCACCGCTCCGGTGTGCCGGCGCGGATCGCCGCAGCGGTGCCGGACGCGCGGATCATCTACACCGTGCGCGAGCCGGTGAGCCGTGCCGTCGCGCATTACTGGCAGCGTTTCAAGGAGTTCCAGGATCCCCTGCCGCTGGACCGGGCGGTGCGCGAGAACCCGCTTTATCGCGACACCTCGGACTATGCGTTGCAGATGGGCGAATATCTCAAGCATTTCGACCGCAGCCAGATCTTTGTGCTGGTGGCCGAGGATCTGCGCGCGCGGCGCCGCGAAACGCTGGCGGAGGTGATCGCCTGGCTTGGGCTCGACCCATATGAGTATCAGGAATCGGAAATCACCGAGCGCCACAAATCGCCGCCGACCTCGCGCAAGGAGCGCTTTCCGCTGGTGGCTGGCCTGCGCAATTCCGGGCTTTGGGCGGCGGCGCGCAAGCGCCTGCCGAAATCCGTGGTCGACGGGCTGCGCAAGACCGCGACGGTCGAGTTCGACAAGGCCGACGTCGACGATACCGAGGCGCGCGCCTGGCTGAAGGCCTATCTCGCGCCGCGGCGGGCCGCGTTCGAAGAGATGATCGGCCGCCGTCTGCCGCAATGGGACTGATGCGCCTGTCGCGCCGCTAGAGCAGCGGTGCGATCACCTGCCAGAGGCGTTCGCCCGCGGCCTGCCAGCTCAACTCGCTGGCGCGGCTCCGGCCGCGCTCGGTCATCCGCGACGCGAGCTCCGGCGATTCGGTCAGCTGCGCCAGCGCGCTGCGCCATGCGGCGGTGTCGTCGGGGTCGGCAAGCAGCGCGGCATCGCCGCAGACCTCGGGCATCGCCCCGGCCCGCGCGGCGATCACGGGCGTGCCGCAATGCATCGCCTCGACCGGCGGCAGGCCGAACCCCTCGGTTTGAGAGGGAAAGGCGAATATGGCGGCATTTTCATAGAGCGCCCGCAGCTCCGCATCCGAGACGAAACCGGTAAAGACAGTGCCGTCGGGCGCCGTCCAGCCGCGCTGCCGATAGGCGCTCTCGGCCGGGCCGCCGGCCACCACAAGGCGCAGGCCGCCGGGCACCGGCGCTGCCATCGCGTCAAAGATCCGGCGCAGGTTCTTGTATCCCTTGGCCGATCCCAGGGCCATTACATAGCTGCCAGGCGCGAGCCCGTGCTTTGTCAGGATAGCGGCGTCGGGTGCCGTTGCATGGATATGATCGGTGCCGTTATGTACGACCTCCGTCTTATCGCGGGCCGCGACCTTGTGCTCGGCGAGCGACTCGCGGGCAAAGCCCGAGACGGTCAGAACCCGGCGTGCGCGGCGGCCAATGATCGGAAGCAGCGCGCGATAGGCGGCGGCCTGACGTCCGGTGTAGTCCTGCGGGTAGAGAAAGGTCTGAGCGTCGTGGATCATAACCACGGAATTGCCATGCAGAACGGGCGCGAGATTGCAGAAATTGACCAGCAGCGCGCCACGGGCCAGCGCCGGGAGGGTGAGCATTTCCCATCCCTGCCCGGCGCCGAAGCGACCGGGAAGACGCTCGGGAACCAGAAGCGGGAACTCCGGGTCGCCGGCGAAGGCGGCGGGCGCCACGAGCCTGACGTTATGCCCAGCGGCGCGGCCATGTTCGATCAGCAGGCTTGAGTAATGCGCGGCGGTCCGGTGAACACCATTCAGCCCCGCGCCGAGAAACTTGCCGTTGATGACGATATTGGCCACGGCTCAGTCTCCCCCGTCCGGCAGGCCTGCAAGCGCTTCGCGGTGCAGCGCCTCGTCACCGGCATAGTATTCGGCGATGAAGGCATCCACGTCGGGACCGAGATCGACGGTGCCGTAGGTTTTCTTTGCGTCCGCAAACAGGCCGCTGCCGGTCCAGATCGGATAAAGCGCCTTGCGCACCGGTTGCGTCAGCAGCCGCCGCCCGACAAACCGTGCCGCCGGTTGCACCGCACGGGCCCAGGGCTTGGGTTGGCGCCGGGTGTGGGTGCGGGGGATTTCGATCTCGAGTCCGGTGTTCTCCGACAGCCAGGCCGAGAGCGCATCCGTCCGGTCGACCGGGAAAACCGCCTTCACGACGCGCGCGCCGTCCAGGTCGACAAAATCGGTCTGGCGGGTGAAATGCGCATATTCCGCCGCGCAGAAGGGATCGTGCCGGGACAGCCAGTCGCTGACCCGTTCCGCCTCTTCGCGCACCAGCGGGTCGTCGGCGCGGATCGCGCCGGCGCCGCGGAACTCCTTTAGCCGCTGCATCAAAGCGGACAGAAAGCGCCCGCGCGGCGCGCGCGTCATGGCAAAGGAATAGGGGGCTGTGCTGAGCGCTTTCCAGGTTTCCGGCAATGTCGAACGGATATAGCCGAGCGGCAGGTGAATCGGGTGGATATGGCCGAGCGCGGGGTGGTCGAAGCCCTGCGGCCACATGCCGGGCTCTGCCGGAAACCGTTGCGATAGGGCCAGCCGCGCCGCCTCTTCCATCTCGACGCCCAGGTCTTCGGCCAGACAGTCATAGCTGGCTTCCTCGAGATCCAGCGCCTTGTGGACGCTCATGCCGGCGCATTTCGGGACATGGATGAAATATATCCCGCGATCGGGGAGGTATTTCATGAGCTTCTCCTCAAATTCACCCTGAAAAGACTTGCAGTGTAAAGACTTTCAGCTTCCAGCCGGCGACGAGGACGACGCCTGCCAGCAGCGTTGCGATGCCGAGCCCGAGTATCAGCGCGCCGATCCCCGCCAGCGCCAGCGGCCCGGTGATCCAGCTCCAGATCAGCCACAGCGCGAGGCCGTAGGCGATGACGATCACAAGCGACACGGTCAGCGCGCGGAGCGCCCCGCGAATCTCGATCCCGGCCTTTCGCTTCATGACGATGAGCGCGGCGCCGGTGGCAAGCGCGGTAACGGCGGTCTGTGCCCAGGCGAGGGCTGAAAGGCCGAAGGGGGAGGCGGCGAAAACCGCCAGAATGATCGCGCCGGCCGATCCCATGTTGAAGAACATCAGCAACCCGGTGCGGCTGCGCGCCGAAAGCGCGGGTGTGAGCAGAAGAAGCCCAACGTTCATGACGCCGCGTATGGCCATTGCGTAGGTCACGCCAAGGCCCGCGAGGTAGGCGGAGTTGAAATACGATCCCACGACGGTCTCGGCAAAGACGACGATCACCGCCGCCACCCCCCCGGTGAGCAGCACGAGCGTGCCGACAAAACGCTCCACGAGTGGGCCGAGCGGCTTGTCATTGCGGTTGGCGGCGCCGAACTGGGTCAGCGAAAAGCTCTGGATCGGCTGGCCGACCACGTCGATGGCGCCCTTCGCGACCCGGTTGCCGAACCGATAAAGACCGGCCTCGGCGGTCGAGAACATGAAACCGAGCAGAAGATCGCCCGAATACTGCTGAAGAAAGTTGATGAATCTCGATCCGTAGAGACCGCCTGAGAAATTCGTGGCCTTCCGCGCCAGATTGCGGTCGAAGCGCAGGGAGGGGCGGTCTCCGGCGAACAGCAGATATAGCATGATCGCCGACAGCACACGCACCGCGCGGAACGCCACCAGCGCATAGAGCGATTGCCACAGCCAGAGCAGCAGCACCCCGCCGGCAAGGGCGAGAGCGTTCTGAAGGAACATCACGGTGAAATGCAGCTGGACCTTCTGGCGGCGCAGCAGCACCGCCGAGTACCAGGCGGTGATCCCGGCAATCGGCTGCAAGGCCGAGAGCAGAACGAGAACCGGCCCCAGTTCCGGCGCATCGAAGAGCCACGAGATCGGGTAGGCCGCGGCGATCATCAGAAGCGCGGCACCGGTCGCAAGGCCGGTGAGCAGCCAGAAGCTCGTGGACAGGACCGTCTGGTCGTCTTCCTTCGAGGTGACGATGAAATGATAGAACCCGGTGTAGGTCATCGTCTGGATCAGGGTCACAAAGACGATGCCCAGACTGTAGACGCCATATTCGGCCGGCAACAGGAAGCGCGCCGCCATCAGCGTGATGACAAAGGTGGATATCTGCTGGAGCGAGCGCGACAGGAAAGCAAAGATCGCAAAGGCGCCGCGCTTGCGGCGGCCTTTCCAACGATTGCCAATTGCCTGATCGTTTTGTGTGTCTGCCACCGGGACTGCCCGTGCTTTTCTGCATCTGCACTATGCACAGCAGGCGGAGCTGGATACAACTATGGAAGTCCGGCAGCGCTCTCTGGCGCCAAGGTTTGTGCATCCTTTGACGTGACGAGGGCAGAAAGCGTGCAGATCGTCCCGAGCACCCTGATCGTCATGGTGATGATGATCGTGATGGCGGCCCGCGGCCCCTATTCCGGTTTGCTGGTGCTGTTCGGTCTGACCCCTTTCGGCATGATGGCGGCGTTCAATCTGCCCGCCGTCGGCGGCACCTCGATCACCGGTATCGACCTCGCCGTTCTGATGCTGTCGGGAATGATTCTTCTGCGCGCGAAGGCCCCGCAGGAGCTCGCGCGTCTGGCGGCGCCCGGCGGCGCTGGGATTTTGCTGCTGGCCTTCCTCGGCTATGCGACGCTCGTGACGCTTTTTATGCCCCGGATCTTTGCGGGCATGACCGAGGTTTTCGGCATCGGTCGCAGCGGCAATGCGTTGGGCATCGTGATTCGCCCGCTGGGGCCGAGCGGCGGCAATATCTCGCAGCTCATCCGCATGATTCTCAGCATCATGGCCTTTGCGGCGGTCGCGTTCTTTGCCGCCCGGCGCCCGGATCCGCAACTCTTCCTGCGCTGTATTCAGGTGGCAACCGCAGTTCATGTGACGCTTGGCATCACCGATATCCTGACGAACGCCGCCAATCTCGAATTTCTTCTGGCGCCCCTGCGTACCGCGAATTACGCGCTGACGCTCGGACAGAAAATGGCGGGCCTGAACCGGATGATCGGCGGTTTTCCAGAGGCGTCCTCCTTCGGATACTACTCTCTCGGCCTGCTGGGTTTCTGGCTCAGTTACTGGTTCGAGTCCGACCGCAAATCCATGATGCCGGGCCTGTTTCTCGCGGCGGCGGCTTTCGTGACCCTGCGCAGCACCTCGTCGTCGGCCTATGTTGGCGCGGCGCTGCTTGCGGCCGTGTTTGTCGCTTCACGCCTTCAGATGCAGCAGGACAACGGACTGCGCCCGCGCAGCGTCGCGATCCTGGTCAGTACGCTGGCGCTGATACCGGTCTTGGTGGCGAGCGTGGTGATCCTTTACCAGATGGTGCCCGGGTTCAGCGATTTCATCGACCGCTCTCTCATCAACAAGCTCGACAGCGACTCCGGCGAGGAGCGCATGGAATGGAATCTTCAGGCGCTCAGGAATTTCTACGACACCTACATGGTCGGCGCGGGCCTCGGGGCGGTGCGGGCCTCCAACTGGCTGATCTCCGCGCTCGCCACCACCGGCATCCCGGGCACGTTGCTGCTGATCGGGTTCCTCTGGCGCGTTTTCAGGCTGCCGGTGCTGCAACTCGATCCGGAAACGCGCCATCTGGTGACCGCCCTGAAATTTGGCTGCGCGGGGCTTTTGTGCCGGGCATTGGTGGTCAAGGCATCGCCGAATCTCGACATTTTCTTTTTTGCCATCGCGGGTGCGGCGGTGGGCATCGTCACGGCCTCCTGGGCGCGCGGACGCCGCCCGCTCGCCGTCATTCCGAAACACGCGGTTGCCGCGTAGCGGTCGCTCGACCGGGGCAGGATCCAGAGGACAGGGCCTGATATGCGAGAAATGGTGAAGTCAGGGATGGGCACGGCCATGGCCGCGCTGAACCCGCAATGCCGCTATGGCAAATGCATCTTTGTCATCGCGCATATGCGCTGCGGCTCGACCGCGCTTTCCAACATTCTCTGCTCGCGTCCGGACGTGTCGGGCTATGGCGAGGCCCATATTCGCTATGACGGCGGCGGCGCCCTGGGGCGGCTGGCGGTCAATCAGGCGAAGCGGCAAAGCTGGAAACCGCGTGCGACGCATCTCTTCGACAAGATTTTGCATTCGCGTCATGACGGCGCGGCTTGCGACGGCTTTTTCACCGCGCGGGCGATCTTTGTCGCGCGCGAGCCCTTCGCGGCCATCCGCTCGATCCGCAAGCTTTACGATGGGCTCGGGCGGGACGAGTACACCACAGATACCGCGGCCGCCGAGTATTACATAGAGCGCATGGAAACGCTGCTCCGTCATTGGGACCGGTTTCCGGCCGACAACCGGGTCGGGCTGACGCATGCCGCTTTGCTGGCGGCGCCTGAGGCCGAGCTGGAGCGGATCTCGACCGTGCTTCGGATCTCGCCCCCGCTGGAGAATCGCTATGAAAGCCGTGCTGCGTCCCGCAAGGGTGGCGCGGGCGATCCGACCGCAAGCGGCAAATTCACCCGCATCGAACCCCGACCGGGGGGCGGGTTTGCGGAAGACGGCGCGGATCTGGCACTCTCTCCCGATCTGAGGTCTGCCGCGCAGGATGTCTATCAGCGGTTCCGCCGGACCATTGGTGAGCCTCACGCGTAAGAGACCGTGAGGGCGCGGGCACAGGCCTGGATCACAGAGACTGGCCGGCACAGGCTGGGCCGCTTCTGGAATGCGGCAAAAGCAGGGCGTGCCGCCAACTGAAATGGTCGGCATTTCCGGGTCTTGGGTGGAAAATGCTGCGATGCAGAAAGGGATCTGTCTCCGCTTTTGCTGCGCTTTGATCATTCGGGTCGCAACATGACATTAGTTTTCGCCGCAGAGCAGAATTGCCAGTTGCCGGATGTCGGGTGAAAGGGCATGCTGCCTTTGACTTGGTAACGACCATCATCATTCAGTTATTTGAGGCCGGCCCTGCAACTTTCCCGTTATACATCTTATTCGACACCCGACGATGGTACTGGCCCGTCTGCTGTTCCTCACGATGATGACCGTATCGAGCTGGGTCTGGTATTCCATTCGATCTGGCGTCAAAAATGGATGATCTTGGCTGTCGCGCTGGTTTTCGCGGTCATCGCCTATCTCATGGTTTCGCAGATCACACCGCGCTACACCGCCCGCGCGAGTGTCATGCTCGACCCGCGCTCGGTGCAGGTTCTGTCGTCCGAGGATGTCGTGTCCGATCTCCAGCTCAGCCACCCGCTGCTCGATACCGAGGTCGCGGTGCTGCGCTCGAATCTGCTTCTGGAGCAGGTGATCCAGAGTTTCGAGCCGTCTCGGCTCGAGGCGTTCGACCCGGCGAACCGTCCGGTCCCGACGACGACGCGCATCAAGATGTCGATCCGTTCGGCGCTCGGCAGCGTGCGCGACGCGATCCTCGGCGGAGGCAACGAGGCCGGTGGCAACCGGACCTCGCAGCTGCTGGGCGAGGAGGAGATGCGCATGCGCCGTCTGATCGGCGCGCTGCGGCAGAGCCTGACCGTCTGGCGGGAAGGGCAGTCCTACCTGATTTCTGTCTCGGTTGAGACCGAGGATCCCGAGCTATCGACGCTGTTCGCCAACGGCATCGTGCGCACCTATCTCGCAAGCCAGGTGTCGGAGCGGGTCGGTGCCATCGAAGGCGCGACACGTTTCCTGGCGGAACGGGTCGAGGAGATGCGCTCGGATGTCGAGGCTGCGGAATCCGCGATCGAAGAATTCCGGACCAACCAGCTCGCCCGGGTTGGTGTCTCTCCGGCCACTATCGAGCAGCAGCTTCAGGAACTCAGCACCCAGCTCGCACTGGCGCGAGCCGATCTGGCGCAGGCGCAGGCGCGCTATGATCAGATCCAGTCGGTGATTGATGCCGACGGCTTCGCTGCCGCCGCCGAGCTTCTGTCCTCGCCCTTCGTGCTGTCGCTGCGCCAGCAGCTTTCCGAAATCAGCCGCGAAAATGCCGATCTCGCGACTCGGCTCAGCCCCGATCATCCAGAGCGCCAGACGCTGCGCGCCGAAATCGAGGCGCTGAACGAGGAGCTGTCGCAGGAGGTTCGGCAGATCGTTGCCACCATGCGCAACGAGGTGGAGGTCGCCCGGATTCGCGAGCAGTCCATTCAGGACAGCCTCAGCGCGATCGAGAATCGGGCCGCCGACCTGTCGCGCGCAAATGTGGCCCTGCGCCAACTCGAACGTGAGGCCGATGCCGCGCGGGAGAACTATCTGTCGATGCTCAACCGTCTGAACGAGACGCGCTCCACCGAACAGGTGCAGCGTGCCGATGCCCGAATGGTCGAGCGCGCGGTGATCCCCGGTGCGCCCTCGGCGCCGCGCACGGCGTTGTTTACGGTGTTCGGCGGGGTTCTGGGCTTTTCCGTGGGGCTTGTCATCAGCCTCATTCTGCTGATGACCGGCGCGGGGTTCAAACGTGCCGGCCAGGTCGAGCAGACCATCGGGCTGCCGGTGCTGGCGTCGCTTCTGAAGGGCAACTGGCGGTCGCCGCGGGCGATGTTGCGTCAGCTACGCGAAACGCCCTATCAGAATTTTGCCGAGCGTCTGCGACAGCTACGCACCGCGCTCATGCTGCGCAAGACCAGGTCCGATGGCGGGCAATGCGTATTGCTGGCCTCCTCCGTCGCCGGTGAAGGCAAGACATCGACCACGCTGGCGCTGGCCTATCTCGAGGCGCTGTCGAAACGCTCCTGCGTGGTGCTGGATTTCGATCTGCGCCGGTCTCCGCTGGCGCGTGAATTCGGCTATGAAGCCAAGACCGATCTTGCCGGCGTGCTGCTCGAGGGTAAGCCCTTGGAGGACGCGGTCTATACCGTGCCCGAGTTCGGTTTCGATCTCATCACCGTCAAGAAATCCGCGCCCGAACTCGTCGACGTGGCGAACAGCGATGCGCTGGCGAAGCTGGTCGAGTCGCTGAAGGCGAAATACGATCTTGTCCTGATCGATACCGCGCCGATCCTCCTGGTCTCTGACACGCTGCGCCTGGCGCGGCTCGCGGATTACGCGCTGCTTCTGGTGCGGCAGAACGCCACCAATCGCCGGGCTGTGGCAGAGGCGGCCCGCATGCTGGAAGATCTGGGGGCCACCTCGATTTCGGTCGCGCTGACCATGTGCGACCCGCGCAACGAAAAGGCGACCTACGGCTATGAGAGCCAGTATGCCTATGGCAGCCCGTGAACTGGCCCGGATCGGATTGGCCTTCGGCTGACTGCGAGGGGCCTGCGATCCGGAGAGCCGGGCCGGCGCGGCGTTCGCGGCGCGCTTGGCAGATCAGCTGAATGGGGGGCAGGTGCCGTAATTACGGCTTGGCGCCGCAATGTGCTGCAATGCAGAATATTGCGTGTTGCCAGGCTGGTATTCTGTGGGCCATGGTTCGTGCAACACCGCGTTTTTCCATTCCGAGCCGGCACATTTTCCGATGAGAGATCTTTCAGATATCAGCATCCAGAACGGCCGGCGGGTCGCTATCATCCATTATTGGCTGGTCGGTATGCGCGGCGGCGAAAAGGTTGTCGAGGCGCTGTGCCGGATGTTTCCCGAGGCGGATATCTTCACCCATGTCGCCGATCCGGCGCGGCTGTCCGCCACGCTTACGCGGCATAACATCGTCGAGACACGCATCGGCCGGCTGCCGATGGCCAGAAAGATGTACCAGAAATACCTGCCGCTCATGCCCCGGGCGCTGGAGGAGCTGGATCTCACCGGCTACGATCTGGTGATCTCTTCGGAATCCGGGCCGGCGAAAGGGGTGATCGCGCCGCCCGACGCGCCGCATCTGTGCTACTGCCATTCGCCGATGCGCTATCTCTGGGATCAGTATCACGTCTATCGCAACGGCGCGGGGGCGCTAACCAGGCTGATGATGCCGATGATGGCGCATTCCCTGCGGCAATGGGATGTGACCAGCGCCGCGCGCGTCGATGGTTTCGCGGCCAATTCGCATTTCGTCGCCAGCCGTATCCGCAAATACTGGCGCCGTGACGCAGAGGTGGTGGCGCCGCCCGTGGCGGTCGAGGATTTTGCACCTGCTCCGCCGCAGGAGCTCGGCGATTTCTATCTCTGGGCCGGCGAGCTTGCGCCTTACAAACGGCCGGATATGGCGGTCGAGGCCTTCCGCCGCCTGAACCTGCCGCTGGTCGTGATCGGTGGACCGCAGGAGACCGTGGACAAGCTCAAGGGCAATGCGGGCAGCCGGACGCGATTTCTTGGCAAGGCGCCGTTCCCGGTGCTTAAGGAGCATCTGGCACGCTGCAAGGCGCTGATTTTCCCGGGCGAAGAGGATTTCGGCATCGTTCCGGTCGAGGCGATGGCCTCCGGGCGGCCGGTGATCGCCTATGGCCGGGGCGGGATTCTCGATTCCGTGGTGGAGGGCGAGACCGGCCTGTTCTTCCAAGAGCAGAGCGTTGAGGCGCTGGTCGACGCGGTCGAGCGGTTCGAAGCGTCGGGGCTGGCGACGGCGGGGCCGGAGCGATGCGTGGCGCGGTCGCGACTCTTCAGCGAAGCGGCGTTCCGTGAAGGGATCGCCGGCAGCCTGCGGAAGATCGGCGCATGAGAATCAGCGATTTGTGCAGCAGCTGATTGCCAGCGCGGACAGCAGGACGAACCCGGTTCCGAACGCGGAATAGAGCGGCAGCGCCCACAGCAGCGACAACGTATAGGTTGTGATCGTCCAGATGGTGAGGACAAGCGCAACGGGAATTGCCAAGAGCACGATCCCAAAGGGAATTCCGCGTCTGCGCGACCCGCTTTCCTCTTCTGAATGCTCCTCTGGCTGCGAACTCGCCGCCTTTGCGGCCAGGCCGCGCCAACCATCGCTGTGGTACATTTCTCGCGTGCTTTCGATCTCCGCCCTGGGACTAGGGTAATCCGGAATTGGAATGTTTCACAGCCGCTTGTTACAAATACGTCAATATTTGTTCAATGCCGATTTCCTGAGCGTTGTAAAAGGCCGATCCCGGCGCCTGCCTTGTGCGGCGATTGATCGTCTGCCCGGTGGATGGGCAGAGGCAGGCACGGTGCGCTAGGCTCTTTTCGCAGAGCGGTGCAAACTCGGGCGGAACGGCGCGAAAATCCCGCCGCCGGGAGGGGGCGCGGATATCGCGGGTGCCACAGCCGGCAGGGGCGCCCCCGACGGTCGGTCGCGGACGAATCAGCTCGGGGTTGTGTGGCGCCCGCGATCGCGGCGGGCGCCGGGCGTGATCATCAGACGATCATTGTAATGTCGGTATGGGCGAGAAGCTCATCGTAAAACACGATCGTGGAGCTGCCGAATTCGATCAGCGTGTCGCTGCCATCATGCGTCAGCGTGTAGCCGCCGCCGCCAACCAGAATGACCTGATCCACCGAAGAGACGAAATCGAACACCTGGTCGCGCCCGTCATTTGTACCGAACACGAAGGAATCGGCACCGGTCGCTCCGGCCGTCCTGTCACCGCCGAGATCGCCGAAGAGGACATCGTCGCCTTCGCCGCCGGTAACGGTGTCATTGCCCGCGCCGCCATAGACCCGGTCGTTGCCGTCGCCGCCCAGAAGGTCGTCGTCGCCGTCCTCGCCGCTGATACGGTCGTTATTGCCGCCGCCGTCGATACTGTCGTCACCCGCGCCGCCGCGGGCCGTGTCGTTGCCGGCTCCGCCCGCGATGGCGTCGTTGCCGCCTTCGCCCAAGAGCAGGTCGTCATCGCCGAGACCGTCGATCACATCGCGGCCCTGCGTGCCGACCAGCCGGTCCTCGCCCGCCGTGCCGGTGATGGTGACCACCCCCACCGCGATATCGACGGTGGCCTGGGCAAGTCCGCCATTGCCGTCGGAGACCTGGTAGCTGAAGCTGTCCGGACCGACAAAGCCGGCATCCGGCGTATAGACGATGACATCGTCGCTGCCATCGCCCGGCGTGCCGTTGTCGTCGATGACGGCACTGCCATTGGCCGGCTGAGCGAGCGACAGGATGGAGAGTGCATCGCCGTCGGGGTCGCTGTCATTGCCGAGCACCTGGATCGCGACCGCGGTCCCGGCGTCGGTCTCCACCGCATCGTTTGCCGCGTCGGGGGGCGTATTCCCGACCGGCAGGACATCGGCGGCGGAGACATTGGCGCCGTAGAAGGTGACCCGGGTCAACCCGTAGGTCATCACGGTGTTTTGGGTGGCCGGGTTGTAACTGAACACTGCCGTCGCAGGCCCGATGAGCTGGATGCGGTCGGCGCCCGGCGCGAAATCGAAGACCCGGTCCGCGCCATCATTCATGCCGAAGACAAGCACATCCGCGCCAATCGCTCCGGCCTCGCGATTGCCGCCCAGATCGGCATAGATAACGTCATTGCCGGTGCCACCAGTAATGGTGTCGTTGCCTTCGCCGCCATAGATGCGGTCGTCATCGGCACCGCCATCGATCACGTCGCCAGAAGCCAGACCATATATGCGGTCGTTGCCGGCAAGGCCCGAGATGGTGTCCTGCTCCGGTGTGCCGGTCAGCCGGTCGTTGCCGGGGGTGCCGACGATACCGACAGGGGCCGCACCGACCGTCACGGTCACCGTCGCGCTGTCGGTGAGGGCACCGTCGGAGATCGTGTAGGTGAAGCTGTCGATACCGGTGAAGCCGCCGGTCGCGGTGTAGACGAGACTGTCATCGGAGGCATCGCCCGGCGTTCCGTTGTCGTCGATCGCGACTGTACCGTTCGTGGCGGTGCCGACGGCGATCAGCCCGATCGTGTCACCATCTGGGTCGCCGTCATTATCGAGAACATCGAAGCGCGTGGCGGTGCCCGTAACGGCGGTGCCGCTGTCGCCGACTGCATCCGGCGCATCGTTCACCGGCGTCACCGTGACGGTGACGGTCGCCGTATCGCTGCCGCCATTGCCGTCCTCGACCAGCATGTCGAAGCTGTCGGTTCCGTTGAAATCCGGATCGGGCGTGTAGATCACCTCACCTAGGGCGTTGACCGCCACCGAACCGTTCGCGGGCGCGCTGTGCACGCTGTAGGAGAGCGGGTCGCCGTCGACATCGGTGGCGTTGTCGAACGGTACGGATATCGCGGTATCCTCGGCGGTCGTCACCGGGATGTCGGCATAGACCGGCGCGTCGTTCTCGCCGTTGATCGTGACGGTCACGGTGCCGGTATCGGTGGCGCCGTCTTCGTCTTCGATTGTGTAGGTAAAGCTGTCGGTGGCGCTCGCGCCCGCCGCCAGCGTTTCGAAGGCGCCGTTCGGATCGTAGACGAAATCGCCGGAACTGGTGAAGGTGATCGTCGCGCCCGAAGGCAGCAGGTTTGGCGTGTCAAAGAAGGCCGCATCGGACGAGGAGATACCGGCGTAACCCGTCATCGTGATCGTATCGAAGCCCGGGTCGCTGTCGTTGAGCAGCGGCGATCCCAGATTTGCGGCGGGCCCGTCTTCCGAGACCGTGCCGCTGTCGGCCGCGGCCACCGGCGGCAGATTGCCGACCGTCACGGCAAAGCTGTCGGTTTCGGTCGAGTTCGCGGCGCCGGCGTTGTCGTCTACCGTCACCGTTACGGTATAGAGCCCGTCGTCGAGATAATCGTGTTGTATCTGCGGATCGGTGAGGCCGCTGTCGAAGCTTTCGGGGGCCGAACCGTCACCCCAGTCGACGGTAAAGCTGCGGGTCTGGGTGTCGGTATCGGTAAGGCTCAGCGTGCGGGTGAGGGTCTCGCCCTCGCTGATCGTTTCGTCCAGCCCGGCCTCGAGCCCGGGGGCATCATTGGCGATGTCGTTGTCGGTGATCGTCGCCTGACCGGTGGCCAGCAGCGTGCCCGACGAGTGGGCGCGCAGTTCTAGGAAGAAGCTCTCGTCACCCTCGACAAGCGCGTCGTCGATGATGCCTGTCGAGACCGTCGTAATCGTCTGGCCAGCGGCGAATGTGAAGGGCAGGAACAGTCCGCCAGTGTAATCGCTGCCTGCCAGCGCCGTGCCGTCGGTAAAGCCCACCGTCAACTGGTCGCTGGCCACGCTGGTGTCGCCAGTGCGCGTAATGGTAAAGGTGGCGGTGCCGTCGCCCTCGCCGATGGTAATGTCTGCGATCGAGAAGGCCGAGACCGGCGGAGCGACCTGGATGGTTATGGTGCCCGTATCCGTCAGGGTGCCGTCCGAGACGATGTAACTGAGCGTTTCGGTGCCGGAGAAGCCCGCGTTAGGCGTAAAGGTGAACGTGCCGTCCGCAGCGACGCCGCTGACGGTTCCGTTCGCACCCGGCAGGATGGACGATACGGTCAGCGTATCCCCGTCCACGTCGGTATCGTTGGCCAGCGGGCCTGGAGCCGGGATCGTGATCGCCGTTTCGAAACCGGTGGAGAAGCTGTCATCCACGGCTACCGGCGCGTCGTTCACCGGGTTGATCTGGAGCGACACGGTTGCCTGATCGGTGCCGCCACTGCCATCGGACACTTCGTAGGTAAAGCTGTCGAACCCATTGAAATCGGGATCGGGATCGTAGCTGAAGCTGCCATCCGGGCTGAGGCTGAGCGTCCCGTGCGACGTGTCCGAGATGAGCGAGACGGTGAGGCTGTCGCCATCGGCATCCGCGTCGTTGGCGAGAACGCCGCCTGCCGCGTTGGCGCCGGAGAAGACATCTTCGTTCAGGACGTAGCTGTCATTCACCGCCACCGGCGCGTCATTCTCGGGTGTGACGGTAATCGAGACCGTGGCCGTATCGGTCCCGCCGCGCCCGTCCGAGACCTGATAGGTGAAGCTGTCGGAGCCGGCGAAATCGGTGTCCGGCGAATAGCTGAAGCTGCCGTCGCCATTGAAGGTCAGCGCCCCGTCGGAGGGGCCGCTCAGCAGGGTGTAGCTCAGCGATGCGTCGTCGACATCGCTGTCGTTCCCGCTGACATTGCCGGTGAGCGTGCCATCCTCGACCACGGTTTCGCTGTCGTTCCCGGCGACCGGAGCGTCGTTCACCTCGGTGACCGTGATCGCGACGCTGGCGGTATCGGTTCCGCCCTGACCGTCGCTCAGCGTGTAGGTGAAACTGTCGCTGCCGGCGAAATTGCCAACCGGGGTATAGGTGATCGTGCCATCGGGATTGATCGCCGTGGTGCCGTGCGCCCCGTTGGAGACGGCTGCGACCGAGAGCGTTCCGCCATCGCTGTCGCTGTCATTGGCCAGCACGGAAATGTCGGTCGCGGTATCCTCGTCGGTCGTCGCGCTGTCATCCGTCGCGACCGGCGCCACGTTGGGCACGGGCAGTGCAAGAATGACATTGTCGAGCGTGCCGACATCGACACCGCTGCGGTACTCGCCCCGGATCTCGATGCTTTGCAGGTCGGCCAGCACCGCGTCGATTTGGGACTGCGATGCGACAGCACCGGATTCCGTGCCAACCCTCCAGTCGCTGCGGGTGTCGAGATAGGTGGTGAAACTCGTCCAGGCGGCATCCGCCTGCCCGATATCGAGCGCGATGGTCACCCCGCCGCCCGTGAGCAGCAGATCCGGCGCGGCGTTTGCCGATCCGTTGCCGCCGCCGCTGCTCAGGTCGAAGGTGAGGCTGCCGCCGGAATAGGCGCTGCGGTCGCCGAGGAAGGCACCCGGCGCGACCCAGTACCAGTAAGGGCCGGTGGCGAGGTCTGTGGCCTCGATATGCCCGTCGGGATTGCCCCCGGTTGCAACCCATTGCAGCCCGGTGACATCGCCCGTGACCGTCCATCCCTCGGTGTCGGTGTCGAAGGTCGAGACGACATCGGCCGGTGCCGCAACCGAGACACTGACCGTGGCGGTGGCGCTGTCGGTGCCGTCGCTGACCGTGTAGCTGAAACTGTCGGACCCGGAAAACCCGGTATCGGGCGTATAGACGATGCGGTCGTCGCTGCTGTCGCCCGGCGTGCCGTTGTCGTCGATGATGACGGTGCCGTTGCCGGCGGGGCCCGCCGCCGTCACCGAGAGCGCGTCGCCGTCAGCGTCGATATCGTTGCCGCCCGCGTCGATGGTCACCGGTGTTTGATAGATGGTCGCGGCGAAATCATTGTTGGCGACCGGCGCGGTATTGCCCTGCACGTTCACGGTGACAGTCGCGGTATCGACGCCGCCATTGCCGTCGCTCACCGTGTAGGTAAAGCTGTCGCTGCCCGAGAACCCGCCATCAGGTGTATATATCACGCTGTCGTCGGTGGTATCGCCCGGCGTTGCGTTGTCGTTGATCGAAACGCTTCCGTTGCTCGCGGTGCCCACCGAGGCAAGGCCCGGAGTGTCCGTCTGGTCGGGGTCGTAATCGCCGGAAAGCACGAAGATCTCGACCGGTGTACCCGCATTGGTGAAGGCGGTCTCGTTGTCCGCCACGGGCGCGTCGTTCACGCCGGTGACGGTGACGGTGCCCTGCGCGCTGGCGGTGAGGCCGGAGCCGGACTCCTCGACCACATAGATGAAGGAGATGTCGCGCGTCTGGCCCACGCCCAGCTCTTCGTACTGGCCGGCGGCGTTGAAGCTGAGGCTGCCGTCGCTGTCGATCTGAAGCACCCCGCCGCCTGACAGGGCCCGGGGCGCGCCGACATTGAGCGCGTCGCCATCGACCTGCACCACGGTCAGCGTATCGCCTTCGGGATCCGTGTCGGCGCCGTTGCCATTGTCGGCAAAGACCGAGCCGGTGACAGCACTGTCCTCGTCGGTGGTAAAGGCGTCGTCCTGCGCCGAAACATTGTCGTCGGCGCCCGAGACATACACGGTGACCACCGCGGTGTCCGTGAGCCCCCCATCATCCTCGATCGTGTAGGTAAAGCTGTCGGTGGCGGAGCCGCCGCTGGCCAGCGCCTGAAGCGATGCCGAGCTGCTGGGATCGTAGACCAGATCGCCGCTCGCCGAGACGGTCACCGAGGCGCCGGAGGCCAGCGTTACGGTGTCGCCCGGCGTATAGGCAACGCCGTCGATCTCGGTGATGGTGAACGGATCGCCGCCGGGATCGCTGTCGCCCGTGAAGATATTGACGCCGGAGACGGCGGTGTCCTCGTCGGTGGAATAAGTCTCATTGTCGGCGTTGGGCGCGGCGTTGTTCACGGTCACGGTAAAGCTGGTGTTCTCTACCGATCCCGCGCCGTCGTCGACGCTGAGCGTGACGGTATAGACGCCTTCGGATTCGTAGTGATTGCTGAGATAGGGCGCATGCGACGTGGTGTTGAAGCTTACATCCGCGTCGCCCTCGCCGTAGTTCACCGTCACCGCGTAGGTATCGCCGTCGGGATCGGCAAAGCTCAGTTGCTGCGACAGCGTGCTGCCTTCGCCGATGCTCTGGTTGGGAACCGGGCCGAGACCCACGGGGTCGTTGACCGGGGTCACCGTGATGTTGCTGAGCGCGATGGCATTGGCGTAACCGCTGCCATCGGTGCCGGTCCAGCCGAAATCCGCGCTGCCGTTGAAATCCGGAACCGGGATATAGACCAGCGCGCCGGCATCGAGTTCGGCAACGGTGATTTCCTGGCCCGGTGTGACGGGCGAGCCCATATATTCCAGCGTTCCCACCGAGGGCAGCACGTCGATCCGGATCGCGACCATGGGATCGCCTTCCGGATCGGAGAAGCCGGCCTCGAACGTCGCGGCGTCGAGCACGAGGCTGACGTCTTCGGCGGTCGTCGCGGAGACGTTGGTCACGATCGGCGAGGTATTTGTGAAGACCTGGTAGAAGATGCCGTTGCCATCGCCATCGCCCGCGGCGCCATTGGTTTGCGAGGTGTAGCTGACCACAAAGCCGCCGGCGTCAAGCGCGGCGACCGAGGCCTCGTCCTGGTTGCTTTCGATGGCGGTGTTGACCAGCACGGGGCCGTCGATACGGTTTCCCGCCGCGTCGTACTGCTGGGCATAGACACCGTTGCCGTAGCCGTCGTCGGAGATATAGGTCACCACGAAGCCGCCATTCGACAGCCCGGTCACATCCGGTGCGGTCTGGTAGCCGATGCGTTCGTCGTTGACGCGGAATTCCTGGCCGACCTCGGTGCCGCCGGCATCGAAGATCTGCGCAAAGATACCCTCGGTGCTGCCATCCGCGCCGTAGCTTTCCCAGGTGATGACAAAGCCGCCGCTGTTGAGCATCGCGATGGCGGGCAGCTGCTGCGCATTCTCGGTGTAGTCATTGACCGCGAACTCGGCGGCGACCGGCGCATAGCCCGAAGCCGCGTTGCCATAGATCCTCGCGAAGATACCGTCGCCCGAGCCATCGCCCGCGCTGCCCGAGCTGGCGGATTCCCACGAAACCGCAAAGCCGCCGCTGGCGAGCGCGGTGACAGAAGGCATCTCCTGTCCGCTCGCAACTTCGGTGTTCACCAGGGACTCGGTGCCGACCGGTGTGCCATCGGCCTGGAAGACCTGGGCAAAGACGTCATATCCGCTGCCGCCGGCGCCGGCGCCGGTGTTGTTGTAGCTGGCATAGGTCACCACATAGTCGCCGTTGGACAATACGGTGACGCTGGCGTCGTACTGCGTCGAGTTGGTGTAGGTATTGACCTGCGTCTCGGTGCCGGCGGGGCTGCCATCCGAGGCATAGCGCTGCATAAAGACGCCGTTGCTGCTGCCGTCCTGCCCGTCGCTGTCGTGCCAGGTGACCACCCATCCGCCGGTGTCCAGCGCCGTGACCTCGGGCTCGTGCTTGTAGCCGGTGACATCGGTGTTCACGAGGAATTCGGTGTCGACCGGGTTGCCATTGGCGTCGAACCGCTGGCCAAAGATCGAATAGGTGCTGTCGGTACTGTCCCAGCCCTGCCAGACGATGACGAAACCGCCATCGTCGAGCCGTGCGACATCGCTTTCGGACTGATGGCTCGCGGTCGTTGTATTGGCCTGGCGTTCGCCCGCAAGCGGTGTCGCCCCATCGGTCTGCGGTGCGATATTGATCGTGACGAAGGCCGGGTCACTGGCACCGTCGTCGCCATCGCCAACCTGCACCCGCACGATGCGGGTGCTTTCGGGCGCATCCGAGCTGTTGCGGTAGGTCAGATTCTCGATGAGCAGCTCGATCGCGGCGACGCTGGCATTGGCATTGAACGTGATTTCGAACGGCGCGCCGGCCACGCCGCTTTCGGTGATCTGGCCGACCACGGTTCCGCCGACCGAGACAGCGCCGCCCGAGACGGTGATCCCCTGGGCCTGGCGCAGCCCCAGATTGTCCTGCGCGCTGTTGTCCGGCGGGGCGACCTGATGGTCATAGGCCAGGCTGTCGCGCACCATGTCGACACGCAGGAAGCCGCCATCGAAATCGCTGCTGTCGTTGTCCGACAGCGCGACGGCGGCATTCGCGTCGATCAACTGCGGCCCGATATTCAGCGCGAGTTCCGTCATGGCGACCGCGTCGTTCAGCCCCTGGAGCACCGGACGCTCCTCGGGCGCGAACGCCGCCGGATCGCCGAGGATCCGCGAGAATACGCCATCTCCGCTGCCGTCACCGGCGGTGCCGGAGCTCGGCGAGGTCCATGCAAAGGCCAGCGCTCCGGAGGCGAGCAGGGCGACTGCCGGCTGCGTCTGCGAGCCGCTCGTTTCCTCGTTGACGAGAAGGCTGCCGTCGATGCGGTTGCCATTGGCGTCGAACTGCTGGGCGACGATGCCGTACCCGCTGGTGTCGAGCGCGGCGGAATTATCGCGGAAGGTGACCACAAAGCCGCCGTCGGCGGTGGCCGAGATCGCCGGCTCGTTCTGCGTGGAATTCACGTATTCATTGACCAGGAACGGAGCGGTCTGCACGTTTCCGGCCGCGTCATAGGTTGCGGCGTAGATCCCCCAGCCGTTTCCGTCCTGGCCGCCGCTCTCTGTCCAGGCAACGGCGAAGCCGCCGCCGCTCAGGGCCGCGAGCTGCGCGTCAGAGATCGTGCCCGCGCCACCGGTGCTTACAGTGAACTCGGTGCCGACGGGGGTTCCGGTGGCATCCAGTCGCTGCGCGTAGAGCGTGTCGCCGAGATTCCAGCCAACGACAAAGCCGCCGCCGGAAAGCGCGATGACCTCCGGATCGAGCACGCCGCCCAAGGTCGTGCTCACGGCGAATTCGCTTCCCAGCGCCGCGCCGGAGGCATCGAACAGCCGGGCCTCGATCTCGCTGGTCGAGTAATTCCGCCAGACCGCGATCAGCCCGCCGCCCGGCACCGCCGCCAGAGCGACGCTGTCCTGCCCGCCCGAGACGGTATCGTTCAGCCGGAATTCGGAGCCGACCGCCGCGCCTGTCGCATCGAAGCGCTGCGCGAAGGTGCCGTTCCCGTCTATGAGGCCGGTTCCCGACCACGCGACGACAAAGCCGCCATCGGAGAGCGCGACCACATCCGGCGCGACTTGCGACGCGGCAACCGTGGTATTCACCACCAGTTCGGGTCCGATCGGCTGGCCCGAGGGATCCATCAGCTGGGCAATGATGCCGTAGTCGTTATCGCCGGGATTGTCCTGATTGTAGGATTGCCAGACCACCACATAGCTGCCGCCGGCGAGCCCGGCCACCGCCGGCGCGTTCTGTGTGTTGGCAGTAAAGCTGTTGACCTGTGCTTCGCCGCCGATCATCTCGAACCCGTCGGTTTCCGGCGTGATGATCACCTCGAACGTCGTGTGTTCGAGCACGCCGCCGTCGCCGTCCGAGAGGGTGATCTCCACCTCGCGCAGAGCGCTGGGATCATTCGAGCTGTTGGCATATGTGAGCCCGCCGAGCAGGGTCTCGATACGCTCTGGCGTTGCCCCTGCGGTGAGAGCGATTTCCAGCCCCGCTCCGCTCTGGCCGTCGCGCAGCAGGTTGCCGACGACGATGCCGTCGACGCTGACGACGCCGCCAGAAACGGAAATGCCGCTGCCCTGAAGGCCGAACACATCCTGTGAGAAATCGTCGGGGCTGGCGAATTGCGCGGTCGCGGCATTGACGCGAACAACATGAACCATGAGGCGGCCGCCGTCGAAATCGACGCTGTCGCTGTCGGAGATCGCGATGGAGCCGGGCAGGAACAGCGCCGCCGCGCCGGCGTTGATCGCCGCTTCACCGAGGGTGACATCCGCAATCGGTGCGAGGTTCGGCGCGACACTCTGGGTTTCGGCGGGGTCGCCCATCAGGGTCAGGAACACCCCGTTGGCGGACCCGTCGCCGGCGCTGCCGCTGCTTGTGCTGGTATAGGCAATGGCGACGCGCCCGTCGCTCAGAGCGGCGATCGCGGGGTCGCTCTGGGTGCCGTCGGTGGCGGCGTTGACACGGGTGTTGCTGTCAATGCGGCTGCCGTCCGGGGCATAGCGCTGGGCGTAGACATTGTAGCTGCCGGTGCCGCGATAATCGCCGTCATAGAAGGTGACGATCCAACCGCCATCGGTGGTGCCGGTCACATCGGCCTGGTACTGCGACGCCGGTTGCCAGTCGCTCACCTGCACCTCGCCGCCCACTGTGCTGCCGGTGGCAGAGAAGCGTTGCATGAAAACGCCGTCGCCGCTGCCGTCCGGGCTGTCCCAGACCACGACAAAGCCGCCGTCTGTGAGCGCGCCGGCGCTCGGATTGCGCTGGTGTCCGGTGGCGGTGGTGTTCACCACCGTTTCGCCGCCCAGCGGGCTACCGCTGTTGTCGAAGCGCTGGAAAGCGATCCCGTCGCCGTCTCCGTCCACCCCGTTGCTCTCCCAGACTGCGACAAAGCCGCCACCGGACAGCGCCACGAGATCGACATCCTGCTGGCTGCCGGTGGTGAGACTGTTGAGGATCAGGTCGCCCGCGCCGAGCGGCGTACCGGTCGCGCTGAAGATGCGCGCGACGATGCCGTAACCATTGCCGTCGCCTGCGCTGCCAGAGGTCGCGGATTCCCAGGCTACGACGAAATTCCCGTTGGAGAGCGCGGTGACGCGCGGCAGCTGCTGTGTCGAGCTGGTCTGGACGTTTACCTGAAACTCGGCGCCGGGCACGCCGCTGGCGTCGTGGATCCGCGCCCAGATGCCCGAGCCGCTGTTGTCATTCGATTCCCAGACGGTCACCCAGCCGCCGGTGCCGAGCGCACTCACATGCGGGTCGCTCTGGCTGCCGGCGGTGGTTTCGTTCACCAGCTCTTCGGGGCCGACCGGCTGGCCTTCGGCGTCATAGCGCTGCTGGTAAATCCCCCAGTCGTAGCCGCTGGCGCTGTCCTGATTGTAGCTCTGCCATGTGACGACGAAGCCGCCATCGGCAAGCTCCGTGATGGCCGCGTTTTGCTGATCGCCGATGCTGAAGGCGTTGACCTGCGCCGCGTCGCCCAGCGGCTGCGCGCCCCCATCGTTCTCGCGCGTGATGTAGAGTTCGAAATCCGGCGATCCGGTGCTGGAATTCGCGGCGTCGCGCACCTCGATTTCCAGGTTCACCTGCTCGGGCGGGCCGTCGGAGCTGTTGGAATAGGTCAGCGCTTCGATCAGCGCGGTGATCGCGTCGGGGGTCGCCGCGGCGACCAGGTTCACCCGCAGATCGGCGCCCGACTGGCCGTTCGCGGTGGCGTCGATGTTGCCGATGACCACGCCGCCAAAGGTGATGTCGGTGCCGGAAATGCCGATCTGATTGGTGCCGGTTCCGATATCGGCGACGCTCAGCGTTTCGAACGCTGTCGTGCCGCGCGTTGTGGTGCGATAGGAGATCTCGACATAACCGCCATCGAACCCGTTTCCGAGGTCATAGTTGAACTCGATCGAGGGATCGAGGCGCAGCCCGGCCTCGACCTGGCTTTCGGTGGCATAGGCGTCGTCGATCTCGGCAAGGCTGTTGCCAAGCGCAGGTGTGGCGCTTTCGATTTCGAGACGGATGCTTTCGCCGGCGCTGAGCCCGCCATCGCCGTCACTGATCCGCAGGCTGACCGAGCGGTCGACGCCGACAACCGGCGCCGTCGAGCTGTAGCCGAGGCGTTCGATGAGAATCTGTACGTTCGCGGCATTGGCATTGGCGTTGAGCGAGATCACCAGATCGGCGCCGTTCACGCCGTTGTCGGTGGCATCGACGGTGCCGATGACAGTGCCGTCATAGAGGATATCGCTGCCCGATACAGAGATGCCGCGCCCGGCGATGATGCTGAGCTGCGCATCGGCTCCGGCCTGGTGATCGAGATAGCGCAGCGTGACCGCGCCACCATCGAAATCGGCGCTGTCGGCGTCGCTCAGCTCGACGGCGTTGTCGATCAACATGGGCGAGGTCACGTCGGCCACGCCGAAATCGGCGATGGCATCGAGATTGTCGAGCACCGGTGCCAGGTTGGCAGGCTGGAAGCTGCTCTCCGGGCCAAAGACACGGGTGAAGATGCCGTAGCCGGAGCCATCGCCCGCGCTGCCGCTGTTGCTCGAGACCCAGGCCGCAGCGAGCCCGGCGTCGGTGCCATCGGATACCTCGGTCAAAACCGGGCCATACTGGGTGCTCGACGTCTCTTCGTTGAGTTGCAGCGGTCCGTCGCGGCGCGACCCGTCGGCGTTGTAGATCTGCGCGAAGGCGCCGCCGCCACTGGCGTCGTTGGCGCCGTCATAGCTGATTGCAAAGCCGCCATCGGACAGAGCCATGACGTCGATGCCGTATTCGTTGCCGTTCACATCCTCCGCCACGAGGAACTCGCCGCCGAGCGGGGTTCCGTCCGCGGCGAAGAGCCGGGCAAAGACGCCGTAGCCATAGCCGTCGAGCCCGCTCTGATCGGTCCAGACCGCAACGATGCGCCCGTCGCTCAGATAGGTCACCTGCGGCAGGTACTGCCTGCCTGCTGCGGTTTCGTTGAGCTGGAAGGCGCTGCCAATGGCGGCACCGCTGCCGTCGATACGCTGCGCATGGACATCGTTGGTCGTTTCGTCCTGCCAGGCGATGAGGATCTCGCCGGATGGGCCGGTCGCGATGGCGGGCAGCCGTTCGGTGCCGGCGGTCGAGGCGACGGAGAATTCCGCGCCGAGCGCGCTGCCGGATCCGTCGAAGAACTGAGCCTTGATATTGTAGCTGCCCGCCTCATAGGACGCCCAGGCCACGATGAACCCGCCCGCGACCTGCGCTACGGCCGGCTGATACTGCGTCGAGCTGGTATTGGTCTCGACCTGGAATTCCGTTCCGCGCGGCGTGCCGTCATCGTTGAGGACCTGCGCCATGATTTCGCCGGCAGCGCTGCTGTCCGTGTCCCGCCACACCACGACAAAGCCGCCGCCATCGGCCGCCGCGATGGGCGCGATATCGGCATCCGATTGACTGGAGGCCGTCGTCGTATTGATCTGGAATTCCTCACCGAGCGCCTGGCCGGTGGCGTCGAAGCGCTGGGCGTAGACGCCGTCATCGTTGCTGCCGGCGTCCTGGTCATAAGAACTCCAGACCACGACGTAGTCGCCGGTGTTCAGAGTGGCGATCCCGGGCGCCGTCTGATTGCCATAGCTGAAGCTGTTGACCTGTTGCTCGGGCGCGGCTGCCGCAAAACCGTCGAGTTCGGGTGTCAGCGTGACACTGATATCGGTCGGGTTCGAAACACCGCCATCGCCGTCGGTCAGCATGACCCGCACCGTGCGGGTGGCTTCCGGGTCGTCGGAAGGATTGGCGTAGGTGACGTTTTGAAGCAGCGCTTCGACGGCCTGCGGCGTGGCCGCGGCGGTCAGGTCCACCGTGAGCTGCACGCCGCTGGCGCTGACGGGCGCGATCGTGCCGATGACCGCGCCGCCATAGGTGACGCTGTTGCCGGACACGCCGATCTGCCCTGCACCGGTGCCCTGATCGCGAATGCCGATCTGGTCCTGGCTGAAATCGTCGGGTGCGGAGAACTGGCTGCCAGCGCCGGCGATGTCGGCGACATAGACCGTCAGCCGTCCGCCGTCGAAATCGGCGCTGTCGGCGTCGCCGACATCGACGCCCTCGAACAGGAGCTGCGGGCCTGCGTTGACATCGGCTTCGGTCAGCGTGACGGCGTGCTCGGCAATGCTGATGCGCGGGTTGGCGTCGGCCGGAGGATAATGCGCCGGATCGCCCATGATCTGCTGGAAAATGCCCGTACCGGAGCCATCCGTGCCGTTCTGGTCCTCAAAGACGACGATCACGTCACCATTGGCCAGCGTCGCCAGAGAGGGGTTTTCCTGCGTGCCTTGGGGAAGCTGGCTGACGCGGGTCTCGCCGTCGATCCGGTTGCCGGCGGCGTCATATGTCTGCATCAGCACGTCATAGCCGTTATATGCCGACGCGGTCGAGCTGAAGACGACAGAGAACCCGCCACCGGGCAGCGCCGTGATCTCGGGCTGGTACTGGTAGCTGCCGGTCAGTTCGTTGATCAGGAACTGCGTGCCGACCGGCGTTCCGTTGGCCGCAAAGATCTGTCCGTAGGTGCCCCAAAGACTGCCGTCGAGGCCGCTTTCATCGGTCCAGACCACGACAAACCCGCCGCCGGTCAGCCCGACGATGGCGGGAGCGTTCTGCTGGCCGGCAGTGGCACTGTTGACCGCGATCTCGGCCGAGACCGCCGCTCCGCTTGCGTCGAAGAGCCGGGCAAAGATCTCCCGCGTGGCGGTGCCCGTGTCGTCGCCGGACCAGGTGACGGCAAAGCCGCCGCCAGCCAGTGCCGCGATGTCGGGCGTGCTCTGGGCGTTTGCCGTCGTCGTGGAGACAAAGCTCTCGCCACCTATCGGGCTGCCCGAGGCATCGAAAAGGCGCAGCATCACATCGGTGCCGCTGCCGCTGTGGTTGGCGCTCCAGACAATCGCGAAGCTGCCATCGGCAAAGCTTTCCACGCGCGCCTCGGACTGCGTGCTGTAGGTGCTGGAGGGCACGGCGATTTCGCCACCCACCCGGGCGCCCGATGCATCGAAGATCTGCGCGCGGACATAGCCTTCGCTGCCATTCGCCGCGTCGTACCATGTGGCCACGAAGCCGCCGGCATGGGCGCCGCCGGTGATCGCCGTCACATCGACCGCGGTCTGGCTGTTCAAAAGCTGCGTGGTGACGAGGAACTCCGGCCCGATAGCTGCCCCGTGGGAATCATAGCGCTGACCGATGATCCCGTAGTCGACCTGGATCCGGCTGTCCTGGCCATAGCTTTCCCACATGACCACCCAGCCGCCATCGCTCAGCGCGGCGACCGTCGGGTTGCGCTGGGTCGATGCGGTGTAGGTATTCACCTGCATTTCCGTTTCGAAAACCGGCGCAGTGGCATCGGTTTCGGGAAGGACCGTGACGTCGATCACCGCGGCGTCGCTCGTGCCCCCATCGCCATCCTCGATCCGGATGGCCAGCAGTGTCTGCGCGATCGGATCGTCTGACGGGTTGGCGTAGGTCAGGTTCTCGACCAGCGCCTCGACCGCCTGGGGCGTCGCATTGCTGTTGAAGACAATCTCCAGCGGCGCGCCCAGCGTTCCGTCCGACACGATTGTGCCGATGGCCGTGCCGCCAAAGCTGACGGTGGTGCCACTGAGGCCGATCTGTCCCGCACCGGTGCCCTGATCGCGCAGGCCGAGGATATCGTCCTCATAGCCGAGCGCGGAGGAATAGGGGGTCGTATCGCCGCGCGCGGTAATTCGGCTGACGGTCAGCCGTCCGCCGTCGAAATCGGCCGGTCCTGACACCGCGACCGCGCCGCTGAGGTCGAGGATCTGCGGCGCGGCCTGTATCTGGGCTTCGGTGAAGGTGATGGCCGGATCGACGCCTTCGAGAGTCGGGCTGACCGGCAAGGCGACGGTTTCGCCGTCGAGGGCAAAGAGGCGCTGGTAGACCGCGTCGCCGGAGCCGTCGCCAGCACTTGCGGGATAGTCCCAGGCGACGACAATGGCGCCGCTGGACAGCATCACGCTGTCGGGATGTTCAGGCAGGTTGCCGGCGCCGTCCTGGGTGACGACAACCTCATCGCCGGTGGCGGTGCCGGTCGAGTCGAAATGCCGCCCAAGTATATCGTAGGGCGATCCGGGAGCGGGCGAGGTATAGCTGGAATAGGTGACGAAAAAACCGCCATCCGAGGTGGCGGTGACCGAGGGTTGCCATTGATAGGACGCGGTGCTCTGGTTGATCTGGAATTCACCGCCCACCGGGGCTCCGGATGCGTCGAGGATCTGGCCGTAGATGCCATAGACCGATCCGTCCGCGCCGTTCTGATCCGTCCAGACGACCACAAACCCGCCGCCGGTCAGCGCCATGACATCCGGTTCGGTCTGGGTTCCGGTCGTGTTCGTGGTGTTGATCTGGGTTTCGCCGCCCTGCGCCACCCCAGCGGCGTTGTAGCGCTGCGCGAAGATGCCATAGCCGGAGCCGTCGGCGCCGGAGCGGTCCTCCCAGACCACGACAAAGCCGCCACCGTTGAGCGCTGTGATCTCGGGCGCGTACTGGCCGTTCGTCAGGGTCGTATTGACGGTGAATTCCGCGCCTGCGGGCGCGCCGGAGGCGTCGAAGCGCTGGGCGCGGATGTCGTAGGTATAGGTCTCGTCGTTATAGGAGGCCCAGGCGATGACATAGCCGCCACCGCTCAGTGCAGCCGCATTCGGCGAGATCTGCGTGGAATAGGTCTCGGAGTTGACCTGAAATTCGGCGGTGACGGGGGTTCCTGTGGCATCGAACTGGCGCGCCAGGATCTCGGTGGCGCCGTCGCCCTCCCAGGTCACGACGAAGCCGCCATCGGCGGTACCTGCGACGTCGCCGATGACCTGATTGCCCAGCGTGTCGGTCTCGATGAAGAAGGGCAGCCCGGTCGGTTCGCCGAACTCTGTCAGAAGCTGCGCGGTCAGTCCCGTTCCGCTGCCATTCTGGCCATTCGACTGCCAGACCGCCACGTATCCGCCCCCGGCAAGTGCCGCGAGGGTGACATTGTTCTGATTGGATTGGGTGAAAATATTCAGACGAGATTCGTCGGAAATTGCATAAACCATAATGCCCCCGGGCCAAGACGGTTAAAAAGCCAGTTGTCATAAATGACGTCGAAGTAATGACTGGAGCGTAGGGCGATTCTCGCAAATCTGACAAGGTGAGGTTTTCCGGACGGCGCGCAGATCGGCGGTTGCGGCAGGTGAAACCCCATGGCTTGTTTAAAATTTGTGCAAAATAAAAAGATTTTCTGGGCGATCAAATGCGACTGCGCTCGAGACCTGGAGTAATTACTTCGCGCATGCCGTTTAATTCGGTTTTTGTGATGTGATTTTTGTGAAGAGCCTGGCGCGGCTCGTTCCGTCAGGGATCGCGTCTATTGTGCGATGAGACGTTCGAGGAGGTGGGTTTTTTGGCAAGTGTATGAATATAATTTGAAATTTTGAGCGCTCATATTGTTGCGCCTGTGTGCGACCCCTGTTGGAAACGGGAAGGTTATGGGTCGAGGCGTCATGTTTCTTTTTCAGAAAGTATTCTTTTTTGAATATGGGCTTAGGTCTATTGTGTCGTGTTTTTTGAGGCCAGCGGCGCAGGGGTTTCCCGATCTACTATGCCAGCTGCCTCGCATTCAATTGCCGGCGGGTGCGTGGATTTCAACTATCGGCGCTCCGGCATGGGGTGTTGGCCGTTTTTTCGTAATCATATCAAAGGGCGATCCAGCGTCTTGCCGTTGCGCAGGCGCGGACCGGTGCCAGGCGCTGGCGCACCGCCGGCTGCCGCTTGCGACATGGGGTGAGGCTGCGATTGACCCGGTGAGTGAAGCGACAGCGACAGGTCGCGACGCAGCGCGCAAGCCTCGGCCACTTGCGGTTGCCTCACTCAGCGGCGATGCCGTCGGTGAATTGCAGCCGTGCCAGCCGGGCATAGAGCCCGCCCTCTGCCACCAGCGCGTCATGCGAGCCCTGCGCCACGATGCGGCCTTGCTCCATCACCACGATGCGGTCGGCCTTTTTGACCGTGGCCAGTCGGTGGGCGACGATGATGGTGGTGCGGCCTTCGGCGAGCCGGTCGACCGCCGCCTGCACCGCGCGCTCGCTTTCCGCATCCAGCGCCGAGGTCGCCTCGTCGAGCAGCAGCACCGGCGCGTCGCGCAGGATCGCCCGGGCGATGGCGATGCGCTGTTTCTGGCCGCCCGACAGCATCACGCCGCGCTCGCCCAGATAGGTGTCGTAGCCTTCGGGCAGGGCGGAGATGAAACCATGCGCCGCCGCCGCCTTGGCCGCCGTCTCGATCTCGGCATCGCTGGCATCGGGCCGGCCGAAGCGGATGTTCTCGCGTGCCGAGGCGGCGAAGATCACCGGATCCTGCGGCACCAGCGCGATATGCCGGCGGAAGGCGTCGCGCGTCATCTCGTCCAGCGCGACGCCGTCGAGGGTCACGCGGCCCGCATCCGGATCGTAGAAGCGCTGGATCAACTGCACGATGGTGGTCTTGCCGGCGCCGGAAGGACCGACAAGCGCCACGGTCTCGCCCGGGCGGATCGCGAGGTCGATATCGTCGAGTGCCGGCACCTCGGGGCGCGAGGGGTAGGAAAAGCCCACATGCTCGAAACCGATGGCGCCTTTGACAGGCGCGGCCAGCGCCTTAGGTGCGGCGGGGTCGGTGACCGAATCTTCTGCCGCGAGCAGCTCGACCAGCCGCTCGGTGGCGCCCGCTGCCCGCTGCAACTCGCCGAAGATCTCCGACAGGGCGGCGACCGCGCCAGCGACCATCACCGAATAGATCACGAACTGCACCAGCGCGCCGGCGCTCATCTCGCCCGCGCGCACGTCCCAGGCGCCCATCCAGAGCACGCCGACGACGCCGGTAAAGACCAGAAAGATCACGATGGCGGTCATCAGCGCCCGCACCCAGATCCGCCGCCGCGCCGCGTCGAAGCTCTTTTCCGTCACCTCGCCAAAGGCATTGCGCGAGATCGCCTCGTGGGTGAAGGCCTGCACCGTCTGCACCGCCGAGAGTGCTTCGGCGGCATTGCCCGAGGAGGCGGCGATCCAGTCCTGATTCTCGCGGCTGAGCTTGCGCAGCTTGCGGCCCAGCGTGAGGATCGGCACGATCACTACCGGCACCAGCAGCAGCACCAGCCCGGTGAGCTTGGCCGAGGTCAGCAGCATCAGCACCAGCCCGCCGGTCATCATCAGGATATTGCGCAGCGCGATCGACACCGAGGAGCCGATCACCGACTGGATCAGCGTGGTATCGGTGGTGATGCGGCTCAGCACCTCGCCGGTCATGATCTTTTCGTAGAACACCGGCGAGAGACCGATCACCCGGTCGAACACCGCCTTGCGGATATCGGCCACCACGCGCTCGCCCAGCCGCGTGACCAGCGCATAGCGCAGCGCCGTGCCGACGGCGAGCAGCCCCGCGATGCCGAGCGCGGCGAGGAAGTAGTAATCGAGCAGACCGCCGTCCTCGACGCTGAAATTGTCCACCACCCGGCGCACAGCCAGAGGCAGGGTCAGCGACACCGCCGCCGTGGCCATCAGCGCCAGCACCGCCGCCAGCATCATCCCCTTATAGGGCAGCATGAACGGCCAGAGCGCCCCGAGCGATCCCAGTTTGCGGGACTTCGCACGCTCTTCTGCCACTGCGGTTGCCGGATTTCCGTGTGCCATGCCCTCTCCTGTGCTGTGGCCGGGGTGTTGTGCCATGCCCGTCGCAGGAATCAAGCGGCCCGTCACGGCATTTCCCGGCCAGAGGCGCAGAAAGCGGAGATTTTCCGGGTGGCGCTGCGGGCGGCGCGTCGATTTCGGGAAAAGCTGGAGCGGGCGACGGGAATCGAACCCGTATCTCTTGCTTGGAAGGCAAGGGTCTTACCATTACACAACGCCCGCTCGGCGTCTGGTGTCCTAGGCGATCCCGGGAACAGGGTCAAGATCTGCGATTTACGCCGCGACGGAAATCGCCGGGGGCAGGGGCGAACCCCGCCATCGCCTCACCGTACCGGGCTTCTGCCCCGGTACGGCGGCGGTGCGGTCACTGGCTGCCGGCGGCGTCGATCAGCGCCTTGAGTTCGGCCTCTTCGGCCTAGGTCGGATCGACCAGCGGCGCGCGCACCGGGCCTGTCTCGAAGCCCTGCAAGCGGACGCCGGCCTTGACCAGCGACACCGCATAGCCCGGGGCGGTGGATTCACAAACGAAGTGCAAATTCTGTATCAAAACAGAAGTTTGCGTGGAGGACGTGGGATGGGTCGTTGCTACCTTCAGCTGAGTTTCGAGGAACGGATCAAGATTGCCAAGTGGCGTGAAGCCAAGATGCCGATACCCGAGATCGCGGATCGCCTGAGCCGCGCCCCCTCGACGATCTATCGTGATCTGAAGCGCAACCACTTCGACGGCGGCGGACTGCCAGAGCTCGCAGGATACTACGCGCTGAACGCTCAGACCATGAGCGAGAAGCGCCGCGCCCTTCACCGCAAGATGGTTCAGCACCCTCAGCTCAAAGCTGCCGTCGAGCATGGTCTCAAGGCTGGCTGGTCGCCGGAGCAGATCGCCGGCCGGATGCGTCTCGAGCAGCATGGTGTCCGCGTGAGCCACGAAACGATCTATCGCTACACCTACTCGAAGGAAGGTCGCGCCGAGCAGTTCTACCGGCACCTGCCCGAGCATCGCAGACGCCGCAGACCTCGTGGATACCGCCGGTACCAGCGCAGCCACATCTCGGATGCGCAGAACCTTTCAAACAGACCGGATCGCGTCGCCGAGCGCGTTGAGTTCGGGCACTGGGAATGTGACCTCGTGATGTTCCGCAAGGAGCATGGCAAGATCAACGTGACCTCCCTGGTGGAGCGCGTCAGCCGCTACACCGTCGTGCTGCGCAACGAGGACCGGCGATCGAAGCCGATCATGGAAGCCCTCATCCAGGGGCTCTCCGCCCTGCCCGCCGACGCACGCCAATCCATCACATTCGACCGCGGGTCCGAGTTCTCGGCATGGCAACGGCTCAAGGATGGGATCGGCGCGGACAGCTGGTTCTGCGACCCGCGGGCGCCCTGGCAGAAAGGCACGGTCGAGAACACCAACAACCGTCTTCGCAAGTTCCTGCCCCGCTCGACCGAACCGACGGCGCTGACAAATCGATATTTGAGGTCGATTTGCCAGCGCCTCAACGCGACGCCCCGCAAATGCCTGGGCTACCGAACGCCTGCCGAGGTCTTCGAGGCCAAGCTCGTGGATATCCAGAACCGACTGACGTAGAATAAGAAATCAGAATTTGCGCTTCGGCGTGAGTTCACATGCCAAAGTGGCCTTTCGGGTCGAAGTGCCAGAACGTGCCAAGCTAATGGCCTTGTGACTTGCCACGACGCACGCGCTTTCATCTGCTTGGCCAGTTCCGACACGCCCATCATGCGGTTCATCACATCGGGGTCTTTCATGTCGCTATGGGCAAGGGCCGCGGAGCCGCTGACGATCAAGGCGATGGCGACGTATTTCTTCATAGGTCTTCCTTCCTGTTGAGTGGTTCAGGATACGTTAATCCAGGTGGTCATGCCCGACGCGGCATGGCCGAGCATGTGGCAGTGGAACAGCCACTTGCCGGGGTTGTTGGCGACGAAGGCGATCTCCAGCGGTTCGTCCGGATAGCTGAGGATCGTGTCGCGCATCGGGCCGAGGGTGCCGTCCTCGGCCACCTGCCGGAAGTGCATCCCGTGCAGGTGCATGGCATGGGCAAAGGCGGTGTCGTTGGTCAACTTGAGGCACACGGTCTCGCCCCGATCGAGACTGGCGAACGGCGTGTCGTTCATGCCGACCTGCCCGGACAGTGCCCAGAACTGACCCTGCCCCGCCATTTCGCGAAAGCCCATGGAGCGGCCGTTCATCATGGCGCCGGACATCCGGCCCATGGCCCCGCCCTCCATCACCAGATCGAGCCGCCGGGCGCCGTCGATCACCGGCACCTCCATGCGCGGGTTAGGCGGCAGAGCGGCGGGGCTATCGCGCCGGGTGGCGGAGGCGCTGCCCGCGACCGGGAACCGGGCTTGCGGCCGCCACTGGTTGTCGTCTTCGAACCTGAGTAGAGCCGCGGCTTCACCGTCTTCCGCCGTTACATCGACAATCAGGTCGATGCGTTGTGCCGGGGCGAGGATCAACTCTGCCTCCACTGGTTCCGGCGCGGGCAGCGGCATGCCGTCCAGCGCGACGGTCCAGCCGTCGAGACCCGCGAGTCGAAGCACGAAGATCCGCGCATTGGACGCGTTGATCAGGCGCAGGCGGAGGCGCTCGTTGGCCCTCACTTCGCGGGCATAGTCATAGGTCCCGTTGGTGCCCGGCAGATTGCCGAGACGACCGCCGTGGCTGAGGCTCATGGGATGGCCGAAGGGCTGCATGAACTGCGCGTCCTCGGGGTTCAGCAGCCAGTCGTTGAGGACGAGCACCTCATCCCGGTCGACCTCCGGAGGCCCTGCCTCCCCTACAATCAACGCGCCGGAAAGACCGCGCGCCACCTGCTCGAACGAGTTGGTATGCGCGTGATACCAATACGTCCCGGCGTCCGGCACGGCAAAGTCGTAGTCGAAGGTTCCGCCCGGCGGCACCGCCTCCTGCGTCAGGCCAGCCACACCGTCCATCGCATTGTCGATGCGGATGCCGTGCCAGTGGATCGAGGTCGGTACCGGCAGGTCGTTCACCAGGCGGCGAGCCAGGCGCCCGCCCTGCGGCACGCGCAGGACCGGACCGGGCAAGGCGCCGTCATAGGTCCACACCTCGGTCGCGGCATATTTCAGCGGGGCGATCTGCGCGGTGGCAACGCGGGCTGTCAGCGTCTGCGGTCCTGCCGCCCGCACAGGTAGGGCGGCAAGGCCCGCGGTTCCGGCCAAAGCACCACAGAAAGCGCGTCGTGTCATGCGTATGGTCATATCACTCGATCCCGTTGGCGCGTTGCAGTTCGCGGACATAGGTGGTGATCCCGCCGACATCGGCCTTCGTCAGGCCGGATTGTGCGGGCATGTCTCCGAAAGGCCAGTGATGGGCACGGACTCCGTTCTGGACGGCCATCACGAAAGCCATGTCTGCGTGGTGGTTCGGCTCGTAGATCTTGTGCACGAGCGGCGGGCCGAAGCCCATCTTGCCGGTGGCATTGGACCCGTGGCAGGCGGCGCAAGTCGCGTCGAAGGCCCGCTGGCCCATTGTGGCATCGGCGGACAACGTATCCGGCACCGTGATCGAGACGAGCGGTTCGCCTTCTCTCGGCTGTGCGCTTGGGTCAGGAGCACTGGGCCGGGTGAGGTAGTAGGCTCCGCCTGCAATGGCAACGACGGCCAAGGCGGCGGGAATGATCTTGTTCATGGGTCATGATCCTGAAGGGTTCGGCCAAGGCGGCCGAACAAATCATTGAACTGCGATCAGTGTCGCAGTCGCGGCTCCAAAGCCGTCAGGATCGTGGAGGCGGCAGGTCCCGGGAGAGGTAGACGGATCGCGGGTCGATCGTGTCGTGAGGACGCGTGCTGCGGGTCGTCGCCGGTTCCAGAGTAAACGACAGGGAGACCGGCAAAGCATGGACTGCCGGACCGCAGCCCGCCCGGTGATGGCAGTCGACACCCGAGGCGTGCCCGCCCGTGTCGTCCATGCCCGGGCAGTCGGCGCAGTCACCTTCCATGGTGGCGGCGCTCCTCTCCGAATGCGGCATCTCATGCGCCTGAGCCGCGCCGGGCAGGAACGCCCAGGCGGTGACGATCAGCACGATGATGACGAGGATATGCCTCACAGAACCTCCGGATGAGTGACCGGACTATGAAGCGATGCGCGTTGCAACGTCAACTGCGGCGGGCAATCACCCTTCCACTCATCCGGCGAAAGCCCGCACGCCCATCCAGATCCCCATGAGCATCATCATCAGGTTCTCTGTCAATGAGATGAACCCGAGCGGCACATTCGAGTCGCCGCCGACGCAGGCGCACTTGAGCTCGCGCCTGTCGATGTAGACCGCCTTGAACACGCTAACCGCGCCGATCGTCCCGATGAAGAGCGCCACCGGGGCCGAGATCCACGGCAGGATCCCCGCCGTCATCAGGATCCCCGCCAGCGCCTCGCCATAGGGATAGATCTTGCCGTAGGGCACCCATCTTTTCGCCAGCAGGTCGTAGTTGAGGAACATGGTCGAGAACTGCTCCACATCCTGAAGCTTCTGGATCGCCAGAACGGTCATCGACAGTGAGATGAACCAGATGAAACTCTGCCAGGTCAGGACGGTGCCAAGCTGGTGCGAGGCCAGACCAAGCGCCAGCAGCGCGCAGACAGAGAAGATTGCGATCACGGGCCGGTAGCTGGTATCGCTCTGCTCCGCCTTCGGCGGGTCGATCCCGAGGAAAATGCGCAACTCGTCGTGGCCGCCGATCCTCTTGCCGTCGACGAAGGTCTGCGGAGTCGTCTCCAGATCATGCTCCCTCATGAAGGCGTCGGTCTCTTCGCGGGTCTTGAGGTGGTGGTCTTCCACCTCGTAGCCATGGGTTTCGAGCAGGTGCTTCGACTTCAGGCCATAAGGGCAGGTGTGCTCCGGCATAACCATGCGGTAGAGCGCAGCGGTTTGCTTGGTTTCCTTGGGCATGGCGCTCTCCTCAGTTCGCGCAGGTGAACTGGCCGCGGAACCCGGCGGTGTAGTCGGAACCGGCGGTCACGATCAGGTCTTGAAGGTTCTCGTCGTCCGTCTGGTTGACCTCCGCCGTTAGCGGGCCGGCGGCAAAGCTGTCTCCGTCAGCCTCAAGCCGGACGAGGTCGCCGCTGACCCGAATCAGCGCGCCATCGTCGGCGGTCACGAGCACCGGCGGGCTGGTCTCGGTATAGGTGAAGCGGCAGGCGGTGCCATCGGGGAAGACCTTTGCGATATCTTCCTCTGTCAGGAACTCCGGATCGACGGTCTTGACGACCTCGGTCGACAGCGCGTCGGCGGCATCCTTCAGCTCCGGCGCGGCAGTGGCAGGCCCCGGCTGCGCCTCGCCATTGGCCGCGATGTCCGCCAGCAGATACCGCATCTCGGCGATCTCCTTGTCCTGCGCGTAGACGATGCTGTCCGCCAGTTCCCGCACCCGGGGGTCGGTCAGATTGGCCCGCGATGAGGTCATGATCGCGATCGAGTGGTGCGGGATCATCGCGCTCATGTAGGACCGGTCCTGCACCGTCACCTGGCTGCGCACGAGCCACAGCGCCCCGGCGAAGACGGCGATGGACCCTATGAAGATCGCGATATTGGCGGTGCGGTTCTTATACATGCCCAGCATGAAGGCGAGCATCACGAAGGCCATGACCGCGCCCATGACCAACGCCATGTAGGCCCGAGTTTCCGACCAGAAGACGTGACTGACGAGGTAGGTGTTCAGATACATCAGCCCCAACATGAGCAGCGTCGAGGTGGCGATCATGAGGAAAAAGCGAGTGTAAGCCATCGGGGTTCTCCTGCTGTAATACGGAGTCAACAACCTTCCATTGGGTGGATGTTCCCGCAAAACTCTGTTCAGTCCGAAAGAGGACGGTGGTGGATCACCGCAAAAGTCGTGACCTGCTCCCCTGAAACGTCCGCAGTTTGAAGTTAGCCTGTTCTCCAGATCAGGAGACAGGCCATGCGGAAAAGCCGTTTTAGCGAAGAGCGGATCATTGGCATTCTGAAGGGGCACCAAGCCGGGATAGGCGCCAAGGAGCTCTGCCGGAAGCATGGCATCAGCGAAGCGATCAACACGCAATAGGTGTGTATCGAGGCAGCATGGATTTTCGTGGGGACAACAGCACCCATCTGCGCGGCAGAGGCAAATCCTCTTGGAGTGCCCCCACTGAAGTGGTCCACCAACTGGGATAGTTTTATCCCGATGTCAGGAGGACCAGGAGATGGCTGGAAAGCGAGACAAGCCCGAAGAGATCGTGCTGAAGCTACGGCAGGTTGAAGGTCTGCAAGGACAAGGGAGCTCGATTGCCGATGCTGTGCGCCAGATCGGCGTGACGCAGCAGACTTACTATCGATGGCGCAAAGAGTATGGCGGCATGAGCCGGGATCAGCTCAAACGTCTGAAGCAGCTGGAGACCGAGGATGCCCGGCTCAGGCGCGCGGTTTCAGATCTGACGCTGGACAAGGTGATCCTTACCGAGGCCGCCCCGGGGAAACGACTGAGCCCCGCCCGCCGCCGTTGTTGCATCGAGCATGTGCGGCAGACCCTCGGCGTATCCGAGCGCCGAACCTGCCGCACATTGGGACAGCATCGCTCGACACAGCGCAAGGTGCCTATCGGTCTGCCGGATGAAGACCGGCTGACCGATGACATCATCGCGGTAGTGTCCCAACGCTTGGTGTAGGAGGCCGCGCGCGGAGCCCCCAGCGTAGCGCAGCGCGCGGCCGGGTGTGACGCTGGCGGCCACCGCCGATCTTCGAGAAGGTTCGGGTTGCGAGACCTTGAACCAAGAACGGAGATGACGATGACCGATGACAGAATGACGCTGATTGAGCTGGTTGCGAAGCAGGCCGATGGCGATCTCGTGCGCGAGATGCTGGCCTTCGCGGCCGAGCGGATCATGGAAGTGGAGGTCGAGGCGCGAACCGGTGCCGCGAAGGGCGCTCGCTCTCCCCTGCGGGAGGTTCAGCGAAACGGTTACCGGGACCGCGACTGGGACACTCGTGCCGGTCGGATCGCGCTGGAAATCCCGCGGCTGAGAAAGGGGAGCTACCTGCCCAGCTTCCTGGAGCCGCGACGGACTGCTGAGAAGGCGCTGGTGGCGGTGATCCAGGAGGCTTACGTCCACGGGGTCTCGACGCGCTCCGTAGACGATCTGGTGAAGGCGATGGGCGCTGGCGGCATGTCGAAGAGCCAAGTCAGTCGCCTTTGTGTCGAAATCGACGAGCGGGTGAATGCATTCCTCTCCCGGCCGCTCGAAGGCGCCTGGCCCTATCTCTGGCTCGACGCGACCTACGTGAAAGTGCGCGAGAGCGGGCGGATCATCAGCCGCGCCGTGATAATAGCGGTAGCTGTGAACGAGGACGGCAAGCGCGAAGTTCTCGGCGTCGCCACCGGTCCATCCGAAGCAGAAACGTTCTGGACCGACTTCCTGCGCTCTCTCGCCGACCGTGGCCTGCGCGGCGTGAAGCTGGTGGTCTCCGATGACCACAAGGGGCTGCGGGCTGCCGCGCGGCGGGTGTTCGACGCGACGCACCAGCGCTGTCGCGTTCACTGGATGAGAAACGCGCTTGCCCATGCTCCGACCAAGCAGCGCACGGCCGTGGCGGCAATGCTGAAGACGATCTTCGCCCAGGAAAACAAGGCGGATGCCGAAGCCCAGTGGGAGGTCGTGGCTGACGCGCTGCGCGAGAAGCAGGCGCGGCTCGGCGCCCTCATGGACGCCTCGCGCGACGACGTCCTCGCCTACATGGATTTTCCACGTGAGCATTGGGCCCAGATCGCGTCGACGAACCCACTGGAGCGGGTGAACCGGGAGATCAAGCGCAGGTCTGACGTCATCGGCATCTTCCCGAACGACGAGGCCATCGTCCGTCTCGTCGGCGCGCTGATGCTCGAGACCAATGACGAATGGACGGTTGCGCGGAGATACATGTCGCTTGAAAGCCTGGCGCGTGTCACCGACACTACAACCGTCAGGCTGTCCGCCGTGGCGACCTGATCAGCCTTGAACCTCTCCGAAGGTCGGCGCTCTTACACCATCTCTCGGGGCACTACCATCATCGCGCTGACGCGAGAGTTTGGGCGCTACGGATATCGCATGATAACTGGCATGCTGAACAACAGCGGCTGGCATGTGAACCACAAGCGCGTAGAGCGGATCTGGCGGCGGGAGGGGCTTACAGTCCCAAGAAAACAATCCAGGAAGGGACGGCTCTGGCTGAATGACGGCTCGTGCGTTCGGCTCCGGCCAGAACGCCCGAACCACGTCTGGTCCTATGACTTTGTCCAGGAGCGGACGCATGACGGGCGGGTATATCGCACCCTCAACATCATTGATGAGTTCACAAAGGAGGCGCTGGTGATCCGTGTCAAACGCAGGCTCAATTCTGTCGATGTGGTGGATGCCTTGACTGACCTGTTCATCCTGCGCGGTCCGCCGGAATGCATACGGTCCGACAATGGCGCGGAATTTATTGCCAAGAAGGTGCGGGCATGGATTGGCGCAGTCGGTGCCAAGACGGCCTTCATTGCGCCTGGCTCACCTTGGGAGAACGGTTACTGCGAAAGCTTCAACGCAAGGTTCCGGGACGAAATGCTGAACGGCGAGGTTTTATACTCGCTACGCGAAGACCAGGTCCTGATCGAGAGATGGCGTCGCCACTACAACACTATCAGACCCCATAGCTCTCTGGGATACCGTCCACCAGCGCCAGAAAGCATCGTCCCGATAGACCAGAGACCGGCCATGCACTAACAATCAAACCGGACCTCTCGATGGGGGCAGACCACATTGTTTTCTACAAGCTGCTGAAATGCCGGAATGGAAATGCGCTTTCCGCTTCGGATTGCGGGAACTTTGGAACCCGTCTGCATTCGCGGACTGATAGTCTCTCGCCAAGCTCAAAACGCGGCTTGGCCGCATCCAATGCACAGCAGGAGACCCCCGATGTCCATCTCCGATCCGGCAACACTTCTCTCCTCTTTCCGCGCCGCGCTTCCGCCTGCGGCGCAGCTGGCCGACGATCTTGTCGGCAAGGGCGCGGTGACCGAGGGGCCGTTCGGCGAAAAGCCACTGGTCTATGCGGATTACGTCGCCTCGGGCCGGGCAGTGAAGACGCTCGAGATGTTCATGCTGGAGCAGGTTCTGCCCTACTATGCCAACAGCCACACCGAGGCGTCGTTCTGCGGCAGCTACATGACCCGGCTGCGCGCCGCCTCGCGTGCGGCCATCGCGCGCCATTGCGGTGCCGATGCGTCGGACCATGCCGTTATCTTCGCCGGCAGCGGCGCCACGGCAGGGCTCAACCGGCTGGTGCGGCTGTTGGGCGCGGACCGGGGCCGGGTGAAAGTCATCATCGGGCCCTACGAGCATCACTCCAATATCCTGCCCTGGCGCGAATGCGGGGCCGAGGTGGTGGAACTGCCCGAAGGCGCGGAGGGTGGCCCGGATCTGCCGGCGCTCGACGCGGCTCTGGCGGATGTGGCGGCCTATGACCGCGTGATCTGCGCCTTCTCGGCCGCTTCGAACGTGTCGGGGATCATTGCCGATGTCGCCGGGCTGACTTCGCGGGTCAAGGCGGCGGGCGCCTTGATGGTCTGGGATTATGCGGGCGGCGGGCCCTACCTGCCGATGGCGATGGAGCCGGCGCCCGACGCAGGCATCGACGCGCTGGTCTTTTCGCCGCACAAGTTCATCGGCGGGCCGGGGGCCACGGGCATCCTCGTGCTGCGCCGCGACGCGGTGGTGTCGGACAGGCCGACCTGGGTTGGCGGCGGCACGGTGCGCTTCGTGTCGTCTGAGGCGCATGATTATGCCGACGGGCTCGAAGCGCGCGAAGAAGCCGGCACGCCGAATGTTGTGGGCGATATCCGCGCCGCGCTCGCGGTGATCGTCAAGGAGCATATCGGACAGGCCCATATGCAGGCGCGCAATGCGGACTTGTCCGCCCGCGCCATCGCCGCTTGGCGCGATGTGCCTGGGATCGAGCTGCTCGGGCTGACAGGGCCGGCGCGGCTGCCGATCCTGTCCTTCCGCATCCGCGATCCGCGCGGAGGGTTCATCCACCAGCAGCTCGCGACGCGGATGCTCAGCGACCGGTTCGGCATCCAGGCGCGTGGCGGCTGTGCCTGCGCAGGGCCTTACGTGCTGCGGCTGCTCGGTCACGATGCCGCCGCCGCGGCGCGGATCCGTGAGGAGATCCTCTCCGGTCAGGAGCTGGAAAAGCCCGGTTTCGTGCGGCTCAACCTGTCGGCGCTGATGAGCGACGCCGAGGTGGCGTATATTCTCGAAAGTGTCGCGACCTTGTCGCGGGATGCCGCCAGCTATGCCGATCTCTACGAGGCCGACAGCGCGCGCGCCATCTTCTCGCGCCGCGCCGCCTGACCGGGGCGGCGCCTAGGCGTAGTCGAGCGGCAGCTCGGTACTCGACCGGATGGTCTCCATCGCGAACATCGACGAGACGTCGCGGATATCGACCTTTTCGATCAGCCGCTGATAGACGCTGTCATAGGTGGCGATGTCGGGCACCACGACCCGCAGCATATAGTCGATCTCGCCCGCCAGGCGAAACACGTCGACGATCTCGGGAATGTCCCGCGTCGCTTTTACGAAGGCCTGAGACCATTCGCGGCTGTGTTCGCCTGTCCGGATCGCCATGAAGACGGACACGCCGACATTCAGCTTTTCCTCATCGAGCAGCACCACCCGGCGCTTGAAATAGCCGCGCTGCTCGAGCTTGCGGATGCGGCGCCAGCAGGGAGTTGTCGTCAGCCCGATTTCGGCGGCGATCTCCGCCACCGGAGTTTCGGAGTTGCGTTGCAGCCGGCTCAGTATTTTCCGGTCGTAGGAGTCGAGTGCTGGTCTTTCGCCTTTGGCCAAGATGTCACCTCCCCGTGCCGGGGTTGCGTGCCGGGATTGTGCCGCGAAACGCGTTCAGCCGCACCCGCGCGCCGCCGGCGCTGGCGCCCTGGGACAGCTCGGAGCTGCCGGTATCCCGTGTCAGCGTGTTGGGATTGCCGCCGAGGTCGATACGTTCCCCGTCGATGGTCGCTGGCCGGTACCAGCCGCCGGTCGGCAGCACGACGTGGCCCGGTGCAAGGGCGGTGTCTGCTTCGATCACCACGAGCACGCTGCCGCGCGCATTGCCGAGCAGCGCAGGCGCACCGCTGGTCAGCCCGGCCTTGGCGATGTCGTCGGGATGCGCCCGGGCGACCTCGCAGCCATGGCGGCGGGCCTTGGTGGCAAGCGGCGCACCGTCGAGCTGGCTGTGCAGGCGGGTTTCGGGCTGTGGCGAGAGCAGCCGCAGCGGCAGGGCGGTGTCTTCTTCGGCGTCGCTTGCCCGCACATGGCTCAGCGGCGCGCCGAGCCGGTGATCCTCTGCCCGGAGGAGATCGGGCAGCAGCGCGATCCGGCCGCTCGGGGTCGAGAGCGGGTTGGCGGCGGGATCGGCGCGGAACGCCTCCAGTGGCTGGGTCACGTCCTGCGGCTCGGGATCGGCGAGCCGGGCGTAACCGGTGGCGCAGAATTCCGGCCAACCTGGCAGTTCTGGATAGGCGGCACGGTAGCCCTCGTAGAGACGGGCCAGCCACTCCGTCTCGGTCAGCCCTTCATGGAAGGCGTCGGCAAAGCCCAGCCTGTCGGCGATCCGGCTGAGCACGGCGTAATCGGTCTCCACTCCAGAAGGGGGCTCCATCACCTTGGTCGAGCGGAGGATCCAGTTGTCCCGCGAGGCGGCAGCGATGTCGTCGCGTTCGGTGGGCAGGGCGGAGGGGAACACCAGATCCGCATGGCGCGCGGTGGCGGTCCAGACGCTCTCCTGAACTATCACCGTCTCCGGGCGCCGCCAGGCGCGGGCGAGGCGGTTGAGATCCTGATGATGGTGGAACGGGTTGCCGCCGGCCCACCAGATCAGCCGGATATCGGGCAGGGTCAGCGGGGCGCCGTTGTAGGCGATGGTCTCGCCGGGGCGCTCCAGCATCTCGGCGATGCGGGCGACGGGGATGTACTCGGCGACCGGGTTGCGGCCCTGGTCGAAGGCCGGGCCGCGCAGGCGGCGCAGCGGATTGCCCACCGAGGACACGGCTGAGAGGCCGCAGGCGATGCCGCAGCCGGGGCGCCCGATCTGCCCGGAGAGCACCGCCAGCACCAGCGCCGCCCAATAGGGCTGTTCGCCCGCTACGGCGCGTTGCAGCGACCAGGAGAGGTTGATCAGAGCCGGACCGTCGGAGAGCTTGCGGGCGATCCGGGTCAGCTCGGACGCCGGAATGCCGGTCAGCGCCGCCGCCCAGTCCGGGCTTTTCGGCTGGCCGTCGGAGAGGCCGAGGATCAGCGCGCGGGTCTCGTCGAACCCGGTGGCGATGCGTTTGACCGCCGCCTCATCGACGCGGTTTTCGCTCAGCAGCACATAGGCCATCGCCAGCATCGCGCAGGCATCGGTTCCTGCGGCAATCGGCAGGTGACGACCTGTCGGCGCGTCCCGCCCGTCAGGCGAGAGGGTCAGCATCTCGCCGCCCGCCTCTGCGAACCGGTCGATCCAGCCGCGCGTGCGATGCGCGCCGGTGCCCCCGGCCTCGACCTGTGCATTGGCGAGGCGCATGCCGCCGAAGGACAGGATGAACGGGCGGTTCTCGACAATACGGTCCCAGCTTGGATTGAAGGTGCCGGGATCGGAAAATTCTGGGCCCACGAGATGCGGGAGCAGCACCTTGGCCGTACCGTAGCTATAGGTGTTGCGAGCAGACACAAACCCGCCCGCGAGGTTCAGGAAGCGCTTGAGCTGGCTTTGCGGATGGTGGAACCGCCCGGCAGAGCCCCAGCCATAGGAGCCGCCAAAGATCGCCCGGTTGCCATGGGCCTTGCGCACCCGGTCGAGCTCGGCGGCGGCGAGATCGCAGGCGCGGTCCATGGTGACCGGCACGAAGGTGTCGTCGCCCCGGCGCGCGCCGCCATCGCCGGCGAGCCAGCCTTTCCGTGCCATCGGCTGCATCACCCGCGTGGGATGGTCTGCCAGCGCCAGAAACCCCGCGCCGAGCGGCGAGGGGTCGGGATCGTGGCGGAACGGCGCGAGCGCCGGACCGTCCGGACCGCGCGCGATCTCATAGGTGCCGAAGTGACTGGCGAAGAGCTCCATGACGGGCCCCTTGAAAGCGGAAAAAGCGCGGGCGACCGAAGTCGCCCGCCCAGTTGGGGAGAGTTAGTTTGCCGGGGTCATGTCGAAGGCGCGCAGCCAGTCGTCGCCGCGCGGCTGATAGCTCACACGGCCCGAAACGCCGTAGGTGGCGGGCTGGGCGTAGAGGAAAACGACCGGGGCTTCGTCGCACATGATCTCGGTGGCCTTCTTGTAAGCCGCCTCGCGCTCCGCTTCGTCGGTGGTGGCGATGCCGGCGACGAGCTGCTCGTCGAAACCCGCATCGTTCCAGTAGGAATACTGGTTGCCCGGCTTGAACAGGGTCAGCAGACCGTCGGCGTCGATGGTCGCCCAGGCCTGCCCCAGCAGCGAGAAACGGCCAAGGTCATGCGCCTTGCGGTATTTGTCGAGATAGGCGCCGAATTCCATCGCCTGAATCTCGGTCTTCACGCCGACATCGCCGAACATCTGCGCCACCGCCTGGGTGACCTCCTCGCCCTGAAGGTAAGTCGACGAGGGCAGTTCGAACTCGATGGTCTGGCTGAGGTCGACGCCGGAGTCCTCCAGCAGCGCGCGGGCCTTGTCGGGATCGTAGGGATAGGCTTCGAGATCGGGATTGTAGCCGAAATAATCCGGGGTCATCACCTGACAGTTCGACACCGTGGCCGCCCCGTCAAAGAGCGCGTCGGCGATCAGCTCCTTGTCGACGGCATAGTTCAGCGCCTGACGGAAGAGCTTGTTGTCGAGCGGCGCCTTCTCGGTGTTGAACTTGATGAAGACCGAGCGGGTGCTGTCCACCGCCCCTGCCTCGGCGTTCGGGCTCGCCTCGATGCGGGCGATCTCGGAGGCGGGGATCTTGTTGATCAGGTCGACCTCACCGGCCATCAGCGCGGCAACGCGGCTGGCGGTTTCTGGGATCACCCGGAAGGTGACGTGATCGAACTGCGCGGGCGTGCCCCAGAAATCGGGGTTCGGCTCCAGCGTGATGTGATCGCCCGCCACGATTTCCGAGATCTGGTACTTATACCCCGACATGGTTTCGGTGACCGGATCGTGCTCGGCCGCCCATTTCGGCGGCAGCAGCATGAACATCGACAGCTGCGCCGGAAGCGCCGGGTACGGCGAAGAGGTCTTGATCTCGAATTCGGTGGGCGAGATCACGTTGACGCCCTCGATCTGGCTGAACCACGAGGAGATCCGCTTGGGGTTTTCCTTGTCGGTCACGCGGGCGATGTTCCAGGCGACGGTCTCGGAATCCAGCGGTTCGCCATTGGCGAAGCTCGCGCCTTCAACCAGCGTGAATTTCCACGTCAGATCGTCGACCGCTTCCCAGGACGTGGCGAGCGAGGGCACGAGATCGTAGCTCGGTTCACGCAGGATCAGCGTCGGGTAGATGTGGCTGAGCACCGACAGGTCGAGCCCGACCGAGGCCGATCCGTGCGGATCGAGCGTGTTCACCGCCGAGGTCTGCGCAATGGTGACATCCATCGCAAAGCCCGGCAGGGCGGGGGCGGCCAGCGTCGCGGCAAGCGCGGTGGTGGCAAGGTATCTGGTCAGCTTGGTCATGGTCTTCCCTCCGTGGGGGTGCCTGTGTTGGCGAAAGGCGGCGCCTTCGGGCGCCTATTGGATCTTCTGGTCGAGCACGAAATGCCCGGGCGCGACCTCGATCATCGGGGTATCGCGCGGCGGAATGTTCGCCGTCACGTCAAAGGGCGTACGGTCGGGGCGGCGGCGGTCGGGATCGGGAACCGGGATCGCCGCCAGCAGGGACCGGGTGTAGGGATGGCGCGGATCGGAAAAGATCTGCTCGGTCGGCGCCAGCTCGACGATCCGCCCGCGCAGCATCACGGCGACGCGCTGGCAAAGATAGCGCACCATCGACAGGTCGTGGGCGATGAACAGATAGGCCAGCCCCAGCTTGTCCTGAAGATCCTGGAACAGATTGACGATCTGCGCCTGAATCGAGACGTCGAGCGCGGTGATCGGCTCGTCTGCCACGATGAAGGCGGGCTCCAGAGCGATGGCGCGGGCGATGTTGATCCGCTGCCGCTGACCGCCCGAGAACTCGTGCGGATAGCGCGACATGAAGCTCGGATCGAGCCCCACCAGCCTGAACAGCTCCGCCACGCGGTCGGTAAGCGCCGAGCCGCTTTCGACCCCGTGCACCACCAGCGGTTCGCCGACGAAGCGGCCGACCTTCATGCGCGGGTTGAGAGCGGAATAGGGATCCTGAAAGATCATCTGCATCTGCCGGCGGTAGGGCTTCAGCCCCTGCGGCCCCAGATTCATCAGCTCGTTGCCGCGAAAGCGGACAGAGCCCTCGTCGGGGGTTTCCAGATGCAGCACGGCGCGGCCGGTGGTGGATTTGCCAGAGCCGGATTCCCCGACCAGCCCCAGCGTCTCGCCCTCGGCGATCTCGAAGGAGATGTCGTTGATCGCGTGGATCACCGGCTTTGGCTTGCCGAAGAGCGGCTTGCCGCCGCCGTAGCTGCGCATCAGGCCGTTCACCTCCAGCACGGGAGGGCGGGTCTCTGCGGACGCGGTCATTGCGTTTCCTCCTTGCGGGCGGCCAGCAGGGCGGGAAGGTCGTACCAGGCGGCGACCTTGTGGCCGGGCACGTCGCCGACCTCGCGCAGCGGCGGCATTTCGGTTTTGCAGCGCTCGGTAACGAAGGGGTTGCGCGGCGCAAACGGATCGCCCGCGGGCGGGTTGGCCATATCGGGCGGGCTGCCGGGGATCTGGTATAGCCGCCGCTGGGTCCGTGCGCCCTCGTCGGGCAGCGAGTTGAGCAGGCCCCAGGTGTAGGCCGAGCGCGGGTCGTGGAAGACGGGCCGCACCGGGCCGCGCTCCATGATCCGGCCACCATACATGACCTGGATCGTGTCGGCGAGTTCCGCCACCACGCCCATGTCATGAGTGATCCAGATCACCGTGGTGCCGAAATCCTCTTTCAGCTTGCGCACCAGATCGAGGATCTGCGCCTGCACCGTCACGTCGAGCGCGGTGGTGGCCTCGTCGGCGATCAGCAGGCGGGGATTGCAGGCCATGCCGATGGCGATCATCACCCGCTGCCGCATACCGCCCGAGAACTCATGCGGGTATTGCGACAGCCGCGCCTCGGGATGGGGGATGCCGACGATGTCGAGCAGCTCCACCATACGCGCCTTGAGCGCCGCGCCGGTCAGGTCGGTGTGCCGGGCCAGAACCTCTTTGAGCTGCCGGCCCACGGTCAGCACCGGGTTCAGCGACGACATGGGGTCCTGAAACACCATGCCGATCTGGCCGCCGCGGATCTCGCGCAGCTCGCGGTCGCTCATCGCCATCAGGTCGCGCCCGTCGAAGCGCGCGCTGCCCGAGACGATGCGGCCCGGCGGGCAGGGCAGGAGGCCCATCATCGCCAGGATATGCACCGACTTGCCCGAGCCGCTTTCGCCGACGATGCCGAGCGTTTCACCGGCCTCGACCGAGTAGGTGAGGTCGTTGACCGCGTGAACCACGCCGCCCGGTGTGTCGAACTCGACCGTCAGGTTCTCGATCTCAAGAAGCGCCACGTCAGACCTCGATATAGCCGCCGCGCGATTTGGTCAGGAAGTCATGGCCGTCCTCGGTGATCAGGATCGTATCCGAGATCTGGGTGGCCACGCCCTGATCGGGCACGCGCAGGTTGGGTTCCAGGGTGAAGAGCATGCCCGGTTCGAGGATCACGTCGGTCTTGCCGTCGAGCGAGAAATGCTCATGCGCGCCGATGCCGATGGTGTGCCCGATGCGTCCGGGGATGTTCGCCTCGTATCCGGCCTCGGTCAGGCCGCGCTTGGTGATGTGATAAAGCTCGGCCAGAGGTGTACCGGGTTTCATCACCGGGGTGATCTCCTCGCGGATCTTCAGGATCGTCTCAAGGGCGCGGCGGCGCTTGTCGGGCACCGCGCCGAAGGCCACCGTGCGTTCGTTCTCGGCATGGATGCCGTTGGCCACGGCCCAGATGAAGATCGCGCAGGTTTCGCCCTGCTCGGGCTTGCGGGCAATGGAGTTGTCGCAGTTGCGGAACATCCGGTCGCCGGACAGAACCCAGGTCGCAAGCCCGTTGACCATGCCGCCCTCGAGCCCGCCGAAATCGGCCACCTCGATCGTGTCGGGCAGGGCGTGGGTCCAGTGTTCGTTCATCGCGATCAGCGAGGCGGTATGCGCCTCGCGCTCGGTGCCGCCGGCGGCCAGCGCCGCGATGGCGGCATCCATGCCCAGGTCCGCCAGCCCGGCGGCGACGCGGGCCATTTCGATCTCGTCGGCGTCCTTGATCAGACGGCAACGGTCGATGAGCTTGGAGCTGTCGGCGAATTTGGCATCGGGCACCAGCGCCTGGACCTGGGTCCAGCGCGCCATGGGGGTGCTGTCGGCTTCCATGCCGATGGTGGCCGCGCCCAGACCCTTCTCGGTCAGGATCGCCTGAAGCGCCTCGGGCCAGGTCGGGCCCATGGTCTTGGTCGTCGACCAGACGCCATAGGCGCGGGTGTCTTCCACAAAGCCCTCGTCACGGCCATGGGCGTCGCGCAGGGCGTGGACGAGCAGGGTGGGTTCGCCCTCGGCGGGCAGGATCATCACCACCGGGTGCGAATAGAGCACCGGGTTGAAGCCGGACATGTAGAAGGTATGTTCGGGCTTGAAGGAGACGAGCGCGTCGATGCCCTTCTCGGCCATCGCGGCCTTGAGGCGGGCGATGCGGGGGCGGGGGCTGGTGGTATCGAGGCTCATTTGGCGCTCCGTGTCTTGGGGTCGAAATAGTCGCGCAGCCAATCACCGAAGAGGTTCACAGACAGCACGGTCAGGACGATGGCGAGGCCGGGGAAGGTCACGGTCCACCAGGCCGAAGAGAGATAGACGCGCCCGTCCGCCAGCATCCGGCCCCAGGAGGGGGTCGGCGGCTGCACGCCGAGGCCGAGGAACGACAGCGCAGCATCCATGATGATGACGCGGGCGAGCTCCAGCGTGCCGACGACAAGCGCAGGCGTCAGCACGTTGGGCAGGATGTGCAGGAACATGATGCGCGCGGTCGAGGCGCCGATGGCACGGGCGGATTGTACGAACTCCCGCTCGCGCAGAGACAGCACCTGCGCCCGGATGATCCGCGCGTAGCGGATCCACGATGTCAGCGCCAGCACCAGCACCACGTTCTGGATCGAGGGGCCGAGCGCCGCGACCACCAGCAGCGCCAGCAGCATCAGCGGAATGGCAAGCTGGATGTCCACGAGCCGCATCAGGATACGGTCGACGATACCGCCCTTATAGCCCGCGAGGATGCCGAGAATCGTGCCCACGACGCCGCCCAGCACCACCGCCGTTGTGGCGACCATCAGGGTCATGCGTGAGCCGTGGATCAGCCGCGAAAGGATGTCGCGGCCCACCTCGTCGGTGCCGAGCGGATGCGCGCCGGGGCTGAAGAGTCCCGCCCAGGTCGGGCCTGCGAGCCGGGCGCGCAGATCGCCGCGCGTCGGGTCGGGCAGGTCCAACACCGGGGCGAGCAGCGCAAGCGCCACGATGACGACCAGCAGTACGGCACCGAAAAGTCCTGCCTTGGAGCGGTAGAGGTCCTTGAGAAGATGTTTCATGGTCAGGGCCTCAGCGGTTCGCGCGGATGCGCGGGTCGAGCACGCCGTAGAGCAGGTCGACAAGGAAATTGATAAGGACGAAGATCGTCGCGATCAGGGTGATGCCGGCCTGGATGACGGGGAAATCCTTGGCCTCGATGGCCTGGATGATCAGCCGCCCGATGCCGGGCCAGGAGAAGACGGTTTCCGTCACCACCGAGCCGCCCAGCAATTCGCCGGTCAGGATCGCGGTCATGGTCACCACCGGAATGAGCGCGTTGCGGGCGACGTGCCAGAAAAACACCGTGTGGCGCAGCAGACCCTTGGCCTTGGCGGTGCGGATGTAATCCTCCTTGAGGATGTCCAGCATGGACGAGCGCAGCAGCCGCGCGATGGAGGCCGAGACGAAGACCGCCAGCGTGAAGGCGGGCAGCACCAGATGCGCCCAGGTGCCGTAGCCGCCCGTCGGCAGCCAGCCGAGATTCACCGCAAAGAACAGGATCAGCATGATCCCCAGCCAGAACACCGGCGTGGCCTGCCCTAGCAGCGCCACGGCCATGACCACCAGCTCGATTGCCTTGCCGCGTTTCAGCGCCGCGATGGAGCCCGCGATGGCGCCGATGATGAGGCCGAGGAAAATCGAGGTGAAGGCGAGCTGCGCGGTGGCGGGCAGCCGTTCCAGCACCACCTGCATGGCGTCGCGGCCATGCTGGAAGGAGGTGCCGAAATCGCCCTGCACGGCGTTCAGCAGGAACTGCCCGTATTGCAGGATCATCGGCTGATCGAGGCCGAGCTGCGCGCGCAGCGCCTGGATGTCGGCTTCGGTCGCGCCGATGGGCAGCAGCAGCGCCGCCGGGTCGCCGAGGATGCGTGTGACGAAGAACACGATCGTCACCACGCCCCAGACGGCCAGAAGAGATTCGCCGAGACGGCGAAGGACGAAACCGGTCATGTCGCACGGTCTCCCAGGAACGCGCGGATCCGGTCGAGAACCAGGGCGTTCTTTTCGTGGTGGCAGGAGTGGTTGGCGCCGGGCACCAGCCAGGCTTCGGCATTCGGGCAGAGCTCGGCGATCAGCCTTGTCTGGCTGGGCGGGCAGATCCAGTCCTTGTCGCCGCAGAAGGCGAGGGTGGGGACGGTCATGCCCTTCAGCGCCTCGCGCAGATCGTGTTCTTTCTCGCGGAACATCTCGTTATGGGTCTCGGCATGCAGATGCATGGTGCGGGTCCGCTCCAGCGCGGCGTTCGGGTCGAACACCTCGAAATAAAGCGGCTGGAGCGCGAACCAGATCAGCCGGAATTCGGTGTCGTCGGTGATCGTCGTGCCAAAGAGCTTGTCGATCATCTCGGGGCTCGCCGAAGGCACCTTGTCGATCCGCGCCTTGAAGGTCTCGATGGCCTCTGCCTCGTGGTGATGGCTGGGTGCGGTGCCGCGCAGGATCAGGTGGCTCAGATGCTGCTGGTAATGTACCGCATAGGTCAGCGCAATCATGCCGCCAAAGCTGCCGCCCTGAAGGATGATCTTGCCCTCCTCGCCGCAGAAATGGCGGCGCATCGCCTCCACGTCATCGGCATATTGGCGGAAATTCATCGGATAGGCGATCTCGGTCAGCCCGCAGCCGCGCTGGTCGAAGGCGATGACGCGGTAGCTGTCGGCCAGCGCCGCATAGGCCGCCCATTCGCCCAAATAATCGCCCGCGCCGCGCCCGCCATGCAGCAGGATGATCGTTTCGGCATGCTCCTCGCCCGCGATCCGGTAGCGGAAGCGGCAGTTGTTGAGCGTGACGTAATCCTCGCGGCCGATCATTTCGCGGTCTCCATCAGGCTGGGGGTGGCATCGACCCATTCGTCGCCCTGAAGCTCGGGGGTATTGTAGGCCTGAAGACCGGCGTAGTGGATGACGGCATCGGCGGTGAATAGCTCCTGCACGATGCCGCGCATCAACCGGTCGGCGCCCGCCGAGATCGCGGGAATATCGCCCGAAAGTTTACCGTGGCTCAGCATCGCGGCATCGTTGAAGCAATGGATGCGCGCCAGCATCGGGCAGCTGCCCGGCTCTTTTTCCAGGAATTCGTAGCTGTCGCCCAGATAGGGCGCATCGACCATGAAGGGCACGGCACGGCCCATCGACGGCTGATAGACGCCGTCCTTCCAGGTCTTGATCTGGCCGGCGAAGCTCGCGAATTCGGGCCGTCCGGTGAAATCGTTGCGAAAGCCGGTGGCGGCGATGACGAAATCCGCCTCGAAATCCGCCAGCGGCGTTTTCACCACGATATGGTCGCCCGCCTCGGTCACATCCTCGACCGGGCAACCCAGAAAGGTGCGGGCGTTGGGATGCCGGGTGACCCGCAGGGTCGAGCTGCGCGGCGGCGGCACCTGCTGGCTGTTGACGTAATCGTTGAAGCGGAATTTCCACGCGTCGGGCAGGGCGCGGATGCCATGCACCACACCCTGGCTGCTGATGCCGGTCATCTTGTTGACCCGCGGCATGTCCTTGCGGCGGATCAGCATGTCGACCGATCCGGCGCCTGCCTCCAGCGCGGTGGCGGCGTTGTCCATCGCCGAGGCGCCGGCGCCGATGACGATGACGCGCTTGCCCTTGAGCGCGGCAAAGTCGATCTTGTCGGCGCTATGCGCCCAGAACCGGCGGTCGGTTTTTTGCAGGAAGCCGGGCACCGCGCCGCCGCCGAGGCCTGAGCGCCCGGTGGCGAGAACCAGATGCCGGCAATATTCAGTGCGACGGCCGCCGGCATCCTCCAGTACGACGGCAATCAGATCGTCGCCCGCCTCGGTCACGGAGGTCACGCGGGTCTCGTTGACGACCGGCAGGTCGAGCGCATCGCGATACCAGCGCAGGTAGTCCATCCACATGCCCTTGGGGATCTTGTCCAGCTCGTCGAAGGCGGCGTCGCCCCATTGCGCTTCGAACCAGGCACGAAAGGTCAGCGCGGGCAGGCCGAGGCAGGGGCCTGCAAGCGTCTTGGGCGAGCGCAGGGTCTTCATGCGGGCGAAGGTGTCCCAAGGCCCTTCGAGCCCTTTCGGCGCGGCATCGTAGAGCAAGATATTGTCCACGCCCGAAAGTTTCAGCCGCGCGGCGCCGGCGAGCCCGCACATGCCCGCGCCCACGAAGATCACATCACGCACGCGCTGACCGTCGTGTTCGCGTGGGGGCACCCAGGATTTCGAAGGCAGTTCGAGCAGGCTCAGATCCTTGGCGAGCCGGGCTTCGAGAGCGGCAAGGCCGTTGCTTGTGTCAGTCATGGTTCAGTCTCTGTCTTGGAAGTTGGCGCCATCGTCAATGCGGCGGACCCGTGGGACCAGGTCGAAGAGCGCGGCCTCGCACAGGTCGAAGAAGTCGCTTGTGCCACGGGCGCCCGCGGCCCCCCCGGCGGCGAAGAAGCCGAAGGTGAAATCCACCTCTTCGGCCAGCGGGCGTAGGATCACGCCTTTGGGTGCGGTGCCATAGGCGGTCACGGGTTCCACAATGGCGGTGGCGCCGGTGAGGCGTGTGAACTGGAGCGTGGAGACCGAGGAATTGGCGCGGACCGCCCGCGCGGGATGCACGCCCGCAGCATCCAGCGCTTGACGGATGCGGCCCTGAAGGCGGGTTTGGTCGAGCATCGTCACGAGGGTGTCGGAGGCGATCTGCGCCAGCGAGACGGGCGTTTCCTCGGGAAATTCATCGGCACGGCTTTCGGGCATCGCGGCGACCAGAGGCGCCGAGAACATCCGTTCTGCATGCACGCCGGGCACATCGAGCGGCAGCGAGGCCAGACCGATGCGGGCGTTGCCGCTCAGCAGATCCTGGGCCACGGCGTTCGGCGCGGCTTGTATCAGGCGCACCTCGCCGGGCCGATCCGCCTCGGGCCAGCGCGCCAGCGCGTGCGGCACCAACCCGGTGCCGAGCGCATAGGTGGCCGAAATCGACATGGGCTGTTCGGTGCCGCGCGCGCGGGCGAGAGTGCGCGCGGGCAGATCTTCGAACATTGCCAGCAACCGCCGTGCCTCTTCCTCGAAAGCCACGCCCTCTGCGGTCAGCGAGATCCGGCGCCCTGCGCGCTCGAACAGCGCGAAGCCGAGCGACGCATCGAGATCCTGAAGGCAGCGCGTGACCGAGGGCTGCGAGCGGCCGAGCATCTCGGCAGCCAGCGTCACGGAGCCGGTCTCGGCGACTTTCAGGAAGGTGGCAAGGTCTTTGCGGTTCATAGACCAAAGATTTCGTAATGATTGGGCGCTATCAATACAAAAATGACATAAATCAAATTTGAGCCGCTTCGGACCGGAAAATTTGCGGGCCTTGATGCATTTTTATGCATTAATAAGTCATGATTATTCATAAAATGAAAGAAGCCCGCCTGAAGCGGGCTTCTTCTTGCTGCTCGGGCGACTCACTTCGCTGAAAGCGGGGTCAGTCCGAATGGCCGAGCGGGTGCATCAGGCGGTTCGCCCAGCCGAAGATGGCGATGGAATGGATCAGATCCTGAATCTCGGCGTCGTCCATGCCCGTCTCGCGCAGCGCCGCGACATGGGTCTCTCCGGCAGTGGGCGGGGTGGCGGTGAGCGCCTCGGCAAAGGCCATGATTGCGCCGTCACGCGGCGGCAGCGCGTCGCCGCGGCCGGCGAAAAGCGCCGAGATCGTCTCGGCCCCTTTCAGCCGTGCATGCTGACGCGCATGGACATTCGCGCAATAGCGGCAGCCGTTGACCAGCGAGGCGCCAAGCGCGCCCAGCTCCCGGTCGGCACGGTTCAGCCCGCCCTCGGCATACATGATCGCGTTGAAAAGCACCGTGCGGGCCACATAGCTGTCGGGGTCGTGCGCAAGCGTGCGCACATAGGGCGAGACCTTCTTGGCCGAGGGCGTGACCTTCATCGCCTCAAGCTGGCGCGGTGTCGCATCCTCGATTTCGACCGGCGGCAGGTGAGGGGTCCATGTCAGCGGTTTCAGGGCGATCTGGGGAATGGCGTCGGTCACGGGCGGGGCTCCTTCAGCAGGTTCAGCCCGTGCGCCACCCGGATCTGGTAGCAGGTATAGGCGAGAAGTTCCGACAGGGCGATGATCTGCGGGACGGTAAAGCCCGCGTCCTGAAGCGTCGCCAGATCCTGTGGGCCGGCCTTGGCGGCGCTGTTGGCGATCATATCGCTATGCCGGGCAAGGGCCGCGAGCGCGGGATCATCGGGCATGTCGCCGGCTGCCAGAAGGGCCAGCTCGGGATCGGTGGGCAGGGGGTAGCCTTCGACCAGACGGGCGTTCCCTCCGCCATTGGCGACGCGCCGGCCAAGCGCCGCGCGCAGCTCGGGCGACAGGCCGAGATCTTCGTCGGGCGTCAGCACCGCAGCGCGGCAGGCCTCGGCGCCCGCGACAAATTCGGGCCGCAGGGCGCGCAGCCGATCCAGGGCGCTGCCGTCTGCGATCCCCAGGGCGGCGTTTATGGCATCATTGGAGAAGGACATATTTCGGTTTCCGCATGGCTCCGGTTGTGGTGGCGTGCTAACGATCCGTCTGTGCCATTATGGCCGCGCCACTATCCGCTTTAATGATCACTCGGGGTTTATTATGTCAAATACAAATGATATTAGGCTCAGTATTCGTGAACTTGAGGTCTTTGTCTCCGTCATGGCGACCGGGTCGATGACCGGGGCGGCGCGGCAGCTCGATATCGGGCAGCCGGCGGTGACACGGATGGTGCGGGATCTTGAGGAGACGATCGGCTTCGATCTCTTCCAGCGCAACGGGCCGCGCATTTCGCCCACCGAAAAGGGGCTGCGGTTTTTCGAAGATGCGCGGCAGCTCCTGGCATCGGTCGGCCAGGTGGCGCAGCGTGCCGCCGGGCTGCGTGACGACCGCGTACAGTCGCTGTCTCTGGTGGCCACGCCCGCGATGTCTGCGGGGCTGGTGCCGGATCTTCTGGGCGAGCTGAAGGACGTGCTGCCGCCGGCGCTCGGCATTCAGACGATGGATGCGGAACATGTTGCGCGGGCGCTGCATGCGGGGGCGGCGCATTACGGGTTCTGCGCGCTGCCGCTGGCGCATGCGGATATCGATTGCCTCGCATCGGCCCGTGCGCGCCTCGTGGCGGTGGTGCCCGCCGATTTGCCCGACGAACCGCTGAGCCTGACGCGGTTCCAGACCCACCGTATGCTGACGGTGGGCAACACTTACCGGGTGCGGCACGCGATCAACACCGCGCTCGAGGCCGCCGGGGTTACGCCTGCCGCCGAACTCACCACCAACAGCTCGCTGAACGCGATCCGTTCGGCGGCGGCGGGGCTGGGCATCGCGCTGGTGGATTGCGTCTCGGCATTGGGCATCGCCATCGAAGGCGTGCGGGTCGTGCCGCTCGAGATCGAGATTCCCTATGAATGGGGCATCTTCCGGCGCAGTGGCACCAGCGTGCCCGAGCTGGAAGGACGCCTTATCGACAGTTTCCGGGTCGTTTCGGAACGCCTCGGTGCAGTGCGTAGCTGAGGCATTTTCCACCACCAAACTTGTGGGGATTTTTCCCTTTTTGGTGAGCGCTCACCCGGTTTGCGATGATTGATCTGAAAGTCGGGGCGGCGGCAGCGGTTCATTCTGCAAGACGAGCCGGTTTGCCTATTTAATGGGCGGGCCCCCGACCGGACGTGCCCAATGATCCCCTTAGGGAATAATAATGTACATAAAATGTCATTTAAGTATAGTGAGGGGTGGCCATAGAAGGGGACCATCATGAAACCGCATTCGTTTTTCCTGTCTGCCTGTTTGCTCGGCGCGAGCGCCCTGCCGGTGCTCGCCGAAGACCTCGCCCTTGCAGTCTCGACCAATGTCACGACGCTCGACCCGCGTATGTCGTCGACCGTGCAAACCAACCTGTCGGTTGCCAGCCACATCTATACGCCTCTGGTGATCCGCACGCCCGATCTCAGCCTCGCGCCCGCCGCCGCCGAAAGCTGGGAAGCGGTGGATGACACCACCTGGCGGTTCAAGCTGCGCGAGGACATCACCTTTTCAGACGGTTCGCCGCTGAACGCCGAGGTGGTGAAGTGGAACATCGAGTCCATGCTCGACGAGTCCGATCCCAAGCACAACGCGCCGTGGTTCAAGCCGATCGAGTCCGTCGAGGTGACCGGCCCCTTCGAGCTCGAGATCCACACCAAGGCGCCGTATCCGGCGCTGCTCGACCAGATGTCGATGTTCTTCTTGATGTCGCCGGGCTGGACCGAAGACCATGACAGCGCCAACGATGCCATGGGCTCGGGCCCCTATGAGCTGGTCTCCTACACTTCGGGCGACGCGGTCGTGCTGAAGGCACGCGACGATTACTGGGGCACCGCGCCGGAATTCGACACGGTCACCATCAAGTCGATCCCGGAAAGCGCTACCCGCGTGGCGGGCCTGCTGGCCGGTGAGCTCGATCTGGTGTTCGACATTCCGCCCACGGAAATCTCGCGCATCAACGATAGCGGCAAGGGAACGGCGGGGGCGCTTTCCTCGATGCGGTCCATGTTCGTGAAGATCAACACGCTCAAGGAACCGATGGGCGATGTGCGGCTGCGTCAGGCGCTGAACTATGCCATCGACAAGGAGGCGATTATCGACGCCTTTTTCGAAGGCTATGGCGAGGTGAGCAACTGCCAGGTGCTGCGGGACGGGTATTTCGGCTATAACGAGGATCTGAAGCCCTATGCCTACGATCCCGAGAAGGCGCGCGCGCTGGTCGCCGAAACCGGGCTCGACACGCCGATCCCGGTGGAATTCGAGGTGCCGGTGGGCCGCTACCTGCTGGCAAGCGAGATCGCGCAGGCGGTCGAGATGCAGCTCGAAGCCGTTGGGTTCGATGTGACGCTCAAGGAAATGAGTTTCCCGTCCTATATCGAGAAGTACATCCGGGCGAACGATCTCGGCCAGCTCTCCTATCTCGGTCAGGCCTGGCCGACGCTCGACGCGGACGGCCTTCTGTCGCTTTTCGAGGCGGGCGCGATCTATGCCTATTGGGACGATCAGCCCTTCAAGGAGGCGCTTGAGAAAGCCCGGCAGACCGTCGATCCGGCGGAACGTAAGGAGATCTATGCGGGTGCCACGGAGCGGATGTGCGAACAGGCGCCGGTGGCCTTCATGTTCAACCAGCCGGTGGTCTATGCCATGTCCGACCGTGTCGACTGGACGCTGCGCGGCGACGACTGGGTGCGGGCCATCGACGTACATCTGAAGTAATCCAACGGTTCCCGGACAGACATTGCGTCCCGCGCCCTGCGCGGGGCGCTTTCCGATTTTGAAAGACAGACGCTCATGACCTCTCCCAAGCGGCCCCGTGTCCTCATCGCCGGCATTTCGCACGAAACCAACAGCTTTGCTGCCGGGCAGACGCCTCTGGAGAAATTCCTCGCGACAAACGATTTCCCCGGCCTGCAAACGGGCGACGAGATCGTCGCCTATCATCGCGGCCGGAATTTCGGCACCTCGGGATTTCTGGCGCGGATGGAGGATGAGGCGGAGATCGTGCCCGCCATCTGGATGCATGGCGGGGCGGGCGGTCCTGCGGAGGACGCGGTCCTGACCTATTTCTGCGATCATCTGCTCGAGGCGTTCGACCGTGCGGGGCCGGTGGATGCGGTCTATCTCGATCTGCACGGCTCAATGGTCACGCCCGGCTGGCCGGATGCCGAAGGCGAGATCCTGCGCCGGTTGCGCGGCGTTACCGGACCCGATCTGCCCATCGTTGCCAGCATGGACTACCACGGCAACCTGTCACGGGCGATGGTCGGTGCGCTCGACGGTTTGAGCGCATACCGGACCTATCCGCATATCGACCGCGCCGAGACCGGCGCGCGGGCGGCGGAGCAGCTGCTGCGGATCTGGGCGGAGGGGCGACCCAATGAAAAGGCGCTGCTGCGCAGCGATTTCCTCATTCCGCTGCCTTTTGAGTGCACGCTGACCGACCCCTCCAGGATGCTTGTCGCGATGTGCGAAGAGCTGCCCGAGGGGGTGAGCGCGCTGGAATACGTGCCGGGTTTTCCGGCTGCCGACACCGCCGAGACCGGCCCCGCCGTGCTGGCCATTGGGCGCGATGCGGCGGCGGTTCGGGCGGCGGCGGAGAGGGTCTTTCAGGCGCTGGAAGCCGCCGAGCGGGATTTTGCGATCCCGGTCTACAGCCCTGAGGCGGCGGTCGCCCGGGCGGCAGAGCTGCGCGGCACCGGCCCCGTGCTGCTTGCCGACACGCAGGACAATCCCGGTGGCGGCGGCGCGGGGGACACCACGGGTCTGCTGAAAGCGATGGTCGCGGCGGACCTGCGGAACGCAGCCCTCGCGATCATGATCGACGGCGAGGCGGCACAGGCCGCCCATGCGGCGGGCGCCGGCGCGCGGCTGCGCCTTGCGCTTGGCGGCAAGCACGGGCCCGAGGGGGTGACGCCGCTTGAGGCCGTATATGAGGTGCGCGCCCTCTCCGACGGGCAGTTTCGCGCCACCGGAAAGGTGGTCGGCGGGCGCGAGATCGACCTCGGGCTGTCGGCGGTGCTGCGTCTGGGCGGCATCGATATCGTGACCGCCTCGAACCCGATGCAACCCTATGACCCCGAGGTGTTCGCGCATCTGGGGCTCGACCCGGTGGGCTACGACATGCTGGGTCTCAAGAGCTCGGTGCATTTCCGCGCGGATTTCGAACCGCTTTCGCGCGGCGTGCTGATCGTGCGTGCGCCGGGCTGGCATCTGATCGACCTCGATGTGCTGCCCTATCGGAATTTGCGCGAAGGGATGCGTCTCGGCCCGCTCGGAAAGGCCTTTGGCGCCTAATACGGTGTGAGTCGGCGTATCCTGACGACGGGGCGTGCCTCGGTCACACGCGCGGTGTCGAGCGAGCGTTGTCCGCCTCGGAAACGTCAAACCATCGAATGTTTCTATGTGCCCCCAGTCGGTAAAGCCGCTGGGGTGTCTGGTGCGGTTTGCCGGGCGGTGGATCCAATCGGAAAAATGGTGAATTTTTGGAACTATTGCGTGAAGTATAATGATCTTTTGTCACCTTCTGGCTGGGCTTAAGGTCGGATCATACCCAGATCAGGCCAGCGGCGAGACATGAAAGACACGGCGAATACCATGAAACTGCATCAAAGGCTGGCCCAGGCCCTCGTCGCCCATGAGACGACCCACCTCTATGGCCTTGTCGGCGATGCCAACCTGTTCATGGTGAACGCCTATGTGGAGGCGGGCAGCGGGCGCTACGTGGCCTGCACCCATGAGGCGAATGTCGTGCTGGCGGCCATCGGCTTTGCCCAGACGACCGGGCGGACCGGCGTCGCGACGATCACCCATGGCCCCGCGCTGACCAATGTCGTCACCGCGCTGACCGAGGCGGCACGCGGCGGCATCCCGCTTGTGGTGCTTTGCGGCGATACCGCGCCGGGCGATCTTCAGCACCTACAGAACATCGACCAGCGCGAGGTTGTCGCCAGCACCGGCGCCACGTTCATCGAGATGCGCAGCGCCGCCAGCGCGATAGAGGATCTCGACCGCGCTTTCCGCATCGCGGCGCACCGCCGCTGCCCGGTGGTGTTCAATATGCGCGTCGATCTCATGTGGGAGGAGCTGGCGACGGTCTCCGAGCCGGTGCCCGTGCCTGCCTACGCCATGGCGCCCGCCTCGGGCGCGCAGCTGGAAGAGGCGGCCGGAATGCTTGCCTCGGCCCGCCGCCCGCTGATCCTCGCCGGCCGCGGCGCCTGTTCGCCCGAGGCACGGGACGCGTTAATCGCCCTTGCTGCCCGCATTGAGGCGCCGCTGGCCACCACGCTCAAGGCGCAGGGGCTGTTCGGGGGCGCACCCGGCGATATCGGCATCTGCGGCGGGCTCAGCCATGCGACGGCGACCGAGGTCATCATGCAATCCGACTGCATCCTCGCCTTCGGCGCCAGCCTCAGCAAGCACACCACCGAGGAGCGCGCCTATACCAAGGGCAAGCGCGTGGTGCAGATCCTGCCCGACGCGGAAGAGACGCCGCGGCTCGACACGCCTTCGCTGCGGCTAATCGGAGATATCGCCGGCACCGCGCGGGCCTTTGCCGAGTTGCTCGACATGGCCGAAATCCCTGGCTCCGGCGCCACCGCCGGACTGGCCGCAAAACTCACCGCCGAGGCGGAGGCGTTCGCGACGGTCCCCGCCGTCGCGCAGACGGCGCCCGGCACGGTCGACATGGGTCCGGCGCTGCGCCGGCTGCACCAGGCGCTCCCGCGCGAGCGGGTACTGGTCGCCGATCTCGGGCGCTTTGTCACCACCGCCTGGCGCAACCTGCCGGTGACGCGGCCGCAGGATCTGGTCTACACCTCGCATTTCGGCGGCATCGGCTGCGGGCTGGGTCAGGCCATCGGCGCCGCCACCGCCATCGCCGACCGCCCCACGGTGCTGGTTGCCGGGGATGGCGGCTTTACCCTGTCGGGGCTGAGCGAGCTGGTGACCGCCGTGCGCGAAGAGGCGGATATGATCGTCATCCTCTGCAATGACGGCAGCTATGGTGCCGAGCATGTGCAGTTCACCAATCGCAGGATGGATCCGGCGCTGTCGATGATTGCCCGCATCGACTTTGCCGCCACCTGCGCGACGCTCGGTTTCGCCACGGTCCGCGTGACCGATGCCGCCAGTCTCGATGCCGCCTGTACCGCCATTGCCGAGCGCAAGGGCCCCGTTCTGATCGACCTGCGACTCGATCCCGAGAAGATCGAGATGTAGGCCCCAACCGAATCCCGCCGCCGCTGCGGCGGGTGACCATGGCCGCCTGTGGCAGCGTTTCCTCCGAACGCCACGACGGACCGAATGACGAAGAAACACCCAACAGGAGACCGTCTTTCATGACCCTCACGCGACGCAACTTCCTCAAGACCTCCGCCGGCGCCGCCGCGCTCGGCGCCATCGGCGCACCCGCCTTCGCGCAATCCGACACGTTCATCGTGAACATGTTCGGCGGCCGCTGGGAGAACGATTGGCGCCAATACGTCATGCCGAAATTCGCCGAGCAGATCGGCAAGGATTTCGACCTCGACATTGGCCTCGGCATGGCCTGGATCTCGAATTTCCGCGCGGCGGGCCCGGACAATCCGCCGTTCCCCGCTGTCATGCTGAACGAGAAATACACCGCGATGATCCGCAATGACGGGTATTTCGCCGAGCTGACGCCCGAGAACGTGCCCAACATGGCCGATGTGATCGAACCGGCGATCCTCAAGGGCAACACCGCCGTCACGGGGATGCTAGCGCCGCTGGTCATCGCCTACCGCACCGACATGGTGTCGGAGCCGCCGAAGGGCTGGGCCGATCTCTGGGACGAGCGCTTCAAGGGGCAGCTGGGCCTTTACAAGATCACCAACTCGGCCGCGACCATGATGGCGATGTGGGCGGGCGAGCATTTCGGTTCGGGCCGCGACGACATCGAGACCGCCGTGGCGAAGTTCAAGGAACTCGCCCCCTTCCCGCAGATCGGCTATTCGGCTCAGCTCACGCCGCTGCTGACACAGGGTCAGATCGCGGTGGCGCCCATCGACCTTGGCGAAGTGAAGACCATGCAGGAGCAGGGTCTGCCGGTGGATTACGTGGTGCCCGAAGAGGGCATGCTGGTCTTCGACCACTCGTTCTCGGTGTTCGAGAACCACCCGGACAAGCAGCTCGGCTTTGACTATATCAATTTCGTGCTGTCGCCGGAAATCCAGCTGTGGATGGCCGAGAACTGGCTCATCGCGCCGACCAACAAGACGGTTACTCTGCCCGAAGAGCTTCAGAAATGGCCGCTGCAACCCGAGGTGGTCAGCCAGGCGATCCGGTTTGACTGGGACGAAACGCTCGCCATCATGCCGGGCTTGAACGACCTCTGGGAACGGACGATCTGAGACAATGGCGACGGTTGAAGTCAGGGATCTGCGCAAGCGGTATCAGGATTTCCTCGCGCTCGACGGGGTGTCGCTGCGGGCCGAAAGCGGCCAGCTGGTGACACTGCTCGGGCCTTCGGGATGCGGCAAGAGCACCACGCTGCGGTGCCTTGCGGGTTTTCTCGAAGCGAATGGCGGGGACATCACGGTCGACGGGGAGTCGATCCTCTCGACCCCGGCCAACCGTCGCGGTTTCGGCGTGGTCTTTCAGAACTACGCCCTGTTTCCGCATATGACCGTAGCCGAGAATATCGGCTACGGTCTCAAGATCCAGAAACTGCCGAAATCCGAGATCGAGACCCGCGTCTATGACGCGATGAAGCTGGTGCGGCTCGACGGTCTGGGCGACCGGCTGCCGCGTGCCATTTCGGGCGGCCAGCAGCAGCGCGTGGCGCTGGCCCGCGCGCTGGTGCTGAAGCCCAAGCTGCTGCTGCTGGACGAACCGCTCGCGAACCTCGACGCGCGGCTGCGCGACGAGGTGCGCTGGCTGATCCGCGACCTGCAACAGCAGTCGGGCATCACCGCGTTTTACGTCACGCACGACCAGTCCGAGGCGATGGCCATGTCCGACATGGTCGCGGTGATGAAGGCCGGGCGCGTGGTGCAGTTCGCCACCCCGCGCGAGATCTATCAGAAACCGGTGGAGCGCTATGTCGCCGATTTCACCGGCGAGGCGAACTTCATCCCCTGCCAGTCGGTCACACCGCTGGGGCGGGGGCGCTATAAGATCACCGCCGCCGGCGCCGCCCTGGAGCTGGAGGGTGTGCCGGATATCGCCGGCCCCGCCGAGCTGCTGCTGCGTCCCGAGGCGCTGGCGCTGACCGACCGCGAGGCGGGCACTTTCCGCGGCACGGTCACGAAATCGGCCTTCCTTGGCGCCGCGCTGCATTGCGAGATCACCCTGGCCGATGGCAGCGTGCTGAAGCTCGCCGCCGCGCCGAACCACCCGGTCAGCACCGGCGAAGAGGTCGGCATCGCCATCGACCGGAGCCACGCCTGGCTGATGCCCGAGGTCGCGCCATGAACCTGCGCAACCCCAAGCTGCTGCTGGCGCTGCCGGCGATCGCGCTGATCTTTGTCTTCATGATCCTGCCGATCACCAACATGATCGAGATGAGCTTTCGCACGCCGGGCACCTCCGAGCCGTTCGGCGCGGATTATACGGCGATGCATTACGACCGCATCCTGAGCGACGGCTATTATTGGGGTGTGCTGCTGCGCTCGCTGCTGACGGCGGGGGCGGTGACGCTGCTCTGCCTCGTGGTGAGCTATCCCATCGCCTGGCACATGTCGAAGGCGCGGGGCATGAAGGCGGTGGTCCTTTACGCCTGCATCGCCTCGCCGCTGATGACCGGCGTGCTGGTACGCAATTTCGGCTGGATGATCGCCGCCGCGCTCAACGGCCCGCTGAACGAGGTTCTGCTGGGCCTTGGCATCATCGAGCGCCCGCTGCGGCTGCTCTTTACCCAGGGGTTGGTGATCCTGGCGCTGGTGCATGTGTTTGTGCCGTTCATGGTGCTGCCGATCAACAACGCGCTGCGCAACATCTCTCCGACGCTGATCGAGGCGTCCTCGTCGATGGGCGCCAGCCGCCGCGAGGTGTTCCGCGACATCATCCTGCCGCTGAGCTTTCCCGGCATCTATCCCGGTATGATCCTCGTCTATGTGCTGGCGGTGGCGGCCTATGTGACCCCGGCGCTGCTGGGCGGGCAGATGGTCAGCTATATGCCGACGCTGATCATCGGCGAGCTGACCGGCACCTTCCAGTGGCCCTTCGGTTCGGCGCTGGCCATCGTGCTGTCGGTCTCCACCATTCTGGTCGTGGCGCTGTTCACCGGGCTCACCGCGCGTCTTATGGAAAGGGCCAAGGCATGAGCGGCACCGCCACATTCGCGCATCAGCGCCCGGTCAATCTAGGCTTTGGCCTGCTGATCGTGCTGCTCTACGTCTTCCTGATGGCGCCGCTGGTGATGATCGTCGGTGCGTCCTTCACGGGCGGGCTGCTGATCGAGTTTCCGCCGCAGGGCCTGTCGCTGCGCTGGTATCTTGAGTTCTTCCAGCGGCAGGATCTGGTGGACGGGCTGCTGATGTCGCTGCGCATCGGCGCGATCACCGCCGTGGTCACCATGACGGTTGCCATGATGGCGGCGCTGGCGGGTCAGGCGGTCTCGGGGCGGCTGGCGGGCTGGTTCCAGCTGGGCATGACGCTGCCGCTGCTGGTGCCCGAGCTGCTGACCGCCGTGGGGCTGCTGTTCTTTCTCTACAAGATCGAGCTGGGCAAGACCGTGGCGGGGCTTCAGATGGGCCATATCCTGATGTCCTTTCCCTATGCCTATGTCTCCATCGCGGCGGCCATGCGCCAGGTGCCGCAGTCGCTGGAAGAGGCGTCGCAAAGCCTCGGCGCGACCGGCTGGCAGACCTTCCGGCTGGTGATCCTGCCGCTGGTGATGCCGGGGCTGGCGATGGCCGGGATCTTTGCCTTCATCAACAGCTTCGACCTCTACACCATCTCGCTGCTGCTGAAGCCGCTCGGGGGCAACACCCTGCCGCTCGCGCTGTTCGATTTCCTGACCTACGAGTTCAAGCCCACGGCCGCCGCCGCCGCCACGCTGTCGATCCTGCTGTCGATCCTCGGCGTGGCGCTGGTGCAAAGGCTCGTCGGCCTGCAACGCGCCTTCTGAGTTGCCGTGACAATGGATACCGCCCCCATGACCGCCCCCCGCGTTCTTTATCAGCTGGCAAGCCCCCTGCACCGCACGGTCGGGCCCGAGGTGGTCGACCGGCGGCTGCGGATGCTGCGCGACTGGGCGCCCTCGGCCGATGTTGCGATCAACGCGCCCGAGACAGGCCCCGGCGCCATCGAAAGCGCCGCCGATGCGGCCATGGTCTTCCCTGCCTTGCGCGACGCGGCGGCGGGCTGGGCGGAGCGCTATGACGCGGTGATCATCGGCTGTTTCAGCGACCCCGCCGTGGACGCGCTGACCGAGGTCGCGGGCATTCCGGTGATCGGGCCGGGTGAGGCGGGTATGCTGGCCGCCGTGCAGCTCGGCGCGCGGTTCTCGGTGCTGTCCTCCGATCCGACCCCGCCGGGCCTGCGCCGCCGCATTCGCGGCATCGGCATCGAGGGCAGCTTTGTCTCCGAGGTCACGGTGGGCGGCTCGGTCGCCGATCTCAACCGCGATCCCGACACGCATCTGCCGGGTATCGTTGCGCAGGCGCGGGCCTGCGTGGCGGCGGGCGCGGATGTTTTGGTGCTGGGCTGCTTTGCGCTGTCTTTCATTCCGGGCCTGCTTGGGAAACTCACAGAAGCGGTGGGCGTGCCCATCGTCAACCCGGTGATCGCCGGGCTCAAGGCCGCCGAGGCGGCGGTTCTCTACCGCGCGGGCCTGCCGCGCGGCCCTGCAAATACCAAGATCCGGAGTGCGGAATGACTTCCTCTGACACCACCGCCCCGGCTCGGGACGACCCGTTCCCGAGCCTTGTCGACACGGCCCGCTTTCAGCGCAACCGACGCATCCCCATCCCGGATTTCGCCTATCCCGAGGGGGTGAAGATTGCGGTGAACTTCACCCTTGATTTCGATGCCATGCTGCTGCGCCGCCTGCTGAACGAACCCTGGGGCCAGAAGGCCAAGGGCGAATTCGGCGGCCGGGTCGGCGTCTGGCGCATCATGGAGATGTTCGACGAAGAGGAGGTGAAGGTCACGCTCTTCACGCCGGGCCGGATCTGCGAGCTGTACCCGGAGGTGCTGAAGGATGTGGTGCAGAACGGCCACGAGCTGGCCGACCACATGTGGGAGCACGAGGTTTATCCCGATCCCGAGATCGAAGACGCGCACCTGACCCGCACGCTTGCGGCGCTGAGTGCTGTGCAGGGCAAGCCGGTCACCGGCACCCGTTCCAGTCACACGCCGGGTCTGCTGAAGTCGAAGGGCGTGGTCTACAATTCCTTCAGCTCGGCCAGCGACATGCCGTTCTACGAGCTGGATGCGCAGGGCGCGAACCCGATCCTGCAACTGCCGTTCCACTACGCGCTGGATGACGCGATGTATTTCAGTTTCGGCTGGCTCGACACGCCGAACGATGCGCAGCGGGTCATGGATGTGGACGAGGTGTTCGAGATCTGGTGGGCCGCCTTCCTCCAGCAATACAGGCAGGGCGGCTATCTGAACTTCCTGCTGCACCCGTTCGTCTCGGGCCATGCGATGCGGGTCGATATGCTGCAACGGCTGATCCAGCGGATGAAAACCCTGCCGGGCGTCTGGTTCCCGACCTGCGACGCGCTGGCCCGGCACATCCTGACGACCCACCCGATGACGCCGGAGGCGAAGTAACCCATGCCCTGGAAAGACAATTACACCACTTCCGACGAAATCGGCATTCGCGACAGCGCCATCGCCTGGCCGGAGGGCGTGCAAATGGCGCTTGGCCTGACGGTGAACCTGAACCCGGCGGGCACCGGCAAGGGCATCACCGCCAAGGATCTGGCTTACCCGACCTGGCATTACGGGCTGAACGAGGGGCTGGACCGGTTTCTGGCGCTGTTCAAGGAGCTGAACATCCGCGCCAGTTTCGCCACCCCGGCGGTGATTGCCGAGAGCTATCCCGACCTCATGGAGCGCATCCTGGGTGAAGGCCACGAGATCGCGGCGCAGGGGCTTTATGGCGAAGACCCCGCGCTGCTGGCGCCGGGGCAGGAGGCCCGGCACATGGACCGCGCTGCCGAGGTTCTGACCCGTGTGACCGGATCGCTGCCCAAGGGCTGGTTCGCACTGTCGCGCCCCGACGACCGCGCCGCCACCGGCTGCGCCACGGATGAGACGATCGCATTGCTGAAAGCGCGCGGCTACCGCTATTTCGGCAACGGGCTGGCGGATGATGCGCCGTATTACTGGGTGTCGGACGAGGCGACGAACGAGGCGCTGCTGACGTTGCCCTATTACTATCATTTCGACGACACCTTCTTTCTGATGTTCCCGCGCGAGGGCACCGGGCTGGAGCGTCCGCAGGCGTTGCTCAACAACTGGCGGGCGGAGTTCCGGGCGCAGTACCGGCGCGGGCGCTATTTCAACCTGTGTGTGTCTCCGGCGCGCTCGGGTTGGGGGCACCGGTTCGAGAACCTCGCCACCGCGCTGCGCGAGGCGATGGGGCATCCGGGCGTCTGGGCCGCAACCGGCGCCGAGATTGCCGCGCATTGGCAGGCCACGCACCCGCCCGAGACCGCGCTGACGCTCGCGCCCAGCATCTGGCAGGATTACCCGGACAGCCTGAGCTGAGCCATGGAGAGCGAAGACATTCTCAGGGGTCTGATGGCCTGGGTCGGGATCGACACGCCGACGGGCGACGTGGCGGGCATCGGCAGGCTGCTTGACCTCATCCAGTCGCAGCTGACCCCCCTTGGCTGCGCGATCGAGCGAATTCCGGGGCGCGACGGCATGGGCGATCACCTCGTTGCCCGGTTCACGGGCGGCGCGGGGCCGGGGGTGCTGGTCACCAGCCATATCGACACGGTCTGTGCGCCGGGCAGCGTCGCGATCCGCCGCGAGGGCGACCGGCAATACGGGCCGGGCATCGCCGATATGAAGGGCGGCGGCTATCTCGCACTTTGTGCCATGCGCGAGATCGTGGAGTCGGGCACGCCGCTGGCGGGGCCGGTGACGCTGATCTACAATTCCGACGAGGAAATTGGCTCGCCCACCTCATACGCGCTGATCCAGGCCGAGGCGCGCCGCATGGGCGCGGCGCTGATCCCCGAACCCGCGCGGGGGATGAGGCGATCACCTTCCGCAAGGGGCGGGCGAAATACACGCTCGAATTCCAGGGCCGCGAAAGCCATGCGGGCTCTGCCTTTGCCGATGGACGCTCGGCCATCCTCCAGATGGCGCGGACCATCGGCCTGCTGGAGCGCATGACCGATCTGGACACCGGAACCACGGTGAATGTGGGCCGGGTGCGCGGCGGGACAGAGCCGAACGTAGTCGCGGGCCATGCGGCCTGCGACATCGACGTGCGCTTTGCCGAGGACGCGCTGGGGCAGGCGGTCGAAGACGCGCTCAAGGCGCTCACGTCCGACGACCCGGAGGTGACGATCACGCTGTCGGGCGAGATCGAAAAGCCGAGCCTTGCCCGCACGCCGGAAACCCGCGCCATGTTCGCTCGCGCCGCCGCAATCAACGCAGGTCTTGGCGCGCCGATGGCTGAGACCCGCTCGGGCGGCGGCAGCGACGGCAACTTTACCTGCGCCGCCGGGGTGCCGACGCTCGATGGGCTTGGCGCCATCGGCAACAACTGGCATTCGCCGCAGGAACATATCCTTGTCTCGCCGCTGGCCCGCCGCATGGCGTTGCTGCGCGGCCTCATCCTGACCTATGCGGGCACGCGCCCGACCGGAGACCTCTCATGAAATCAAGCTTCGGACAGACCCGTTCCGACATCCGCCGCAACCATGCGCTGCTGACCCCGGAAAGCCACGAGTGGATCACCTCGCCCGACTGGCCGGGGGCCGAGCTGGCCTTTCTCATCAGCCCGGACATGGGCGCGAAATTCGCCATGGGGCTGGTGCGCAGCGCCGGGGGTCTGTCGGACATCGCCCCTGCCGCATCCGGTATCGCCCGGTTTGTCTTTGTGCTGGAGGGCAGCGTCAGCTTTTCCACGGGTCAGAGCCTTGGAACCGAGGGCTATGCCTTCCTGCCGCCTGAAGACGCGGCGACGCTCAGCACCTCGGCCGGTGCGCGGTTTGTGCTGTTCGAATGGCGGTTCCTGGCGCGCGGCGATGTGCCCGCGCCGGTCTTTGGGTCGCTCGGTGACATTGAGGGCACCCCTTTGCGCGGTGACGACTGGCTGATCGTGCAGAAGATGCTGCCCACCGATGCGGGCTTTGATGGCGAGTTCAATATCATGAACTTTCACCCCGGCGCCTCGCTCGCCTATGTCGAGACGCATTTCATGGAGCATGGGCTGCTGATGCTGGACGGCGGCGGGGTCTACCGTCTCGATGACCGCTGGTATCCGGTGGGCAAGGGCGATGCGATCTGGATGGGGCCGCATGTGCCGCAATGGTTCGGGGCGCTGGGGCGCGATAAATCGCGTTACCTGATCTACAAGAACTACAACCGGTCGCCGCTGGCGGTGCAATGAGCCGCCTATCCGCCGTAATTCGCAAACAGCGTCTTGATCGCTGCGGCAAAGGCCACCGACGAGGCGGTGGGCGTGCGCCCGGCCATGCGGCAGCAGGCCACCGGCGGGCTGTCGAAAGGCAAGTCGGTCAGCTCGACAAAGGCGATCTTTTCGCGGCGGGTTTGCAGGAACCGGCCAAAGACGATGCCGATGCCCATGCCGCTTTCGACCATCTGCCGCAGCAGGGTGAAGCTGTTGGTGCTCATGATTTCACGCACCGCGATATTGCCCTGCACCAGCGCGTCCTCAAGCAGCTGGCGCATCGGGATCGAGGCATCGGGAAAGATCATCTTTTCGCCCTCGATGTTTTCGAGCCGAACCGTGCGCAGCCGTGCCATGGGATGATCCAGCGCGGTCACGACATAGGTGCGCCGGCGCAGGGTGGCCAGCGTCTCGATCTCGGCCGAGGGCGGGAAGTTGTAGCCGAGCGCGATGTCGATATCGCCATCCTGCATCCGTGCGACGATCTCGCGGGTGTTCTCGACGATGATGGTGAACTTGAGGCCTGGGTGGTTGTAGCTCATATCGCGCAGCAGGCCGGGCAGCAGGTCCGAGGCCAGAACCTCGTTGACGCCGAGCCGCAGATGCCCGCGCTGAAGGCCCTGCAACTGGTCGATCTCATCCTGCGCGATGGTCAGTTCGTTGACCACCGAGGCGCAGCGGAACAGCAGGATCTCGCCCGCCTCGGTGAGTTCGAGCCCGGCGCGGCCTCGGTCGCGGCGGAACAGCTCGACATCGAGTGCGAGTTCGAGGTTCTTGATCTGCTTGCTGACCGCCGAGGGCGCCACATGCAGCTTTTCCGCCGCGGCGCGAAACGAGCCCAGCTGGGCCACTTCGATGAAGTGCCGCAGACCGGGCAGGCGCCCGAGGATTTTGCTGGGTGGCATCGGGATCTCCCGCGATCAAACAGGCCTGGATCAAGGAGCGCATCATAGATGGACCGGAACGGCATTCAACATGGCAATGCGCGGGCCGTGGCGGTCACTGCACTTACCGAACTGCTTGGACCCAAGGGCCTCCTGACCGCTGCGCCGGATTGCGCGCGCTATGCTTCGGACCAGTCGGGCCTGCCGGGTGCCCTGCCGCTGGCGGTGCTGCGCCCGGCCAGTACAGATGAGGTCTCGCAGGCACTTGCCCTCTGTAGCCGCTACCGGATCGGCGTGGTGCCGCAGGGTGGGCGCACCGGGCTTTCGGGTGGCGCTTGCAGCGCCGAGGGCGCGGTCGTGCTCTCGACCGAGCGGATGGCGGGCATTGCCGAGATCGACCGCGAGGCGATGACGCTCACCGCCTGGGCGGGCACGCCGCTTGAGACGGTGCAGGAGGCGGCGCGGACCGTCGGGCTGGATTATCCGGTCGATATCGGCGCGCGCGGCACCGCCACCATCGGCGGCACGATTGCGACCAATGCGGGGGGCATTCGCGTGCTTCAGCATGGTATGACCCGCGCCAATGTGCTGGGGCTCGAGGCGGTGCTCGCCGACGGATCGGTGGTGTCGCGCTTGGGCAAGACGGTGAAGGACAATTCCGGTTTCGACCTGAAGCAGCTCTTTATCGGGTCCGAAGGCACGCTGGGCATCGTCACCCGCGCGGTGCTGCAGCTTTGCCGGCAAGTGCCGCAGAGCGCGCTGGCGCTCTTCGCGCTGCCGGATCATGCGGCGGCCCTGGCCTGTCTGGCCGCCGCACGGCGCCGGTTCGGGTCGCGCATCACCGCCTTTGAAGGGATGTGGCCGGATTACTGGGAGTTTGTCTGTCATGCGACCTCGCTTGCCAGCCCGCCGATGGCAGGGCGGCACGGCTTTTATTTGCTGATCGAGGTCGAGGCCGGATCCGAGGGCGCGGAGGACGAGCTGGAAGCGTTCTTTGCCGAGCTGTTCGAGGCCGGGCTGGCCGAGGATGGCGTGCTTGCGAAATCCGTTGCCGAGATGCGGGCGCTGTGGCGGGTGCGCGAGGCGGTTGGCGAGGCCGACGAGGGCTTCGGGCCGCATATCAACTTCGACATTGGCCTCTCACCCTCGGCCCTCGGGCGGTTCTGCGATGCCGCCGACGTGTTGCTTGCCGGGATGCTGGAGGCGAAAGGCACGTTGAAGGTTGGCCATGTGGGCGATGGCAATGTGCATCTGCTGGTGGCTCACGACGGCAGCGGGCGGGCGGAGGAGCGGATCGAGGCCGCTGTCTATGGCCTGCTGCGCGACTGGAACGGGGCGGTGACCGCCGAGCATGGCATCGGCCGCATCAAGGCGCGCTGGATCGGTCATAGCCGGACGCCCGAAGAACTGGCCATGATGCGCGGTCTGAAAGCCCAGTTCGATCCGCTGGGCATTCTGAACCCGGGTGCGCTGTTCGCAGATCCAGAGCGCTGACGCTGGCCGGCGCCGGGGGTCAGCCGTAGAGCCAGAGGATCCCGGCACAGGCGGCGAAGGCGGCCACGAGGTTCATCGCCAGCCCGATCTTGAGGAAATCCGAGAACCGGTAATTGCCCGCGCCATAGACCAGCGTGTTGGTCTGGTAGCCGATGGGGGTGGCAAAGCTCGCCGAGGCGCCGAACATCACCGCCATGGTCAGGGCGCGCGGATCGAGCCCGGTGCTGTCGGCAAGGCCGATGGCAATGGGGGTGAACACCACGGCGACGGCGTTGTTCGTCACCGTCTCGGTCAGCGCCGAGGCCAGCAGATAGACCGAGAGCAGCTCGTCCTGGCCGACATAGCCCAGCACCACGAACAGCGCGGCGAGCCCGGCGGCGGGCACTTCCGGCGGGTAGAGTTCGAGCACGAAGAACAGGAACAGCGCGACGATCAGCCCGAGGGCGATCAGTGCGTCGTAGGCTGCGACGAGGGAAAGCACTTCGGTCATCGGGACTCACTTGTCTGTCAGCGTTAACGCCGTGGCGGAGGCAGTGGTTGCGTCCACTTCGCCCGCGCGCGAGAGACTTTGCCGCTATTGCACGGTCAGCCGGCCGAGAATGCGCAGCGCATTGAACCGCACCGGGTTTGCCGGGGAGTGCCGGTGCGGGGCTGACCGGGTCGGTCAGCATGGAGATCCTCGGGCACTCCAGCACTTAGAGACAAGATCGAAGTTTTCAAAGATATTCTGGGTGATCGAACTTCCCTCACCGGAAAAAGAAAGCGGGAAGTTAATGTGGCGATCCGCGATCTAAAACGATCGTATGGTGTGGGTAGCTTGACCGAAGAATATGTAAAATTGTCCATTGGCGAAGCAGAAAAAGTACTAGAAGGAATAGAGCCTTTGGGTTTGGGGGTTAGAGTGCGGCGAGAGGAAAAGGCGGCAGGTAAATCTGAAGCATCAGCTAGTGCGCCGACGAACGCAAGAATGCCAATTAGTCGAAAATCTATTACGTTTTGCGACCCATACTTTTAACTCCCACGAGAGAAAGAGGCATACGTGGTTGTGCATGAAATGGGTCACGCTGCCCTGAATTGTTCAGACCGAATTCCCAAAGGTGTTGCAGTGCCCCGGATGCTAGCGCGAGTTGGTCAAGTGGTAGTACAGTTGGCTACGGCTGGAGGGCTGTTGACGCTCTGAACAAAGCAGGAGTAACGTTCAGATTGAATAATGCCTTTACTTGCACGGCGAAAAATTGCTGAAAACATCGCTATCCTCAATCGCGCGTGGTATCCTGTGTCTGGGAGGTTTGTCAGTATGTGGGCTTTATGCTGCGGAATATAGCACCGGCGGAGCTTTGGATGGTGCTCCCATTAGAATCGTGAACATCGAGAGACGATCCGAGAAACTTGTTGAATTTGAGATAGAATTGAGTCCCGAGTTCTCTCAGAGTGCATGTTCATTTTTAGACTTATCCCTTGGTGTGATGTCATTTTTGAAGAAAGTAAAACCGGATATCTTGTAACAAACGAAATTTCTATAGACGATTTTGGGCTTCTTGATAACGAAATTGATGGCCGCCCTCGAGGGCTTTCGGGTATGAGAAAAACTACTTGGATTTGGCCAGTGGCTGAAGGCCTTGTGGCTATTAATGAAAAGGGAGTCGCCGAAAAGGAAGTATCAAGGCATGCGATGATTAAAGCGATCCCCCAAATGCTAACTGTGCCTTGCGACGTCCGCGATGCCTTTTCCATGATTGAGAATGGAAGTTATTCAGTTATAATTGGCGAATCGACCGTATTGCGTGCCAGCGATTTGGTTGTCGATAGACAGTAGTCGCCAATCAATAACTGGATCGCAGCATGCTCAAGGTGAGTTTGACGCAATCTGAAAGATGCAATCCCTCTACTTCACCACATCCAAAACCGTATGCCCCTGAGGAGTGCCCCCACTGAAGTGGTCCACCACCTGGGATAGTTTTATCCCGATGTCAGGAGGACCAGGAGATGGCTGGAAAGCGAGACAAGCCCGAAGAGATCGTGCTGAAGCTACGGCAGGTTGAAGGTCTGCAAGGACAAGGGAGCTCGATTGCCGATGCTGTGCGCCAGATCGGCGTGACGCAGCAGACTTACTATCGATGGCGCAAAGAGTATGGCGGCATGAGCCGGGATCAGCTCAAACGTCTGAAGCAGCTGGAGACCGAGGATGCCCGGCTCAGGCGCGCGGTTTCAGATCTGACGCTGGACAAGGTGATCCTTACCGAGGCCGCCCCGGGGAAACGACTGAGCCCGGCCCGCCGCCGTTGTTGCATCGAGCATGTGCGGCAGACCCTCGGCGTATCCGAACGCCGAGCCTGCCGCACATTGGGACAGCATCGCTCGACACAGCGCAAGGTGCCTATCGGTCTGCCGGATGAAGACCGGCTGACCGATGACATCATCGCGCTGACGCGAGAGTTTGGGCGCTACGGATATCGCATGATAACCGGCATGCTGAACAACAGCGGCTGGCATGTGAACCACAAGCGCGTAGAGCGGATCTGGCGGCGGGAGGGGCTTACAGTCCCAAGAAAACAATCCAGGAAGGGACGGCTCTGGCTGAATGACGGCTCGTGCGTTCGGCTCCGGCCAGAACGCCCTAACCACGTCTGGTCCTATGACTTTGTCCAGGACCGGACGCATGGCGGGCGGGTATATCGCACCCTCAACATCATTGATGAGTTCACAAAGGAGGCGCTGGTGATCCGTGTCAAACGCAGGCTCAATTCTGTCGATGTGGTGGATGCCTTGACTGACCTGTTCATCCTGCGCGGTCCGCCGGAATGCATACGGTCCGACAATGGCGCGGAATTTATTGCCAAGAAGGTGCGGGCATGGATTGGCGCAGTCGGTGCCAAGACGGCCTTCATTGCGCCTGGCTCACCTTGGGAGAACGGTTACTGCGAAAGCTTCAACGCAAGGTTCCGGGACGAAATGCTGCGGTCTTAGATAGCAAATGCACCAAGTTGCCGTCTGGATCGGCGTCGCAATCTCGGGTGGAATGGTGCCATGTCGGAACCACTGATTGTACAGACGCTGACGGAGAAGCGTGCCGAGATCCTCGGTCAGATCAAGGCATACGAAGCGCAGATTGCGCATGCGAAGCATGATCTGGCCCATGTGAACGCGACGATTGAGCTGTTTGCCGCACCGGAACGTCGGCGAGCCAGGTACATCGTGAGCCACGGGTTCTTCAAGAAAGGCGAGATTGCCGATATCTGTGTCCGCCACCTCGGGGTGGATGCCGAACTGACGACACGGGAACTGGCCGAGCGCGTCATGACGGAGCGCGATCTGGATATCTCGGACACCACCCTCCGCAACTCGGTGGTTTTCAAGGTCGTCCAGGCGCTTCGCCATGCCAAGCGGCGGAAGCTCGTCCGGATGATCGAGAAGCGCAAAGGCATGTGCGTCTGGGGCGCCGGGGACGTCGTTACGCTGCGCGTCGTTGCCAGTACCCCTTCCACGACCGGCTGACAGGGGATGCAAGCGCGCCGCCGATCAGGCGGTCCGCCAGAACACCATTGCTCTCTTCCCGATGATCCTCGAGCCAGGCGGCGTGGACCGCATACGCATCGAGGTACCGCCCTTCGACCTTGAGATGCTGCCCGCCAATCATCCGCCTGAGGCGCGAGAAGAAGCTTTCGGCCAGGTTCGTATGCACCCCACCCATGGTGTAACCCTCTGAATGGTTTATTCTTTGCATGTCAAAGTCGGTTTCCAGCGGATCCCAGTGCGCCACCTCGTCGGCCGAGACGACTGCACCGGCAGCAAGCCGTGCTTGTGCGAACTCTACGCCCTGCGCCTCTCGAAGAAATGCCCTCGTCAGCGTGCGACCGCCCCGCTCGCGAAGCACGACAACGACCCGGCGCTTCCCGCTCCGGTGTGCGAGCCGTCGGCGATCGACACGATCTTCCCGCAGATTGGCGGGCCTGACATGACCGCAGAATGCAGCGCCATCCACCTCGATCTCGCCGCCGAGACGAAGGTCCCTGGTTTCCGCCATCATCGCCTCCCTCAGTTTGTGCATGAGCACGAATGCTGTCTTGTGCTGGACATCCAGGTCGCGCGAGAGCTGGACCGCGGAAAGCCCCTTGGAGGCGTTCACGAAGAGGCAGATCGCGCCAAGCAAATCAACGAAGGAGAGTTTTCGGGACGCGAAGATCGTGCCCGAGGTTACGCTGAACTGGCAATAACACGCGGCGCATTTGAACCGGCGCCGGGTCGTTAGATCGTATATGTCGAGGCAGCCGCATGTTGGGCAAACCGGCCTGCCAGCTGTCTCCGGCCAACGTAGTCGACGGAAACGATCGTAGGCCGCGTCTTCGCCCTCGGAAAAGATCGACTTCAGGGAAAGGGTCCTGGCCGCCGCCGAAAGCAGAAAATGCTGTGCCATGGGGTCCTCTCCGAGCAATAATGTTCACATATTTTTCTCTAAAATCCGCTCAATCAACGATTTGGTGCATTTGCTACCTAAGACCGAGTGCCTCAACGAGCACCTGTTCGCAAACCGGCGCCACGCCCGGGAGCTTATCTCGGCCTGGCGCGACGACTACAATCACCACCGCCCCCACACGAGCCTCGACGGGCTCACCCCGTGGGAGTATCACCAACGGTCAGTAGAGGACCAAACCCTGAACAGAGCGAACTAAAAAACGCGGACTCCAAGGGGAGCAGGTCACATCGGGCGTGGTCAGGGAGATTCAGCCGATTCGGAAAAGAGCAGAGCTCGCTTACGACGCGATGAAGAACCGGCATAAGCTGCGGTCCAGACTTACGGGTCCGAAACGCCCGGGTGACACGGCGCATCACGTGATTGACGTGGACAGGCTGGACAAGGATTTTGTTCAGAAAGCGCTCGAAGGCGGATTTGAATTTAACGGCGCTGAAAACGGGATGTGGGCGAAACAGTCGAGCGGGAGAGGGCACCGTGCGTACAGTACTTGGGTATCCCGGCAACTTGCACGAATCGATGCAAAGGATCTTACGCCTGAACAAGCTGCGGGAAATCGCTGAGGACGCAAAGGACCGCATTGACGACAACGACGGGATCGTGAAGTGAAATTTGTATATCCAAACGATGACGATCGCATTCTGCACAATGCTGGCCATTTACCGTTTTCTGACGCAGAGTGTGATCGGCTTAAGGCGAATTTCAGAGGGGGCAGCATTGATCCCGATAGCGGAGTAGTTTGCGAGCCCGATTTTCCTCGACCCTTCACGCCAAAGATCTTCTGGGCCCAATCTGTTTCGTTGTTGTTTGTTCTGCCAGAATGGCGCGACGCGCATTGCTTCACCTTACCTGATGTCTGCAAGGTTGGATGGCTGGTGACGGACACCCGCGGGACGTACTTGGCCTTTGATCTGAAGGTTCTGCAGCAAAAATTTCTGGAAGCGCTGGATTTTTCGAAGAGCGCATTTGACGCCATAAAGAGTGCGTCGCTTGACCGGGAAGCTGGACCTCGCGTGGTCTCAAGCAGCAATGAGGCCAAACGCATGGACGACCTTGAGGCAGCGAGGCCCGGCAGCGCGCCGTTGCGCTTGTGGCTTCCAAGAAAGGCGCAAGTGACGACCAAATGGAATTGGTCAGCGGTGGCGTTTGATGACCTTTTGTTTGTTCGGAACGACGTTGACCGTAAGCGCTGTCTGCGCCCCACGCGGGATCAGCTTGCCGGGTTGAAGTTCCAGGGCAGGAGCTCGTCGATCCTGCTGGCCGGGTGACCGGCGGCGATGGCCTCGAGGGTCGCCTTCAGGTAGGCGAAAGGCTCGACGCCGTTGATCTTTGCGGTGGCGATCAGGGAGGCGGCGCGAGCCCATGTGCGGCCGCCCTCATCGTGGCCGGCGAAGAGGGCATTCTTTCTCGTCAACGCGATCGGTCGGATCAGGTTCTCGACGGCGTTGGAGTCGATCTCGACGCGGCCATCGTGGAGGAAGGTCTGCAGGCCGGGCCAGTGGCGATGGATGTAGGTCAGCTTCTCGCCGAGCCGGGATTTTGCGGAGACGCGAAGACGTTGCGCCTGCAGCCAATCGCCGAACGCGGCCACGAGGGGCGCGCTGCGGGCCTGTCGGGCAGACAGACGCTGGCCGGGGCCCATACCGCGGATCTCGGCTTCGATGCGATAGAACTCGGCAATCCGGCGCAGTCCCTCGGCCGCAATCTCGGAGCCGTCGCGGTCGAAGACTTCCTTCAGCTTGCGGCGAGCGTGTGCCCAGCAGTGGGCAACCGTGATCGGCGCGCCGCCCTTGCGGGAGGGGCGCGTCAACCGATCGTAACCGGTATAGCCATCAAGCTGCAGGATTCCGTCGAAGCCCTGCAGGATCTGCTCTGCATGCGCCCCTGCGCGGCTGGGATGGTAGGTGAAGACCACGCCGGGCGGGTCCTCTCCGCCCCATCCGCGGTCATCCCGGGCAAGCGCCCAGAGGTAGCCGGTCTTGGTTCGGCCACGGCCTGGGTCGAGGACCGGGGCGGTGGTCTCGTCCATGAACAGCTTGCCGGACGACTTGAGATGCTCGGTCAGCCTGTCGACCACGGGGCCGAGATGGAAGGCTGCTGTGCCGGCCCAGTCCGCCAGGGTGCTGCGGTCGATCTGGATGCCGGAGCGCGCCAGGATCTGGCTTTGGCGGTAGAACGGCAGGTGGTCCGCGAACTTGGACATCAGGACATGCGCGATGGCGCCCTCGGTCGGTAGCCCACCTTCGATCAGCCAAGGTGCTGCTGGCGCCTGGGTGACCCCGTCCGAACAGACAAGGCAGGCATACTTCGGCCGGGTGTCGACCAGGACCCGGAGTTGCGCCGGGATGATGTCGAGGCGCTCGGTGCGGTCCTCGCCGATCCGGTGCATCCGGCCGCAGCCACATGGACAATCGAGGCTTGCGGGTTCCAGGACACGCTCGATGCGCGGCAACTCGGCAGGCAGATGGCCCAGGTTGCGACGCCGTGCCGGGCGCGGCGTGGCCGTCGACGGCGCAACCTGCTCCTTGCGGGTCTCGACCTCGGCGACGGCGGTTTCCAGGTCCTCGAAGGCCAGCTGTCGGTCATCATCGCTCAGCTTCTCGGACCGCTTGCCATGCACGACATGGTTCAGCTCGGCCACGAGATGCTCGAGCCGCCGGTTCGCGTCCTTCAGCGCGTCACGCTCCTGCAGCACCGCCAGCACGGCGGCGCGCTGGCTTTCGGGGATCGCGGACAGATCGATGGGTGGGGCGCTGGACATGCGCAGATCATACCGCGCCAAATGCGCCGATGCCCCGTCATTCGTCGGGGCGAGTCACTCTGCCACAGCCGGCCGACGCACCTCCAGTGACCGCACCCGGCGCCAGTCCAGGCCGGCAAACAGGGCCTCGAATTGCGCGCGGTTCAGGGTCATGGCCCCGTCGCGGATCGCCGGCCAGGTGAAGGTGCTTTCTTCCAGCCGCTTGTAGGCCATCACGAGCCCACTGCCGTCCCAGAACAGGATCTTCAACCGGTCGGCCCGCTTCGAGCGGAAGACGAAGACGGTGCCGGTAAATGGGTCCTCGGCCAGCGTCGACTGGACCAGCGCTGCGAGACCGTCATGGCCTTTCCGGAAGTCCACCGGCTGTGTCGCCACCAGGATCCGCACGCCCTGCGAGGGCATCAACATGGATGCGCCTCCAGCGCGTGGACTATCTCGGCAATCCGGGCCGCGGGCGCATCCTGTGCGAGCTCGATGATGACCGAACCCCGGACAACCCTAACTGGCGCCTCGGCGCGGTGCCGCTCGGGCTCGGGGGCCGTCGTGGTCTCATCCCGGACGACCAGAGGTGCGAAAACCGGCTCATCGATCTCGACCGCAGGCAGCACGAGCTTGCCATCCTTGGCCAGCCGCCGCCACGCCGTCAGCTGGCTCGGCATGATCTCGTAGCGCGCGGCGACACCTGACACCGTCGCCCCAGGCTCCAGGGTCTCGGCCACCGCCTGCGCCTTCACATGATCCGGCCAGCGCCTCTGCCCCGAGGCGAAGACTTCAACACCAAGCGCCGTGAGGAACGAACTCTTTGCGAACATTGCGAAACGCACTCCTTTTCTTTGGATGCGTATCAACTCGCAATGGCTGATCCCGTCGGCAATGTGGGGTGGCGACACCGTTTACCGTTGACCTGTCGAATAGCGGACTGGAGAAGTCGGCAACCGTGATTGAGGTGACAACCTTTTAGCGGGCAATGGCCGCGACGGCTGTCCGTTCAAATTAGGGTTTTCTTACATGATCTTTTAGGCTGCGCGTCTCACTCAAAAGATGCTTGAAACGACAGGTGCACCACCACTGGCACCTGCGCCACGCCGACAGCATCTCGCCACGCCACCTTTGCCAACTTCGGCAGCCCCTGCCCATCGCATGGCTCCGTCCAGCGCGGCGGGTCGGCGCGGGTGGGTGTGCCGTAGTAGCGGATGGAGAGGGCGTGGGTGTCCGCGCTCAGGGTGAGGGTTTGGGTGTCGGTTTCGGTGATCATGGACGTGCCGCTTATGCAGAGGGTGAGTTTGAGGGGCGCAATAGAGCGGACCCTCTCAGAAGTGGTCTCACACGGCCTATCTGTTCCGCGTTCACCTGTCGTCTGTGCTGCTGACCTTGATCCCCCCAGACCATGCTGCACGTCGCTATGGACGCCCGGCTCGAGGATGCTGCACTGCGGCAAATGCCCACCCATCGAACGGCAGATCAGGGCCGTGCGCGTCAACCTCGTGCTCTGGCCTACTGATGCAATGGGCTGACTCGCGTCAGACCTCCTCAAACCAAGGGTAGCGAGCTTCCGGCACCACGAGTTCTATGTCGTCTTCAATGTCCACATAGAGATCAACGGCCCATTTGCGATTATGTCCCATGGCCGCGCACCAAGCCGCTACGATAGCGTCCCCCTCATGATCTGCTTCCGTGGCGGACACCGCGTCGTCATAGATCTCGCGGATCGCATTCTCGCCGGATACGCGGAGCAACAGCTTGGGGTGGCTTTCGTAGACGGGTAATCCGAGCCGCTTGGCCACAATCGCACCATTCAAGGTCATAGAGCTGTATAAGGAGTTCTGAGCAACAACCGAATTGCCGCCATATTTCCGTCGTAGCGCATCATCGCAGGCCGGCCCGCCCTTAGGTGACCAAGCCAAGAGGGTATCTATGCCGAGTGCAACCGCTGTTTTTGCATAGTCCTCGAACCAAGACAGTGCCTCGGCAGCATCGCGAACGGTAGCCTTGGCCACGACCTCAGGTGCGTCAGAAACTACCCGAATGGCCGCTACACCGTTTTTGCCTTTTCCACCGGGGTCGTAACCAAGAAACACCGTCATGCCTAAGCCTTATCATTGCAGCAGTTGGATCGTTCGCATCATCTGCTACCTTCCCTTTTCCCTTGGGCGAAGTTGCTGGCAAGGGGCTGAACGTCAGGTTTCAGATGCTGCGCCGCAGCTTGTTTCCTATCAAGGAAAGGCAGCTCAGGGCCGTGCGCAAAGGCCGCTGCAGCCCGCCAGCTGTTTGCCCCTCTGCGCCGCCGCAGGTCGGACAATTCTCCCGGTAGGTGAACGGCGCGCTGCGACGACGAAAGGCGGCTTCTCGCTCATCCCGAATCGTTCATGAATAAGCAACTGATTGCGCAGGCGGGCGAACTGGTTGGCGCATGATGACCGCTACGCAGCCTTGTCTCGGCACCAAACGACAGATTGGTCAGGCCAACAAGTCGAAGCTCTGACCATTTATGAGAATGTCGATCTCTGCCTCGGCAGCGCCATCGATCAGTGCCCACAAGATCTGACCGGTGGGCTTGTATATCACGAAGGCCTCGGCCACGCCGGCGGCGCCCGCGTTTCCAGTTTCGGAGAAATTGACCTGGAAGTCCGAGGCGATCGCCGTTCCGCCATACTGAAGCATGTCGCCCTCGGCGTGGGAAAAATCCTGAACCCAGTCCGAACCATGACCTTCAACCCCAAGATGATAGAAACGGTCCGCGCCGGCCCCGCCATTCAGCCGGTCGTGACCGAAGCCGCCATTGATGAAGTCCATCCCGTCGCCACCGAGGATTACGTCGGACCAGTTCTGGCCAGTCAGCACATCATCGCCGACGCCACCGAAAATCGTGTCGACGCCCGCACCGCCATCGATGGTGTCATTTCCGTCATCACCGCGCAGTTCGTCGTTTCCGTAGCCCCCATTCAGATAATCGTTCCCCGCGCCGCCATAGATCCTGTCCGGCCCATCCTGCGGTATATCGGCCCCCATCCTTCCGCCGTAGAGGACATCATTGTCGTCCCCGCCGGCGAGGTGATCCGCTCCTGCCCCACCTTCGATCGTATCGGACCCGGAGGTGCGTCCACAATTGTCGTCGCCGAAGATCAAGTCGTCAAAGGCACTGCCGATGATCCGGTCATTGCCATTCTGCCCCATCACCGTCACGCCCTCTGGCTCGGCGGAGAGATCGATGACATCGTCACCATCTGTCTGGCCGAACACCCGTGTTGCATTGATTGTCCAGCCATAGGTCTCGGTAAGGATGGTATAGGCTGCAAGGTTGCTGAAGTCCGGCGCGCTCCCCAGCTCGATCCCCGTCGGAATCCTCGTTTCGCCCGGATCGAGCCTGGACCAGCCTTCAAGCGTCGCGTCGAAATCCGCAACGCTCATAGCGGAATTGTGAAGCATGTATCGGGCATTGACCAGGGAGGACAGGTCCCAATCTCCAAGATCGCTGGTAATGTGCATGCCTTGCAGCATGTGCGACATGTCGGTCACCTGACTGACATTCCAGTCCCCGATGTCGATGGCAGAGCTAACGCCCAGGAACATTCGGGACATGTCTGTCACGCGGCTTGTGTCCCAGTCGCTGACTTCAGGATCGAAGCGCCAGGCAAACGCGAACATCCCACTCATGTTGGTCACGTTGCTCGTATCCCAGCTGCTCAGATTGGCGTGAACGAGGCTGTAGTTGTTCTCGAACATATGGCTCATGTTGGTCACGTTGCTCGTGTCCCAACCACCGATATCGCCTGCGAAGCTCCTCGCGTCCCTGAACATCGACCCCATGTCGGTCACGCTGCTCGTGTCCCAGCTGGCGATCTGCACCCCCTGGAATGACGAAGCCCCGAGGAACATCCCGTTCATGGTCGTGACGTTCGATGTGTCCCAATCGCCGATGTCCTGGTTAAAGCTTGATGCGCCGTAGAACATCCCGAGCATGCTATTGACTGATCCTGTGTCCCAGCCGCCGATATCGACATTGAAGTCGCCGTTGTTCTGAAACGTCCTCTCCATCGACGTGACTGCGCTCGTGTCCCACGCCGCGAGATCGGAAGGGATGGGCCGCGTAGAACCGCCCGCCCCGACACTGAAATATTCGGTGAGATCATTGGTCGGTGCGGTTGGCATCTACAGCTCTCCATGGGTGCGATCTATGATTGAGGGTACTAATGGCCCGTTGTCGACGGTACCCGCATAAGGGGTAGGCAACGGGCACACTCGTGTAAAGAGAAAGCGCTTTGCGCTCTTGAGATCGCGGAAATTGATGCACCCGATACTGACTTGAGACCCGACTCTTCTCCGAATTTCCGGAAGGTCGGCAGATTGATTTCTGAGGCTACGCGGCGACGCCAAGCGGCAACCTACCTTGCGGACGCGGACGACGCGGTACTCGAGGCGGCGCCGATCGACCGCGAAAACTTGACCAAGCGCTTCGCGACCTTCGTAAATGGGCGCCGCAAGCCGATGATTGCAGTGCAAGAGAGTACCGGAATCTCGGCCTTTTAAGCATTTTACGGCTGAAAAGGAACTTCGTTCTTTTCGAAGCGAAAGTCGCTTCCATCCGTACCCCGATCGTCCAATGGCCTCGGGGTGACAGTCGGCTTTATTTATTTGACGATTCGATGTGTAATCGCGTTAGCGCTAGCACCAGTCACGCCCTATCAAAGTTCAAATGTCCGCAGAGGGCCGGAAGCGACAAGTTGCTCCGCCAGGGTGGTCGCGCAGCAGCGCCGCGTGTCCGCTCTGACCTGCCACTGAACTTTCATCCAGCTGCGATTTGAGCCCAGTTGGTCCATATTTGATCTTGGCTTATAGTCGATCAGCAGCCCAGCTCTGTGTCGCTTGCTCTTTAACGTCACGGATCTCAGCGCTCGACGAAATCTGCGCCGCCTTGCTGCCGCGCAATGGTTCGTCATGAAACAAATAGACTCGGGATAGGAAGTGCCCAAACTCGAGCGAGCCCTCACCGCTGCGCTCACCGTTTCCGCTTGTCGAAACCACGACGCCGCCGCCCCAATCCTGCCCGCTGTCGTTGTTCGGATTGTAAAAATAGACCCGCATTATGCCGGACTGATCTTCGGCGACGCGCAAGATAGCGATGGCGTGCCAGCCAATGAACTGTTGGTTCGGATCGGTGACCGCGATGCCTGCGGGTTGCGGGTGGCTAACTGGGCGATCGCCATTGTAGTGCGGGTGATAGGCGGCAAAAAAGCGGTGCAGGAAATTGTCGTAATCCGAAAGCTTGCCGGTAGCGACATCCACCGCCACGGCACAGTCTCGCGACACCCACCAACCGTGAAACTCTGGGTTGATCCAGCGATGAGGATCACCTTCGCGCCCGATGCAAAGCTGCCCCATCTTGGCGTAGATTTTGTCCAAATGCGCCACCAACAGGACCGAGACCGGATCTGCGTCGATCGGACCAAAACCTGCCAGACCCACGGGCAGATGCGCCGAATTGATGTCGGTGCCTTCGAAATGCATCAAAATCGCATCGAACTCCGACGCTTGGTAGATGATATGAAGCAGGTAATCGGGCTCGACTTGGGACCACATGGAAATCGCGCGCGCCGACTGGCAGGTCGGGTTCGCTCCCTGGCCCACACCCAGCGGCTGGCCGATGATCTGCAGCACACCCGCAAGAACATGTGTTTCGGGGGACACGAGGTCGCCGAAGCCCATGCGGATACGGTCACGGGCGGAGCCACGCACCTTTTGCTGCAACTGCCGTTCCAAGGCCGGGACCATCGGCGCATGGTGCAGCACACCACGTTCCAGCATCAATGTCAGGCCATAGATCGCCTGCGGCGTCGACAGCGTGACACCGGCACGGATCAAGTCCTCAATCAGGCGACGATAGTGGCGCCAGCAGTCCAGACCGGTCGTCCCGAGGCCCAGCGTTTCAGGCACAAGGGCGCGGTCGCTGTAGTCCAGCACGTAGAGCAGAAATGTCACGTGGTAGTCCGAGACGAGACCGGTATCGTGCATGGCCCGCGCGAAGCCCATCGCCTCGCGCGAAAGAGCGGCCTCGTCGAAATGCGCGATCCGTTCGCGGTATGCGTCCACACCCGGATCGTCCAGCGACGCGACCGTGGGGCCAAACAGTGCACTGACGAGACGCTCCGCCCCCAAACGCTCGCTACCCGGCTCGGTCCCATTTTCGTTCAGGGCGATGGCGATCTGCACGATCATGTCTTTGACCACGCCGACCTGAATGGATCGCTGCTCCAGAAGTCGCCAGATTTCCGTCACCAGCACGCCCAGTACATCCGTGAGACCGATGTGCTCTGAGATGAAACGCAGAATGGCTTGCTTTTGCTCCTGGCGCGCGCCCAGAGCCCGCGTCGCCTCGTCCGACTGTCCGAATATATCGCGAACGTTGAGGGCCAGCACCTGCGTCAGGAAATGTCTCGCGTGGTCCTGATGCAGGTTGCGGTGTCGCATGGCGCCTGTAGCGACCGCGAGAAAGCGAAACAGGCTTGCGACTTCGAGGGCCACGAGGTCGGGTTCTTCGGCAAGCAGCGTATTGCCTGAGATTTGCGGGCGCAGCGCCTCCGGCGCATCCCAGTCCGACCCGACGAACAGCCCGGCAAGGTCCATTGCCGCGGCACGGGCAAAGATCACGTCGATCCCGCCGTCTGTCTGCAACAGCTGCCCGACCACTGCCAGAACGGCCTGTTGATGGGCCAGCTTGGCCTCCGGCTCTGCCGCCTCGAGCTGGTCGATCGTGACGTCCAAATCATGAGACAACCGGGCGTCCTGCGCCCGGCTGTCGATAGCATGATGCTGCTCTTCGTCGGTGGTGTTCATCACACGTAAAAATCCAATTCTTCCTGCGCCTTCAGCAGGTCACGCAGTTTTATCGGATCGTCCCCCGCAAAGAAGACCAGCCCCCAATGCGTGCCGAAGGCGGACCGGTCCGGGACCGTCTCCTCTGTCGGTGCGACCAGTTCATGCGACTCGAAATACGGGTGCTCCGTGGTTTCCTTGGGCATCTCGAGTTTACTGACGACACGGCGGCGCGGATAGACACCAAAACAGCCCGCGTAGCACTTGGCATCCTCGACCGCACGCGGGAAGAAGGCGTCGACCTCCTCCTTGGTGCTTTTGGGGTCGAAAACGAGTATGGATGCCTGATAGGCATTAAAGCCATAGGCGCGCTCGATCAGCTCGAACGCTTTGAAGCCCGGCGGGCGATAGGCGACCTCACCGAAGTACATCTCCCCGTCAGAGGTGACGAAGTACTCAGGGTGGATCTGGCCGAACTGGATATCGAACGTCTTGATCAGCTTCTCGATCTGTTTGGTGATCGCTTCCCGCCAGCTTTCGAGTTCGTGGGTGGCTGGCACGAAGACGGAGTAGCCCAGCGTCACGTATTCGGAGATGTTGAGAAACTTGATCTCGCCGTCATGAATCCAAGCCTCGACCGCGAATTCCCAGCCGTCCAAATGGCTTTCCATCAGCAGCGGGTACTCTTCTTCGGGAATCTTGTCGATGTCTTCGATGTCACGGATCATGCGATGCCCCAGACAGCCGGCCTTATCGAAGGCCTTGACGTGTATCGGGTCGCCCGGGTCGCCATCGAGCTTGAGCAGCGTCTGGTTGACCCGCTTCATGAAGCGGATGATGTCGTCTTTCTCGTAGGCCTCCTCGAAGATCCCGACACGGATGCCGCCCAACTGGGCGCGGCGCTTCATCAGGGCCTTGTCGCGGAACAGGATGGATTGCCCGTACATGCGCGGCTTATCCATGAGCACTGCGTTGATCGCACCCGACCACTCGACGGTCTCCTCGAACAACGGGATGGCTACATCGACACCATCGTCCTTGAGCCGCTGGGCGATTTCCACGGACTGGTCGTTGAGCCGTGCGAAGTCCCACGGAATGAACGGAATGTTGTTGGCCTCGCAGAAATCCGCGGCCCAATCCGGCGCGACCACGACGTAGCGACGGTCGAATTTTTGGGCGGCCTTGATTGCGTTCACGCTCCAGCCGAGCAAGGCGACATAGCCTTTGTTCGGATCCTTGGGAGTTTCAGTTCCGCGCACGGAATCCAGCGTAGGATCGGTCCAGCCCGAAAGAACCTCAGCTGTCGGTGTTTCAATTTTCTTAGACATTAGCAGGCCTCCATAAAGGTTGCGCACTAAACTGACGCCCTGATCGGCAGCACAGTAGTCAACATGCAGATGTTGACTGAGACCTAACGTCCCAAGCGCCTTTTTCCAGCCGGGCCGCCCCGGCGGCGGACGGACCACGTCACAAACGGTGAGGTGCGCCTAGATTTGTAGACGCTTTGCCCCCTTACTTTGAGCCGAGGAGGCGACCATGGGGACAGCACGATCCATGCCACGACTGCGAGATGTCCAGCTGAAACGGGCGGAGCGCTGTCGGTTAGTGCGCTGGCCACGGAGGTCGAAGAGGGTGGGGAGCGGACCTTCGCTGCGCTCTAGACGAACGGCAGCGATGCGCAGAAAGCCGACGCTCATAGCGCGTTATGACTGGTCGTCGGAAGGAAGCGATACATAATTAAATGGAATTCAGAAATCTCCAAAACATCAAATTTCACAGTAGATTTGCAATGGGCAATCTGGACCTATTAGAAAAAATATAAAATCATTACTGTCAGAGTGTTTATTGGGGGGGGCTATTTTTTCACCTCGCTACCAGCTTCAATAGAAGCGGTGGGGTCATAAGAGATTACATGCGTAATCTCTTCCTTCAGTTCAGTCGGCCTGCCCTTCAAGATATACGTGCAGTCTAGATTTCTGGCTTCTTGCTCCACGTCGGGGTCCCTGTGCACCGAGTAAATTATCACTTGTCGGCCCCTGTAGCCTTGATTTCGTGCGTGCCAAGCTACATGTAGGCCGGGATACTTCTTGTATACAGTCTTGGTCATGCCAGGGCCGCTCTGAGGTGAGGTTGAAATAGGGACGTTCAGATCTAGAATTAGAGTCCTGTAAATCTCCTTTGATATTGCCCGAAGCGCGCTATCAGCGTCGGACGCCGATATGACCTCGAAACCCTTGGCTTCCAAGAAGTCTACGAGCCATTGGATATTAAAAATCTCGTCATCCATCAGGACGATAGTATCTGGCTTAGTTGTGACGGCCATCGTCTTCCTCTCCGTCTGGAATTTTCAGCGTAAAAAGCAATCCATCTCCATCGCGCTGTACGGACATGGAGCCATGAAGACGCTTCTCCATCAAGAATTTGCATATATAAAGCCCAAGGCCGGTGCCTGAAGCGATAATATTCCGTGCATTGCCACCTCTAAAGCCAAGATCGAAAATTTTCCTGATCTCAACCTCTGAAATCATCGATCTAGGAACGCTCCGAACGGTGATGACCGCGTCTCCAGTTGAAGATTGAATCCATTGTCTAATTTTCACTTGACTATCTGAAGCGCTGTATTTTACTGCGTTATCGAACAGGTTCATTAGAACCTGCCTCAACGCCTCAGGATGTCCTGGTACCTTATTTTGTTCTCTTTTGTTCAAAAGGTCGATAGATATACCTTTTGCGGCACCTTCCTCTTGATAGTACATCGCAGCCTCAATAACCACTTGAGGCAAAACTATTTTTCTACTCGGGCGATCCGCCTCGTATTGTGTCGAGGATAGATAGGCGAGATTCCTGACCAGAGTAATTACGCCCTCGAGTTGTGCGCGGGCAGCCTTCGTTCGTTGAACTCTGCGGCCCTCTCCTATGGTGCCATCAACCAGATTATCCAGTGTTCCCGCAACTCCATTTAATGGGTTGATAACCTGATGCGTGAAATTGGCAAGCAATGGTAGGTCGATTTCGAAATCTTCGTTGCCGTCATCTGTCATTCACTGCCCTCAACTGAAAGAAGACCTGTGTAGCGCTGCATATTTCAAAGGTGTCACATCGAGCTAGAAGTAGGATCGGATTAAGAAAAGAGAGAGCGCTTTTGTCAATTTGACCTTTAGGGTTTAGAGCGCTGAGCCGTAGTGAGCCATCGGCGACACTACATTCAAGGGCTTCCGCTTGCACGAGATGTCGAACTGTCGCTGCAATAGTTCTGAAGCTCACCTCTTCGGGTTTCCCTAAGTCTCCCTGAATCGTCAGCCAGGGCCAGTCGGAAACATTATCTAGGGGAACTCCTTGAGAAAACCAGCCGTATGTTTTTAGATCATCCATTCTCTTGTCGAAAAGTTCGACCAAAGCTGATGCTGCCGTCAATGGGAGCTCCGGGCTTTGATCGAATGCGAGCGCTCCGTTGGCCGCCTGAACGAGCTTTGATAAGGCCGATATGATATCGAATGATGTACCGCAGCCCTTCACAGTGCTTCCTAATAGACCGTGAGCCAACGCTACATTTTGATGCAGGCGCAAAAGAGCAGGGAAATCATAGCCCCGCCAAACCCTAATCTCAGGCCGCCGTCGTTCCGTGTTCCAGCGTGAAATCTCAGTTTCACATTGCGGTGAAGGTTGGGAATTTGTTACAAGAAGCAAAAAATCCGCCCCGTGAGAATCTGCATATGAAATCTTTTTCCACAACGTGGGCCAATCTACGGAACTGGAATAATGCTTGCACTCAATATACCAATTTCGCTTCGTGTCTGCACCGGTCAAGTCTGAAAAATTTTGCTCTGCCTGGATGTCCCTTCCACCATCGGCACCCGGAGTGCGCCAAATAACATTTCTAAATCCAACAGCACGAACTAAGTCTAATGTTAAATTTTCAAATTGCGTGGGAGATAAGTCATTTATCCGACTGACAATGCCCTCGTCCGAAATTGAGCTCATCATATTCCAACCTTACTTCTGAAGATCTCTCTTGAGCCACTCTTCCCCATCAGTCGAGCGTAGGGGTCACAAACCCTCCTAAGCCAAGTTTTGTCGAAAAGCCAGCCATGGATAGGACCCACTAAGGTGTCGAGCGTCCGCCTTTTTTGAAGGCGCAGTCAGTTGCAGGCTACTGCTTGTGGGAGTTTTCTGGTTCAGCAGGCGCTATGGTCCAGTTCAGAACGATCCGCTCTCCGGACCCGCAAGAAGAGCGACAGAGAGATTATGCTGAAAATTCCGCGCTTCGTCCGAAGAACCGGAAAGGGCTGGGACCGGCCATCTGCTGCGTCTGGCACGAAGGTCGGCTCTGGGCCGGCCGCGATGGACCGGCCCCTAGCGCTTAGATTTCTACCGACTCTGCGATCGCGAGCGCATCCTCTAGTTCCACGCCGAGGTAGCGCACGGTGCTGTCCATCTTCGTGTGGCCAAGCAATAGCTGCACTGCTCTAAGATTGCCGGTCTTCCGATAAATCTGCGCAACCTTCGTGCGACGCATGGAATGGGTACCATAGGCGCTCGGCTCAAGACCGATGGAGACCACCCAGTCCCGGACGAGGCGAGCATACTGCCGCGTCGAAATGTGCAACCGTTCGTGGAACCGTCCCGGCCAGAGATGCTCCGACCCGACCATGAGCGGGGACTCGAGCCAGGCTCCGATTGCTTTCCGGGTCCCTTCGGTAATCTCGAAGCTTACGGGCCTGCTTGTCTTGCTCTGAACGATCGCAGCGCGGTGCTTGACCTGCCCTGCAGCGTAGACGTCGGCGACCTTGAGGCGTACCAGGTCGCAGCCTCGCAACTTGCTATCGATAGCAAGGTTGAAGAGCGCCAGTTCTCGGGTCCGATGGGCGATCTCCAGTCGGACCCGGATCGCCCAGACATGCTTCGGTTTCAGCGGGCGTTTTTGGCCGACGATACGGCCTTTGTTCCAAGCGGGCCGGCAGGCACGGATTGCTGGCAGGTTGGCGGTAGACATAGCGGTTCCTCCACTCCGCCGGTCCCACCACGTCTTCGGCGTTTCGCCGACGGTCAACTTTACCATCGATCTGCGGCGAAAGTCGGCTCCGAGCCCAAAGCTACCCATGCTGCGCATCGTACCAATGCCTGCTCTTCGGAGCACGGCCAAAACGTGACACAATCAGAGGTGGTTTTTCCAAGGGTTTGTGCCACAAGTTTTCTCAAAGCCTAAGGTTATGACCCCCTGAGTGACAGAAGCGGCCGTTTTTCTCGATAGTGGTTCGCTTCGAAGTTCATCGAGAGCACTCGACAGGGAGCTTGCGCTTTCGTACCCTCTAAGTCGTCGATTGACCTACGCAAGGGACATCTGCTTGGCCTATGTGATTGTTGGTGTCTCAAGCAAAACTGGACACATCCATCGTCTCGCTCCGATGAAAGAGCGCGGCGAATATTAACTGACAGCACCCGATCTTACAGCAGACGAGCGGAAGCGCGAGGCCAATTACACTTGGGTGGTAGATACTGAGGAGGCCGTCCAGCTTATTGAAGATGAGGGTTACTATGCGCGGATGCAGAACGTCGAGAATGATCAAACGCCTGATTTTATCGCCAACGAGTTTATCAAGGTTTTCCGAATCCCCTAGGCTGTGCGGAGACTCCAAATGAAATGCCTTCAAATGGTGGCCCTGAGCATCCTGCCAACGGTAGCGATAGCTCAGAACCTGACGACGACTGTCGAAACCACAACCGTGGTATCTCAAGAGAATCTAGATTCCGCCAGTCTTTCTCAACTCACATCTGCAATCCGATCCTTTAATGGGAAGACCGTGCACTTCAAAGGTCATCTATTATATAATTCCATTTCTGAGGAAGAGTGGTGGCTCGCAACCGACGATGGATTGACAATCAAGATCGAACTTGATGACGGCCGGCAAGTAACGCAAACCGCGAAGCGGTGTCCGAGCATCTTTGGCTCGAATGACCGCCAACAAGGCTGCCCGGTATCGTTGGATGTCGAGCTCGAAATAGACAGCATGTATGATTACATCATTTCCCTAAAGGGAATTGGCTTCAACGTAACCTTTGAATAATTATAAGTCAGCCTGCTCTACGTAACTCGACACCTCTTACCTGCCCTGGGCAGTAGTTTCGGACAGTATTCTGGCACCGGCCAGAAACCACTGTTTTTCCCTATCTCTCGAAAGCCGCCATTAGCGCAGCCTCAGCGAAGGGTTGCTTTGTCCCGCCCTGCCGACCTTCGCCCATGACAGATGCTGCGCCATGCACGAATGGCCGCTTCGGTGACGATGCGGTGCCGCATCGTCGGTCGCTTCGAACGGCAGGTCTGGGCCGTGAGTGTCAGGCAGCGGGAGGCCGGAGGGGCCATGCGGTTTGTCTGCTTCAGCAGTTTCGCCACTGCATCTAGAGATGACGGTCAATTTGCCAGTTGCTTACAGACAAAGTCGGCGCGTGATGCAATGTCGGCACGCGGCAGTTCAGTGATTTTGTATCCGAGCGCGGTGTAGGTCTCACGCATGACGGCACAGGTCGCTTCGGCTTCGGCGCGAGTCTGCTTGCGTTCGGTGTCCTGTGCGAAGATGTCATCCCAGAATGGCGCCAGGAAGACGCGGGCGTTGTAGCGGGCTGCCTTGGCCGCTGCAGCGACGTGGGGCGGCACGGGGAGGCTGCATAGGGTCAGGTACCCCATGATGTCGGGAATGCCTCGGTCGAAGATCACGGGGCCTGAGAGCGTTTGTGCGGCGCTGTGGGCGCGCAGGTCCCGCTCCAGCATCCGTTCGGCATAGGCCATGCGATCCGCCCAGGGGAGTGCATCTCCGCCGCGCGCCATCTCCTCGCGAATGACCGCGCGGCCGGATTCGGGAATTGTGTGAAAGCCACGGCGGGCAAGCTCGGTGATGAGGCTGGTCTTGCCCGCACCGGGGCCGCCCGTCACGACGAAGAAATTGTCGCTCATCGGCCATCCTCGGGTTTGACAGGGGAAGGGCTGCGACGGGATCAACACGCCGACAGGCGCGGATCGAGGCAGCATGAATTTTCGCAGGGAAAACAGCACCGGTCTGCGCGGCAGAGGCAAATCCTCTGACGAAAAGGGCAGAACCATCTGGTGTTTTTCAAGGGGTGGGAAGGGGCACGTAGTTTTGCCTCTTGGTGTCAAATTTTCCCTTTGAAATCAGTGTGGAAAAATCCCCGCGAGACGCTTGAACTGCCTTTTCTGTCAGATAGGTTTGCCTCCCAGCGGTCATGAAAAAGCCGACCCGAAGGTCGGCTTCTGATGCGGAAATCGTCTCGCTTCAGATCACGTCGCACCATCTGAAGAACCGCTGGCATTTGTCTCCGATCCGCAGTGGGCGGACGCCATAGCGATAGAGTTCCTTGCTCAGATTGGCCGCGTCGCGATTGCGGCTGTCGGCCAGCTCCGTTAGGGACACGTGGTTGGTTCGGAAGTGCTCCACGCTTCTGGCGCAGACCACCCGCCACCTGCGATGCTTCGCGTCGGAGAATGGCAGGATGTGGTCGATGTGCCCACATTCCAGAAGGGCGCGAATGGTGCGCGTATCGGTTTTCAACCGCAGGCTGGCTTCGCCAAGGGACAATGCCTCGTCAGCCGGGATGGTTGTTGTCTGCCGGATAGCACGGATGGAGACCGACAGATCGCCAAACCTTGCCTCGGTTGGGGCGGAGGCAAATAGAGGTAGGTGATTGTCCAGGACGCACGCCACGACCTCCGCCAGAGATGTCTGGCACTGAAGCGCCGCTTCCCGGAATGGCACCGCATCCTCCGGCGTTTTCGCCCCTGGCTTTGCCAAGCTATTCAGCTTCTTCAGAAAACCAGTGACCTCGCCTTCGTCAAAATATGATGCGCCTTTCGGACAGGCCGGAGCATGAGATATGAGCCCTTGCGCCCGCAGCAACCTCAATGTTGCCAGTGTCATGCCGAGGATTTCCCCGGCACGCGTCGCCGCGGTTGCGGGCGTATGGACCCGCTGTTCGGGTGTCGGGACGCCAAGGATGATGGAACCCTCGGTGACGGGGAAGTTCGACCAGATGTATTCGCGAACGCTGTCGCGGATGATGTCGAAGGCAGGATCTTCGTCGCGGTCCCGCAGCCAATTATAGAACAGCCCGAACCGGTGACGATGAAGACGGGCGTCAATCGGCGTGAGGGACTGTATCTCGCGCAGGGTCGCCAGTATGGCATCCAGTCCGTTTCGCATTACCGCGTATCCGGCATTTCCCGCCCGTAGCCAGTCCCGCGCCGAGATTTCCGAACGCTTCGCGTCAGCCCCCAAGATCATCAGCGCACCTAGGTTCTCGGCGGTCTGGGTGGCAACATGGATTGGGAGATCATCGAACCATCCACTGCCCCGCCCCGTGCCGATCCGTCCGGCAAGCCAGGTTTCGAGATGCCGCTCATTCTCGTCCACGTAGGTGGGCTGCGGTGGCAAATAACCCTCCAGAAGGCGAACAATATCGAACGCATCTCTGCCGTGTCCCAAGGATACCAATGGCTCCAGCAGGCAACCATGAAGGTGGCAGGTGCGGATACTCTCGAGCTGCCAGAGGCCAAGATGAATACCTGAAGCGCGTTCACGTTGCTGACGCGCTTCGGAGATGCAGACTGGACAGACCCGCGCGTTCGTCCTCTGCAAGCATGTGAACTTCAGGTGGGCGCAACCCAACTCGAACCATCCATCCCCCATAAGGCGCGGCGACCAGAATTGCAGTATGCGGTGATCCGCCCCGCCCAAGGTTGCCAAACGCTCGATTTCAGCCGGGGCGCCGTTCATCAATTGGCTGTAGTCGATGCCGACATCCGAGCAGAACGTCACGAGGCGCCGGACGCCATTGCGCCGCGCCAGGCGCGAGGCAAAGGAGGCCGCCGTTTCGCCCGGAATGCACGTCACACGAAGAGGAAGGCGTTTCACGATCATGATCTCCGTGCCCCCCTTGCAAACACTTGACGGGCATCGACGCGATAGAAATCCGGGATGATGAATGGGTTGAACTCGTCATCACAGGACGTGCGCAGTTGATAGGCCCGCATGAAATGCGAGCTGGACAGGGCTGTTTCTTCCTGCAGAAACGCCTGTTCGATGGCTTCAAGGATCAGCTCGATCACCAGCCCGAACTGGTTGGCCGCTGCATGTATCAGCCGTTCGCCATGTTCCAAGCCCAGAAGGTCTGGTGCCGGTGCCAGCTCTGCCCGTTCGCAGTAGTTCTCCAGCAGGTCGAGCACATCGTTTGCATGTGCCGCAGGCGTAAGGCTTTCGAAATGGACGGTTTTCATCCGGCGGGCCAGTTGGGGATCGTGATTGAGGATATCCTCCAGTTCTTCTGTGCCGGACAGGATGATCCCGACGGGCCACTCGTCGTCGGTCATCAAGGTTTTCAGCATGGAGGCGACAGAGTTGAGCTCATGTTTGGTGCCGCGGGATGCCAGATCCTGTGCCTCGTCGAGGTGGACGAACAGCACTCGCCGTTCGCGCAGGTGATGGCGGACCAGATCCCAGATGTACCAGGCCTGCCGCTCGGAGCTGATCTGATACCCGAGGGCGCGCAACAGCGTCTGCCCGACGAATTTCAGCGTCGCTGGCGACGGCACGCGCAGACTGATGATCGTGGCATCTCCATGCCCTGCCGTATCCAGCCGCCCCCGCTCTGATTTCAGGAGATGCGCGATTGCAGCACTTTTCCCGGCGCCCGATGGCCCCGAAAGCGCCAGGCCATGGGCCTCGTTGACCCGCTCCGTCTGGATATCGGCCAATCGTTTCTCAGCAAGTCGGGAAAATACCTGTTCCAAGGGGGTGAACCGATCATGGCGGATGAAATGATCCCGCAGCATCGCAATGCGCAGGACGGTTTGATCAATGTGATCATTCGTCATCGTTGAATCTCCAACGGTTGCGGCGTTCGCGTTTTTTGGAATGAGCGTCATCTGGTGCGGCGATGTTTTGCGTCTCGTTCGACGCCGTCCCGCGCGGGCTGATCTGGATGCCGTCCGCCAAAGGATCAGACGACGGGGAGATATGCCCCAGACGCTCGGCGTCAGAACGGACCGGATAGCGCAGGGCGGCCTGACTGCGCTCGACATCCGCATCGGTCACATGGAACGGGGTCAATTCGCGCAGGGCAAAGGCGCGCCGGTTGGCCTCGGAAATCCGTTCTATGGCCCGCAAAACCACCGGAGCGTCAATCAGGGCATCTTTCCGATACTTGTGCCGGATTGCCCGCATCCCCTCGCGAAGTTGGTCGTAGCTGACGCCCGCGAACCCCGATTGATTGGCAATCGCAGGATACCATGTGGCGCCGACCTTGACAGCGATCCAGCCGATGTCGCGCAGGTCAGCCCGTATTTCGACTGACCGTTCCGGCGAGTGCAGAAACGCTTCCCGCAGTGCGTCGCAGCTGTAGGTCAGGCCCGAGAACATCACGCCGTCTCCCCTGAGTTTGCGGGACAAGGGACGCCCGAAGGCTTTCCTCAGCGTGAGGCCATCCGGCACCGGCGCCGGTGCCGTGTCATGTTCCGCAACGAGCCGGGCCCAGGCCGCGTTCGGTGTTTCGCCCTTGAGGGAGCCATGCGGCTGGTTGTGGTAGATATCGACGATGTAGGTCAGCAGGATCGTGATCAGATCATCGTCGCAGAGGCAGGCCAGTTGCTCGGACGGATAGTCGCCACGCTGGACCGTATCGAAGAATGTGCGCCCAGCCAGCAAAGGCATCAGCTGGTGCCCGAGCGTGCGGAAGAAGGACTCGATATGACCGCGCAACCACGGAAGACCGGCTGGTGGCAGGTGTGCCGTTACGCCCAGGGATGTCACGGTTCCCTGAAAATCATCGGAGACGAAGGCCGATCCCATGTCGGTGACAAGGGTGCCGATGCCGCCGTGGTGGCGCCAGGTACTCTCGCAGCCCGCGGCTTTTGCAATCGGTGTCTTGTCCTCGAAAATGTCTCGCAGGGCGCGGATTGCGTCGTCGGAATTTGGTGTCTCTGCCAGGCGCATGGACACCACGCATTTCGTGGCGCAGTCGATGGCGATGTAGAGCCAGCGGCGACCGCTCTCGAAGCGTTCCTGGCGCTCTCGCGGCAGATGATCCCAGATGCCGCTCAGGGTAAGCAGAGAAATGACATCAAGGCGATTTTCGTCCATCTCCACGCGCTCAAGCGGATACTGGACATCGGGGCCGCTGTCGAACAGGGTGAAGCGTGAGGCTGCCGCAGCGGCGCCGTGTCTCTTGGCATAGACGTAAAACGGGTCCGCCATGTCGAGGCGACGCCGAATACTTGCCGCAGACGGGATGGCCAGAGCCTCCGCCCCGGCGTCCACCCGCCGCTTGTTTTCCGCCTCGAACAGCGCCACGTTTTCCTTGATCGCTTGTGTCTTCGTCGGTCTCTGCGTGTCGGCATAGGTCTCAATGACCTGGTTCATCAGGGCCTCGGCGCGAGGACACCATCGCGGAGCCTTGTTGCCTGACCTGTGGGTCGCCGGAATAAGCGCCAAGGCGGAGAAGCCAGCTTTCTCGTACTTGCGGACCCATTGAAACAGTGTCCTGCTCCCCGGCAGCTGTCGCGTCACGATGTCGGTTCCGGGCTTGGCCGGTCTGCGGGTCTCCGGCGTTTCCCCGAGGAGGCGCTGAACCTCCTCAGACAGTTTCGCACGTCCCCGCGCGAAGCCGTCATGGGTTCGATTGATGTCCCCGCTCGCAGAAAGTGTCAGAAACGCATCGCAGACGGCTTTTCGCCAGAGCGCCAGACGCCTGACTCTCGGCGGCAATTCACTGATCTGCTGGACGGGCTGCCCACGACGTGCTTCTTGTGACGCCCGATCAAAGTATGCGGGGTAATAGCTGGTATCGGGGCGCCGTATCAGCTCGGAAAGTTCCTCGTGCGAGAATGTCTCGGTGATCCCCGGCTGCCCGACACGCTCGAAAATGCCGCCACTGCTGGTGATCTCCACCGGCCGCATTGCGACGCCTGCTGTCGTGATCATGTCGGATGGTAGTGCCCCGAGAGATGGTGTAAGAGCGCCGACCTTCGGAGAGGTTCAAGGCTGATCAGGTCGCCACGGCGGACAGCCTGACGGTTGTAGTGTCGGTGACACGCGCCAGGCTTTCAAGCGACATGTATCTCCGCGCAACCGTCCATTCGTCATTGGTCTCGAGCATCAGCGCGCCGACGAGACGGACGATGGCCTCGTCGTTCGGGAAGATGCCGATGACGTCAGACCTGCGCTTGATCTCCCGGTTCACCCGCTCCAGTGGGTTCGTCGACGCGATCTGGGCCCAATGCTCACGTGGAAAATCCATGTAGGCGAGGACGTCGTCGCGCGAGGCGTCCATGAGGGCGCCGAGCCGCGCCTGCTTCTCGCGCAGCGCGTCAGCCACGACCTCCCACTGGGCTTCGGCATCCGCCTTGTTTTCCTGGGCGAAGATCGTCTTCAGCATTGCCGCCACGGCCGTGCGCTGCTTGGTCGGAGCATGGGCAAGCGCGTTTCTCATCCAGTGAACGCGACAGCGCTGGTGCGTCGCGTCGAACACCCGCCGCGCGGCAGCCCGCAGCCCCTTGTGGTCATCGGAGACCACCAGCTTCACGCCGCGCAGGCCACGGTCGGCGAGAGAGCGCAGGAAGTCGGTCCAGAACGTTTCTGCTTCGGATGGACCGGTGGCGACGCCGAGAACTTCGCGCTTGCCGTCCTCGTTCACAGCTACCGCTATTATCACGGCGCGGCTGATGATCCGCCCGCTCTCGCGCACTTTCACGTAGGTCGCGTCGAGCCAGAGATAGGGCCAGGCGCCTTCGAGCGGCCGGGAGAGGAATGCATTCACCCGCTCGTCGATTTCGACACAAAGGCGACTGACTTGGCTCTTCGACATGCCGCCAGCGCCCATCGCCTTCACCAGATCGTCTACGGAGCGCGTCGAGACCCCGTGGACGTAAGCCTCCTGGATCACCGCCACCAGCGCCTTCTCAGCAGTCCGTCGCGGCTCCAGGAAGCTGGGCAGGTAGCTCCCCTTTCTCAGCCGCGGGATTTCCAGCGCGATCCGACCGGCACGAGTGTCCCAGTCGCGGTCCCGGTAACCGTTTCGCTGAACCTCCCGCAGGGGAGAGCGAGCGCCCTTCGCGGCACCGGTTCGCGCCTCGACCTCCACTTCCATGATCCGCTCGGCCGCGAAGGCCAGCATCTCGCGCACGAGATCGCCATCGGCCTGCTTCGCAACCAGCTCAATCAGCGTCATTCTGTCATCGGTCATCGTCATCTCCGTTCTTGGTTCAAGGTCTCGCAACCCGAACCTTCTCGAAGATCGGCGGTGGCCGCCAGCGTCACACCCGGCCGCGCGCTGCGCTACGCTGGGGGCTCCGCGCGCGGCCTCCTACACCAAGCGTTGGGACACTACCTGTCGGATTTCGAAAAACGGAAGCGAATGGTCATTGCGCCACCTCCGCCAGTTGGGGGCGGGTTCTAGCGAGCTTGCGTGCCGCACCTGCGGCCTTGGCACGGTCGATATGTTGCTCGGTGACGAGCAGGACCCGGTCTGCGAACCGTTTCGACACGGCCGTTGCGATGTTTTCCAACTGGGAAACGAAGTTGAGGTGGAGCACCCGCGACATAGGCTTGATCGCCACCGCGATGCGCTCCCCGCTGGTCAGCGTGATCAGGAAGTCGAAGACGTGGTGCGAGGGACGACCATCGGCGCCGGGAAAGGAGACGGCAGGCGGCTGTTCCTGAATGTTGTGAACATCGTCACGCACCAGCATGAGGCATAGGAAGGCGTATTCGAGCGCGCTCTCGAACTGGATGATGCGCGGGCGCGGGAAGCCTGGGAGGGCGGCCACCATCGAGCCGCGCAGGCTCCCCTTGGAACGGCGCGCAATCGGTCGCGTCGCGTGGCTCGGCTCCGGCCCGCGGTAGATCAGGTTCTGTTTCATGGTGATCGGAGCGCACCTTTCTCGTGTCATCGGCCCACAGGGGCCGAAGACAGGAGGGCGCGATCTCCCCCTTTCTTAAGAATGAGTTGAACTGCCCTGCCGGACGGCTGTCCGGCAGGTTGACTTTGAGACCGACTCGGGGGATGAATATGGCGTCGGCTTCAAACGACACTCTATTCAAAAGGCCTTCCTGTTGGCGCAGGAGGGTCTTTTCCTTTGTCGGGGTCAGGTTTGCTGTCCGGTGGGCTCCTCCTCTGCTGGGTACCTGTCAGGAAAGAGTTCTTGCGGTGTCATACCGATGGCCTCGGCCAGCGCCTTTTCGATCTTTTCGGACCTTCTGAGGCCTTGGCTCACCAACGTGACCGATGAGCGAAAAACATCGAGCTCGCGCGCGATGGACGCAATGGATTTGCCGCGCAAGCGCAGTTCCATCTTCAGACGCTCATGAGGTGCATTGATAAGATCGGGCATCTCTTCCGCAAACATGATTTCCTGACTTCGTACCCGGAAAGGAATCAGGCGCTGATTCGCGAGTCAATAAATTCTTTCTGGCTCAATGTGTTAAAAACTCCGGTGGAATTCACGACTTTGAAAGTCATGGGCTTAAGTTGCCAACTTGATGCGAGATGAGAAGATGGCGTTTCCAAAAAACTGCATCCGGGTGCATGGCGAAAACATCATTGTCTATGACTGCGGCCACGGCCGGATCATGCATCACGCCGACCTGCTTCGGGCGATGGAGCGGACGCGATCTCTGGCGCAGGTCAAAGAGGCGTTCCCGGCCAGCCGCCGAAATCTTCTGGATGTGCTGACCACGTTCGGCTTCGACTTCGATCAGTTGCTTGCAGAGCAGTTTGCCGAAGGCTTGGCGGACACGAAACTTGCCGAGCTGCACACGGTCGACGCGAAGTGGATTGCCAAAAAGCGCGTCTCCTTGGGTCAGGCGAGGCAACCTGGGCGTCCAGCTGCTGACCGTTCGGATCAGGAAGTCATCAGGGCATACGAGAGCGCCGGAAGCTATGCCGCCGCAGCCCGTTCCATGAAGCTCGATCAGCGAACATTCAGGAGGCTGTATCTTCTTGCAAGGTCTCGGACGGGCCAGAATGTCGGCTGAGCCGGGGGACAACGTCTCCGGCCTCGATGCCTCAGTCGGACGAGGACAGAATCCGGGCGACAACTTCGGGTTCGGCTTCGTTCAGGCGTAGCAGCAGATGGGCCGCTCGATCCGGTCGTCGCCGTCCCTGTTCCCAATCTCGGATCGTACTGAGGGGAAGGCCGTAGCGTTCGGCGAAGCGGCTTTGTGACAAGTTCTGAGCCTTGCGGATCGCTGCGACGTCAACCGTGGCAGGCTCGAACTCCGCTGCAGGCTCAAGCCTGCCCTCGGCGATAGCCAGGGCCTCTTTGACACTCGTGACCAGTTCGGTTTCAATTGCCATGCTGCACTCCCGAGGCCAATTCTTGAGTTTCAGAGTGTACGGCATTGCCGTATTGGCGGCAATGGTTCCGCTTTACGATCAGGATTCATCGGCCTAGGAGCTCGACGAGCCAAGGGAAGCCTTCGTCGCTCTCATTCTGGAAAGATGCGTACCACCGCATCAGAAAACATGATCTGGCTTGGTGTGATTACGCCGATATCTCCGATCTTGTTCCAGAAATCGTGACCTGCTCCCCATAGAGTCCGCGTTTTTTAGTTCGCTCTGTTCAGGGTTTGGTCCTCTACTGACCGTTGGTGATACTCCCACGGTGTGAGCCCGTCGAGGCTCGTGTGGGGGCGATGGTGGTTGTAGTCTTCGCGCCAGGCCGAGATAAGCTCCCGGGCGTGGCGCAGGTTGGCGAACAGGTGCTCGTTCAGGCACTCGTCGCGCAGGCGGCCATTAAAGCTCTCGACGAAGCCGTTCTGCATGGGCTTTCCTGGCGCGATGTAATGCCACTCGACCTTGCGGTCCTCCTGCCATTTCAGGATGGCATTCGATGTCAGCTCCGTTCCGTTGTCACTGACCACCATACATGGATAGCCGCGCACCCGGGCGATGCTGTCGAGCTCACGGCCGACACGTTGCCCCGACAGCGAAGTGTCCACGACCGTCGCCAGGCATTCCCGGCTGAAGTCGTCGATGACGCACAGCACCCGGAACCGGCGCCCGTCTGAGAGGCTGTCCGAGACGAAGTCCAGGGACCATCGCTGGTTCGGCCCTTGTGGGATCGCCATCGGGGCCCTCGTTCCGATCGCGCGCTTGCGACCGCCGCGCTTGCGCACTGTCAGGCCCTCTTCCCGGTAGATCCGGTAAAGCTTCTTCCAGTTCACCTTCCAGCCTTCGCGACCAAGAAGCAGGTGCAGCCTTCGATAGCCGAAGCGACGCCGTTCGCTGGAAATCGCCTTCAGCCTCTCCCGCAGCTCGGCGTCTACAGGTCTAATTGATCCACGTCGATACACACGCGGGTCGATCCCGGCCAGGGCACAGGCCCGCCGCTGGTTGTAGTTCTTCTCTGTCATGGCCCAGTCCACGGCTCGTCGCCTTGCACCGGGCTTCAGAAGTTTTTTCCCAGCATCTCCTTGAGCGTGGCCACATCCAGCATCTGCTCCGCGAGCATCTTCTTGAGCTTCGCATTCTCAGCCTCCAGCGCCTTCAGCCGTTTGGCCTCCGACACCTCCATGCCGCCATACTTCGAGCGCCACTTGTAGAACGTGCCGTCACTGATGCCATGCTTCCGGCACAGCTCCTTGGCACCTATCCCGGCCTGGTGCTCCTTTAAAATGCCAATGATCTGCTCTTCGCTGAAACGGCTTTTCCGCATTGTCTGTCTCCTCGTTTGGAGAACAGGCTAACTTCAAAACGCGGACTTTTCAGGGGAGCAGGTCAATCGTGCTCGCCCCCATTTTGCGCGTAGGCTTGGCACACACCATGCTCGCGCATGGTTCGCAGAATTGAAGCCTTCAGAGCTGCACTTCTTGCTCCAATTTCGCGCAGATAAACCAGAGGACCGAGATCTACCCCTTCACTGCGAGCGGCAGCATAGGGCAGCTCAGCGTTGTAGTAACGCTCATTGTCCAAGAGCATCGAGGTATCGAAGGGCGCGCCGTAAGCTATTCTGAGCGCATAGCTCGCAATTGGCCCCTGCTCCATCTGCTTTTTGGCAGAGTTTGGATCGAGAGAGGGAGTACGATAGACCGCATACTCGTCGTCACTTAGACCCGCTAAGAACTGATCGATCATAACCTCGGTTACGCGATCTTGTAGAGCTTTTTAACCCATCGTTCGTGAGGGATGGGGCCGTTCCTCCGGCGCGAAATTTCCTTGCGATGTCACCCCTGCCTCTGTGCAAGGAAGCTTAACACGACCGAACGATAACGAATGTCTTGCGGCGCGTATGACGTTTAAGCTCGCTGCATCGCTTTTGGTATCGTTTGCGTTGGACGATTTTCCAACTTGCGGGGCCGCCAGAAGGCTGCAGGATGCAGGAGAGTTCGGGAACCGGTGGTGCACGGCACTCGAGAAATTTCGCTATATCGGAAGACCAAAAAAGGTTAACTCGGGGAAGACCATGGCGCTTTTGGACTGGCCCGGAAAATCCGCCCCCGAGGGCGGAATTGAACATCCGGCATTCTATCACATGATCGATGTTGCCGCGGTGGCGGAGTGCCTGTTGGGCGCGCTGAGTATTTCCGTCGAGCGCAAGGCGTTTTATGTCCTGGCGGCGGGTCTGCATGATCTCGGGAAGATCAGCGCCAGCTTTCGCGACATGCTGGGGGAGGGGAAACCGCAGAGTGCAGGCCGCCACTGGGAGGTGACCGAAGCGTTCCTGTGCGAATTCGACAGACATCTGGCGTCGATTGCAGAGGACGTTAGCTGCCGTCACGATCTCTATGCCGCGATTGCCGGGCATCATGGCCGCCCGCCGGTTCAGGAAAGTTTTGACCGCATGATCCGGGCCGCGGGTCGAGAGGCGAAGCCGGATGCGCTGGCGGCTCTCAAGGCATTGATCGCGCTTTGGCCAGAGGCGTGTTTCGATCTGCCCGGCGATGAGGTCGCCGCGCAAACATGGTGGCTTCCGGGGCTGATCGCCGTTGCGGACTGGCTGGGATCGAACCCGCTCTATTTTCCGCCCGTTGCACCGGGGCCCGGCGCAAAAGACTATCTGGACGTAGCGCGCGGAAAGGCGGCAGCGGCGGTGCGACAGGCGGGTCTGGATCTGCCCGCCGTGTCGCAGGCTCCGGTTATTCCTGAAGACTGGAGCTTGCGCCCGATGCAGCAGGCCGCGCAGGTCATCTCCTTACCGGACGGGCCAGCGCTGGCGCTGATCGAGGATGAGACGGGCTCGGGCAAGACCGAGGCCGCCCTGATCCTTGCGCAGCGCATGATGCTGGCCGGCAAAGGCGCGGGGCTGTTTTTTGCCTTGCCCACGATGGCCACGGCGAATGCGATGTTCGACCGCTGCGCCGATCTGGTCGGCAGGCTCTATGAAACCGCGCCGAGCCTGGCGCTGGCGCATGGGCGCGCAGGGCTGTCGCATCGTTTTCGGGAGTTGATCCGCGCAAGCCGAAGCCCTGCGCAACCCTCCTGCACCGAATGGCTGGCCGATGACCGGCGGTGCGCGCTTTTGGCGAATGTCGGTGTCGGCACGGTGGATCAGGCGCTTTTGTCGGCGCTGCCGGTGCGCCATGCGATGCTGCGCCACTATGCGTTGTCGCAGAAGATCCTGATCGTGGACGAGGTTCACGAGATGGGTGATCCCTATATGGTCGAAGAGCTTGGCCATCTGCTGCGGCTGCACCGTCGCATGGGCGGATCGGCGATCCTGATGACAGCAACGATGCCGATGGATCTCAGGGCGCGGCTTTGCCGGGCGTTTGGGTGCGCGCCGCCCGAAAGCCGTGCCTACCCAGCGCTGACCGTGGCGGGACATGGCCAGATCACCGATCTGCCTCCGGTGAAGACACGCGGCCCGGTTCGGGTCGTGCGCCTGCCGGAGCGGGACGCGGCGCTGGGTCTTTTGCAGCAGGCGGCTGCGGAGGGCGCGGCGGCGCTCTGGGTGCGGAATGCGGTGGACGATGCCATCGACGCCGTTCAGGCCTTACGGGCACGGGGTGTCGATGCCGGTCTGCTGCATGCCCGTTTCGCGCTGTGCGACCGGATGCGTCACGAACAACGGGCGCTTGCCACCTTTGGCAAGGCCCGGGAGGATCGTCCGGGCCGGGTGCTGGTGGCGACGCAGGTGGTCGAAAGCTCCCTCGATCTGGATTTCGACGTCATGGTGTCCGACCTTGCGCCAATCCCGGCGCTGGTGCAGCGGGCGGGGCGGCTCTGGCGGCATATGGACCGGCGTCCCGCCGGGGGCCGGCCCTGTGCCGCGCCGGTGCTGCATGTCGTCTCGCCCGATCCTGGGGATGTCGCCGACCGGCTGTGGCTGCGCCGTGTGCTGGATCGCGGCGCGTTCACCTATTCGCTCGACCTGCAATGGCGCGCAGCGCGCGCCTTGTTTGCTGCCGGACAGATCGATGCGCCGGACGGTCTGCGCGCGCTCATCGAAGAGGGGCTTTCGGGCGGCACGCTGCCGGAGGCTCTGGCGCAGGCGGAAGAGGATCGCATCGGGCAGGGCTTTGCGCAAACCGATCTCGCACAGCAGAACCTGATTGACCTGTCGCAGCCCTATCGCGGGATCAAGGGGTTTGCCGACGATGCCGATTTCCCGACACGGCTGGGTGTGGAGCAGCGCGTGCTGGTGTTGGCGCGCAGGGCCGAGGCGGGTCTGGTGCCGCTGGATGCGGACAGCTGGACAGTGGACAGCCGCCAGCGATCCGAGATCAGCGCAGCCGCGCGCCGGCTCAACGGCCTGCCTCTTCCCGATCAGTCGGCGCCGGAGATCGCCGCAGTGAAACGGGACTGGCCGGAGTGGCTGCAAACCCGTCTGACGCTGTGCCCGGTGGCGGAGGACGGCACGATTTGCGAGGGCTTGTCATATGATCCGGAAGCAGGTTTAATTCTCGGCAGTTCCCGGTAGGTCCGGGATCTCCCGTCTATATCGAGCGGGGTTGCAGTTCCCTTTAACGTTCCCCGCCTCAGCGGGGATAAGTCTATATCGAGGGGTATAAGGGGTAAAAAAATCTTGACAGCCGAGCTTGTGAAGGCTGTTATGGAAGGCAAGAAGGGGTGAGGGTTTCCCCTCACCCCTTCTTTGTGGAGCCACATCGGCTGTTGCCGCAGCCGCTCGGTGACGGGAGGTTAAGAAGATGCTTACGATACCTTAACGCGCCCGTTACCGCCCTTTTAGGTTATACTAACGGGGCGGTAACGGGCAAGCTTGTCGCCCCAAGTTAATTTATTTTAGAGAGTGCAATGTCTCTCAATTTGATCTCTGATGCCTGGATTCCCGTCCGCATGGCAAATGGTGAGCGCAGCATCGTTGCGCCGCATCAGATGGCCGATCCGGAAATTGCCGCGCCCGACTGGCCCCGTGCCGATCTCAACCTGGCCTGCTACGAATTTCTGATCGGTCTGGTCTATCTGGCCGCGCCGCCGGCGCATCGCGAGGACTGGTCGCGGAAGCGCCCCGATCAGGTGCAGCTTGAAACCCGTCTGGCGGACTATGCCCATGCGTTCGAGCTTTTGGGCGACGGGCCGCGCTTCCTGCAGGATTTGGAAGAGCTCTCCGGCACGCCCTCGGCCCCCGATCTCTTGTTCATCGATTCCTCCGGTGAGAATACGGCGAAAAACAACGCCGATCTGATGGTGCATCGGGACAGGTACAAAACGCTCGACTTGCCGCTCGCCGCGATGGCCCTTTATGCCTTTCAGCAATTCGCGCCGTCCGGCGGGGCGGGCAACCGCACCTCGATGCGTGGCGGCGGGCCGCTGGTCACGCTTGCCGATCCGGGCACCGGGTTGTGGGATCTGGTCTGGGCCAACACGCCTTATGGGCCTTCTGACCGACCGGCAGCCCCGGAGGATCTGCCGTGGATGCGGCCGACGCGCATCTCGGAAAAGGGGCAGGAAGTCACACCCTCGCAAGCGCATCCGGTCGAGGCGTTTTTCGGTATGCCGCGCAGGTTGCGGCTGATCGGCGAGGGCCGCGTGACGGGGGTGATCCAGCGGCCTTACGGTACGAATTACGCGCTCTGGCGGCACCCGCTGTCGCCCTATTACCGTCTGAAAGCGGGCTCTCCGCTTCTGCCGCGTCATCCGGCTTCGGGCCGATTGCCCTATCGAAACTGGGCGGGGGTCGTCTTGAGCGACCCGCAGAAAGGCGACGACGGGCTGCGTTTGCGCGCCACCTGCATCGAAGAGATCTTCCCCCGATACAGGACGCAACCCAAGCGGATGATCGCGGCTGGCTGGGCGATGGACAATATGAAGCCTCGGGATTTTCTTTGGGCCGAGCTGCCGCTTCTGAGCTTCGATGCGGAAGCGCAGGTGCTTGCCGAGGCGTTGATCGGGGCGGCCGATACCGTGGCCTCGGGGCTGCGGCGCGCGCTCTCCGTGCTCGTCTCCGAAGGCAGCGCGCGGCAGATGGAGCTGGATCGGTTCTGGGCCGAGACGGAAGGCGATTTTACCGGCGCGCTCGCGGATCTGGCGCAGGTGGATTTCGACGAACTGGCGATTGCGCAGCGCTTTCTGTCGGCCATCGGCAAACAGGCGCTGGCGCAGTTCGATGCGCTGGCTTTGCCGGGGCTTTCGGATGGAAAGATCGAGCATGCGGCCAGGGCCGTCTCGGAGTGGCGGTTTCTGGCGGCCCTGGTCCATGGGCGCAGCAAGGCGGGCCGAACCCTGTGGGAAACGCTGTATCTGACGCCGCCCGATCCGGCGGCAGACAGGCAACAGGAGGCTGCGGTATGACCGAGAGCGAGGACAGAAAGCGGCCCGGGCAGATCATCCTCGGTTGGTGGTCGGTCGAGCTGGGCGGGCGGGAGAGTGCGGCCCAAAAGGGTCTGTCCGCGCGATTGCGGCGCGGAGACGATGTGACCGTTCTGTGCCAGAGGCCGGTGCATGAGCTCGCAGGACTGCTCGGGCTGCGCGACGGCGCAAGGATCGCCCGGCTGGCGCGCGTGCTGGCGCATGTGCGCGACCATACCGGCGCGTCTCTGCCGCGCAGGCTTGGCGGGAAGGACCCGGTTTTGTCGCCGCTGCGGTTTGAGCGGCTGATCCATTCGGAGGGCGAGGAGCTGGAAACCGCCATCCGGCGTGCTTTGCCGATGGTCGGTCATGCGGCCAATGTCGCCCATCTTGGCGAGGCGATCCTGTTCTGGTCCGACGCCACACGCACAGGCTGGTGCTTTGAGTATTACGGCGCCGACGCGCCCCAGACCCCGACTTCTTCCAAGGACAGTGCCCAATGACGACCTTTCTCCAGTTCCACCTCCTGACTACCTATCCGTTGTCCAACCCGAACCGCGACGATCAGGGCCGTCCGAAACAGGCGCTGATCGGCGGCAGTCCCCGGTTGCGGATTTCCTCGCAGTCTCTGAAACGCGCGATCCGGGAAAGCAGCTATTTCGCGCAGGATCTGGCGGGCCATACCGGCACGCGGACCCGGCGTCTGGCGACCGAGCTGAAATCCGAGTTGATCGGACAGGGTGTTTCGGAACAGCAGGCCGGCGACATTGCGACGGGCATCGGCGTGGCCTTTTCCAAGCTGGATAAGGACACCACCAATGCCACCACGCTGGCGTTCATTTCGCCGGAGGAGTGGGCGCTGGCCCGCGACCTGGCGGCCAGGGCCGTGGCCGGCGAGGCTTTGCCCGAGGGCAAGGAGCTGAAGAAACTGGTTCTGCGGCGGGCCGACGGCGCGGTGGATATTGCCATGTTCGGGCGGATGCTGGCCGATAGCCCCGATTACAACCGGGACGCCGCCGTGCAGGTCGCCCATGCCTTTACCACGCATCGTGCACAGGTGCAGGATGACTGGTTCGCGGCGGTGGATGACTTGAAGACCCGCGAGGAGGATAGCGGCGCTGGCCATATCGGGGAGCACGGGTTCGGGTCGGGGATCTATTACATCTACGCCTGCGTCAACGTGGACCTGCTGGTGGAAAACCTGAGCGGGGATCGCGAGCTTGCGGAACGGGGCATCGCCTCTCTTGTCCGTGCGCTGGCGACCGCGACGCCGAAGGGCAAACAGAACAGCCACGCCCATCACCCGCGCGCCGGATTCATTCGGGTGGAGCGGGGCACGGAACAACCCCGCGACCTGTCCGGGGCCTTCCACAAGGCGGTTGCGGCGGACGAGCGGGTGAGCATCGCGGCCCTGAACGAGATGGCCGAACGGCTCGACAAGGCTTATGACATGTCCTTCGAGCATGCGGTGATGGATGTGGCCATGGGCGAAGGGAGCCTTTCGGAGATCGCCCGTTTTGCCTCTGACGCCGTGAAAGGCGTCTCTGCAGATGCCTGAACATCTGATCTTTCAACTCGTTGCGACGATCGGCGCCATGGGCGAATTCGCAGGGCACGACCGGCGTGGATCCCTTGGCCTGCCTGGCCGATCGTCGGTGATCGGGCTGCTGGGCGCGGCGCTGGGGCGCAGGCGGGACCACGAGTTTTCCGATCTGGAGGCGTTGGGGATCGCGGTGGCCAGCTTTGGACGCACCGGCCATCTGCGGGATTACCATACGGTGCAGACAGTGCCGTCGGCGGCGGTGAAATCCCCGCAATCGCGTCCGCAGGCGCTGAGGGAGGCGGCGGCGAAAGGCCGGGTGAACACCGTCCTGACCAGCCGCGACTACCGCACGGAGTGCGTGTTCGGCGTGGCGGTCTGGGGCGGTGATCTGCCTGCGCTGGCCGCGGCGTTGAGGCAGCCGGTCTTTCAGGTGTTCCTCGGGCGCAAGTCCTGTCCGCTCTCCGCCCCGTTCGATCCGCAACGGGTGACGGCGGACGATCCCGCGCAGGCCCTGGCGCATCTGCGCCTGCCGCCGTGGATCGGGGCAAGGCAGATGGTCGAGATCGTGGCGGAGGAGGGTGTCGGCCTTGGTGCGCCCGCGCGGCTGGAAACCCGTCACGACCGGACCGTCGACCGCGAGAGACGGCATTTCGGGCCGGGGCGCTACAGCGTGGCACATCCCGCTCTCTCTGCGGGGGAGGTGCCGTCATGATGTATCTCTCGCGATTGCGCCTCTCGCGGGATCCGAAGGTGGCCGCGCTCGATGTGCTGCTCGATCCCACGCCGGGAGGCGACAGGCTCGATGCCCATCACCGGCTTGTGTGGACGGCCTTTGCCGGCGATCCGCAGGCCAGGCGCGATTTTCTGTGGCGGGAGGAGGGGCAGGGCGTCTTTCTGGTCCAGTCTTCCCGCCCGCCTGAGGACAGCCCGTTTTTCGAGACGCCGGAGGTGCGTGAACACGCGCCCGACCTGCGGGCCGGAGACCGTCTGTCCTTTCTTTTGCGCGCGAATGCGACACGCGATTTGGGAGGGGAGAAGCGCAGGCGCGTCGATGTGGTCATGAACCTGCTCCACGGGGTGCCCAAGGCGGAGCGCAACCGGAAGCGGATGGATCTGGCTGCCGAGGCGGCAGATCAATGGATGACGGGGCAGGGCAGCCGTGCGGGATTTGCGCCCGAACGGATCGAGGTGCAGGACTATCGCACCGTGACCCTGCCGGGGTATCGCGGGCGGCGGCGCGGAGAGCCGCGTTTCGGCATTCTGGATTTGACCGGACAGATCACCCTGACCGATCCCGACGCCTTTGTGCAGAAGCTGACGCAAGGCTTTGGGCGGGCGAAGAGCTTTGGTTGCGGGCTGATGCTGATCCGGAGGGCCTGAGCCATGGCGGCGATGCCCGGTCTGCCTCCGCCGCATCCGATCCCGCTCAAGGACAGGGCGCAGCTTGTCTTTGTCGAACGCGCCCAACTCGATGTGCGCGACGGTGCCTTTTGCACGGTCAATGCCGATGGCACGGTCACGCAGATTCCGGTCGGCGGTCTGGCCGGGCTGATGCTGGAACCCGGCGCGAGGATCAGCCACGCCGCCGTGGCGCTGGCCGCGCGCACCGGGACGCTGATCACCTGGGTGGGCGAGGGAGGGGTGCGGCTCTACTCGGCCGGTCAGCCGGGGGGCGCCCGATCCGACAAACTTCTTTGGCAGGCGAAACTGGCACTGGAAGACGCCGCACGGCTGCGCATCGTGCGGCGCATGTTCCAGATCCGCTTTGGCGAGGCGGCGCCGGAACGCCGCTCCATCGACCAGTTGCGCGGGATCGAGGGCGTGCGCGTGCGTGAGAGCTATGCGCTTCTCGCCCGCAAATACAATGTGGGCTGGAACCGGCGGAAATACGACCCGAAAGACTGGGAGGCAGGCGACGTTCCGAACCGCTGCCTGTCTGCCGCCACGGCCTGTCTGCACGGTCTGACCGAGGCCGCCGTGCTTGCCGCGGGCTACGCGCCTGCCATCGGGTTCCTGCATACGGGCAAACCGCTCAGTTTCGTTTACGATATCGCCGACCTGTGGAAGCTGCAGACCGTCGTGCCCGAGGCCTTTCGCATTGCCGGCCAGGCGGCACAGGGCAAGCTCGACATGGCGCCCGACCGGGCCGTGCGGCTGGCCTGCCGGGATGCGTTTCGCCGTTCCGGTCTGTTGTCGAAGATCATTCCGCAGATCGAGGATGTCCTGTCCGCGGGCGAACTGCCAAGGCCCGAGCCGCCGCCGGATGCGGTCGGGCCTGCTTTCGAGGACGAGAAAGGAGGCGGGGATGATGGTCATCGTGGTTAGCCGCGCCCCGCCTCGCCTGCGCGGTCGTCTGGCGGCCTGGCTTCTGGAGATCCGGGCCGGGGTCTATGTGGGCGACTACTCGGCCCGCACGCGCGAGATGATCTGGGATCAGGTGCTGGGCGGGCTGGAGGATGGCGATGCCGTGATGGTCTGGCGTGCGCCGAACGATCAGGGTTTCGATTTCAGCACCGCAGGACAGAACCGCCGGATGCCGGAGGATTTCGACGGTCTCAAGCTGGTGAAATTTCTGCCGCAGGCGCGGTAGCAGGACGCCCCAAACCCGAGGCGAAAAACCGGTACGTTCTTTGACAATTGAATAATTGTGTTTTTTCAGGTCTTTCTACGAAGACCGTTCCCCGCTCGCGCGGGGATCAACCGGTGCGGCGCGGGTAGCCCATAGGTAGTGTCCCAACGCTTGGTGTAGGAGGCCGCGCGCGGAGCCCCCAGCGTAGCGCAGCGCGCGGCCGGGTGTGACGCTGGCGGCCACCGCCGATCTTCGAGAAGGTTCGGGTTGCGAGACCTTGAACCAAGAACGGAGATGACGATGACCGATGACAGAATGACGCTGATTGAGCTGGTTGCGAAGCAGGCCGATGGCGATCTCGTGCGCGAGATGCTGGCCTTCGCGGCCGAGCGGATCATGGAAGTGGAGGTCGAGGCGCGAACCGGTGCCGCGAAGGGCGCTCGCTCTCCCCTGCGGGAGGTTCAGCGAAACGGTTACCGGGACCGCGACTGGGACACTCGTGCCGGTCGGATCGCGCTGGAAATCCCGCGGCTGAGAAAGGGGAGCTACCTGCCCAGCTTCCTGGAGCCGCGACGGACTGCTGAGAAGGCGCTGGTGGCGGTGATCCAGGAGGCTTACGTCCACGGGGTCTCGACGCGCTCCGTAGACGATCTGGTGAAGGCGATGGGCGCTGGCGGCATGTCGAAGAGCCAAGTCAGTCGCCTTTGTGTCGAAATCGACGAGCGGGTGAATGCATTCCTCTCCCGGCCGCTCGAAGGCGCCTGGCCCTATCTCTGGCTCGACGCGACCTACGTGAAAGTGCGCGAGAGCGGGCGGATCATCAGCCGCGCCGTGATAATAGCGGTAGCTGTGAACGAGGACGGCAAGCGCGAAGTTCTCGGCGTCGCCACCGGTCCATCCGAAGCAGAAACGTTCTGGACCGACTTCCTGCGCTCTCTCGCCGACCGTGGCCTGCGCGGCGTGAAGCTGGTGGTCTCCGATGACCACAAGGGGCTGCGGGCTGCCGCGCGGCGGGTGTTCGACGCGACGCACCAGCGCTGTCGCGTTCACTGGATGAGAAACGCGCTTGCCCATGCTCCGACCAAGCAGCGCACGGCCGTGGCGGCAATGCTGAAGACGATCTTCGCCCAGGAAAACAAGGCGGATGCCGAAGCCCAGTGGGAGGTCGTGGCTGACGCGCTGCGCGAGAAGCAGGCGCGGCTCGGCGCCCTCATGGACGCCTCGCGCGACGACGTCCTCGCCTACATGGATTTTCCACGTGAGCATTGGGCCCAGATCGCGTCGACGAACCCACTGGAGCGGGTGAACCGGGAGATCAAGCGCAGGTCTGACGTCATCGGCATCTTCCCGAACGACGAGGCCATCGTCCGTCTCGTCGGCGCGCTGATGCTCGAGACCAATGACGAATGGACGGTTGCGCGGAGATACATGTCGCTTGAAAGCCTGGCGCGTGTCACCGACACTACAACCGTCAGGCTGTCCGCCGTGGCGACCTGATCAGCCTTGAACCTCTCCGAAGGTCGGCGCTCTTACACCATCTCTCGGGGCACTACCTAGCCCATATCTTCGTCATACCGTTCCCCGCTCGCGCGGGGATCAACCGCTCGGCCAACGCTCGATCAGGATCGCTTTGAGCCGTTCCCCGCTCGCGCGGGGATCAACCGCGCGACCACGCGAAGGTGCCACCAGAAACGCCCCGTTCCCCGCTCGCGCGGGGATCAACCGACATCCACCCCGGTGAAGCGCGGGAAGCTCGCCCGTTCCCCGCTCGCGCGGGGATCAACCGGGGCGCTGGTTTGCCCCGTGATCGACCAGCGACCGTTCCCCGCTCGCGCGGGGATCAACCGCGGTTACGTTTGGGCTGGTAGTTCGGCGGATCCCGTTCCCCGCTCGCGCGGGGATCAACCGGCTCACGGCCGCGACGACGCGCTCCTGCCCCTCCGTTCCCCGCTCGCGCGGGGATCAACCGTCGAACAGTCCAGGGGCTCGTCCGACGAATGGCCGTTCCCCGCTCGCGCGGGGATCAACCGATCACGTTCCCCATGCAAACCAGCGGGGAGCCCCGTTCCCCGCTCGCGCGGGGATCAACCGGCGGCAGATGACTTTCGCCTTGTCGAAGCTCACCGTTCCCCGCTCGCGCGGGGATCAACCGCACCACGTTGCTTGCGTCGAATATAAGGTTCACCGTTCCCCGCTCGCGCGGGGATCAACCGTCGGATGTCGCAGGTTCGATCCCTGTCACTGGCCGTTCCCCGCTCGCGCGGGGATCAACCGCTGCACGTACCGGTCGAAGCGATCTGCGATTTCCGTTCCCCGCTCGCGCGGGGATCAACCGAGCCAATGCCTTATCGCCATTTCGCGTTACGCCCGTTCCCCGCTCGCGCGGGGATCAACCGGTCTTCCACCGCGATACGAAACACCTTGAGGACCGTTCCCCGCTCGCGCGGGGATCAACCGCATTTTGCGCCGAACCGAATGCAGTTGCTCGATCCGTTCCCCGCTCGCGCGGGGATCAACCGGCGCCTAGAGTTTTGAGCCGTGCGCTTTCGATCCGTTCCCCGCTCGCGCGGGGATCAACCGGCACGAAGCAGGCCGGCCGCGGCCTCGTGCGCCCGTTCCCCGCTCGCGCGGGGATCAACCGCGTTCACGGGACATCGTGAAACCTCTTCAAAACCGTTCCCCGCTCGCGCGGGGATCAACCGGTCCGGGTTGCGCTCGATGACCTCGAGCAATTCCGTTCCCCGCTCGCGCGGGGATCAACCGGGCCTGAGACCACGATGGCCGCAGACGCGAATCCGTTCCCCGCTCGCGCGGGGATCAACCTTGCCCAGCCAGCATTTGCCATTCACATTCGGCCCGTTCCCCGCTCGCGCGGGGATCAACCGGATTCGCACGCCGCCGCCGGTAGTGCCCCGAGAGATGGTGTAAGAGCGCCGACCTTCGGAGAGGTTCAAGGCTGATCAGGTCGCCACGGCGGACAGCCTGACGGTTGTAGTGTCGGTGACACGCGCCAGGCTTTCAAGCGACATGTATCTCCGCGCAACCGTCCATTCGTCATTGGTCTCGAGCATCAGCGCGCCGACGAGACGGACGATGGCCTCGTCGTTCGGGAAGATGCCGATGACGTCAGACCTGCGCTTGATCTCCCGGTTCACCCGCTCCAGTGGGTTCGTCGACGCGATCTGGGCCCAATGCTCACGTGGAAAATCCATGTAGGCGAGGACGTCGTCGCGCGAGGCGTCCATGAGGGCGCCGAGCCGCGCCTGCTTCTCGCGCAGCGCGTCAGCCACGACCTCCCACTGGGCTTCGGCATCCGCCTTGTTTTCCTGGGCGAAGATCGTCTTCAGCATTGCCGCCACGGCCGTGCGCTGCTTGGTCGGAGCATGGGCAAGCGCGTTTCTCATCCAGTGAACGCGACAGCGCTGGTGCGTCGCGTCGAACACCCGCCGCGCGGCAGCCCGCAGCCCCTTGTGGTCATCGGAGACCACCAGCTTCACGCCGCGCAGGCCACGGTCGGCGAGAGAGCGCAGGAAGTCGGTCCAGAACGTTTCTGCTTCGGATGGACCGGTGGCGACGCCGAGAACTTCGCGCTTGCCGTCCTCGTTCACAGCTACCGCTATTATCACGGCGCGGCTGATGATCCGCCCGCTCTCGCGCACTTTCACGTAGGTCGCGTCGAGCCAGAGATAGGGCCAGGCGCCTTCGAGCGGCCGGGAGAGGAATGCATTCACCCGCTCGTCGATTTCGACACAAAGGCGACTGACTTGGCTCTTCGACATGCCGCCAGCGCCCATCGCCTTCACCAGATCGTCTACGGAGCGCGTCGAGACCCCGTGGACGTAAGCCTCCTGGATCACCGCCACCAGCGCCTTCTCAGCAGTCCGTCGCGGCTCCAGGAAGCTGGGCAGGTAGCTCCCCTTTCTCAGCCGCGGGATTTCCAGCGCGATCCGACCGGCACGAGTGTCCCAGTCGCGGTCCCGGTAACCGTTTCGCTGAACCTCCCGCAGGGGAGAGCGAGCGCCCTTCGCGGCACCGGTTCGCGCCTCGACCTCCACTTCCATGATCCGCTCGGCCGCGAAGGCCAGCATCTCGCGCACGAGATCGCCATCGGCCTGCTTCGCAACCAGCTCAATCAGCGTCATTCTGTCATCGGTCATCGTCATCTCCGTTCTTGGTTCAAGGTCTCGCAACCCGAACCTTCTCGAAGATCGGCGGTGGCCGCCAGCGTCACACCCGGCCGCGCGCTGCGCTACGCTGGGGGCTCCGCGCGCGGCCTCCTACACCAAGCGTTGGGACACTACCCCGCCGCCGGGGGTGACCTCGACCGTTCCCCGCTCGCGCGGGGATCAACCGATGTGACCATTGCCCCGGAATACGTTGAGGGGCCGTTCCCCGCTCGCGCGGGGATCAACCGCGATGATCGACGCCAAGAATTTTCGCGCCCAACCGTTCCCCGCTCGCGCGGGGATCAACCGGGCGCAGATGTCGGTGACGGCACGAGCGGACCCCGTTCCCCGCTCGCGCGGGGATCAACCGGGCGAGCTGATGGATCTTCTTCAGCCGCTGGCCCGTTCCCCGCTCGCGCGGGGATCAACCGGCGCAGCAAGCCATAGCAGTCAGCGCCACTGCCCGTTCCCCGCTCGCGCGGGGATCAACCGCGACTCGTGAACAGCGACGACCCGAGTGGCGACCGTTCCCCGCTCGCGCGGGGATCAACCGATCACCAGTGGGCAGGAGCAGGCCGCTCGGGTCCGTTCCCCGCTCGCGCGGGGATCAACCGCGCTGAACCGCGACCTGGCCGCCGCATCTGGCCCGTTCCCCGCTCGCGCGGGGATCAACCGTCGGCTGGCGTCATGGGCGAGGGACAGGAAAACCGTTCCCCGCTCGCGCGGGGATCAACCGGCCCGAGCCGCCGGCGAGCTGGTGGAGATCGTCCGTTCCCCGCTCGCGCGGGGATCAACCGCTGGCCGGGCAGTTGAACGACCAGATCAACGGCCGTTCCCCGCTCGCGCGGGGATCAACCGGAATGATGATGGAACGGCAATACGAGATCGCCCCGTTCCCCGCTCGCGCGGGGATCAACCGGGACATTACCCATGGTTTCCCGGATGTGGTCGCCGTTCCCCGCTCGCGCGGGGATCAACCGGAAACCGGCATCATGAATTTCGCCGGAGACCACCGTTCCCCGCTCGCGCGGGGATCAACCGCGCCGCACCTTGCCGCCGCTGGCCGTTCCGAACCGTTCCCCGCTCGCGCGGGGATCAACCGAGACCGGACATCGTCCCGACTGGGACGTCAAGCCGTTCCCCGCTCGCGCGGGGATCAACCGCTGTCGTTGCCATCAACCGTGTGCCGCAGCCGCCGTTCCCCGCTCGCGCGGGGATCAACCGATGGACGGGCAGGGCGGTGACCAGTCGATGATCCGTTCCCCGCTCGCGCGGGGATCAACCGGAACGTCAGGGGCACCCGATCTCTCTGGAGGCCCGTTCCCCGCTCGCGCGGGGATCAACCGCTGGATGATTTGCCCACCCTAAACGGCCTCGATCGTTCCCCGCTCGCGCGGGGATCAACCGGCTCGGGGCGGATCATATCGGTGCGAGACAATCCGTTCCCCGCTCGCGCGGGGATCAACCGAGCACCAACTTCTCATACGGGTCGAGATCATCCCGTTCCCCGCTCGCGCGGGGATCAACCGGAAAAGTTCCCCGACTGGGATCCGACGAATGACCGTTCCCCGCTCGCGCGGGGATCCGCTTTGAGGCGAGGCGAAGGCTAACAAATTGGCTGCTGCAACAGCACGGCTCCCACTGGCGTCCCATGGGCCTTCGCAGCCGCAGTGAGATCGCGCATTCGCAGCTAACGACCGCTTGGTACCGCACGGTCGACGTTCACCCAATAAAAGTGCTGGCGATGGCCGAACGGCCGGTCTGGTGAGGCTGCACCGCAGCAAAGGCGTCTTTGGTGAACGGCTGGAGTGGGCCGAGAGATTCAGGTGGTAGGGAGGGATCGCGTGGCTTGCCCGCTTCAGCAGTCTCGACGCGGCATCTGGAGGTGACGGTCAAATAGTCAGTTGCTTAAGGACAAAGTCGGCGCGTGATTCGATGTCGGTACGCGGCAGCTCAGTTATCTCGTATTCGAGTGCGGAGTAGGCCTCATACATGGCTTCACAGGTCGCTTCGGCTTCAGCTTGGGTCTGCCTCCGCTCGGTGTCTTGTGTGAAGATCTCGTCCCAGTAGGGCGCCAGAAAGACGCGGGCGTTGTAGCGGATCGTCCTGGCCGCTGCGGTGACGTGCGGCGGCACTGGGAGGCCGCAGAGCGTCAGGTAGCCAAGGATGTCGGGAATGCCGCGGTCGAAGATCACGGGGCTTGAGAGCGCCTGTGCCGTGCTGTGGGCGCGCAGGTCATGTTCCAGCATCCGCTCGGCATAGGCCATGCGGTCCGCCCAGGGGAGGGCGTCTCCGCCGCTCTGCATCTCCTCGCGAATGACCGCGCGGCCGGATTCGGGGATTGTGTGGACGCCGCGTCGGGCAAGCTCGGTGATCAGGCTGGTCTTGCCCGCACCGGGGCCGCCCGTCACGACGAAGAAATGGTCGCTCATGGGCCATCCTCGGTTGTGAAGGGGGAAGGGCTGCGACGGGATCAACACGCCCAAAGGCGCGCATCAAAGCAGCATGGATTTTCGTAGGGAAAACAGCACCGGTCTGCGTGGCAGAGGCAAATCCTCTGACGAGAAAGGCAGATCTATCTGGTGCTTTTCAAGGGGATTTTGGTGGAGCCTAGGGGGATCGAACCCCTGACCTCTTGCATGCCATGCAAGCGCTCTCCCAGCTGAGCTAAGGCCCCGATGATGCCGTCTCCGGCGTCGTGCGCGTCGATCTACGCAATGCCGCGGGCGGGTTCAAGTGAAAAAATCACCGCCCACGGCAGAAATCCGTCAGCCTCAGCCGTCGTCGTCCTCGCTTGCGACATCGGCGATGTCGTCGAGCGAAACGTTGTCGTCGTCCTCGTCCTCGAGCACGTCGTCATCGTCGAGATCGACCTCGACATCGTCTTCGAGCAGATCGGACTCGTCCGAGTCTTCCTTGGCGGCGCTGCGCTTGGCACCGTCGGCGGCATCGGCGACGAGCATCGCGCGCTTGCCGGTGTCCAGTTGCAGGACCTCACCCGTATACGGGCTGACGATCGGGTCCTTGTTCAGGTCGTAAAACCGCTTGCCCGTCGTCGGGCAGACGCGTTTTGTACCCCATTCTTCTTTGGGCATGGGTGGTCCCCTTCCGCTTGTCCGGTCATGTCGACAATCCGCGCCCTCTGCCATATCAGGGAAGCGGTGTCAAAGGCTTTGGCCATGTTGCTGTTGAGGCAGAGCATATGGGGCAGATCACACTTCCTGGCAACCCGCCGATCGCGGTCACGCTGCGCCGTTCCGCACAGGCGCGGCGGCTGTCGCTGCGGCTGAGCCAGATCGACGGGCGGGTGACGCTCACGCTGCCGCGCCGGGTGCCCGAGCGCGAGGCGCTGGGGTTCCTGCGCGACAAGGAGGCCTGGCTGCGCGGCCATATGGAGGCGCGCGGCGAGGATGTGCGAATCGCCGTCGGCGCGGTGCTGCCCGTCGAGGGCGTGCCGCGCGTGCTGCGCGCAGGGACGGGGCGCAGCGTGGCGCTGGCGCCGGATGCGGTCGCGGTGCCCGGCCCGGAGGAGCGCATGGCAGCGCGGCTCCAGGGCTGGCTGCGTACGCTGGCCCGCGAGCGGCTAGCAGAGGCGTCGGACCGTCATGCCGCCGCGCTGGGGCGGCCCTATACCCGGCTCACCCTGCGCGACACGCGCTCGCGCTGGGGCTCCTGCACTGCCGACGGGGCGCTGATGTATTCCTGGCGGCTGATCCTCGCGCCGCCCGAGGTGCTCGACTATGTCGCCGCCCACGAGGTGGCGCATCTGGCCGAGATGAACCATTCCCGCGCCTTCTGGGACACGGTGGAGCGTCTCTATGGCGACTGGCGCGGCGCCCGGCGCTGGCTGCGCGACGAGGGCGGCGGGCTGCATCGCTACCGTTTCGGAGATTGACCTTCGGCGCGTTTGTGATCACATTGGTGCATCATGAATGTCACGCCCCCCCGCGCCACCGAAATCGTCACCTCCGCCCATGACCGGGTCTATCGCGGGCTGCGCACGCGCATCATGCTCGGCCAGATCGCCCCGGGCGAATCGCTGACCCTGCGCGGCATCGGCAAGGAATTCGCCGTCTCGATGACGCCCGCGCGCGAGGCGGTGCGCCGGCTGGTCGCCGAGGGCGCGCTGAGCATGTCCTCCTCGGGCCGGGTCTCGACGCCGGAGCTGTCGAACGAACGTATCGAGGAGCTGGCGGCGCTGCGCGCGCTGATCGAGGTGGAGCTGGCCTCGCGGGCGCTGCCACGGGCGCATATGGCGCTGATCGACCGTTTGCAGACCATAAACGGGGTGATCGCCGATGTCGTGCGCAACCGCGATGCGGTGGGCTATATCCGCTCCAATCTGGAATTTCACCGCACGCTCTATCTGCGCGCCCAGGCGCCGGCGATGCTGGCCATGGCCGAGACGGTCTGGCTCCAGCTCGGGCCGACGATGCGGGCGCTTTACGGGCGGCTGCGGCGCTCTGAGGCGCCGCAATATCACCGGCTGATGATTGCCGCGCTGAAGGCCGGCGACGAGCCCGGGCTGCGGCTCGCGGTGCGCTCGGACGTGACGCAGGGGCTGAAGATGCTGACGAGCTGAGCGCCCGTCAGGCGGCGAGGCCGCGTGCGCCCATGTTGAGGAACTTGTCGCGCCGCGCCTTGACCAGCGCCTTGGGCTTCATGTCGTCCATCTCGGCCAGCATTGCAGCGATGGTCTGGCCGACCGCCGCGATGGAGGCCTCGGGGTCGCGATGCGCGCCACCCAGCGGTTCGGCGATGACGCGGTCGGCGATGCCGAGCTTGAGCAGATCCTGCGCGGTCAGGCGCAGCGCCTCGGCGGCCTCGCGCATCTTCTCCGCGTCTTTCCAGAGGATCGAGGCGCAGCCCTCGGGCGAGATCACCGAATAGACCGAATGTTCGAGCATCGCCACGCGGTTGGCGGTGGCAAAGGCCACGGCGCCGCCGGAGCCGCCCTCGCCGATGATGACCGAGACCAGCGGCACACCGATCTGGAGGCATTTCTCGGTCGAGCGCGCGATGGCCTCGGACTGGCCGCGCTCTTCGGCGCCCTTGCCGGGATAGGCGCCGGGCGTGTCGACCAGGGTGATCACCGGCAGGCCGAAACGGTCGGCCATGTCCATCAGGCGGATCGCCTTGCGATAGCCCTCGGGGCGCGCCATGCCGAAATTGCGCTCGATGCGGCTTTGGGTGTCGTTGCCCTTTTCATGGCCGATCACCATCACCGGACGGTCGTTGAACCGCGCGAGCCCGCCCATCACCGCGTGATCGTCGGCAAAGCCGCGGTCGCCGGCCAGCGGGGTGTATTCGGTAAAGAGCGCCTCGATATAGTCTTTGCAATGCGGGCGGTCGGGGTGCCGCGCCACCTGGCATTTGCGCCAGGGCGTCAGCTTCTTATAAAGATCCTTGAGCAGATCCTGCGCCTTGCGGTCGAGCGCAGCGGCCTCGTCCTCCACATGCATCTCTTCGTTCGCCCGCGCCATATTGCGCAGCTCTTCGGCCTTGCCTTCGATTTCGGCAAGCGGTTTTTCGAAGTCGAGATAGTGCGTCATGCTCCGGATACCCCTGTTACGCGGGGCCTATATGGCGTCTGGAACGGGGGGATGCAACAAAGCAAGATCCGTCCCGTTGCGTCGGCCGCCTCCGCCGGCGTGAGACGGTGAGCCCTATGGCTGCCCCTGCAGCAACACCGGCAGCAGCGAGGCGACGAGCAGCGCCGCCATCGTCCAGTTGAAGGCCCGCAGCCGCGCCGGACGGTTCAGCAGCCGCCGCATCTCGCGGCCGAGCACCGTCCATGAGGTTGTCGAGATCCCCGAGACCGCCACATAGGTGCCCGCCACCCAGAGCACCGCGCCCGGCTCGCGCCCGGCGGCGTAGAGCGTGATCGCCCCCAGCGCCATCGACCAGGCCTTGGGGTTCACCCACTGGAACGCCGCCGCCTGAAGGAAATTCAGTGGCCGTCCCGCAGGCTCGCTTCCCGCTTCGGGCGGCGGGGCGGCATGGGCGATCTTCCAGGCGAGCCAGAGCATGTAGATCACCGAGATGACCAGCAGCACCGTATGCGCCTGCGGCCAGATCTCGAAGATCTGACCGACACCCAGCCCCATCAGCAGCACCATGGCGGGAAAGCCCAGTCCGATCCCCAGCATATGCGGGATCGTCCGGCGAAAGCCGAAATTGGCGCCCGAGGCGAGTAGCATCAGGTTGTTCGGCCCCGGTGTGATGACGGTGACGAGCGCAAAGGCGGAAAGGGCGAGGAGCAGATCGGGTGTCATGACGCAAGGATTGCCCGAAATTCGCGGAGAATGATTGCGAACTGGCGTCCGTTGTCGGTAAGTTCGCAATTAATGAGTGATCTGGACGACATAGACCGCAGGATATTGCGCGTTCTGGCCGGTGACGGGCGGATCAGCAACCTCGCGCTGGCCGAGCGGGTGGGGCTCTCGCCCTCGGCCTGCCTGCGCCGGGTGGCGGCGCTGGAGAAATCCGGGGTGATCGCCGGCTATCGCGCGGTGCTGAGCCCGGAAAAGACCGGGGTGGGCTTCATCGCCTATGTGCTTGTGGGGCTGAACCTGCACACCAAGGGCGCGCAGGAGGCCTTTGAGCGGGCCATCGCGCGGGCACCGGAGGTGCGGGAGTGCCACAATATCACCGGCAATGTGGAATATCTGCTGCGGGTCGAGGTGGCCGATATTGCCGCCTACAAGCATTTCCACAACGAGGTGCTGGGCACGCTGCCGCAGCTCAACGCCATCACCTCCTATGTGGTGATGGGCTCGCCCAAGGACGAACGCGCCTGACCGCGCACCCCGCCCCGGACCTGATCCGGGGCCTCATGGGTTTCCGCATCGCCCCAAATTCGCGTAGCCCCAAAAAAGAGGCCCCGGCGCGGGGGCCGGGGCGGGTCTTGATCGTGTCGGAGGCGGCGGCTCAGATCTGCCGCACGGCGCCCTTGGCGGCGGAGGTGGTCAGCGCCGCATAGGCCTTGAGCGCCTTCGACACCTTGCGCTTGCGCTTCTCGTCCGGCTGCCAGCCCTTGGCGTCGCGGGCGGTGCGGCGCTCGGCCAGCACCGCGTCGTCCACGGCGAGGCTGATCTTGCGGGCGGGGATGTCGATCTCGATCAGATCGCCTTCCTCCACCAGACCGATGGCGCCGCCCTCGGCCGCCTCGGGCGAGACGTGCCCGATGGAGAGCCCCGAAGAGCCGCCGGAGAAGCGCCCGTCGGTAACCAGCGCGCAATCCTTGCCGAGCCCTTTCGACTTCAGATAGCTCGTCGGATACAGCATCTCCTGCATGCCGGGCCCGCCGCGCGGCCCCTCGTAGCGGATCAGCACCACATCGCCGGGGTGGATCTTGCCGGTCAGGATGGCGCTCACCGCGCTGTCCTGCGATTCAAAGATCCGCGCCGGGCCGGAGAAGACCAGGATCGACTCGTCGACACCGGCGGTCTTCACGATGCAGCCGTCCTCGGCGATATTGCCGTAGAGCACCGCCAGGCCGCCATCCTTGGAAAACGCATGCTCCGCCTCGCGGATCACCCCTTTCTGCCGGTCGAGATCGAGGCTCTCATAGCGGCGGTCCTGGGAAAACGCGGTGGTGGAGCGCACGCCGCCCGGAGCGGCGCGGTAGAAATCATGCACCGATTCGGAATTGGTGCGCGACACGTCCCAGCGGTCGAGCGCATGCGACATGGTCTCTGCATGCACGGTATGAACGGTGTTGTCGATGAGCCCCGCGCGGTCGAGCTGGCCGAGGATCGCCATGATGCCGCCGGCGCGGTGCACGTCTTCCATATGCACGTCGTCCTTGGCGGGCGCGACCTTGCAGAGCACCGGCACCTGGCGCGACAGCTTGTCGATGGCTTCCATGTCGAAATCGACCTCGCCCTCATTGGCGGCGGCCAGCAGGTGCAGAACCGTGTTGGTCGAGCCGCCCATGGCGATGTCGAGCGTCATGGCGTTCTTGAACGCGGGCACCGTGGCGATGTTGCGCGGCAGCACGGTCGCGTCGTCCTGCTCGTAGTAGCGCTTGGCCAGATCGACGATCAGATGCCCCGCCTCGACAAAGAGGCGCTGACGGTCGGCATGGGTGGCCAGCGTCGAGCCATTGCCGGGCAGCGACAGCCCCAGCGCCTCGGTCAGGCAGTTCATCGAGTTGGCGGTGAACATGCCCGAGCACGACCCGCAGGTCGGGCAGGCGGCCTCTTCGATGGCCTGCACCTGGGCGTCGGTGTATTTGTCGTCGGCGGCGGCGACCATGGCATCGACCAGATCGAGCGCCTTGGTCTCGTCGTCCCATTCGACCTTGCCGGCCTCCATCGGGCCGCCCGAGACAAAGACCACGGGGATGTTGAGCCGCATCGCGGCCATCAGCATGCCGGGGGTGATCTTGTCGCAATTCGAGATGCAGACCATGGCGTCGGCGCAATGGGCGTTGACCATATATTCGACCGAGTCGGCGATGATCTCGCGCGAGGGCAGCGAATAGAGCATGCCGTCATGGCCCATGGCGATGCCGTCATCCACCGCGATGGTGTTGAATTCCTTGGCCACGCCGCCGGCCTTCTCGACCTCGCGCGCCACCATCTGACCCAGATCCTTCAGATGCACATGGCCCGGCACGAACTGGGTAAAGCTGTTCACGATCGCGATGATCGGCTTGTTCCAGTCGCCTTCGGTCATGCCGGTGGCACGCCAGAGGCCACGGGCGCCGGCCATGTTGCGGCCGTGGGTGGTGGTGCGGGAGCGGTAGGCGGGCATGGGATTCCCCCTCGTTTGCGGTATCGGCGTTGTTTAACGCCGCAATGCCGCTGCGGCAAGGGCGCGCGGACCGCAGCGGCACGCCAGGCCGCAAGGGGACAAGGGCGTATTTTCAAAGAGAAGACGAGCAGGAGGCGGCTCCCCCTCCGTCTTCTCTGTGCAAATACCGCCCGCCGGAGGCATCCCCGTGTCAGGCGGTGCTGCGCCTCGGGCGGGTTCGTGGCGGCTTCGGCGCGACCTTGGCCTCGATATGCTGGATCACCATCGCGGCGATATCCTTGCCGGAGGTCTTTTCGATGCCCTCCAGTCCGGGCGAAGAGTTCACCTCCAGCACCTTCGGCCCGTCCTCGCCGCGCAGCAGGTCGACGCCGGCCACATCGAGCTTCATCGCCCGCGCCGCCCGTACCGCGACCTCGCGCTCGGCCTTCGAGATGCGCACCGGTTCCGCCGTGCCGCCCTGATGCAGGTTGGAGCGGAAATCGTCGGGCTTGCCCTTGCGGCGCATGGCGGCGACCACCTTGCCGCCGACCACGAAGCAGCGGATATCCTCGCCCGCCGCCTCCTTGACGAAGCTCTGCACGAGGAAATCCGCCTTCAGCCCCTGAAAGGCCGAGATCACCGACTCGGCGGCCTTCTTGGTCTCCGCCAGCACCACACCCTTGCCCTGAGTGCTCTCCAGCAACTTCAGCACCAGCGGCGCGCCGCCCACCAGGCTGATCACATTGCCGGAATCCTTGGGGCTGCGGGCAAAGGCGGTGGTGGGCATGCCAATCCGGTGCCGTGCCAGCACCTGATGCGCGTGCAGCTTGTCGCGCGAGACGGTGATGCCCTCGGAGCCGGACAGGCAATAGGTGCCGAGGCTTTCGAACTGCCGCACCACCGCCGTGCCGTAGGAGGTGACCGAGGCGCCGATGCGCGGGATCACCGCGTCGTAATGCGGCAGGCGACGACCGTCGTAATGCACTTCGCCGCCCACCGCGCGGATGTTCATGTAGCAGCGCGAGGTGTCGATCACCTCCATCGTGTGGCCGCCCGCCTCTGCCGCTTCGATCAGCCGGCGGGTCGAGTAATTACCGGGCTCGCGGCTCAGGATCGCCAGCCGCAGGGCGCGGCGATGCTGCTTGAGGCGCGGTGCCGCGCGGTAGGCATCGAAGGAAAGCTGCGGCTGCTGGTATTTCAGGCTGGGTGCGACGATCATCTCCTCGTCGAGCGCGGTGCGCCCGAGCAGCATGCGATAGGCCATGCCGCCGCGATCGGTGAGCGTGACCTCGATGGGCCAGCTGCGCTCGCCCATGCTCAGCGTCGTCTCGATGACGAAACGCAGCTCGGTCTCGCCGTTGGAGGAAGTGACCTCGCGCCGGTCCTTCAGCGGGGCGGAACAGATGATCTCGAGCCCCGGATCCTGCGGATCGGGATGGATGGCAAAGCGCACCATGGGCTTTTCCGCCGGGCCGAAGGGCTCGATGGCAAAGGCGTGCAGGGCCGAAGTCTTGGCGCCGGTATCGACCTTGGCGCGGATCGCTGGCAGGCCGAGATCGGGGAGGGCCAGCCATTCTTCCCATCCGAGGGTAAACTGGGTCATAGCGACTCCTTTCGCTGCGCCGGCACGACTGGCCGGAGCGCCGCTCTAGCGGGTGGATATGACAGGCGCAATACGCGCGCGTGACGCGGTTGCGGCGGGCGGGGCGGTGGCGATGTTACCAAACCTTCAGCACACGCCGGGACAGCAGAAACCCGTGCCCGTCCGCATTCTGACAGCGCAGTCCGGTGCGCTCCGAGAGGCAGGAAATCCCGCCCCAGTCCGACGAAACCCCATAGGGCGCGACATCGACGCCGGAGGGGGAGGCCCCCTTGATCGGCGCACCACATTCCAGCCGCGCCGGCCCCCGCGAGAGCAGCACGTATTTGTGCCCCCAGGGTCCGCTGCACGAGGCCGGGCGCGCCACATTCGGTGTGCCGTTGATCTCGACGATCTCGCAGGACAGATCCGGCGCGCCCGCACCGGTGCCAATCCAGCAGCGGATATTGTCCGAAGGCGTCCGGAAGGGCGACACATCCGCCGCGACGGGCGCCGCGAGGCCCGCAAGGACCAGAAAGGCAATCGGTCTCAACATACCGGGCTCCTGAATGGGCGCGTCGTTTCACCGCCTCAGGGTCGGGCAGTGGAACGCGGCGAGTCAAGTGCGGCTTTCCGGACATCCGGCGCGGCGGCGCCTGTGCTACTCTGATGGGCAAGGGGCGGTCACGCCCCGTCCTGCCAGGGAGGTGGCCCCATGACCGTGACGCTCGACATCCAGCAACCGCAGCCCTTCGATATCGTCGGGCCGACCATCCTCATCGCCGGCAATGCCGCCGCCTTCGAGGGCACGCTGTCGATCACCGTGTCGGAGGGGCATGACGAGGTCACCTCCTTTGCCCAGGTGGGCGCGCTGGGGCTGCGGCAGTTCCAGGCACAGGTCGAGATCCCGCCCGGCACCGCCTTTACGCTCAACCGGCTGTTCCTGACGCTGGCCGACGATACCGGCAACGAGAACGGGCCGAGCGTGACGGTTCCGGTGCTTTACGGGCCGCTGATCCTGCCGGGCTATGCCGGCTGGCAGCCCTATACGGTGCAGCCGGGCGATACGCTGATCTCCATCGCGCAGGCGCATTATGGCAACGGGGATTTCCAGCCGATCTTTCAGGCCAACCAGAACATCCTCGCCAATCCGAACCTGATCTTTCCCGGTCAGGTGCTGCGCATTCCGCGCAACGACCTCTGAGCGCGAGTATGAAAAAGGCGCGGGCCCGAGGGCGCCGCGCCTGAAACCGTCGGGCGGACGGGATGGGTCTCAATGCCCGGCGATCATCTCGGATTGTTTCACGATCACCTCGGCCTGCTTGATCGAGGCGATGTCGACCAGCCGGCCCTTGTAGACCGTGGCGCCCTCCCCCTTGGCCTTGGCCTCTTCCATCGCGGCGAGGATCTCGCGCGCCTCGGCCACGGCCGCCTCGGACGGGGTGAAGACCTCGTTGGCGAGCGCCACCTGCTTGGGGTGGATCGCCCATTTCCCGACCATGCCCAGCGTCGCCGAACGCAGCGCCTGCGCGCGGTAGCCGTCGTCATCGGAGAAATCGCCGAACGGCCCGTCGACCGGCAGCACGCCATGGGTCCGGCAGGCGGCGACGATGGCGGCCTGCGCCCAGTGCCACGGATCGGACCAGTGCTTGGCGCCCTCGTGCAGCATGTAGTAATTCTCCTGGGTACCGCCGATGCCGGTGGTGGCCATGCCCATGGAGGCGGCGAAATCGGCCGCGCCGAGGCTCATGGCCTCAAGGCGCGGGGAGCCGGCGGCAATCTCCTCTACATGCGCAATGCCGGCTGCTGACTCGATGATGACTTCGAACTTGATGGGCTTGGTGCGGCCCCTGGCGCGCTCGACGGCGGTGACCAGCGCGTCCACCGCGTAGAGATCGGCGGCGCAGCCGACCTTGGGGATCATGATCTGGTCGAGCCGGTCGCCCGATTTCTCCAGCAGATCCACCACGTCCTTGTACCAGTAAGGCGTATCCAGCCCGTTGATGCGCACCGACAGGGTCTTCTTGCCCCAGTCGATATCGCCGATGGCCTGGATGATGTTCTCGCGCGCACTATCCTTGTCGGACGGCGCCACGGAGTCCTCGAGATCGAGATTGATCACATCCGCGTCGGAGCCGGCCATCTTCTCGAAGATCGCGGGGCGCGAGCCCGGGCCGAACAGCTGACACCGGTTGGGACGGGCCGGGGCGGCGGGCTGGATGCGAAAGCTCATGACTCACCTCGTCGAGTAAGGAAATTACATATTGCTCGCCAGACGGGTTATTAAATTGCGGCATGCTGCGCAAGCAGAAACCTCCGGCTGCGATGCGGCACTGCGGCAAAATTCGTCGCCGAGTTTGCACGATTCTTCGGCGACACGGCGCGAACGCACGGAAATTCGGCGATATCGCCGGTGAAACGGTGGTTTTCGCGACGTATTTGCGTGTCATGCGAGACAGAATACCGCGACTCCAAACGACAGGGACCCAAGAATGATCGAGACCCCGTATCTGCTCTTCCTCGGAGACGCTCCGGACCCGCTGGCCGCCAAGGTGGCGCAGGGCATCAAGGACTGGCGCCCCGAGAACTGCGTGGGCCAGCTGCGGCTCGAAGGCTGCAAGGCCGATATGAAACTGCCCGACATGACGCTGGCCGAGGCCAAGGCCGCCGGTGCCAAGACGCTGGTCATCGGCGTGGCGAATCGCGGCGGATTGATCTCGCAGACCTGGAAGAAGGTGCTGGTTGAGGCGCTGGAAGAGGGCTTTGACCTCGCCTCCGGCCTGCATAATCTGCTGCGCGACGAAGAGGATCTCGCCGCCGTCGCCAAGGCGACCGGCCGCACGCTGCACGATGTGCGCATTCCGTCGGTGAAATATCCGATCGCCAATGGCGAGAAGCGCAAGGGCAAGCGCCTGCTGGCGGTGGGTACCGACTGCTCGGTCGGCAAGATGTATACCGCGCTGGCGCTGGATGCGGCGATGCGCGAAAAGGGCATGAAGTCGAGCTTCCGCGCCACCGGCCAGACCGGCATCCTGATCACAGGTGACGGCGTGCCGCTCGATGCCGTGATTGCCGATTTCATGGCGGGCTCTATCGAATACCTGACGCCCGACAACGATGACGACCACTGGGACATCATCGAGGGTCAGGGCTCGCTCTTCCATGTGAGTTATTCCGGTGTGACCATGGCGCTGGTGCATGGCGGCCAGCCCGACGCGCTGGTGATCTGCCACGAGCCGACCCGGACCCATATGCGCGGCCTGCCGGGTTATCAGCTGCCGACGATCGAGGCGGTGCGCGACGTGGCGCTGACGCTGGCGCAGGTGGCCAACCCGGCCTGCAAGGTGATCGGCGTCTCGATCAACACCCAGCATATGGGCGAGGACGAAGCGGCGGCCTATTGCGCCGAGGTCGAGGCAAAGCTGGGCCTGCCGACGGTCGATCCGTTCCGCCATGGCGCCGAGCGTCTGGCCGAGGCGGTTGCCGCTTACTGAGCCCGCTGGCAGGGTTGCGACGATCACGGGCGGCGGCGCTTGCTGTGCCGCCGCTGGTGAGTATTTGCAGAAAGATGAAAGGGCAGGGGCTTTGAGCATCGAAGTGACGCGCGACACGTTCCGGCTGGCGCAGGTCTTTACGATTTCGCGGGGCAGCCGGACCGAGGCGAAGGTGCTGACGGTGAAGGTGACCCGCGACGGGGTGACCGGCTGGGGCGAATGCGTGCCCTATGCGCGCTATGACGAGACGCTGGAGAGTGTCGAGGCGGAGATCGCGGGGCTGCCCGCGGATGTGAGCCGCGCGGCGCTTCAGGAGCTGCTGCCCGCCGGGGCCGCCCGCAACGCGGTGGATTGCGCGCTCTGGGATCTGGAGGCCAAGGCGGCGGGGAAGCGGGTCTGGGAGCTGGCGGGGCTGCCGCAGCCCGGGCCGGAGATCACCGCTTACACGCTGTCGCTGGACACGCCGGAAAAGATGCGCGCGCAGGCGGAGAAGAACGCCTTCCGCCCGCTCCTGAAGGTCAAGCTGGGCACGCCCGACGACATGCCGCGGCTCGAGGCGGTGCGCGCCGGCGCGCCGGATGCGACCATTATCGTTGATGCCAACGAGGGCTGGACGGCGGAGGTCTATGCCGATCTCGCGCCGCATCTGCTGCGGCTCGGCGTGGCGATGGTGGAGCAGCCGCTGCCCGCCGGCGATGACGACGCGCTGATCGGCATGGAGCGCCCGGTGCCAGTCTGTGCCGACGAGAGCTGCCACGACCGCGCCAGCCTGCCGGTGCTCAGGGGCAAGTACGACATCGTCAATATCAAGCTCGACAAGACCGGGGGGCTGACCGAGGCGCTGCTGCTGCTCGAGGCGGCGAAGGCCGAGGGCTACGGCATCTTCGTCGGCTGTATGGTGGGCTCGTCGCTGGCCATGGCGCCGGCGGTGCTGCTGGCACAGGGCGCCGCCTTCACCGATCTCGACGGGCCGCTGCTGCTGGCCGAGGACCGGCCAGCGCCGCTGCTTTATGATGCGGCGGGCGTGCACCCCTCCGAACCCGCGCTCTGGGGGTGAGCCGCCCGGCTCACTCCGTCTGTTGCCGCATGCAGGCCGTGCGCTCCGTCAGCGTCAGCCCGTATGGCTGGATCGCCGGCGGGAACTCGATCTCGGTGCAGAGCTCGAATGCGGTGTCGCTGATGCGGTGGTACGCGATCCCGGCGGCGAAGCCGGTCAGGCGCTGCGGATTGCGCGCGCAGCTCATCGGATCCAGCGTTTCGGGGAGTGTTTCGTGATCAATCTCCAGACAGAGCAGCACATCCTGCGTCAGCGTGCGCAGATCGGCAATGCGCGAGCGGTCGCGCTGCTCCATCTGGCCGCGCCCCGGCCCGCCCATGATCGGGAAGGCCAGCGCGGCGGAAAGCACCGCGACGGCGACCGGCGCAGCGCCCATGAGCGTGGGCAGCGCGGTTGCGCGCCCGGCCCTGTCCTGGCGGAAATAGGCCAGCACCATCAGGAAGATCAGCGCCACCGTGGCGGATTTCGCCAGGAAGCGCGCGGTGATCTGACCATTGAGGAAGGTGTAGATCAGGTAGAGCGCGTCGCCCATCAGCGTGACCACGGCGATCAGCATCGCCAGCGACGAGAGCCAGCGGCGGATGGCGCCGTGGCCGCGGGCGGAATCGGTCCGCGCCGCCCGCGCGTCGGCGCGGTCGAGCAGCCAGAAGGCCGGGGTGAAGACGATCAGCGCCGCCAGCGACCAGCGCAGGGTGCCGGCGGCATAGACCGGCGCGCTGCTCCGGTCGGGCAGCTGGACATTGATCCAGCCGAAGAGCAACGTCAGCGCGTTGCCCGCCACCATGCCGAAAGCCACGAAGAGCAGCGCGTAGAAGAACGCGTCTTTCGCGGCGGACGAGCGCAGCGGGCGCGGCACCGGGCCGGCCTCGGTCAGCGTGTCGGTCCATCCCGCAAGCGCCTGCGCCGCCTCGGTCTCGGTCCAGCCGGCGGCGAGCAGGCTGTCATGGATGGCCTCGCGGGACTGGCCGCGTTTCAGCGCCTCGTGAACGAAGCGGGCAAGATCGGACGGGACGGACATCGGGGCGACTCCATGCATGAACAATGTTCATTTGATATATTGAACGACGTTCACGGTCAATCCGTCTCGCGATATTTTTCCGTCTGTCCCGGCGCGGTCTGCGGAAATGGCTTGAACACTGCCCCGCCGCCCCGCAAACCCTCGGGCAAACACATTCCGGAGCCCGCGCGCGCCGAGCGTGCCCGGGCGTGCTTATATCGAAACGCAAGGAGCCTATCATGACCCGTACCGTCTACGTGAACGGAGAATATCTGCCCGAGACCGAAGCCAAGGTCTCGATCTTCGACCGCGCCTTCCTGATGGCGGACGGGGTCTATGAGGTGACGAGCGTGCTGGGCGGCAAGCTGATCGATTTCGATGGCCACCTGGCGCGGCTTGAGCGCTCGCTGACCGAGCTCGACATGCCCAAGCCCAAGGCGTTCGACGAGCTGCTGGAGATCCACCGCAAGCTGGTGGAGCTGAACGGGATCGACGAGGGCATGGTGTATTTGCAGGTCACCCGTGGCGCGCCGGGCGACCGCGACTTCGCCTTCCCCGATCCGGAGACCTGCGAGGCGACGCTGGTGCTCTTTACTCAGAACAAGCCGGGGCTGGCAGCCAACCCGGTGGCCAAGACCGGCATCAAGGTGATCTCGATCGAGGATATCCGCTGGGGCCGCCGCGACATCAAGACGGTGCAGCTGCTCTACCCGTCGATGGGCAAGATGATGGCCAAGAAGGCGGGTTGCGACGATGCCTGGCTGGTCGAGGACGGGTTCGTGACCGAGGGCACCTCGAACAACGCCTATATCGTCAAGGACGGCACCATCATCACCCGCAATCTGGGCACCGACATCCTGCACGGGATCACCCGCGCGGCGGTGCTGCGCTTTGCCCGAGAGGCGCAGATGAAGGTGGAGGAGCGGCCCTTTACCATCGCCGAGGCGCAGGGCGCGGACGAGGCGTTTTATACCTCGGCCTCGGCCTTTGTGATGCCGGTGGTGGAGATCGACGGCGAGAGCATCGGCACCGGCAAGCCGGGCGATGTGGCGACGCGACTGCGCGAGATCTATCTCGAGGAAAGCCGCAAGGCCGGAATCTGACCGGATCGGGGCGGCTCTTCGCCCCTTGCGGGGCGCCTCGCTTTGGTCAGCGCGTTTCCAGCCGCTGCACCGCGTGGCGCCCGGCCCAGAGCCCGGTGGCGAGGCAGGCGGTGAGCAGGTAGCCGCCGGTCGGCGCTTCCCAGTCGATCATTTCCCCGGCGCAATAGGTGCCGGGGCGGGCGCGCAGCATCAGCGCCTCGTCGAGCGCCGCGAAGGGCACGCCGCCTGCCGTGGAGATCGCCTCGTCCATCGGGCGCAGCCCGTCATGCGGCACTGCCAGCGCCTTGATGCGCCGCGCCAGAGCCTCGGGCGCATCGGGCAGCGGGCGGGCATATTCCATCAGCAGGGCGCGCACGGCAGGTGAGAGTTTCAAAACCTTGCGCAGGTGGTTGGACAGGCTCTGCTTGCCGCGCGGGCGCGACAGCCGCGCGGTGAGCTCTTCAAGGCTCAGATCGGGCGCGAGGTCGATTTCCAGCGCCGCGCCGTCGCGCAGGGCGGGTGACAAGGGGTAGAGCCCGCCGCCCTCCAGCCCGCGCGCCGAGATCACCGCCTCGCCGCGCGAGACCAGGGTGCCGGCGCGGAAGGCCACGTTCTTCAGCGGCGCGCCGAAATGCGGGCGCATATGCTCGGACCAGGCGACGCAGAGCCCGGCATTGGCGGGCCGGAACGGCGCCAGTGCCACGCCCTCCCGCGCGAGGATATCGGCCCAGGCGCCATCCGAGCCCAGCTTTGCCCAGCTCGCGCCGCCGAGCGCCAGCACCGTGACGCCGGCGGTGATGTGGCGCAGCCCCTCGGGCGTATCGAAGCGGCAGGCGCCGCCGTCCCAGCCGGTCCAGCGCCAGCGCGTGTGCCGCTCCAGCCCCATGCCGTCGAGCCGCGCCAGCCAGGCGCGCAGCAGCGGCGAGGCCTTCATGACCTCGGGAAAGACCCGACCGGTGGAGCCGGTAAAGGTGGTCTGGCCTAGCCCCTCGGCCCAGCCCTGTACCGCCCCGGGGGTGAAGGCCGAGAGCATCGGGCGCAGCGCCGCCTCCGCCCCGCCATAGGCGGCAAGGAACGGCCCGAAGGGCTGCGCGCGGGTCAGGTTCAGCCCGGATTTCCCCGCCATCAGGAATTTGCGCCCGAGCGAGGGCTTGGCCTCGGCCAGCAGCACCCGGTGGCCCGCCGAGAGCAGCGTATCCGCCGCCATCAGCCCTGCCGGGCCGCCGCCGATGACCAGCGCGGGCGTGTCCGGCGATGTCTGCACGTTGCGTTCCCCTTGATCCTCGGCGTCTGAGCCCCAGACTTGTGCCCTGCCAAGACCCGTCGCACAAGAGCCGCCCGTGACCGACCCTGTCTGCCCGCTATGCCTGCGCCCGATCCCGCCCGGGGCGAAACAGAGCCTGCATCACCTGGTGCCCAAGCTGAAGGGCGGCAAGGGCGGGCCGGTCGTGCTGCTGCACCAGATCTGTCACAACGAGATCCACGCCACCTTTACCGAGGCGGAGCTGGCGCGCGAGTACAACACGCCCGAGGCGCTGCGCGCGCATCCCCGAATGCAGCGCTTTCTGGCCTGGGTGGCCAAACGCCCGCCGGGGTTTCATGCCCGCAGCGCCGGCGGCCGCCGCAAGCGCTGAGCGGCGGGGGCACGCACCCCGGTGGTGCGACACACGGCAACCTGGACGCGGATCGGACGACACTTTCACCGTTGTCAAAGCGACATGGATTGTTGCTACTGCGGCTGAAACACCGGAACGGCATCGAGGGCGACATGGGCATCTTTGAAAAATACCTCTCTGTCTGGATCGCGCTGGCCATCCTCGCGGGCATCGTCATCGGCAATGCCGCGCCGGGGCTGGTCGGCGCGGTGGCGGCGGCGGAGTTTGCCAGCGTCAACCTGGTCGTGGCGGTGCTGATCTGGGCGATGGTCTATCCGATGATGGTGGGTGTCGACCCCGGTTCGCTGCGCGACGTGGCGCGCCAGCCGAAAGGGCTGCTGATCACGCTGGCGGTCAACTGGCTGGTCAAACCCTTTACCATGGCGGCGCTTGCCGTGCTGTTCTTCGAGCATGTCTTTGCGCCCTGGATCGCGCCCGAGGATGCGGCGCAATACACCGCCGGGCTGATTCTTCTGGGGGCGGCGCCTTGCACGGCGATGGTGTTCGTCTGGTCGCAACTGACGCGGGGCGACGCGAATTACACGCTGTTGCAGGTCTCGGTGAACGATCTGATCATGGTGGTGGCTTTCGCCCCCATCGTGGCGCTGCTACTGGGGGTCACCGATATCTCGGTGCCCTGGGAAACGCTTGTCCTGTCGGTGCTGCTGTTCATCGCGCTGCCGCTGCTGGCCGGCATCGTCACCCGCCGGCGCCTCGGCGATGACGACGCGATCACGGCGTTTCAGGCGCGGGTCAAACCCTATTCCGTGATCGGGCTGATCGCCACGGTCGTCATCCTGTTCGGCCTTCAGGGGCAGGTGATCGTCGCCCAGCCCTTCGTGATCGGGCTCATCGCTGTTCCGATCATCGTTCAGAGCTATGGCATTTTCGCGCTGGCCTATGCGGCGGCCTTTGCGCTGAAGGTGCCGCATCGCATCGCCGCGCCCTGTGCGCTGATCGGAACGTCGAACTTCTTCGAGCTTGCCGTCGCGGTCGCCATAAGCCTCTTCGGGCTGACATCCGGTGCGGCGCTGGCCACCGTGGTCGGCGTGTTGGTCGAGGTGCCGGTGATGCTGACGCTTGTCGCGTTTGCGAACCGGACGCGGCGCCGCTTTCCCGCCTGAAGCCGTCTTTCAGTCGCGCGGCGGGCGCGGCTCCAGCTTTGCCAGCTCTTCGACCCAGGCGATATGGCGTGGCAGGCAGCGGGTTTTCAGATCGTATTGCTCGCGCGCCAGGGCGCGGGCGTTGGCGCCCAGCCGCGCCCGTGTCTCGGGATCGTCCAGCAGGGCGCAGAGCCGGTCCACCAGCGCGGTGCGGTCGAAGAAATCCACCATCCAGCCGGTCTCGTCCTCGCTCAGCACCTCGCGCACCGGCTCCGTGCCGCTGGCGAGGATGGCGCAGCCGGCGCTCATCGCTTCGAGCAGCGACCAGCTCAGGACGAAGGGATAGGTCAGATAGACATGCACCCGGCTGACCTGCATCATCGCGAGAAAGCGCTCATAGGGTACGCGACCGAGGAAATGCACCCGCTGCCAGTCGGCCTCTGAGATCTGCTCCTTCACCTCGTCGATGAAGAGCTGCTTCCAGGTCTGGCCCGCCGGCGGTTTCGATCCGTAGCTGACCTCGTCGCCGCCGATCAGGGTGATCTGCGCCTTCGGGCGGCGGCGCAGGATTTCGGGCAGGGCGCGCATGAAGACGTGATAGCCGCGATAGGGTTCGAGATTGCGGTTGATGAAGGTGATGACCTCGTCGTCGCGGGTCAGCACGCGGCCATCGGTCACCTCCAGCGTTGCCTCCGGGTTCGGGCGGACGAGATCGGTGTCGATACCGTCATGCGCGACGGTGATCCGGTCCTGCCAATGCGCCGGGAAGGTGGAGGCCTGGAACCGCGTGGGCGAGATGCCGGCATCCATGATTTCCTCGTGCAGACGGTTGTTGAGGTTCTTCATGCGGATGCGCAGCGCATCGGTTTCGGGGACTTTCGTCGGGAATTCCGGATCGAAATTCACGAAGGTGTCCGTCGTCAGGTGATAGAGTTCGCAATAGAGTCCCATGCGCGCCTGTGGCCAGACATCCTTGAGAAACAGGCTCTCGCCCCAGCCGTGATGCGCGAGAATGAGATCCGGCTCGAAGCCTTGCTGCTTGAGGGCCAGCGCGTTGCGATAACAACTCGTGGCGCGCAGCAGCTTGGTCTCGAAATCCGCCAGCCAGGGATGGATCCCCTTCGTGCTGGATCCGCGGATCTGATAAGGCACCACCGACACTCCGTTCCAGCGCGTGGCCTTCTTTACCTTGGGGGTCAGCGCCACAACCTGATGACCGTTCTGGGCCAGCGCCGGGGCGAGGTGCTTGTACTGGCCGGGGAAATTCTGATGGATACAAAGGATCTTCATGGCAATCACGGGTTGCGGCGAACTGACGACATGTGTGGCATGCCGCCCCCGATTGTCCAAGCCCCGGCGATGGGCGCCGCCGGGAACTGGGATGCCGGGTGGCGGAAATGTCGCCCCCGGTCGCACAGCGCGAAAGAGGCCGCCCTTTTAACGAAAAGCGCCGCCCCGAGGGGCGGCGCCGGTCTTGCGAACGCAGGCGTTGGGATCAGAAGCCCAGGCCTTCGTATTTCTTCTTGAACTTCGACACGCGGCCACCGGTATCCATCAGGCGCGAGGAGCCGCCGGTCCAGGCCGGGTGCACCGAGGGGTCGATGTCGAGGGTCAGCGTGTCGCCCTCTTTGCCCCAGGTGGTGCGGGTCTGATAGACGGTGCCGTCGGTCATCTTGACGTCGACGACGTGGTAATCGGGGTGGATGCCCTTTTTCATGACGTCGCTCCTTATGCGTCGGCGCCGGCGAGCGGCTTGTAGTTGGTGTCCTCCGCGATCCGGGCCGATTTGCCGCGACGCGAGCGGAGATAGTAGAGCTTGGCGCGGCGGACGCGGCCGCGGCGCACGACGGTGATCGACTCGATGTTGGTCGAATAGAGCGGGAACACACGTTCCACGCCTTCACCGAAGGAAATCTTGCGGACGGTGAACGAACCGGCGATGCCCTTGCCGTTCTTGCGGCTGATGCAGACGCCTTCGTAGTTCTGCACCCGGGTGCGGGTGCCTTCGGTCACCTTGTAGCCGACGCGAATGGTGTCGCCGGGCTTGAAGTCGGGGATCTCTTTCCCCAGGGCGGCAATCTGTTCCGCCTCGAGCTGTGCGATCAGATCCATCTGACCTTCTCCTTGGCTGCTCACGGTTGGACCCGTGAATATGTCTCGCGCCCCAGAGCTCCGCGTCTTCGGTCGGGTCCGCGCCGGCTGTTGCCGGGGCGCCCGCGGGAGGCTATCGACGTCTTTTCCGTATCTGTTATCCGGCCCGTCTGTGCCCCGTCGAAGAAGCGGGTCAGGCAATACCGGACAGCCCGCTCGACTCGGGAGAGCCTGCGGACGGGCTGCGTATAGGCGGAGGCGGGCGTGTAATCAAGGAAAAAGGGTGGGGAGGAGAGGCCGCTATGCGGACAAACCAGACCTTCTCCCCGCTTGCACGAACGGCCCCTTTGTTGCGCGGAATAGCTTGCGGCTCATCTGAGGGATTGTGCATGTCGACAGCAACGTTGATGCTGCCAGGATGGCAACCGAAATAGAGTTTTCTTTTGCAGCGCTGAACGGCTCAGCGCGACGGCACATTCGGGTGTTTCAGATACACCAGTTCCTTGACCGTTTTGCGATGGGATTGACGGTTGCCGTTGTCGCTCTGGCTTTGACTGACAGGGGCATGGACCTCTTTCAAATCTCGCTTCTCTTCGGGGTCTATTCGCTCACGACCATGGCGATGGAGCTGCCGTTTGGCGGTCTCGCCGACAGTATTGGACGCAAGCCGGTCTTTCTGACAGCAGTCGTCGCCAGCTTGACGTCGCTCGCGCTCTTTCTCTCGACCAGCAATTTCCATGTTCTCGCACTCTCATTCGCCTTAATCGGTTTTGGGCGGGCGCTTCGGTCGGGCACGCTCGATGCGTGGTTTGTCGAAACTTTCAAAGCCGCTGCGCCAAATGTGGATGTGCAGCCCGCACTGGCCAAAGTGCAATGGGCCAATGCCGTGGGGTTGGCCATTGGCGCCACTGTTGGAGGTCTTTTGCCCGATATTTTCGGATCGGTCGCGAGCAGCCTCGGCTTCAGCATTTATGATGTCTCCTATGCCGCGAGCTTTGGTGTGATGCTGGGCGTGCTTGGCTTTACGATGTTGGCCATCGTCGAAGAACCACGCCCGAAAAACGTCAATGCCCTTAGACAGGGGTTCGCAGACGTGCCCTTGGTGATCAAAGACGCAAACCTTCTCGCCCTGAAACATCCGGCGCTGTCGATCCTCTTGGCGGCACTGGCGTTTTTCTTGATGGCAACCAACCCGGTCGAGGTGATCTGGCCGACCCGTGCAAAGCCCATGTTGGATGAAGGTTACGCGAACACCGTCATCGGTGTTGTGACTGCGACTTACTTTTTTTCCATAGCTTTGGGCGCATCTTTGTCCCCGCGCATCAGCCGGATCTTCAAGCGGCGGCACGCCATGACGCTGGCGGCGACTTTTGCTTGCCTGGCTGGCGTTCAGATCGCATTGGCATTGCAGGGCAATATCATCGGCTTTGTGACGGCTTTCATCCTGTATTCCGTGGTGCTTGGTGTTAGCGAAACGCCGGCCAGCAGCATTCTACATCGCTGCGTTGAAGACCGTCAGCGGTCGACCATGCTTTCGCTCAGGTCATTGATACAACAGTTGGGGGCCGCATTGGGCCTTGTTCTGGCCGGAGCCATCGCCGAAATTTACTCCACACCGGTCGCATGGATCGTCGGGGCAGTGTTTCTTGTCATTGCAGTGATACTGAGCTTGGTGTTGGTCAAACGATTGGCCCCATAAGCCGGCAACTGACCGTCCTGCGCCGCGCCGCATCGGGCAATTTGGGTTCTGCGGCGGTCGGTGGGATCACCTATGCGCGGCGTTGCCGGCGCCCGGCCCTTCCCTGCGGGCGGTCTCTGACGCAGCGTCGGGGTGGTTTTCGCCCATCGCCGCCGGACATGCCGGGCACGGCATGCGCATGGCCACAGCCCAGAGCGGCCGCCAGAGTCTGGCGCAGTGGTCGCGCGTCGATGGCGCAGATCGGCAACGCTGCATCGACCCTGCTATGGCAACAAGCGGGCGGGTAATTCCCGCTTGATCGGCTGTAAAGCGCGCGCTTGGCGTGACCGCCGTCGCAAGTTCATGAACGCAAAGAAACTCTGTCGCTGGCGTTTGAGGGCATGTCGCTTCCCGGCATGTGAGCCGACCTGCCAAGGATAGCATCCGGCGAATGAGGCCCTGTATTCCACGGCATGCCGGGATGCGGTGCCTCGCCTGTGCAAGATCTAGGAGGAGACGCACATGAGCAATATCGGTGTTGTTTACACCGGCCCGGGGGCCGTCGAGGTGCAGAAGATCGACGATCCAAAACTTCAGGCCCCCGACGGTCGCAAGTTGGAGCACGCGGTGATCCTCAAGGTGATCTCGACCAACATTTGCGGCTCCGACCAGCACATGGTGCGCGGACGCACGACCGCCGAGCCGGGCCTCGTTCTGGGCCACGAGATCACCGGCGAGGTGATCGAAACCGGCTCCGACGTGGAAATGCTGGAGGTCGGCGATGTCGTCTCGGTGCCGTTCAACGTGGCCTGCGGACGCTGTCGCTGCTGCCGCGAGGGCGATACCGGCGTTTGCCTGACGGTGAACCCGGAGCGCGCGGGCGGGGCCTATGGCTATGTCGACATGGGCGGCTGGATCGGCGGTCAGGCGCGTTATGTCACGGTGCCTTACGCCGATTTCAACCTGTTGAAGTTCCCCGACCGCGACCAGGCGATGGCGAAGATCCGCGACCTTACCATGCTGTCGGACATTCTGCCGACCGGCTTCCACGGCGCCTTGCAGGCCGGGGTCGGCGTCGGGTCGATCGTCTATGTCGCCGGCGCGGGCCCGGTGGGTCTGGCGGCGGCGGCCTCCGCGCAGATCCTCGGCGCGGCGGTGGTGATGGTCGGTGACTTCAACAAGGAGCGCCTGGATCACGCGGCGAAGGTGGGCTTCACCCCGGTCGATCTGTCGAAGGGCGACAACCTGCCCGAGATGATCGCCGAGATCACCGGGTCTCCGGAGGTCGACGCCGCAATCGACGCTGTCGGCTTCGAGGCGCGCGGCCATTCGGGAGGAGAGCAGCCGGCAATCGTGCTGAACCAGATGATGGAGATCACCCGCGTCGCGGGCGCCATCGGCATTCCCGGCCTTTATGTCACCGAGGATCCGGGAGCCGCGGACGACGCGGCAAAATCCGGCAACCTGTCGATGCGGTTCGGTCTGGGCTGGGCAAAGGCGCAGAGCTTCCACACCGGTCAGACGCCGGTGCTGAAGTACAATCGCCAGCTGATGCAGGCGATCCTGCACGACCGCCTGCCAATCGCGGATATCGTCAACGCCACGATCATGCCGCTCGATCAGGCGGCGGAGGGCTACAAGAGCTTCGACAGCGGTGTGGCGAAGAAATTCGTGCTCGATCCGCACGGACTGCTTGCGTCCTGAAACCGGCCCGTCTCTGGTCAGCCGCCGCCCTTTACGGGCGGCGGTCTTGTCATGCGCACGGTCGGGAGAGGCCGTTTTTCCGAAAAGGAAGGGGCGCATTGACGGGCCGCTTCAAGTTTGAAGCGGACAAGCATCCCTTTGATGAGAACAGACATATCTGGCCATGATCCTCAGCCGGGCAGCAGACTCAGAGCGCCCGTTTGAATCCCACATGACTCGCCGTGAATCCGAGCCCCTCATAGAAGCGGTGCGCATCCTTGCGCGAGGCATCCGAGGTGAGCTGAACCATGACGCAGCCGCGCCGGCGGCATTCCTCGACGGCCCAGCGGATCATCTGCCCGCCGAGCCCCAGCCCGCGCGCCTGGGCCGCGACGCGCACGGCCTCGATGGTGCCGCGCAGGGCGCCCTTGCGGGACAGGCCGGGGGTGAAGGTCAGTTGCAGCGTGCCGATCACCGCGCCGTCGCGTTCGGCCACCGCAAGGAGCTGGTTGGGGTCAGTGTCGATGGCGCGGAAGGCGGCGAAATAGCTCTCGGCGAGCGGTTCGCTCAGGTCTTCGCGCGTGGCGCCGAGCGGATCGTCGGCCAGCATTGCGACGATGGCGGCCAGATCGGCCTCGGTGGCGCGGCGCAGGACGATATCGCTCATGTCTTGCCCCCCTTCGCCGCCTCATGCGCCGCCCAGAGATCCGGGCGGCGGGCGCGGGTGATCTTTTCGGCCTGGGCGCGGCGCCATTTGGCGATCTCGCCGTGATGGCCCGACAGCAGCACCGGCGGGATCTCCAGCCCCTGCCACTCGGCGGGGCGGGTGTATTGCGGGTGCTCCAGCAACCCCTGGGAAAAGCTCTCCTCCTCGATGGACTCGGCATTGCCCAGCACGCCGGGCAGCAGCCGCACCGTGGCATCCAGCATCGCCTGCGCGGCGATCTCGCCGCCGGTCAGCACGAAATCCCCGAGCGAGATCTCGGCGATGCCGTAGTGATCCAGTACCCTCTGGTCGAGCCCCTCGAAACGGCCGCAGATCAGCGTGACCCCGGGGGTGCGCGCAAGATCGCGCGCCACCGACTGGTCGAAGCGGCGCCCGCGCGGCGACAGGTAGAGGATCGGGGCGGCAGGGGAGATGCGACGGCGGGCGCTCTCCAGCGCGCGGCCCATCACGTCGGGGCGCAGCACCATGCCGGCGCCGCCGCCGGCGGGCGTGTCGTCGACATTGCGGTGCTTGCCTTCGCCGAACTCGCGCAGCGGCACCGTGTCGAGCTGCCAGAGCCCGTCCTGCAACGCCTTGCCGGTAAGCGACAGGCCCAGAACCCCGGGGAAGGCCTCGGGGAATAGCGTGACGATCTGCGCGGTCCAGGCGCGCGCCAGCTCGGGCCGCTCGGTCATCAGCTCGCGCGGCTTCAGGCTGGGGCGGATGGCCTTGCGGCCATGGGATTTCGGTGCGTCGCTCATGGCCCTCCTCTAGCCGCAAGGGCCGGGCGGCTCAAGCGGCGTAGAGAGCGGCGGGTTCGAGGTAGTCGGCGATTTGCGGCGGCGCGCTCAGCCCGCCATGGGCGAGGCTCCAGTGATCGCGCGGGCGCGGGGCGCAGCCATGGTACTCGGCGAAGAGCCCGCGCGGCTCCGGCCAGCGCGGCGCGCCGGTGATCTCGGCGAGCCGGTCGAGCTGCGCCGCCAGCGCCGGCGCCGAGCCTGCCACCGCATCCGCAGGGGTGAGCCCCATGGCGCGCCCGGCATAGCGCCCGGCGTTCCAGCCGTCGATCACCTCGCGCAGACCGTCGAGCCAGCCGGTATCGCCCGCCCGTGCCGCCGCCGCGATCTGCCCGCGCGCGGCGACACCCGCCAGGAACAGCGCCACCGAGGCGCGTTCGCAGCTTGTCTGCCGGGCGCACCAGAGCGCCGCGTCCTGCTGCGCCGGATCGTGCGGATCGTGTTCGGCGATAACCTTGTGCCAGAGATCGGGATCGGCGCGGTCGAGCGTCTTCAGCGCCGCCAGCAGCGACCGGGGCGCGGCGTCGCGCGACGCGGTTTCCCAGGCGCGGCAGGTGGCGCGGAACGCAGCCATCTGCGCATCGTAGCTGCGGCGGTGCCGGTCGATCGCGGTGATCCGGTCGCGGATATCGAGCAGCACATCTGGATTGACGAAATGCTGGGCGAGCTCTCCGGCGCGGTCAGGGGTGGCGCGCACCAGCTCGATGAGCAGCCAGATTTCGTGCAGCCGGTCGTCGCTCAGCTCCGTGGGGCTGTGCAGGGCCCAGGAGGCGAGGATTCGTTCAAGAACCCGGCGCAATGCATGATCCGGCGTTTCGGGCTCGGCGCCGCCGAATTCTGCCGCGAGCGGCGCCGGGCTTTGCAGCACCCGGTACAGCTCGGCACGGATCGACCGCGTGTCGGGGATCCCGGGCGGCGGGTGGCGCAGGGCGGAATGGTCGAGCAGCGGGGCCGGACGCTCTCGGCGTCGGTCAATGGCATGGCGGGCGAAATGCGCGGCACCGAAGGCGACCGTCCAAGCCAGGGCGAGAATGACCGAAGGCCCGACCTGTGCCATCGCAGCATTCACGATGCCCTGCGGAAGCGCCAGCAACAGCACCGCTGGGCTCAGTGCAAATCCCGACCAGAGAACTCGTTGATACGTGGTGAGCAAGAGCCGCCCCTTTTTCGACAACATGCGGGCGAAAATTCTGTCCAATTGTGGCAATTTCTGGGAAGCCAATTGGCCTTTTAACGAACGATTTCCCCTACGGAAACAGTGCCTCCCCCGCCTGGCCTCTGTCTGCAAACAGGATGGTAATGTATTAAGGCTTCAGGCAAAAATCCGCCATTTTACCGACCGTTATCGGCGGCCTCCGCGCTTTTGCGGACTCTCGATCCCGCGATATCGCGGCAACGGGGCGCCGGACTTGCGTTGAGTCGCGGCGTCTCGGAAGGCGGCTGGTCGCGGCCCGCGCCCTCCCGGCCGCCTCAGTCGAAGAGCCCCTCGGGCGGATCGGCCACGATGCGCCCCGCCGCCAGATCGACCGTCGGCACCGCCGCATGGGTGAAGGGCAGAAGCACGGTCTTGGAACTGCCGGGCAGGTGCAGCTCCAGCAGATCGGCGGCACCGTGATTGAGCACCGCCTTGATCCGGCCCAGCTCGGCGCCGCCGGTGTCGTAGACCGCAAGCCCGATCAGATCCGCGTGGTAGAACTCGTCGTCGGGCAGGCTGGGCAGCCGGTCGCGCGGAGCAAAGAGCCGGGTGCCGCGCAGCGCGTCGGCATCTTCCTTGCTGCGCACGCCCGAAAGCCGCGCCGCAAAGCCGCCCTTGATCGCGCCGGTGATCTGCACTTCGAAACTGCGGCTGCCGTCCTCGCTGGTCAGCGGGGCGTAATCGGCCAGCGCCTCGGGATCGGCGGTGAAGCTCTTCAGCCGCACCTCACCATGCACCCCGAAGGCACCTGAAATCGCTCCGACGCAGATCCTATCGCTCACTCCGACCTCGCTTTCGCCTCGCATACCGGAGATCTGGATAGACCAGAGCGCCGGGCATTGGCAATCGGGACGGGATCAGAAGCGCAGGCGGAACACCCGGGTGACGCCGAAACGGATCGTCCACTGATCGTCGCTGCCGTTCTCGACAATCGGGCTGTCGGCGGCATCGTTGCGATATTGCTCCCAGGTGAGCGCGCCTTCGACGCCCCAGTCGTCGTTGAGCTGATAGCGCGCGCCCATTTCGATCCCGGCGGAGAGCAGCCCGCCATCGGCGTAATAGGCGGGGCGCGAGGCGGTGGCCTCGTTGCCGTCGACGCCGAAATAGGTATCGGCGTAATCGTTGCTGCCCCAGAAGAGCCGCGGGCCGACGGTCAGCTTCCAGCGGTCGCCGGGACGTGCGATCACGTCCATACCGGCCTCGCCGACCCAGGATTCGTGCCCGCCAAAGCCACGGCGGAAATCGGTGAAGGCGGAGAAATTCTGCGCCGTGTAGCCGAAGCCGAAGCCCAGCTCGACCGCCGTGTCGATATCGTCCATGCCGCGCAGATCGTCGTAATCGGAGGCGTCGCGCTCGCCGATATAGCGGAAGGAGCCATGGATGTCCCAGCCGAGCGGGTCGGTCCAGGGGTCGCCATCGCCGAACTGCCGTCCGTTGCGCAGGCTCAGCCCGTGGAACTTGAAGCCGAGATCCGGGCCGGTCGCGTAATCGTCGCTGCCGAAATATTCCGGCGCCACCGACGCGCCGCCGCGCAGGGAGAACACGAATTCCGGCTGCGCCGAGCCATAGCCGGTTTCGGTGCTTTGCGCGAGCGCGGCACCGGGGAGGGCGGCAAGGGCGAGAAACAGAACAGGACGGAGCGGGGACATGCAGGTCTCCAGAAACAACGGTTGATTCTCATACTAGCGATTTTGCGACGGTTTCACAGTCACATGCATGAGAAAGGCGCGCGGGTGTCACCCGCGCGCCCTTCCGCCAGCCGAATGGCCGGATCTTATTCCGCGGCAGCCTCTTCCTCGGCCGGAGCGGCGGCGGCTTCTGCCGCAGCAGCGGCCTTGGCGGCCTTGGCTTCGGCGCGCTCGGCGGCGGCTTTGCCCGGAACGGCTTTCTTGGGGTTGCTGCGCTCTTTCTTCTCGATCACGCCGGCGGCTTCGAGGAAGCGCGACACGCGGTCGGTGGTCTGCGCGCCCTGGCCAATCCAGTACTGGATGCGCTCGACATCCATGTTCACGCGGCGCTCGTCATCCTTGGCGAGCAGCGGGTTGTAGGTGCCGACCTTCTCGATGAAGCGGCCGTCGCGCGGCATGCGCGAGTCGGCGACGACGATGGCGTAGTGGGGGCGCTTCTTGGAACCGCCGCGGGCGAGACGAATCTTGAGGGCCATTTCAGTTTCTCCTTTAGCAAATGGCGTTGGTTTCGGTTGGCTGCGCCAACCTCACGATTGGTGTCGTTCGTGGTGCTTGATGACTTCCTGAATGACGAAATTCAGGAACTTCTTGGCGAATTCCGGATCGAGATCCGCTTTCTCCGCCAGATCCTGGAGCCGCGCGATCTGTTTCTCTTCGCGCGCGGGGTCGGAGGGGGGCAGGTCGTGGGCCGCCTTGAGCAGGCCCACCGCCTGGGTATGCTTGAACCGTTCGGCCAGCGTGAAGACGAGGATCGCGTCGAGCCGGTCGATGCTCTCGCGGTGTTCCTTGAGCAGCGCGGCGGCGCGCGCGACAGGGTCGTGCGCCTCTGGCGCAACGGGATCGTGCGTCTCAGTCAATGGCCCAGCCTTTCGGTTTGAACAGGGGGTTCTGGAAATTGGCGATTTCCATGTCGATGCCATGCGCCAGCTGCGTGCCGCGCAGCGCCTGCGGTTCGGGGTGGCGATAGACCGCGTCGGAGCCGTCGATGGAGGCCGCCTCCGGGTCTTTCGTCGCGCCCAGCCGTTCGGCCAGCCGGATGGAATCGAGGTTCTTGGGGTCGATATACGACACCGCCCCGTCCCAGCCCTGGCTGTCGTAGAAATGCGCCCGCACCCGATGCGTCGCCTCCAGCGCAAAGCCCATGCCCGCCTTGTCGGGCCAGATGATCCAGGCGATCTCGCGCTCGGGCCATTTCGCCGGGAACCAGCCGCCCGCCATGCCGACGGTTTCGTCGCTGTCGCGCAGATGCACCATCCACATGCCGAAGCCGCGAATCTCCCAATGGCCGATCTCGGCGGCGTAGAGCATCCAGGTCTCGTAGGGGTTCAGCGGCCCGCCCATGAAGCGCGAGCGGTAGGAGGCGAAGGTGGCCTTGAAATCAGGGTAATCCTGCGGCTCGGGGCCGCGCAGCACCAGGCGCTTGGTTTCCAGCACGGGGATCTCGGTCATGCCGCGCCTCCGGTGATTTCCGGGTGGCGGTAGACATGGGCCGGCTTGCCCATCAGCTCTTCCTCGCGCTCGAAATGCGCGCTGAGCCGCAGTGCCAGCGCCTTGGAGCGGTCGTTGGCCGGGTCGATCAGGCTGATGAGCCGGGTGAGGCCGAACTGTCGCGCGGCGGTGGCGCGGGCGGCTTCGGCGGCCTCATGGGCAAAGCCCTTGCCCTCGAAACCCGCGAAAATGCCATAGCCCAGCTCGGGCTCGGGCCATTCAACATGGTTGATGACGCCGGCATGGCCGATCATCTCGCCGGTCTCGCGCAGGGTGATGTGCCAGACGCCGTAGCCACGGATCTGCCAGTGCCCTGCGATACGCAGCAATACCCGCCAAACGCCGCCCCGGTCGAGCGGGCCGCCGACGAAATGCGACCGCTCATCGGCATAGAAGCCGCAGAGCGGGTCCAGATCCTCCAGCCGCGGGGCGCGCAGGATCAGGCGGTCGGTTTCGATGAGGGGGATCTCGACGCTCATTCGAGCACCTCGTCGGGGCCGGGGTGACGATAGAGCAGGTCCTCGCCCATATTGTAGTTCTGATAGGTCCGCTCATAGGTGGCGCCCAGCCGTTCGGCCAGCGCGATGGAGCGGGCGTTGCCCGGCACGATATTCGAGGTCAGCGTCTTGAGGCCGAGATCCTCATAGGCATAGCGGCGCACCCGCCGCGCGGCCTCGCTGGCGATGCCCTTGCCCTCGAACTCGGCGAAGACCACCCAGCCGAGCTCCGGCTCGGGCCAGCCCTCGGGGTTCCAGATGCCGGAGATCCCGGCGGGGGCGCCGGTCTCTTTCAGCTCGATGGTGAAATAGCCGTAGCCGCGCAGATGCCAGTGGCCCACGTTCAGCGCGAACCAGCGCCAGGCGTCGCCGCGATGGTCGTAGCCGCCGAACCCGTCCGACCGCGCGCGGTCGAGCAGGAACTCCATCAGCGGTTCGGCATCCTCGGGCTCGGGGCCGCGCAGGATCAGCCGCTCGGTTTCCAGATAGGGGGCCTGGGTGAGACTCATGCCCGGCCTCCCGCCCGGCGGCGCCGGAGCTGTGAGTATTTGGAGAAAGATGAAAGGCGGGGGCTCATGCGCGCGCCTCCGGGCTGCTGCCGGGGGCGAAATGGCGGAAGCTCTCGCACCCGGGCAGCGGGCAGGGGGCGCCGGTCTCGTCGAGACGGGCGCCCAGGCGCAGGGCCAGTGCGCGCGAGGCGGCGTTGGCGGTGTCGATATAGCTGACGACATTGTCCCAGCCGCGGGTCTCGAAGAGATCGCGCAGCACCGCCTCGCAGGCTTCGCGGGCATATCCCTTGCCCTCATATGCCGCGTCGGTCAGCAGCCAGGACATTTCCGGCTCGGCAAAGCCTTCGGGATGATGCGGGCCGGCCATGCCGATGGTTTCGCCGCTGTCCTTCAGGCGGATGGCGTAGAAGCCATAGCCGCGAAGCACCCACTGACCGACATAGGCCGAGAATTTGTGCCAAGCCGCGACGGTTTCCATCGGTCCGCCATAGAACTGTGCGCGCTCCGAGCCCAGGAAGGACAGCATCGCCGGCTGGTCGGCGGCGCCGGGTGCGCTCAGGATCAGGCGGTCTGTTGCGAGCTGGGGGAACTGGTGCAGGCTCATGCGTAGGCCTCCGGGCTGCCGTCGCTGTCCGGGCGGTGGCGGTAGACGAGGGTTTCCTCCGGCGCCTCATCCGGGGGCAGGGCGGCGTCGGGATCGTGGACCGCGCCCAGCCGTTCGGCCAGCGCGATGGAGCGGCTGTTGTCGCGGTCGATATAGGAGACCAGCGTCTCGATCCCCTGCTCCCACGCCCAGAGCAGCACGGCGCCGGCGGCCTCGGCGGCATAGCCCTTGCCCTCGGCATGTTCCAGCAGCGTCCAGCCGATCTCGGTTTCGGGATAGTGCGGCGGCCGGAGCAGGCCGATCTGGCCGAGGAAGCTGCCGTTCTTGTCCTCGATCCCCCAGGAGCCGAGTCCGATGAGATCCCACATGCCGACCTCGGAGGCGAGCCAGCGCCAGGCCTCCTTGCGCGGCAGCTGGCCGCCCATATAGCGCGCGCGATCGGTCTCGAACAGGTCGCAGAGCTGTTCGAGATCGGCCATCACATGGCCGCGAAGCGTCAGGCGCGGGGTATGGAGGAGCGGAGCGGGCAAGGGGCTTACTTCTTCTTGCCGAGACCGCTGAGGCCCTGCGGCAGGCCGCCGCCACCCATGCCGGGAAGGCCGCCCATGCCACCGGGCATCTTGCCGCCCATGGCCTTGGCCGCCGCCTCGATGGCCTTGGGGTCCATCTGCGAGGGGTCCATGCCCTCGGGCATGCCGCCCTTGCCGAACATGCCCTTCATGGCCTGTTTCAGCATGCCGCCTTTGCCCATCTTGCCCATCTTCTTCATCATGTCGGACATCTGTCGCTGCATCTTGAGCAGCTTGTTGAGATCCGACACCTCCAAGCCCGCGCCCGCCGCGATGCGTTTCTTGCGGCTGGCCTGAAGGATCTGCGGGTTGGCGCGTTCCTTCTTGGTCATGGAGTTGATGAGGGCGATCTGCTGGCGCAGGATCTTGTCGTCGATCCCCGCGCCGTCCATCTGCTTGGCCATCTTGGCGGCGCCGGGCAGCATCGACATCATGCCCTCCATGCCGCCCATCTTGATCATCTGTTCGAGCTGCATCTTGAGGTCGTTCATATTGAACTGACCCTTGGAGAAGCGCTTCATCATGCGCTCGGCCTGCTCGGCCTCAAGCGTCTGCTGCGCCTTTTCCACCAGCGCGACGATGTCGCCCATGCCGAGGATGCGGCCGGCGACGCGGTCGGGCTCGAAGGTTTCGAGCGCCTCCATCTTTTCGCCGAGGCCGACGAACTTGATCGGCTTGCCGGTGACTGCGCGCATCGACAGCGCCGCGCCGCCACGACCGTCGCCGTCCATCCGGGTCAGCACCACGCCGGTGATGCCGATGCGGGTGTCGAAATTCTCGGCCGTGTGCACCGCGTCCTGACCGGTGAGCCCGTCGACCACCAGCAGCGTCTCGCGCGGGTTGGCGACGTCGCGCACCGCCTCAACCTGCGTCATCAGCTCTTCGTCGATGGAGAGGCGCCCGGCGGTGTCGAGCATGTAGACGTCATAGCCGCCAAGGCTGGCCTGGGTCTTGGCGCGCTTGGCGATGGCCACCGGATCCTCGCCCTTGACGATGGGCAGGGTGTCGATGCCGATCTGCTTGCCGAGAATCTCCAGCTGTTCCATGGCCGCCGGACGGTTCACGTCGAGCGAGGCCATGAGCACCTTCTTGTGGTCGCGCTCTTTCAGCCGTTTGGCGAGCTTGGCGGTGGTGGTGGTCTTGCCGCCGCCCTGAAGGCCGACCATCAGGATCGGCGCGGGCGGGCTGTCGATGCGCAGCGCGCCGGGCTCGCCTTCACCGGCCAGCACCGCGATCAGCTCGTCATGCACGATCTTGACCACCTGCTGGCCCGGCGTCACCGATTTGGTGACCGCGGCGCCGGTGGCCTTTTTCTCCACGGCCTTGATGAACTGCCGCGCCACGGGCAGCGACACGTCGGCCTCGAGCAGCGCCACGCGCACTTCGCGCAGGGCGGTGCGCACGTCATCCTCGGAGAGCGCGCCCTGTTTCGTCAGCCGGTCGAAGACGCCGCCTAGGCGCTCGGAAAGATTCTCGAACATGGGGCCTCGGGCCTCCCGTCATTGCTCCTGATGCCACCCGAGATAAGGGCGGCGGCGTTGCGACACCATGGGGCAATGCGAAATGGCCCCCGTGGGCGCAACGCGCTGACGGAGGGCGATCCCGGGCATACCCCAAGGGACCGGAAGCACAAAACTGCATCCGGAATTGCTGGCGAATTACGGCGCGGATGCCCGTGAGTCAAGGCTTTGCCGCTCTTCGCAGGGGGAGACATTGTTTTTCCCGGTGCATTGCGCTAGCGTTTGGGAAGGCCGTTAGGGCTTCGGCGAGCCGGGTTCCGCAGTGCAATCTGTGGAGACTGGCGTGGAATTACGCAAAAATGGCACAGCATGCCAGAAATCTTGCGAAAATCCGCCGGGGTCTGGATTCGGGCTGGCAGATTCGCGGATCTGCCGTTAAGACAGCTTATGAAACGCTCATTTTACAGGTGACGCATGAAACTGAAATCGCTTATGACCTCGGCCGCCATCGTCAGCATGCTGGCCACCTCCGCAGCTTACGCTTCCGACCCGAGCGGCGCCGTCGAAGACGACGATCCCTATGCGCTCGCCGCTGAGTCGTCGGTGGATCAGGGTGTTATCGCCGCTGGTGGCGCACTCGCACTGCTCGCCATCCTGGCATCGGGCGGCGACTCGTCCAGCTCGTCGAGCTCCTCGTCGCAGGACTCGCCGTTCTCGAACTGAGTTCAGCAGGATCGGGCAAATCGCCTGACGATCTTTGCACATAGATTTTCGAAAACGTCCGGATTTTTCCGGGCGTTTTTATTTTTTTCGGGGCATCTGTCGCGGGATCTTTCCTGGCAGGCCATGAATCGCAAAGCTTCCATTGCATTTTCAAACGAAACACCGGCATATCTTGGGCCAGTGTGGCTTTTTGCACAGGGGGGCCTATGACCAACTGGGATGAGATTCGCACCGCCTATCAGGTTGCGCGTCTTGGAACCGTAAGCGGCGCGGCAGAGGTGCTGGGTGTGCACCATGCCACGGTGATCCGGCATATCGATGCGCTCGAGGCGCGGCTGGGGGTGAAGCTGTTCCAGCGCCATGCCCGTGGCTATACGCCGACCGAAGCCGGGCAGGACCTTGCCCGCGTGGCGCAGACCACCGACGATCAGCTTCAGCAGCTGGCCGGGCGGATCAAGGGGCAGGGCGAGGGTGTCTCCGGCGAGCTTCTGGTGACCTCGCTGATCAATTTCTCGCCGCTGATGGTCGGGGCGCTGGCCTCCTTCCGTGCCACGTATCCCGATGTGATCGTGCGCTACCTGACCGGCACGCGGCTGTTCCGACTGGAATATGGAGAGGCGCATGTGGCGTTGCGCGCCGGCTCGGTGCCGCAGGAGCCGGACAACGTGGTTCAGCCCTTCTCCCGCCAGGCCGTGGCGCTCTATGCCGCAAAAAGCTATGTTGCCGCCCGCGGAGCGCCGAAGACCGAACAGGAGCTCGCCGCCTTCGAATTCGTGGGCTACGACGATCCCGATTCGCGGGCACCGTTCAATATCTGGATGAAGCCGCGCGTGCCCTTCGACCGCGTGGTCTTTCGCACCGAGGACAACCGGGTGCAGCAGGAAGCGGTGCGGGCCGGTGTCGGGCTCGGGTTCCTGTCCGTGCATGAGGCGCAGGACGATCCGGAGCTGGTGCAGGTGTTGCCGCCGCGCGAGGAATGGTCCTCGCCGCTCTGGCTGGTCACCCATGTGGATCTGCACCGCACGCCGAAGGTGCAGGCTTTCCTGCGGCATCTGAAGGAATACGCAACCGATAAGAGCGCGCAGTGAGCCCCCAGGCACTGGGCCACCTGGCGATGCTGAGCTTTTCCGCGCTGGTCGCGGGATCCTTCGCGCTGGGCAGCATGGCCGCGCCGCATATCGCGCCCACGGCGCTGAACGCGGTGCGGTTCCTGCTGGCGGCGGCGCTTCTTTCGGTCGTGGCGGCGGCGAGCGGCAAGGTCACGCGGGCCTCGATGGCGGCACCCTGGCGCTATGGCGTGCTGGGCGGGCTGCTGGTCGGGTATTTCGTGCTGATGTTCGAGGGGCTCAAGACCGCGGCGCCGGTGAGCCTGTCGACGGTCTTCACCCTGACGCCGCTGATGGCGGCGGGGTTCGGCTGGTTCCTGGTCCGCCAACGCATGACCCGCCGGATGGCGCTGGCGCTGGCGATCGGGGCCTCGGGCGCGCTCTGGGTGATCTTCCGGGCCGATCTCGGCGCGCTGATGCGGCTGGAGATCGGTCGCGGCGAGATGGTCTATTTCTGGGGATGCGTGGCGCATGCGCTCTACGCGCCGATGGTGCGCAAGCTGAACCGGGGCGAGCCGGCGCTGGTTTTCACGCTCTGGACCAATCTCGCGGGCACGGTGCTGCTGCTGATCTGGGGCGGGCGCGACCTTCTGGCCACCGACTGGCTGGCGCTGCCGGGGATTGTCTGGATCACCATCGTCTACACGGCGGTCGCGGCGACGGCGGCGACTTTCGTGCTGTTGCAGTTCGCGGCGCTGCGGCTGCCCTCGGCCAAGGTCATGGCCTATACCTATCTCACACCCACCTGGGTGATCCTGTGGCAGATCGTGCTCGGGCAGGGGGTGCCGCCGGCGCTGATCCTGGGCGGCGTGGCGCTGACGGTGCTGGCTCTGGTGTTGCTTCTCAAGGAGGAGTGAGGGCAAATTCCTTCGAAGGAATTTGCAAAAGTCTTCGAAGACTTTTGCGGCTCAGCCCTCGGAGGGCAGGTTCAGCTCCTGCGTCAGGAAACGCTCGAACGCGTCGAGATTGACCGGTTCGACCAGCCCGAAGCTCACCATCCAGACCGAAGCCTCGCGCAGCGCGTCCGGCTCCAGCTTGCACCATTTCACCCGCCCGCGCTTTTCCTGGCTGATGAGCCCGGCGGCGGCGAGGATCGCGAGGTGCTTCGAGATCGCCGCGAGCGAGGTCTCGAAGGGCTCGGCCACATCGGTGACCGCCATGTCGTCCTCGAGCAGCATCGCGAGGATGCGGCGGCGCGTCGGGTCGGCCAGCGCGGCGAAGACGGAGGAAAGCGTATCGGTCATTCGGCCATAAGCCGTGCCGCGCCGCCGCCCGTCAAGCGCCATCGGGCAAACTCAACCGCGGGGTTGAATATGGAAATCCGGCATCGTTGGCGCTAACCGGTCCGTGCGGGCCATGCCGCGCCGCGCCACATTCGCAGAAAGTCATTTTTTATCAGTGTCTTGCGTGGGGCTAACATAGCGTTCACCGCTTCTTGACTCAGGCGCCCCCGCCGCATAGCAACATCGCGGAACTCCTCTTGGGGGCAGAATGGTGGGCGATCCCGATCCAAAGCGGCAACTCGACGCGCTGGAGGCCAAGATCGCGGCGGTGAAAGCCGCCCGGGACAGCGACCGGACGCATCAGGAGGAGCATTATTCCCAGGCGCAGCTCGCCTGGCGGATGGTGACGGAAATGGTGGCCGGTCTCGGGATCGGCTTCGGCATCGGATACGGGCTCGATGTGGTCTTTGGCACCACCCCGTTCCTCATGGTGCTGTTCACAGTGCTGGGTCTGGTCGCGGGCGTGCGGGTGATGCTGCGCAGCGCCGCCGAGATCCAGAAGGCGCAAACGGCCGAGGCGGCCGGAGAAGACGAGAAGAGGGATCGCGATGGCGACTGAAGCGACGCACGGTGCAGAGATGGCGGAACACGGCGCTGACGCGGGCGGCCTGGTCTTCCACCCGATGGATCAGTTCATCGTCAAGCCGCTCTTCGGCGACGGCGCGGTGGGCATGTTCACCATCACCAACGTGACGCTGTGGATGGCGATCGCCATTCTGGTCATCACCGGGCTGATGGTGCTGGGCACCTCGCGCCGCGCGGTCATCCCCTCGCGCAGCCAGTCGGTCGCCGAGATGGCCTATGGCTTCATCTACAAGATGGTCGAGGACGTCGCCGGCAAGGACGGCCTGACCTACTTCCCCTATATCATGACGCTGTTCATGTTCATCGTGGTCTCGAACTTCCTCGGGCTGATCCCGATGAGCTTCACCACCACCTCGCATTTCGCGGTCACCGTGGTGCTGGCGCTCTGCGTGTTCCTCACCGTGACGATCATCGGCTTCGTCAAGAACGGCGCCTCCTTCCTGAGCCTCTTCTGGGTGTCGAGCGCGCCGCTGGCGCTGCGCCCGGTCCTGGCGATCATCGAGATCATCTCGTATTTCGTCCGCCCGGTCAGCCACTCCATCCGTCTTGCCGGCAACGTCATGGCAGGTCACGCGGTGATCAAGGTCTTCGCCGGCTTTGCTGGTCTCGCGCTGATCTCGCCGCTCTCGGTGGTCGCGATCACCGCGATCTACGGGCTCGAGGTGATGGTGGCCTTCGTTCAGGCCTATGTCTTCACGATCCTCACCTGCGTCTATCTGAAAGACGCGCTGCATCCGCATCACTGAATGAACGGCGGGCGCTCTGCCCGCCGGACAACCGCACACCCCTATCGACCAACTTCCACACGTAAGGAGATTTCACCATGGAAGGTCAACTCGCACATATCGGCGCAGGTCTCGCAGGTCTCGGCACGGGTCTCGCCGCTCTCGGTGTGGGCAACGTCGCCGCCAACTTCCTGTCGGGCGCTCTGCGCAACCCGTCGGCTGCCGCGTCGCAAACCGCGACCCTCTTCATCGGCATCGCATTTGCCGAAGCTCTGGGCATCTTCTCCTTCCTCGTTGCTCTGCTGCTGATGTTCGCCGTCTGATCGACGGAACGACTATCCTTACGCGCGGGCGGCGCCGTCACTGACGGGCCGCCCGATGTAGAGACAACGTTCCGACGGAGGACGACATGGCGACAGAACCTATCGCCGAAGAACTGGCCGGCACCTGCGTCGACTCCCATGGTTCCGCCATCGGGATGCCGCAGCTCTGCGCCGACTGGATCCCGAACCAGGTCTTTTGGCTGGTCATCGCGCTGGTGGTGGTCTTCCTCGTGCTGTCGCGCATCGCTCTGCCGCGGATCGCATCGGTCCTGGCCGAGCGCCGGGGCACCATCACGAACGACATCGCCGCCGCCGAAGAGCTGAAACGCCAGGCGGCCGAGGCGGAAAAAGCCTATGACAAGGCGCTGGCCGATGCCCGTGCCGAGGCGCAGGCCATCAGTCAGAAAACCCGCGACGAGATCAAGGCGCAGCTCGACGAAGCGACCGCCGCCGCCGACGCGCAGATCGCCGCCAAGACGGCGGAATCCGAAAAGGCGATTGCCGAGATCCGGGCTTCGGCCATGGAGAATGTCGAGCTCGTCGCCAAGGACACCGCCGGGGCCATCGTGGCCGCGCTGGGTGGGTCTGCCGATGCGGCGACCGTCTCGGCTGCCGTCGGCAACCGGATGAAAGGGTGAGCCCATGCGCAAGCTGATCGTCACCAGCGCCCTGAGCGCCAGCCTCGCCAGCCCCGCGCTGGCGGCAACGGGCCCGTTCTTCTCGCTGCGCAACACCGATTTCGTGGTGCTGCTCGGCTTCCTGCTCTTCCTTGCGGTGCTCGTCTACTTCAAGGTGCCGGGCCTGCTGGGCAAGCAGCTCGACAAGCGCGCCGAGGGCATCCGCGACGAGCTCGACGAGGCCCGTGCGCTGCGCGAAGAGGCCCAGACGCTGCTCGCCTCCTACGAGCGCAAGCAGCAGGAGGTCTCTGAGCAGGCGGCGCAGATCGTTGCGAACGCCAAGCAGGAGGCGGAGAACGCCGCCGCGCAGGCGCATGAGGAGCTCAAGGCCTCCATCGCCCGCCGGCTCGCCACTGCCGAGGACCAGATCGCCGCGGCGCAGGCCTCTGCCGTGAAAGAGGTGCGCGACCGTGCCGCCGCCGTGGCCGTGGCCGCCGCGCGCGACGTGATCGCGCAGCAGACCAGCGCCGCCGACAAGGATCGCCTGATCGACGAGTCGATCGCGGACGTGGGTGCAAAGCTGCACTGATCTAGGCACAGTGCGATTGCGAAAAGCCCGGCCCCTGCGGCCGGGCTTTTTGGTTGCCGGGGGAACACGATTTGCCCGCGCATTGGCCGAACTTGGGGGCGTAAGCCTTTTCTTGCCGACGGCCCCCAGATACGGTAGCGGCAACGGTACCACAGCGGAACATGTGGGTTTCAATTCAAGAGGACAGCGTGGCACATATCATCGTCGTCGGGAACGAGAAGGGCGGGGCGGGCAAATCCACCGTCTCGATGCATGTGGCAACCGCTCTGGCGCGCATGGGCCACCGGGTCGGCGCGCTGGATCTCGACCTGCGGCAGCGCACCATGGGGCGCTACTGCGACAATCGCCGGCGCTTTCTGGATGCCGAGGGCCTGTCGCTTCCCGGCCCGGTCTATATGGACCTGCCCGAGATCCAGCAGGACGCGCTGGCGCCGGGCGAGAATGCCTATGATCACCGGCTGAGCAAGGCGGTCTCGGCGCTGGAGGCGGACTCGGATTTCATCCTGATCGACTGCCCGGGCTCGCATACCCGGTTGAGCCAGGTGGCGCATTCGCTCGCCGATACGCTGATCACGCCGCTGAACGACAGTTTCATCGACTTTGACCTGCTGGCACGCATCGACAACGATGGCGAAAAGATCCTCGGCCCCTCGGTCTATTCCGAGATGGTCTGGAGCGCGCGGCAGCTCCGTGCGCAGGCGGGGCTGAAACCCATCGACTGGATCGTGCTGCGCAACCGCCTCGGCGCGCAGCAGATGATCAACAAGATGAAGATGGAAAAGGCGCTGGAGCGGCTCTCCAAGCGCATCGGATTCCGCATCGCGCCGGGCTTTTCCGAGCGGGTGATCTTCCGCGAGCTGTTCCCGCGCGGGCTGACCCTGCTCGACCTCAAGGATATCGGGGTCAAGCAGCTCAATATCTCCAACGTCGCCGCCCGGCAGGAGCTGCGCGATCTCATGCTCGCCCTGGATCTGCCCGGCGTGACCGTCCGCTTCTGAAAATGACAACGGCGGGCCCCGGGCCCGCCGCTACGCCGCGCCTGTCAGGGCGCTCAGGCGACCATCTTCTCCGCTTTCTTGAGATCGACCGAAACCAGCTGGGACACGCCCTGTTCCTGCATGGTCACGCCGAACAGCCGGTCCATCCGCGCCATGGTCACCGCGTGGTGGGTGATGATCAGGAAGCGCGTCTCGGTGCGGCGGCACATCTCGTCGAGCAGATCGCAGAACCGCGTCACGTTGGCGTCGTCGAGCGGCGCGTCCACCTCGTCCAGCACGCAGATCGGAGCCGGGTTCGCCAGGAACACCGCAAAGATCAGCGCCAGCGCGGTCAGCGTTTGTTCGCCGCCCGAGAGCAGCGACAGGGTCGAGAGCTTCTTGCCCGGCGGCTGGCACATGATCTCCAGCCCGGCCTCCAGCGGGTCGTCGCTCTCGACCATCACCAGATTGGCCTCGCCGCCATTGAAGAGATGGGTGAAGAGCATCGAGAAATTGCTGTTCACCTGCTCGAACGCCGTCAGCAGCCGCTCGCGCCCCTCGCGGTTGAGCGAGGCGATGCCGGAGCGCAGTGTCTTGATCGCCTCCTCCAGATCCTGCTTTTCCGAGACCAGCGTGTCGTGCTCTTCCTGAACCTCGCGGGCGTCCTCCTCGGCGCGCAGGTTCACCGCGCCCAGCGAATCGCGCTGGCGTTTCAGCCGGTTGACCTCGGCCTCGATCTGCTCGGCGCCCTGCATCTCCTGAGCATTGGCGCCCAGCCGGTCGAGCAGTTTCGCCGGCGTGGTCTCCTGCTCTTCGAGAATGCGCTCGGCGGCGTAATCCACCGTCTCGCGCGCCGCCTCGACCCGGGCCTCGGCGCGGGCACGCGCCTCGCGCGCCTCCGAGGCCGCGCGTTCCGCGTCGCGCTCGGCGCCGATGGCCTCGCGCAGCGCGCTCTCGGCCGTGGACAGCGCATCGGTGGCGCTGGCCTTGCGCGCCTCGGCCTGGGCAATGGCCTGGCTCAGCTCGTCGCGCTTGGCCGCCAGTTCGGCGGGGGCGGAAGACGCGTCCTTCAGCTCGGCCTCGGCGGCGCCCTTGCGCTCGGCCAGCTCGGCGCTGCGTTTCTCTGCGGTCTCCAGCCGGTGGCGCCAGCCCGACAGCTCCTTGGTGACCTGCTGCGCGCGCGACTTGCGGGCATCGCCCTCGCGGCGCAGCTCGTCATGGGCGGAGCGCTTGGCGATCATCGTCATCCGCGCCGCCTCGACGGTCAGCTTGATGTCCTCGACCTCGGCGCGGGCGCTTTCGAGATCGCCGAGCTCCGCCACCGCGCGCTCGGCCTCGGTGAGCTGCTTGCGCGCGCCGGTGGCCTCGTCCTCGTGGCGTTTCACCGCCATGGCGAGGCTCTCCAGCTTGCCCTCGGCCATATTGCGGTCGGCCTCGGCGCGGTTCATCGCGCGGGTCGCCTCGTTCAGCCGCTGATCGGCCTCGCGCCGGGCCTCGCGCGCGGATTTGTCGGCCTGGGTCAGCTCCGCCAGCCGCGTCACAAGCGCCTCATGCGCGGCGCGCATGCCGTCGACCTTGGCGGTGGCGGCGGCCATTTCCTGTTTCAGCGTTTCCAGCTTGTTGAGCTGTTCCAGACGCAGCGCGGCGGCGGAGGGCGCATCTTCGGCCCAGGCGCGATAGCCGTCCCAGCGCCAGAGATCGCCCTCGACGCTCACCAGCCGCTGGCCCGGTTTCAGCTGCGGCTGGAGCCGCGGACCCTCATCCGCCTCCACCAGCCCGATCTGGCCCATGCGCCGCACCAGAACGTCCGGCACCGAGACGTGGTGAGTGAGCGCTGTTACGCCGGCGGGCAGCGGCTGATCGCTGGGGTAGGGGGGCAGCACCGCCCAGCCGGTGGGGCCGTCGGCCTCCACCTCGGGGGCGCGCAGGTCATCGGCGAGCGCCGCGCCGAGCGCCTTTTCAAAGCCCTGCTCGACCTGAAGCCGGTCGAGGATCTGCCCGCCCTCCGCCGTGTCGCGGTCGAGCAGCCGGGCGAGCGCGGTGACCTCGGCACGCAGCGCGTTGAACTCGCCCTCGGCCTCCGAGCGTTCCGCCCGCGCCTCGGCCTCGCGCGACTGCGCATCGGCGCGCGCGGCATCGGCATCGGTCAGCAGCTTGTCGGCACGCTCGGCCATCGCCTGCGCCTGATCGGTGCGGGTGCGTGCGGTCTCCATCGCCTCGGACGCGCCGGAGAGGGTCTGCTTGGCCGCCGAGACCGCCTCGCGCGCCCGCGCCGCCTCGCCCTCGTGGCGGTCGAGCGTCTTGCGCGCATCGGCGAGGAAGCGGTGGGCCGACTGGTGGCGGGCGGCGAGCCGCGCCACATCCTCGGTGCGCTGCGACAGATCCGCCTCGCGCGCCTGAAGCATCGCCGCCGCCTCGCGTGCGGACTCCGAGGCCTCGGTCAGCCGGTCGTCATGGCCCTCGCCGGCCTTGGCCAGCTCGCGCGCTTCCCAGTCGAGCCGCTCGATGGTCTCGCCCGCGTCGCGGTTGAGCCCGGCCTCGCGCTCCATGTCCTTGGACATCTGCTCGATACGGCGGGTCAGCGCGGCGATGGTCTCCGCCGCGCGCTTTTCCTGATCGGTGAGCGTGTCGCGCTGCACCGAGAGCCGTTGCAGGATCGCCGTGGCGATGCTCTCCTCCTCGCGCAGCGGCGGCAACGCCTCTTCCCTCTGGGCGCGCAGGGTCGCGGCGGCGCGCGCGGCGCCCTCGGCCTGGGCGGCGGCGGTGACCTTTTCGCGGTGCCCGGCCTCGGCCTGCACCCGCGCCTCGTCGGCGTCCTTCCAGCGGCGGAACAGCAGCAGCCCCTCGGCGCGGCGCAGATCCTCGCCGATCGCCTTGTAGCGCGCCGCCTGTTTTGCCTGCCGTTCGAGCTGCGCGAGCTGCGCCGCGAGCTGCTCGATCACGTCGTCGACGCGCAGCAGGTTGGCCTCGGTCGCGTTCAGCTTCAGCTCGGCCTCGTGACGGCGCTGGTAGAGCCCCGAGATGCCGGCGGCCTCTTCGAGAATGCGACGGCGGTTCTTGGGCTTGGCGTTGATCAGCTCCGAGATCTGCCCCTGCCGCACCAATGCCGGCGAATGCGCCCCGGTGGAGGCGTCGGCAAAGAGCATCTGGATGTCGCGCGCGCGCACATCCTTGCTGTTGGCCTTGTAGGCCGAGCCCACGTCGCGGGTGATGCGCCGCACGATGTCGAGCTGGTCGCTGTCGTTGAACCCGGCGGGGGCCAGCCGGTCGGAATTGTCGATGCTGAGGCTGACCTCGGCGAAATTCCGGGCCGGGCGCGAGGCGGCGCCGGCGAAGATCACGTCTTCCATGCCCGAGCCGCGCATCGCCTTGGCGCGGTTCTCGCCCATCACCCAGCGCAGCGCTTCCAGCAGGTTGGACTTGCCGCAGCCATTCGGCCCCACGACACCGGTCAGACCCTCGGCGATGACGAGGTCCGTCGGGTCGACGAAGCTCTTGAAGCCCGTCAGTCTGAGACGTGAAAAACGCAAATCTGCCTGCCCTGATTCCGGTTTGCCCACCACTGTGCCGGTCGGCGCCCGGGTGAGTCAAACGCTTTGCTCTGGATATCGCGGTGAGGTGGCTATTATCCACAAGATATTGCGGAATTTCGCGCAACGTGCTGACTTGACGGAGCGCCTGTTAGCGCGTTTCATCTCAAGCCTAGCCAGGAGCCGCCGATGCCGCTTGCCATACACCCCGTCTCCCCCCGCGATCCGCGCGCGGTGGCGCTGTTGTCCGAAAGCCATGCGCTGATGAACGCGCTCTTTCCGGCGGAGGAGAACCATTATCTCGATGTCGATGCGCTTTGTGCCGAGGGCATCACCTTCTTCGGGGCCGAGGAGGGGGGCGAGCTTCTGGGCTGTGCGGCGCTGGCGCGGCGCGAGGGCTATGGCGAGGTGAAATCCATGTTCGTGGCGCCTGAGGCGCGGGGCATCGGCGTGGCGCGCCGGCTGCTGGCGCATCTGGAGCGCACCGCCCAGCAAGAGGCGCTGCCGCTGCTGCGGCTGGAGACCGGCGACAGGCTCGCCGCCGCGGTGTCGCTCTACGAAGGGCAGGGATATCGCCGTTGCGGGCCGTTCGGCGGCTATGTCGCCAACGGGTCGAGCGTGTTCTACGAAAAGCCGGTTCAGGCATAACCGCCCCCGCTCAGTATTCGGTACATTCCATCGACGCGCTGCCGCCCAGACGGTCGGTGTAATAGGCGTCGAAGATCTCGCAGGAGATCGTGCGGCGGCGCGGCTGTCTCGGTGCCGGCGCCCCGTCGCAGGACAGCCCCATCACCATCATCGCCGGATCGCCGGTGACCCAGGCCGGCACGCAGCCGGTTTCCTGCGCCACGGCCAGTTGCGCGCGTTCGGATATCGGGCCGAAGCGGGCGGGGAATTCCGAGCTGGTGCGGATCACCTCGGCCATGCGGTCCTTTACCCGGATGGTGAAGCGCGAGCCCTCGACCTCGCGCGTCACGGCTGGCACGCCGCGAAAGCCCGGGCTCGCCATGTCGCAGCCCGCCAGCAGAAGAAACCCCAAGATCGCCCCGCGTCGCATCGCCTCAGAAAACCCGATGAGGGTTAAGGCGCGGTTAACCGCGGCGCTGGGACAGGCTGTCGCAGGGAATTTACATTCTGATTTTCGAATGTAATATACGTTCTGAAATCAGACTGTCACGGAGGCCGTCATGACCCAGACGCACGCCCGTCCCGCGGATACCTATACGCCGACCTATTTCCTCGCCTCGCTGGGCGCGGGCGGCACGGCGGTATCCTTCTTCATGTATCTCTTCTTCTGGGTGCCGCATCCCGGCCAGCCCGTCCCGGTCTTCGAGGATATCGCGGCGGCCTGGGCAAACAGCGTGTTGCCGCAGCAGATCGCCATCGTGGTGGCGATGCTGGGGATCGCTGGGTTCGCCTTTCTCAACATCAAGTCGCTGATCTGGAACCTCCGGGCCTTCGCCGCCTTCCGCAAGACCGGGGCCTGGGAGGAGATGCGCCAGTCCAACAGCGAAAGCTCGGTGCTCGCCATGCCGCTGGCGCTCGCGATGAGCGTGAATGTCGCCTTCGTGCTGGGCATGGTCTTTGTGCCGGGGCTCTGGACGGTGGTGGAGTATCTCTTCCCTATGGCGATGGTCGCCTTCGCGCTGATCGGCGTTCTGGCCTTTCGCCAGCTCGGCGGTTTTCTGGGCCGGGTGCTGTCGAAGGGCGGTATCTTCGATGTGACCGCGCACAACTCCTTTGCGCAGCTGCTGCCGGCCTTCGCCATCTCGATGGTCGCCGTGGGCTTTGCCGCCCCCGCCGCGATGAGTACCAACCCGGTGACCGTCGGCACGGCGCTGGTGCTGTCGACCTTCCTCGGGGTGACCGCGATCCTCTACACGGTGCTGGCCGCCGCGACGGCACTGAATTCCATGCTGCATTACGGCACCGCGCGCGAGGCCGGGCCGACTCTGCTGATCATCGTGCCGATCGTGACGGTGCTGGGCATCATGTTCATGCGTCAGGATCACGGGATGCACGCGACTTTCGGCGTGGCGAGCGACCCGGCGGAGATGATGATCTTCCTCGCAAGGCTGCTTTCGGTGCAGGTGGTGTTCCTGCTGCTCGGTCTCACGGTGCTGCGCGCGCAGGGGTATTTCCGCGATTTCGTGCTGGGGCCGAAGATCTCGGCGGGCTCTTATGCGCTGGTCTGCCCGGCGGTGGCGCTGTCGGTGATGCTGCAATTCTTCATCAACAAGGGGCTGGTGGCCGCCGGTCTGATGGACAAGTTCGGCCTTTCCTACTGGCTGCTGACCGGCGTGGCGCTGGCGGCGCAGGCGGTGGCGATCTGGTTGGTGCTGCGGCTCAACAGGCAGCATTTCGCGCGCCCGCAAAAGCTTGCGGTGCCTGCCGAGTAACCTTGCGTCGTTTGGGCGAAACGCTCTCCCGGGGGCTGGATCTTTCGATCCGGCCCCTTTTTACTGCGCCTCGCTGATCACGTCACCGCGTCGCGGCGATGTGATGGAACCGACGGAGAAGCGGTCGGTTTTTTTCCTACAGGCAACAAGGAGTTTCCCATGACCCGGCATGACACGGACCCGGATTCGCCGCGCCCGCCCCTAAACGGCCCCGACTGGCGATGGATGCTGGTTCTTGGCGCGGTGCTGATCGTCGGCGGCGTGCTGGCCTTTCTCAACCCTTTCGCTGCCTCGCTGACCGTGGTGGCGCTCGCGGGGGGCGTGTTCATTCTTGGCGGGGTGCTTCAGCTCTGGATCGCGTTTCAATATGCCGGCCCGACCGCCGCACGGCTGGTCGCCGGTCTGCTGGGGCTGCTGGTGCTGGCCTTCGGCGTTGCGCTGATCGCCAACCCGCTGGCCGGGATCATCTCGCTAACCCTGCTGATTGCGGGCTTCTTCCTAGCTATGGGGGTGCTGCGCATCTGGCTGGGCTTTCACCTGCGCGACCGCACCGGCTGGGGCTGGCTGGTTGCCGCCGGGGCTGTGTCTGTGCTGCTGGGCCTGCTGATCGTGCTGGCCATGCCCGAAGCGGCCGCCGGTCTGCTGGGGCTGTTCCTCGGCGTGGATCTGCTGAGCTCCGGTGTCGGGATGACGGTGCTGGCGCTGCGGATGCGGTGAGAGCGGCGGTGGGCAGATTGCCCGCCCTGCCGGTCGCGGATCTCGGGAGCCGCGCCATCGCCGGCCCGTGGGTTGGCGACCTCAGCTCTGAACCTCTCGATTTATACCGGCCAAGTCCGAATGACCTCGACACGCTGCGTTGACGTCACCAAATCGCCAGCCCGGGGGGCGGGCCGGCGATGGCGCGGCGGCTTCGCCTTGTTCCGCGCCCGGGCACCGCTCAATTGTAGGGGGGCAACCTGCCCTCCGTAGCGCCTAGCCCTCCGCGATCTTGTGACGCCGCCGCACACTAGAGGGCCGCCCCGGCAGCGTAAGCGCCGCGTCGTTCCGTGCCTGTCGCGACACAACCTGTCCCTTGGAGATCACGCAAAGCCTATCGGGCCGCAGCCGCAGCGCCTCGATGGCCGAGCCCGCATCCAGCACCACCAGCGAGGCCAGCTTGCCCGGTGCCAGCCCGTAGTCGTCCAGATGCAGGATCTTCGCATTCTCCTCGGTCACCATGGTGAAACAGCGCTGCATCTCGTCGGGCGCGGTCATCTGCGCCACATGCAGCCCCATGAAGGCCACGTCCAGCATGTCCGCCGTGCCCAGCGAATACCACGGATCGCGCACGCAATCCTGCCCCCAGCCGACCGAGATACCATAGCTCCGCATCTCCTTCACCCGCGTCAGCCCGCGCCGCTTGGGATAGGTATCGTGACGGCCCTGAAGTGTGATGTTGATCAGCGGATTGGGGATCGCCGCCACCTGCGCCTCGGCCATCAGCGGCAGCAGCTTGGAGACGTAGTAATTGTCCATCGAATGCATCGAGGTCAGATGCGAGCCCGCCACCCGGCCCTGAAGCCCCAGCCGCTGCGTCTCATAGGTCAGCGTCTCGATATGGCGCGACAGCGGGTCGTCGGTCTCGTCGCAATGCAGATCGACCAGCAATCCCCGCTCGGCGGCGATCTCGCAAAGCTCGCGGACCGAGGCGGCGCCGTCGCTCATGGTGCGCTCGAAATGCGGGATGCCGCCCACCACATCGACGCCCATATCCAGCGCCCGCAGCGTGTTCGCCCTGGCCGTCGGGTCGCGGTAGAAGCCGTCCTGCGGGAAGGCCACCAGTTGCAGGTCGAGATAGGGTTTCACGACCTCCTTCACATGCAGCAGTGCCTCGACGCCTTTCAGCGCATCATCGCAGGTGTCCACATGGCTGCGCACCGCCAAGAGCCCCATGCTCACCGCCCAGTCGCAATAGGCGAGCGCGCGCTCCACCATCTCCTCGACCGTGGCGATCTGCTTCAGCTCGCCCCAGAGCGCGATGCCCTCCAGCAGCGTGCCGGAGCCGTTGATGCGCGGCGTGCCGTAGCTCAGCGTCGCGTCCATGTGGAAATGCGGATCGACGAAGGGCGGCGAGACCAGATCGCCCGTGGCGTCGATCACCGTGCCCGCCTCGGCGCCGGTCAGGTCGCCCATGGCGGCGATCCGGTCGCCGGTGATGCCGATATCCTTGACGGTGCCGTCGGGCAGGGTGCCGCCTGTCACGAGGATGTCGAAGCTGGCCATCAGCGGTCTCCGCGGTTGAAGGGGGTCATGAGGGCTGCGGGCACCTCGGCCCGGCGCGACATTAGGATAAGCGCCAGAATGGAGAGAAGATAGGGGATCATCAGGAACACCTGATAGGGCACGATCTGCCCCAGCCCGGTCTGTTGCAGCCGCACCTGAAGCGCATCGAACCCGGCGAAAAGCAGCGCGCCCAGCAGCGCCTTGCCCGGCTTCCAGGCGCCGAAGACCACCAGCGCGATACAGATCCAGCCGCGCCCGTTCACCATTTCGAAGAAGAAGCTCGAAAAGGCCGACATGGTGAGAAACGCTCCGCCCACGGCCATCAGCCCCGAGCCGACGATCACCGCCCCCATGCGCAGCGCCGCGACCGACAGCCCCTGCGCCTCGACCGCCTGCGGGTTCTCTCCGGCGGCGCGCAGGGCGAGGCCCAGCGGCGTGCGGTAGAGCACCAGTGCGGTGAGCGCGACGCAGGCAAAGCCCGCCCAGCTCAGCGCGGTCTGGGAAAACAGCGCCTCGCCCAGCCAGGGCAGATCGGAAAGGCCGGGGATGTGCAGCGGCTGAAAGGGCTCGATGCGCGGCGGGTTGGTGACCTCTGGCAGCGCCAGGCGATAGGCGTAATAGGCCGAGGCGGTGGCCAGCATGGTGATTCCCAGCCCCACCACATGCTGCGAGAGCCCGAAGGGCACCGTCAGCAGTGCATGCACCGCGCCGAACCCCATCCCCGCCAGCATCGCCACCGCGACGCCCGCCCAGAGCCCGCCACCCGCATAGACCGTGACCCAGCCAGCGAAGGCGCCAAAGACCATGATACCCTCGATCCCGAGGTTCAGCACGCCGGCGCGCTCGCAGATCAGCTCTCCCATGGTGGCAAAGATCAGCGGCGCGGCGATGCGCAGCACGGCGGCCCAGAAACTGGCCGAGATCAGGATATCGGCAAGCTCGCTCATCCCCTCACCACCCGGAATCGCGTGAGCAGGATCGCCAGCACCATGAAGAGCAGGGCGGCGGCGAGCAGGATATCGGCGATATAGGTCGGCACCTCGGCGGCGCGTGACATGCTGTCGGCGCCGACAAAGATCCCCGCGACGAAGAGCGCCGAGACCACCACGCCCAGCGGGTGCAGCAGCGCCAACATGGCAACGATGATGCCGGTATAGCCGAAACCGGGCGAGAGATCGGAGGTCAGGTTGCCCTTGAGCCCCGCCACCTCCGAGAACCCCGCCAGCGCCGCCAGCCCGCCCGAGATGAGCGCGGTCTTCACCAGCACCCGGCCCACCGGGATGCCGGCAAAGCGTGCCGCCTGCGGGTTCAGCCCCACGGCGCGGATCTCGTAGCCCAGCGTGGTGCGGGTCTGGATCAGCCAGACGCCCGCGGCACAGATCAGCGCCAGCGCAAAGCCCCAGTGCAGCCGCAGCCCCTCGACAATGCGCGGCAGCCGCGCGTCGCGGGGCAGGGCGGGGGATTTCGGCCAGCCCATGCCCATCGGGTCTTTCAGCGGGCCTTCGAGCAGGTAGGAGATGAAGAGCGCCATGATGAAATTCAGCAGCAGCGTGGTCACCACTTCGTCGACGCCGAGCCTTGTCTTGAGTAGAACGGGGCCGAGCAGCGTCAGCGCCCCCGCGAGGACCGCCGCCAGCGCCATGAGCGGGAGCGCCAGCGGGCCGGGCAGGCCAAGCTGCGTGCCGATCAACACGGTGACCAGCGCGCCGGCATAGAGCTGCGCCTCTGCGCCGATATTCCAGAGCCTGGCGCGGAAGGCGACCGCCACGGCGAGCCCGGTGAAAATCAGCGGCGTGGCGCGGTTGAGCGTCTCCAGCGTGGCGAATTTCGAGCCCACGGCGCCCTTGACGATGAGCCCGAAGGTGGCGAGCGGATTGGCTCCGGCCAGCGCGGCGAGCAAGGCCGCGACCAGCACGGTGGCGGCGATGGCGAGCGCCGGCAGGCCCAGCGTGCGGGCATGAGAGGGCGCGGCGATCGGTTCAAGCCGCATGTGCGGTCTCCGGCATGGCGCGACAGAGGCGACAAGCAGCACCAGCCCCGGACCTGATCCGGGGCCTCCACCTCAGCCCTTCTTGTCCCGCGCTGGCGGAGAGCGTGAGGCCCCGGATCAGGTCCGGGGCGGGAGCAAAACACTCACGCCGCATCGGCAAACCCCTGTCCGGCCATCCATTGGCCCAGCTCGGCGGCGCTCTTTTCGCCCCGCGCGAATTCCGGCGACAGCCGCCCGTCCGAGATCACCCGGATCACATCCGACAGCGCCAGGATCTCGTCCAGATCCTCCGAGATCAGCAGCACCGCCGCCCCCGCATCCCGCGCCGCGATAAGCTGCGCCTGCACATAGGTCACCGCGCCGATATCCAGACCCCGCACCGGCTGGTTGGCGAGGACAATCCTTGGCCCGGCCTCCAGCACCCGCCCGAGGATCAGCTTTTGCATATTGCCCCCCGAGAGCAGCCGGATCCGCGCCTCGGGTCCCGGGCAGCGGATGTCGTATTTCGCGATGATCTCCTGCGCCGCGCCGCGCGCAGCGCGCCAGTTCATCCAGCCGCGCCGTGCGGCGGGCGGCTGGGCATAGCTTTCCAGCACCGCGTTCTCGGTCAGGGTGAAATCGGCGATGGTGCCGGTCTTGTGCCGGTCCTCCGGGATGCGCCCGATGCGCGCCGCCAGCGCCGCGCGCGGGCTCCAGCGTGTCACCTCCGCGCCGCTCACCAGCAGCCGCCCGTCCTCGGGCGTCTCCAGCCCCGAGATCAGATCGGCCAGCGCCCCCTGCCCGTTGCCCGACACCCCCGCGAGGCCCATTATCTGCCCCGCCTTCAGCTCCAGATCCACGCCCCGCAGCCCCGGCCGGTTGCCGCGCGGCGGCGTTGTGACCCGCTCCAGCGTCATCAGAACATCGCCGGGTCGTGCCTGCGTCGGCTCCGGCGTGGCGATCTCGGCGCCCACCATCAGCGTCGCAAGCGCGTGGCGGTCGGTATCGCGCGTCGCCACCTCGCCCACCAGCCGCCCGTGCCGCAGAACCAGCACGCGCGACGAGATCGCCATGACCTCGTGCAGCTTGTGCGAGATGAAGATCACCGACAGCCCCTGCGCCACCATCTTCCGCAGCGTCTCGAAAAGCGCCTCGGCCTCCTGCGGCGTCAGCACCGCCGTCGGCTCGTCGAGGATGAGAATCCGCGCCTCGCGATAGAGCGCCTTGAGGATCTCCACCCGCTGCCGCTCGCCCACCGACAGTGTGCCGACCCGCGCGTCAGGATCGACCGCCAGCCCGAAATCCGCCGCCAGCCGCGCCACCCTTTGCCGCACCGCGCCACGACCAAGGCCGAGCTTCCACAGCGGTTCGGTGCCGAGCTGGATGTTCTCCAGCACCGTCATATTGTCGGCCAGGGTGAAATGCTGATGCACCATGCCCACACCCGCCGCCAGCGCCGCGCCGGGCTGGCCCGGCGGCAGCGGCGCGCCGAACACCTCGACCGTGCCCGCATCTGCGGTGTAATGGCCGAAAAGGATGTTCATCAGCGTGGTCTTCCCGGCGCCGTTCTCGCCCAAAAGCGCCACGACCTCGCCCTTGCCCAGCGAGAACCCGATATCGTCGTTGGCGACAAGCGGACCAAAGCGCTTGGTGATGCCGGAAAGGCGCAGGACGGTCTCGCCCCGCGCCGGGGACTCTGCCGTCATCAGGAAGAGCTGGGCTCGCTGTCGTCGATCTCGACCTCGAACTCGCCGGCCTTGATCGCGGCCTCCTTCTCGGCCACCAGATCCAGCGCCTCCTGCGGCACCTTGCCCTCGAAGGTCCCGAGCGGCGCCAGCGAACAGCCGCCTTCCTTCATGAAGCTGTAGAGCCCGTAATTCTCGGCCTCGAAACTGCCCTCGGCGATCTTCACCAGTGCCGCCTGAAGCGTCGGCTCGAAATGCCAGATCGCCGAGGCGACCACGGTGTCCGGATAATCCGCCTGCGTGTCGATCACATTGCCGATGGCGAGGATGCCCTTCTCCTGCGCCGCGTCCGACACCCCGAACCGTTCGGCATAAAGCAGATCGGCGCCGTTCTCGATCATCGCAAAGGCGGTTTCCTTGGCCTTGGGCGGGTCGAACCACGAGCCGATAAAGCTCACCTGGAATTCCGCGTCGGGCTTCACCTCTTTCACGCCGGCCATGAAGGCATGCATCAGCCGGTTGACCTCTGGAATCGGGAAGCCGCCGACCATGCCGATATTGCCGGTCTCGGTCATCGCGCCTGCGATGATGCCCGAGAGATAAGAGGCATCCTGGATGTAATTGTCGAAGACCGCGAGGTTGGGATAGGCCGGGTCCGGCATGAAGGAAGAGCCCAGCAAGAAGGCGGTGTCGGGATAATCCAGCACCACCTCGCGCGCCTCCTGCTCGACACCGAAGATCTCGCCGACGATCAGCTTCACGCCGCTCTCGGCATATTCGCGCATGACGCGGGGGTAATCGGTGTTCGCGGTGTTCTCGCTGAACGTATAGGTGATCTGCCCCTCCGCCTTGGCGGCCTCGGCGGCCTTGTGGATCCGGCTCACCCATTGTTGCTCGACGGGCACCGTATAGATGCCGGCGACCGAGATCGGCTCCTGCGCAAAAAGCCGCGCGGGCAGAAAGCCGCCCCCGGTCGCGGCGGCGAGCCCGGCGGAGCCCATCAGCATCCGTCGGCGGGTGAGATGGGCGAGAAGCGAGCGTCTGTCGGTCATGTGAGCGGTATCCCCTGTTGGCGTGTGGTTAATTTTTGACCAAACGGTAAGGGAAGCGGCGCCATCCGCAAAGAAAGAAACGCATCCGCCCGCGTTTTGCGCCCATCGCGCAGGCAGGGCCGGGCGCGGCGCCCAAAAACCGGGCGCCCGCCCCTTCATCTTTCTTCAAATACTCGAAAAAATCCGGCCTCAGCCAAGCGCGTGCCGCCAGGAGGCGGAATAGGCGCCGGTCACACGATGTTCGAGCTGCCGCTCGATATCGCCGAGCAGGCTGGAGGCGCCGAAGCGGAAGAGATCGGGCCGCAGCCAGCGGTCCCCCAGCTCTTCCTTGATCAGCGCCAGATAATTCAGCGAATCCTTGGCCTTGGAGATCCCGCCCGCCGGCTTGTAGCCGACACGATAGCCCGTCGCCTCGTAATAGTCGCGGATCGCCCGGATCATCACGAGGCTCACCGGCAGCGTGGCGTTGACGCTTTCCTTGCCGGTCGAGGTCTTGATGAAATCGGCGCCGGCCATCATGCAGACCAGCGAGGCGCGCGCGACGTTCTGCAACGTGCCGAGCTCGCCGGTGGCGAGGATCGCCTTCACATGCGCCTCGCCGCAGGCGGCGCGGAACTGCCGCATCTCGTCATAAAGCCCCTGCCAGTCGCCGGTCAGCACCAGCCGCCGGGAAATCACGATGTCGATCTCGCGCGCGCCGGCCTTCACGCTCTCGCCGATCTCGGCAAGCCGCAGCGGGAAGGGCGACAGCCCCGCCGGAAAGCCGGTGGAGACGGCGGCCACCGGGATGCCGGAGCCGTCCAGCGCCGCCACCGCTGGGGCGATCATGTCGTGATAGACGCAGACCGCGCCCACGGTCAGATCCGGCAGCCCCAGCGCGTCGAGCAGATCGGCGCGCACCGGCCGTTTCGCCTTGGCGCAGAGCCGCGCGACGCGGCCCGGCGTGTCGTCGCCCGAGAGCGTCGTCAGGTCGATGCAGGAGATCGCGCGGGCCAGCCAGGCGGCCTGGAAGTCCTTCTTGACGCTGCGCCGTCCGGGCAGGGTCGCGGCGCGGCGCTCGATGGCCGAGCGGTTGGCGCGGGCGCGCAGCACCCAGTCCATGTCGAGCGCCATGCCGGGATTGCGCGGCTCCATGGCCTGCGGCAGATGGGTGACGCTGCGGGGCGCTTCGGTGGTCTCGGCCATATCGTATCCTCCGGAAAAGACGGTGGCACTTCCCCCGCCCGCAGGCAAGAGAGGCCGTCGCGGCATCAGCGGATGCGGTTGGAGATCCAGCGCAGCAGCGGGTTCTTCTGCGGGCGCAGAAGCTCCAGATGCAGAATGCGCGGGCGCGGCGCATCCGACCAGATCAGCTCCGAGGCCTCGAAGACGCGCTTGTTGAACTGCGGCGGGAAGACGTAGAAATCCACATCCGAGCGCCACAGCACCTCACGGAAAGACGGCTGGTCGATGCCCATTCCGCTCGCCGCGAATGTCTCGGCCCAGTCGCGGAAGAACGCCTGTACGCGCTCGGTCTTGCGATAGAGCAGCACGCCGGTGTTGATCTCGGGGAAGGTCTCGGGCAGGTCGAGCGCGATCTTTTTCAGATGTCGGGGCCGGTGCCAGAGGATCACCTGCGCGCCGCACATCTCGTATTTGCGCAGCAGATCGAAGAGCGAGGCCAGATCCGCCCGCACGATGGTGTCGTTGTCGAGAAACAGCGTCTCGTCATAGGGGCTGTCGCCCAGCACGTTCACCTTGGGCCGTTTCAGCCCCTCGGGGATGTAGAACGCCTGATCGAAGCCGCTGGTATCGTCGCCCTCTTTGCACCAGATCGCGGTGCCGAGCGCCGGGTTCGAGCGTTTGACGCTGGCCGCCGAGCGCCGTGCCACCTCCACATGGTCGCGGCCCCAGGCCACATAGACCACCCCGCGCGATGTCTGCGCCATCTCGTCACCCTCCATTGCAGTGTCCGGCATACGCGCGCCGCCTCCGCCTGTAAATCGCGGTGGGCCGTCTTCTCTTTCCAAATACGCATGCTGCGGCATCGGTCGCAGGCCAGGGCTGTCCGAGCGGCGCTCTTGCAGAGCACGGCCCAAGGCCGTGCCACGGCGCTGCGCACCGGAAAGGGCGTATTTTCAAAGAGAAGAAGGCAGGGGCGTGGCGCCGGTATCCAGCCATCGGGATACCGGCGAGGGGGATCAGATCCCCGATTTCACGATCGCCTCGGCGAGGATCGGCACGGAGCTCTTGTTGAGTCCGGCGATGTTCAGCCGCGAGTCGCCGACCATGTAGATGCCGTGATCGCGGCGCAGCGTCTCGACCTGCTCGGGCGAGGCGCCGAGCCGCGAGAACATGCCGCGATGCTGCGCGATGAAGCCGAAGCGATCCGAGCCCGACAGCCGTTGCAGCTCGGCGGCGAGCTGCTCGCGCAGGCCCAGCATCGAGTTGCGCACCTCTTCCAGCTCTGCCGCCCAGTCGGCGCGCAGCGCCGGGTCGGTCAGCACCATGGTCACCAGCCGCGCGCCGTAATCGGGCGGGAAGGAATAGTTCTGCCGGTTGAGATAGTTCAGCGTGCCCTGGTTGAGCTTCTGCGCGCCGGCATCGTTGCTGACCGCCATCAAGAGGCCGGTGCGTTCGCGGTAGATGCCGAAATTCTTCGAGCAGCTCGCCGCGATCAGGCATTCCGGCACCGAAGATGCCACGAGACGGACGCCGGCGGCATCCTCTTCCAGCCCGTCGCCAAAGCCCTGATAGGCGATGTCGATCATCGGAGTGGCGCCGGTCTTGAGCAGCAGATCAACCACCGCCTGCCATTGCGACAGGTTGAGGTTGGCGCCGGTGGGGTTGTGGCAGCAGCCATGCAGCAGCACCACATCGCCTTTGCCCGCCTGCGCGAGATCGGCCATCATGCCGTCGAAATCCACCGCCCGCGTCTCGTTGTCGAAATAGCGGTAGGGGGTGAAGGGGATGCCCATATGCTTGAGGATCGACAGGTGGTTGGGCCAGGTCGGATCCGAGACATAGACCTTGCCCGAGGGGCTCGCCATGCGGACCAGATCGAAGGCCTGACGCACCGCGCCGGTGCCACCCGGGGTCGCGGCGGCGGCCACGTTGGCGCGCGGCACCGCATCGCCCAGCACCAGCGCGATCATCGCGTCGGAAAAGCCGGGATCGCCGGCGAGGCCGGTATAGGCTTTCGTGGTCTCGGCCTCCCAGAGCTGCTTTTCCGCCGTCTTGACGGCGCGCATGATCGGGGTGTTGCCGCTGGCATCCTTGTAGACGCCGACGCCAAGGTCGATCTTCTGCTCGCGCGGATCCTCGCGGTAGAGCTGCATCAGGGCCAGAATTTTGTCGGCAGGTTGCTCTTTGAGGTTCTCGAACATCAGTCCTCTCCGGTGGCGACGGGCAGGGTGGGGAACTGCCCCCACTCGCTCCACGACCCGTCATACAGGGAATGGTCGGTCTTGCCCATGCGGGTCAGGGCAAGGTTGAGCACGGCGGCGGTCACGCCCGACCCGCAGGAGGTGATCGCCGGTTTCGACAGATCGACCCCCGCCGCCTCGAAGACCGCGCGCAGACCCTCGGGGTCTTTCAGCGTGCCGTCGGCATTCATCAGCGTCTGGAAGGGCACGTTCCTGGCGCCGGGAATATGGCCCGAGCGCAGACCCGGGCGCGGCTCGGCCACTTCGCCGCGAAAGCGCTCGGCGGCGCGGGCGTCGATGATCTCGGTATCGCGCAGCTTGGCGGCGGAGGAGACCTGCGTCACGTCCTTCACCATCTGGTTTTGGCGGCGCACGGTCATGTGGCGGTCGCGGATCACCGGCGGCAGATCCTCGGTCTCGCGGCCCTCGGCCTGCCATTTCGGCAGCCCGCCGTCGAGCACGGCGATATCGTTCTGCCCCATCAGCTTGAACAGCCACCAGACCCGCGCGGCGGAATAGATGCCCTGGCTGTCATACACCACGATCTGATGGCCGTCGCCGACGCCGAGTGCCCGCATGCGCGACATGAACTTCTCGACCGGCGGCACCATATGCGGCAGCTCGGAGCGGTGGTCGCTCACATCGTCGATGTCGAAGAACCGCGCACCGGGAATATGCGCCGCGTCGTATTCCGCCCTGGCGTTGCGGTCGGAGCCCGGCAGGAACATGCTCGCATCGAGAACGCGCAGGTCGGGGTCCTTGAGATGCCTGGCGAGCCAGTCGGTCGACACCAGAAGCTTGGGATCGTCGTGGGACATGAGGTCTTCCCCGGGCAGTCACTATCCGCCCGTCTCTAGTCCGCATGGGGCCGCAAGACAAGGGCGCGTCGGGGAAGGCGCGGGACTCAGCCGCGTTCCTTGAGCAGGCGCTGCTTCTGGCGGTTCCAGTCGCGTTTCGCCTCGGTCTCGCGCTTGTCGACGGTCTTCTTGCCCTTGGCGATGCCGACCTTCAGCTTGGCGATGCCCTTGTGGTTGAAATAGAGCACCAGCGGCACGACGGTCATGCCCTTGCGCTGGGTCTCGTTCCACAGCCGCGCCAGCTCTTTCTTTGACACCAGAAGCTTGCGGCGGCGGCGCTCCTCATGGCCGAACATGGCGCGCTCGTAGGGGGCGATATAGCTGTTGACCAGCCACAGCTCGCCATTCTCCACCGCCGCATAGCTTTCGGCGATATTGGCGGTGTTCTCGCGCAGCGATTTCACCTCGGACCCGCTGAGCACGATGCCGCATTCGAGATCGTCCTCGATTGCGTAATCGAAACGCGCGCGCCGGTTCTCGGCGATCACCTTGTAATTCGGGTCTGTCTTCGGTTTGGCCATTGCGTGCATGTAATCGCTGACAGCCCGCCTGTCCATAACGGGCGGGCCGCGTCCGGGCGTGATATTTGTGCCCGGCAGGCCGCGAAACCCGGTGGCTCAGACCAATTCGGCCATATACAGCGGCCGCCGTTCGCGTTAGGAGAGCGCTTTCCCACCTGTCCGGTGACAGCAAAGCGGTGCGAGGCGCCGCGGACAGGCCCCACGCAGATCGGTTTCCAGATGATCCAGACCCTCTCCGATGCGCTCGCCGAGCGCGGTTACGACACGTTGACGCCCGTACAGGAGGCGGTGACCAAGCCCGAGCTGCAAGAGGCCGATCTGCTGGTCTCGGCGCAGACCGGCTCCGGCAAGACCGTGGGCTTCGGCCTCGCCATCGCCGCCACGCTTCTGGGCGATGCCGAGACGCTCGGCCCGGCGGCGGCACCGCTGGCGCTGATCGTGGCGCCGACCCGCGAGCTGGCCTTTCAGGTAAGCCGCGAGCTGGGCTGGCTCTACGCCAAGACCGGCGCGCGCGTGGTCTCCTGCGTCGGCGGCATGGATATGCGCGACGAGCGCCGGGCGCTGGAGCGCGGCGCGCATATCGTCGTCGGCACGCCGGGGCGGCTCAGCGATCACATCCGGCGCGGCTCGCTCGACATGACCGGACTGCGCGCGGTGGTGCTGGACGAGGCGGACGAGATGCTCGATCTTGGCTTCCGCGAGGATCTGGAATTCATGCTGGGCGAGGCGCCGGTAGAGCGCCGCACGCTGCTGTTCTCGGCCACCGTGCCGCCGATGATCGCCACCCTTGCGCAGCAATATCAGCGCGACGCCGTGCGCGTGACGACGCTGACCGACAAGGGCCAGCACGCGGATATCTCCTATCAGGCGCTGCGCGTGGCGCAGCAGGACGTGGAAAACGCCATCATCAACGTGCTGCGCTTTCACGAGGCGCAGAACGCCATCGTTTTCGCTAACACAAGGGCGACGGTGAATCGGCTGACCGCGCGTTTCGCCAATCGCGGCTTTGCGGTGGTCTGCCTCTCGGGCGAGCTGAGCCAGACCGAGCGCAGCCACGCGCTTCAGGCGATGCGCGACGGGCGGGCGCGGGTCTGCGTCGCCACCGACGTCGCCGCGCGCGGCATCGACCTGCCGAATCTGGAGCTGGTGATCCATGCGGAGCTGCCGAGCAATGCCGAGACGCTGCTGCACCGGTCGGGTCGGACGGGCCGCGCCGGGCGCAAGGGGATCTCGGCGCTGGTGGTGCCGCCGAAATCGGTGAAAAAGGCCGAGCGGCTGCTGAAATTCGCCAAGCTTCAGGCCGAGTGGACGACCGCCCCCGGCGCCGACGAGATCCTGCGCCGCGACGAAGAGCGGCTGCTCGCCGATCCTGCCTGGAGCGAGGCGCCGAGCGAGACCGAGGCCGCCTTTGCGGAGCGTCTGCTTGCGGAGCAGTCGCCCGAGGCGGTCGCGGCGGCCTATCTGCGGCTTTTCCGGTCGCGGCATTCGGCGCCCGAGGATCTGTCTTCGCCCGATGCCCGTCCGGAGCGCAAGGAGCGCGCGCCCTTCGGGCCGAGTACCTGGTTCTCGCTCTCGGTGGGCCGCAACGACCGCGCCGAGGCGCGCTGGTTGCTGCCGCTGCTGCTGCGCGCCGGTCAGATCGACAAGGCCGCCATCGGCGCGATCCGGGTGCAGGATCGCGAGACCTTCGTGGAGATCGCCGAGGCCAGCGCCGGGCGGTTTGCCGATGCGCTGGGCGAGGGCGGCACGCTGGAGGACGGCGTGACCGCGCAGCGGCTGGAGGGCGTGCCGTCGTTCGGGCGCCCCGCGGCGCCGAGTGCCGGGCCCCGCCGCCCCGCCGGCCCGCGGCCAAAGCGCGACAGGGACGAGGCTGCGCCTGCAACTGAGCGTCCGAAACCGCAGCACAAGCCCGCGCCGCAGCCCGCCGAGACCCGCGCCGAGCCGAAACCGCCGCGCGCGGCGCCGGCAGACCGGTCCGGGAAAGGGCCGGCCAAGGAATACGCTCCGAGGGACAAGGCGGGATCGCAGACCCCGAGGGACAAAGACCGCAAGCCCCATGGCGGAGACCGCAAACCCTATGCGGGGAAACCGTCGGGGAAGAGCGGCGGCAAACCGTTCGGTGGCGGCAAACCCAAAGCCGGCGCCGGCGCGCCTTCCGGTGGCGGCAAGGGCGGCGGAAAGCCCGCGAGCCGGGTGAAGGCCTCGAACCCGTCAGAACGCTTTACGCCTCCGGGCAAGGCCGCAAAGCCGCGCACTGGCAGCAAGCGTGGTGCCGGTGGGATGCAACCGCCGAAGCGGCGGAAGCCCTGACGGCGCGCAGAGGTCTTGACCGGTAACGTCTGAGCGTTTCCCTAGGCGCGGAATCAAGGCGCACCGCGCCGCCGCGCCATCGCCGGCCCGTTCGGGCGGGCTGGCGATTTGGTGACATCAGCGTAACGTGTCGAGATCCTTCGGACTTGGCCAGGATAAAGTAAGAGGTTCAGAGGTCAGATCGCCACCCCACGGGCCGGCGATGGCGCGGCTACCCGACCGTGGCGCGTAAGGTGGGCAATTTGCCCACCGTTCCGGCACCCTAACTCCCCCGATAGGTCGAATACCCATAGGCCGAGAGCAGCAGCGGCACATGGTAATGCGCCTCCGGATCCGAGATGCCAAAGCGCAGCGGGATCTGGTCGAGAAACAGCGGCTCCACCCCCGCCTGGGCACTGGCGCGCAGATAGTCGCCGGCAAAGAACACCAGCTCATAGGTGCCGGGCGCGAATTTCTCCTTCGGCAGGATCGGCGTGTCGGTGCGCCCGTCCTCGTTGGTCTCGGTCTCGGCGATCTTGCGATGAGAATTGCCCGAGAGCCGGTAAAGCGCGATCTTCACGCCCTTGGCGGGCACCCCGCGTGCGGTGTCGAGCACATGGGTCGTCAGGTAGCCCTCGGCCATTTCTCTTGCTCCTTTTTTCGGCGACGCTAATAAAAGCGGCAATTCTGCGCGCGGACTGCCGCCCTTTGCGGTTCCGTCCCGACTAGAGCGCGATTATCCGAAGATGACAACGACCCAAGGCAGGAGCGGCCCCATGCAGCGTTATCCCCGCAACATGATCGGATACGGGGCGGACCGCCCGGATGCGCAATGGCCCGGCGGCGCGAAGATCGCGGTGCAGTTCGTGCTGAATTACGAAGAGGGCGGCGAGAACAACATCCTGCACGGCGATGCCGCCTCCGAGGCGTTCCTGTCGGATATTCCCGGCGCCGCGCAATGGCCCGGCCAGCGGCACTGGAACATGGAATCAATCTATGAATACGGCGCCCGCGCCGGGTTCTGGCGGCTGCACCGGCTTTTCACCGGGCGCGATGTGCCGCTGACGATCTACGGCGTCGCCACCGCGCTGGCGCGCAATCCCGAGCAGGTCGAGGCGATGAAGGATGCCGGCTGGGAGATCGCCAGCCACGGGCTGAAATGGGTCGAGCACAAGGACATGCCCGAGGACGAGGAGCGCGCCGCCATCGCCGAGGCGATCCGCCTGCACACGGAGGTGGTGGGCGAGGCGCCGCGCGGCTGGTACACCGGGCGCTGCTCGGACAACACCGTGCGGCTCGCCGCCGAAACCGGGCAATTCGCCTATGTCTCCGACACCTATGACGACGATCTGCCCTATTGGCTGGAGCTGGACGGGCGCCAGCAGCTCATCATTCCCTATACGCTGGAGGCCAACGACATGCGCTTCTCGGTCAGCCCCGGCTGGATCGAGGGCGAGCAGTTCTTTACCTATCTGAAGGACAGCTTCGATACGCTCTATGCCGAAGGGGCAGAGGGCAAGGCGGCAATGATGTCCGTGGGGCTGCATAACCGTCTGATCGGGCGGCCCGGCAAGATCGCCGGGCTGACACGCTTTCTCGACTATATCGCCGGGTTCGAGGGGGTGTGGACGCCGCGCCGCATCGACATCGCGGACCACTGGGCCCGCGTGCATCCCGCCCCGGCCGCCGTGCCGGGGCCTCGCCCCTCGCAGATGGACCGGGAAAGCTTCGTGCAGGCCTTCGGCGAGATCGTCGAACATTCGCCCTGGGTCGCCGACCGCGCCTGGGATCTGGAACTCGGCCCCGCGCATGACCGCCCGGCGGGGCTTGCCAATGCGCTGGCGCGGGTGCTGCGCAGCGCCTCGCCTGACGAGCGCATGGGCGTGCTCAAAGCCCACCCCGACCTTGCGGGCAAGCTCGCGGCAGCGAAGCAGCTGACCGAGGACAGCAGCGCCGAGCAGGCCAGCGCCGGGCTCGATGCGCTGACCGACGCGGAACGCGCCCGCTTTACCGAACTCAATACCACGTATATGGAGAAGCACGGATTTCCCTTCATCATTGCCGTGCGCGATCACGACAAGGCCAGTATCCTGAGCGCGTTCGAGCGCCGCATTGCCAATGATACCGACACGGAATTCGCCGAGGCCTGCCGCCAGGTCGAACGCATTGCGCGCCTGCGGCTGGACCAGATCCTGACATAACCTGGCGCGGACCGGTCGCGCTGCAACAAGAGGCCAAGAATGCCGTCCATCGAATCCCTGAACCCCGATCTGCCGCTCTTTGCCCGCGCGGGCATCAACCTCGCCTCCGAGGGGCTGGGCGCGCAGGCGCTTTATGCCACCAACGATTTCTTCGCCCCGGTCGCGCGGATGCTCTCGGACAAGGATCCGGTCTTCATCGACGGCAAGTTCGACGATCACGGCAAGTGGATGGATGGCTGGGAAAGCCAGCGGCGGCGCGACGGCGGCCATGACTATGCGGTGATCAAGCTGGCCGCGGCCGGGCGCATCCTGGGCTTCGATGTCGACACCGCGCATTTCACCGGCAATTACGCCCCCGCCTGTCAGGTCGAGGCGGCGGTGCTGGCCCCGGGCGAGATGCCCGACGACAAGACCCGCTGGGTGAATATCCTGCCCTACAAGCCGCTGGGCCCCTCGGCGCATCACTGGTTCCGCTGCGAAAGCTATGAACGCTGGACCCATCTGCGGCTGCATATCTATCCCGACGGCGGCGTGGCGCGGCTGCGGGTCTATGGCGTGCCCGAGCTCGACGACGCCAATGCAAGCGGCAATATCGACCTTGCCTCGGCGCTGAACGGTGGCCGCGTGCTGGCGCTGTCGGATGCGCATTACGGCGATTACCGCCGCATTCTGGCACCGGGCCGGGGCATCGACATGGGCGACGGATGGGAGACGCGGCGGCGCCGCGAGCCGGGCTATGACTGGATGATCATCGCACTGGGCGCGCGCGGGCGGATCGAACGGGCGGTGATCGACACTGCCCATTTCAAGGGCAATTACCCCGACAGTGTCTCGATGCGCGCGGCGGATATGCAGAATTTCGGCGACGGGCTGACCGACGCGCTTATAACGGACTCCATGTTCTGGAAAGAGCTTATGCCTCGCCGGAAAGTCGGCCCCGATGCCGAGCACGAGTTCAAGGACGAGATTTGCGACATTGGCCCGGTCACCCATGTGCGGCTCAACATCCACCCCGATGGCGGGGTGAGCCGGTTGCGGCTGTTCGGCAAGGCCGAGTGATGCGCCGGATCGCGGCAGAGCCCCTGACCGCAGAGGGTTTTGCGCCCTTCGGCGATGTGCTGGAGGTCGCGGGGGCGCCGGACAAGATCATCAATCAGGGACTTTGCGGGCGTCATCATGACCGTGCGGCGCTCGATTTCGGGCCGGGCGGGCGTGCCGGTATCAGCCTTTTCGATGCCGAGCCGCGCAGCCTGCCCTACAGGCTCGAGATGGTCGAGCGGCACCCCGACGGCAGCCAGGCGTTTCTGCCGATGCACGAGCATCCCTGGCTGGTGATCGTGGCGGAACCCGGCCCTGTGCCGGGCGCGATCCGCGCTTTTCTCGCGGCGCCCGGGCAGGGCATCAACTTTCATCGCGGCACATGGCACGGGGTGCTGACCCCGCTGCATGCGCCGGGGCGTTTCGCGGTGGTCGACCGGATCGGCGACAGCGCGAATCTCGAAGAGCACTGGTTGGAGGAGCCGGTACTCGTCACCGGCCCGGACTAGGGCCACCTCCTCCCGCGAAAGCCCGCAAAGAGGCCGCGGAGACTCCATGGACAGGGAGACAAGACCATGACCGACAAAGCCGCGCTGGGCACGCCCGCGCAACTGGCCGACCCCAACTACACCCCGCCCATCGCCAAGGCGATCCCGCTGGGCATCCAGCACGTTCTGGCGATGTTCGTCTCGAACGTGACGCCCGCGATCATCGTGGCGGGTGCGGCGGGGTTCGGCTTCGGCTCGAACAGCCCGGATTTTCCGGAACTGCTCTATCTCATCCAGATGTCGATGCTGTTTGCCGGCATAGCGACGCTGATCCAGACCATCGGCTTCGGCCCGGCGGGCGCGCGGCTGCCCATCGTGCAGGGCACGTCCTTTGCTTTCATCCCGATCATGATCCCGCTGGTGGCCGGGCAGGGCGTGGAGGCGCTGGCGGCGCTCTTTGGCGGCATCGTCATCGGCGGTATCTTCCACGCCTCGCTGGGCACCATCATCGGCAAGATCCGCTTTGCGCTGCCGCCGCTGGTGACCGGGCTCGTGGTCACGATGATCGGTCTGGCGCTGGTCAAGGTCGGCATCGAATACGCCGCCGGCGGCGTGCCCGCCAAGGCGAGCGGCAGCCCGAGCTATGGCGGGCTGGCGAGCTGGTCCACCGCGCTGGTCGTGGTCTTTGTCACGCTGGGGATCAAGTTCTTCACCCGTGGCCTGCTGTCGATCTCGGCGGTGCTGATCGGCATCCTCGTGGGCTATGTCTATTCGCTGATGATCGGTCTGCTGACCGTCGACGCCATCGTCGGCAGCTGGCAGCGCTCGGCGGCCTTTGCCCTGCCGGTCCCGTTCAAATACGGTTTCGACATCTCGGTCGCGGCCATCGTCGGGTTCTGCCTCATGGCCTTTGTCTCGGCGGTCGAGACCGTGGGCGACGTCTCGGGCATCACCAAGGGCGGCGCAGGGCGCGAGGCCACCGACAAGGAAATCTCCGGCGCCACCTATGCGGACGGGATCGGCTCTGCCGTGGCGGGGCTCTTTGGCGGCTTTCCCAATACCTCGTTCAGCCAGAATGTCGGCCTCATCGCCATGACCGGCGTCATGAGCCGCCATGTGGTGACCATCGGCGCGATCTTCCTGATCATCTGCGGGCTGGTGCCCAAGGTCGGCGGGGTGATCCGCACCGTGCCCATCGAGGTGCTGGGCGGCGGCGTGATCGTGATGTTCGGCATGGTCGTGGCCTCGGGCATGTCGATGCTGTCGGACGTGAAATGGGACAAGCGCAACATGGTGATCTTTGCCGTGGCGCTCTCGGTGGGGCTGGGGCTTCAGCTCGAAGTGCTGAACGTGGCGCCCGGTGCGCCGAACGCGCTTCAGCACCTGCCCGATACGCTGCGCATCCTCGGCGCCTCGGGCATCCTGCCCGCCGCGCTGATCGCGATCATCCTGAACCTGGTGCTGCCGGTGCCGCTCTCGGACGACTCGACCGAGGAAATCACCGGCGGATTATCGGGACAAGGCACCCCCGGCGAGTAAAGGGCCGGTTTATCAAACGGAATGAAGAGCGGCCTCTCCCGGGCCGCTCTTTTCTTCTGGCGCACGCGGGTCTGCCTCGGTCCCCGCGCGCGCCGCGGCAGGCGGTGGACGGGACCTGCCGCCACCTGCCGGCCTGCCTCACGCCGGGTCAGTCGCGATAACGATGACGATCGTCGCGCCCGCCGAACCGGTCACCGCCATGGCGCCGGTGACCGAAATCGTAGCCTGCCTTGCTCAGGCACTGCGCCATATAGGCCTTGCGCTTCTCACCCCGGATACGGAATTCGATCTCGCAGCGTTCCGGCAGGCGATTGGCCTTTATGCCATTCTGCTTGAGGCAGTGCTTGCTCACGATCTGGCGCACACGCCCGAGATTGACGTTCTGCACGCACTGTCCCGGCAGCAGGTTCCGGCCATGGTTCTGCCGGGACGGCGCCGTCCGATGCCCTTGCCAGCGGTCCTCCCGGTCACGGTGCCAGGCGGCCGGGGGATAGCCGTTGGAGCGCGGCGGCCAGGTCTGATGGACGCGGACAGCATTGCTATCGTTGCCATTGCTTGCCTGGCTGATGGCACTGCCGATCACGGCGAGGGTCGCGGCGGTGCCGATCAGGCGGGCGAGGTCTTTTTCGTCAGCGCGTGCCGGTGCGGCGGCAAAGGCCGTCACGGCGAGCGACGCGGACAGAACGGCGGCGATGAATCTGCGGGACATGGAGGTCTCCTCTCTGGGCAGTGTCGTTTCGGAGCGGCGCCGCCTGTTCGGCAGGCGCCCTGTTTCGACCCTCGCCCGGGGCGCCGAAATCGGGCAATAACGCCCCGCTGTTATCCGATATCAGGCGGCCCCGGCCTGCTCTGCTATTGAATTGCCACCCGGCTCAGCGCAGGTTTGCCGCCATGAAACGCATCCTCGCCCCCCTCCTTCTCGCACTTGCCATGCCCGTCGCGGCGCAGGCCGAGTGCTATGTGGAATACAAGGCCAAGCAGGACAGCCCGCTGCGCCTGCATTACGGCATCGCCCGGCTGCCGGGCGGCGACTGTCCGCCGAAAGGTGCCGCCGCGGAGGCGCTTCGCGGCCGGCTGGCGCAAGGGGGCTGGACCTTGCTCAACGTGGTTGGCATGTCCGGTTCCGAACCCGGAGACAAGAAAAAGGCCAATGCCGGTGAGTTTTACCTCCGCTACTGACGCCCGTCGGGTGGGCACGCGGCTTGTGACCGTCGGAATCGCGGCCATCGTGGCGCTGCTGGCCGGCGCGGGCGCGCTGCTCATGTTGACCCTGCCCGATGCCAACGCCTTCAACGCACGGGTCGAGCGGCTGTTCATCGAAAACGACGATCTCACCGGTCAGGCCGAGGTCAAGCTGCTGGAGATCCTCGCGCAGTCGGGTACCGCCTTTTCCGACACGCTGGCCAGCTATCGCATGGTGATCTTCGTGCTGCTGGTCTTTGCCACCGCGATGCTGGTGGCGGCGCTGGTGTTTCTGGTGATGCTGGGGGTGTTCAACCGCCGCATGGCGCAGATCGAGCGCTCGGGCATCCAGGTCAGCTCGCTGATCATCTCGCGCGAGGAAAATACTGTCTATCTTAACACCATGGGCTTCAAGCTGACCGAGGCGATGATCGAGACGCTGGCGGTGCTGGCCGAGGCGCGGATGGATGACGACATGCTCTCGGGCGCGCAGATCGAGGCGATGATCTCGGGGCGCGATGCGTCGGATTGCGAGGAGGCGGCGGGCGCCACGCGGATCAAGCGGCTGCGCGACGGGCTCGGCAACCAGATGGTGAGCGAGCTTCTGGTCAAGAATATCGCCCGGCGCGGCTATATGCTGGCCATCGACAAGGACGTGATCGAGGTTCTCTGAGAGGCCCGCATATCGGCGATGTGCCGCGCGCCTGCCCGAGCGCAGTTGAATCCGGTGCCGATTGGATGCAAAGAGGCTCTCGGATTCCCCTCATTTTCCGGATAGCATTACGCCCATGGCCAAGCTTTACCACGTGCCGCTCTCTCCCTTTTGCCGCAAGGTGCGGCTCAGCCTCGCCGAGAAGAAGATCGAATGCGAGCTGGTCGAGGAGCGTTACTGGGAGAAAGACGCGGATTTCCTGCGCCGCAACCCGGCGGCCAAGGTGCCGGTGCTGAAGATGGACGGCAAGACCATGGCCGAGAGCAGCGCCATCTGCGAATGGATCGAGGAGAAATATCCCGAGCCTGCGCTGATGCCGCGCTCCGCCGATGCGCGGCTCGAGGTGCGCCGGCTGGTGTGCTGGTTCGACGACAAGTTCCATCACGAGGTGACGTCGAAGCTGCTTTACGAGCGGGTCAACAAGAAGATCATGAAGCAGGGTTTTCCGGACAGCGGCAACGTGAAATCCGGCGCCAAGGCGATCAAGTATCACCTCGATTACATGGCCTGGCTGCTGGATCACCGGCGCTGGCTGGCGGGCGATGTGATGACGCTGGCGGATTTTGCCGCCGCGGCGCATCTGTCGTCGCTCGATTATATCTCGGATGTGGACTGGAACCGCAGCCAGACGGTCAAGGACTGGTACGCCAAGATCAAGTCGCGCCCGGCCTTCCGCAATATCCTGGCGGACCAGATCCCCGGCTTCCCGCCGCCGGCGCATTATGCCGATCTGGATTTCTGACACGGCGGGACGGGTGTCAAAACCTCTGGCGCCGCGCGCGCCGTGGCGTTGCGAATGAGTATTTGCCGGAAAGATGAAAGGGGGGCGCCTTGACGCTGAAGGCGCGTCTGATCTCGGAAGCGCAGGAGGTGGGCTTTGCCGCCTGCCGGATCTGCCGGCCCGGCGACGTGCCGCAGGCGGCGAGCCGGCTCGCTGCGTTCCTGGAGGCGGGCTATCACGGGCAGATGGGCTGGATGGCCGAGCGCACCGGTTGGCGCGGCGATCCGCAGGCGCTCTGGCCCGAGGCGCGCTCGGTGATCATGCTGGCGGAGAATTACGGGCCCGAGGCCGACCCGCTGGCGGTGCTGGAGGCGCGCGACCGGGCGGCGATCTCGGTCTATGCGCAGAACCGCGATTACCACGATGTGGTGAAGAAGAAGCTCAAGCGGCTGGGGCGCTGGCTGCTGGCGGAGGCGGAGCGGGGCGGGGGGAAAGACCTTGGCGGGGTGCTGCTCTCGTCGGCGGAGCCGACTGCCGCGCACGCGGCGGCAAAGCCGCCGGAAATAAAAGTCTTCGTCGATACCGCCCCGGTGATGGAAAAGCCGCTGGGGCAGGCGGCGGGGCTGGGCTGGCAGGGCAAGCATACCAATCTGGTCAGTCGCGAGATCGGCTCGTGGTTCTTTCTCGGTGCGATCTTCACCACGCTGGAGCTGCCGCCCGACGGTGCCGAGCGCGATCATTGCGGCTCCTGCCGCGCCTGTCTCGACGCCTGCCCGACCGATGCCTTCCCTGCGCCCTACAAGCTCGACGCGCGGCGCTGCATTTCCTATCTCACCATCGAGCACAAGGGCCCGGTGGACGAGGCGCTGCGTCCGCTGCTCGGCAACCGGATCTACGGCTGCGACGATTGTCTCGCCGTCTGCCCCTGGAACAAGTTCGCCCGCACCGCGCATGAGGTGAAGTATCACGCGCGCCCCGACTTGCAGGCGCCGCAGCTCGCAGAGCTGGCCGGGCTCGACGATGCGGCGTTCCGGGCGCTGTTTTCCGGCTCGCCGATCAAGCGCATCGGGCGCGACCGGTTTCTGCGCAATGTCTGCTATGCCATCGGCAATTCCGGCGATGCGGCGCTTTTGCCCGCGGCGCAGGCGCTTTGCGAGGATCCCGACGAGACGCTGCGCGACGCGGCGCGCTGGGCGGTGGCGCGGCTGTCATGAGAAAGGGGCGCTCCGCCGGGTTAAGCGAAGCGCCCCACGAGGGTCTTGGTCGTACCATCGAAGAGGAAAACTCTTCTTTCAAGACGTGGGGCCCGCCGGGCCGACCCGCAAGGGCGCACAAGCAGCCGTGAGGCAGATGTCAGAGGGCTTTGCTTTTTTGTACGTGACCCCATCTAATGAGCAGGACGCGACAGGAGGGGCCTCATGGCGACATATGAACGCAACCCGGATGTGATCGCGGCGCTCGATCCCGAGCAGTACCGCGTCACGCAGGAAAACGGCACCGAGCGCCCCGGCTCGGGCGCCTATCTGGGCAACAAGGAACCGGGGATCTATGTGGATGTGGTCTCGGGCGAGCCGCTTTTCGCCTCCTCGGACAAGTACGAGAGCGGCTGCGGCTGGCCGAGCTTTGTGAAGCCGCTGGAGCCCGCCCACGTTCAGGAGCTGCGCGACACGACCTACGGCATGGTCCGCACCGAGGTGCGCTCGACCCATGGCGATTCGCATCTGGGGCATGTGTTCCCCGATGGACCGGTGGACCGGGGCGGTCTGCGCTATTGCATCAACTCGGCGTCGCTGCGCTTTGTCCATCGCGACGATATGGAGGCGGAGGGCTACGGCGCCTATCTGGATCAAGTGGAGGATGTGGCATGAGCGAACGCGCTGTACTGGCCGGAGGCTGTTTCTGGGGCATGCAGGATCTGATCCGCAAGCTGCCGGGAGTGAAAAAGACGCGGGTCGGCTATACCGGTGGCGACGTGCCGAATGCGACCTATCGCAACCACGGCACCCATGCGGAGGGGCTCGAGATCGTCTTCGACCCCGCGAAGATCAGCTTCCGCCAGTTGCTTGAATTCTTCTTCCAGATCCACGACCCGACCACGCTGAACCGGCAGGGCAACGATCTGGGCATGAGCTATCGCTCGGCGATCTACTATGTGGACGAGGCGCAGAAAGAGACCGCGCTCGACACCATCGCCGATGTCGAGGCCAGCGGCCTCTGGCCCGGCAAGGTGGTGACCGAGGTCGAACCGGTGGGCGATTTCTGGGAGGCCGAATCCGAGCATCAGGATTACCTGGAGCGTCATCCCAACGGCTATACCTGCCATTTCCCGCGCCCCGACTGGGTTTTGCCCCGGCGCGACGCGGCGGAATAATCGCCGGGGCGCCCCGCGATGAGCGCGGCCTTCTGGGACCGGGTGGCCGAGCGCTATGCGGCGCGCCCGGTGGGCGACGAGGCCGCCTATGAGGCGGCGCTCGCGCGGGTGCGTCACTGGCTCGGCCCCGAGATGCGGGTGCTGGAGCTTGGCTGCGGCACCGGCATGACGGCGGAAAAGCTGGCGGGGTCAGTACTGTCGCTGGAGGGCACCGATTTCTCTCCGGAGATGATCCGTATCGCCGAGGCGCGTCGCACCGCCGGCAATCTGCGCTTTTCCTGCGCCCCTGCCGAGACCGCGCTGGCGGGCGGGCCCTATGATGCGGTGCTGGCATTCAACCTGCTGCATCTTCTGGACGATCTGCCGGGCTGCCTTTCTCGTGTCCATGGCGCGCTGGCCGACGGCGGGCTGCTCATCTCGAAAACGCCCTGCCTCGGGGCGAAATGGTATCTCTGGCCGGTGATCCGCCTCTTGCAGAGCCTGGGCAAGCTGCCGCGCTTCCGCTTCCTGCGGCCCGGGGCGCTCGAGGCGGCGGTTCGCGCCGGCGGCTTCGAGATCGTCGAGACCGGAGATTATCCGCGAAAGCTGCCGGGCCGGCTCATCGTTGCGCGTAAGATGCGATAGGAGACGCGGCTCAGCTGCATTGCTGATCGGCGCCGGCATCTATCCGGCCGCGATCGCAGATGATGATTTTGCCGCGGCTGAGGTTGATCGTGCCCTCGTCGCGCAGCGCCTTGAGCATGCGATTCACCTTCTGGCGCGAACAGCCCATGAGCGCCGCAAGATGCGCCTGGCTGATCTGGATCTCGGGATCGTCCGGCGTACTGAACTGGCGCAGATACTGAAACAGGCGCTCATCGACCGTATAGAACTGTTCGATGGAGCGCTGATGATTATCGCGCAGCAGGCGGGCATGCAGGATCGCCGCGATATTGCGGATAAGCTCGGGCTTGGTGGCATATTCGAAGAGCAGCGCCGCCGGGCAATAGAGCACCGTCGTGTCGGGCATCGAGATGCAGCTTGCCGCGCAGGACGTTTCGGAGAGCACCTCGACCTCACCCAGCACCTCGCCCGGTCCGGCGATATGCACGATGCTGAGATTGCCGGAATCGTCGATATAGCTGACCTCGATCCGGCCCCGCGCAATGAGGTAGCAGCCCTGGGTGGGCTCGCTTTGCGTCAGCAGCGTTGTCCGTTCTCCGCAAAAGCGTCTGGTACAGCTATCTAGAAATGCTGCCTTGTCGGACTCGGGCAGGCCGCTCAGGAGGCCGGAGTCCATAAGATGCGGATAGGCGACGCTGTTTTTCATGCCGGACCCTTTGGATAGGGGCCCAGGGCCGGTGCGTGCCGAAGTACGGCGCGGGAGAATCCGAAACGGCACCCGCTATGGGGTGTTTGAGGACGGATGCAGATTGACGACTTGGCCATGTCCATGGGTTTCGGTTGCTCCCGGCGGGCGACCAAAGAAGCCGCCCGCCGTGCGCACCATACTACCCATACCAATGGGGGAAAATGCCCCCGATACACAAAAACAAGCGCGCGCACCGGCGCGCGGGAAAATCGACAGTCATGGCGTGGGCAAAACCCTGCTCTGAACCTGTCGTCTTACTCGTTACAAAGCCGCACCCCGCAGAGCTAACGATTGCCTTTTGGGGGGCTGCCCCCGGAAAGTGCTGACCTGAGATAAGCGTAGCGAGAGGCTGGATCGGCAAGTGTAACCCGGGTGACTGTTCTGGCGGAAAGTTGCGCAGAGCCGCCCGGCTTGCGCATGGGTTGTGTCTGACAGGCCACAGTTATGGGTCGAAAACTGCGGCGCTCTGACGCATCTTGGGGTATGCAAGGGGCGGGCGGCTGAAACTCCGGGCCCTATTCAGGGGGGACACGTCTCATTTTCCGAATCTGTTGTGTTCGTCTGATCCGGGAGATGTCACGCCAGAGAGTCCCGCGGGCGCAGCCTGCGCGGCGCGCGCTCTGCGGGGTACGGTCACCGCGGGTAAGGAGCCTGATTGCGATCCCGATCGGGTTTCCCGCTCAAACACAGTGCGGTTCGAAACCCTGCTATTGTCTAGCCTAGGTCCAAATCGTGCCTCAATCTGAGGCGATACCCAATCCTCGATAAGAAACGAACGAGGAAACGGTGATGGATCGTCTGACCGAAATGGAGGCCTTTGCCACGGTCGTGGACCAGGGTGGGTTCACCGATGCGGCAAAGAAGATGGGCATCTCGAAATCGGCCGTGTCCAAGCACGTATCGTCGCTGGAGGCCCGTCTCGGTGCCCGGCTGCTCAACCGCACCACTCGCCGTGTCTCGCCCACCGAGATCGGTCTGGCCTATTACGACCGCGCCCGCCGCGTGCTCAACGATGCCGGCGAGGCCGATGCGCTGGTCACCTCGATGCAATCCGCCCCCTCGGGCCTGCTGCGCATCTCGGTCGCCACCGATTTCGGCGTGAATCACCTGTCGCCGGTGCTGGGCGATTTCCTCGCGGAATTCCCCGACATCACCGTGAACATGGTGCTGAACAACCGCTATGTGGAGCTGATCTCCGAAGGGTTCGACATGGCCGTGCGCATCGGTGAGCTGGAAGACAGCACCCTGCGCGCCCGCAAGCTGACCGACACCACCAAGCGGATGATCGCTGCGCCCTCCTATTTCCAGAAATTCGGGCGCCCGACGCGGATCGACGACCTCAACGAGCACAAGCTGCTGCACTATTCCAACCAGTCGAGCGGCAATGTCTGGAAGGTCACCGCGCCCTCGGGCGAAAAGCGCCAGGTGCGCACCGCCGGCTGGCTCTCGGTCAATGACGGGCAGTCGCTGCTCAACGCCTGTATCGCCGGGCTCGGCATCGCCTATCTGCCCTCCTATCTCTATGCGGATGCCATGAAAGAGGGTCTGGTCGAGGATGCGATCCCCGATCTGCCGGTCGAAACGCAGGGCATCTACGCGGTCTATCCGCCGGGCCGCTTCACCCAGCCCAAGGTCCGCGCCTTCATCGATTTCCTGGTCCATGCCTTCGCCGAGCGCGGCCCGCAGGACTGGTAACCAAGGTTCTTCCCCAAGTCTCGCGAGGCACGAGGCCGCCTGCGCTCCGGATCGTTTCCGGGGCGCTTCTTTTTTCCGCGCCCTGCGGCGGCGCCCGCACTGGACTGTCGCCGGCCCCGTGACTAGATGCGCAGAGGTCCCAGCGGAGAAGAGAGCAGATGCGCCAACAGCTTGCCGTGTTTCTGGAGCGCCCCGTGACGCGCTATACGATCATGGGGGTGATCCTGTTCAATGCGATCATTCTGGGGCTCGAAACCTCTCAGGGCGCCATGGACGCCGTCGGCTGGCTGATCGTGACGCTGGACGGCATCTGTCTCGCCATCTTCGTGGCCGAGCTGGTGGCCAAGCTCTATGCGCGTGGTCTGGCCTTCTTCCGCTCCGGCTGGAACATCTTCGATTTCTTCGTGGTCGGCATCGCGCTGGTGCCGGCGGGGCAGGGGCTCGCGGTGCTGCGGGCGCTGCGCATCCTGCGTCTGCTGCGCGTGGTCTCGGTCGCGCCGACCCTGCGCCGGGTGGTCGAGGGCTTCGTCTCGGCGCTGCCCGGCATGGGCTCGGTCTTCCTGCTGATGGGGGTGATCTTCTACATCGCCTCGGTCATCGCGACCAAGCTCTTCGGCGCCAGCTTTCCCGAATGGTTCGGCACGCTTGGCATCTCGGCCTATACGCTGTTCCAGATCATGACGCTGGAAAGCTGGTCGATGGGCATCGTGCGCCCGGTGATGGAGGTCTATCCCGAGGCCTGGATGTTCTTCGTGCCCTTCATCCTCATCACCACCTTCGCGGTGGTGAACCTCGTGGTGGGCCTCATCGTGAACTCCATGCAGGAGGCGCATGCGGTCGAGGAGGTCGCCGCCACCGAAAACTATCGCGACGAGGTGATCACCCGCCTGCGCGCCATCGAGGCGCGGCTTGACGAGCGCGGCTGATCTTTCATCTTTCTCCAAATACTCCCGCCGGAGGCGATCATGCCGAAGTTAACGGACAAGACAGCGCTTTCGGGCTGAAAAGCCCTGCGGATACCCCGAGCGGTCTCATTCAGCGGTGACAATTTCTTTGTTTCGAGAATGCTGTATGGAGTCGCCAAAATGATGTTTCGATGGTGGATCAGATGACCTCTGAAGTTATTCCAACCGACCCAAATGAAGAAATGGCTAGGGGGCGTGTTTCGCTTTGGCTCGATCCCGAGGATTTGGTTTGGCTGTCTCAGCATTGCTGCTGTGACGAAGCCGCGTCCGATTTAGAGCAAGAACGTTGCCGTCGCATGCGTTTCAGAGCTCGTGCGGCTTTGCATAAGGCGGGATTGGTCGTTGATCGAAGCGCGTTCAGGTAGAGACGCAACCCAGCGTAGCATGTGGCTAGCTACAGCCCTTTCATCTTTCTCAAAATACTCCCGTCGGAGGCGAAAATGCCGAAGTTCACCCCCGAGACGGCCCGCACCGAGCAGAACACGGATGGCCCCTGCGGTGCCTACGAGGCGCTGCTCTTCAGCGACAGCGGCGGGCTCACCCAGTTCGGCGCCTTTGTCGAGATCCTGCCGCCGGGGTCGTGCTCCTCGATCCGGCACTGGCACGCGACCGAGGACGAGATGATCTATGTGCTCGCGGGCGAGGTGACGGTCCATGAAGGCGCGGCGCGCTACACGCTCTCTCCGGGCGAGGCCGCGACGTTTCCGGCCGGGGTGGCCGAAGGGCATTATCTGGAAAACGCGGGCGGTGCCCCGGTGCGCTATCTGGTGATCGGCACGCGCGGGATGGCGGATGTCGTCACCTACCCGGATCACGACCGTATCGTGCGGCTGACCCGCGACCCGGAGACTCAGGACATCGTCTCGCGCGAGATTACCACCTTCGACGGCACCCCGGCGGGCTCGCCCTACGATCCCGAGTGAGGGACGCGCTTGCCCGGCCCCGCCGCGCGGATTAGACCGGCGGCATGCGGATCATCGAGAACATCATCAGCGACCGGGGCTCGAAATACGCGGTCTCCGGGGCGCCCTGCGGCAGCGAAGAGGGTGCGAAGGCGCTGATCAAGGAGCTGTGCCGGAAGAAGAAATTCGCCAAGGCCACGCATAACAGCTGGGGTCTGTTAACGGCGGACGGTCCGGTCAAGAATGACGACGGCGAAAGCGGCGCGGGCATGGTGATCCTGCGGATGCTGGAGCGCGAGGACCTGCGCGATCATCTCGTCGTGGTGACCCGCTGGTATGGCGGCAAGCATCTGGGCGGCGACCGCTTCCGCCATGTGCAGGAGGCGGTGCGGATCTATCTGGAGGATCTTCCCGAAAGCGAGCGCTAACAGAACGGTCTTGTCCCGTTCGGTGGGTGCGCTATTTTACCCTAGGGAAAGTGCATGGAGGGCAGCATGTCACAGGGCGAAGGCGATGTTCTGAATCGCACGAGACGCGCAGCCGGGCGTCTGGTGGCGTGGGCGTGGCCCCGGAAACAGCCGCCCCGGACGATGGCGACGCGCCTGCGTTTTGCACTGCTTGCGGGTCTGGGCTACCTGCTGACCGTGCTGTTTTACCAGCTGAGAACGGGCGACGATCTGAGCGTCATCGTGACCTCCGAGCTGCGCGGCGCGGTTGTCAGCGCCGTCGCGGGGCATGCCGCGCCCTACCTGCTCTTCTTGCTGTGTCTCGGGCTGGCTCTGGGCACGATGTTCCTGGCGATGATCGCGACGGTGACGTGGGAGGTCGGCCTGCTGGCACTCATTGGCAGCCTGCATGTTCTGAGTTTCATCCTCTCCGCTGGGTTCGGCATCGGTATGATGTACCTCCTCTACCAGACGGTCAGTTGGGTGTTGGCGCTCCCGTGGCTTGCAATCACGCTCTGGGGTACGGTGGCCATCGGTATGTTGAGCGTGATCGGGGCGCTGTCTCACGGGCTGCGCGCGGAGCGCGCCCGGCGACGCCGCGTCCCCGGGCTCCCAAACGCGCAGCGGCGCCGGTGTCTGTGCCCGTCGAACGCATGGTTGCGGCGCGTGGGCCCTACCGGTCCCGGCGGCCTCGCCCCTGTCACCCGGTTTGCGGGGACGTATGGCGCTCTTGGCGATGTAGGCGAAGGGGTCATTCCGTCGAGATCAGCACAGCCTCCACCCGACGGTTCGCCTCCCGCCCGTCTTGCGTGAGATTGGTCGCCACCGGCGCGAGATAGCCCACCCCGTCCGATCCAATCTGGCCCGCCGGAACGCCCTTGTTCCGCAGATACGAGACCGCCTCGGCGGCGCGCAGGCGCGACAATGCGGTATTGGCCTCGAGCGAGCCTACCGCATCGGTATGGCCGACAAAGAGGATGCGGCGCGAGGGGTTTTCCCTCAGATACTGCGCCAGCGCGTCGAGCGAGGCCACCTCCGCGCCGCCCAAAGTCGAGGCGCCGCTTTCGAAGCGCAGATCGCGCAGGACGACATGGCCCTGCGCCTCCAGCCGTGCGCCGAGATCGGCGGGATCCACGGCGGCCGGCGCCGCGACCGGCGTGGCGGCGGTGTCCTCCGGCAGCGCTGCGCCCGCGCGAATGATTTGCACATAGCCGGCGGCGTTCGAGCGGCTGACCAGCAGCGTCAGGTAATCGCCCTCCGGCCCGCGCGCCGCGAGAAAACGGAAGGAGGTCAGGTCAACATACATCTCGGGCGCCGGCATCACCTCGGTGCCGAAGCGGAAATCGAACCCGCCGCAGCGCGCCGAGGCGCAGTCGAACAGGATCTCGTAGCCCGCCTTCGTGACCTGTTCGCGCAGCGGCGCGAGGATCTGCAAGCTGGTGAGGTCGGAGGCGTCGATGCGCCAGGCCTGCCGCGCGACGCGGCCCTCGGCGCGGGTGACCGGCACGCCGGTCTCCTCCCGCCACGGCCCCAGCGGCACCGCATAGCTGCCCGGATCGGTCACTGTCTCGGCCATCAGCCGCGTGCCCGGCGGCAACGACAGCTCCAGCGCCTGGGCGGGGACCGCGAGGCAGAGCAGCAGCGACGCCTCAGCGAGCCTGCGCGTGATATTCGTCATTCGGCCGCATATCGGTGGCGCTGGCCACCCGGTTGGTCATGTTGAAGAAGGCCGCGACATTGGCGATGTCCCAGATATCGCGTTCCGAAAACCCCGCGTCGCGCAGCGCCTCGCGGTCGTATTCCGCAATCTCGGCGCTGGATTTGGTCATCTTCTCGGCAAAGCTCAGCATGGCGCGCTGGCGATAGGGCAGGTCGGCGACGCGCCAGTTCATCACCAGCATCTCGCCGAGCTTCGGATCGCCCGAGAGCTCGCGCACGGCGGCGCCATGGGCGGTCAGGCAGTAAAAGCACTTGTTGATCGAGGACACCACCACCGCGATCATCTCGCGTTCCAGCTTGCTCAGCCCCGACTCCGCCAGCATCAGCTCGTTATAGAGTCCGGTAAAGGCGTTGAGCTTGGCGATGTCGAAGGCATGCGCCTTGAGCACGTTCGGCACCATTCCCAGCTTTTCGTCGCAGATGTCGAAATATTTCTGCGTCTCGGGCGGCAACGGCTCCACCATGGGCAGGTTGAGCGCGGTGGGCAGATCCTTGGTCATGTCAGGCCTTCGGGTTTGATACGATAGTGGTACTGTCCCACGAGCGTGAACCCAAGGGAAGCGTAGAGACCGTTGGCCGGGGCGTTGTCCTGAAGGCAGAGCACCGACATCCACTCCGCCCCCTGCTCCTGCGCCCAGAACCCGGCGCAGCGCATCATCCACTTGCCGAGCCCCCGGCCACGATGCGGCGCGCGGATCTCCAGCGCATGCACCATGGCGATGCCGTCATGGATGGCGCAAAAGCCGGTGCCCGCCGGGTGGTCGGATTCGCGCCCGAAGATCCCGGTCTTGGGGCCTTTCACCCGTTCCATCACGCGCTGGCGGGCCTCGCCGATGCCGGCTTCTTCCCAGATCTCGCGCATGATCGCCAGCGGCTCCCAGACCGCAAAGGCGGTCACCCGCGGCAGCTTGTGGTCGGTCAGCCCGCTGACGGGGATGCGCCAGAGATTGACCGGGTCGATCCTGTCATAGCCCGTGCCCGCCAGCGCCGCGTCGAGCCGGTCCTCGCCGTCGCGGATCATGAAGAGCGACTCCTGCCCCATCATCTGCATGGCCTTTTCGGCGGCGGGCAGATCGTCCGTCGTCCAGTCGCGTTCGGCGCTGGCGCAGGAGACGCGCTTGCCGCCGCCATTGCCCTCGCGCAGGCACCAGGGGCCGGCGTCGATGCGGCGCGCGGCGGGCCATGTGCCGTCGATGACGGCGTAGAGCTCGGGCAGGCCTGGGGTCATCCGGGGAACATCTCGCAAAGCCGCGTCATCGCCGCGTCGACCCGCGCGCCGTCCTGGCCGCGAATGACGATATTGGCGCCATAGACGCCGTTGCGCTGATAGGGGTAGGAGCCGATGGAGAGATCGCTGAACTCGCCCGCGAGCTCTGCCAGCGGCCCGGCGATCTCGCCCTCGCCGCGCTCGACCCGCAGGTTCTGCGACAAGAGCGGCGCACCGCCGGTGAGCGTGGGCAGGATGCTGGCGACCATCGCCTCGAACACCGCCGGCACGCCGGCCATCACATGCACGTTCTTCATGGTGAAACCGGGCGCGATGGAGACCGGATTCTCGATCAGCGTGGCGCCGTCGGGGATGCGCGCCATGCGCTTGCGGGCGTCGTTGAACTCCACGCCCTGACGGTCGTAATGCGCCTGAAGCAGCGCCCGTGCGTCGTCGCGCACGTCGATAGCAGCGCCAAAGGCGGCGGCGACGCAATCGGCGGTTATATCGTCATGGGTCGGGCCGATGCCGCCGGAGGTGAAGACATGGGTATAGGCCGCGCTGAGCGCAGTGACCGCGCCGACGATGGCCTCGCGGTCGTCGGAGATCACGCGCACCTCGCCCAGATCGATCCCCACCTTGGTCAGCGCGCGCGCGAGGTGATGCATGTTGGAGTCGCGGGTGCGCCCCGAGAGGATTTCGTCGCCGATCACGATCATCGCGGCGGTGGGATTGGTCATGTCTTGGCTCTCCTTGGCGCGGCTCTCGCAATGGTATAGGCCCGCGTTCATGCGCTTTCAAACCCCTCTGATCCCTGCCACGCTGCTCCGCCGCTACAAGCGCTTCCTCGCCGATGCACGGCTGGCGGACGGGCGCGAGATCACCGCGCATGTGGCCAACCCCGGCAGTATGCTGGGGCTGAAGGATCCGGGGCTGAAGATCTGGCTCGAGCCCAATGACGACCCCAAGCGCAAGCTGAAATACGCCTGGCGGCTGGTCGAGCATGATACGGGCGCCTTTACCGGGGTCGATACCGGCGTGCCCAACCGCATGCTGCGCAGCGCGCTGGAGGCGGGCGCGGTGCCGGGGCTGGAGGGCTATGACAGCCTGCGCCCCGAGGTGAAATACGGCGAGAAGAGCCGCATCGACTTCCTGCTTTCGGGCGAGGGCCGGCCAGATGCGTATGTCGAGGTGAAATCGGTGACCTTATCGCGTCAGCCGGGGCTGGCGGAATTTCCCGACAGCGTGACCGCGCGCGGCGCGAAACATCTGGCCGAGCTCTCGGCCATGGTGCGCGCCGGCCACCGCGCGGTGATGCTCTATCTGGTGCAGCGCACCGATTGCTCCGAGGTGACGCTGGCCGCCGATCTCGACCCGGCCTATGCGCGCGCCTTCGCTGCCGCCATGGATGCGGGCGTCGAGGTGCTGGCCTTCGGTTGCGCGATCTCTCCCGAGGGTGTCACGCTCGGGGGCGCCCTGCCGTTCCGCGCCCCCTGAGCCTTTCATCTTTCTTACAAATACTCCCCGCGACGCAGGGCGCCCGCGCCGCGTCCGGAGGCTTACGCGCTTTCGACGGCGCTGCCCTTCTCGACCATGAGCGTGCGCGTCGGGAACGGGATCGGCACGCCGGCAGCATCCAGCGCTTCTTTTACGTTGCGGGTCATATCCGCCTGGAACTGGAAGAAATCGGCGCTGTCCACCCAGACCCGCACCAGGAAATCGACCGAGCTGTCGCCCAGATTGGTGACCTGGAAGAACGGTTCGGGATCGGTCTTGGCGCGCGGATCGGCGAGGATCGTGTCGCGGATGACCTCTTCGGCCTGTTTCAGATTGGCGCCGTACCCCACGCCGAACGTCCATTCGGCACGGCGGGTTTTGTAGACCGAGAAATTCTCGATCACATTGCCCCAGACCTGCGAATTGGGAATGATGATCTGTGTATTGCCCAGCGAGGCGAGCTCGATCGTATTGAGCGTGATGTCCTTGACGGTGCCCATCTCGCCCGCGACCTCGATGAAATCGCCCATCTTGATCGGGCGGAAGATCACGATCATCACGCCGGCGGCGAGGTTCGACAACGTGCCCTGCAAGGCGAGGCCGATGGCGAGGCCGGCGGCACCGATGGCGGCAACGATGGAGGTGGTCTGCACGCCGAAACTGTTCAGCACGAAGAGCGCGGTAAAGAGCAGCACCGTGTAGCGCGCCAGATTGCCGAGGAAGTGAAACAGCGTCTCGTCCAGCCTGGCGCTGCGCTTGGCAATGGCGACGATGCGCCGCTTGACCCAGCCGGCGAGGAAAAAGCCGATGATCAGCAGCAATACGGCGGCGACCACATTGCCCAGAAGCTGGGCGAGGAATTCCAGCGTCAGCAGGTCCGACACCGATTTTCCGTCGTAGATTTGCATGTCCAGAAGATTGCGCAGCGTTTCCATATGTCCTCTCTCTCGTTCTGATATCGCCTTATGTGCTGCTGCGGGTGCGAGAGGCAACGCTTCCGTGGCAGGAAAGCCGCTGCGCTCCGGGCGGCTACTGCCTCTGGCATTGCCGGACAAGAGGTATTAAATGGAACACATTCACGCAGAACGGAGCGCGCAGCCTTGAGACATGACACCGGCGGCCGCCTCACCCGGGACGGTATCCGCATCTACGACACCGCCGATTTCGCCGGCATGCACAAGGCCGGCGCTGTTGCCGCGCGCATCCTCGACGAGGTGGCGCCGCATGTCTATCCCGGCCAGACCACCGCCGGGCTGGAGGCGTTCATCCGTGCCGCGGTCGAAGAGTCGGGGGCGACCTCGGCCACGATCGGCTACAAGGGCTATCAGCACGCCAGCTGCATTTCGGTGAACCACGTGGTCTGCCACGGCATTCCGGGCAACAAGATCCCGAAATGGAAGAACGACACCCATGCACGCAGTGACGACAGCCTGATCGACGGCGATATCCTGAATATCGACGTGACGGTTATCGTCGACGGCTGGTTCGGCGATACCAGCCGCATGTATGTGGCGGGCGAGCCGAAACCCTATGCGCAGCGGCTGATGCAGGTCACCCATGATGCGCTGATGATCGGCATCGAGACGGTGAAGCCGGGCAATACCTTCGGCGATATCGGTCATGCGATCCAGAGCTATGTGGAAGGCCACCGCATGTCGGTGGTGCGCGATTTCTGCGGTCACGGGCTGGGGCGCGTGTTCCACGCGCCGCCAAACGTGCTGCATTACGGTCGTGCCGGCAGCGGGCCGCGGCTCGAGGAAGGCATGTTCTTCACCATCGAGCCGATGGTGAACTTGGGCCGGCCCGAAACAAAGGTGCTGAAGGACGAGTGGACGGCGATCACCCGCGACAAGTCGCTCTCGGCACAGTTCGAGCATTCGGTCGGCGTGACCGCGGACGGGGTGGAGATCTTTACCCTGTCGCCGGCGGGCAAGTTTCACCCGACCTGGGAAAGCTGACGCGAAGACGCCCGCAAGGGCGGAGGAGCGGCTCCTCGCGCCCTTGCGGCCGCTCCTCGCCTCAGTCCCACTTCCAGAGCGCCGGTACGAAGCGATAGGCCTCGCCATCCTTCATCACATGGCCCACGCCCGGAAACGGGAAGTGATAGCCCAGCACCGCCATCCGGTCGGCCACCGCCATATCGAGCAGCCGCCTGCGCGTCGCCACCGTCACGTCGCCATCCATATCGAAGTTGTTGTACCAGCCGGGATGGGCGAAATTCGTGTAGATATGGCTCATCGCATCGCCGGTGGCGAGCAGCTGCTGCCCGCCTGACTCCACGATCACGCTCATATGCCCGGGCGTATGGCCCGGCGTGTCGATCACCCGGATCCCCGGCGCCACCTCCTGCCCGTCCGAAAGCAATTCCCACTCGGCGCCATCCACCGCGATGGAGTTCTGCGCCCCCACCACGAATTGCTGCATCTCCGCCGGGACCGAGCTTGCCAGCCCGTCCTGCATCCAGAAATCGCGCTCCGCCCGGCCGATGAAATAGGCCGCGTCCGGCAGGATCGCCTCGTCGAAATCGTCGCGGATGCCCCAGATATGATCGGGATGGGCGTGGGTGATCACCACATGGGTGATCGTGGCCGGATCCACCCCCGCCGCGTCGAGATTGCGCATCAGCTGCCCGGCGGTATCCAGAAACCGGTTGCCCGAGCCGACATCGACCAGAACCTTCGCCGCGCCCAGCTCCACCAGCAGGTGGTTGGTGTGGGAGTAATTGGTCTCGGTCGAGAGGTAATAGCTCTCGAGAAACGTCTTCACCTCCTCCGGATCGGCATTCACCCCCAGCCCGTTCGCGGCGAGTTGCAGCGAGCCGTCGGAAATCACCGTGAGTTTCGCCTCGCCCAGCGTGAAGGCGAAATGCGACGGGTTGGCCATTGCCGGCGCGCCCAGTTCGGCGCGGCCCATGGCGGGCAGCGTCAGCGCAGGCGCGCTTGCGGCCATGGCAAGGATGTCGCGGCGCGAGGGCCTGAAGAGTGTCATGCGGAGCCTCCCTGTCTTCGCAAATATGAGCATATGTGAATAGGATACCCGAGACGCCTCCGATTACCAGTGCCAAGGCGCCGCCGGGGACTCAGTCGGCGCGCAGTACCGTCACATGGGTGTCGCCATAGCGGCGGCTGTCGAGCAGGGAAAATCCCTCCGGCGCCAGCTGCGGCGCGTTCTCTTCCCAGACCACCAGCGCCTCCGGCGCGATCCACCCGCCGGCTCGCGCGGTGCCCAGAGCGGCGGCGCCCAGCGACTTGCCATAGGGCGGGTCCAGAAACACCAGATCGCAGGCGGTTTCCGCCGGCGGCAGGCGTGTGGCGTCGCGCGCGATCACCCGCGCCCGGTCGTTGCAGCCCAGCAGGCGGATATTGTCGCGCAGCAGCGTCTGCGCCCGGCGCCCGTCATCGACAAAGACGCAATCCGCCGCGCCACGCGACAGTGCCTCAAGCCCCAGCGCGCCGGTGCCGGCAAAGAGATCGAGCACATGCGCGCCGCCGAAAGGCTCGCCGAACCGCCCGCCCGCCAGCATGTTGAACAGGCTTTCGCGCACCCGGTCGGTGGTCGGGCGCAGATGCGCGCGGGGATCGCCCTTGCCGACCGCGGTCAGCGCCCGTCCGCGCCAGTCTCCGGCAATGATCCTCACGCTTTCAGAAGCGTTTTCAGCTCGGTGTCCGGATCGGCCACCGCAACGGGATCGGGCGACTTGCCCGCTTCGATCAGCCGTTTGCCGACCATATAGGCGCGCGGATCGTTCATCGCGTCGAGCGCCAGAAGCGTCTCGCCGGCGTAATACCAATGCGACACCGCCGCCCCGCTCTTGCGCACCACCACGCGGTCATAGCCGGTGTTGAGCCCGGCGATCTGAAGCTTCACATCGTATTGGTCGGACCAGAACCAGGGCTTGGGCACATAGGGCGCACCGGCGCCGAGGATATTGTCAGCGATGGCCTCGGCCATGTCGATGGCATTGCCGACGCTTTCCAGACGGAGCTGCGCATCGCCCTGCGGAAACGAGGCGCAATCGCCCGCCGCCCAGACATGCGGCGCCGAGGTGCGGCCCATCGCATCGGTGCGGATGCCGTTCTCGATCCCGATGCCGGCGGCCTCGGCCAGCGCGGTTTCCGGCAGGATGCCGACCCCGGCAATGACGAAATCCACCGCGAGGCTGCGCCCGTCGGTCAGCTCGGCGCCGGTCACATGGCCCTCGCTGCCGGTCAGCCGACCGAGTCCGACGCCTTCGATGATCTCGACGCCGCGCGCGTTGTGCAGCGCGCGGAAGTAGTCCGCCGTCTCGGGGGCGGCGACGCGCTGAAGGATGCGGTCGGCCATTTCGACCAGCGTGACCTTGAGCCCCAGCTTGCAGGCCACCGCCGCCGCCTCCAGCCCGATATAGCCGCCGCCGACGATCAGCACCCGGGCGCCCTCGGCAAAGCGCGCGCGCATGGCATCGACATCGGCGATGCCGCGCACGGCAAAGACGCCGTCGAGATCGCCGCCGATGGCCGCCGGCAGGCGGCGCGGCGCCGAGCCGGTGCAAAAGACCAGATCGTCATAGGAAAGCTCGCGCCCGCCGGCGATGACATGGCGCGCCTCGGTATCCACGGCAATCGCCGGCTCGCCCAGCATCAGGGTGATGTTCTGCTCGTCGTAAAAGGCGGGCGGGCGCAGAAACAGCCGCTCCTCCTCCATCTCTCCCAGCAGATAGGCCTTGGAGAGCGGCGGGCGCTGATAGGGCGGCACCGGTTCCGCGCCGATCAGCGTGATGCCGCCGTCAAAGCCCTTTGCCCGCAGCCTCGCCACCAGCGAAGCGGCGGCCTGTCCGCCGCCGATCACCACAACATCGCCCATCCCTGGCTCCTTTATTTTTCCTTGGTCTTGTTAGCGCGCAGCCTATATCCCGGTGCGTGGAAAACGCAATCTAGGGAGACGCGCGACCATGGCTATTTCAAAAGGCGACACCCTGCCTGCCGCAACGCTGAGCCAGATGGGCCCCGAGGGCCCCGAACAGGTAAAGCTCGAAGACAAGCTGGCGGGCCGCAAGGTGGTGATCTTCGCCGTGCCGGGGGCGTTCACCCCCACCTGCCACTCGGCGCATGTGCCGAGCTTTATCCGGACCAAGGACAGCTTTGCCGAAAAGGGCGTGGACGAGATCATCTGCGTCTCGGTCAACGATCCCTTCGTGATGAAGGCCTGGGGCGAGGCGACCGGCGCCACCGAGGCCGGGATCACCATGCTCTCGGATGCGGAAAGCGCGTTCACCAAGGCCATCGGCATGGATTTCACCGCGCCGCCGGCGGGGCTCATCGCGCGCTCCAAACGCTATGCGATGCTGGTTGAAGACGGCACCGTCACGCTTTTCCACGCCGAGGCGAGCCCGGGCGAATGCGAAATCTCGGCCGGCGAGGGGCTGCTCGACGCCATGTGATCCGGTCTTGGGATGATGTATCGCGGGCGCCTCACAGGGCGCCCGCTTTGCGTCAGCCGGCGCGTTTGAGGTCTTCGATCATCGCGTCGAGATCGCCGCGCCGCCGGTCGAGCATGGCGCCGATCTCGGTGCGCTCGGTCAGCAGCATGTTCACGCCCTCGATATACATGTTGTAGAACCGGCCCGATTTCTCGCCGACAAAGAAGGTGACTTCGAAAGGCGCCTGACCGCGCAGATAGGCGGTGGTCGAGACCTGATAGGCGTTCTTGACCTTCTTCGCGCCGTTCACCTCCAGCCGTCCGCCGATGAACTTGCGGAACTGCTTGCCGTATTTGCGCGAGATATAGCCCGAGAAGGCCGCCGAGAACGCCCGTTTCTGCGACGTGCTGGCGCTGCGCCCGTCGGCGCCGAGCGCATAGGCGGCGATATAGGGCATATCCCCGTATTGTTCGAAGATGCGTTTGAAATCGCCGATCATCGCCGATTCCGATTTGCCGGAATCGATCACCCTGTTGATTTCGCCCACAAGCTGATCGACCAGCCCCTGAGCCTGCCCTGCGGTAACCGCCAGAGCCGCGCCGGGCAGCGCCGCCATGAGGCCCGCCGCGACCGTGCAGCCCAGAACGCCGCGCCGCGAAAACAGTTGCTGCGCCATCAGAAACCCTCCGTATCCAGTGCTTCGGGGTCGATATAGTCCTCGCCGCCCGAGGTTTCATCTCCCAGCTCGAAACGCCGGTTCTGAAGATAGATCATGCGCAGCTGCGCATAGCTGTCGGCACTGTCGTATAGCAGCGCGTCGATGCTGTCGCCGTATTCGGCGCGCTTCAGAGCCTTGTCGGCGAGCCGCGCGCCGCTGGCATAATAGCGGTCGGGGGTACGCACCAGATAACTCACCGGATCGGTGAAGAGGTCGAAGAATTTGCCGACGGCGTCGCGCTCGGTGGCGGGGCCAAGCACCGGCAGCTCGATATAGGCGCCTTCGGGGAAGCCCCAGACATAGAGGGTTTCGCCGAAATCGCTGTCATCCTCGGGCAGCCCCATCTCGGAGGCCACATCGAAAAGGCCCGCGACCCCGATGGTGGCATTGACCGAGAACCGCAGCGTGTTGCGCGCGGCACGGCCCAGCCGCGCCTGGAGGATCTGGTTCACCACGGTCTGCGGCAGCGATACGGTATCGGCGAAATTTCCGATCCCGGCGGCCACCGGCGCGGGCACAGAGGCGGCAAGGCCCGGGCCGTCGCCGCCGGACAGCGTGCTGTCGACCCGTTTGTTGAATGCATGCACGCGGCGGTTCGCGCCTTCGTTGGGGTCATATATGCCGTCCGGCGCCTCTCCGGGGCCGGGGACGGCACAGGCCGAAACGATCAGGCTGGCGGCCAGAAGGACACCTGTTCGGAGTGTCCGGGTCCGGTCCGTCAGACAGAGAAATGGCATTGGAAATTCCTGCTGTTGTTATACAAGGACTCATAATTGCAGATGGCCCGTGATCCAAGCAAGCAGCGGGCCCGCCATGCCCGCGTGACCGGGATGGTGGAACGATCGTTAAACCATTGCCTGTGCATGATACAGGTATACGCATTACCACGGGAGAGCCGACGCGCTCATGCAACAAACATCCAACGAGGCGGGCCGCGATGAACTCCTGGCCGCTCGCAAGCAAAGCCGCGCCTATTACTGGTTTGTCGCGATCTTCAGTTTCTTTGTGAACCTTCTGATGCTGACCGGGCCGCTCTACATGCTCCAGGTCTACGACCGGGTGCTTGGCTCGCGTTCCGAGGCGACGCTGCTGGCACTTTCGGTACTGGTGGCCTTTCTTTACGGCATGATGGGCATTCTCGACTATGCCCGCGGCCGTGTCATGGCGCGTGTCGCGGCACGGTTTCAGGCCGCAATGGACGTGCGTGTTTTCGACGCGGTGATGCGGCGCTCTGCCGTCAAGCCCGACGAGCTGGCCGCCACCGGGCTGCGGGACCTCGAATCGGTGCAGCGGCTGATGTCTTCGCCGGTGCTGATGGCGATGTTCGATATTCCGTGGACTCCGCTCTTCATCGCCGGGATTTTCATTTTCCATCCCTGGCTCGGCTATCTCGCCCTGGCCGGTGGCGTGGTGCTGGTGATCATCACCGGTTTCAACCAGCTGTTCAGCCGCAAACCGACGCTGAAATCGAACCGCGCGCTGCTGCGTGCGGAGCACACCTCGGAGCAGATCCGCAACGAGGCCGAGATGGTGCAGTCGCTGGGCATGCGCGAAGAGGCGTTCCAGCGCTGGCACAAGGCGCGGTCCTCCTCGCTCAAGGGGCAGATCGGCACCACCGATATCGTCGGCACCTTTACCGTCGTGACCAAGACGTTCCGTCTGTTCCTGCAATCGGCGATGCTGGGGCTTGGCGCCTATCTGGTGCTTCAGGGCGAGCTGACGGCGGGCGCGATGATCGCGGGCTCGATCCTCATGGGCCGGGCGCTGGCGCCGATCGAGCTGGCCATCGGCCAATGGCCGATGGTGACCCGTGCGCGCAAGGGCTGGGAAAGCCTGTCGCAGCTTCTCTCCGAAATCCCGCCCGAGGAGCAGCGGCTGCCGCTGCCCAAACCCCGGGCGCAGCTCGAGGTGACGCAGCTGACCGTTGTGCCGCCGGGCGAGCATCAGGCGGCGCTGCGGCTCGTGAGCTTTGGCCTCACCCCCGGGCAGGCGCTTGGGGTGATCGGGCCGTCCGGTGCCGGGAAATCGACGCTCGCCCGCGCCCTGACCGGGGTCTGGCGCCCGGCCGGTGGCAAGATCCGTCTCGACGGCGCCTCGATCGAGCAATACGGGCAGGCGCTGGGCAAGCATATCGGCTATCTGCCGCAGCGCGTCACACTGTTCGACGGCACCATCGCCGAGAACATCGCGCGGCTGTCGGAAACCCCCGATCCCGAGCTGATCGTCGAAGCGGCGAAAAAGGCCGCGGCGCATGACATGATCCTCAAGCTGCCCAATGGCTACGACACGCGGGTCTCGGCGACCGGCGGGCGGCTCTCGGGCGGACAGTTGCAGCGCATCGGCCTGGCGCGGGCGATGTATGGCGATCCGGTGATCCTCGTTCTGGACGAGCCGAACTCGAACCTCGACAATGAGGGGTCGGAGGCGGTGAACCAGGCGATCCGCCGGATGAAGGAACAGGGCAAGGCCGTGATCATCATGGCGCACCGCCCCGCCGCGATCCGCGAATGCGATGTGCTTCTGATGCTCGAACACGGCGCCCGCGCCGCCTTTGGTCCGAAGGACGAGGTGCTGCGCAGCATGGTCAAGAACCACGAACAGCTCGCCCAGAACGCTGGGCCGGGAGGGGTACGATGAGCGAGCAGGGCAAGGATTTTCCGCTGCGCAAACCGATGATGTTCGGCCTTCTGGCACTGGTCATTCTGGTCGGAGGTTTTGGCACCTGGGCGGCGACCACCGAGATTTCCGGCGCGATCATCGCCGGCGGGCAGATCCAGGTCGATCAGAACCGACAGGTCGTGCAGCATGCAGATGGCGGCATCGTGTCCGAGATCCTCGTCGATGAAGGCGACGTGGTCGAAAAGGGGCAGGTGCTGATCCGGCTCGATCCGACGCTCCTGCAATCGGAGCTCACGATCGTCGAGGGCCAGTATTTCGAGCTTCTGGCGCGCCGGGCCCGTCTCACCGCCGAACGCGATGGCGACGAGGAGTTGGTGTTTTCCGAGGAGTTGCTGGAGCTGGCCGGTGAGAACGAGGAAATCGCCGAGCTTGTCGAAGGCCAGCGCAACTTGTTCTTCGCGCGCCGCGACTCCGTCGGGCGAGAGATCGAGCAGCTGAGCAAGCGCAGCGACCAGATCCGCAACCAGATCGACGGGGTCGAGGCGCAGACCTTGGCGCTCGAAGACCAGCTTGAGCTGATCGACAGAGAGCTGACCGACCAGCAATCGCTGCTCGACCGTGGCCTGGCGCAGGCCAGCCGCGTGCTGGCGCTCCAGCGCGAGCGGGCGCGGCTCGCCGGCTCGCGTGGCGAGCTTATCGCGCAGAAGGCGCAGGCCGAGGGTCAGATCACCGAGATCGAGATCGAGATCCTCAAGCTCGACACCACGCGCCGCGAAGAGGCGATCACCACGCTGCGCGACATGCAATTCCGCTCGCGCGAGCTGGCCGAGCAGCGTCAGGCGCTGAAGGAGCAGCTCAAGCGCATGGAGATCACCGCGCCGGTCTCGGGTGTGGTCTATGGCCTGACCGTGTTCGCGCCGCGTTCGGTGATCCGCGCCGCCGAGCCGGTGCTCTACCTCGTGCCGCAGGACCGTCCGCTGGTGATCGCGGTGCAGGTCGAGCCGATCCATATCGACCAGACCCATGTCGGCCAGGAAGTGACGCTGCGCTTTGCCGCGCTCGATCAGCGCGTGACGCCCGAGCTCTTTGGCACGGTGACGCAGATTTCCGCGGATGCCTTCACCGACGAGAACACCTCGGTCAGCTATTATCGGGCCGAGATCGTGCTCAACGAGGACGAGCTAGCGAAACTGCCCGAGAACACCACGCTGATCCCGGGCATGCCGGTCGAGGCCTTCCTGCGCACCGCCGACCGCACGCCGCTGGCCTATCTGGTGAAACCCTTCACCGATTACTTTTCCAAGGCGTTCCGCGAGAGCTGAACGCCATCGGTCAGAGGGCTATTTCCATTGCGGCGCGGGGCGGCTAGCTTCGCGCCGGAAAAGCAATGGAGACGACCATGTCCGATATCGACGCCCGCCTGAGCGAACTGGGCCTGACCCTGCCCGACGCACCTGCCCCCGCCGCAAACTATGTGCCCTATGTGCAGAGCGGCAACATGCTCTACATCTCCGGCCAGATCAGCCAGGGACCGGACGGGCTGATCCTCGGCAAGCTCGGCGCCGATCTCGATGTCGACGCGGGCCAGAAAGCCGCCGCCGCCTGTGCGCTGAGCCTTCTGGCGCAGGCCAAGGCCGCCTGCGGTGGCGATCTGGGCAAGATCAAGCGGGTGGTGAAGCTGACCGGCTTCGTCAACTCGACACCCGATTTCACCGATCAGCCCAAGGTGATCAACGGCGCCTCCGACCTCTTCGTCGCGGTGCTGGGCGATGCCGGGCGCCATGCCCGCGCCGCGGTCTCGGCGGGTGCGCTGCCGCTCGGTGTCGCGGTCGAGATCGACGCGATCTTCGAGCTGGCCTGAGCCATGCACGCGCTGCCTGCCGCCTTTCTCGACCGGCCCATCGCCCACCGCGCGCTGCACGATGTGGCCTCGGGCCGACCCGAGAACTCCGTCGAGGCGATCGGCGCGGCGGTGGCGGCGGGCTACGGCATCGAGATCGACCTTCAGCTCTCCTCCGATGGCGAGGCGATGGTCTTTCACGATTACGACCTGGCGCGCCTGACCGCCCAAAGCGGCCCGGTGCGCCAGCGCAGCGCGGCGGAGCTGGGCGCGATCCCGCTGCGCCACGGTCAGGCCGGCATCCCGACACTGGCCGAGGTGCTGAAACTGGTGGCAGGCAAGGTGCCGCTGCTCATCGAGTTCAAGGATCAGGACGGCGCCATGGGCCCGGATGTGGGTGCGCTGGAACGCGCCGCTGTGGCGGCGCTCAGCGGCTATGACGGGCCGGTGGCGCTGATGTCCTTCAACCCGCATACGGTGGCGGCGCTGGCCCGGCTGGCGTCCGATCTGCCGCGCGGCCTCACCACCTGCGCCTTCACGGCGGAGGATTACCCGACGCTGCCGCCCGCCACCCGCGAACGGCTGCGCGGCATTCCGGATTTCGAGCGTACGGGGGCGAGCTTTATCAGCCATCACTGGCGCGATCTCGACAATCCGCGCGTCACCGCGCTGCGCGCTGCCGGCACGCCGGTGCTGTGCTGGACGATCCGCACGCCCGCCGAAGAGGCGCAGGCGCGAAAGGTCGCGCAGAACATCACATTCGAGGGCTACGCCGCTTGATCCCCGGCGCATGCAGGCCAGATTAGAGGCAGGCAGGGAACACCCACGCATGACAGATCAAAGCTCCGGCGCCACCATCGCCGTCAATGTCCTGACGTCGCTCGACCAGATCGCGCAAAGCGACTGGGACGCCTGCGCCTGTCCCGAGGTCGTGGATGGCGGGCGTCCGCAGGATCCCTTCACGACCTGGCGCTTTCTGCACGCGCTGGAGGCATCGGGCTCGGTCGGCCCGGGCACCGGCTGGGAGCCGCGCTACCTGACCGCCGAGGCCGATGGCGAGATCATCGCCGTGGCGCCGCTCTATGCCAAGGGCCACAGCCAGGGCGAGTACATCTTCGATCATTCCTGGGCGCATGCCTATGAGAACGCAGGCGGCGACTATTACCCCAAGCTCCAGATCGCCGTGCCCTTCACCCCCGCCACCGGCAGGCGCTTTCTGAGCAAGCCGGGGCAGGACGTGGCCGGCATGTCGGCGCTGGTGCAGGGGGCGGCGCAGTTTGCCGCGCAGAACGGGCTCAGCTCGCTGCATGTCACCTTCTGCACCGAAGCCGAGGCCATTGCCGGCGAGCGCATGGGGCTTTTGCGGCGGGTGACGCAGCAGTTTCACTGGGAAAACCACGATTACGCGGATTTCGACGCCTTCCTCGCCAGCCTCAGCTCGCGCAAGCGCAAGAACATCCGCAAGGAACGCCGTACCGCCCACGACTTTGGCGGCACCATCCGCATGCTGACCGGCGACGAGATCAGGCCCGAGCACTGGGATGCGTTCTGGCATTTCTATCAGGATACCGGCGCGCGCAAATGGGGCTCGCCCTATCTGACGCGGGCGTTTTTCGAGATCGCCCATGACACGCTGCGCGACGATATCGCGCTGGTCATGGCCGAGCGCGACGGGCATTACGTGGCCGGGGCGCTGAATTTCATCGGGCGCCAGGCGCTTTATGGCCGTTACTGGGGCTGCGTCGAGGATCATCCCTGCCTGCATTTCGAAGCCTGCTATTATCAGGCCATCGACTTCGCGATCCGCCACGGGCTGGCGCGGGTCGAGGCCGGGGCGCAGGGCGAGCACAAGCTGGCGCGCGGATACCTGCCGGTCGAGACCCACAGCCTGCACTGGCTGGCCGATCAGGGTTTTGCCAAGGCGGTGGCGCGCTATCTTGAGGAAGAGCGGCAGGCGGTGGGCGAAGATATCGAGATCCTCACCGCCTACGGGCCCTTCCGCAAAGACCAGATAGAGGAACAGGAATGACCGAAAAACTCTCGGATACCGCACGCGAGACGATCCTCGCGCCGCTGCTGGAGAACGGCTGGGAGATGCTCGAAGACCGCGACGCGATTCACAAGCGCTATGTCTTCGAGGATTTCACCGAAGCGTTTTCCTGGATGACCCGCGCCGCGATGTGGGCGGAGAAGTGGAACCACCACCCGGAATGGACGAATGTCTACAAGACCGTGGATGTGGTGCTTTCGACCCATGATGTGGATGGGCTGTCGTCGCTCGACGCCAAGCTGGCGCGCAAGTTCGATTCGCTCTGAGGCAGGCAGGCGCGCTGCGGCCCCGCTTCCGCCTATGCCGGCAGGATCGTATCGGGGTCGATGCCGCGTTTCTCGGCGCTGGCGCGGACGGCGGCGCGCAGACGGTTGCTGCGCTTGAGCAGGCGCCGGAACCGCGTCTCGTCGAGAATAAGCAGCGTGCTGGGCGCCATGGCGCGGGCCTCCACCCGGCGCGGCTTGCGGGTCAGGATCGCCATCTGGCCGAACATCTCGCCGCGCCCCAGCCGCCAGACCTGACCGGCATTCTCCAGCTCCACCGCGCCGGTGGCGATGAAGCAGACGCTGCGCGGAGGGCTGTCCTTGGCCATCACCACCTCGCCGGCATTGGCGTAGCGCGTCGAGAGCGACCGGGCGAGCCGCCGGATCGCGGCCTCGTCGAGCCCGGCGAAGAGCGGAAACTGCCGCACCAGTTCCGCGCGTTGCAGCGCCAGGTCGAGCTTTGGACGTTCCTCGGCGGCGGCGCGGCGCGCGGCGATGTCCTGCACGAGCGCGGTGTGCAGCTCGTCGCCGATCAGCCCGTCCTCGCGCATGGAGGCGTATTCGCGCTCTTCCAGCCGCAGCGCGGTGCGGCGGATGAAGCGGCGCTCCAGCTCTTCGGCATAGCCGGGATATTGCAGCCGCAGCCCGTCCAGCGCCCGGGACAGCGCCTTCATGCGCTGGGTCAGCAATTCGGTCAGCAGTTCAGAGACCCGGCGGCCGTGGATACGGCGGATGCGGCCATGGATGAACCCGTCGAGATCGCGCAGGATCAGCCGCTGCGACAAAAGCTGTTCGAAACGGTCGGCGGTGAGCCGGGTCAGCGGGCCGGACAGGCCGAAGCGATTGTGCAGCCCGGCGGCGAGCCGGAAGCCGCGCCCATAGGCGACGGTGCGCCGCGCGGCGCGGCGATAGCCGGTGCGCCCGGAGGAATGCGTCGCCTCGATCAGCCGGTCGGCATCCGAGAGCAACTGTTCGGCCAGCCGGGACGAGACCGAATGGTCGCGCACCCGGGCGATGATCGTGTCGCGCTCGGCGCCCGCCAGCGCGATCAGCCCGAGGGTGATGCGGTCGCGCTCGAGGATCTCGGTGGTCTCTTCGGCCTCCTGCACCGCGAGGTTCAGCCGGTCGCCAAAGCGTTTGGCCTCGCCGCGCACGATGTCGCGGTTGAGCTCGTAATTCGCGGTGGTACGGGCGACATCCTCGCGCACGGTTTGCAGCGCCACCGCCACCACCTGCCGCGACAGCGCCTGGTCGATGGGCGAGAGCTGGTCGAGCCCCAGCTTGCGGATCACCCAGCGCAGCGTCGTGCCCTGCACGATCAGCGTGAAGAGGGTGAAGCCGGTGGCGAGGATGCCCACCAGCCGCTTGACCTCCAGCGGCACGCGGAAGCTCTCGGTCACCGCCAGCGCCAGCGCCAGGGTGACGGCGCCGCGCAGCCCGCCCCAGAGGATCGCCGCGCGATACGGGCGCTCGACCGTGGGCGACAGGCGCAGCGCGGTCAGCAGCGGCAGCACGCCGAAGAGGATCGCCGCCCGCGCCACGATGGCGGCCAGCACCACCACGCCGATCAGCACCGCATCGCTCAGCCGGAACTCTTCGAGCAGCCGGGGGATCAGCAGGGCGGCGAGGATAAAGATCAGCGCCCCGGCCCAATGCGCCAGCAGGTCCCAGATCTCGCGCAGGTTGGTCCAGGCCTGCGGCGGCAGGCGCCCGGGCCCGACGAGGTTCAGCGTCAGCCCGGCGGCCACCACCGCGATCACCCCGGAGGCGCCGACGCTCTGCTCGGCGACGATATAGGCGAGGTAGGGCAGTGCGACCGAGATCGAATGCTGCGCCAGTTCGTAGCGCGGGATCAGCCCCATCACCCGGATCGCGGCGCGCGCGATGAGCCAGCCGGTGAGCGCGCCGCCGAGGATCAGCAGCGGAAAGCGGGTGAGCGCGTCTTGCAAGGTCGGGTCCGGCAGGCCCAGCATGACAAAGCCCATGAAGAAGCCGAACAGCGCAATGGCGGCGGCGTCGTTCAGCAGGCTCTCGCCCTCGATGATTCGCGCCAGCCGTCGTGGCGCCGAGAGCGAGCGGAAGATCGAGATCACCGCCGAGGGGTCGGTGGTCGAGACGATGGCACCGACCAGAAGGCAGGCCACCAGCGGCAGGCTCGATGTCCAGGAGAGCGCAAAGCCCACGCTCAGCGTGGCCACCACCACCGCGACCACCGCCAGCACCAGGATCGGCACCCAGTCGTCGAGCATGCGGCGGATCTCCATGCCCAGCGTCGCCTGAAAGAGCAGCGTCGGCAGGAAGACGTAGAGGAACACGTTGGAGCGGATCGGCAGGCCGAGGATGGCCTCGGCCACCGGGTTCAGCGCATCGGTGAGGGTGGTGCGCAGGAAGAAGATCGCGGCGCCGCCGATCAGCATGCCCAGCACCGCGAGGATCACGCTGTAAGGCAGCCGCAGCCGTGCCGCGAGCGGCTCGGCCAGGCCGATCACGAGGAACAGCGAGGCGATGATGGTGGTGATCAGAACGATGTCCATGACCGCGCAAATAGAGGCAAAACAGGCTTTTGCAAAAGAGGGGTTTTTGCGGCGCGGGCGGGACAGTGGCGGGAAAGCGCCCGGCGGCGGGGGCACCGCCGGGCAGGATGGCGTCAGGCGGCTTCTGCCGCGCGACGCCATGCGGGGAAGGGATCGGGCAGGGTGGCCCAGCTCTCGGGCACGAACCCGCTGCCCTCCGGCACCAGCGCCGCATCCAGCGCGGCGGTGATCGCCGTGCGGTCAAAGCCTGCGCCGATGAACACCAGTTCCTGCCGGCGGTCGCCGAAGGGCTCCTGCCAGTGCTGTTCCAGATACGCCACGGCCTGCGGATGCTGCGGGCGGCGCGACTCGGGCACGGTGGCCCACCATTGCCCCAGCGGGCGGATGCTCGACAGCGCGCCGGCGAGCGAGAACTCCGCCAGCCAGTCGGGCCGCGTGGCGACCCAGAAATGCCCCTTGGCACGGATCACGCCGGGCAGCGGGCCGTTCAGCACCTTGTGGATCTTCTCCGGCTCGAAGGGCCGCCGCGCCCGGTAGACGAAGGACGAGACGCCGTATTCCTCGGTTTCCGGTATGTGATCGGCAAAACCGTAAAGCTCCTTGGCCCAGAGCGGGTGCTCATGCGCGGTTTCGAAATCGAACAGTCCGGTGTCGAAGATCCGCTCCTGCGGCACGCGGCCGAAATCGGTCTCGATAATCTGCGCGTCGGGGTTGAGCGCGGTCACGATCAGCCGCGCCGCGTCCAGCCGGTCGGGCCCGGCATCGGCGATCTTGTTGAGCACCACCACATCTGCGAATTCGATCTGGTCGACCAGCAGATCGACCAGCGTGCGGTCGTCGGCCTCGCCCAGGCTTTCGCCCCGGTCCGAGAGGAAATCGTGGCTGGAATAGTTCTCCAGCAGGTTCACCGTGTCGACCACGGTCACCATCGTGTCGAGCCGCGCCACATCCGAGAGGCTGCGGCCCCATTCGTCGCGGAACTCGAAGGTGGCGGCCACCGGCAGCGGCTCGGAGATACCGGTGGATTCGATCAGCAGGTAGTCGAAACGCTTTTCCGCGGCGAGGCGCCGGACCTCGGTCAGCAGATCGTCGCGCAGGGTGCAGCAGATGCAGCCATTGGACATCTCGACCAGCTTTTCCTCGGTCTGGCTGAGATCGGCGCCGCCCTCGCGCACGAGATCGGCGTCGATATTCACCTCGGACATGTCGTTGACGATGACCGCCACCCGGCGGCCCTCGCGGTTGTTCAGCACCTCGTTCAGCAACGTGGTCTTTCCGGCGCCGAGGAATCCGGACAGCACGGTGACCGGCAGGCGGGGGTCTTTTTCGGGCATGTCACCTCCAATATGCAATGTTATAACGTATCAATACTGCGGAAGGTCCGGGCTCGGCAAGCCCGAATGTCGGGCTGGGCGGCGAGGGACGCAGAAACCTGCCGCGCTGACCGAGGCGTGATCCGCCGCCGCATTGCGCGGGCAGGCCGGGCAAGATAGGCTTTGCCGATGATAACAGGAGGCTACGGCATGGCAGGCACGGCGTTGGGAAGGCTTCGGAGCGCGGGGATCGCACTGGCGCTCGCGGCGGGTCTGGCGGGGCCTGTGGCGGCGAACAGTCTTTCGGGCGGCTACCTGGCCGCGCGTCAGGCGAGCTTCCTCGGCGATTTCAAGGCGGCGGCGGACTATTACGGCCGCGCCATCGCCTTCGATCCGGGCAATCCCGAGCTGATGGAGCGCGCCACGCTGGCCAATCTTTCGCTCGGCGATATCGAGCACGCGGTGGAGCTGGCGGACCGGCTCACGGAACAGGGGATCCAGAGCCAGATTGGCCATATGGCGCAAGTCGCCGATCTCTCGCAGCGCGAGGACTACGACGCGCTGCTGAAGCGGATCGACGACAAGAAGGCCATCGGCCCGCTGGTCGACGGGCTGGCCGGCGCCTGGGCCGAGCTCGGGCGCGGCGACATGAGCGCGGCGCTGGTCGCCTTCGACAAGGTCGGCGAGGAAAAAGGCTTTGCCGCCTTCGCCGCCTATCACAAGGCGATGGCGCTGGCCTCGGTCGGCGATTTCGAGGGTGCCGAGACGATCTTTGCCGGGCGTCAGGCGGGCAGCATGCAGCTCACGCGGCGGGCGATTATGGCGCGCTCGGAGATCCTCAGCCAGCTCGACCGGCAGGACCAAGCGGTCGCGATGATCGAGGAGGGCTTTCCGCAGCCCCGCGATCCCGGGCTTGAGGAGATGCGTCAGGCGCTGGTCGAGGGCGAACGGCTGCCCTTCACCTATGTGACCTCCGCCAAGGACGGCATCGCCGAGGTGTTCTATACCCTGGCGGGTGCGCTGGCCAACGAGGCCAATGACGATTTCACCCTGCTTTACTCCCGCATCGCCGAGTATCTGCGCCCGGATCATGCGGGCGCGATCCTGCTCTCGGCGAGCCTGCTGGAAAGCCTCGGGCAGTACGATCTGGCTGTGGCCACCTACAAGCGCGTACCGCGCGACGACCCCTCCTATCACGCCGCCGAGCTGGGCCGCGCCGAGGCGTTGCGCTCGGCCGACAAGGTCGATGCGGCGGTCGAGGTGCTCGAACAGCTGGCCGACACCCACGGCGATCAGGCCACTGTGCAATCGGCGCTGGGCGACATGATGCGTCAGCTCGAACGCTATGACGAGGCGGTTGCCGCCTATGACGCGGCGCTTGAGAGCTTCGACGGCACGCACCCGTCGCAATGGTTCCTCTATTATGCACGCGGCATCTCCAAGGAGCGGCTGAAAAACTGGGACGGTGCCGAGGCCGATTTCCGCGAGGCGCTGGAGCTCAATCCGGAACAGCCGCAGGTGCTGAACTATCTCGGCTATTCGCTGGTCGAGCATCAGGAAAAGCTCGACGAGGCGCTGAAGATGATCGAACGCGCGGTCTCGGCGCAGCCGCAGAGCGGCTATATCGTCGACAGCCTGGGCTGGGCGCTCTACCGCCTGGGCCGCTACGAGGAGGCGGTCGTGCATATGGAGCGCGCCGCCGAACTGATGCCGGTGGACCCGGTGGTCAACGACCATCTGGGCGATGTCTACTGGGCGGTGGGCCGCGATCTGGAGGCGGAATTCCAGTGGAAACGGGCGCTGAGCTTTGTCAACTGGAGCGATGCCTCCGACGAGATCGACCCCGAGCGCATCCGGCACAAGCTTCGCGTCGGGCTCGACCAGGTGCTCGCCGAGGAAGGCGCGCCGCCGCTCAAGGTGGCCAATGGCGCCGATTGAGGTTTTTGCCCCGGCAAAGATCAATCTGACACTGCATGTCACCGGACGCCGGGCCGATGGCTATCACCTGCTGGATTCGCTGGTCTGTTTCGCCTCCATCGGCGACCGGCTGGTGCTGAGCGCGGCGGATGCGCTGTCGCTCGAGGTGACCGGGCCGGAGGGCGCGGGCCTGCCTGCGGGGCCGGACAATCTCGCCCTGCGTGCCGCCGCCTGCCTGGCCGGCGAGGCTGGCGCGGCGATGGTGCTGGAAAAGGCCCTGCCGATGGCCTCCGGGATCGGCGGCGGTTCGGCGGATGCGGCGGCGGCGATGCGCGGGATGCTGCACCTGCGGGGCCGCGTGCCCGGGGATGCCGAGGCCGAGGCGGCGCTGCGGCTCGGGGCGGATGTGCCCATGTGCCTCGCCTGCCACCCGCTGCGGGCGCGCGGCATCGGCGAGCGGCTGGAGCCGGTGACGCTGCCGCAACTGCATGCGGTGCTGGCCAATCCCCGCTGTCCGGTGGCGACGCCCGACATCTTTCGCACGCTGGAGCGCCGCGACAACCCGCCGATGCCCGACCCGCTGCCGGATCTCTCCGCCCCGGAGGCGCTGCTGAGCTTCCTGGCGGAAATGCGCAACGATCTGGAGGCGCCGGCGCGGGCGGTGGAGCCGGTGATCACGGAGGTGCTGAGCGCGCTCTCGGCGCTGCCGGGCTGCGCGCTGGCGCGGATGTCGGGATCGGGCGCCACCTGTTTCGGGCTGTTCCCGGGGCAGGGCGGCGCCGCAAGCGCCGCAAGCGAGTTGCGGCGGGCACATCCGGACTGGTGGGTTGCGGACTGCGTGCTGGGCGATGCCTCTGACGTCGCCCGCCCGCGGGCTCAGTAGAGCCGCGCCACCACGAAATCTGCCAGTTCGATCAGCAGGTCGCGCAGCTCGCTCTCGGGCAGCACCGCCAGGGACTTCTTGGCCTTTTCCGACCAGCCGAGCGCGTCGTCGCGGGTGACTTCCAGCGCGCCGTGACGGTCGAGCAGCGCCAGCGCATGCTCCAGATCGCCCTCCTGCTGGTCGCCCTTCTCGATGACCCGCACCCAGAAGGCGCGCTCTTCGTCATCGGCGGCGGCCACCGCCTTGATCACCGGCAGGGTCAGCTTGCGCTCGCGGAAATCGTCTCCGACATTCTTGCCGGTGGCCGCGCTGTCGCCCTGATAATCGAGCAGGTCGTCGGCGATCTGGAAGGCGATCCCCAGCGCGTCGCCATAGGTGAAGAGCGCCTGCACATGCGCCTCCTCGACGCCGGCGATCACCCCGCCGACCTCGGTCGCGGCAGAGAACAGCGCCGCCGTCTTGCCGCGCACCACTTGCAGATAGATGTCTTCGTCGGTGCGCAGATCCTGCGCTGCGGTGAGCTGGAGCACCTCGCCCTCGGCAATGGTGGCGGCGGCGTTCGACAGGATGTCGAGCACCCGCAGATTGCCCGGCTCGACCATCAGCTGGAAGGCGCGCGCAAAGAGGTAATCGCCCACCAGCACGCTGGATTTGTTGTCCCAGAGCAGGTTGGCCGTGGGCCGCCCGCGCCGCTGGCTGCTTTCGTCGACCACGTCGTCATGCAGCAGCGTCGCGGTGTGGATGAACTCCACCGTCGCGGCCAGATGCACATGGAAGGGGCCGTCATAGCCGCACATCCGCGCCGAGGCGAGCGTCAGCAGCGGGCGCAGGCGCTTGCCGCCGGCCTCCACCAGATGCGCGGTGACCTCCGGAATGCGCGGCGCGTGTTTCGACGCCATGCGCTCGCGGATCAGCGCATTGACGCTGGCCATATCTTCGGAAAGCAGCGCGGCAAGCCGGTCATGCGGCTTTTGGTTCGGCGTATCCAGGCCCATCAAACCCTCGGCATAAGGCTCGACAAGGCGGCAGCCCTGTCCTTACATCCCCAGTATGGAAGAGCTTTTACGCACCACCGACATCACGCTGATCCCGCTGGTCAAAACCCTCCTCGACGAGGAGGGTATAGACAGCTTCGAGCTGGACGTAAATATGAGCGTTCTCGAAGGCAGTCTGGGCATTCTGCCGCGCCGTCTCATGGTGCGCTCGGACGAGATCGACGACGCCCGCCGCATCCTGCGCATGAACGGAGTGAAGTTTGAGGGCTGATCCCTTTGCCGAGGCGGCGCTGACGCGCAACGCGTTCCTCGGCGGGCGGGTGCAGCTCTGGCAGCCGCTCGAAGGCTATCGCGCGGGCATCGACCCGGTGCTGCTGGCCGCAACCGTGCCGGCGCGGGCGGGCCAGAGCGTGCTGGAGCTGGGCTGCGGCGCGGCGCCGGCGCTCTGTTGTCTGGGTGTGCGGGTGGCGGGGCTGGTGCTCACCGGGCTGGAGATCCAGCCGGCCTATGCGGCGCTGGCCCGCCGGAACCTCGCCGAGAACGCTTTGACCGGCACGGTGATCGAGGGCGACATCGCCGACCCACCCGCCGTGCTGAAGGCGCAGCGCTTCGATCACGTCATCGCCAACCCGCCCTATTTCGAGGCTGCCAGCCGCAGCGCCGCGCCCGATGCCGGGCGCGAGACGGCGCTGGCCGGCCCGGTGCCGCTTGCCGCCTGGGTGGCGCTTGCGGCCAAACGTCTCGCCCCGCGCGGCACCGCGACCTTCATCCAGCGCGCCGAGCGCCTGCCGGAGCTGATCTCCGCCATGCAGGCGGGGCTGGGATCGCTGGAGCTCTGGCCGCTGGCGCCGCGCGAGGGCCGCGCGCCTCGGCTGATTCTCGCCCGCGGGCGCAAGGGTGGCCGGGCGGCTTTTCGCCTGCATGCGCCGCTACTTCTGCATGCGGGCGCGGCCCATCTTGAAGACGGCGAGGACTATACCGACGTCATTCGTGCGGTGCTGCGGGAAGGCGATGCGCTCAATTTCCCGCCGTGACCGCCCAGTGCATGACGCATGGTAAGGGAATGTTGATGTCGTTTGCACCTGCGGCGTGACTTGAATCGCCGGATGTGCTGCACTGGAGGCTCAACCCAGCAAAGGAGGAAAGTATGAGCTTGAGTTCGCATCTTCAGGAACTGAAGAAGAAGCACGAGAACCTCTCGACCGCTGTGGAAGATCTGCAACGCAGTCCCAGCGCTGACGGCCTGCATGTCGCCACGCTCAAGAAGCAGAAATTGCGCCTCAAGGAAGAGATCACCCGGCTGAGCGAACAGCCGCACTGATCCGCTACTCCTCACGACCCGGGTCCGGTGGCGCATGAGGCCGCCGGCCCCTCGGAACCATCCAGCAAGAGACTAAGCCAGATCCGCGACCTGAATGACCTGCTTTGACGGCAGGGTTTCCGTGTGTGTCCGGATCTCGCCGATCAGCCAGTTGCGATAGGCAACGATGCGGGCATCGTCCTCTTTGCCCGCAGCGCAAACAAAGCGATACCGCGCCGGCGTGCCGAGCGCGGTATCGTACGGTGCGACCAGCGTGCCGGCGCTCAGCGCATGCGCCGCCAGCGACGAACGCGTCAGGATCACGCCGGCGCCGGCAAGGGCGGCGTCGATGGCATGGTCGGCCTGGCTGAACCGGGTGGGGGCGATGGCGGGCCGCTCGATGCCGCAGGCCCGGAACCACGCTGCCCAGTCCGGGCGGGGCGAGATGAAATCCGTGCTCTCCTCGGCGAGAAGCGGCGCTTGCAGCAGGCTTTCCGGCGTGGGAAAGCGCGCGGCCAGCGCCGGGGTCATCATCGGCGAGAGCCATTCCTCCATCAGATCCATCGACCAGAGCGACGGCTCGGATTCGATGCGGTAGCGGATCGCCACGTCGACCTCGTCGCGCTCGAAATCCATCATCCGGAAATTCGCTGAAAAGCGCAGCTCGATCTCGGGGTGACATTGCGCGAATTCGAACAGCCGGGGCGACAGCCATTTCGCGGTGAAGGCGGGGCCGGCGGTGACCGTCAGCACTGGCCTGTCCTGCCGCCGCCGCGCCGCGCGCCAGGCCTCTTCGAGCCTCAGGAAGGCATCGGCGCAGCCCGGCGCCAGTGCGCGCCCGGCGGCGGTCAGCTCGACCGCGCGGTTCAGCCGTCGGAACAGCGGCGCGCCGAGATGCTCCTCCAGATTGCGGATCTGGAAGGAGAGCGCCGCCGGGGTGACGTTGAGCTCGCGCGCGGCCTCGGCAAAGGACATGTGGCGGGCGGCGGCGTCAAAGGCGCGCAGGGCGGTGAGGGGCGGTAGCCTGTCGGGCATGGTGAGTTAAGTTTTTCTTGTGTGATGGCCGAAATAGTCTCGTTTGTGCGCATCGTGACAGAAATTTACCCTGGGGTCAGTTCAAAATTTCTGAGTCAGGAGGCTGTCATGATCGAGACCCATCGCGATCAGCGCTACCGCGATGCCTTTCGCGCCGCGCATCTGGCCCGAGGCGAAATGTTCACCGCGATCTTCCGGATGCTGCGTCCGCGCCGTCACTGACCGAAGGCTCCCCGGCCCTGCGGTCTGGCGCGACTGCGCAGCAAAACGCCCCCGAACCGTATGGCTCCGGGGGCGTTTTTTTGTCGCGCGGCCCTGGCGGATCACCGCCCGGGCCGGATCTGACGATCAGACGAAGAACTGGCCGCCATTGGCCGAGATCGTCGAGCCGTTGAGGAAGGCCGCTTCGTCGGCGGCCAGGAACACCACGCAGCGCGCGATTTCCTCGGGCTCGCCCAGACGACCGGTGGGGATCTGTGCGATGATCGACTCGCGGACCTTCTCCGGCACGGCCATGACCATCTCGGTGCCGATATAGCCTGGGCAGATGGCGTTGGCGGTGATGCCGTAGCGCGCGCCTTCCTGCGCCAGCGATTTCACGATGCCCAGATCGCCGGCCTTGGTCGCGGCATAGTTCACCTGCGCGAACTGGCCCTTCTGGCCGTTGATCGAGGAGATCACGATGACGCGGCCGAACTTGCGCTCGCGCATGCCGGGCCAGATCGGGTGCACGGTGTTGAAGACGCCGGTGAGGTTGGTGTCGATCACCTCTTTCCACTGCTCCGGGGTCATCTTGTGGAACGGCGCGTCGCGGGTGATGCCGGCATTGGCGACCACCACGTCGATCGGGCCGAGATCGGCTTCGACCTGCGCGATACCGGCCTTGGAAGCCTCGTAATCCGCCGCGTTCCATTTGTAGGTCTTGATGCCCGTGGCTTCGGTGAAGGCCGCGGCCTTCTCGTCATTGCCGGCATAGGTTGCGGCCACGTCGTAGCCTTGTGCCTTCAGCGCTTTGGAGATCGCTTCGCCGATGCCCCGCGTGCCGCCTGTGACCAGTGCAACTCTCGCCATGATATCCTCCAGTCTGGCTTGAACTCTCAGGTAAGGTTGTTACCGAAAGAAGTTTCGATGCGCAACAATGTTGCGTGAAGATTTTACAACGACAAAAAGGCCGTCAAATGAAAAGGGGCGCCCATGGCGCCCCGATCCGGAAAGCTCAGGCGCCTCACGGACGCTCCACGCAGACGGCAACGCCCATGCCGCCGCCGATGCAGAGCGTGGCGAGGCCTTTCTTGGCGTCGCGCCGCTGCATCTCGAAGAGCAGGGTGTTCAGCACCCGGCAGCCCGAAGCGCCGATCGGGTGGCCGATGGCGATGGCGCCGCCGTTCACGTTCACGATGGACGGATCCCAGCCCATGTCCTTGTTCACCGCGCAGGCCTGTGCGGCAAAGGCTTCGTTGGCTTCCACGAGGTCGAGATCGTCGACGCTCCAGCCGGCCTTTTCCAGCGCCTTGCGCGAGGCGTAGATCGGGCCGACGCCCATGATCGACGGGTCGAGCCCGGCGGTGGCGTAGGAGGCGATGCGCGCCAGCGGGGTGATGCCGCGCTTTTCGGCATTGTCGGCGGACATCAGCAGCACGCCGGCGGCGCCGTCATTGATGCCCGAGGCGTTGGCCGCAGTCACCGTGCCGTCCTTGGTGAAGGCCGGGCGCAGCTTTTGCATGTTCTCGATGGTGGCGCCGTGGCGGATGTATTCGTCCTTGTCGACGACGGTCTCGCCCTTGCGGGTCTTGATGGTGAAGGGAATCACCTCGTCGTCGAACTTGCCGGCGTTCTGCGCGGCCTCGGCCTTGTTCTGCGAGGCGAGCGCGAACTCGTCCTGCATTTCGCGCGAGATCTGCCACTTCTCGGCGACGTTCTCGGCGGTCTGGCCCATGTGATAGCCGTTGAACGCGTCCCAGAGTCCGTCCCTGATCATGGTGTCGATGTATTTCACATCGCCCATCTTGTGGGCCACGCGCAGGTTCTGCGCATGCGGGGCCATCGACATGTTCTCCTGGCCGCCGGCGCAGACAATGTCGGCATCGCCGAGCTGGATGTGCTGCGCCGCCAGCGCGACCGTGCGCAGGCCCGAGCCGCAGACCTGGTTGATGCTCCAGGCGGCGCTTTCCTGCGGCAGACCGGCATTGATATGTGCCTGACGGGCCGGGTTCTGGCCCTGGGCGGCGGTCAGCACCTGCCCGAGGATGGTTTCCGAAACCTCACCCTTTTCGATGCCGGCGCGCGCGACCAGCGCTTCGAGCACGGCGGCCCCCAGATCGTGCGCCGGGGTATTGGCGAACGAGCCCCCGAAACTGCCGACGGCGGTACGGGCCGCGGATGCGATGACGACATTGGTCATGGATAACTCCTCCAAGCAGAGCGTGACTCAGGAGGCCCGGCCATCCGGCAAGACCTCCCGTTTTGATCTTGCGCTTTGTTCATAGCGTGCCGCTGCGGCATGGGACAGTGCCTGTCTGCGGAAATCGCGGGCTGATAGCGCAAATGCTAGCGCAAAATTTCCGCACCGAGGGGCTGTTAGCGGATGTCCGCGCGCTCAGGCGGTGGCGCTGCCGGTCGCATCGGAGCGCCAGCCGGGCGAGACGGTGGGCGCGCCGAAGTAAAACCCCTGAAGGCAGTCGATTCCGATTTCGGTCAGATACTGCGCGTCATCCGCCCGCTCGACCGATTCGGCAACGGTGAACATGTCGAACTGCTCGGCGATGACGGCGATGGCGCGGGTCAGCACCTGGTTGTCGGGATCGCGGGCGATTCCGTGAATGAACTGACCGTCGATCTTGAGAATGTCGAAGCTGAAGTCCTTGAAATGGCGCAGCGCTGTATATCCTGCCCCGAAATCGTCCATCGCAAAGGCGATACCCTTGCTTTGCAGCCCGGCCATGAAGCTCGTCACGATCTCCGGCACCAGCATGGCGGAGGATTCGGTGATTTCGAGAATCAGCCGCTCGCCCACCGTCGGATCCGTTGCGAGCCCCTGCTCAAGAATACGCATCCAGTCGCGATAGGCGATGGAGCGCGCCGACATATTGACCGCCAGGCGCAGCCCCGGCTCCCTCGCGAGCTCTGCGAGCCCCTTTTCCAGCGCGATGCAGTCGAGCAGCCGGCCATATTCGGTTTCCTCGACTAGGCAGATGAACTCCTCCGCCGGGACGATGCGCCCGGTCTCGTCGAGCACCCGGATCAGCCCCTCGTGATAGGCGGCGATATCGGGTTGCCGTGCCTGCACCACCGGCTGGAAGGCCAGCAGCACCTGCCGGTGCCGGATCGCCGCGCGCACCGTATCCAGCATGCCGCTGTCACGCTTGGCGAGGGCCAGATCCAATGCGTTTTGTGCCTGCATGCCGCAGCCGCCCCTATCGTGCTCGTCCTGCCGTGCCGGGCCGCCATGGCCCCGATGCGCGCCACTCTGCCCTGCCGGGCTTAATCGCGGGTAAATGATTGCATTTTGCAGCGGATTCCGGTGCCGGCGCAGGGCGTGTTGACTCCTCCGCCAAAGCGCCTATAAGCGCGCTTTCATTGGTGTTGGTGGCCCCCGCGAGGGGATGCCCTGTCGCTCCGGCCAAATCCGGGGAGAGGACAACGCCCTTCGAAACTGCGATTGCGGCCCGAAAAACGGAACCCTGTTTTCGGACCAAGCCGCAAGGCACTTATTGTGAAGGAGATCAGCCGTGACCAAACGCACGTCTGCCAAGTACAAAATCGACCGCCGGATGGGCGAGAACATCTGGGGCCGTCCGAAATCCCCCGTCAACCGCCGTGAATACGGCCCGGGCCAGCACGGCCAGCGCCGCAAGGGCAAGCTGTCGGACTTCGGTCTTCAGCTCCGCGCCAAGCAGAAGCTCAAGGGCCATTACGGCGATCTGACCGAAAAGCAGTTCCGCCGCATCTTTGCCGAAGCCGAGCGGATCCGCGGCGACACCGGTGAGCTGCTCATCGGCCTGCTCGAGCGCCGTCTGGACGCGGTCGTCTACCGCGCCAAGTTCGTGCCGACGATCTTTGCCGCCCGTCAGTTCGTGAACCACGGCCATGTGCTGGTGAACGGCAAGCGCGTCAACATCCCCTCCTACCGTGTGAAAGAGGGCGACGTGATCGAGGTCCGCGAGAAGTCCAAGCAGCTCGCCTCCGTCCTGGAAGCGTCCCAGCTGCCCGAGCGCGACGTGCCCGATTACCTCGAGGTCGATCACTCCAAGATGGTCGCGACCTTCGTGCGCACCCCGGGTCTGGCCGATGTGCCCTACGCGGTTCAGATGGAACCGAACCTCGTCATCGAATTCTACGCGCAGAACTGATCCGGTTCCGCGCTTCTCTTCGGAAAGGGCCGCATCTTCGGATGCGGCCTTTTTCTTTGCCCGAATTTTGGGCGCCGCATCGTGCCGGGTCCGCCTTTCGATATTTTACCGATTGATAAAAAATTTGACCTGTGGAACGCTTTTTCCCAAAGCAAAGGCAGCGGGAGGCGACCGATGGACGCAAAGGCACTGGCTCCGGGCATTCAGCCCGGGCGGTTGGACAAGGCCCTGATCGAGGCGGGATTTGCGGATCTGCACCCGCGGCTTGACGATCACGAGGCGCTGGTCGCGGCGGATCGCTGCTATTTCTGCCATGATGCGCCCTGCACGACGGCCTGTCCCACCGAGATCGACATCCCGCTCTTTATCCGGCAGATCGCCACCGGCACGCCGGAGGCGGCGGCAAAGACGATCCTGTCGCAGAACATCCTCGGCGGCATGTGCGCCCGGGTCTGCCCGACGGAGACCCTCTGCGAAGAGGTCTGCGTGCGCGAGACCGCCGAGGGCAAGCCGGTCGAAATCGGGCGGTTGCAGCGCTATGCCACCGATACGCTGATGGCCGAGGGCGTGCATCCGTTCGAGCGCGACGCGCCGACCGGCAAGCGCATCGCCGTGGTGGGGGCGGGGCCGGCGGGGCTCTCCTGCGCGCATCGGCTGGCGATGATGGGCCACGAGGTGGTGCTGATGGATGCGCGGGCGAAGCCGGGCGGGCTCAATGAATACGGGATTGCGGCGTATAAGAGTACCGGAGGCTTTGCGGCGCGCGAGGTCGACTGGCTGATGCAGATCGGCGGGATCACGTTGCAAAGCGGTGTGGCGCTGGGGCGCGATGTGACGCTCGAGGCGCTGCGGGCCGAGTATGACGCGGTGTTCCTGGGCATGGGGCTTGGCGGGGTGAACGCGCTGGGTGTCGCGGGAGACGACAAGCAGGGTGTCGAGGATGCGGTGGAATTCATCGCCGAGCTGCGGCAGGCTTCGGATCTGGCGGCGCTGCCGGTCGGGCGCGACGTGGTGGTGATCGGCGGCGGCATGACGGCGGTGGATGCCGCGGTGCAGGCGAAACTGCTGGGCGCGCTGAACGTCACAATCGTTTACCGCCGCTCGCGCGAGCGCATGGCGGCTTCGGTCTATGAGCAGGAACTGGCGGCGGCCAAGGGGGTGCGGATCATTTGCAGCGCTTCCCCGGTGGCGGTGCATGGCAACGGTGCGGTGCGCGAGATCGAGTTCGAGTTCACCGGCGACGATCTGACGCCCACGGGCGAGCGCTTTCGCCTGCCCGCGGATCAGCTGTTCCGCGCCATTGGGCAGACGCTGACGGGTGAGGGGCTGCCAGAGCTCGACGGGCGCAAGATCGCGGTGGATGGCACCGGCCGGACCTCGCTGCCGGGCGTCTGGGCCGGGGGAGATTGCGCCAGCGGTGGCGACGATCTGACGGTGACGGCGGTGGCCGAGGGCCGCGACGCCGCCGAGGACATTCATGCGAGCCTGATGGGCTAGGCTCACCCGTCCCGGACGCCGGTCCGGGACCTCGCGACGAGAGGCCCCGGAACACGTCCGGGGCGCGTATCCAGCTAACCCGGAGGAGGCTTTCCATGGCCGATCTGACGAGCGATTTCATCGGGATCAAATCCCCCAACCCGTTCTGGCTGGCCTCGGCGCCGCCGACCGACAAGGAATACAATGTCCGTCGCGCCTATGAGGCGGGCTGGGGCGGCGTGGTCTGGAAGACCCTGGGCGAGGAAGGCCCGCCGGTGGTCAACGTGAACGGCCCGCGCTACGGCGCGATCTGGGGCGCCGACCGGCGCTTGCTGGGGCTCAACAATATCGAGCTGATCACCGACCGCCCGCTGGAGGTGAACCTGCGCGAGATGAAGGCGGTGAAGCGCGACTATCCCGACCGCGCGCTGATCGCCTCGATCATGGTGCCCTGCACCGAGGAGGCCTGGAAGGCGATCCTGCCTCTGGTGGAAGAGACCGGCGCCGATGGCGTGGAGCTGAATTTCGGCTGCCCGCACGGGATGAGCGAGCGCGGCATGGGCTCGGCGGTGGGACAGGTGCCCGAATATATCGAGATGGTGACGCGCTGGGTGAAGCAATACACGCGCATGCCCTGCATCGTGAAGCTGACGCCGAATATCACTGATATCCGCAAACCCGCTTTGGCGGCGCATGCGGGCGGGGCGGATGCGGTGTCGCTGATCAACACCATCAACTCGATCACCTCGGTGGATCTTGATCTTTTTGCGCCGGAGCCGACGATCGACGGCAAGGGCGCGCATGGTGGCTATTGCGGCCCGGCCGTGAAACCCATCGCATTGAACATGGTGTCGGAAATCGCCCGCTCGCCGGAAATGGCGGGACTGCCGATCTCCGGCATTGGCGGGGTCACCACATGGCGCGACGCGGCGGAGTTCATGGCGCTCGGCGCCGGCAATGTGCAGGTCTGCACCGCCGCCATGACCTACGGGTTCAAGGTGGTGCAGGAGATGATCTCCGGCCTGTCGCAATATCTCGATGAGAAGGAGATTGCGCTGTCCGATCTGATCGGTCGCGCGGTGCCGAATGTCAGCGACTGGCAGCATCTGAACCTGAATTATATCAGCAAGGCCAGGATCAACGAGGATCTCTGCATCAAATGCGGCCGCTGCTATGCTGCCTGTGAGGATACCTCGCACCAAGCCATCGCCATGAGCGAGGATCGGGTGTTTTCGGTCAAGGATGACGAATGCGTCGCCTGCAATCTTTGCGTCAATGTCTGCCCCATCGAGGATTGCATTACCATGGAGCGCATGGCGCCGGGTATGACCGATCCGCGCACCGGCAAGGCCGTGGAGGCAGAGCCCGCCGACTGGACGATGCATCCCAACAACCCGATGCGCCTGAACGCGGCGGAATAAGATTTTTCGTACGAAAAATCTCTGCCCAGGAAAATTCGTACGAATTTTCCTGGGCTAGCAATGGATGCGCAGAGAGCCGGCATTGCAGATGACGATATACTGGTCGCCGCATTCGATCATGTGAAAGCCGCGCGACCGGATCTCCCTGACGAAATCGTCATATCCGATCTCGCGATGCACATCGCGTTTCCGGCGGCGAACGATGCCGCCATTGCGCGCGGCCTTTGCTGAAAAGAGCTGCGTCTTCCATGCCGGGTTGGAGAGCGCGGGTGCGCGCAGGGAGGGATCGAATTTCATCCGCCAAGCCTGCCGCGATTCTGGTTAACTCTTGGTTGCGCCCGGTGTCAGCAGATTCTGGAACATCGCCTCCACATGCGCGTTTGCCGCCGCCCAGCCCTCTGCCTCGTCAGGCACCAGCACGCGCACCTGTGTGTCGAAATCGGCATAATGCTGGGTAATCGCCCAGATCGACAGGATGAGCTGCGCCGGATCGGCAGGCGCCAGCCGGCCCGCTGCCATCCAGCTCTGTATCAGCGCGCATTTCTCGTCGAAGAGCGGCTTCAGATCGCTTTCCAGATGCGGCAGCATCCGCGGCGCGCCCTGGATGATCTCATTTGCGAAGAGCCGGCTTTCGCGCGGGAACAGCCGGCTCATCTCCATCTTGCGCCGGATATAGGTGAGGATCTCGTCCAGAGGTTCGCCATCGTCGCTGACCTCGGCCAGCGGCGCGAGCCATTCCTCCATCAGCGCATTCAGAAGCGCAACATGGATCGCCTCCTTGCCGTCGAAATAATAGATGAGATTGGGCTTGGACATGCCCGCCGCCTCGGCGATCTGATCCAGGGTCGCGCCGCGATAGCCGTGCTGCGAAAACACCTCCAGCGCCGCCTCCATGATCCGCTTGCGGTTGCGCAATTGAATGCGGCTGGGTTTCTTTGCGCTGCCGTCTGCCATGTCCATCACCGTCCTGCCCGTTTATTGGGCATGCCCGCCCGTTCCCTGCGCGTCTACCGGCATGAGCGCGACAGTCAATTCTTGACTCGCTGAGAGGCGGTTGCAATCGTACCTTTACCAAATGGTAAAAAACACATGCCAGCCCGTGAGGGCTGCGCAAAAGACAAGCGGCAGAGGGGAAGCGAGATGGCGGCACCGGGTGAAAATCTCCGGATCGACGGCGACCGGTTGTGGGACAGCCTCATGGAGATGGCAAAGATCGGGCCGGGCGTCGCGGGTGGCAACAACCGCCAGACGCTGACCGATTCCGATGCCGAAGGCCGCGCGCTCTTCAAAGCCTGGTGCGACGATGCCGGGCTCAGCATGGGCGTCGACCAGATGGGCACCATGTTCATGATGCGCGAGGGCACCGACCCCGACGCGTTGCCGGTCTATGTCGGCTCGCATCTCGACACGCAGCCCACGGGCGGCAAATACGATGGCGTCCTGGGGGTGCTCGGTGCGCTGGAAGCGGTGCGCTCGATGAACGATCTCGGCATCAGGACCAAACACCCGATCTGCGTGGTCAACTGGACCAATGAGGAGGGCGCGCGCTTTGCCCCCGCGATGATGGCCTCGGGTGTCTTCGCCGGCCAGTTCACCATGGATTACGCCTATGGCCGCACCGATCTGGAGGGCAAGCGCTTTGGCGACGAGCTGGAGCGCATCGGCTGGAAGGGTGAGGAAGAGGTCGGCGCCCGCAAGATGCACGCCTATTACGAGCTGCATATCGAACAGGGTCCGATCCTTGAGGCGGAGCAGAAGGATATCGGTGTGGTCACCCATTGCCAGGGGCTGTGGTGGCTGGAATTCACCCTGACCGGCAAGGAGGCGCATACCGGCTCGACGCCCATGGCGATGCGGGTCAATGCCGGGCTCGCCATGGCGCGGATTCTGGAGATGGTGCAGGAGGTGGCGATGGCCGCGCAGCCCGGCGCCGTGGGCGGCGTCGGCCAGATGCAGTTTTCGCCCAATTCGCGCAACGTGCTGCCGGGCACGGTGGTCTTCACCGTCGATATCCGCTCGCCCGATCAGGCCAAGCTCGACGGTATGCGCGCCGAGATCGAGAAACGCGCCGCCACGATCTGCGACGAGATCGGCGTCGGCTGCGCGGTCGAGGCGGTGGGCCATTTCGACCCGGTGACCTTTGCGCCCGAGCTGGTGGGCAATGTGCGCAAGGCCGCCGAGGAGCTGGGCTATTCCCACATGAACCTGATTTCCGGTGCCGGCCACGATGCCTGCTGGGCCGCCAAGGTGGCGCCCGCGACCATGGTCATGTGTCCCTGCGTCGGCGGGCTCTCGCATAACGAGGCCGAGGAGATCTCCAAGGACTGGGCGACGGCGGGCGCCGAGGTGCTGTTCCGTGCCGTGCTGGAGACGGCGGAGATCGTGGAGTGATCAGCCACTTGCGATCACCCGCCCCGGACCTGATCCGGGGCCTCATGACAAACCAGGAGGCCCCGGCGCGGAGGCCGGGGCGGCGCGCTCTATATCGGGCGCAGCGGCAATCTGCGGGCACGGGTCGTGGCGCATCGCGCGGGGCTTTCGGCGCATACTTCGAAATACAAGATCCGCAGGCTGGTCTGGTTCGAGCAGCACGAGGATTTCGAAACCTCGCTCAGACGCGAACGGCAGTTGAAGCGCTGGCGCCGGGCGTGGAAGGATCGGCTTATCACAGAGGCCAATCCGAATTGGCACGACATATCATATGACATCCCCTGAGCTCCGGGGCGGGTGTTGCAAGGGAGAGACGCAATGACCAAAGTCATCAAGGGCGGCACCATCGTCACCGCCGATCTGACCTACGAGGCCGACGTGCTGATCGACGGCGGCAAGATCGTCGAGATCGGTCCCGACCTCAAAGGCGACGAGGTGCTCGACGCCACCGGCTGCTATGTCATGCCCGGCGGGATCGACCCGCACACGCATCTGGAAATGCCCTTCATGGGCACCTACAGCTCGGACGATTTCGAAAGCGGCACCCGCGCCGCACTGGCTGGCGGCACCACCATGGTGGTGGATTTCGCGCTGCCCTCGCCCGATCAGGGCCTGCTCGACGCGCTTCAGATGTGGGACAACAAATCCACCCGCGCCCATTGCGATTACTCCTTCCACATGGCGATCACCTCCTGGTCGGAGCAGATCTTCAACGAGATGGAAACCGTGGTGAAGGAACGCGGCATCACCACCTTCAAGCACTTCATGGCCTATAAGGGCGCGCTGATGGTGAACGATGACGAGCTCTATGCCAGCTTCCAGCGCTGCGCCGAGCTGGGCGCCATCCCGCTCGTGCACGCCGAGAACGGCGACGTGGTGGCCGAGCTTTCCGCCAAGCTGCTGGCGGCGGGCAACAATGGCCCCGAGGGTCACGCCTATTCCCGTCCGCCGCAGGTCGAGGGCGAGGCGACGAACCGCGCCATCATGATCGCCGACATGGCCGGCGTGCCGCTCTATGTGGTGCATGTGAGCTGTGAGGACAGCCACGAGGCCATCCGCCGCGCCCGGATGATGGGCAAACGCGTCTGGGGCGAGCCGCTGATCCAGCACCTGACGCTGGATGAGAGCGAGTATTTCAACAAGGATTGGGACCACGCCGCCCGCCGGGTGATGTCGCCGCCCTTCCGCAACAAGATGCATCAGGACAGCCTGTGGAACGGGCTGGCCTCCGGCTCGCTCTCCTGCGTGGCGACCGACCATTGCGCCTTTACCACCGATCAGAAACGCTATGGCGTCGGCGATTTCACCAAGATCCCCAACGGCACCGGCGGGCTCGAAGACCGGATCCCGATGCTCTGGACCTATGGCGTCGGCACCGGGCGGCTGACGCCCAACGAGTTCGTCGCCGTGACCTCGACCAATATCGCCAAGATCCTCAACTGCTATCCGACAAAGGGTGCGATCCTGGTCGGCGCCGATGCGGATATCGTGGTGCTCGACCCGGAGAAATCCAAGACCATCAGCGCCGCCTCCCAGCAGTCCGCCATCGACTACAACGTGTTCGAGGGCAAGGACGTGAAGGGTCTGCCGCGCTTCGTGCTGACCCGGGGCCGCGTCGCGGTGATGGATGGCGAGATGAAGCCCGAGGAGGGCCATGGCAAATTCGTCAAGCGCACGCCGTCGGGCGCCGTTAACAAGGCGCTGTCCTCGTGGAAGGAACTGACCGCGCCGCGCCCGGTCGAGCGCTCTGGCATTCCGGCGAGCGGGGTGTAATCCTTTGCTCTGCATGACAATCGGCAAGGCGCCCGCCGTTGCACGGGCGCCGAGGGAGACACTGCGATCATGACCGAAGGCGCCATCATCGACGCGCGCGATGTCAGCCTGACCTTCCAGACCAATGACGGCCCGGTGCACGCGCTGCGCGACGTGAACTTGTCCGTGGAGAAGGGCGATTTCGTCTCTTTCATCGGTCCGTCCGGCTGCGGCAAGACCACCTTTCTGCGGGTCATGGCCGATCTCGAACAGCCGACCGCCGGCACGGTTCTGGTCAATGGCGTCAGCCCGGAAGAGGCCCGCAAGGCGCGGGCGTATGGATACGTGTTCCAGGCGGCGGGGCTCTACCCCTGGCGTACCATCGGCGGCAATATCCGCCTGCCGCTGGAGATCATGGGCTATGACAGGCCGGTGCAGGCCAGACGGGTGAAAGAGGTGCTGGAGCTGGTCGATCTGGCCGGGTTCGAAAAGAAATACCCCTGGCAGCTCTCGGGTGGCATGCAACAGCGCGCCTCCATCGCCCGGGCGCTGGCCTTCGACGCCGATATCCTGCTGATGGACGAACCCTTCGGCGCGCTGGACGAGATCGTGCGCGATCACCTCAACGAGCAGCTTCTGGCGCTCTGGGCGCGCACGCAGAAGACCATCTGCTTCGTCACCCATTCGATCCCCGAGGCGGTCTATCTCTCGACCAAGATCGTGGTCATGTCGCCGCGACCGGGCCGGATCACCGATGTGATCGAAAGCCCGCTGCCCAGGGAGCGCCCGCTGGACATCCGCGACACGCCGGAATTCCTCGAAATCGCCCACCGCGTGCGCGAGGGGCTGCGGGCGGGGCATGCCTATGACTGAGCGCGCCGCCCCCTTGCTGCGGTCCGGAGAGCCTCAGACGCCCTCCGCCCCCCGGTGCCGCCCCGCATTGCGTGTCAGGCTGCGGGCGCCCCCTTCACCTTTCACGGTCATCGGCTCTCCAGCCTGTACCGTGCCTCTATCGGACCGGAACATCCTTTCATCTTTCTTAAAATACTCAGAAATCCGCACATTCTGGCCAGTGCTGCGTTGGAGTATTTGGAGAAAGATGAAAGCCGGGGGGCGTTCTCATGAGTATGGCGGTGCTGACCCCGAGACGGGCGGGGCCGGAGGATGTGCCGGGCATCGCCGCCGTGCTGAACCGCTGGATCGACGAGACGCCCTGGTATCCGCGGGCGCATGCGCCGGAGGTGCTGGAGGGGTTCATCGGCGAGGCGCTGCCGGACCGTGAGATCTGGGTGCTGGGCGACCCGATCGAGGGCTATCTGTCGCTCGACCCCGAAACAGGCTGCGTCGGGGCGCTTTATTGTGCGCGTACCGGTGCGGGCTGTGGCAAGGCGCTGATGGACGAGGCCAAGCGCGGGCGCGATTTCCTCTGGCTGCACACCAATGCGCCGAACCTGCGGGCGCAGAAATTCTATCGCCGCGAGGGGTTCCGGCAGGTCGGCGGCGAGATCGCGCCGGAGCCGCCGGAGACCGTGCCCGAGCTGCGCATGGAGTGGCACCGATGAGACATGTCCTTCCCGTGCTGACCGTGGTCGCGGTGATCGTGGCGATCTGGTACGCCGCCGCGATCTGGCTCAACGCGCAATGGGCGCTCGACACCGCCGCGCGGCAGGATCGCACGCTCGGCGCCGCCGAGCTGGTGCTCGACACCTGGAGCCAGGAGAAACCCAAGCTGCCGGCGCCGCATCAGGTGGTGACGGAGCTCTGGCAGACCACCGTGGAGAAGAACGTCACCTCCAAGCGCAGCCTTGTCTACCACGCCTGGGTGACCCTCTCGGCGACTCTGCTGGGCTTTGGCATGGGCACGGCGCTGGGCTTCGCGCTGGCGGTGGGGATCGTCTATATCCGCGTCATGGATATGAGCGTGATGCCCTGGGTGATCGCCAGCCAGACCATTCCGATCCTCGCCATCGCGCCGATGATCATTGTGGTGCTGAACGCCATGGGCCTGTCGGGCCTGCTGCCCAAGGCGATGATCTCGATGTATCTGAGCTTTTTCCCCGTAGTGGTCGGCATGGTTAAGGGGCTGCGTTCGCCGTCGCGGATGATGCGCGACCAGATGCGGACCTGGAACGCCACCCGGGGGCAGGAATTTCTGCGGCTGCGTCTGCCGATGTCTATGCCCTATCTCTTTGCCTCGCTGAAGATCGCCATGGCGGCAAGCCTCGTGGGGGCCATCGTCGGCGAGCTGCCGACCGGCGCCGTGGCGGGCCTGGGCGCGCGGCTGCTGGCGGGCAGCTATTACGGCCAGACCATCCAGATCTGGTCGGCGCTGTTCATGGCCGCCGCCGTGGCTGCCGCCGCTGTCGGGCTGATCGGCATCGTGCAGCGGGCCACGCTGAAACGCATGGGGATGGGCTGATGTGGATCCTGCTCGGCATCCTCGCCTGGGCTGGCGGCTCGGCGCTGAACGTGTGGCTGGCGCGGCAGGCGCCGGGCCGGACAACCGCGCTGGCGGTGCCGCTGATCTTTGGCGTCACGCTGATTTTCGTCTGGGAGGCGGCGGTGCGCGGCTTCGGCATCTCGCCGGTGCTGCTGCCGGCGCCCTCGGCCATCGCGGCGCGCATGGCCGGCTCGACCGGGGTGCTCTGGGAGGATTTCGTTCAGACGGTGATCAAGGGCGCGCTCAGCGGCTATGTGATCGGCTGTCTTGCGGCCTTCGGCACCGCCATTGTGGTCGACCGGTTCGATTTCCTGCGCCGGGGCCTTCTGCCGGTGGGCAATTTCGTCGCCGCCCTGCCGATCATCGGCATCGCACCGATCCTGGTGATGTGGTTCGGTTTCGACTGGCAGTCGAAGGCGGCGGTGGTCGTGGTGATGGTGTTCTTCCCGATGCTGGTGAACACCGTCGAGGGGCTGCGCGACACGTCCGCGATGCAGCGCGACCTGATGCGCACCTATGCCGCCGGCTACTGGACCACGCTCTTGAAGCTGCGCCTGCCGGCGGCGATGCCCTTCATCTTCAACGGGCTGAAGCTTGCCACCACCCTTGCGCTGATCGGCGCCATCGTTGCCGAATTTTTCGGCTCGCCGATCCGCGGCATGGGGTTCCGGATTTCCACCAGCGTCGGGCTGCTTGCGCTCGATCTGGTCTGGGCTGAAATCGTGGTGGCGGCGGTTGCGGGATCGGCCTTTTATGGCGGTGTCGCGCTTTTGGAAAAGGCCGTGACCTTCTGGCACCCGTCGCAGCGCGGGCAGAGCTAGGCACCGGAACAAGACCAACAGGACCAACGACAAGATCAACACGGAGGTAACAATGAACACCCTTACCAAACTGAGCATCGCCGCCGCGCTGAGCCTGGCCGCCGGCACGGCGCAGGCGGCGGACGAGATGACGCTGCAACTGAAATGGGTCACCCAGGCGCAGTTCGCCGGCTATTACGTGGCCAAGGACAAGGGCTTTTACGACGAGGCCGATCTCGACGTGACGATCAAGCCGGGCGGGCCGGATATCGCGCCGGTGCAGGTGCTGCTGGGCGGCGGCGCCGATGTCATGGTCGACTGGCTGCCCTCGGCGCTGGCCGCGCGCGAGAACGGCGCGCCCATCGTCAATATCGCGCAGCCGTTCAAATCGTCTGGGCTGATGCTGACCTGCCTCAAGGAGCACGGCATCGAGACGCCGGCGGATTTCCCCGGCCACACGCTGGGCACCTGGTTCTTCGGCAACGAGCTGCCGCTCTATTCCTGGATGTCCAAGCTCGGCTATGCCACCGACGGTTCCGAGGGCGGGGTGACGATCCAGAAGATCAACTTCAACGTCGATCCGCTGCTGCAAAAGCAGGTCGAGTGCGCCACGACCATGACGTACAACGAATACTGGCAGGTGATCGACGCGGGGCTTACCCCCGATGATCTGGTGGTGTTCAAATACGAGGATGAGGGCATCTCGACGCTCGAAGACGGACTCTACACCACCGAGGCGAATCTCGAAGATCCGGAGATGGTCGACAAGCTGACCCGCTTTGTCGCGGCCTCGATGAAGGGCTGGAAATACGCCGAGGAGAACCCGGACGAGGCCGCCGAGATTGTGCTGGAGAACGACGCCACTGGCGCGCAGACCGAAAAGCACCAGAAACGCATGATGGGCGAGGTTGCCAAGCTCACCGCCGGTTCGAACGGCGCGCTGGACCCGGCGGATTTCCAGCGCACCGTCGACGTGCTGCTCTCGGCCGGTGCCGATCCGGTGATCACCGAAGATCCGGGCGAGGCCGCCTGGACCCACGCCATCACCGACGAAGCGCTGGAGTGATCCAGGCGCGGCAGCGCCGGAGGAGCGGGTGGGTGGCCCGCTCTTTTTCCGGTGCTCCGCTTGAGGCGGAATCGCGATGGAGCAAAAAAGGGGTGGCCAAACGGCCACCCCTTATCTTTATGAAAGGATTATAAAAATGTGGCATTCGGCCGGAGATTTGGGGACGCGCCGCGCCGACCTGACACTCTTTACTTCGCGGACGGGGCGACTCGTAACGGCGCGATGTTACAGCGGCGTGACGATTTCATGAAACGCGGTTAGCGACCGGCAACCCGGAGCATTGCCAGCAGATCCGCTGTCCGGAACGGGCGGTGCAGCACGGCAAAGCCCGAGGCCTCGCCGTGGTCTTCGGCTTCGATTCCCATCAGGGCAATGCGCGCCTGTCGGTCGCTCAGCGCCCTGCCAAGGTCGGATGTTTGCGCCTCTTCCGGTGTCAGTGCCACAATCGCCATCTCCACCCGGGGCAGCTCGCTGAGCACGGCCATCGCCGCGTCGCGGTCTTGCACGCATTCGATGCGGGCGCCGGGATAGGTTTCGCCCAGGGTCGTGGCGATGTCCTCCGCCACGAAGGGCTCTGTGACAAATATAAGAAAGGAAGGGCGCGGTGTTGCGCAGTCTTTGGGTGTCATATCGCTCTGCCATGGAAAGAAGTGGCGAGCGTGGAACATTCCGCGCGGAGCCGCATTTAACTGTGACGTATCAACAGCAAGGATTTCACCGGATGCACAGAATCTCCTGTCAGACCTGCCCGATGCAGAAATGCGCGTTGTTCACGCCGCATTCCGAGGAGCAAAAGGAGTTTCTGGAAGACTTCAAGTCCGGCGAGCTTTCGGTCGAACCCGGGACGCAGATCCTGCTGGAGGGCTCCAGCGCGCCGCAGATCTATACCGTGCTCGAGGGTATGGGGCTGCGCGACAAGACGCTGGAAAACGGTCGCCGGCAGGTACTCAACTTCGTGCTGCCAGGCGATTTCCTCGGGCTCCAGGCCAGCGTGATGGGCGAGATGATGCACTCGATCGAGGCGGTGACGGAGATGCGCCTCTGTGTCTTTCGCCGCGAGGATCTGTGGACGCTGTTCCGGACCCAGCCGGCGCTGGCCTACGATGTGACCTGGATCGCCGCGGCGGAGGAGCATTTTCTTGGCGAGACCGTGGCCACGCTCGGTCAGCGCGACGGGACCGAGCGCGTGGCCTGGGCTCTTCTAAAGCTCTATCAGCGGCTGCGCGGACTGGGGCTGGAGAAGGCCGGCCAGGTGCCGCTGCCCTTCCGCCAGCAGGATCTGGCGGATGCGCTCGGCCTGTCGCTGGTCCACACCAACAAGACGCTGAGCCGGCTGCGCAGCGATGACATGGCTGACTGGTCGGACGGCAAGCTGAGCGTGCCCGATATCCAAGCGCTGGCAGAGCTGGCGGTGACGGACCCCGAGGCGCTGCCCCGGCGCCCGTTTCTCTAACGCGTTACCGGCGCAGTGTGTCGCCGTAGGCGATCTTGGGCGTCAGCTCGATGATCTTGTCGAATTCCGCGTCGGGGCTCTCGACCCGCGTCGCGATGATCTCGGCGGCCTTGCGCCCGATCTCTTCGCGGCAGGCATCCATCGTCGCCAGCTTGCGCGGCAGACCCTGAAGCAACTCGACCCCGTTGAACCCGGCAAGCCCGATATCGGCGGGAATGTCGCGGCCCTGGTCGAGCAGGTAAAGCAGCCCGCCGGCGCCGATCATGTCGTTGGAATAGTAGAGGAAATCCAGCTCCGGCTCGCGTTCCAGAATGGTCTGGGTCATCTCGCGGCCCTTGGCCAGCGCCGAGCCGCCGGAATAGAACTCCTGATCCAGCACCTCGACGCCGCTCTTGGCGAGCGCCTCGGTGAAGCCTTCGAAGCGTTTGCGGGCACGGTGATCGAGCGGCATCTTGGTGCCGAGAAAGCCGATCTTCTGATACCCGGCGCGCAGAATCGCCTTGGCCATCTCGCGACCGGCGCGGCGATGCGAGATGCCGACGGCGGTGTCGATCGGTTTGCCGTCGGTATCCATGATCTCGACCACCGGGATGCCGCTGGCCTTGAGCATCGCCTTGGAGGCCTCGGTATGCTCGATCCCGGCGATGATCACGCCGGAGGGCCGCCAGGACAGCATCTCGTAGAGAACGCGCTCTTCCTTCTCGGGCTCGTAATCGGTGACACCCACGACCGGTTGCAGCTCCGTATCCTCGAGTACCGCCGAGATCCCGGCCATGACCTCGGGAAACACCATGTTGCGCATCGAGGGGATGATCACCGCGACGAGGTTCACCCGCTGGCTGGCCAGCGCACCGGCGATCTTGTTGGGCACGTATCCCAGAGTTTTGGCCGCTTCGAGAACTTTGGCGCGCGTGGCTTCCGACACATCCCCCCGGTTTCGAAGCACTCTGCTGACAGTCATCTCGGACACACCGGAGGCTTCGGAAACATCTCTCAGAGTCAACGGGCGGGGATCGTCGTCTGCCACGGGCGGGCCTCCTCAACGCTGTAAATATCTGCAATGTTAGCGGTTATTGCGCGGCGCACAAGATGCGTGTTCCGCTTGCCGAAAATTCGCGCAGGCAGATGACAAAGCGGGCATGACCGGCTAAGGGAGGGTCAGCGGTCCCGTGGCTCAACTGGATAGAGCAGCCCCCTCCTAAGGGGCAGGTTGCAGGTTCGAATCCTGCCGGGATCGCCATGTGTCAAATATGGCGTTGAAAAGTCATAGCTTTTTCGTCTTCTGGAAACCAGATTCAGAGTTGGTTTCCCTTTCACGTTCTGTTCCCGTTCCGATAACAGCCCGGCGCCGGTCCATTTCGCGGGTGTAATGAGCGATCTCTGACAGGCTGCGGTGGCCGGTCCACGCACCTATCTGCGAGCCTGTTCCGCCGGCCTCTGCGAGCGCTACCGCGCGGGCCTTGCGCAGCCCATGAATGCTGATGCCAGTGAGCCCTATTTCCCGGCACGCGCGGGAGAGAGATTGGCTTGCGCCCTTGGCCGATCTCGGTCGCCCGGCGCCTGTCTGCATGAAGGTCAGCCCGCCAGAAAGATGCTCGATTGCGGCACGGCACAGGTCGCGGTCTGGTGACATGCTGGCGGCGTAGGCCGGCAGGTCGCAGGTCCACGGCACATAGGCCATGTCCCTTGTCTTCGTCTGCCGGAACGCCAGTACGCCCTGATGGTCAATGTGCTGCGGTCCTATCAGAACGATATCGCTCACTCGCGCGCCGGTCCAGAATGCCAGCTCCATGATCGCGCGGGCCGTGCTGCCTATGGCGTAGGCCGAGCGAAACGCCGAGATTTCGTCGCGACTCCAGGTGCGGTGACCCTCTGTCTTTTCGGACACAGGCTTACGGATGCCTGTCGTCGGATCGTCTGTCAGCCAATCCCGCTCGATGCAATACGTTGCCCAGAACCGCCACGCCTTCAGCCGCGCTCCCGGATCTCCCGCCTCTCGCATGTCGGCGCGGATATGTTTCGCGCGCACGGCTGCCGCCTTCACGTCTCCGCCACGATCTGAGATCGCCTTGGCATGGCGCGTGATGATCGCGCGATAGCCTGGGGAGAAGCGGTGGAATGCGTCGGATGCGAGCGCGGCCCGGAACGTGCTGGCAATTGTGCCGGCCTTCGGCTTGGGGATAGGCTTTGCCTCGCCGCGCGCCGCCTCTGCCCATGCTGTGATGAAATCCGGATGATCATGCGGAAGGCCTGCGGGAAGCGGCACAAGCTTGACCTTGCCGCCTCTGCGGCTGCGGTAATACGGCAGTCCCGATCTCGGATGTATCCAAAGCCCCTTCAATCTGACACTCCGAACGCTTCGTCGCACGCCGCAAGATCCTTTTCCGATGCTGTCATCGGAAAGGCTTCGCTGCCCGGTGCGATTCTGTAAACCCGCGCGCCGATCACTATTGCAATGGTCACGCCTTCCTCGCGTGCCACTTGGGCGGCTTGTATCAGCCACTTCGGGGGTTCTGAGGGGCGCACGGCGGGCATGTCAAGGTCTCCCATCGGTGGTGATGATCTCGGCAATAAAGGCCTTCGCTGCGCGCTTCATGCGGGCTGATGGCTGGGAGTTTGCGAAGCCTTTCAGGTCGCAGATCCTACCATCACGCCAGAAGGCGAGGGTGGCGCGCTCTTCACCGGAGATGCTGTAGACTTGCAGATCCCCTTTCTTTGCCTCTCGTGCGTATGACGCCACACAGTGGCGCTGCATCAGGCCTTCGGCGGACAGATCGCGGTCGGACACCAGTCTGGTGAACAGCAGGCCGCTCAACTCGTATCGCGCCGGTGCCGCCCATTCCTTAGGGCTTGATTTCGCAAGTGCCCCCTTGAGAGCCGCTGCGTCATGTTCGCGCTTCAGGCGGCTCAGGCTCCAAGCTGGGTTGACGGTAATACCCATTCGCTGCGTGTCCCGATGCATTGAGGCGATCTCAGAAAACAGGCCCACTGGGGCGAACTTTGCCGCGTAAACCTGGTGTTCTAGGAAGGGCGGCTTCGCATTGACTAGGCGCTGGAGATGACAGGGCCGATACTGGATGATTTCTGCAAATGGCGTCCGTCCGAGGTCGTGGATCCAGATGTAGGCTCGGCGTGAGTTTGTGCTCACTGATGCATGATGAATTTGCTTCCAGACGGCCTTGCCAAGCTCCTTGCGGAGTTCTGTCGGCGTCCTCTCCGCAACTGCGACGATTGGAGCGATCTGGGGCAGGCCATCCCGCTCGCACATTTCGACCTTGCCGCGGTGATGGGAGAAGCGTGAGGCTACAATGTTCTTGATGCCTTTCGGCGCCTTTGTCACCCATGCGGGCATCACTGGCGCGGTCCATTCCGGATAGAGCATCACCCATCCTCCCCATTGCGCGGGGCGGGCTGGTCCCACGGCTCCCATTCCTCGTCCGGATAGACCATGCCCGTGCCGCCACAATATTCGCACTCTTCGTAATCAAAGCCGCAGATGCAGTCTCCCGGCCAACAATCGCAGTGATGGTAGCCCCTGCCATTGCAGACCTTGCAGCGTGTCGATTGATCACCCATCGTCCCGGCCCTCCCCAGCTAGGGCGCGGAGGGCCACGGGCATTTCCCCCGTCCACCGTACCGATATGCTCGCTTCGTAGCTGGGCTTTGCCTGCCATGGGTGATCTTGCGGGAGATACCCTATCGGTAGCGGGTCGTTCTCTGGACCGGCATGGACTGTGAAGCTGGTCACATACTTCGCCGCCTCGGCCACCGTCACGCTGCGGGGCTGTTCGGCGTCGGTCAGGGCGCGGAGCCACGCCTCAACTACAGGTGCGGCGTCTGGGTAAGTCCGGTCCACATGTGCCCATTGATCCGTAATTGCGTCATCTGCGGCTGCGTCTGCACCGTCCTCGAACGCGCCAATTAGCCATGCGTCCAGCAACACCTTCGCCGCCTCGGCCATCGTCACGCTGCGCCGCCCTTCCTCGCGGGCCTCGGCAAGCTGGGCCTCCAGTGCGTCACGCTCGGCGGCGAGGGCATCACAGCGATCCCGCCAGTAACGGTCGGCGCTGTCGTATATGTCGCCGTCAACATAGCGCTGAAATTCGCATTCCCTGTCTCCTTCCCAGCGCGGAACTGTGGCGTGTTCCGACAAGACATAGCGCCCATCAGGATCGTGTTCGCCGCGCTCAGCCGCCCAGATCTCACGCGGCCACTCCACGCTCTCTGTGTCTGTCGGGTGCGTCATGCTGCTGTCTCCTCGAATTGGCCGGCTAGGCATATGCGCCGGTACCATTGTGAAAATCCAAGACCTTCAGCTTGAAGGTTTTCAGCTTGTAGTGCCTTAAAATTTCGGTCGCGCCGCGCAGCTTGTATTCCGGGTGGAACCCGCTGCTCTTGTGCCATTTCCATCCGGTGTCGGCGCCGTCTACCAGGACCCTGCCGTCTCGCTTCAGGGTTACACGCTTTGCGTCTTGGCTCATCTCCGTTCATTTCCGCAGTTATCACAGGTGATCGGTTGGCCGGGCCGCAGGCACATCGCCACGGCACCGCATGTGGGGCAGGGGGTGAAGGCGGGGATCATGTGCGTCTCCCGACAAGATCACGGAATAGGAGTGGTTGGGTGGTGCCGTCCGGATAGACGGCGTCCAGCCATGTGTCAGCTATGGGCTCGCTGCCATCCCACTTGTCGGGGAAGGTGTGCGCCGCGATCAGCTCTCGAATACGGGCCTCTTCCTCGGCGTTGACGAGATCGACAGAAGCCCGGCGCTGGATGTCCAGAACCTTGCTTAATGCGACGGCGCGGGCCTCTAGCGTGATCGGCCCCATGCGCTGTGGGTTCTTGGCGGTTCTACCGTCCTTCAGTTTCTCAGCGCCAGCCTTGCGGTGGCGCTGCGCCGGCTCCCGTAGCCACCGGTAGAGAGGCTTAAGTTCCAATAGCGGCGCGAGGTGCGACCAGTTCGGCAGCGCGATTACGGCTTCGAGCGCGGCGTCCTTCGACGCAAGCGGGCATCCGACACAGCCGGTGCGAGCGTTGATCTCCTCTGCCTCGTCGCCGCCGTAGGCGTCCGCGAGGATAGAGGTAGGCCAGGCACCGAACTCAGGCTGAGGAGCGAAGACTTTGAGCCAGTCCCAAACCGTACACACCCGCCAGTGCAGGATCGGCGCGAGGGTGGCGAGACGGCCACGGATGCCCTTGGCGTTCGGGAGCATCTGCTGATACCAGCCTTGCCCGCACTCGGCGCCATCCTTAGAGCACGACATCGCAATGCGCCCATCCCGCACAGCGCTCTCGCCTTCGCGCACGCCGGTGATCATGAGGGCGGTGCCGGGGAGGTTCTCGGTCGCCGCCTCGAGCGCTGCGGACATCGGGTCAACCTTGATCTGGCGTGTGCACCACCGGAGGGTGTTGTTGTTCGGAGGCGGGACGCCGCGACCGAGGATGTAGACCATGAATCTCTTATCAATCGGGGCACGCACCACGGTGACCTTGATCCAGTCGCGTTCCCTCAGCTTCTCTATGATCCGGTCGGCGGCCTGCTGCAGCGGCGGCAGCTCCTGCCTGGTGTCGGCATAGAACACGTAAAGTCGTTTCGGCTGGCGCAGCTGCCCGCTCTCGATCAGGTGCACGATGAGCGTCAGGACGGCGGTGCTGTCCTTGCCACCAGACCAAGCGACAGCGACGTGGTCGTGATGATCCCAGTAGGAGAGCAGCGACATGAGCGTCAGGTCGACGGCTTCTTCGTGGAGCATGCGGGCGCCACCTGAGAAAAGGGTACCGGCGCCTTTCATGCTGCTGTCTCCTGCGCGAGGGCGTAGCCGCCCCACTGGTGGGCCGTGTCGGGGAGGTAGCACCACGTCATCCCTCCCACCCCACCGCCTTGATCAGCGCCGGCAACCAGTCGGTGACAGCGATCCACAGCACCGCCACGCCGCAAAGCGCCAGAATGGCGATCACGGCGAATGCGAACGGAGAACGCTCTGGCCGGTCGTGGTAGTCGTTCCAGGCGCGCGAGCCGACCGATTGCGCCTCGTTCGGAACGGCCAGCGGGGGTAGGGTGCGCGGCGGTCGCAGTTCGTCATGCGGATATGCCTCCATGCCGGTGTTGCGGCAGATCTGCGCGATGTCCCAGCTCGTGGCGTTGGAGAGGTCGCGGCCAATGGCGGCGTGGAGTTGATCGTCGGTCATTTGCAGGCCTTCCGGAAAGCGGTGAGCGCCAGCCTCGCGGACGCATGCACATCCTCCGGCAGTCCGGCTCCGATGCAGTTCGTGAGCGCTTCATCCATAGCATCAGCGGCCAGCAGCGCGGCCTCCATGTCTGGGACGCGGGAGATGCGATCTGCATTCGATGCGCCTTCCTGGATTCCGTCGTCATCAAGACCAGGAACGAAAACGATTGGTGTCGAGTCCCCTTCTTGGTGGCGAATTTTAAACACCGTTCCGCCTGTCAGGGTGACTTTGTTTTGCGTTCCCTCAGGCCTCATCCACGGCCCCGGCGTTCCCGCCTCGCGGTCGCGCTTGATGTCTTCGATCAGGCTCATTTCGCACCGCCTTTCTCGCGGGCTTCGAGCATGGCGTCGGCCATTTCATAGGCAAATTCCGCAGTAGACGTGACTTTCACTGCGCCATCAGGCTCGTAGGAAGCCAGCCAGCCAGCCAGCGCCTGACCGGCGAACCAGTCGCGCAAGTCCATGCCTTGATGATGGAAAGGGTAGTAGACGCCGCGCTCGTTCGGCTGGGATGTCGTCCCAGGGAATGCGGGGCCTCCGTTGTCGTTCTCTTGTGTCGGCATCAGAAATCAATCTCCATGCTGGAAAGGGCGGCGCGGGTCGGGGCGATGAAGCCGTAATCCTTGCCATGCAGCCGGTGGAATTCGGCTCGTTTCTCGTGGAACAGGCTGTGACAGCCGTGTGGGCCACCGCAGAGCGGAATGGTGTCGCGGTCGCCGGACTTGACTCCGGCGCCGGGCAGGCGGGTGTACAGGCCGCGCTCGTTGAAGTCGGGCAGGTCTCGGCAGTGGTGCGCATCGGTCTGGCCGTGCTTCCCGCAAGCACAGCAGGACAGGGTCTTGACGCGGCGCATGTACTCCATATCAGCTTGCCCCTCGGCGCTGGCGCGGTGCTTGCGGCGCTTGTCGGACACGGGCTTGATCCTGGCCTTGGTGCGAAGGGCTGTCTTGCGGGCGAGGGTCATGCTGCCTGCCCCATGAACCCGCTCCGCTCAGCCTCTTTCCACTCAACGCCATGGCGCGAGCCGTACTCGTAAATCACTTCGATCAGATCGCGCATCTGCGCCACGGTGAGGCCCGAGCTGCGGAAGCCGACAGGAAAGGGGCCGGTGCCATCGAGGCCTTCGGCAAACTGGCACTGGTGGCCCAGCGAGTTCATGAACGCCGCCTTCCACGTCTCGCGCGTCCAGTTGCGCCCCTCCGGCTTGGCGGCGCACACATCCTGCAGCATTGCCCACATCTTCTTGTTCTGGGGCGGTGTCCGCGTCGGCTTGGTGATGCTGACCACGGCATTATCAGGCGCGACACGAAGGGCTTCGGCGGCATACGCGCGCTGGCTCTGGCCCACGAGGTGGATCATCGGCATCAGCCCGCGCCCCAGTTGACGGTGTAGCTGGCGACGATCTCGCGGACCCGCTCAAGCGGCAGGCAATGCTCGTGCGCCAACTCGGACATGATCCAATCAATGTCCGCTCCCTGTGGGGTGGCGTTGGCTCGGCGCTCGCGGATGATGTAGGCGTCGAAGAGGTCAGCGGCGGTCATGCCGCATCCTTCCGTTCGGCGTATTCCTTGGCCTGCACATCGAAGGTCAGCCCCAGCGCCTTGGCGCGGGCGGCAACCATCTTCTTCACGTCAAGCCCAGCCTGAGAGGCGCGGCCCAGAACGCCGTTGATTTCGTCTGCGGACTGCATGTTCGGCAGCGTCTCGCGGAACCATTCAACCTCGGCCTGCCGCTCAATCTGTGCCTCGGACAGCGCGTTGAGCTTGCCCTTGATGGTGCTTATGATGTCGGCCAAGCAGGTCGGGGACGCATCGCTGGATGCTTCCGGCAGTGGCATGGTGCCGATGCCTGCCGGGTCTTTCCCGAAGGCGCTTTCTGTCGGGGAAAAGACAAGGTTGCGCTGGCGGTTGAAAATAGAAATTCGGGCGATCACGTCGCTGTCAGTCAATACGAGATCCTTGGACCCGCCAGCGATCTTCAGGCGCTCTTTGATAGCATCGCCATCGTGCTTTTCGTCCATGTGCGAGATCAAAACGACATCCTTACCGAAGGACCGGAGCATCTTCAGGTAGGCCCCGAACCGGGTGCCAAGCTGGCCCCAGCCCTGTTGGTTCAGCGCGCCGCCATAGCCAAGCTTGGGTGATGTGCGGATGATGTCGGCAGAGAGGCTATCCAGAGCCTTGCCCACGGTGTCGATAATGATGGTGTCGTGGTCGGCCACGTCTGCGGCGGTAATTTCCGCCACGTCGCGCCAGTCGGACACCTGAACCACGTCCTTGCGGTTGACCGCCCGATGCGAGCCCTTATCAAAGTCCAGCATGAGGGGGCGGGATGCGGTAAAAGACAGGCTGGTCTTGCCAAGGCCGGGCTGCGAATAGATCGTGAAGCAAATGTTGCTCACTTCGATCACTTCGTCGGATTTGGTGATTTTCAGGGTCATGATGCCCTCCATGTGCTTTTGGGCTTGCGAAGGTAGGCGAGGTATTCGCGGGCGGCAGCGGTGGCGCGGGCGTCAATGACCAGATCGGCCATTTCCTGACGGGCGAGTTCGTCATCGACGTGGACCAAGTCCCGGTCGCGGACCATCTGCGCGATGCAGCGCATTTCGCCGTTCGTCAGGTCATCAACGTTCCGGGTGCGAAGGCTGGCAAGCCATTCGGCGTCGTTCGAGTGATAGAGGGGCATCAGCAGGCTCCACAGGAGATGAAGACGGCGCGAAGGGTCTGCACCGCCAGGTGAATGAGGTATGCGCCCAAGAGCGCGGCGAGGATGTGGGGGATGGCGCGGGTCATGATCCGAGCCCCGTGCCACGGCAGACAAAGCAGCGGGCTTCGGTCCACTGGCCCCGGTCGTATTCTTCCATCTGCCAGCCCTGACCGTTGCAGGTGCGGCAGCGGTCGCCGGAGCAGCCACCGGATTCGATATGCGCCACGAGGCGAGGGGCAAGCGGGCGGCGCGGCTTGCGCTGACGGGGGCCGATAAAGGCTTCCTGCGCCTCACGCTTGGCACGCTTTTCCGCATCGGCCTTGGCCCACACGAGGTCCGCCAGAGCCTTGCGCTGAGCGATGGCCTCCGGGGTCTGGTGGTATTTGCCACGAGGGTAGATCGGCGCTTCGTTCTGCATGGCTTATGCTCCTGTGTGGAATGGCCCATGTGGCTGCGTCCGGCTGGCGGGCGCAGGAGATGGGTCAGGCGGCGCGGCAGCGCGGCTTAGTGGGTTGGTGGCGGTAGTGGTGGAAGGCGCTTGGGCGGTAATCGACCGTTCCGTAGCTGTCGGCGGTGCGTGCATCGGCGATGCCAAGATCAACTGCCGCTGCGTGCGCCTCGCGCATGGCCTTGTCGATTTCCATGCCAAGCCAGCTCTGGTCGGCGCTGACTTTCTGCGCCTGCTTCGGAGTCATGTCCTGAAGGCTCTTGTCGCTGAGCTTCATCTGCTGCTTGCGCATGCGCTTCAGGCTTTGCAGCTGCTTCGTCAGGCGGTTGAGGTCTTCAAGGTCCAGCATCTATCGTCTCCCATCCTTCCCCGCGATCCTCCGCACCGTGCGGGCTCTTCGGCGGTATGGGGAGAGTATGGTACAGAAAATATGTACCGTCAAGAGATGATGTAAATAAAATATGTACTCATGGCTCGCGCTGTCCGACTCACCATGCTACAGTGCCGGTGTCAGCGCGGTGCTGGCGGCAGCAGCAGCGACCAGTTTGATGGCGAGTTCCGAAGTGACGAAACGCGAGAATCGTCCCAGCATGGCAGAAATGGCCATGTGGGGGATTGATATGCGCCGAGACGATGAACTCATCCGGAAGTACATGTTCGAGATGGAGGATGCGCCCGAGTGGGTGGTTTGGTTCATGCCGGATGAAGGCGACGAGGAGGGGGAAGCGAAATACTACCACCTCCGCCTCTTGGCCGATGAAGGTTTCCTGCAAGAGACCGGGCCGAACGGATGCAACTTTCGCATCACCAACGCGGGCCACGACTTCATCGGCATGATGCGTGACGAGGGCCTTTGGAAGCAGATGAAAATCCGCGCCAGTACGGTGGTCCCGCGTTACGGCCTGCGGCTGTTGTTCGAGGTCGGGAACGCAATTGTGCGCAACCGACTTGCGGAACTCGGTGTTCCGCTGGATTGAAGCCTCCGGCGCGGTGCTGGCGGCATGAAAAAGCCCGGCGCAATGGCCGAGCTTGGGGGTATTGGGTTGCTGAGGCGAAAACGATTTGAAGAGCGTGTAACGGGATTCGGCTGCGCTTACCTGCGCTTCACCGAGACGTGGACACTGTTCGGCCTGCCGGTCTGGCGGATCACGGGGTGGGAAAGGAGGTAAGGAATGCCATGATTTCGTGGCGTAGAACAACCGCAACGATGCCGAGGACGTAAATCGTCAGCCACTTGTAATCGACCTTCGAGTCCAGCTTCGCTGAGATTGTTGCGAGCGTGACCTTGATGTCAGTGAGGTCGCTTTTGACCTCCCGCATATCCTTCTCCAAGTTTTCAACGCGCTTCTCAAGCATCTCAAATCCCGGTGGCTCCCCTCCATCATATGGTGGGTTCGGCGGGGGTGGCAATAGCCCCGAAGTTCGGTCGCGTAGCTGGACGACTTTCTTCTCAAACTCGCTCATCTGTCGTCGCCATCAAGTTTGGCATCCTTGGCCAATGACAATCCGACCTCACTGAAAAGATCGGCGGCTTCCCGAATGCGGCGGCTAGCCTCGGTGGCCTGGTCGGAAAAGATCAGTTGCGGGTTCGCCTTCATCGCCAGCGCATACACAGCTATGTTGGCTTCTATTTGCGCAGCGATAGCGCCATAGACCATAGCAAGCTGGCGCAGGGTGGCGGGCTCATTGATTTCACCGAATTCATCGCGAATTGCTTCTGCAATGCCCCTTGCATCGAAGGCCTCATCATCAGATTTTTCGCTCATCACACCTTCCTCGCCAGATCCGCCGGCCAGTGCAGGCGGACGGGATGGGCGAGACTGGACTCGCCTTGACGCGCTGGGGCGTCAGTCAGTAGGGTGAACAAATGTGGAACATCGGGGGGATTCATCAATTGGGCGCCTTGCATTTTTTCGTAGGTAGAGTGTTCCGCGCCATTGGTGTTGATCTCAATTTTGTGCTTGATCCAGTGCACTCGCTTCGTCTTCGAGCGCGGCGAAAAGCCGGTCTTGAACATCCCCAGGAAGCTGAGCGAACTCGCCGCAAATCATGAAATTCAGGTCAATTCGGTGCTCTCGGTACAGGTAGATCATGACCGATCTACCGGGGTAGGATTGAGCATTTTCTGAGTTGCTGATTGCCGCCTTGGTGATCTTTGCGGCCTTGCCGAGTTCGGCTTGCCCAAGGCCGGCAGCGTTTCTCGCAGCCCGCAGACGCAGGGCTGCGGCCTCCTTGCTGAAATCGCCCGTGCGCGCGAGCGCACTTTTTTCCTCGTAATTCATGCGCGGTATTTTCGCATTGGTACAGGAATTGTGAACGGACATAGTTTGTGCGGCTTGCAAGTACATAAGTTGTGTACTATCCTGCGGACATGATGACAGTTTCCGATATCTGCGATGCGCTTGGACGCAAGAAAATGGAGAGCCGCCTCGGGGTATCGAAGGCGGCGATCAGTAATGCTGTCTCAGACGGCGTCTTCCCCTCGGCTTGGTACGAGGTGATCTCAGACATGTGTCGCGAACACCGCATCGAGTGCCCGACGCCGATCTTCAATTTCCGGCGCCCGACCGATGCTGCCGCGCAAGCATCCCGCTCGCCTAAATCCGCCGCCTGAACACGCATTTCCCATGCCTCAGACATGGGGGAACGCGCCGCAACCTTCCAGCTAACAAGCACGGACCCGTTCACATGAAAGCCTATCGAGCAGGAACAATCTCGGAAGCCGTCCAGAACGCCATTGAGGCGATCCCGGATCGCAAGCACCGTGAAGTCGCGGCCTTCCTTGGCATCAGCCCGGCAACGCTGTCGTTCGGCATGGACCCGTCCGAGACCCGCCCCGGCGGTCTTGGCATCGCCTATGTGGACCGGCTTTGCGACAAGTGGCCGGAAGCCGCTGAGCAGATGGCGCTGCATTTCGGGGCGCGCGCGGGCGGAACCTTCCAGAAGATCGACAGCGCCTGCCCAGAACAGGCTCCGTGGCAGCACGTTGCGTGTCTGGCCAAGGAAACCTCGGAAGCCGTCGCGGCCATGTCTCAGGTCGAACACGGCGGCTGCGTTCACCAAACGCGGCGTGAGCTGCTTGAGGCGCGTGAAGCTATCGACGCTGCAATCCACGATCTGGACGCCCGCCCCGTGGATCTGAAGCGGGGGAAGCGCGCATGACCTACCGCACCGACCTTCTCGGACGCCGCCCCGTCATGCGCCCCATTGAGAGGGCAGAGGCTGACGGCTGGGCCCAGCACAAGCGCGAGGCTCTGGGCGGCAAGACAATCGTCAGCATGAACGTCGCCGGCACGGGCAGCGCCTGCGAGAACATCGTCCAGGTCAGCACCGCGCCCGCGCCGTGGGAGATCGGCCATGGGTAAGAGATCCAACTTTCGCCGACGCCCTCAGGATGCGTATGATACGCCGCCTGAGCCAGTGCTCCCGCTCATCCGGCACATTTCCCCCGGCGCCAGCTACCTGGAGCCCTGCGCGGGGCAATACGACCTGTGCGACCATCTCGGCGCGCATGGCCTGACCTGCATCGCGGCAACAGATATCGCGCCGCGCGACGGGCGTGTCCACAGGATGGATGCCCTGACGATCACGCCTGAGGACGCGGCGCAGACTGGGGCCGACTATATCATCACCAATCCGCCGTGGTCGCGCGAGATTTTGCACCCGATGATCGAGCTGTTCTCGGACGCGCTACCGACGTGGCTGCTGTTCGATGCCGACTGGATACAGACGGTTCAATCGGCGCCCTTCCAATGGCGCCTGCGCCGCGTGGTCTGCGTTGGTCGGGTCAAGTGGATTAAGGGCAGCAAGCACACGGGCAAGGACAATGCCTCTTGGTATCTCTTCGATGCCAAAGGGACTGGTCCGGCTGAAATCTTCGGGAGGGTAGCATGAGGTCGGTAACCAGAGAGGACGACGATCGCCTTCTGGCGATGCTCGCCTTGCGCAGCAGCGGCAAGCGTCCGTCCGAGATCGCCGCCGGGTGCGGCCTGACCAGCCAATACGTCTCGACGGTCACGAACCGGGTCAGGCGGGACGACGAGGCACAAGAAGGCGCGGACCTTTCCGCAGCGTACTGGCCATGACCCACCTCCACAAATTCTCAGCCGCCACCCATGCGCGCTGTTCCTGCGCATTCGGACGTCTCCCACGCGAACAGGGGCCGCGTGCGGCTGTTGAAGCCCCTGACCATTCCAGCGCGGCTGTTCCGCCTCTTCCCGTTGGGCCGCGTCAACTCGCCGGGGCTTCGGCCTCGGCGCTTTTCTTCTGAGGTGATATGATGGGAAAGACCTCAAGCATCACCGCCGAGACGCTTGCGCCAATCTGGGTCAATCGCGGCATCCCGACGCAGAAGGTGGCCGACATGCTCGGTATCGAGCGCACCACGCTAAGCTGGAAGCGCTCGGAACTCGGCATCGCGCCGCGCGCCAAAGGTCGCGTACCGAAGGCAAGCGAAGACACCTTTCGACGCATGTGGCTGGCAGGGGTAAACGTGCGCGAGATGGTCGAGTTCTTCGGCTACCGCCACAAGCAGGCCATTCACAAGCGCCGCGACCGTCTCGGCCTCCCCCCGCGCCCAATGGGATCGAAGGGGAAGAGCATCACCCTGGCGCAATTTCACGAGCAGGAAATCGCCCGTCGCATGTCGGCGCAGGCTGGCGGGCAGAAGATCCGCGCAGCCGGTGGCGAGGACCGCTCGAAGATGTGGAGCTAAGCCCATGACCGCACCGATCATTACAGCAGAATGAGGGGGGGGCTATGCCCAGACGAAATCCAAAGCCAGCTTGCCCTTCCGTTTCGAGGTCAATCCCGAAGCGTGTTCGCATCTATGTCTTCTCTCGTGATGGACAGCAATGCAGGTACTGTGGATGCGTCAATGGCCCGTTTCATCTGGACCACGTTCTGCCGTGGATTCGCGGAGGCGACCATAGCGCCGACAATCTCGTCGTTGCCTGTGAGCGATGCAATGTCGAGAAAAAGGATCGCACTCCAGAAGAGATGGGCTGGCAGCTTCGGCCAGTGGGGGCGGAGCCCGGGCCGGGAAGGCCCAAGAAAGTTGTTGAATTCAAGCCAAGGCCGCGCCCGAGATGGTTTGCCTTTGCCAAAGCAGCAGAGATTTCTAGGATACTCTTCCTTGAGGCTCGCATCGAGCGCCGCAAGGCCCTCATTGCCGACGATCACGCCGAACGGCTGCGCATTCAGGACCGCTGCGTCAAGCGCATGGAGCGGGCAGGGAGGCTGAACTGATGACCGAGCGCCTAACCCTCAGCGACCTTCGCCGCCACCTGGAGAGCCAGCAGGACCGCCGCAGAGTGCGCGGGACCAAGCGCAAGACTGTGGACGGCATCACGTTCGATTCCACCCGCGAGGCGAACAGATACGCGGAGCTGAAGCTGCTCGAAAAGACCGGCGACATTGCGTCTCTTGAGCTGCAACCGCTGTTCGAGCTTCACGGCAAGAACGGCCCGATCATGACCGACAGCGGCCAGCAGCAGCGCGTCTATCACGCCGACTTTCGATACATCGACTGGCGCCTAAACGGCGTTTGGGTGGTCGAGGATGTGAAGGGCTTTGCAACGGACAAATACAAGCTCGTGCGCGCGATCCTCGCGGCGCAGGGCGTCGATATCGTGGAGGTGTGATGAGCGACGCAATCACCATCAAGCGCGCCGGAGAAACGCTAACCGTAGAGCCGGGCATGGTCGCCTTGGTTATGCCCGTAGAGCGCGCCCATGCGGCCCGTGTGGCGATGTCTCCGCGCCTCGCCGGGGAGACAGAGAGCAATGCGACGAAATCAACCAGAAGGGCGATCTCAGTGGCGCTGGCGAGGGTGGGGAAATGAGTGGAAGTGCCTTTGAGAGCAGGGCGGTCTCCGCTAAAATGAAGCGGCCCGGAACGGCGTTGGAGCGCCAGACCGGGCCTAAAGCAAGCAACACCTGTAGAGGAGGTGATGACATGCCCTTTGAGCATGATTATGGCGATTCTGACGCCAATTTCAACGAGCACAAAACGGAAACGTGGCAGAGCGTCGGCTCGCTTGCCGCGCGCATCGTCGGGAAGGCGGTGCAGAAGTGACGGAACTGCGCGAAATGAACCAAGGCTCGGAGGCTGCGCCGCACTCTATCGAGGCGGAGCAGCAGCTTCTTGGGGCAATTCTCGTCGGCGCCTGTGGCGTCGATGTAGTGCTGAACAACGGCGGGACTGGATTATTCTATGATCCTGTTCACGCCACCATCTACAAGGTCTGCGCCGGCCTTTCCTCTAAGGATCAACCGGTGACTCCCGTTACCGTCGCGGCTGCATATCCGACTGACCACCTCGAGCCGCTTTCTCAGCTTGGCGGCAAAGGATATCTGGCGCGTCTTGCTGGATCCTCAGTATCTGGCAGTTTGGCTGAAAGCTACGCCGAGGTCTTGGGTGAGGCGAAGGCCAAGCGCGACATTATGGCGGTGGTGGACAAGGCCCGTGAGGAGCTGGCGGCTGGTGATGTTCCCGCCAGCGATATCGCATCCAAGATTGAAGCGGCCATGTCTGTAACTGAAACCCGGTCAGTCAAGCCGGTAAGCATGGTTTCCGCCATCTCTGACGCGGTGCGTGAGAGTTTCGAGGCCTACGATGGCATCACAGAGGGCCGCGTGGCATCTGGAATACCTGCTCTGGACCGCTTGGTCGGCGGATTCTATGCGGGAGATCTGTGGCTTCTTGGCGGACGCCCGTCGATGGGCAAGACCGGCGTCATGCTGTCGATCGCTCTCAACGCTGCCCGGTCAGGGCACCCGGTGATTATCGCATCTCTGGAAATGATTCCGCGCGCTCTAGCCGTCAGAGCGCTTTCTGAGCAAATGGCCCAGAACGGCAGCGCCGTGTCCTATGCGGACCTGCGGCAAGGCAAGTATTCAGACGCATCGGGCGAAGACATGAAGCGAGCCGCGCTAATGTTGTCTGAGCTGCCGATCACATTCCTGCCGAAAGAATTCGCCAACACAAAACTTCTGGAATCTGGCGCCAGGACCATTCTTCGGCGCTATCGTGACAGCCAAAAGCGTCCTCTTTTGCTAGTGGACTATGCTCAGCTTATGAGGTCGGACGCAAAGAGCAGATATGAGCAGATCACAGATGTTTCCCTGGCACTAAAGGGTCTGGCGATGCGCTTTGAAGTTCCGGTCATCGCTCTGTCGCAGTTATCACGCGGCGTTGAGAGCCGAGAAAACAAAAGACCGATTATGTCGGATCTGAGAGAGAGCGGGCAGCTAGAGCAGGACGCGGATGGCGTGATCTTCTGCTATCGCGACAGCTACTACATCGAACGAGAGAAGCCCGACCGCCACGACATAGATGCCGTGGCCGATTGGGAAGCGGCCACGCGTGAGGCTCACAACAGGCTTGAACTGATAGTTGCCAAGCAGCGTCAGGGCGAGATTGGAACGGCGCATGTGTTCTTCAACCCGACAATCAACAGAATTTGGGACTGAGGCAATGAGCATCGAAGCAATGAGCATCGCGTGGGAAAGTGACCTGCCGGGAACCGACCGGCTCGTCCTTCTCGCTATCGCAGACCACATCGGGAAAAACGAACACAGCTTTCCGTCAAACTCTCGTCTGGTTGAGCGCACGGGGCTTGGTGAGCGGACAGTTCAAGGCGCGATCAAGCGGCTTGAGGGAGCGGGCTATCTCGTGGTCGGATGGCAGCAGGGGCCGCGTGGAACAAACACCTATTCCGTCCGTCCATCTGGCGCAAAAACCCCCGCAGAAGATGCACCCCGCAGGAGCTGCGCCCCCGCAGCAGATTCGCCTCACCCCCGCAGGAGCTGCGCCCCTACCCCCGCAGGAGCTGCGGACGAACCCTCAAGGAACCCTAAAGAACCCTCAAGTGGCGATCCTGACCAATTTGAAGCATTCTGGAAGGAGTGCCCACGCAAGGTCGGAAAGGGCAACGCAAGGCCAGCATTCAAGCGCGCGCTCAAGAAGGCTAGCGCAGAGCAGATCATCGAGGGGATGCGGCGCTTCGCCCGCGTCAACGCCGGGACGGATCCGCAGTATGTCGCCCACCCGACCACATGGCTGAACGGCGAAAGATGGGCGGATGACCTTCGACCTCGTGCCGTTTCTCAGCAATCCAACGGAGGTCGCAAGAGTCACGTCCAGATCATGAAAGAGCGGCGATTGCTTCGGGAGGCAACCCAATGACCACCGGACCAAGCACAGACACCATCGCCCGCAAGCGCCGCCGCAAGGCCCAGGTACGCCGCTGGCGTATGCTGCAAGAGACGATGAGGGATGAGCGTGAGATCCACGCAAGGATACGCGCCTCGGCATGCAGCAAGGATCTGAAGGCGAAACGCTACGACGCGCTCATGGCGCGGTTTCAGGAGATCGAGGAGGGACGGGGATGAGCCGTATCGAAGCACTCAAGGCGCTGCTGGCGAAGGTGGAGGCGGGATCAGCAGTCATGGGTGACGAAGGGTGGTTCCACCTCCCAATCACCGTCCTGGATAATGGTCAGATGCGCTCGCACATGGCGGTTGCATGGCGAGCCTATAACGGCTCCCTCGACGCCGCTAAAGCGCTGCACGAGGCCACTCTTGGAGACGGCTATATCAGCAACGGGTTCAAATACGTGATCTGGGGAAGTGGTACGGCTTTGGTCTGGCACGTCATCAACGGCCACGAGGGACGAGGAGAGGTGCTGGCGAAGGAGCTGCACGCGGTGTCCCAAGCCCGCGCATGGCTCATCGCAATCCTCAAGGCCCTGATCGCGATTGAGGAGAGCAAGGCATGAGCATGGCAGACTTCGCACCCGGAGAGATCAAGATCGAGGGACGCGTGATGGACCACGCCCACGGCGCATGGGCTGGCATGCGCCCTCAGTGGTTCACCGCAACCCACATTCCCACAGGCTTCGCGGTGACGTGGCACGAGCACTGCCATTCCGGAATGTCCCAGCACAGGCAGCGGGAGGCGGCTCTGGCCTGTCTGCGGTTGATGATTGACGAGATGCGTCCGGCGGAGCTGCCGATGGTGCACCCGAACGAGCAGGGCAAGGAGCGGACAGGATGATCGAGGCAATTTCCGGGAAGGGCGTTCACAGGGCAAAAGCTCAATGCGACGAGTGCGAGCGCGAAGAGGTTGTCACATGTGATTACGTCAGGGGCGCAGGCGGTGATTGGGCTCCGAACGAAGGGCAGGTCAAGAAAAAGCTGACGGCCCACGGCTGGGCTGAGGTCAAGGGAAAGCTGCGCTGCCCGACATGCGAAGCAAGGAGAAAGGTGGTTCCGATGAAGCCGAAAGAGGCAGCCGCGCCCGCGCGGGAGATGACCAAGTTCGAAAAGATCGAGATCGTGAAGTTGCTGGCGGATGTCTACGATCTGGACGCCGGCAGATACAAGAACGGCGATACCGACGAAACCGTTGCAGACGTTCTCGGCGTCATGCCGGGATGGGTGGCCAATATCCGCGAGGCAGATTTCGGCCCGGACGGCGGAAACGAGAATATCGAGGATCTGGCGGCACGTCTCGGAGAGGCGGAAAAGAACCTGCAAGCCATTCTCGAAAGCGCGGCGCAGCAGCACGAAGCGGCGACGAAGAAAATGGCAGAGGTTTCCGCCATGTGCGTCGAACTGGACCGGATCAAGAAGGCAGTCGGGCCGCGCGCGATGCAGCGCGCAGGCGTGCGGTAGCGACGGAAGGGGCAGGGAATGACACAGGCATACACCAAGGCCGCCAAGCGCCGGGCCAAGAAGGCGCATACGGCTGATCTGCCAGAGCTGGCGCAGACGCCGCGTCGCGAGGCAAACGGCCGGAAGCAACGGACTGATACCGACCGCGACCCGAGCGCAGCGGCACTGGACGTCCGATGCCGGCACGCAGGCAGGGACGCCACCAGGGCAAACCGGCGAGACATGCGCGCGCAGTGGCACGGCTGCGAGGCAGGTAGGGCGATGGCCAGCAAATCTGACAGTGAGGACGAGCGTCGAGATCTATGGGACGCAATCCAGCACATGCGCCGGACTGTCACCGCCCATGATCGTGCCATCGGAGCCCCGAGCCGTCACGCGGTCTGCATGCGCCTTCTGACGCCAACCGACGAGATGAGCGCGGACGCCAGCACTCCCCCAGCCGATGATCGCACAGACGAAGACAAGGAGCGCTCCGCCACGCGCGCGCTGATGATCCTAGAGGGGTGGCTAGGTTACACCGACAAGGCCGCGGCAACTGAAGCAAAGCGGGTGATCCTAGAGGATAGCATGGCCCGCGACCTCACCGGCTTCATGTCCGCGCTCCGCTGCATCTCTGACGGGATCAAGGGTAAGCGCATGGTGTGGCGCGGTAGAGGTTGACAGACCATGGGTGCTGTGGTCAGATTGGCATAATCGCAAGATGTTGCGTTGATCGCCCGGCCTTGTGCTGGGCGTTTCGATTCACCGGGTTTCGGTTGGCATTGGAGTTGCTGGTCTGATCAACCAAGCGAAGCGGCTCTCATGGCGCAGGCGAATGCCGCACCCCACCAATGCCATCCCGAGCGCGGCGGCGTGATGACTGAGTCAGGTCTAAGGTTGATGTTCTGTGGTGACACGGGCAACCAGCTATAGCCTGGCGGTGGCGCTGGGCAGCCAACACCGTGCGGGTACGTGGGTTCGAATCCCTACTCACAATGCCGCGCTCAACAATCACATCAGGAGCCAGAGCATGTGGGGCATCGCCTTTTCGCCGAACCCGCGTGAGTGGCGCCTTGGACGATGCGACGCCATCGAGGACAGCGGGCGCATCGTTGGCGTCTGGTGGTGCTGCGGCCCGGTTGCGATATGCTACGATTACGAGTGATGCCATAAGGCGCATGAGCCTTCCGCCGCTGACCCGTGGTGGAATAGAAAATCCTCTGGGTCAGCGGGTGCGCCCATAGCGCCTAGGATAACGGGCCGCCAACGTCACCGGGCGGGATGCCCGCACCTCACAGGATGGACAGCATGGGTCGAATGTTCGGGCTACTGAGGAAAATCTTCGCGCGGCAGCCGCTCATGCTGGTCGATGGCTACCAGGCAAATGGCGGCGGATTTCCTAAGCACTTGCCGAAAGGCTCCGTGAGCTGCGTTCGGCAGGGTCGCGGCGCTGATTGACCGGCGGCGATAAAGGGTGATTCAATGGCACGGCTCAAGACGGCAAGACCGCCCTTAGCTGCGTCCACCGGCAGGGCCATAACCAGGGCCGACAGTGAGCGCCGGCGCATGGTCACCCGCGACGAGGACCGGTCATGGCGCAGATGGTACCAGAGCGCACGGTGGCAGCGCTTGAGGCTTGAGGTTCTGACCGATGCGCTTTGGACCTGCTGCAAGACCGGGCGCATGCTGACCGGCGAGCACCCAGAGCCGCACAGCGCAGTCGTTGACCACATCAGGCCGCACAACGGAGACCCGGATCTGTTCTGGGATCGCGACAACCTTCAGGCGGTCACCAAGGAATGGCACGACAGCATCAAGCAGGCACGGGAGCGGGCTGACAAGGCGGCGGCGATCCATCCGAAGTGGCTCAAGCCTTCGCTGGTCCCGCTGACAATCGTCTGTGGGCCGGCATGCTCCGGCAAGACGACATGGGCTCAGGAGCAGGCCAGTCCCAGCGATCTGATCATCGACCTTGACCGCATCGCCGCCGACATATCCGGAGAGCCGCTGCACGGCTGGTCCCGAGAGCGTTGGCTCAACGCAGCCCTGTGGCGCCGCAACAACATGCTGGGCGACTTGTCCCGCAAAAGCGATCACCCGGCAGCATGGCTCATCGTCAGCGAGCCCAAGGCGAGACACCGGGAATGGTGGGCGCAAACCCTGAAGCCCGAGCGGATCGTTGTGCTTGAGGTAGACGAGCCCGAGTGCATGAGGCGGGCAGAGGCCGAAGGGCGTGACCTGAATGCGACCGAGGCCACCGTGACCCGCTGGTGGGCCGAATATGACCGGCGGATCGGGGATGAGAGGCCATAGAGGGGGGGTAGGTCAATATCTGTGACCTTTGCGTGGGTAACCCGCGCATCCCCCACATGCAGAGATTTTTTCCCCGTCTGGGGCTTGGAGGGTGCGCACTTGGTGCGCGCGAACTAAACCATGGCCAAGAAAAAAACTGAGATCGACTGGGCCGGGATCAAATCCGATTGGGAGAAATCCGATTGGAGTATCAGGCGCATAGCGGAGTGGTATCAGGTTTCTGATGGCGCAATCCGGAAGCGCGCCAAGCAGGAAGAATGGCCCGATAGGCCCAAGGGTACGCAGAAGCCGGTGCGCAACTCCGAACCTCCGAAGCGTGATCCGGTCATCATGGCTGGGGTCGATGCAACGGATCCGGACCAGATTGTGAGCCGGGGCAACAACCTGATCTTCCGGCTGCTTGATGAACTGGACGCGGCGACGACCCATCAGAGCGAGCTGGCTGAGCTGATCGAGGCGCACGAGGACGACCCGCGCCGCCGGGCCGCCATGATGAAGGCGGTGGAATTGCCGGGCCGCGCGAATGTGGTGAAGGCCCTGGCGACAGCGTTCAAGACGTGGAACGAGGCAAAGGCGCCGGAAGGGAAGAAGGCGCAGCGGCAGGCGAAGGCCGATGAGATTGCCTCGGGTGGCAAGTTCGCGCCCCGCGGCGGCCCCCGGCTGGCGGTGGATAACGGAAAATGACGCCGGGGCCGATCACGCTGGTTCCGATGGACTGCGCCTGCGGTTCGTTGATGCGCTGGAAGCGGCACGGTTGGCCGTTCTCGGCACGCTGGCGACTGGAGTGCTTCTGCGGGCGGTGCGGCCCTTGGGCGGCATATCCCAAGACAGCGAAGGACAACCCATTCGTGCGGCAGGTTGATGATTACCGCCGGCAAGCAATTCAGCCAGAGCCTTCGTCGCCATCCTCGCCGCCCCCGCAGAAGCCGATCCGCTGATGCTTGATTGGACGACAGCGTGCCCAGACTGGGAAGACAGGATCGTTGAGCGGCGCGGCCTGATCCCGTTTGCGCCGCTGTTCCCCGAGCAGGCCGATGATGCGCTCAGCGTGTTCAAGTCGCTGCGGGTGGTCGATCTTCCGGGCCAGCCGACATTCGGCGAGGTCAGCGAGCAGTGGGTTTTGGATTTCGTCGCGGCGATCTTCGGGGCGAACGATCCGGACACGGGCAACCAGTTGATCAGCGAGTTCTTCCTCGCGATCTCGAAGAAGAACACGAAATCGACGCTCGCGGCGGGGATCATGCTCACCGCGCTGATCGTGAACTGGCGGCATGAGGAGGAATTGCTCATCCTCGCGCCAACGATTGAGGTTGCCGGGAATAGCTTCAAGCCTGCGGCCGCGATGGTCAGGGCGGATCCGGAGCTGGATGCTCTGCTGCATGTGCAAGATCACCTGCGGACGATCACGCACCGGACCACTAAGGCCGCGCTGAAGGTCGTGGCGGCGGACACCGACACGGTTTCGGGCAAGAAATCAGGGCGCATCCTGATTGACGAGCTTTGGGTGTTTGGAAAGCGGGCCAACGCGGACGCGATGCTGCGCGAGGCGACCGGCGGGCTGGTGTCGAGGCCGGAGGGCTTCATCATCTACCTGACGACGCAATCGGACGCGCCCCCGGCGGGCGTGTTTCGAGACAAATTGGATTACGCGCGGGGCGTGAGAGACGGCGAGATCGAGGACAAGCAGTTTCTGCCGGTCATCTACGAGTTCCCCAAGGCGATGCTGGACGATGACGCGTTCCTGCGCCCTGAAAATTTCTACGTCACCAACCCCAACATGGGGCGGTCGGTATCGCGCGACTGGCTTGAGCGCGAGATGGGAAAAGAGCTGGCAAAGGACGCCAGCACGCGGGCGACGTTCTTCGCCAAGCACCTGAACGTCGAGATCGGCATGAACCTTCGGGCGAACCGATGGACGGGTGCCGATTTCTGGGATGCGCGGAAAGAGCCGGGTCTTGATCTGGACGAGCTTCTGCGGCGGTGTGAGGTCGCGGCGGTTGGCATCGACGGCGGCGGGCTTGATGACCTGTTCGGGCTGTCGGTGATCGGTCGAGAGGTCGAGACGCGCAACTGGCTGGCATGGTCGCATGCCTGGTGCCATCGGGGCGTGTTGGAGCGGCGCAAGTCGATTGCATCCCGGCTGCGGGATTTCGAACGCGAGGGCAGCCTGACCATCGTCGGGGACGACCTGGAAGACATTTCGCAGATCGTGGACACGATCATGCGGGTGAAGCAGGCGGGGATCCTCGGATGCGTCGGCGTTGACCCGGCGGGGCTCGGCTCCCTGATTGAGGCCATGGCGGAGATCGAGGTCACGCAAGAAAGCGGGCTGCTGCTCGGTGTGTCGCAAGGCATCTGGATGATGAATGCCATCAAGACCGCAGAGCGGAAGCTGGCGAACGGCACACTTCGGCACGACGGATCGGCGCTGATGTCGTGGTGCGTCGGCAATATCAAGATCGAGCCCACCGCTACGGCGATCCGGGCAACCAAGGCCAACGCCGGGGACGCGAAGATCGACCCGGCGATGGCGCTATTCGATGCGGTTCAGGTGATGAGCAAGAACCCGGAGCCTCAGCGGGAAGCTGAATACCAAGTTCATTTTGTCTGACGGAGGGCGACACATGGATCGCGCATTCTCGACGCTCGAAATCAAGGAGCTGGACGACGATTCCGGCACTATCACCGGCATCGCCAGCACCCCGACGCCTGACCGGATGGATGACGTCGTGCTGCCGCTTGGGGCCAAGTTCCAACTGCCGATTCCGCTGCTGTGGCAGCACAATCATGGCGACCCGATTGGTCATGTCACGGAGGCGACCGTGACGGCCAAGGGTATCGAGGTGGTCGCAAAGGTCGCGCTCGGGGTGACCGATGAGATCGACCGGTATTGGAGGCTGATGAAGGCCGGGCTGGTGCGTGGCTTATCCATCGGTTTCCGGGGCCTCAAGGTGGCTCAGATCGAGGGCACCTGGGGTGTCGAGTTTCAGGAATGGGAATGGCTCGAGTTGAGCGCCGTGACCATTCCGGCGCAAGCGGAGGCGAGCATCGCCACCATCAAAGAATTCGCGGCCAAGCCCGAACAGGCCGCCGCACTTGTCCAGCCTGCACCCCCGCCTGCCGCGTCCGGCAAGAAGGCGGTGGTGGTCAAGCTGAACGATCCCGCCCGCGTCCGGGCAAAGCCGTTCGTGATCAACAAGATCCATACCGGCTAGTCCACGCGGGAAACCGCATACTCCGGCCCCTAGGACAGGGCGTTTTCGATAATGGAGCCAACCAATGGCAACCTACGCAGAGCAGATCGCTGCGTTTGAGGCGAAGCGCGCCTCGAATGTCGCGGCCATGAAGTCCCTGATGGATGAAGCATCCGAGAAGGGCGAAACCCTCGACGCCGAGGCACAGGATCAGTTCGATGAGCTGCAGGCCGAAAATGAGTCGGTCGACAAGCACCTGACCCGCCTGAAGTCGATGCAGTCGCTCGACGCTCAGACCGCCAAGCCGGTCTCCGGCGACACGGAAAAATCGGCGTCCGAGAGCCGCACCCCGACCGTCCACGCCAAGGCCAAGCCCCCCAAGGCGGCGCCGGGTGTTGCCTTCGCCCGCGTGGCCAAGGTCAAGGCGCTGTCCCGTCTCGACGGGGAAACCCCTCGCGAGGTCGCAAAGGCCCTCTATGGCGAGGACAGCGAAGTCTTCGGTCACTTCGTCAAGGCCGCAGTCGGTGCCGCAAACGCGGGCAGTGCGCCCTGGGCTGGCAACCTGATCACGGACGGCGGCGCTTTTGCCGACTTCGTGGAGTTCCTGCGCCCCATGACCATCCTCGGCAAGTTCGGCACCGGGAACATCCCTGGCCTGCGCCGCATCCCGTTCGATGTTCCAATCCTCGTGCAGGAAACCGGCGGCACGGGCTACTGGGTCGGGGAAGGGAAGGCCAAGCCGCTGACCTCGTGGACCACCAGCCGCACCAAGCTGGAGCCGCTGAAGGTTGCGACCATCGCGGCGGTCACCGAGGAAATGCTGCGCCGGTCTTCGGTCGATGCGGACATGTGGATCCGGGACGAACTGGCCTCGGCGGTTTCGGCTCGCATCGACACCACCTTCATCGACCCGGCGGCTGCGGCGGTGGCGGGCGTGGCGCCGGCCTCGCTGACCAACGGCGTGACCCCGATCCTGTCGAGCGGCAACGATGCCGATGCGGTGCGCACCGACATGCGGGCTCTGGCCGCCGGCTTCCGTGCCGTGAACAACACCACGGCGGGCGCGGTCTGGATCATGCCGGAAACCACCGCCGAAGCGCTGTCGATGATGATGAACCCGCTCGGCCAGCCCGAGTTCTCGGGCATCACCGCAGAAGGCGGCACCTTCCTCGGCAAGCCGGTGATCACCTCGGAGTACGTCCCGAGCGATTACGAGGCGGACAGCGGCGGCAACCCCGGTGTGACCGGCGCCGTTGTGGCATTGGTCAAGGCGTCCGACGTGTTCTTCGCGGATGAGGGCGGCGTTGCCGTGGACTTCTCGCGCGAGGCATCGCTGGAGATGGCCGACAACCCGACCACCGCGAGCGACACCCCGACCGGCGGCAGCATGGTCTCGATGTTCCAGACGAACAGCGTGGCCTTCCGCGCCGAGCGCGCGCTCAACTGGGCCAAGCGCCGAGCGGCATCGGTCCAGGTGCTGGGCAACGTCAACTGGGGCGACTGATCCCACGGGGCTGGGCTGTAATGGCCCGGCCCTTCTCAATATGAGGTGAGCCATGAAGAAAAGCAGCGGATACATGACCCGAGCGCTGGCGCACCGAGACCCGCGCTTTGCCCGGATCCTCGGGAATCTCGGCTATGAGGGGCGCGACATGCGTGCAGCGTCCGAGCCGGAAGACACCCCCGATGAGATGGCCGCACTGCGCGCCGAATATGAAGCCGTGATCGGCAAAAGGCCGTTCTACGGTTGGGATGCCGAAACGCTGCGCGCCAAGATCTCCGAGCATGAGGCTGAAGACTGATGGTCTTCTACCTCGCCTGTGCCTTCTTCTTCGTCGCTGTCGGGCTCTCCACGGGGGCCGTGTGGCTCCTCTGTGGCGCTGCCTGGGCGATGCTGGCGGGTGCGGCGTGGGCGGCGCTTTGCGCCACGGTTCTGTTCAGGGGTGGCGTGAATGGCTAACGCACTCACGGCGGCGGTCGCGCGCGGGCTGAGCCGGACCAAAGCTCTGTCATCCATCCCCAGCAATCGCGGCGGCTGGATGCCGATCATGGAGAGCTATGCCGGAGCATGGCAGCAGAACGTTGAGGTCGATGCGCGCGGCGTCTTGGCGAACCCGTTCATCTTCCGCTGCCAAGCTATGATCGCGCGGGACATTTCCAAGCTGCGCGTGAAGCTGATGACGAAGGACGGCGCGATCTGGAAGGAAACGACCAGCGCGGCGTTCTCGCCGGTCCTGCGCAAGCCAAACGCCTATCAGACGCGCAACCAGTTCTGGGAGAGCTATTTCCTGTCGAAGCTGTCGCGGGGCAACACCTATGTCTTGAAGCAGCGTGACGCGCGCCGGGTGGTGACCCGGCTGCATGTGCTGGACCCCCAGCGCGTGACACCGCTTGTCAGCGATAGCGGCGAAGTGTTCTATCAGCTTGCGACGGATAATCTCGCGAGCCTTGAGGTTGATGTGACGGTCCCGGCATCGGAGATCATCCACGACCGCTGGAATTGCCTGTTTCACCCGCTGGTGGGGTTGTCCCCAATCTGGGCAAACGGTGTGGCAGCCACGCAGGCGCAGAAAATCAGCGAGAGTAGCACGCAGTTTTTCGCGAACCAGTCGCGCCCCGGCGGTATCCTGTCGGCGCCGGGCAAAATCAGCGACGAGACGGCGGCGCGGCTCAAGGCCGCGTTCGAGACGAATTACTCGGGCGAGAACGCGGGCAAGATCGCGGTTGTCGGGGATGGCCTGAGCTTCAACCCGCTGACCGTGGCGGCTGATGACGCGCAGCTTGTGGAGCAGCTCAAGTGGACCTCGGAAACGATTGCCACGACCTTCGGCATTCCGCACTACAAGATTGGCCTCGGGGCGATGCCCACGGCGAACAATCTTGAGGCATTGAACGTCGAATATTATTCGCAGACCCTGCAAGGACTGATCGAGGACGCCGAAAGCTGTCTCAACGAGGCGCTGGGGCTGGACGAGAACACCACGCGATCTGAGTTCGACCTTGACGGCCTTCTGCGCATGGATTCCGCCACGCAGATGGAGACGCTGAAAACGGGCGTCGGGGCCGGTATCATCGCGCCGAACGAAGGCCGGGCGAAGTTCGGCTATGGCCCGGTCGCGGGCGGCGAAATGCCGTACCTCCAACAGCAGAACTACAGCCTTGAGGCGCTGGCAAAGCGGGACGCGCAGCCGGACCCGTGGGGCGCCGGCCAGCCGGCGCGGCCCGCCGCGCCGGAAGCTGACGACGAAGCCGGCGAAATGGCGGAGCGCGCTTTCGTGGCCGAAACGCTCTTGGCGATGCGCAAGGCAATGGAGGCGGCATGATCGACCCGCAAGTATTTGGCGCAGAGTTGGCCGGTATCGTGAAAGGGGCTGTTGCGCCACTTCTGGCCCGAATTGACGCGCAGGCAAAGCAGATCGAAGCCCTTGAGCGCGCGGCGGAAGCCCATAGGGAGCCGCAGGACGGCAAGGACGGGCGCGACGGTGCCGATGCCGACCCGGAACAGGTTGCCGCTCTGGTGGCCGAGAAAATGGCCCCGCAGCTTGAGGCGATGCAGGCCGCGATTGACGCAATATCGGAAGCGCCAGAGTTGCCGGACATTCCGGGGATGATCTCTGATGCCGTGGCGAAGGCTGTGGCCGAGATCCCCTCGCCGAAAGACGGCAAGGACGGCACCAGCGTGACGCCGGAAGACGTGATGCCAGCGCTCGAAAAACGAGTGGACGAACACCTCGCCAGCATCCCCGCGCCCAAGGATGGTCGCGACGGAATCGACGGCAAGGACGGAGCGCCGGGCGAGCGCGGCGAGAAGGGCGAGCCGGGTGCTGATGGCGTCGGCATGGCGGGCGCGCTGATTGACCGCAACGGCGAGCTGCACCTGACCATGACGGATGGCAAGGCCCTGGCCTTGGGCGCGGTCGTGGGCAAAGACGGCGCACCGGGCCGGGATGGCGCGGACGGGCTCGGCTTCGAGGATCTGGAATTCATCGCCGACGAGCAGGGGCGACCTCTGGCGAAGTTCCAGCGCGGCGACGTGGTGAAGACCTTCCGCCTGCCGTGCATCATCGACCGGGGGCCGTACAAGGCCGCAGGGAGCTATCAGAAGGGCGACGCCGTGAGCTTTGGCGGCTCGCTTTGGATCGCGCAGGGAGACACCGCTGAGCGCCCGGAGAGCGGCGCAGGCTGGCGTCTGGCGGTCAAGAAGGGCCGGGACGGTCGCAGCGCCGAGAAGGTGAAGGTTGGCGATGCCTGAGCTTTGCACCCTCGAAGAGGCCAAGCGCGCCCTGCGGATCGCCCCCGAAGATGACAGCCACGACGACGAGCTGCGCGATCTCATCCCCGATGCGTCGGGCGCAGTGATTGACTACCTGTCCGGTCGCGCCGCGGTGGTTCTGCTCTTAGACGAGAACGGTGATCTGACCGTGGATAGTGTGGTCCCTAAGCCCGTAAAGCGGGCCGCGCTCATCGTGCTTGAGCATCTGTTCGAAGCAGATGATGAGCTCAAGAGGGCGCCGGGTGGGCTGCCGTACAGGGCGGAAATGCTGCTGTACCGCTATGCCGATCCGCCGCTTGCGTGAGGTGGCAGGATGCAGATCACGAGGGCAAAAAAGCGACCGGCGGCAAGGCTCCGCGAGCGCGTGACGTTCGACTATCCCACGAAATCGTCTGACGGCACGGGCGGGGTCGAAATCGGGTGGAGCGATGAGCCCGAAAGCATCACGCGGGCGGCAGAATTCATCTACTCGCGCGGCTCTGAGGCTGTAGAGGCCGCAAGGCTGACGGGGCGGTCCATCTACAAGATCAAGGTCCGTTCGGACAGTCAGACGCGAGCGATTAATGCGACCTACCGAATGAGGGACCGGCGGCGGGCCGGTGATCCGTACAACATCCGAGAGGTAGACGCGATCACCGACCGGGCTTGGGTGTATATCGTGGTCGAGGGCGGGGTGGCGGTCTAGACGTGATGCGCTGGCGGCGGGAGATGGCGGCTTAGGGGTCGTCTGGCGGGTTCTCAACTACCCATGGGTCGAACACGCTGTGAAGCCATTCATACATGGTTCCGATGGTTATGCCGGTCAGTTGAGAGGAGTCTCTTTGGATTCCATTCACCAAAGAAATCGGGTCTTGAACCCCATGAACGTCTCTTATGTACCTCATAAGGTTGAAATAATCGTCTTTCAGTCGAGCCCCAACACGGCTTGGTGAAAACGTCACGGCTGCCGCGCACGCCAGCATCAAGTCATCGTCAGCCGTGATGGGCGCCGGAAACTTCTCTTCGAGCACTGCGACGATCTCGCTGTTCATTGAACGACCATTGGCCTCAGCGGCGAGCTTGATCCGGTCCCGCATCCCGTCTGGAAGGCGGAGCATGTAGCGGTCTTTGAACTGGTGCTGGTCATTGTCGGACATGATTGCCCAGTGGGCATTTTTTAAGTGTTGACACAATCCCTACCCAGTGGGCATAAGACATGCACCCACTGGGCATAAGGAGTGTGAAGTGACAAATATCGTGACCGTGGACTTCAGGGGAGACACCCTGTTCGGTTTTCAGGAGGGCGATCATATCTTCGTCGCCCTTCGTCCCATCGTAGAGGCGATGGGAATGGACTGGTCTGGACAGCTTCAGCGGGTGAAGCGTGACCCAATCTTGTCCGAAGGTGTGGGTATCATGCCCACACCTTTCGGGCGTGGCGGCGACCAAGAGGCGGTTTGCATCAAGCTCGACCTTCTCAATGGCTGGCTCTTCACCATCGACACGAACCGGATCAAGGACGACTCGGTGCGCCAGAAGGTGCTGACCTACCAGCGCGAGTGCTACCGGGTGCTTCACGACCATTTCGCCGGCAAGGCGAAGCACCAAGGGGGGGGCTTGGCGGACGACGAGGATCTGGCGCAGAGCCGGGGAAGCAAGCTTTCGCAAATCAAAGAGGTCCGTATGATCTTCGGCGCGGAAGCGGCTGCGCAGCTCTACCTACAGTTCGGCTTCGAGATTGTTCCCGCCATGATCGACCGGACCCGACAGCCTACCCTTTTCGACTATGATCAGATCAAATCCGTTGGGACAAACGCATGACACAGCTGCGCACGATGACCGACCGCTACATGCTCCGACTCCCCGACGGCTGGAGAGACACGATCAAATCGGAAGCAGGAAAGGCTCATCATTCGATGAACAGCGAAATCCTGAACGCGATACAAACCGCCATGCGCATCAAGGGGGTGCAGCTTGAAGCGCCCGCCCAAAAGTAAAGCCGCCGGGACGGCCATCCCGACGGCTTCGATGAATTCCACCCACGAAGATAGGAAATTCCCTATGAATATGCTTGATCGCCGCGGCTTTTTCAAGTCCGCATCCGCCGCGCTCGCGGCAACCGCAACCCCGGCGCTGGCCTTCCAGGCGCCGATCACCGAAACGCCGGACCACCCCGACTGGTGGAAGCGCATTGTCGAGGTCATCGACCATCTTGAGGCAGCGGACCCGCACGAGATGCACCTGTCCATCGCGGCCAAGGCGTTCGCTGCCAACGAAATCCGCAAGGCGCTGGATATGCCGCAGCGCAACGAGAAGCTGGTGAGCGAATACCGCGATGCCACAGCGATCTTCATCGCCAACGGCAAGCGGCGGGAATCCGCGCTCACGGGAGGGCTGGTCTGATGGGTATCGTTCCGTTCAACTTCGACGGCGCGCCGATCCGCGTGCTGGAAATCAGCGGCGACCCGTGGTTCGTCGGCAAGGATGTGGCTGGTGCGCTTGGATATAGCAACCCGCAGAAAGCCCTGCGCGATCATTGCCGGAAGGCACAAGATGTAGGGGGTGAACGAAACGTTCACCCCTCCGATCTGGACCCGCAGACCAAGATCATCCCGGAGGGCGACGTGTACCGCCTGATCGTCCGGTCCAAGCTCCCGTCCGCCGAACGCTTCGAGGCTCTGGTGATGGACGAGATCCTGCCGACGATCCGCAAGACCGGCGGCTACGGGGCGCAACAAGCCGCGACCATCGACCTGTCCGACCCGTCGCAACTGGTGCCGCTGCTGACCAGCTACGCGCAGCGGACACAGGTCGCAGAGGCCAAGGTGACAGAGATGACGCCGAAGGCCGAGGCGTTCGACCGGCTGGACACGGCAGAAGGGGATTTGACTGTCCGCCCGGCGGCGAAGGTTCTGAACTATCCGGAGCGAAAGCTGACGCGCTGGATGGAGTTGAACCGCTGGGCCTTCCGGCAGAACGGTCGCGGGCCGCTTCAAGCCTACGTCGATAAGCGCAACGTTGGGTATCTCTCCCACAGGCTGCGCCACTTCGATGACCCGAAGACCGGGGAGCCGAAGGTCGAGGTCACGTTGATGATCACGCCTAAGGGTCTGGCAAAGCTCGCAAAGGTACTGCCGAAGGAGGGCGGCGCGGCGCTGCACTAAGTGAAAACCTCAGGCAACTGAGGTGGCAGGGGCGGGAGACCGCCCTTGCCTATCACTCTTCGCATGCTTTGGAATAAAGCAAGGTGACGAGTACCGCGTCCATGGCCATTTGCCCGGGATCGACGGTAACGGGGTTTTTGGCGTAGGCATCACAGGCCCCGCTTTCCTCTGAGGTGCAGACTTCCGAAATAGCGGCAAGCGCGGCCATAGCTTGGCTGAGCGTATCTGCGTTCCGCAAAAGGGCATTGCACGGATCGAGGTCTTGCGCTGCGGCGGGAATTGCCAAGCAGGTGGCGGCCATGATGGCGGCTAGTCTCATCGAATCCTCCAATATCTGAGAGGCCAGAATGTCGGCATTTGAAGCGGTGCAAAAGGCGATTTTCGACGCGCTGGTGGCAGACGCTGCGCTCGGCGCGCTGGTCAGTGACCGCATTTTCGACGGAAGACCTGCTGACGCGGCGTTCCCGAACATCACCTTCGGCCCGGCTCAGTCGATCTATGACGAGGTCGATTGCATCGACGGGGAAGAGCATTTCTTCCAGATCGACGTGTGGGACCGCTCGCAGGGACGGGTGATCAATGCTAAGCGGATCGCGGACGCGGTCAAGGCGGCGCTGCACGGGGCTGACCTGAGCCTGACAGACCCGTATGCGCTGGCGGTGATCGAGGTGACGCAGATGCGGGTGATGCAAGACCCGGACGGGGTCACGGCGCATGGGGTTCTTTCGGTGAGGGCGCTAGTCGAATGGTCCGCAACGTAGAAAAGTTTCAGAAGCGAATGCGCGCGATTCCGCTGCGGGTTCGCCTAGAGGTCATCAAGCAGCTTGAGAAAGAAGCCGACAAGGTGGTCAAGCTGATGCGAGCCATGGCGCCGAAGGACACTGGCGCTGGCGCTGAAAGCATCGGCTGGACGTGGGGAGACGCGCCGAAGGGTGCGATCACAGTCGGTAAGGTTGCGGACAACGAATACGACCGTATCGCCATCAAGATCTACGCTGGCGGTGGCGATCAGTTTTACATGAAGTTTCAGGAGTTCGGCACGAAGCGCCAAAAGAAAAACTCCCTGAAATCACAAGAGTTCGGCACGGTGGACATGCCCGCTAACCCGTTCTTCTTTCCAGTTTGGCGCGCTGAAAAGCGTCGTGTGAAGGCCAACCTTCGCTCGGCAGTTCGGCGCGGCATCAAGAAGGCCCAAACAAAGGGCTGAGCCCATATCCCGCCCTTGGGCAAGGTGGGCCTGTCCGCTTATTCCCATCAACTCTTTCACATCAACTGGAGCTATCCCATGGCAAAGGCGACTACCGCAAAGTACGAGCAGATGATCCTTGAGGTCGAATGGACCGATGGGAGCGATACCTACACCAATGTCTGCGGACTGGTGGACGTAACGATCAACCGCACTTCCAACATCGACACTTCCGAAATCCCTGACTGCACTGATGAGAGCAAGCCGCTGTCGATCGAACGGCAGGTGCGCTCCCAGGAGGTTACCGTTTCCGCTTCTGGCGTCTGGGCGCTGTCCTCGCACCAGAACATGCTGGCATGGTGGCGGGCCGGAACGACTCTCAATGTGCGGCTGCGCAACGCCAAGGTCGAGAGTGATGGCGCGACCGACGACATTTACGCAGAGAGCGGTCCGGCTATCCTCGTTTCGCTGAACAACGGTCGGACGAAAGGCCAGAAGGTCAGCGCCGAGGTCGAGATCCAGTTCGACGGCGTGCCCGCGACTGCGCTGGTGGTCTGATGCAGCCGGTTCGACTGGCATGGGTGGGGGGCGAGCATGACTTCGCCCTCCCGATTGGCGCGCTCCGATCCCTTCAAGACGTTCGCGATTGCGGCCCGGAAGAGCTGTTCAATCGCTTTCGCGCGGGATCATGGCAGGCTGACGACGCGATCCAGACGCTGCGCTGGGGCCTTGCCGGCGGCGGCAGCATGACACCCAGCGAAGCGGCGCAATTCGTAACGCCGCTTTTCGATCTGCACCCCCTCATGACGTTCAAGCTGCCGTGCCTGAAGATGATGCACCATGCGCTTTTCGGCCCCGAGGGTGACCCGGTGGGGGAGGTGCAGGGGGTGACGGCGACAGCCCCGGAAAATGGCGCTTCTCAAAGCTCTACGGAAACGGGGCGGTAGTCGGCTTCACCCCTGAACAGGTGGACCGGATGAGTCTGTGGGAATTGCTCGCGTGCCTTGACGGCTATGCGGGTGCGCATGGCGGCAAGAAGCCGCCCGGCGGCGGTGGCGGCGGTGACATAAGCGAGGATCGCATGCGCGATCTCGGGATCGAGGGCTTCTGATGGCTGAAACAGTAGCAGACGACGCGATGCTCGTCGAAATGGGCTTGACGGAGCGGGAATATCTCCAGGCCCTCAAGCGGATCGAGCAGCAGACTGTGCGCTCTGCGAAGAAAGCGGAAACCGCGTTCAAGGCCGCGAACAAGAACACGGCGCGCAGCTTCGACACCGCGAACAAGAGCGCATCCAAGTTTTCGAGCCATGGGCTGCGGCAGACCACCATGCAGCTTTCGCAGGTGGCGCAGCAGGGGGCGGCGACGGGCAATTACCTGCAAGCCCTCGCGATCCAGCTTCCTGACCTTGCGCTCGGGCTTGGTACGGTCGGTATCGCTGCGGGTGCACTTGTCGGCGCGCTGGCGCCGATGGCGCTGGAAATGCTTCAAACCGGAGATGCGTCCAAGGAGCTTGAGGACGCGATGGACGACCTTGCGGATGCGGTGAAGCGCGTGCAGTCGGCGCAGTCGGATTTGTCCATGTCGCCGCTGGATCTGCGGGTTGAGTATGGCGAGCTGGATCAGGCGGCACGCAGAATTCAGGAGATTGAAGCGGGAATCGCGAACATGCGTGCGACCCGAGAGCTGAACAATGCGACTTCGCAGGTTGCCGAAGGGATGGGCTTGGGGCCGGTCTTCACGCAAGACCCCCGCGCGGTGGCGGATAGCATTGCGGCGGTTCAGAGCCTTCGGGAAGAGCGCGCAAGGCTCGACAGCAGCGTTTCCCAGATGAGCGACCGCGAGTTCGCGGCGGCAAACGCTCGGGTGCGCGAAATCCAAGACGAGATCAAGGCCTTGCGCGAAGTCGAAAAAGGCGTCGGATCACTGGCCGAAAGTCTCGGGCTGACAGAGGATCAGGCGCGGCAGGTTGCCGTCCAGTTTGCCGAGATTGGCGAAATGGAGGACATGCGCACCAGAGCTGAGGCAATGGAGCAGCTTGCCAGCTTCATCTTTGCATCTTCGCAGAACCTCTCCGAAGCGGACAGCAAGGCGAGCGCGCTCTATGACAGCCTGTTACGCGCAGCAGAGGCCGCTCTCCAACTTTCCAAGGCTGACGTTGGCAAGGGCCTTGAGGGCAGCGCGGACGCTTCGGCCCGCGCCCAAGCCCGCGTCCGCAAGGAATACGCCCGCACCACCGCCGAGCTGGAAAAGCTGGCGAAGGACCGCGAGACGGCAGAGGCCGGGCTTGCGAAAGCGATGGAAGACGGCGCTGACGATGCTGCCGCAGCCTTCCGCGAGGCAATCGACACCATCGACGCCGAGGTGTCCGGCCTGATCGGCGCAGAGCGGTCTATCAAGGATATGACAGACGAGCTGGACGCCCTGACCAAGGGCCTTGATCTGGTCGAGTTCGACGGCGAGGACGCGGTGCGCGCGGCCATCGAGGAAATGCGCAAGCAGCTTGAGGAAGCCGAAAAGGGCGTGGACAAGCTGAACGGTGCCGATCTGAAAAAGCTGGAAACCGGCTTTTCCGGGCTGCTGTCCTTCATGGATCGCTTTCTGTCAAAGATCGGCATGGCAGCCGATGAGCTTGGCGACCTCAAGGTGCCGACGGCGGGCGAGTTCGAAGCCCGCTATGTGCAGCGTGCCGTATCGGGCGCGGGCAGTGCAGATGAGGAGCTTGTGCGCGCGGTCGTTGCCGTCGCAGATCAACTCGGGATCGCGGCGAAAGACCTTCTGACGGTCATGAGCTACGAGACTGGCGGGACGTTCAGCACGTCCATTGCGAACCCGACGACCGGAGCAACTGGCCTTATCCAGTTCATGCCGGACAATCTGAAGCGGTACGGCGTGAATGCGCAGAGCAGCATCACGGATCAGGTTATTGCCTCGGGGCAATACCTTGCCGATGCGGGCGTGAAGGCGGGAGATAACCTGCTCCGCATCTACGCCGCGATCAACGCTGGATCGCCGGATAAGATCTATGCCTCTGACGCCAAGAATGGGGGCGCCCCTGGCACCGTGCTCGACAAGGTGCAAGGTCAAATGAGCGCTCACGAAGCCCGCGCCACGGGTCTTCTTGCCGCCTATGGCGGTGCGGTCGAGGAGGAAACGAAAGCGATCAGTGATCGCGAGAAGGCGCTGAAGGAGGAAATCAAGACCCGCAAAGAAAACCTGCGCGTGCGCGAGGACTTGGTTGCCGCGGCACAGCGCAGCACCACGGACGCTGAGCTTGAGGAGCAGCTTGTCGGGAAGAGCGCGGAAGAGCAGGCCCGGCTGCGCACCGAGTACATGCTCACGCAGCAGGCCAAACGCGATGGGATCGACCTCAACGAGAAGCTGGCAGGATCTGAAAAGACGGTCGCGGAAGAGATCCGCGCAACAGCTGCTGCGGTCGGGGAATACGTCGCGGAGAGTGAACGGCGGCAGGCGGCTCTCGACAAGACCGCTGAGAAGACCGCATTTCTGGCCCAGACGCAGGAGCAGCTTGAAAGCGGTATTGCCCGCGCGATTGTCGCCGGGGAAGGGTTTGCGGACGTTCTGGCGAACATCGCGCAGATGCTGGCAGAGGCGGCATTGCAGGCGGCGCTGTTTGGAAGTGGTCCCTTCGGCTCCGGCGGCGGTCTTTTTGGTGGGATTACCTCGGCGATCTTTGGCGGTTTTTCGAGCGGCGGATACACCGGGCCGGGCGGCAAGTACCAACCTGCTGGCGTAGTGCACAAGGGTGAGGTTGTGTGGTCCCAGAGTGACGTGTCTCGGGCTGGCGGGGTTTCTGCGGTCGAGGCTATGCGACTCGGGCGCCCTGGGTACGCCTCTGGTGGGATAGTGGGAGGCCTGAGTGGCGCCATGGTTCCTGTGGGGGCTCTGAACCGACCCGTGATTGGCGCTTCTGATGCCGGTGGTGGCGGCTTCCAATTCTCGCAAAGGATCATCAATCAGTCGGGCGTCAAGATCGAGACACGCGAGCGCGAGACACCGGCAGGTCGGGTTCAGGATATGATCATCTCTGATGCCGTGAGCAGGGGAATGACCGCACCGGGCGGCAAGGCCAAGCGTCTTCTGGACGCTCGCGCGCCGCAGGGCATTACGCGCCGATGACCTACCCGACATTTCCAACAGACTTGCCGCCACCGATGCCTGAAGAGAATGGCAGCCAGCTTTTCGATGCGCGGCGAATGACAACCTTCGATGCAGGTCCGCCAAAATCTTCTCTGCGCCATGCAATGGTGCCGCGCACGGTGCGCATGTCTTTCCACCTGCTTACATGGCAGGTCCACGCTTTCAACAGGTTCTATCAGGATACCTGCCGATATGGATCGGTCATGTTTTGGATGCGTGACTACCGAGTTGATGGAAAGCCGCTGCTGACCTCTGACGGCACGCCCCGGCTCAATTCGCAGGGCGTGCCGCTGTTGGCGTCGAAGGTGATGCTCTGTGCGTGGGGTGATGAGCCGCCGGTGTTCAGCGGTCCCGTGGTGCGCAGGCAAAACGCTGTCTTTGAAGTCGTGGAGATGCCCGCATGAGCCGCCCGAGCGCCAGATACCGCCGCGACCAAGCCGCATCGCAGTCGAGCGACCCCAAGGTTGCCCTGTTCGAGTTCAGTCACCCGGATCTGCCCGAGCCGATCCGGCTGTGTTCTGCCGCCATCGAGGTCATCAGCCGCGATCCGCGCACCTATGGCATCCGGTCGGCCTGGCGGGGCGAGGTGGCAGCCTACCAGCATGTGGCCTGCGGTGTGACGTTGCCCGGTGACCAGCCGGACGCGCCGGCGGCGGTGTCCCTGACCTTCGACCTGTTCGACGCATCGCTGCCGGAGCTGCTGCGGTCCTTCTCGACCCGCGCGGACTGTCGCGTGGCGCTGGTCATGGCGAGCGCGCCGGATGTGGTTGAGGCACAGTGGGGGCCGCTTGACCTCGTGTCGGCTCAGATCGGGGACCGCATCGTTATCAGCGCCAACCGCAAGCGCATTGAGGAGGAGGGCGCGCCCTTCCTGCGTTTCACTCGCACCATGTTTCCGGGCCTCTATCGGTGAGCTTCTCATCATTCGTCGGCATCCCGCATGTTGACCTCGGACGGGATCGCAGCGGCGCCGACTGCTGGGGTCTGCTGCGCCTCGTTTATGCCGAGGATCTCGGGATTACGCTGCCGAGCCTGCTCGAGGACTACGCCACCTGCGCTGACCACGCTGTCATCGCCGCGCTGATGGCCAAGCATGAGCAGGCCGGGCCGTGGCGCCCGGTGGAGCAAATCCAGCCCTATGACCTCCTGCGCTTTCGAGTGGGGCGGCACGACGCGCATGTGGCGGTGGCAGTGGACCGGCGCCGCATGCTCCACGCGCACGCCGGTCGCCACGCGGTGATCGTGCCCCGCAACACCCCAGAATGGCGCGACCGGTTCACCGGCGCTTTCCGACATGAGGCCATGCTTTGACCGCAGTCCTTAAATACGATCCGATCAGCAGCCAGCCTGAGCATGTTGGTGACTTCGACGGGCTGAGCGTGGCGCAACTGGTCGATGCTGTTCTGCCCGGCGCTGCGCCTGAGCAACTGGACCGCACGCGGGTGCTGCTGGCGCACCGTGACACGCTGGTGATGGTGCCGCAGGATGCCTGGGCACGGGTGTATCCTCACGCGGGCACGCGGGTGCTGATCCGCACCGCCAGTGGCGATCCGGTCTCGGTTGGGGCGTGGCTGTCCTCAGCCATAGGTCAGTCGTTTTATTTGGCCACCGGTGCCTCGCTCGGCGGTGCAGCGCTTAACGCGATCCTCGTGGCCGGCGCATTGGCCACCACTGGCCTGCTGGTCGCGGCTATGGGCGCGTTGATGCCGAAACCGCAGCAGCCCGGAGAGCAGAAGCGCAAGAACAGCTACGCCGCCACCGGCTGGCAGAATGATGCGCCTAGCGAGGACCAATGTGTGCCGGTGCCGATGGGCGAGATCCGGGTGGCGCCGTTCTACGCGATGTTTCCCACCAACTACGTGGTGGGAGATGACCTATATATCAGCGCCATGTTCTGCCTTGGCGTCGGGCCGCTCAACATCTCGGACATGCGCTTTGGAGATGCATCGGTGGACGATTACCAAGATGTCCAGATCGAGACGCGCAGCGGTCTGCCGGATGATGTGCCTTTCACGCTGATCCGCAAGCAGTATGTGCCGGAAGACGATGCGTCCGGGTCGGAGTTGCAGCAGCCGGAGGCTCCGCTCGATCAGCAGGGCGAACCTATCGAGGGCGAGCCGGAAGAAGAGCAGCCGCAGGTCTACGGCATCGCCAGCCGCGCCACTGGCGTGCGGGTGATCTTCGCGTGGCGCTCCGGCCTCTATTACCAAAAATCGGACGGCGACACGGGTTACACCACTGTGACCCTGCGCATTGACCAGCGCCGCCGTGGCACGGAAACATGGTCTGAGGTGGTCACGCTCGAATACCGCAACAACCAGCTAAAGGGCTTCTTCCGCCAGTACGAATGGGATCTTCCGGACCGTGAGCGTTGGGAGGTTCGGATCACCAACCTGACAACCAAGGACGGCGGGACGCAGCGCCAGAACACCACCCATATTCATGCGCTCTACAGCATCCGGCCCGAGTACCCGATTGCCACGGATACCCCGCTGGCGCTGGTCGCGATCAACGCCAAGTCACAGAGCCAGCTCGACGGAACGATCGACAGCTTCAACGCGCTGGTCAGCCGTCCGGTCCAGTCGTGGGACGGCTCGGCATGGTCCGAGGCCGTGAGCGATAACCCGGCGGACCTCTACCGCTATGCCCTACAATCAGGCATCCATCCCTACCCGGTGGCGGACGAGGCGGCCAACCTCGAAGAGATCGAGGAATTTGCCGAGTTCTGCACCACGCAGGGGCTGACCTTCAATGGCGACATTCGCGAGCAGGTGTCTCTGGGGCAGCTGCTGTCCACGATCTGCGCTGCCGGGCGCGGCGCACCGCATCATGACGGGGCGCAGTGGGGCGTCATCATCGACCGGCCCGCTAACGTGGTGGATCATATCTCGCCGGTCAGCTCGTGGGGCTTCGAGGCCGATCTGGAATGGCCCGAGTTCCCGCACGCCGTCTGGTTCGAGTTCCAGGACGCCGCCTTCGACCATGAGCCGGAAACGGTCTACGTCCTCTGGCCGGGACACACCGGGTCGGTGACGCTGACTGAGCAGTGGGAGGTGCCAGGCAAGACCAACCGAACCGAAGCCATGCGCGAGGTCTATCGGCGCATGCTGGAGGCCATCTACCGCCGCGAGCGCTTCTACGCTCTTCAGGAGGGGCCGGTGCGCCCGGCGCGGCGCGGCGACACGGTGCTGCTGTCCCAGCCCATCCTGCGCGAGACGCAAGGGTCAGGCCGGATCGTCGCCGTGCGCGACAAGCTGGTGGTGCTCAATAACGCCGTCACGATGGTTGAGGGGCAATCCTACGTCCTGCGCACCGTTGAGCATGGTGAGGATGAGGATGGGCCGTTCAGCGCCTCGCTGGCCTACCCGGTGATGACGGTGCCAGGGGAGACCCGGACGCTTTACGTGACCGGTGACGATGTGCCGTCCGTCGCGCCGCTGGTGGACGGTGAGCCGGATCTGCGCCCGATGTTCGTGTTCGGCCCGGTTGGCGAGGAGGGTTTCCACTGCCGGGTGGTGGACATCGAGCCGGCGGAGGATATGGCGGTGCGCCTGTCCCTGACCCTAGCGGCGGAAGAGATCGACGCGCTGGTCGAGGCCTGGGAGCCGGAGGAGTGGTCGCCGATCAGCGGGGTGATCCTGCCGGATTTCCCCGTCACGCTGCCGCCGCTCTTCTGGGGCATCGCCACCGATGCGCCCGATGTGCCCTTCGGCACGGTCGAATGCCTCGTGCGCGTTTCTGCGCGCGAAGATCCGGCGGAAACCGGCACGCTGCGCGCGATCACCGTGGAGCATCGTCTGGCCGGAGAAACAACCTGGCAAGCCGCAACGATCCACGGGCCTTCAGGAGCTGTCACCCTTACCTATAACTTGTCGGATCAGATCGAGCTGCGCCTTGTTGGAGTATCAGCCGGCGGGTCACTTGGGCCGTACAGCGATGCGATTGCATTCACTGTCGGCGATGAATTTGCCCCGCCTTCAGATGCGCCAGATGTGGGCTCGATCACCGCCGTGTCCGGGCTCGGTCATGTGGCCTTCCAAATCGCTATTGATGAGGGCAGCACTCTGGTGATCTTCAGAACGCCAGATGGTGACGCATTTGATGTGGTCGCTGACGAGATCGACCGAATTGCGGTGCGCGCCGGGCAGACCCTGTCCTATACCGATGGCGACAGCACCCGCATGTCGATCATCGCCGATATCGGCGGGTCGTGGAGCGCCGGCGGCGGCTGGGTTATCTCTGGTAACAGTGCCAGCCACACGCCAGGCAGCGCCTCCAACTTGGAAATTTCCGCCGACCTTGAGGCAAGCGAAACCTATAGAGGCGCGGTGACCGTATCGGGGCGCACCGCCGGAAATATCACAGTCAAGCTGACCGGCGGGCAATCGGCCTCCACCGGCGCGATTTCTGAAAATGGCCAAACGCTGGTCGCGCTTGTCGCTGGCTTTGGCGATGACCGAGTCGAGATCGTCGCATCGGCTGACTTTGACGGCAGCGTCTCAGGCGTTTCGCTTTACCGCGAGACGGCAGCCTGTGCCCCGCAGGGCGCGCAAGACTACCGGTTTGCAGTTCTCAACGACGACGACCTTGGCTCGGACGTTTCCGGGCAAATCACCACCACCATCATTTGAGGCAAACACCATGGCAGATGGCATTCGCGTCACCGACGAGGCGGCGCTACCGGATTTTGACGCCGTATCCGGCGACTTCGAGGGCAGCTCCGGGCGCATTTCGCGGGCCACCCTTGCCATGGGGCTTGTGAACACAGGATTGATCACATCCTCGTCGCGGATGCGCAGCGAACGCTACGAAGGGTCGCCGCCGCCGAACCCCATAACCCTGCCAGTTGCCCCCGCCAATGATGATGCTGTCATCGTGCTAGCCGGCGGCAGTTATCAGCCACGCACGGAATGGACGCGGGATGGCACAGAACTGACCATGGTCGATGGCTGGCCCGACGGGATCACGCATGTCGATGTGCTGATTTGGGAGGGCGTGATCAGCACGGCCAGTGCGGCCAGCACCACATTCGAGGCGGGTGACAGCCTGGAGGACCGGTATCCCATGCCCCCGTTCGCTGGGCGCGACCAGCTTGTCAGCTGGTGGGGCGTTGCGGGCAACCGTGATGCTGTCCCCGTGGGCAAGGTGTTTAGCGACGGGTACAAGCAGTATATGAAGATGCCTGCTGGCCACCCACGTTACGGGACCAACCCCATAACCGACCTGCCGGGTGTTTGCCCTGTGGGCCTCTGGGATTTGGGTCATTTTGGCGCCGACTATACAGGCACGGTCGATAGCACCGCGATCATTCAGGCCGCCATCACAGCCGCCGCTGGCACCAAGCTGCATTCGACCGGAGCGGCGCTGCGCATGGATGGCACTGCCGTGATTTCAGCGCACGGTCAGGAGATCGCGTTCGGAGCAACACGGATCGACGCGACCGCGTTCACCGGCTGGCTGGCTGTGGCGGGCGATGGGTGGAATACGGGGCGTGTACGAGCACCCGTTGAGGTGCGCGGTCAGGAAGGCCCAAGCACGGTACTTTCTGCGGATACAGGGCGTCGGGCGACCGCGATCACCGTGGCCTCGGCGGCGGGAATCAGTGCGGGCGATCAGGCGTTCATTCAAAGCGACGGAGAGCGCTGGTACACCCTGTCGGGCAAAGAGATCTATAAGGGCGAGCCCGTCAGAATTACCGATGTGACCGGCAATACCCTCACTCTCGACCGACCGCTGCGCTTCGAGTACGACGCGACCTCCCACACCGTAACGGTCGATACGTACACGCCCGCACGTGACGTGCGCATCAGCGGCGGCATCTGGCAGGGCGGCGGCGTTCGGCAGGCGATGGCCAACGGGTTTGGGCCGGCGGCACTCTTTGCTGAGGGATACTACAACTGCACGTTCGAGCCCGTTTACGTGGAGGGCTTTCAGGGTCGCGCAATCCATTTCAAGGACGGACAGAGAGCCTCTGCTATCAACACAACTTTGCGGGGTCACACCGATGCATACGGGCCAGTGACCGAGGATCTCGACAGTGGGTTCTACGGCGTATGGTTCGAGAGATCCGCCATATGCAAGGCGGACGGGATCACCGGCATCCGGCTGCGTCATGTGGTGGACGGGAATGACAGCTTTGACGTGATCTGCGACAACATCACGCCTCTCGACAACCATGCCGCAGCCTACACCTGCCATGAGGGATGCGGTGACTGGACGTTTCGTGCTGGGTGCCTTGCAGACCAGATTTCTCACTATGCCATGCAGTGGCGCGGTGGTGACGTGACATTGCAGGGGGTGCCATGGCAGTCTGACGTTGCCGCTGCGAGCGAGTTCGGCTTCACTGTTATTGACGGCGGAGTCGGGGACATGACGCGGGTTATCACACTCGATGGCGCGCAGATCAGCGCGAACTATGCGGCGGTCTTCGTAAATATTCCGGAGGTCGAGCTTCGCCTGTTGCCCGGAACCGTCCTGAGATCAACGCGCGTCGATAGCTCGCCGCTCACAGTCGGCAGCCCCAACATGACCTTGCTGTCCGCTCGCGGCGTCACCCTCATCACCCAGGGTGACAGCTGCATAGAGATCACCGCAGGCGCTCTTTCTGACGGCGATGTGGTGGACATTCAGGACTGCACTCTCGACGGGTATACAGGCGCGGGCGTGCGCAACTACTCGGATGCGACCAAGGCGCACATGGTCGTCAAGAACAACCATGTGCGCCCTGCAAACCCTGCCGCAGAGATCCTGACTTATGATAATCTGAACAGCGTGGATAGCGGCTCGGGTCGTGGCTACGTGATCTCAGGCCCGAACTATGGAGCCGATGGCGAGGTATGGGGCATCGCCACGAATGCAAACCGCTGGACGCCTGCGCTCGTGACAGACGATGTCACTGATTTTTCCTACGGATTTGCCACCCGTGGGCAGTGGGAGCGTGTCAGCAGCAACTGCATCAAATTCAGCGGACGGGTGAGCCTGACCGGGCTAAACACGTCGACTGGCAATATCCAGATCGACCTATCGGATATCGGCTTGCCGTTTGCGACATACGTTGATGGGTCGGCGTCGCTTGAGATCTATGCCTATGCGGCTGCGGGTACGCGGTTCGGGTTACAGATTGAGGACGACGCCAGCGGACGGATTACACTGCTGCGCTATCCGGCGGCTGCCACGACGCCGGTCAGCGCGGATGTGTCTGACCTCACCGCAACCACCACGATAAAATTCTCTGGCCACATCTTTCTGGGGGCGTAACCCATGCAGCTTATCAACGTAGCCGCCGTCGATTTCAGCACCGGTGTTCAGGTCGGCGCCCCGGAAAGTGTGTTCTTCTCGAATGCCACCGTGCCTGACGGAAAAGCTCCTTTTGCCGCCGCCAGAGCGCCCAGGGCCTTTTTTGGTGACGCCATGGGATTTTCGGGGGCGACGGCTGGGAATAACACCACGACGGTGTCTCAGCTCACGGACAATACCGTGTTCGATGGCACCGAGGATCTGGAATACTTTGCCAACAATGCCACCATCGTCGTGGCCACGGATTACGGCATTGCGGGTGCATTTGCCGCCACAAGCAAAAACACGACCTCTGGCGACAAAACGATAACCATCGCATCCCATATGGCCAATCATGATACGGACGGCCCCGGGTGGGCACTGTACCTGGACGCCGTGCGCATGCCCGGGGCCGGGTCCGTCTGGGGTGGGGAGCTGCAAGTCGGCAACAAAGGGATTAGCCCTACCGCTGGCGACGGCGCACCCGGCATCACGCCTCACGGGCGCTTTTTGTCGGGCTCCACGCGCGGCCTGACCATTGGCAGTGGCGCAGACCCCAACGTGCACGCGACCTCCTACCCGGTGGACGTGGCGCTCTATATCGCGCCGAACGGTTCCACGTTTTACAATGGCATCACGTTTGGGCCGGGTGCGCTGGAGCCGTGGGCAGACGGCGGTCGCCGGGCCATCAACATGCAGGCGAATGGCACGCGGATGAGCTGGTTCACCGCTGGCGCCGCGCCCGGAAGCCCCTATGAGCAATTCTACATCGCTGCGAACATGACCGGTGCGGCCAGCTCGCGTATGGGCATGCGCGCCAATGATAGCGGTCTTTCGTTTTTGAATGACGCTGAGCATCCGTTCTTTTTTCTCAACAACGGGGTCGGGTCCGTAGCGCTGAACTATGTGGCGATTGGCGCGGCCGGGACAGGGAGCCCTGCCCGGATCTATGTTGATGGCGTCGATGACGACGCAGACCTTTTGCTTGATCCGGCTGGCGCAGGGCACGTGCGTATGGGCTCCTATGCAGCGCTGGCAGGCGAGACGGCGAGCGGCACTCTTACGATCAAGGACGCGAACGGGGTGCTGCGCAAGCTCTCCGTCGTATCCTAATATCCCCCCCTGAAACCTCCCCCCGAAGAAAGGAAGTACCATGAAAATCGACTTCGATCAGCCGATCACCAATCTCGACGGCACACCGTTGGTCATGTTCCCGCCCGTCCTCGACGCGGACGGCTCCGAGGTCCGTCCGGCTGTCGAGGCGACGCTGGGCCGCTATGTCGGCCATATCGTCAACACAACCCGCGAGGCCGAGTCGTCGTCGCTGGAGCGAGGCAAGCTGGCAATGCGGATCTATGGCGGTGGCGAAGTCGAGGTGACAGCCGAGGAGCTGACGCTTATGCGCCGCATCGTGACCAACAATGGCATGCCCTGCAACGCTGTCTACATTGCACACAATCTGCTGGAGGTCTGATCGTCTCGACCGTTCGAACGGCCATTGGCGCTCCCTTCACTGGCCGGCCTGACGCCGGCAGCACCTTCAATCGGCATGACACGACCCGCCGCCGGCGGGCTTTTTTTATGAGGATTCCCGTGACAGATCCGGATGGACGATACATTCCGCCGAAAAAGTGGGTGGCGCAGCGCTTCGTCACCAAATTTGCCGATTGGGTCATCATTGGTGTGATCGGGTTCCTGGCTGTCGCATTTGTCGAGCCGGTTCGCGAGCGGGCGCTCGCAATCTGGAACACGCCAACCTCGATGACACAGATCAGCGAGAACCTGGTCAATCTCTCGGATCGCCTCGACGTGGTGTCGGTCGAGGTGCGACGCTTGAAGCAGCCGGAAACGGTGTTCGAGATGAGCACCTACAACACCCGGCCAGTCGAAGGCTATTGCGTGTCCGGCCAGCCTTGCACGATCAATGTGCGGATCCGCCGTCTGCAAGACGCGCTTTCCTGCCGCATCGTGCCGGGCAGTATCCAGTGGGGCTTCATCAATCCGCGCGCCGACACCTTCGTTTCTGCGCGCCGGATGGACAGGCCGTCTGGCCGCAATGTCGGGGTGTCCTGGGAGGATATCACGATCCGTCTCATGACGCCGCCGAACCTTGAACCAGAGGCGTATTTCACGTTCGAGGCCTTCTATACCGAGTGCCCCGGCATGGGCGGCGGTGACGATCCGATCAGCTTCAACAGCCCGCGTGACCTGTTCGAGATTCGCGCGGAATAGACCTTGCGCCAAATCGACCACCACCGCCCGGCCATCGCGCCGGGCTTTTTTATGCGCGCTTCGGCGCATCGCCTGCCCGAGCGTCAACGGGCATAGCAGAAGAAAGATCGAAACATGCAGAACGCACCCTTTACCATCAAGCACATCACTCCGGATGGAGATACGTTTCTCTGTCCCGCCGCGATCATCACATGCATAGGATCTCCGATCCCAGGGGGACCGGCGCGTGGCATTGCCCTGCCACCGAAAAAGATCGAATTCGATATGGGGCGCGGTGACGGCCTCAAAGGCTCGGTGTCGACGGGCGTCGTCTACGTTCTCAACCAGAATGGGAAGACCGTCGATACCTATCACTTTCCCTTGACCGAGGCTGAACAAGCCAGCGAGGCATAGCTGCGGCCAGATGTGAGATGGGTTGCGGCCCCTTCGGAGAATCCTTCCGGGTATCTCATCCCCATGCACGCATGGGGATTGTCCGCGTCGGGGCCGCATCCAACATTACGAAACTTTTCCAAGCCAAGCCATAGCGCTTGGCTTTTTTCATGGGAGATGACCATGCGACGAGCTGAAATTTGTATTCCGCGCATCCTCGAGCACGAGGGTGGATATGTGAACCATCCGAACGACCCAGGCGGCGCGACGAACAGGGGGGTGACCATCGGCACGCTTCGGCGTCTCGGGATGGATCTCGATGGCGACGGTGACATTGACATCGCTGATCTGAAGGCGCTGTCAGAGGCGGATGCGATAAAGGTTTACAAGGCGTTCTACTGGGACAAGGTGAGCGCTGATCTTCTGCCGATTGGCATCGACTATGCTGTTGCCGATTTCGCGGTCAACAGTGGCCCAGGCCGTGCCGCGAAATATCTCCAGCGGCTTCTGAGCGTCACTCAAGACGGCGATATCGGTCCCATTACCCTGTCTGCTGCTGCGAAATCGGACCCGGCGACGCTTGTCGTCGATCTGTGCGACGCGCGTCTGAGATTCATGCGCGGCCTGTCGATCTGGAAGACCTTCGGGCGAGGCTGGACGGCGCGCGTCGAGGGGGTCGAGAGCGCGGCGCTCGCGGACATTGCAGAGGCGCGGCTACCGGAACCGGACGCGCCGCCCGCCAATCCGGCGCCCGCCGGCGATGAAGTAGAGCGCCAGCGGCGTGCGATGCTCTCGGCGCGCAATATCCTGGACGCGGCACTCCAGTGATCAAGGCAACCCATTACCGCGACCGAAACACTTTCCTCGCGGATCGTAAGGCCGGATCGTTCTGGATCGGCGATCCGGACGAGAACGGCTCGCAGAACTTCATCTTTTTCTGCCCGTGCGGATGCGAGGCCAAGCTCGTCCTCACAGTCGGCAACGGCTTCAAGCCGCGCTACGGCCCGAGCTGGTGCTGGAACGGCAGCACCTCTGAGCCTGAGCTGAGCCCCTCTGTGAACTGGGAGGGGCACTGGCACGGCTGGTTGCGCGGGGGCTCCTGGCGCCCGTGCTGAACCTCATCACCGACTGGTGCCTGTCGCCGGTCTTCTTTGCGGCGCTGCCGCTTATTCATGAAAGGATATGACCATGACCCTGCTTCAGGGCAAGAAAACCTATATCGTGGCGCTGATCATCGTGGCGCTCGTCATTGTGGAAAAGGTGCTCGGGATCGAAATCCCCGGCGTCGAAATCGGGGATGACTGGCTGCTGATCGTGCTGAATGGCCTCGGCCTCGGCTCGTTGCGCGCTGGCATCGCGAAGGGCTTCTGACGAGATCCCCGGCATGCCGCCGGGGCTGACGGGCCGGGCCGTCTCATTCACCATCCCGGAAGTGCCCGGATGGGCATGCAAGGACCTGCAATGGGTTCTGTGGTTCCCCAACCAGACCTCGCGCGGCGCTGCTGCGCGGGGTTTTTCTGTGCTTGCGGAACAGCCTTTCGTTCAGCATATGTTCTGTATGGTCTATGCGATGGGATTCCGCGTCGTCGTGCGCGATGAGGGCGGCAAGATCGTCCGAGATGAGCCGGCGGAACACTTCGCCGCCGCCAAGCCGATCTATGACGATATCGAGCCTGAGAGCGGCCAGACCGTCGCGCTCCAGCATGGGATTAGGGTCGTGCTGTCGAAGGGGTGAGGGGCCTGGAATTGGCTTGGAGCTCTGGTTTCCAATTCTTCGTAAGCCATTGAAGACCCTTTGCCTTCATGGTTTCCTATTTCTCGAAAAATACTTTCTTTTTCAGCTTTTCTTTCGGTCCTGCCGGGATCGCCACGCGCCATTTTGGCGATGAGCGCCGCGTCCAATTCCTCGCCGGCCTTCCGGCAGGTGCCCTATCCGTTCTTGCGCGCGACGCCCCAGCCGATTGCAGGGTATTCGCGGATATGGCTGTAGCCCAGATGCGGTAGCAGCGTGTCCCAGGCAAGCCGCACGGTCTTTGCGCTGCGCTCGTCTTCGGAATAGGCGTTCATCGTCTCCGGATTTTTCCGGTGATAGGCCGAGCCCGCCATCGACCAGTTCATGTCGTCCAGCACCAGCAGGCCGCCCGGTTTCAGCAGCATGTCGACCAACACCACGCCAAAGCCGGTACGGTCCCATTGATGGCCGCCGTCGAAGTAGCACAGATCGAATTGCGGACGGGGCTGGCTGTTGATCATGCGTTGCAGCTCCCATGTGTAGGAGCGCTCCGCGAAACGTGGGGTGATGCGCCTTTCCAGCCCGGTTGATTTCATCAGGTCGAAGATATTGGGCGAGCGGTCGCGGGCCGTGGCCTTGTCGATGGTGACCAGCCTGCCAGAGCCGAAATCCTCGAGCATTGCGCCAATATAGACGCTGCTCTTACCCTGGTAAAACCCGATCTCGAGGATCTCCCGCGCCTCGTATTCGCGCAGGATCGACCGGAGGAGCGCGGCTCGGCTTTCATCCATGTAGGGGATGTCGGAAAATGTCCGGGTGACAAGATCGAATGTGCTCATGGGGTAAATAATCACGCTGCTTCAGTCGGTTCTCCGGGACTATGGCACGCGGTCTTGGAGAGCGAAACCCGTCGGAGCGGGCATGGGTCGCTGCGCTCTTTCCGCCGATCTGCACAAGCCGGCTTGCCGCGCCCGAGCCGAGGCGACAGACTGGCGGCAACGAAAAAATCGGAGGCAGAACGATGCAGGTGAAACGGCGGTTTTTGGTGATGGGCGGTGCGGCGGCGGTGCTGCTCGCGGGGTGCGGCGGCGGCGCGCCGGTATCCGTGGCAGCAGGAGGTCTGCCGCGGGATCTGCGGCCGCAGCCAAACGCCGGCTACGACGCCTGGGTGGCGGCGTTCCGGGGCCGGGCGCAGGCGCGGGGCATTGACGCCGCGACGCTCGATACCGCGTTTCGCGGTGCTGGATTCCTGCCCGGCGTGGTTGAGCGTGACCGCAGTCAGACGGAATTCACACGCACGCTCGAGGATTACTTTGCTATCGCTGCCTCGGAGCAGAAGGTGGCGCAGGGACGGGCGGAGCTGCGCCGCAATGCCGGGCTGCTGGGCGAGATCGAAGCGCGCTACGGCGTGCCGTCCGAGGTGGTGACGGCGGTCTGGGGCATGGAGAGCAATTACGGCACCCGGCGTGGTGATATCCCCGTCGTCTCAGCGGCCTCGACGCTGGCCTATGACGGGCGGCGGGGCGCGTTCTTCGAGTCGCAGCTGATGGCGGCGCTACGCATCCTGCAACGCGGCGACACCACCGCCTCGCGCCTCACCGGCAGCTGGGCCGGGGCGATGGGGCACACGCAGTTCATTCCCACCACCTATCAGGAATACGCCGTCGATTTCCGTGGCGACGGGCGGCGCGATATCTGGTCCGAAGATCCCACCGACGGGCTGGCCTCGACGGCGAATTACCTGTCGCGCAGCGGCTGGCGGCGAGGCGAGCCCTGGGGCTTGGAGGTGCGTCTACCGGACGGGTTCGATGCCGGGCTCACCGGGCGCGGCACGCGCCGCGCGGGCGCCGACTGGGCGGCGCTCGGTGTGCGCCCGGCGGGCGGCGGATCGCTTCCGGGCGGCAGCGGCTCGATCCTTGCGCCTTCGGGCACCGGCGGGCCGGCCTTCCTGGTTTTCCGGAATTTCAACGTGATCCTGCGCTACAACAACGCCGAGAAATACGGGCTGGGTGTCGGGCATCTGTCCGACCGTATCGCCGGGGCGGGGCCGCTGCGCGGCAGTTTCCCGCCGGATCGCTACGGTTTCACCATCGACGACCGCAAGGAGCTGCAATCGCTGCTGACGCGCGCGGGCTTTGACACAGGCGGTGCCGACGGTGTGTTCGGCAGCAAGACAGAGGCCGCCATCCAGGGTTATCAGGCACGGTCGGGCCTGCCGGTTACCGGCACGCCCTCGCGCGATCTGCTGCTGCGGCTGCGGCGCGGCTGAGCGCCGCCGTGTCTCAGACGAAGAGATCGGTGTCGGCGGTGTCGTAGACATCGCCGGGCTGTCCCTCGCTGAGCAGATCGGCGGCGCTGTCGTCGTGATCCAGCGCATTGTCCGGCGGTGGCATATCCACGGTTTTTGCCACGGCGTCCGTCTCGTCGCTATCGGTCCAGACCGTTCCGCCCTGGGTGATCGTCACATCGGAGACCTCGCCGCGCAGCGCCGTCAACTCGGGATCGCTGGACGCCCCCAGCATGTTTGAAACGCGCTCCACATCGGCGGGAACACTCCCGTCTCCCTCGGCGATCTGCACGCCGTCCTTGTCGATATACATCAGGCCGCCTTCATCCACGCCGACCGTCCATGTGGCGGTCTCGCCATTGACCAGCGCGTCTTCGGCGACGATGTAGGACACTGTATCGCCCTGCATGATCTCGAAATACACGGCGCTGCTCGGGCCGAGCTGACCGAAGGAAATACGGTCGTCGCCCTCGCCGCCGAACTCGAAGACCCGCTGGCTGCCGCCAGCGCCGATATCGTCGAAGCGCACATTGGCCTCGAACTCGAAGGCGCCGTCGATCTGCGGTAGGTCCGGGGCGATCAGAGGGTCGGGCATGTAGGGCGCCGGATCTTCCGGATCGTCCGCGGGCAGCGTTTCGGTGGTTCCGTCGTCATGCCAGACGGTCTCGCCCTGGGTGATGCTGACATCCGTGATCTCGCCCTGAAGCGGGGTCAGGTCGGGGTTCTCGGACTCGCCCAGAAGATTGCTGTCGCGCTCGACATCGGCGGGCACCACGCCATCGCCCTCGGCGACCTGCTCACCGTCCTTGTCGATATACATGAAGCCGGTTTCGTCCACGCCGACCGTCCATGTTGCGGTCTCGCCCTCGACCAGAACGTCCTCGGCAACGATATAGGAGGTCGTGCCGCCCTGGGCGATCTCGAAATAGACCGCCTGGCTCGGGCCGAGCTGACCGAAGGAAATGCTGCTGTCGCTGCCGGCGAATTCAAACACGCGCTGGCTGCCGCCGGCGCCGATATCGTCGAAGCGCACGGTGGCCTCGAATTCGAAGGCGCCGTCGATCTGCGGCGGCTCGGCGTAGGAGGCGGGATCGGTCGGATCGACAGGATCGGTGGGGTCCGTCGGGTCCACAGGGTCGACCGGGTCGGTGGGATCCGCCGGATCGGCCGGGCTCGTCGTTCCGTCATCGTGCCACACGGTCTCGCCCTGGGCGATGCTGACATCCGTGATCTCGCCCTGAAGCGGGGTCAGTTCGGGATTGCCGGACTGGCCGAGCAGGGCCGAGTCGCGTTCGATATCGGTGGGCACCACGCCATCGCCCTCGGCAACCTGCACGCCGTCCTTGTCGATATACATGAAGCCGGTCTCGTCGACGCCGACCGTCCAGGTGGCGGTCTCGCCCTCCACAAGCGCGTCCTCGGCGACGATCAGCGAGGTGGTACCGTCCTGCACGATCTCGAACAGCACCGCCGTGCTGGGGCCGAGCTGGCCGAAAGAGATGCTGGTGCCATTGCCGGAAAACTCAAACACGCGCTGGCTGCCGCCGGCGCCGATATCGTCGAAGCGCACGGTGGCCTCGAATTCGAAAGCGCCGTCGATCTGCGGCAGATCCGTACCGGGCACGGGGTCGGTGGGATCGGTCGGGTCAGTGGGATCCGTGGGATCGGTCGGGTCCACAGGGTCTGTCGGATCGGTGGGATCGACCGGATCGGTGGGCGTGCCGGCCAGTGGAATGCCGATGGCGGCGAGTTGCTCGGGGCTCTGCACATCCGCGACGCTGACGCCGGTCAGGGTGATCGCCTCGCCCCAGGGAAAGCGCAGCACCGCATCGCCGGAGCCGTCGCCCACGGTGTCGGTGACGGTGACATGATCGGTGTCCACCGGGTTGCCGTCCCAGTCGGTGAGCTCGGAGACGTCGAGCATGTCGTGGCTGGCGTAGCTGCCATCGGCCTCCAGCGTCGGCACCTCGAACCCGTCCACCGTGTCGAGCCCGCCGAGATCGGCCAGTGCTACGGTATCGTCGCCGGCGCCCAGCAGGATATTGTTCACGGCATCGTATTGCAGCGTATAGGTGCCGTCGGTCACGGTGCCGGTCTGCGGATTGCCCGAGCGCATGTCGATGCGCAGCCCGTCGGTGACGGCGGAGAGGTCGAGCAGGTCGCCATTGACCTCGTCGACATCCTCGGCATCCACGGTGTCGTTGCCAAAGCCGTTCTCGATATGGAACGTGTCGTCGCCATAGCCGCCCCAGAGGTAATCGTCGCCGGCGCCGCCATAGAGCGCATCATTGGCATAGGAACCGCGCATCCAGTCGTTGCCCGCGCCGCCATAGATCGTGTCGTCGCCCTCGTTGCCTTCGAGGTGATCGTCGCCATCGCCGCCGCTGACATAATCGTTGCCGTATTCGCCATAGATCGAGTCGTTGCCCGCGCCGCCGGTGAGGCTGTCGCCATCCTCGTTGCCATAGACGACATCGTCGCCGTTGCCGCCTTCGACCGTGTCGGCGCCGGATCCGGCAAAGACCGAGTCGTTGCCCGCGCCGCCGCGCATCTCGTCGTCGCCGGCATCGCCGAGCAGACGGTCGTCTCCGCCCATCCCGTCGATCGTGTCGTCGCCATCGCCGCCGTCGAGCGTATCGTCGCCCTCGCCGCCGGTGAGCACTTCGAAATAGCTGTAATGGGTCGGGCCGCTCAGATAGGCGTCGGCGCCGCCATTGACCGAGCTGTCGCCGACGATGAAGCCTGAACTGCCGTCGAAGATGGTCAGAAAGGCCGCATCCTCGTCAAAACTCACGTGGAAATGTGCCGGAAGTTCGGAAAAATCCAACGTGTGCCCCTCGGAGGACTCGCTGAGCCCGCTCCAGAAACCGGGGTCGTTCCAGTTGGATGAAGTCACCAGATAAGTTGTCATAGAGCTGCCAATCGTGTCTGTGGCGGCCTCTTATGCGGAGGTCGTCTGCCCGAATATCGTCGTTCTCCTCCTGCAAAGGCGGGATGTGAAGGCGAATTATTGACGATATTAAGGCAATTTGACCGAATCCCGGCGCCAGAGGGCGGCGCCGGGGCGTTTCAGGTCTTGAAGATGCGGTAGATCGCGGGAATCACCAGCACCGTCAGCGCGGTCGAGCTGAGCAGCCCGAAGAGCAGAGAGATCGCCAGACCCTGAAAGATCGGGTCCGCCAGAATCACCGCCGCGCCGATCATCGCCGCGATGGCGGTGAGCAGGATCGGCTTGAACCGCGTCGCGCCGGCCTCGATCAGCACATCCACCGTGACCTTGCCCTCCGGGTCGGCGTGGCGGATGAAATCCACCAGCAGGATCGAGTTGCGTACGATGATGCCGGCCAGCGCGATGAAGCCGATCATCGACGTGGCCGAGAACGGCGCGCCAAAGAGCCAGTGCCCCAGCATGATGCCGAGGAAGGTCAGCGGCACCGGCGTCAGGATCACCAGCGGCAGGCGGAAGCTGCCGAACTGCGCCACCACCAGGATATAGATCCCCAGCAGCGCCACGCCGAAGGCCGCGCCCATGTCGCGGAAGGTGACCCAGGTCACCTCCCATTCGCCATCCCAGAGCAGGGTGACATGCTCGGTGCTCTCCGGCTGACCGTGCAGCGAGATCTGGGGCTTTGTGCCCTCCTCCCACTCCATCGCGTCGAGCCGGTCGGCCACCGCGAGCATGCCGTAGAGCGGCGCTTCGAAATCGCCGGCCAGCTCGCCCTGCACCATGATCACGTCATAGCCGTTGCGGCGGTAGATCGGGTAGGAGGCGCGCTCCGCCTCGATCTCCACCACATCGCCCAGTTCCACCACGCCGCGCCCGCCGGGCAGGGCGTTGGCCGGCACCGGGGTCGAGAGCGCCTCGCTGTCCAGCACGCGCTGCGCCTTGTCGCGGGCGATGACGATGGGGATCGGCCGGCGGCCCCCGCCGCGATGCGAATAGCCCACGGTAACGCTGCCATTGAGCAGTTGCAGCGTTTGCAGCGCGTCGGCCTCCTGCACCTGGAAGAAATCCAGCTCCGACGGGGCAAGCACGGCGCGCAGGCGCGGCGGGCGGATGCCGTAATTGTCGTCCACATCGACCACATAGGGCACCTCGTCAAAGGCCGCGCGGATCTTTTCCGCAGCCAGGCGGCGGGTCTCGGCATCGGGGCCGTAGACCTCGGCCAGCAGAGTCGAGATCACCGGCGGGCCGGGGGGCGGCTCGACCACTTTCAGCACCGTGCCCTCGGGCAGATCGAGCGCGGCCAGCATGCCGCGCAGCTCCAGCGCGATCTCGTGGCTGGCGCGGTCGCGCTTGGCCTTGGGCAGCAGGTTGAGCTGCACATCGCCCATCTCCGGCCCCTGACGCAGGTAGTAATGCCGTACCAGCCCGTTGAAGTTGAAGGCCGAGGCCGCGCCCGCATGGGTCTGGGCCGAGATCACCTCGGGCAGCTCCATGGCGATGCGGGCGGCCTGCTGCGCCACCGCGTCGGTCGCCTCGACCGATGAGCCTTCGGGCAGGTCGACCATGACCGAGAGCTCGGACTTGTTGTCGAAGGGCAGCAGCTTGACCGTCACGTCCTTGGTATAGAGCGCGGCGAGCGAGCCGAAGCTGAGCACGATCACCACCAGCAGAAAGATCCACGACACCGATTTGCGCGCCAGGATCGGGCGGGCGAAGCGGGCGTAGAAGCGGCCCATCGGGCTGAACTGCTTATGCGCTGTGCCCTCGCCATGGCCCGTCATGGGCGCCTTGCCCGCCACCTTGAGCATCAGCCAGGGCGTGATGATCACCGCGACGAAAAAGGAAAAGATCATCGCGGCAGAGGCGTTTGCCGGGATCGGCGACATATAGGGCCCCATGAGCCCGCTCACGAAGAGCATGGGCAGCAGCGCCACCACCACGGTCAGCGTCGCGACGATCGTGGGGTTGCCGACCTCGGCCACCGCCTCGATCGCCGCCGTGGCGCGGGATTTGCCCGGGTGCATGGCCCAGTGGCGGGCGATGTTCTCGATCACAACGATGGCGTCGTCCACGAGGATGCCGATGGAGAAGATCAGCGCGAAGAGCGACACGCGGTTCAGCGTGTAGCCCATGAAATTCGCCGCAAAGAGCGTGAGCAGGATGGTGACGGGGATGACGATGGCGACCACCACCGCCTCGCGCCAGCCGATGGTGACCAGCACCAGCGCCACGATGGAGAGCGTGGCCAGCCCGAGGTGAAAGAGCAGCTCGTTGGCCTTTTCATCGGCGGTCTCGCCGTAATCGCGGGTCACCTCCACATGCACGGAAGCGGGGATGATGCTGCCGTGCATCTCCTCGACCTGATGCAGAATGCTCTCCGCCACCACCACGGCGTTCGATCCCGCCCGCTTGGCCACCGCCAGCGACACGGCGGGCATGCGGCGGATCTCGCCATTCTCGCGGGTGAGCGTCGCGACGTGCTGCTCGTCGAGATCGCCGACCAGCTCCACATCGGCGACATCGCGGACATAGATCGTGCGCCCGTCGCGCGCGGTCAGCTCCAGATTGCCGATCTCTTCCGGTGTGGTGAGGGTCTTGCCGATCACCAGCCCGACCTGCTGGCCGCCGTCGCGCAGCGTGCCGGCGGGGGAGGCGGTGTTGGCGCCCTCGATCTTGCCGGCGAGCTGTTGCAGCGTCACGCCGTAAAGCGCCAGCCGCTCCGGGTCGGGCGCGATGCGCAGCGCCTCGTCGGTGGCGCCGATCACATAGGTCAGGCCCACATCCGGCGTGCGCGCCAGCCGCACCTCGACCTCGCGGGCGATGCGGGTGAGATCGGCGGCGGTGACCGTGTCCTCTCCGGGTTGCGGCGAAAAGGTCAGCGTGACGATGGCCACGTCGTTGATGCCCCGGCCCACCACCAGCGGCTCGGGAATGCCCACGGGGATGCGGTCGAGATTGGCCATGATCTTGTCGCGCACCCGCAGGATGGCGGTATCGGCGCTGACCCCGACCTCGAAGCGCGCGGTGACCATGGCCTGATCGTCGCGGGTGTCGGAATAGACATGCTCGACCTGGTCGATGCCCTTGACGATGGTCTCCAGCGGTTCGGTGATCAACTTCACAGCGTCCTCGGCGCGCAGCCCGGCGGCCTGCACATGGATATCCACCAGCGGCACCGAGATCTGCGGCTCTTCCTCGCGCGGGAGCGAGACCAGCGCGATCATCCCCACCGCCAGCGAGGCGAGCAGGAAGAGCGGCGTCAGCGGCGAGCGGATGAAGGCGCGGGTCAGCCGTCCGGCAAGCCCGAGCGCGCCTTCGGGAGTGTCGTCCTGCTCACTCATCGCGCGTCACCACGCGATCGCCGGCGCGTAGCCCGGTGAGGATCTCGCGGAACGGCGTGCCGTCCTGCTCGACGGTCTCGCCGGGCACGACGACGCGCGCGAGCGGGCCGTCCGGGGTTTCGACGGTCACGAAATCGAGCCCGCCGGCGCGGGTGAGGGCGCTTTCGGGCACCAGCAGCGCCTCGCGCGTGCCGACCGGCAGTCGTACCGGCACACGCCGCCCGACAAAGCGCGCGTCGAGCCCCTCGACCTCCACATCCGCCTGCAAGCGCCCGCCCTGGATCAGCGGGTAGAGCTTGACCAGCCGCCCGGTGCGCGTGCCCTCGGCGCCGGTGATGACGATCTCGTCGCCCTCGGCAAGATCGCCCGCATGGCGTTCGGGCACGCTGAGCCGCAGGAAGGTGCCGCCACCGCCGATCTCGGCCACGCTTTCGCCCATGGTCACCACCGAGCCGCGCGACAGCGGCACCGAGAGCACGATGCCCGCAGCCGGCGCCAGTACCGCGCCCTCGGAGATCTGCTGCTCGACCACCAGCCGCTGTGCCTGAAGGTTGGAGATGTTCGAGGTGATCACATCGACATTGGTCTGCAATTGCTCGTGGGTCTGCGTCGTGATCACGCCGCGTTCGAGCAGCGCGTTGCCCCGGGTCAGCTCCGATTGCGCCGTGGTGAGCTGGGCGCGCGCCGCTTCGAGCTGGGCGTCGAGCGAGTCGATCTGGAATTGCAGCTTGTCGTCCTCGATCCGGGCGAGCTGCTGGCCGGCCTCGACGCGGTCGCCTTCGGTGACCGTCAGTTCCTCGATGGTGCCGCCGATGCGGGCGCGGGCGGGGATCTGCACGCGGGATTCGATCTGCCCGAAGACGGATTTCCACATGGTGACGGGTTGCGGGGAGATCTCAAGCGTCTCGGCGGAGAGGGCCGAGGCGAAGAGCGTGGCGCAAAGAGCGATCAGGGCGCGCATCGGAACCTCTTCTGTTCGGCGGGCGGGAAGGCCCGCGACTCAATTCGGCATTCATGTATTTTATTTGGAATATGTAAAGCCGGAACGGATGGTGCGAGTATTCCGGATTCGGAGTGTGTGGGGAAGGGGCGGGTGTGTGGTGGGCAGATTGCCCACCCTACGCGTGCCAAACCGGAACGAGCCGCGTCATCGCCGGCCCGTGGGGTGGCGAGCTTCCCTCGGAACCTCTCGATTTATCCCGGCCAAGTCCGAAAGATCTCGACACACAGCACTGGTGTCACCAAATCGCCAGCCCGGGGGACGGGCCGGCGATGGCGCGGCGGCCTTCGGCCTTGTCCCGCGCCCGCGCAACGCTCCACCTTAGGATGGGCAATCTGCCCACCCCCCCCTTACCGCGCCTTTTTCGCCCGGCGCAGCAGCATGTCGCGCTTGGTCTTGCTCAGGTGATCGAAATACATACGCCCGTTCAGGTGGTCGATCTGATGCTGCACCGAGGTCGCCCAGAGCCCGACGAAATCGCGCTCTTCGATCTCGCCCTCGGCATTCATGAAGCGCACAGTCACCGCGCGCGGGCGCTCGATCTTGGCCCAGACGCCGGGCAGGTTGGGGCTGGCCTCGTCATGGGCGCGCAGCTTGATCGAGGCGTGCAGGATCTCGGGATTGGCCATGCGCACCGCTTGGCCGCGCTCCTCGGAGGCATCGACCACCGCCAGCCGCAGCATCACGCCGATCTGCGGCGCGCCCATGCCGACGCCGGGCATCGCCTCCATCGTGTCGATCATGTCCTGCCAGACCGCGCGCACCTCGTCGGTGATCGCCGCGACCGGCGCGGCAGGGCTGCGCAGGCGCTTGTCGGGCCAGGGCAGGCAGGGGCGCACGCTCATCGTTGCGCCTCGTAGTCCCGCATCAGCCGCGCCGCGACCTCCGGGTCGAGCCGGTCGAAATGCACCAGCCCGTCGAGATGGTCGTATTCGTGCTGCGCGATCACCGCCTCGGCGCCTTCGAAGACACGCTCCTGCGCGGCGCCGGTCAGGTCGGTGAAGCCCATCCGCACGCGCGTCGCGCGGGTGACCCGCGCGGTGACGCCGGGGATCGAGAGACAGCCTTCGTCGCCGGCTTGGGTCTCGCCCGACACCTCGAGAATATGCGGGTTGATCAGCGCGAGCGGGGTCATGTCTCCGTCCTTCCAGCCCGCATCCATGACAAAGACCCGGCTCAGCACCCCGACCTGCGGCGCCGCCAGCCCGCGCCCGGGGGCGGCATACATGGTCTCGAACATGTCGGTGATCAGATCGCCGAGCGAGGCCGGGTCGGCGACCTCGGCACAGGGCTGTTTCAACCGGGGATCGGGCCAGAGAAGGATGTCGCGCAGGGCCATCAGACCGCCACCGTCATGCGCGCGCGCGCTCGCGCTTCAGCTTGACCATCTTGCGGGTGATCATCTGGCGCTTGAGCGGCTTGAGATAGTCGATGAAGAGCTTGCCGTCGAGGTGGTCGATCTCGTGCTGCACGCAGGTCGCCCAGAGCCCGTCGAATGTCTCGGCATGCAGCTTGCCGTCGCGGTCGAGCCATTCCACATCGACAACCTTCGGACGCTCGACCTCGGCATATTGGTCGGGGATCGACAGGCAGCCCTCTTCGTAGACATTGCGCTCGTCCGAGCTGGCCAGCACGCGCGGGTTGAACATCACCAGCGGGCGCGGATCCTCGCCATTGTCGGGCTTGGCGCAATCCAGCACGATCAGCCGCGACAGCACGCCGATCTGCGGCGCCGCCAGCCCGATGCCGGGCGCCTCGTACATGGTTTCCAGCATGTCGTCGGCCAGAACGCGCAGATCGTCCGACAGATCGGGCACAGGATCGCAGAGCTTTTTCAGCCGCGGATCGGGGTGGATGAGAATGGGCCGCTTCATGCACATCATCTAGGCATATGCGCCGCTTTGCGCAAGCAGGTGGGGGTTGCGCTCGCCGCCCGGCGCGCTAGCGTTCGCGCGCAAACAGTTGAGAGGACGCGCCCCCATGACCAGCCGCTTCGACGAGGTGATCGACCGCATCGGCACCCATTCCGCAAAATGGGACAAGATGGAGTCGCTGTTCGGCGTCTCGCCGGATGGCGGTCTGCCGATGTGGGTGGCCGATATGGATTTCCGCCCGCCCGCCTGCGTCCAAGAGGCGCTGCAAAAGATGCTCGATCACGGCGTCTATGGCTATTTCGGCGACGATGCCGCCTATCTCGACGCGATCGGCTGGTGGATGAAGGAACGCCACGGCTGGGAGGTCGACCCGGCCTCGGTCTTCACCACCCACGGGCTGGTGAACGGCACCGGGCTCTGCATCGACGCCTATACCGCGCCGGGCGACGGGGTGGTGCTGTTCACGCCGGTCTATCACGCCTTTCATCGGGTCATTCGCTCGGCGGGGCGCGAGGTGGTCGAATGCCCGCTGGTGCTGCGCGACGGCCGTTACGAGATGGATTTCGACGCCTATGACGCGATGATGACCGGCAAGGAGCGTCTGGTCGTCCTGTGCTCGCCGCACAACCCCGGCGGCCGGGTCTGGAGCCGGGCCGAGCTCAAGGGCGTGGCCGAGTTCGCCAAGCGTCACGACCTCATTCTGGTCTCGGACGAGATTCACCACGATCTGGTGATGCCCGGGCAGAAACACCTGCCCATGGCGCTGGCGGATGACGGCGTGAGCGAGCGTCTGGTGATGATGACCGCCAGCACCAAGACCTTCAATATCGCGGGCGCCCATACCGGCAATGTCATTATCGCCGACCCGGATCTGCGCGCGCGCTTTGCCGAGCGCATGGGGGGGCTGGGGATTTCGCCCAATTCCTTCGGCCTGCACATGGCGACGGCGGCCTATTCGCCCGAAGGCGCGGCCTGGGTCGACGAGCTGACCGCCTATCTCGACGGCAACCGGCGGCTTTTCGACGAGATGGTGAACGCGATCCCGGGGCTGCGCTCCATGCCGCTGGAGGCGACCTATCTCGCCTGGGTGGATTTCGCCGGCACCGGCATGAGCGCCGAGGAGTTCACGACGCGGGTCGAGACGGAGGCGCGGATCGCGGCGAACCAGGGTCCGGCCTTCGGGCAGGGCGGCGAGAGCTTCCTGCGCTTCAACTTCGCGACGCCGCGGGCGCGGGTCGAGGAGGCGGGCGCGCGGCTGCAAAAGGCCTTTGCCGATCTTCAGTGAGGGGCGGTACACGTTGCCGGGCGCGCGCTGCGCGCCGGTGAGTATTTGCCGGAAAGATGAAAGCGCCCGCGCCGGTTACTGCCGGGGCGGGCGGCTCTTGTAGACGGGCAGGTGCCAGCCGAAAGCGATGGTGCCGCCGCGCAGCACGAAGGTGAGGATGGCGCCGATCAGCGCCGCCGGGCCGGGCTCCATCCCCGAGCCATGGGCGGCGAGCAGGGCGCCGGCGCCGCCGAGCGCGCAGGTGGCGTAGGGCTCGCCCTGTTTCAGCAGCAGCGGCACCTCGTTGGCCACCACGTCGCGCATCAGCCCGCCCATGCAGCCGGTCATCACCCCCATGACCAGCACCACCGGCGCGCCGGCGCCGTCGCGCAGGGCGATGCCGGCACCGGCGGCCACGGCCACGGAAAGCGCTGCCGCGTCGAGCCAGAGCAGCGCGCGGTAGCGGCTTTCCAGAAGATGCGCGGTGAAGAAGACGAGGGTGGCCGCACCGCAGGCCACCGCCAGATAGGCCGGATCGGCGATCCACAGGATCTCGCGGTCGAGCAGCAGGTCGCGCAGCGTGCCGCCGCCGAGCGCGGTGAGGCAGGCGAGGAAGGCAAAGCCGACGATATCGAGCTGCGCGCGGCTGGCCACCAGCGCGCCGGTCAGGGCGAATATCAGGACGGAGGCGTAATCGAGCAGGTCGAGCGGGGTCATGGCGCCCCCTGCGTCACTTTCCGTTGCCCGGCTTGAAGGGCGCCATGCCGGCGCGGGCCAGCTCGTCGGCGCGTTCGTTCTCCGGGTGGCCGGCATGGCCCTTGACCCATTCCCAGGTCACCGAATGGCGTTTCTGCGCCTCGTCGAGACGCTGCCAGAGCTCGGCATTCTTCACCGGTTTCTTGGCGGCGGTCTTCCAGCCGTTGCGCTTCCAGCCGTGGATCCAGCCGGTGACGCCATTCTTCACATAGGCGCTGTCGGTGATCACGGTGATGGTCGAGGGGCGCGACAGCGATTCCAGCGCGTTGATCGCCGCCAGCAGCTCCATCCGGTTGTTGGTGGTCTCGGCCTCGCCGCCCTTGAGCTCGCGCTCCTTGACGATGCTGTCGCCGTCCATGGCGCGCAGCAGGGCGCCCCAGCCACCGGGGCCGGGATTTCCGGAGCAGGCTCCGTCGGTATAGGCATATAGCTCAGGCATGGGCGGTGACGCTTATCCAGTCCGAGGCGGTGCCGTCAAGCCCGGTTCCCGAGCCGCGCGTCACCTGTGTGACGGTGAGCCCGGCGGCGGCGAGCAGGGCGCGCAGCTCGGCCTCGGTGTAATAGGTGTAGAACCGTCCGAGCCGGTCGCGTTTCTCGCCCGTGCCTTCCTTGAGCGTGAGTCCGAGCAGCCCGCCGGGCTTCAGTGCCCGGGCGATGGCGGCGAGGTGGCGGGGCATGTAGGCGCGGGGCGCGTGCAGCAGGCTGAAGCTGGCCCAGATGCCGTCATAGGCGCTCTCTGCCGTCAGATCGTCGAAACTGCCCTGCCGTGCCGACACGCCGGGGCGGGCGGCGGCGAGGCGGACCATCTCGGCTGAGGCGTCGAGCGCCTCGACGGTGCAGCCCTGCGCCGCCATATGCGCCGCGTCGAGCCCCGGGCCGCAGCCGAAATCCAGCACATGCGCGGCCTCGGGCAGGGCGGTCACGAAGGCGCGGAGCGTCGGATAGGGCTCTTGCCGTGCCATATCGGCGTAATCGGCGGCGCGGGTCTCGTAGACGCGCAGGGTCTCGTCGTCGCTCACCGGAACACCCCCACGAGCAGGCAGGCGATGACCGCCAGTGTCATCGGCAGGCGCAGCCGCATCCACCAGCCGGGCGCCAGCCCCCAGCGCCAGAACTGCCAGTCGAGCGCCAGCAGGCCGAGATAGCCGAAGATCAGGTTCATCGCCGCCGAGACCGGTCCGCCGCCGGCCATGAAGAATGCCCAGAGCGCCGGGATGACCGAGAGCGCATAGCAGATCGCCGCCTGTTCGGCGCGCGCCTTGGTGGCAAAGCCCCAGAGCACGCCGGACATGAAGGCGAGGATGACCTGACCGTAATTCAGCTGCACATAGGGCGCGACGAAGCGGCCCCCGAGGGTGCTGTAGGCGAGGTCATAGGCCGGGTCGATCAGCAGGGTGGCGACGCCCCAGAGGAAGGGCAGCAGCCCCGCAATGGCGAGGAGCAGCGCGCTGCGCGGGATCGGGGCGGTCATGCGCGCTCCATTGCGAGGCGCCCGGCGAGCAGTGCGAAGATCGCCGCAAAGGACCGGTTGAGCCAGCGCATGGCACGCTCGCTGCCGAGCAGCCAGTCGCGGGCGCGGGCGGCGAAGAGCCCGTAGAGCACGAAGACCGCAAAGGTCATCGCCATGAAGACGCCGCCCAGCAGCAGCATCTCGGCATTGGCGCTGGCCGGGTTGCCCGACAGGAAGGGCGGCAGCAGCGCGAGAAAGAACAGCGACAGCTTGGGGTTGAGGATATTGAGCAGCGCGCCGCGCTTGGCGGTGCGGGGGCCGGTCTCGGACCGTTGCGAGGCGGTGACCGCGAGCGCCCCGGTGGAGCGCAGCGCCTGAAACGCCAGCCAGAGCAGGTAGGCGGCACCGGCGAGCTTCACGGTGGTGAAGAGCAGGGCGGAGGTGTGCAGCAGCGCCGCCAGCCCCAGCATCGCCGCCAGCAGATGCGGCACGATCCCGAAGGTGCAGCCGAGCGCCGCCCAGATCGCGGCGCGGCGGCCCTGACCCAGCCCGATGGCCAGCGTATAGACGACGCCCGCGCCGGGGGCGAGCACCACGACCAGCGCGGTCAGCAGGAACTGCGCCGAGATCATGCGGGAACCCTCAGCACGCGCGGCACCTTGAATTCCACGTTTTCCTGTGCGGTTTCCACCATCTTCACCTCCACGTCGTAGCGCTCCCGGAACGCGTCGATCACCTCGTCGATCAGCACCTCGGGGGCCGAGGCGCCGGCGGTCACGCCGACCGAGCGGATGCCGTCGAGCGCGCGCCAGTCGATATTGTCGGCGCGCTGCACAAGCTGGGCATAGGCGCAACCGGCCTTGCGGGCGACCTCGACCAGCCGTTTCGAATTCGACGAGTTGGGCGCGCCCACCACGAGCAGCGCGTCACAGTCCGGTGCGATGGCCTTGACCGCCTCCTGCCGGTTGGTGGTGGCGTAGCAGATGTCTTCCTTGTGCGGGCCGATGATCTGCGGAAAGCGCGCCTTCAGCGCCGCGACGATGTCGACCGTGTCATCGACCGAGAGCGTGGTCTGGGTGACGAAGGCCAGCCGCGCCGGATCGCGCACCTCGACCTGCGCCACATCGGCCACGGTCTCGACCAGCAGCACCTCGCCTTCGGGAAGCTGGCCCATGGTGCCGATGGTCTCGGGGTGGCCGGCATGGCCGATCATGATCATCTGCAAGCCGTTCTCGTGATGCCGTGCGGCCTCGATATGGACCTTGGAGACCAGCGGGCAGGTGGCATCCACATAGACCATCTCGCGCCGCGCCGCCTCGTCAGGCACCGCCTTTGGCACGCCATGGGCGGAAAAGATCACCGGTCGGTCGAGCGGGCATTCCTCCAGCTCCTCGACAAAGACCGCGCCCTTGGCGCGCAGCCCGTCGACGACGAATTTGTTATGCACGATCTCGTGCCGCACATAGACCGGGGCGCCCCATTTCTCGAGCGCCATCTCGACGATCTTGATCGCCCGGTCGACGCCGGCGCAGAACCCGCGCGGCGCGGCAAGGTGAAGGGTGAGCGGGGGCTTGGTCATGACGGTCTCCTGTTGTGCCAACAGGTAAGGCCAAGAGGCGCTCAGGTCCAGTGGTGCGGACGCGGCGCGATGACGGGGGATCAGTCGCGCGGGATGCCGTATTGCTTGATCTTGCGGTAGAGCGTCGGGCGCGAGATCCCGAGCCGCGCGGCGACCCGGGTGAGATTGCCCTTTTCGGCAGCCATGGCGCGGCGGATGGCCATGGCCTCGACATTCTCCAGATTGACCGCGCTGTCGCCGCTGTCGAAGCCCGAGACCGAAAAGCCCAGCCCGTCCGGCGTCTCCAGAATCTCGCCCGGCAGGTCCGTCAGCCCGACCTCGCCGGTGGTCTTCAGCAGGTGCAGCCGTTCCACCAGATTGCGCAGCTCGCGCACATTGCCCGGCCAGCGATAGCGTTGCAGCCGGTCGAGCACCTGCGGCGAGAAGCGCAGCGGCGCGTTGTCGAAGCGCTGTCCGAAGGCGAGGTTGAAATGCTCCAGCAGCGCCAGCACATCGGTGCCGCGCTCGCGCAGGGGCGGCACCTCGATGGCGACGATGCCGATACGGTAGAACAGATCGCGGCGGAAGCGCCCGGTCTCCACATCGTCGCGCAGGTTGCGGTTGGTCATCGCCACGAGCTGCACATTGACCGGACGCCTGGCGCTGTCGCCGATCCGGTAGACCGCCCTCTGCTCCAGCGCGCGCAGCAGATAGGGCTGCAATTCCAGCGGCATGTCGCCGATCTCGTCAAGGCAGAGCACGCCGCCATCGGCCTGTTCGAACTTGCCCGCCTTGCCGCCGCGCAACGCGCCGGTAAAGGCGCCCTCCACATGGCCGAACAGCTCGGCGCCGATCAGCTCCTTGGAGATCGCGGCGCAGTTCACCGTCACATAGGCGGCATCCTTGCGTGTCAGGCGGCTGTGGACCAGCCGCGCGAAAAGCTCCTTGCCGGTGCCGGTCTCGCCCTGGATCAGCACCGTGACCCCGGCGGTGGCGGCGCGTTCGGCAAGCTCGATGGATTCCAGCATCTTCGGCGCGTTGCCGATAATGACGATCTCGTCCTCCTGCACGTTCGGCCTGGGGGTGATGCGCACCGTTTCCTCCTGCCGGACGCGCGGGCTGGGGCTGGGGCTGGGCTTGAGGAACAGCGCCGCGCCGCGCAGCCGACCCTCGTACTCCAGCCGCTCGATCCCGTCCGCTTCGATTTCCGGCGGCAGCGCGGCGGCGATATCGCCGTCGCTCATGCCCGCACTTAGCGTCAGAAGCTGCTTGCCCACCGCCAGCTCCGGGCGGGGCAGGTGCAGCCGCGCGTCGAGCCCGCGCCGGTAGAGAATGCGCCCGACCTTGTCGAGCAGCAGCACGCCGTTGCCCGGTCGGCTGACATCGGAATTCAGAAACGCCTCGAGCAGCACCGTGCGCTCCTCGCGCTGCTGCTCGGCGAGCGCGATCTCGATCTCGCGCGCGGCGGCGACCACCAGCGCGATATTGTGCCGGCGAAAGATGGCGGGCGGGCCGGAGAGATCCACCACCCCGATCACCGACCGGTCGAACGGATCGAAGATCGGCACGCCGGCGCAGGTCCAGCTCTGCACGCCCTGGCAGAAGTGCTCGGCGGCGTGCACATAGGTCGGCTTGCCGGTCTTGAGCGCGGTGCCGATGCCGTTGGTGCCGATGGCGTCCTCGTTCCAGATCCCGCCGATTTCGAGATGGATCTCCTGCCCCTCGTCGAGCACCGAGTGATCGCCGATGGCGTCGATGATCACCCCGTCCTTGTCGGTCAGGATCAGGATCGCATTGGCCTCGGCCAGATGCGGGGCGAGCCGGGAAAACGCGGCGCGGGCGGCGCGGCGCAGGCAGGCGTTGCGCCGGCGCAGCCTGTGCAGATCGTCCTCGGCCTCGATCTTGCGCGAGTGCTGTTTCTTGGCATCGACGCCGAGATTCAGGCTGCGCTGCCAGGACTGCGCGATCTCGCTGCGCACCGGCGAGGCCTCGGGATCGGCCAGCGCCTGACCGCTGACGATGTCTTCCCAGGCCTGCCGGGTCTGATCCTCGCGATACTCCGCGATGGCGGGATCGGGGGACGATGAGCCCCCGGGTTTATGCTGGCGTTGGAAATAGCTTGTGCGGCCCATACGTAGCTCGGAATCCAAACCTTGCTCTGTCACGGATGTCATGGCGCCCGGGCCGGGCGGCCCGGAGGCCGTCTCAGCTCAGGCCGAGATGCTGCGCGATGCCGGCGGCAAGCTGTTTTTCGCCGAAATCGCGCGTGATCTGGGTGCCGTCGAGCTCGGCAAGCGCGCCGGAAACCTCCTCGGGCAGCGGCGAGAAGAAGCCGTTTTCGGCGGTGGCGAGCACGAAACGGGGGGCGGGAAAGCTGCCGCGAATCTCCCCCAGAAGGTGCAACTGCCGGCCGCTGCGCTTGTCCGCCAGAACCACCCGGTTGTTGAGGCTGACCTTCACATAGGGTTCCGGGTCGGAGGCATCGCGCGCGCCGCCCAGGTCATGGATGATCAAGCCCTTGGGCTGCGGCGGTTTTTGCGCCTTTTGCTGCTGCATGGCGGTGTAGCCGCCGCCGCTGATCTGATCGGCGAGCTTTCGGATGACCTGCGCATTTTCAGCGATCATGCGCTTTGCGCGCACATCCTCTGAGCGCGGTCCGTCACGCTTCGAAAAAATGTCCAATTGTCTTCCTCCCTGCCTAAAAGATTACCAGACGACAAACCTTTTGCCTATGTCATTTTGCGTGTCAGCCGGGTTGCCGGAGGCGCTGCGGGCCTTGCTGCACTGCAAAATCGGATGTTTTGCAGAGCGCCGGAGCGGCGCGGCGACGCCCCGGGCGAGGGGGCGTGCGAGGGTATTGGGCGGGCCCTCTGGCAAAGCCGATCCATGCGGCCTATTTCGTGACTCACACCGCTCTGATAAGTTTCTCAAATGGCAAACCTCACCCTGAAACAGCTTCGCTATTTCGACGCACTGGCGCTGCACAAGCATTTCGGTCGTGCCGCCTCGGCCTGCTCGATCACCCAGCCGGCGCTCTCGCTCCAGATCAAGGAGCTGGAGGCCGAGCTGGGCGTGACGCTCTTCGAGCGCGGCCCGCGCCAGGTGCGGCTGACCCATGTTGGCGAGGAATTCGCCCCCCGCGCCCGCGAGATCCTGCGCGCGCTCGACGAGCTGGGCGATCTCGCCCGCGCCTCCAAGGACCATTTCGTCGGGCGGCTGCGCATCGGTGTCATTCCCACCATCGCCCCCTACCTGCTGCCCTCGCTGATCCGGCGCCTGAGCGAGCTTTATCCCGGGCTCGACATCCATATGCGCGAGACCCTGACCAGCCGGCTGATCGCGGAGCTGTCCGAGGGCCGGCTGGATGCGGCCATCGTCGCGCTGCCGGTCTCGGAACCCTCGCTGACCGAGGTGGCGCTCTTCAACGAGGATTTCGTGCTGATCCGCCCCAGCGAGGATGCCGGCAGCCCGGTTCCCTCGCGCGAGAAGCTGCGCGAGATGCGTCTGCTGCTGCTGGAGGAGGGGCACTGCTTCCGCGATCAGGCGCTTTCGTTCTGCAAGGTGCAGTCGGCGCTCCCGCGCGAGATGCTGGACGGCAGTTCGCTGTCGACGCTGGTGCAGATGGTGGCGGCGGGGATCGGGGTGACGCTGATCCCGGAAATGGCGGTTCCGGTCGAGACCCGCGCCACCGCCGTTTCCGTCTCGCGCTTTGTCGGCGCGCAGCCGGCGCGCACCGTGGGCATGGTCTGGCGCAACAGCTCGCCATTGGCCGAGCGGCTGACCGAGATCGCCGGGGTGGTGCGCGAATGCGGGCTCATGATGGCCGCCGAGGCCGGGCGCCTGCCGGACCCGGCGCCCGGCTGATGGACAGGCGGCGGCTTTGTTCCTAAGCTGAGCGCCCGGTGGTGGAGAAGAGGGGCAGGCCCATGTGTCAGGTCTTTACGGGGCAGGATCCGCAGCGCTACGCCTCGGAGACGCGGCGGCTGCGACTGAACGGTCAGAGCACCAGCATCCGGCTGGAAAACGCCTTTTGGGCCATCCTCGACGAGATCGCCGCGCGCGAGGGCGTCAGCACGCCCGCCTTCCTGTCGACCCTGCATGCGGAGGTGCTGGAGCAGCGCGGCGAGCCGGAAAACTTCACCTCGCTGCTGCGCTGCGCCTGTCTTGCCTTTGTCGAGACGGCGCCCGACCGGGCGCAGCGCCTCATGGTCGCGCAGTAGCGCGGGGCTATTCGCTCCAGCGCACCGCGCTCAGATCGGTGGCCTGGGTCGGCTGGTTCTGCCACAGCCCTTCGAGTCGCGCATCCGCCACGGTGGGGTAGGCGAGCTGGAAGAGATAGCCGTTGACGTAATCCTCGGCGATCACGGTCTGCGCCTGTTTCAGCATCTCCGACCGCGCCGCCGGATCCGAGGTCGCCGAGAACGTGGCCATCAGCTCCTGAAGCTCCGGGTTGTCATACTGGAAATAGTAGTCGGGCCGGGCATAGATGCCGATGTCGAGCGGCTCGGTATGGCTGACGATGGTCAGGCCGAAATCCTTGCCGCGAAACACTTCTTCCAGCCACTGCGCCCATTCCAGATTGGTGATCTGCGTCTCGATGCCGATCTCGCGCAGCTGCGCCGCCACGATCTCGCCGCCGCGCCGCGCATAGGAGGGCGGCGGCAGTTTCAGCGTGGTGGTGAAGCCGTCGGGATAGCCGGCATCGGCGAGCAGCGTCCTGGCTTTTTCGGGATCGTAATCCGAGAGCCCGGTCAGATCGACGTAATCGGGATTGTGCGGCGCGAAATGCGTGCCGATGGGCGTGCCCTGGCCGAACATGGCACCGTCGATGATCGCCTGCCGGTCGATGGCATGGGCGATGGCCTCGCGCACGGGCTTCTCCGCCAGTGGGCCGTTCTTGTTGTTCATGGCGAGGATGGTCTCGCCCTCGGTCGAGCCGACCAGCACCTGAAAGCGCGGATCGGCCTCGAACATCGGCAGGTTCTCGGGCGCGGGGAAACCGGCGAAGGCGTCGATATCCTGCGCCATCATCGCCGCGAAGGCCGCCGTCGGGTCGGAGATGAAGCGGAAGGTGACATGTTCGAGCGCCGGCGCCTCGCCCCAGTACCCGGCATTGCGGCTGAGCTCGATCCGGTCGCCGCTCACCCAACGATCAAAGGCGAAGGGGCCGGTGCCCACGGGCTGCTGCGCGATGCCCTCGATGCTTTCGGGCGCCACGATCACCGCGTCGCCCCAGGCCATGTTGAAGAGGAAATTGCCGTCGGGCTCGGCGAGCTGCACCTCTACGGTCAGCGGATCGGGCGCGGTCACCTCGGAAATACCGGCGAACAGGGCCTTTTGCGCGTTCAGGCTGTCCTCGGCGCGGGCACGGTCGAGGCTGAACTTCACATCCTCCGCGTCCATCGCGCTGCCGTCGTGGAAGGTCACGCCCTCATGCAGATGAAAGGTGTAGACGGTGCCGTCCTCCGAGATCTCCCAGCTTTCCGCCAGCCCGGGCACGATGGCGCCGGTCTCGGTGAATTTCGTCAGCCCCTCGAAGACGTTGGAATAAAGCACGCTATCGATGGCGCCGGCGGCGGCGGAGGTCGGATCGAGATGCGGCGGTTCGAGCTGGAGGGCGATGGTCAGGTCGCTCTGCTGGGCGAGCGCCGCCTGTGCGGAAAGGATCAGCGCGGCGAGCGCGGGGGCGAGACGGGGCATGGGGCTCTCCATTCCGGGGGCGGGCAATTGGCCCGTGGATTGCGGAAGTGTGCCCAATTTCCCGGGCGGTTCAAGCCGATACGGGCTGGATTTGCAGGGGTTCGGCTGCTAGACCGCCCCAGCCTTGGTGCCCAGGAGGAGGATCCCATGAGCGCAACCGCGCGCAAGACCGCGCCGCTGCCGGACGACATTCGCGCCCGCAAGGGCGGCGAGCCGCTGGTCAGCCTGACCGCCTACACCACCCCCATGGCGCAGCTGATGGATGCGCATTGCGATTTCGTGCTGGTCGGCGATTCCGTTGGCATGGTGCTGCACGGGCTGGAATCGACGCTCGGCGTCACCATGGAAATGATGATCCTGCACGGGCAGGCGGTGAAGCGCGGGCTGAGCCGGGCGATGATGGTGGTCGACATGCCCTTTGCTTCCTACGAGGAGAGCCCGGCGCAGGCCTATCGCAACGCCGCCCGGCTGATGGCCGAGACCGGCGCCGGCGCGGTGAAGCTCGAAGGCGGTGTCGCCATGGCCGAGACGATTGCCTTTCTGGTGGCACGCGGCGTGCCGGTGATGGCGCATATCGGGCTGACACCGCAGTCGATCAACACGCTGGGCGGCTACAAGGTGCAGGGACGGGGCGTTGCCGCCGACCGTCTGCTCGCCGATGCGGAGGCTGTGGCCGCGGCCGGCGCCTTTGCGGTGGTGCTGGAGAAGGTGCCCGAGACGCTGGCCGACCGGGTGACCGGGGCGATCCCGATCCCCACCATCGGCATCGGCGCCTCGGCGGGTTGTGACGGCCAGATCCTCGTGGTCGACGACATGCTGGGGCTCTTCACCGCGTTCAAGCCGAAATTCGTCAAACGCTACGCGACGCTGGGAGAACAGGCCGAGGCGGCAATTGCCGATTACTCGACAGAGGTCCGCGAACGGCGCTTTCCCGCGCCCGAGCATGTCTTTGCCGATACCCTGCCGGAGTCGAAGAAATGACCGATATCCTGCGCCGGAAAGCGGCGCTGCGCGAACGTGTGTCGGGCTGGAAGCGCGCGGGCGAGGTGGTGGGCGTGGTGCCCACAATGGGCGCGCTGCATGCCGGGCATCTGAGTCTTGTCGAGGCCGCCAAAGCCGCCTGCGACCGGGTGATCGTGACGATCTTTGTCAATCCGCGCCAGTTCAATAACGCCTCGGATCTGGAGAACTATCCCCGCACCGAAGAGCAGGACGCGGAAAAGCTCGCGCCCTTCGGCGTCGACGTGATCTATGTGCCCGATCCCGACCAGATCTATCCCGAGGGCTTTGCCACCACGGTCTCTGTCGCGGGGCTGACCGAGGGGCTTTGCGGCGCCCACCGTCCCGGGCATTTCGACGGCGTGACCACGGTTGTGTCAAAGCTCTTCCTCCAGACCGGGGCCGACCGGGCCTATTTCGGCGAGAAGGATTATCAGCAATTGCAGGTGGTTACCCGCATGGCCACCGATCTCGACATTCCCGTCGAGGTGATCGGCTGCCCCACTGTGCGCGAGGCGGACGGGCTGGCGCTCAGCTCGCGCAACCTGCTGCTGCCGCCCGAGGCACGCGCGGCGGCGCCGGCGCTGAACCGCGCGATGCGGGGCATGGCCGACAAGCTCATGGCCGGCGCCGAGATCGCCACGCTGCGACCGCTCGCCAAGGCCGAGATCGTCGCGGCGGGGTTCGACGAGGTCGAATATCTGGAACTGCGCGCGGCGGAGGGGCTGGCGCCTCTGCCCAAGGCCGAGCGCCCGGCGCGGCTGCTGGCGGCGGCATGGATCGGCGGCGTGCGCCTCATCGACAATATCCCGGTGGGTTAGGCTCCTGACGCGAGCGTGAATTGATCGCGGCACGCCGCGCGCGAATACCGTGCGGGGCAGAGAGGATGGCGATGAACAGGATCGGTGTGGCGCTCGGCACGGTTGCGCTGCTTGTGGGCGGCGGATGGGCTCTTGCGCAGATGACGGCGGCGCCCGACCCGGGGCTTTTGCCCTATGAGGATGCGGCGCGGGTCGAAAACGGCGCGCGGCTCTATGCCGAGAATTGCGCCTCCTGCCACGGCGCGCAGCTCCAAGGTGAGCCGGACTGGAAAGAGCGCGACGCCGACGGCTACCTGCCCGCGCCGCCGCACGATCCGACTGGCCATACCTGGCATCACCCCGATGCGCAGCTTCTGGAAATCGTCACCCATGGCACCGAAGCGCTGGTCGGCGGGAGCTACAAATCCAACATGATCGGCTATGGCGATATCCTGAGCGAGGCCGAGATCCTCGACACACTCGCCTACATCAAGAGCACATGGCCCGAAGAGGTCGTGACCCTGCATAACGAGATCAACGCCCGCACCGCTGTCTACGAGTGATCCGCCGGCCCGCTCAGCGCAGCTTCGGCGCCGGGCCCAGCGGCAGGAAGCCCAGCCAGGTCTTGCCCTCGCGAAACTCGAAGGTCAGGTCGATCCGGTCGTCGCGCCCCGAAAGCCCGGACAGGAGGTCCGCCGCGCCCTCGATCAGCGTCAGGATCTCCGGCGGCACCCGCCCGGCGGCGCGCTCTGCCGCGATGGCCTCGTCCATGTTCTCGACCCGAAGCGACAGCTCGCCGTCCAGCCGCCCGCTGCGGTCCACATCCGCGGCGCCGGCGGCAGAGAGGCGCAGCGCGTCCTTGCCGAGCTCGGCGCGGGCGATCTCGATCCGGGTCGGGCGCGCCTCGGTATAGTCTTCCAGCCGCAGCGGCGCCTCCAGCGTCACCGTACTGTCGAGCCGCAGCCCGTCTTCGCTGCCGCCGGGCAGCGCCGCGCCGCCGGTGGCGATGCCCTCGGCATTCACTGCGATGCGATAGCGGCTGTCGGTCTCCTCCAGCCGCGAGATGGCGGCGGTGAGGCCGGAGAGCGCCAGCGGCGCCTCGCCCGAGACGTTCAGCACCTCGGCCTCGGCATTGGCGCGCAGCAGCTCGCCCCCGTCGCGCACGAGGCTCGCCCGGAGCCCCTGCGCGGTGATCTCATAGGCATTGCCGTCGTGATTTACCCGCTGGCTCTCGGGGAAGGCGACGATCACGTGATCGCGGGAATAGACCACCTGCAAGACTTGCAGAAACGGCGCCTCCCAGACGGTGTTGCTGTCGGGATCGGCCAGCAGCAAGCCGGTGAAACTGGTGTCGAGCCGGTTGGGGAAACCCTGGATCGACAGATCCTCGTAAGAGGCTTCCCAGCCCTCGGCGCGCCGGTCCTCGAACCAGGCCTCGATGGCCTGCCGCTGCGCCCAGGCCGACCAGCCCCAGTAGGCCGACCAGGCCAGTGCCGCAGCGATCACCAGAAGTGTCAGACGCTTCACCGGTAAGCCCCCCTTTAACGGTCTCTCCGGATGGTGTTTACAGCCCGGCAAAGGAAAGGACCAGAACCATGGCGCTATGGGTCTTCGGCTACGGCTCGCTCTTGTGGAATCCCGGCTTCGAGGTGGCGGAGCAGGCGCATGCCAGCCTGCCCGATTATCACCGCAGCTTCTGCATGCGCTCGATCCACCACCGCGGCAGCGAAGAGGTGCCGGGCCTCGTGCTGGCGCTCGACGAACAGCCCGGCGCGCTGTGCGAGGGGCTGGCGCTGCGCGCCGCCGAGGGCACCGAAGAGGAGACGCTGGCCTATCTGCGCGAGCGCGAGCTGGTCTCGGCGGCCTATCTGGAAAAGGTCTTGCCTGTCGATCTGCGCGACGGCCGGCGGATCGAGGCGGTGACCTATGTGATCGACGCCGATCACGTCCAGTATTGCGGCGGGCTGCCGCTGGAGGAGCAGGCGGGGATCATCGCCACCGCCGTGGGCGGGCGCGGTCCGAACACCGAATATCTCTACAATACCGCCACACATCTCGACGAATTGGGCATACCCGATGCGGAACTGCACTGGTTGCGGGATCGTGTGCGGCAACTTGTGGATAACCGCTTGGCTTGAAACACTTGCCGCAATAGGGTCGGGGCAACGCGAATAACCCGTCAGGGTCCATGATGGACAAGCCCGACCTCGAGGCAGAGCCGCATTTCAGTCAGCCCTTCCGCCAGATCGCCCTGATGCTGGTGGTGCTCGGCCTGTGCGGCGCGGGCGGGTTCCTCGCCCTGCCGAGGGTGCTGCCGGTGTTTCAGGCAAACCCCTATCTCAACGGCTTCATCCTCTTTGTCTTCGTGCTGGGCGTGCTGGCCTGTTTCTGGCAGGTGGCGCAGCTCATCCAGTCGGTGCGCTGGATCGAGCAGTTCACCTCCGACCGCGATGCCGGCGCCCGGCCGCCGCGGCTGCTGGCGCCTCTGGCCACCATGCTGCGCCGCCGCGACCGGCGCATGCAGATCACCACCACCTCGACCCGCTCGATCCTCGATTCCGTCGCCACAAGGATCGACGAGGCGCGCGAGATCACCCGCTATCTGGTCTCGCTGCTGATCTTTCTCGGCCTGCTCGGCACGTTCTACGGGCTGGCCACCACCGTGCCCGCGCTGGTCGACACGATCCGCAGCCTCGCCCCCGCCGAGGGCGAGAGCAATATGGAAACCTTTTCACGGCTGATGAGCGGGCTCGAAAGCCAGCTTGGCGGCATGGGTGTGGCCTTTGCCTCCTCGCTGCTGGGGCTCACCGGCTCGCTGATCGTCGGGCTGCTGGAGCTTTTCGCCGGCCACGGCCAGAACCGCTTTTACCGCGAGCTCGAGGAATGGCTCAGCTCGATCACCAAGCTGAGCTTTTCCGGCGATGGCGAGAGCGGCGGCGAAACCGGGCTGGTGGCGCAGGTGCTCGACCAGATGACCGACCAGATGGAGCGGCTGACGCTTATGTTCGCCCGCGCGCAGGAGGGCCAGAACGAGGTCGACGCGCGACTGGGCCAGCTTGCGGATTCGGTCGAGCGCATGACCGAACGGCTGGAGGCCACGGCGCCCTCGGCCAACTCGCTGGCACGCATCGCCGAAGGGCAGGAGCGGCTGGCCGAGGTGCTGGCCGAGCGCGAGACCGCCGAGGGGCTCGATGCCGAAAGCCGCATGCGGCTGCGCTCGATCGACGTGCAGATGCTGCGGCTGCTGGAAGAGGTCTCCGCCGGGCGGCAGGAGAGCATGGCCGAGCTGCGCACCGACCTGACCGCGCTGAACCGCACGCTGGGCAAGATCGCCAGCCAGCCGCAGCCGCAATCGGTGACCATCCGCCCGATGCGCCCGACCGGCGCCGGCGGCAAGGGCGAGACCTGATCCATGGCGCTGTCGCGGCGCACGGGGGCACGGTTCCAGGCCAATATCTGGCCCGGCTTCGTCGATGCGATGACCGGGCTGCTGCTGGTTCTGATGTTCGTTCTGACCATCTTCATGGTGATCCAGTCGGTGCTGCGCGACACGATCACCGGGCAGGAAAGCGAGCTGGGGCGGCTCTCCTCCGAGGTGGCGGAACTGGCGGAAAAGCTGGGCCTTCAGGAACGCACCAACACGCGGCTGACCAATCGGCTGGGCGAGCTGGAAACCACGCTCAGCGATGCCGAGACGCGGCTTCTGGAACAGCAAAGCATCATCGCCTCGCTCACCGCGACGCGCGACCGGCAGGCCGATGAACTGTCGGCGGCAGAGGCGCGCATCGCCTCTTTCGAGGATCAGGTCGCGGCGCTGCTGTCCGAGCGTGACGCGGCGCTGGGCGAGGTGGCGGAGCTGACCGCCACGCAGGAAGAGCTGGAAGCGGCGCGCGAGGCGCTGGTCTCGGAACGCGACGCGCTGAACCTGGCGCTGGCCTCGGCGCGGCAGGAGGTGGATGCGCAGGCAGAGGCCGCCCGCCTCGCCGCCGCCCGGCGCGAGGCGCTGGAGGCGCTGGTTGCCGATCTGCGCGCAGAGGCTGCCGAGCAGGACAGCGCCATGGGCGGGCTCTCGGCACAGGTGGACGAGCTGCAACAGGCGCTGAGCGAGGAAGAGGCGCAGCGGCTGGCCGAGGCCGAGGCGGCGGCGGCCCTGCGCAAGCGTCTGGAAAACGCCGATGCCGAGCTGACGGCGATGAGCATGGCGCTGGAAGAGCAGCGCCAGAAGGCCGAGGAGACACTGACCCTGCTCGCCGCCGCGCGCGCGGCGGAGGAGGATCTCGACGCCCGGCTGGCCGCCGCGCTGCTGCGCCAGGACGAGACCGAGCAGGCGCTGGCGGCTGCGCGTGAAGAGGCGGGCGACGCCGAGGGCTTGCAGGCGCGGCTCGCGGCAGCGCTGGAGGCGCAGGGCGTGGCGGAAAGCTCCGTCGAGGATCTGCGTGAACGGCTGGCCGCCGCCGTCGCGGCACGCGCCGCCGCAGAAGCCGAGGCGGAGGCCAGCCTCTCGGAGGCCGAGCAGCGCGCGGCGCTTCTGGCGCAGGCGCGTGCCGAGCTTGACGACACAGAACAGCGCGCCGGGGCGGCGGAACGCGAGACGGAGCTGCTCAACCAGCAGGTCGCTGCGCTGCGCAACCAGCTTGGCGACTTGCAGGCGCTGCTCGACGATGCCCGCGAGCGCGATGCCGAGGCGCAGGTGCAGCTGCAAAATCTCGGCTCCGAGCTGAACGCGGCACTGGCCCGCGTCGCCGCCGAGGAACGCCGCCGGCGCCAGCTCGAAGAGGCGGAGCGCAAGCGGCTGGAGGAACAGGCCAAGGATCTTGAGCGCTACCGCTCGGAATTCTTCGGACGGCTGCGCGACGTGATCGGAGCGCAGGAGGGCATCCGGATCGAGGGCGACCGCTTCGTCTTCTCCTCCGAGGTGCTTTTCGCGCAGGGCGAGGCGGAGCTGTCCACGGCGGGCGAGCGCGAGATCGCCAAGATCGCCGGCATCCTGCGCCGGGTGATGGACGATATCCCCGAGGGCATCGACTGGGTGCTGCGGGTCGACGGCCATACCGACAATATCCCGCTGCGTCCCGGCGCGGCCTTTGCCGATAACTGGGAGCTGAGCCAGGCGCGGGCGCTCTCGGTGGTGCGCTATCTGGTGAATTTCCTCGGCATCCCGCCCGAGCGGCTCTCGGCCAACGGCTTCGGCCAGTACCAGCCGATCAACCCCGCCGACACGCCCGAGGCGCGGGCGCAGAACCGCCGGATCGAGCTGAAACTCACCGAGCGCTGATCCGGCAGGAGGGCCACCCTACGACGCTTCGCAGGGCAGGATGCGGACAACAAGCCGCCCCTCGGACGATCCGGCTGTTTCCATTGGCCCGAAATATCCCGGGGTGCGCGAGGGGCTGGCCCCTCGCTCCCGCCCTCGCCAGGCCGCGCAGGGCTGGCCAAAGCCGCGTCCCCGTGCCAGAAGCGCCTCGCATCGGATCCGGAGGCCCTGCCATGTATATCGTTTCGCTCATCGCCCGCCCGGGCGCGCTCGACCCGGCGCTGGTCTCGGCGCTGCGCAACGCCTTGGGCGGCGGCGAGGCGGTCTGGCTGGCACGCGGCGAGGCGGCGGAATTTCCGCTGGAGACGCTGCCCGCCAATCTCGAGGAACTGCGCGGCGCCATCGCCGATCAGGCCGACCTGAACCTGCTGCCCGCCGAAGGGCGCCGCAAGAAGATGCTGCTGGCGGATATGGATTCGACCATGATCCAGCAGGAATGCATCGACGAGCTGGCCGAAGAGGCCGGCGTCGGCGCGCATGTGAAAGAGATCACCGCGCGGGCGATGAATGGCGAGCTGGATTTCGAGGGCGCGCTGACCGAGCGCGTGGCGCTGCTGAAGGATCTGCCGGAAAGCGTCATCGAAAAGGTGCTGGACGCCCGCATCACGCTGATGCCCGGCGGCAAGGTGCTGGTGGCGACGATGAAGGCGCAGGGCGCCTATACCGCGCTGGTCTCGGGCGGGTTCACCGCCTTTACCGCGCGTGTGGCGGCGCTGGTGGGCTTTGACGAGAACCGCGCCAATACGCTGCTGACCGAGGGCGGCAGGCTTTCCGGCGATGTGGCCCGTCCGATCCTCGGGCGCGAGGCCAAGATACAGGCGCTGGAAGAGATCACCGCGCGGCTGGGTCTTTCCGAGGCGGATGTGCTGGCGGTGGGCGACGGCGCCAACGATCTGGGCATGCTGGGCCGCGCGGGGTTTGGCGTGGCGCTGCACGCCAAACCCTCGGTGCAGGCGCAATGCGATCTGCGGGTGAACCACGGCGATCTGACCGCGCTGCTTTACCTCCAGGGCTATGCGCAGGGCGATTTCGCGTAGGGTGGGCAATTCTGCCCACCGCTCCCAGAGGTTAGCGCAGACCCTTGGTGGGCAGATTGCCCATCCTACAGCACCGCGCGGATCTCGCCGGTAATCAGGCCGCGCTTGTTGCGGATCTCGGGGTTCAGAAAACGCTTCACATCCGGATGTGCGGCATCCAGCACGCCCAGCTTGACCAGGATCGCGGCAAAGGCCGCCTCCGACGCGCGGGTGGCGCCATCGGCGATCTTCAGCGCCACGCCCAGCCCGCGCTGTGGCAGGATGGCGATGAAATAGCCCTCCGCCCCGGTCTTGATCGCCACCGGCTCCCTAGCTGCCCGCATCAGCAGAGTGCAGGCGCGGCCCTCGCCCGCGACCAGCTCCGGATAGGCCATCATCGCCTCCACCAGCCGCGCGGCGGCGCGGCTGAGCGTGTCGTCGCGTTTCGCCGCCCCGGCATACCAGGCCATGGCACGCGCCATGGCGTGCATGGTGGTGGCGAAATTCGGCGCCGAACAGCCGTCGATGCCGAAGCCGGGGCTGTCGCGGTCGGTCACCGTTTCGAACGCCTCTTTGACCGCCTTTTGCACCGGGTGGTCGGGATCCACATAGTCAGGCCCCGCGCCCAGATGCCGGGTCAGGGTCATAAAGCCCGCATGCTTGCCCGAACAGTTGTTGTGCACCTGACAGGGGCTCTGCCCGTCGCGGATCATCGCAAAGCGCAGTTCCTTGTCGCGCGACGGCTCCGGCCCGCAGCGCAGATCGTCGTCGGTGAGCCCGAGATCGGCGAGCCAGGCAGTCACCGCCTCGACATGGACCGGCGCGCCCTGATGCGAGGCGCAGGCCAGCGCGAGCTGCGGCACGGTCAGCCCCTGCGCCTCTGCCGCGCCGGAGGCGACCAGCGGCAGGGCCTGAATCATCTTTGCCGAGCTGCGCGGCAGGATCAGCGCATCCGGGTCGCCCCAGGCCTGCACGATCTGGCCGCGGCCGTCGCAGATGACCGCGTGACCGGCATGCAGGCTTTCCGCCAGCGGTCCGCGGTGGATTTCAACCATAAGTTCAGCGGCAGCAGCCATGGGGTGACCTCACAACTAAGCGATATCTTGCCAACGGGGGGTTTATGACTTCGTGTTTTTCAGGCTATTCTCTCGCCGTCGAGTAGAAAATGGTTGCGCCGTTGAAAGAGCCGGAACAGGTAAGGCGCTGACCGCACGCATTGAGGTAAGGACAGCTGGAGGCTGCACGTATGAAGTCATTTCTCGGTGGAGTTCTGAGCGGCGCCTTTCTGGCACTGGCGGCGACATCCGCGCTGGCCCAGGAAGAGAGCCAGAACCGGGTCAACGCGATCACCGACTGGTCCGTGTTCGAAGGCAACGACCCGCGCGAATGCTGGGCCGTGACCACCTACAAGGAAAGCGTCAACACCAAGGACGGGCGCGTCGTCTCGGTGCGGCGCGGTGACATCCTGCTGATGGTGTTCTACCGCCCCGGCGCGGATGTGACGGGGCAGGTGGCCTTTACCGGCGGCTACCCCTTTGCCAGCGGATCGACGGTGAACGTCAATATCGGCGGGTCGGAATTCGAGCTTTATACCGAGGGTGAATGGGCCTGGCCGGCGACCCCGCAGGAAGATGCCAAGATCATCACTGCGATGAAGCGCGGCGCCGACGCGGTGCTGACCGCGCGGTCCTCGCGCGGGACGCAGACCCAGGACACGTTCTCGCTGCTGGGCTTCACCGCCGCGGTCGAGGATGCGGAGAAACGCTGCTCCAACTGACGGCGCCTCTCGCGGCCTCCTGTCCGGCCGCGAGCGCCTTGGGGCTCTTGCTCCCGTTCAGTCCGGATCGACCTTGCCGCGCAGCGCCTTGACCTCGCCGCGCGCCTTCTTGCCTTCCAGCCGCCGCCGTTTCGAGCCCAGCGTCGGCTTGGTCGGGATGCGGCGCCGGGGTTTTTCCAGCGCCTTGCGAATCAGCTCGGCCAGCCGCTCGCGGGCGATTTCGCGATTGCGGGCCTGGCTGCGGGTCTCGTCGACCTGAAGCACCACCGCGCCCTCCTTGGTCCAGCGCCGCCCCGCAAGCTTGCGCAGCCGCGTCTTTGCCGGCGCGGGCAGGTTTGGAGAGCGCTCCGCCTCGAAGCGCAGCTCCACGGCGGAGGAGACCTTGTTCACGTTCTGCCCGCCCGGCCCGGAGGCGCGGATGAACTGTTCGGTGATTTCCCAGTCTTCGATCTGGATGCGGTCGGTGATCTGCAACATGGCTGCGTTATAGGGGGTTGTGCGTAAAACAGAAATGGGCCGCCCTGCCTGTCGGGCGACCCATTCGAGACGTCAAGGAGGCGTGCCGGTTAGGCAATGCCAATTCGGGTTTCCTTTACGCCAGGGGCTGCCCTAGCGTTCTGCCCTCCGAACTGTTCCGACACCTCTCTCCAATGTTTCTCTCGACACTGGATCACCTCCTTTCAGCTGTTGAAAAACGCAACTCCAGCGTGCCACGGAAGCCCGCTTTCGCAAAACGTTTTTTGCAGCTCAGGCGAAAGACCGTGCAGAAACTGCCTTCGAAACGATCAAACGGAAGGGGATCAGCGCGATGATGGCGAGCGTCAGCTTCACCAGCCAGTCGGCCACGCCCAGCGACACCCAGAGCGGCACCAGCGGGCCGGCCCCGAGCAGCGGCAGCACCTCGCCGGCCCAGCTCACATCGTTGGAGGGCTCGATAAAGCTCAGCGCGCCGGAGAAGGCGACGGTGAAAAAGATCGCGGTGTCGAGCGAGCTGCCCACCAGCGTCGAGGCCAGCGGTGCGCGCCACCAGGCGCCGTCGCGCAAGCGGTCGAAGATCGCCACGTCCATCAGCTGCGCCGTAAGGAAGGCGAGGCCGGAGCCGAGCGCGATGCGCAGGGTGACCGCCGGATAGGTGTAGCCGTCGCCTTGCAGCATGATCTGCGTGCCGATCAGCGAGCAGATGACGCCGACGACGAAGCCGGCAAAGACCACCTTGCGCGCGGCCTGCGCGCCGTAGAGGCGGTTCATCACATCGGTGACGAGGAAGGCGAGGGGATAGGTGAAGGCGCCCCAGGTCAGCCACTGGCCGAACAGGAACTGCACCAGGATATTTGAGGCCAGCACGATGCCGGCCATGGCAAGAATGCCGGGAAGATGTTTGCGCGTCATGGATCTCGACCCGTTTTGACAAGGTTGCGGGGACTTGGTCCGCCCGGACGGCGGACGGGTCCCCTTAAGGTCTGTCAGACTTTGACGCAAGCGATTCCGGTACCGTGTATTCGACGAACTGGGTGCGCTGGAGGGCGTTGAAATTGTCGTCCGCGATCATCGTGAGCCGGATATGGCCCCGCGGATCCTGCCAGACCGCCAGCCCTTCGAGGTTGTCATGGCGCAGCAGCGGGCTTTCGAACAGCGTGACCTCGCCGCTGAGCGCCGTCTCGGACATGTCGAAGCGGCGTACTCGGCTGCGGAAGCCGAAGCCGGTGAATTCGCGTTCGAGCAGGTAGAACCGCCCGTCCGGCCCGATATCGGCACCGACGGCGAGAAAGCCGCCGCGGCGCGGGATGTCGAAGGGCTGGGTCCAGATGCCGTTGTCATAGCGCCAGACCGGGAAGGGGCGGGTCAGCGCGCCGGAGCGTTCGGGCAGGGTGTAAAGCCGGCCCGCCGCGTCGATGGCGAGCGCTTCCAGCCCGGAATTGCTTTGCAGCGACTTGAAGGCGTCGGGGCGCGGAAGGCGCGCGGCCTTGTCGAGCGTGACATAGGCCCAGACCCTGCCGATCCCCTCGAAAGACACGAAACGTCGCCCGTCGGCGCGGATCGCCAGCCCCTCGGAATCGCCGCGCTGCTGGCGCTGTGTCTTGCCGTCGGTATCGAGAAGCGGCGTTATTGGGCCGGCCTCGATGCCGGTAATCTCGCCGTCGCGGCGCAGGAAACGCCCGGAAACGATGGCGGCGCGGTCGCTGATCGCGGTGAAGCGCGTGCCGTCCTCCGAAACCTCAAGCCCCGAGAACCCGCCAAAGGCGGGATCGTCCGATCTCCAGGTGAAACTGCCGGAAAACTTCGCCTCGCCGCCGCTGGCGGCGGCGGCAAGCGCGAGACATCCGGCCAGGGCGGCGCCTAGCGCGCCGCGAGCACGGAGGCGCATTGGGCCGGGAGGTCTCCCATGGTGAGTTCGCGCTTGGGCTTGGGTTTCGGCGCGTTCGGATCGGGCGGCGGCGGGTTCAGGATGTTGTTCACCCAGGCCTGCGCGTCGGCGCAGCCGTCACCGGCGGGGGGCGGGGTCTGGTTCACGCAGCCGCGCGCGCCCTTCGGGCAGGCGAGGCGCACATGGAAGTGATAATGATGCCCCCACCAGGGCCGGATCTTGCGCAGCCAGGCGCGGTCGCCGGTTTCGTCGTTGCACATCTGCACCTTCGCGCCTGGGAAGACAAAGATTCGGGCGACGCGCGGATCCTGCGCGGCGGCCTTGAGGATCTCGTGATGGGCGCGGGTCCAGTTGTTGTTGGTAAAGGCACCCGAGCTGCGCCGCATCGAAATCGACGAGATGTTCTCGCGCGTGTCGCGGCTCAGATGCAGGTCGTCGGCGGGGCGCATCCAGATATCGGCATCCAGTCCGATCTGGTGGCTGGCATGGCCCGAAGTCATCGGCCCGCCGCGCGGCTGGCTGATATCGCCCACATAGAGCCCGTTCCAGCCCGGCTGGGCGGCGGCCTTGCGCGACAGATCCTGTACGAAATCGATCAGCTCCGGGTGGCCCCAGTTGCGGTTGCGCGACAGCCGCATCGCCTGCCAGGTCGGCCCGGTTTCCGGCAGTTGCACGGCGCCGGCGAGGCAGCCCTTGGCATAGCTGCCATAAGAGGCCGCCTTTTGCGGCGAGCCGCGATTCTCGGCGCCAAAGAGTGTCTTAGCGTTCTTGGTCGAGAGCACCCCGGTGACGCGCGGCAGCTCTGCCTGCTGTTTCGGGGCGGGGGCGGGTCTCTCGCCGCCGCATCCGGTGAGAACCGTTGCGGCCAGGGCGAGGGCGGTCAGGGTGCGGATCATGCTGCTCTGTCTCCGTCTGGTTGTACCCAGCGTAGCAGAATCAGCCCCATCAGGAAAAGCAGGATCACCGGCAGAAAGCCCAGTTGGTTGCTTTGCGTCCAGAGCGTGAAAAAAGTGATCAGCGCGGGTGCGAGGAAGGCGGTGGCCTTGCCGGTCAGCGCGAAGAGGCCGAACGCCTCTGCCGCGCGGGCGCGGTCGGCGTGGCGCACCATCATCGAGCGCGAGGCGGAATAAAGCGCGCCGCCCGCGCCGCCGATGATCGCGCCGCAGATATAGAAGACGATATCGGGCAGGGCCGAGCCTTCGGGCAGGGAGATCCAGAGGATGTGGTCGCGCGACATGCCGATGATGATCACCCCCACCGCGATCAGCAGCCAGACGCAGATGGTGATCACCGGTTTCGGTCCCAGCCGCTGATCGGCGAGCCCGCCCGCCCAGGAGAGCAACGCCGCCGCGATGGCCGCGATAATGCCGAACACGCCGATCTGGGTGATCTCCCAGCCCAGCACCAGCCGCGCATAGATGCCGCCATAGGCATAGAGCGCGGCCAGCGAGTCGCGATAGAACATCGAGGCCAGCAGGAAGCTGCGATAGGACGGCCGCTCGGCCATGTCGCGCAGGCTGGCGCGTAGCCCGCGCAGGATCTGGCCGCCGCCCGGGCGCTCCTGCGGCAGCGCGCCGGGGTCGCGGTTCCACAGGAAGAACGGCACCATGAAAAGCGCGAACCAGAGCGCGATGAACGGGCCGACAAAGCGCGTGCCCTCGCGCGTCTCGGGGTCGAGGCCGAAGGCCGGGGCCAGCCCGATCAGCGTGGTGCCGTTCTCGGTCTCGGCAAAGAACAGCAGCATCACGAAGAGCGCCACCACGCCGCCCCAATAGCCGAAGGCTGAGGCGCTGCCGCTGATGCGGCCCACCTCATCGGGTGTGCCGAGGCTGGGCAGGGTGGCGTTGTTGAGATTGAAGGCGGATTCGCTGGCGGTGAAGCCGACCCAGAAGGCGATGAGCGCCATCATCAGTCCGGTGCCGTCGGGCAGCAGCCCCCAGAGCGTCGCCGCGCAGATCACAGCCAGCGCGGTAAAGCCCCAGAACCAGGGCATCTTGCGCCCCGAGGCATCGGCCCAGGCGCCGAGCAACGGCGCGGAAAAGGCGATGAACAGTCCGGAGACCGTCTGCGCCGAGGACCACAGCCCCTGCGCCTGCGCCTTGGCGGCGTCCTCGCCCATGCCGGTGCCAAGGTAATACTCGGCGGCGACGGCGGCGAAATAGGGGCTGAAGATGAAGGTCAGGCCCAGCGTCGCGTAGGGTTGCTGCGCCCAGTCGAAGAACATCCATCCCCAGATGCGACGGCGCGAAGACTGCCTGGCCATTATATCCCCTCGTGTTCCGGCGCGATAGAACAGAGGGGGGCTAGGGCTGGCAAGCCGAAATGCGTGTCGCAGGGCGACCCTGCGGCGCCCTTGCCTGCCTTTGCGTCAGCCGCGCTCCGGCGGCCAGGGGCGTTCGTCCTCGGCGCGCAGCCAGTGCTGCACCCAGATCGGAAGCTCCGGCGCGGGGGAGGCTATGCCCATGGCCACCGACACCCGGTCGGTGCCGACGATGCCGTTGCGGTCGGTGACGGCGGCGCGATAGACCGCATGGGTGGCGCAGTCTCCGTCCGCTTTCCACAGGCTCTGCTCGATATAGAGAAACCGCCGGTCCCAGCCGATCAGTCGCGAGTGCATCTCGACCCGCTCGAAGGTCTGGATGCGCCGGCGATAGCGCACCACCACGCCGGCCATGGTCAGCCGCCAGCGCTCGCGCCTCAGTGCTCCGATCAGCCCCGTGCGCATCGCCAGCGGGAACCGCCCGAGATCGAGCAGGGTCAGCGTGCGGCCGTTGTTGAGCTCGTTCCACATATCCAGATCCCAGGGCCAGCACATGTGGTGCGACACATGCACGCCGTCATGGGCAAGCGCCGGCTGCTTGCGGGTGAGCCAGATTTCCTTGGCCATGCGGATGAACGGGAACATGGGCGCCTCCTTTTGCGGCCAAGAAGCGCATGCGGCGCCGCAGCGTCAACCAAGACCTCGCGGCACTCTTGCCCTCGGCGCCCGGGATGCTTACCTGTGAGCGCGGTCAGACAAAGGAAACCGATACCGATGATGGCAGTTTACGGCCCGCTGAAGCTGGTCCTCGATGTGATCTTCTTCATTATGATTGTGCATATCATCATGAGCTGGCTCATCAATTTCAACGTGCTGAACCTGCGTCAGCCCATCGTCGGCCAGATCTGGACCGGGCTCAATCGCCTGCTGGAGCCGATCTATCAGCCGATCCGCCGCATCCTGCCCGACACGCATCCGCTGGATCTGGCGCCGCTGGTGGTGTTCATCATCGTGATCTCGCTGCGCGACTATATTCTGCCGACGCTGCTCTTCGGGTGATATTTCCGGGCCAGGCGGCCTTGTTCACCAATTCTTAGTATGAGACTGTGCGGAATAGAGCAGATTTAGCGATAATTCCGCAGGTACTCTCATGCCCCGCGATACTGTGCCCGGTGAGGCGCTGCTGAAAGAAGTCTTCGGCTTCGACGCCTTCCGTCCCGGTCAGGGCGAGATCGTCGATGCCGTGGCGCGGGGCGACAATGTGCTGGCCATCATGCCCACTGGCGGCGGCAAGTCGCTGTGCTACCAGCTTCCCGCGCTGATGCGGGGCGGGGTCACCGTGGTGATCTCGCCGCTGATTGCGCTGATGCGCGACCAGGTGCGTGCGCTGCGCGAGGCCGGGGTGGCCGCCGGGGCGCTGACCTCGGGCAATACCCAGGAAGAGACCGATGCGGTCTGGGACATGCTGTCGGAGGGCACGCTCAAGCTGCTCTATCTGGCGCCGGAGCGGCTGGCCTCGGGCGGCGCGCAGCGGATGCTGGCACAGGCGGGGGTGAGCCTCATCGCCGTGGACGAGGCGCATTGCGTCAGCCAGTGGGGTCATGACTTCCGCCCGGATTACCTGCGCATCGGCGAGCTGCGCCGCGCCCTGGGCGTGCCGCTGGCCGCCTTTACCGCCACCGCCGATCAGGAGACGCAGGGCGAGATCGTCCAGCGGCTGTTTGACGGGGAGGCGCCGCAGACCTTCCTGCGCGGTTTCGACCGGCCCAATATCCATCTCGCCTTCAAGCCCAAGGACAGCCCGCGCACGCAGATCCTGCGCTTTGCCGCCGCGCGCAAGGGCCGCTCGGGCATCGTCTATTGCGGCACCCGCGCCAAGACCGAGGGCATCGCCCAGGCGCTGCGTGAGGACGGGCACAGCGCCTGTTTCTACCACGGCGGCATGGAGGCGGAGGCCCGCCGCGCCGTCGAGGAGCGTTTCGCCAAGGAGGACGGGCTGATCGTGGTGGCGACGGTTGCCTTCGGCATGGGGGTCGACAAGCCCGATATCCGCTGGGTCGCTCATGCGGATCTGCCGAAAAGCATCGAGGCCTATTATCAGGAGATCGGCCGTGCCGGGCGCGACGGTGCCCCGGCCGAGACCATGACGCTCTACGGCGCCGACGATATCCGCCTGCGCCGCGCCCAGATCGACGAGGGCATGGCGCCGCCGGAACGCCGGTCGGCGGATCACGCAAGGCTCAACGCGCTTCTGGGGCTGGCCGAGGCGCTGGGCTGCCGGCGCCAGCAGCTCCTGCGCTATTTCGGCGAGGCCTCCGAGCCCTGCGGCAATTGCGATCTCTGCGACAAGCCGCCGGAGGTGTTCGACGGCACCGAGGCGGTGCGCAAGGCGCTGTCGGCGGCGCTGCGGACGGGCGAGAATTTCGGCGCGGGTCATCTCATCGACATTCTGATCGGCAACGAGACCGACAAGGTGCGCCAGCGCCGGCACGATCAGTTGCCCACATTCGGTGTGGGCCGCGATCTCAAAAAGGGCCAGTGGCAGGCGGTGTTCCGGCAGATGATGGGGCGCGATCTCGTGCGTCCCGATCCCGAACGCCACGGCGCGCTGGTGATGACCGACGACGCCCTGCCGATCCTGCGCGGTGAGCAGACCATCCAGCTCCGCCGCGATGTGATCGACCGCGCTGCCGAGCGCCGCCCGCAGGTCAAGACGCTGGTCAATGAAGAGGACGCGCCGCTGCTTTCGGCGCTCAAGGCCAAGCGCCGCGCGCTGGCCGAGGCGGCCTCGCTGCCCGCCTACATGATCTTCCCCGACCGCACCCTGATCGAGATGGCCGAGGGCCGGCCCGCCACGCTCGACGACATGGCGCGGATCAACGGGGTGGGGGCCAAGAAGCTCGAACGCTATGGTGCCGAGTTCCTCTCGGTGATCACCGGCGCGGAGGAGGAGATGCACCCGACCCGGCGCAAGCTGGCGGGGCGCGAGGCGGGCTCGACCTATGATGCGCTGATGACGGTGCAGGCGGATCTGGCGCGCGGTGCGGACGGGACGGAGAAACCGCTCTCCTGTTCCGCCTCGCTGCTGGCCAAGGTGGCGCAGATGCGGCCCGGCCAGCCCGACGAGATGGCGCGGCTGCTGGGCGAGCGGCGTTTCGACCGGTTCGGCGCCGCGTTTCTGGACGTTCTGAGCGAGGCGGGCTAGATCGGGCGATAGGCATTCCAAAGGCGGAATGTCATCCGGTGCAACCAAGGGGGATATGCGATGCTGGTGGTGGTGTCTCCGGCCAAGCGGCTGGACTGGTCGGAACGCGATGTCGAGATGACAGAGCCGCGCTTTGCAGACGAGGCGGTCAAGCTCGCCAAGACGGCGCGCAATCTGACGCTGGGCGAGCTGAAATCGCTGATGAAGCTGTCCGACGATCTGGCAAAGCTCAACCGCGACCGGTTCCGCGATTTCTCCGAGACGCCCGAGGCCGAGACCCTGCGCCCCGCCGCGCTGGGCTTTGCCGGCGACACCTATCAGGGGCTTGAGGCCGCCTCGCTCGATGCCGAGGAGATGGCCTGGGCGCAGGATCACCTGCGCATCCTGTCGGGGCTCTACGGTGTGCTGCGGCCGCTCGACGGCATCCAGCAATACCGGCTGGAAATGGGCTCGCGGCTGAAGACCCGGCGCGGCGGCTCGCTCTACGATTACTGGGGCGACAAGATCGCCAAGGCGCTGAACGAAGAGGCCGAGGCCGCCGGCACCGATGTGCTGGTGAATTGCGCCAGCCAGGAATATTTCGGCGCGGTGGACGAAAAGGCGCTGAAGCTGCGGGTGATCACTCCGCAATTCATGGAAGACAAGAACGGCACGCCGAAGATCGTCAGCTTCTATGCCAAGCGCGCCCGCGGCGCGATGGCGCGCTTCATCGTGCAGCGCCGGCTGACCAACCCCGATGCGCTGCGCGATTTCGACACCGGCGGTTATGCCTGGTCGGAGGCGCTCTCCACCCCCGACAAGCCGGTGTTTGTCCGCGCCGCCGACGCCTGATCGGCCAGAGCGCCCCATTTCTCCACCAGCCGCGCCAGCTCTGCCTTGCGCAGCGGTTTGCTGAGGTAATCGTCGAGCCCCGCCGCGAGGATCGCCTCGCGGTCGCTTTCCATGGCATGCGCGGTCACCGCGATGATCGGGACGCGGGCACCCTCGGGTTCCAGCGCGCGGATCTCGCGCGTGGCCTCCTTGCCGTCCATCCGGGGCATGGAGATATCCATGAAGATCAGATCCGGGCGCCGCTTGCGATAGGCCTGCACCACCTCGAAGCCGTTCGCAGCGATGCGCAGGCTGAGCGGCGTGGCGAGCCGTGCCGCCATCTTGCGAAAGACCAGCTGATTGGTGCGGTTGTCCTCGGCCAGCAGCACATCGAGCGTGCGCCCCGGCGGCGCATCCGCAGGCGCGGTGTCGGGCGGCGGTTGCGGCGCGATGTCGGACGGCGGGGGCGGCCCCTGCACCGGGGCGGCCCCGGCCTCCGGCATGGTCACGGTTTCCAGCGCGGCAAAGAGGTTGCGGCGCGGGGCCGGTTTCGGCAGGACCATATGCACATGGCGCAGGGTTTCGCGGCCACCGGGTGGCTGCGGCTCGGCGGAGAGGAGGATCACCGGCTGGCCCGCGCGCAGCCGTGTCAGCGCCCGGGCCAGATCGCCGCCCGTCATGTCGGGCAGCTCCTGCTCGGCGATCACCAGATCCGGCGGCGCGGCCATGCGGTCGAGCGCCTCGTTGCCGGTCTTGCAGTGATCGACCGCGAGGCCCAGCCGTTCGAGCTGCTGCGTCAGGATCGCGCGGTTCAGCGCGTGATCGTCCACCAGCAGCACGCGCTTCAGCCCCTCGGGCAGCGCCACCGCCTCGGGCTGTACCGGATCTTCGGCCCGGAGCGCGACGCGGAAGCCGAAGCACGAGCCCTGGCCCGGCTCTGAGTCCAGCCAGACCTCGCCGCCCATCAGCCCGACCAGCCGGCGGGTGATGGCGAGCCCCAGCCCGGTGCCCTCGAACTGGCGGTTGCGGTCATCCTCGGCCTGGTTGAACTCGCCGAAGACATGGTCGCGCTTGTCCTCGGGGATACCGACGCCGGTGTCCTCGACGGTGACATGCACGGCGGCGATGCCGTCGTCGCCGGTGGAGCCGGTCACCCGGACGAGCACATGCCCCTCGACGGTGAATTTCACCGCGTTGCCCACCAGATTGGTGAGGATCTGCCGCATGCGCCCTGGGTCGCCGACAAAATGGGTGGGCAGGAAGAGGTCGTAATCGACCAGCAGGTCGAGCCCCTTTTCGCGCGCCGCCGGCTGCAACAGCAGCATCACCTCATGCACCGCGCGTTCGAGATCGAAGGGTTCGGGCTTCAGCTCCAGCTTTTCCGCCTCGATCTTGGAATAGTCGAGAATGTCGTTGATGATCACCAGCAGCGCCTCGCCCGAGCTGCGGATCGTGTCGACATAAAGCTTCTGCTCTTCGCTGAGCTCGGACTCGCGCAGCAGATCCGCCATGCCGACCACCCCGTTCATCGGTGTGCGGATCTCGTGGCTCATATTGGCGAGGAAGGAGGATTTGGCGCGGTTCGCCGCCTCGGCGCGCTGCATCGCCTCCTGCAATTCGTGCTGGGTCTGCTTGATGTCGGAAATGTCGATGCGCAGCCCGACCCGGCCGCCATCCGAGAGCGGGCGTTCGTAAATGCGCAGCCAGCGCCCGTCGGCGAGCTGCTGCTCCAGTTCCTGCACCGCATCGCGATGCGCCGCAAGCCGCTCTTCGATCCACTCCTCCTCGCGCCCCACGGCCTCTGCATATTGGCCATGATCGAGCCCGTAGCGCAGGATATCCTCAAAACTGGCGCCGGGCTGGATGGCCGGGGCGCTCTTGTCGTAGATCCGGCGATAGGGGTCGTTGCACATCAGCAGCCGGTCCTCGGGGTCGTAGATCACGAACCCGTCGGGCAGCTCCTCGATGGCGGACCACATGCGCATCAGCTCGGTGATGTCGACGCCGAGCGAGACGATTCCGCCATCCGGCATGTGTCGTTCCTGGATCTTGATGAACTGCCCGGACCAGAGCCGGATCGTCTCCGACGGGATCGGATCCTGATCCCAGCGCGCGAGCATGCGGTCGCGCCAGGCGCGGCTGTGCTCGCCCTGAAGGTCGACGATCCCCTCCTCCACCATCATTTCCAGCACATGGCGATAGCTGGCGCCGGGGCCGATCGTGTCGAGCCCCTCGAACGGGGCGAGATAGGCGGGGTTGGCAAGCTCCATCATGCGGTCGGCGCTGAACATGGCAAAGCCGTCGCGCATGGTCTGGAGCGCCTTCCAAAGCTGACCCTCGACCAGCTCGATCTTTTCATGCGCCTGGCCGAGCTGCGATTTCACCAGCCGGTTCTCGGTGCGCACCTCGGTCATCTGCGCGCGGGTCTCGTGAATCTCGTGGCTGAGCGCGCGGGCGTGCTTGTCGAGCTTGCGATTGGCGGCAAAGAGCTCCGCCTGCTTGAGTTCAAGCAGGCGTTCCGCCGCCAGCCGCGCGCGGCGCTCCTCGGCCAGCCGTGCCGTGAGACTCATGCCCTCGTCGCCTCCTTGATCGGCGGCAGAATGGGCTGCGCTTGGTGAAGATCGCCTTAAGGCCGCACCGGGGAATCGTTGCCTTCCGGGATCACGGGGGGCACGATAAGATCGTTGTTCAGGAGGAGTTTGCAGGATGCGCCGTTTTCTGATGGCTCTGCTGGCCGGGCTTTGCACCGCCGGCGCCAGCCTCGCCCAGGATGCGATGCCAGAGCGCCGGCTCGTGGTCAGCCGCGACATGGATTTCTACGGCTCCGACCTCCAGGCGCTCTATGACAGCTCGCTTGAGGCCTGCCAAAATCTCTGCCTCAACGACCGGGATTGTGGTGCCTTCACCTACAACACCGCTGCAAGCGTCTGTTTTCCGAAATCGGGCATCACCGAGCGGCGACCCTTCGACGGCGCGGTTTCGGCACAGGTGGTTGCCGCCGATCCCGGGGTGGTCGCGCAGGCGCAGGCGCGGCGGGCCGATCTGGCGTTTCTGGGCGAGGGTGATCTCGACGAGGCCCACGCCGAGGCGGCGGCGCTGGGGATGCGCCATGCAGGCGGCAAGTGGTCGGTGCAGGCGCTGCTGGATGCGGCGCGCGATGCCGAGGCGCAGGGCAACCTCTCCGCCGCGCTGAACTGGACCGGCGCGGCGCTGGCGCAGAGCGATGCCGCCGACCTCTGGCTCGATTACGGGCGGCTGGCGCTGGCCCAGGCCACGGCGCGCAACAGCAACAACCGCTCGGCGCTCACCCGCCGCGCCGCGCTGGCGGCGATCAATGGCTATCTGCGCGCAGGCCCGGCGCCGCAGCGCGCCACGGCGATGCTGCAACTTTCCGAAGCGCTGGAAGAGGCCGGGCGCGGCAGGCTGATGATCCCGGCACTGCGGCTGGCACAAAGCTTTGGTCCGCGCGACGATATCGACCGGGCGCTCGACCGGGCCATCGCGCAATACGGCTTCCGCATCGTCGAGCATACGGTCGAGGCCGACAGCGCCGCGCCACGTATCTGTGCCGAGTTCTCCGAGCCGCTGATCCGCGCCGGGCAGGACTACACGCAATATGTCCGGCTGCCCGATCCGAAACTCGCGGTCACTTCGGATGATCGCCGCGTCTGCGTCACCGGGGTGGCGCATGGCGAGCGCTATGCGCTGACCTTCCGCGCCGGGCTGCCCTCGGCGGAGGGCGAGGCGCTGCTGCGCGATGTGCCGATCAGCGCCTATGTGCGCGACCGCTCGCCGAGCGTCAGCTTTCCGGGCCGCGCCTATGTACTGCCGAAAAGCGCCGATGCCGGGCTGCCGGTCGAGACGGTGAACCTCTCGGAGCTGGACCTGACGCTGCGCCGGGTCTCCGACCGCAACCTGATCCGCGCCATTCAGGACAGCTATTTCGGACGGCCCCTGTCGCGCTGGCAGGAGCAGCGCTTTGCCGAGGAGCTGGCCGAGGAAATCTGGACCGGCAAAGGCGAGGTGGAGAACCGGCTGAACGCCGATATCACCACGCGGCTGCCGATGGGCGAGGTGGTGGGCGATCTGCCGGCGGGGATCTATGCGCTGAGCGCCTCGGTGCCCGGTGCCGAGCGCGACGACACCTCCGGTGCGACGCAGTGGTTCGTGCTCTCCGATATCGGGCTGACCACGCTGGCCGGCAGCGACGGGCTGACGGTCTTTGCCCGCGCGCTTTCCGATGCCGCGCCGCTGGAGGGGCTGGAGGTCACGCTGCTGTCGCGCGCCAACCGCCCGCTGGGCACGGTCATCACCGACTCGCAGGGCGTGGCGCAGTTCCCCGCCGGGCTCACGCGCGGCACCGGTGGCGCCGCGCCGGCGCTGGTCACCGCCGCGCGCGGCGAAGAGGATATCGCCTTTCTCTCGCTCACCGATCCGGCCTTCGACCTTTCCGACCGGGGCGTCGAGGGGCGCGAGCCGGGCGGGCCGCTCGATGCCTTCCTGACCACCGACCGGGGCGCCTATCGCGCCGGTGAGACGATCCACGCCACCGCGCTGCTGCGCGACCGGCAGGTACAGGCGGTGGGCGATGTGCCGCTGACTGCCGTGCTGACCCGCCCGGACGGGGTGGAACATACGCGGCGTGTGTCCGCGGATGGGGTCGATGGCGGCCATGTTTTCACCCTGCCGCTGGCGCCCTCGGTGCCGCGCGGCACCTGGCGGCTGGCGCTTTTCGCCGATCCGGAGGCGCCGGCGCTGGTCAGCCAGACGTTGCTGGTCGAGGATTTCGTGCCCGAGCGCATCGACGTCGAGCTTGCGCTGCCCGACGCCCCGATCCGCCGCGATGCCCCGCCGATGCTGGATGTCGAGGCGCGCTATCTCTTCGGTGCGCCGGGCGCAGATCTGCCCATCGAGGGCGAGCTGACGCTGTCGCCGAAAACCACGCTCGACGCGCTGCCGGGCTATCGCTTCGGACGCCATGACGAGGGCGCCAACCCGCAGACCCGCAGCTTCCCGGCCGATCTGCGCACCGACGCGCAGGGCCTTGCGCAGCTCGCCCTGCCATTGCCAGACGCCGCGACCGGCCAGCCGCAGGAGGCGCGCTTGACCCTGCGCGTTGCCGAGGGCTCGGGCCGCCCGGTGGAGCGCACGATCACGCGGCCCATGGCGCCCGCCGGGCCGATGATCGGCATCCGCCCGGAATTTGACGGCATGCTGCCGGAGGGGGGCGAGGCAAGCTTTCTGCTGCAAGCGGTGGGGCCGGATCTGACGCCGGTGCCGATGGAGGTGGAATGGCGGATCAACCGTGTGACCACGCGCTACCAGTGGTATCAGCTCTACGGCAACTGGAACTGGGAGCCGGTGACCACGCGGACCACCGTGACCAGCGGCAGCGCCACGCTGGGCGCAGAGCCGCTGCGCGTGGCCGCCGGTCTCGACTGGGGTGAATACGAGCTGGTGGTGGAGCGTACGGGCGGCGGTTATGTCGGCTCTTCGGTCGGGTTCAGCGCCGGCTGGTATGCTGCCGCCGGGGCGCTCGACACGCCCGACACGCTGGAGCTGTCGCTCGACAAGCCGGCCTATGCGCCGGGCGATACCGCGCATCTGCGCATCGTGCCGCGCTATGCGGGCAAGGCGCTGGTGACGGTGCTGGCCGACCGGGTGATCGCCATGCGGGCGGTCGAGGTCGCCGAGGGCGAGAGCGTGATCGACCTGCCGGTGACAGAGGAATGGGGCGCCGGCGCCTATGTCACGGCGCAGGTGGTCCGGCCCATGGATGTGGCCGCCGGGCAGAACCCGGCGCGCAGCCTCGGGCTCGCGCATGCGGGCATCGACCCGGGGGCGCGGCAGCTCGATGTGAGCTTTGACGCGCCGGAGGAAAGCGCCCCGCGCGGGCCGCTGACCGCCGCCGTCACGGTGGAGGGCGTGGCCGAGGGCGAGACCGCCCATGTCACCGTGGCCGCCGTCGATCTGGGCATTCTTAACCTGACCGGCTTCGACAGCCCCGACCCCTCGGCGCATTATTTCGGCCAGCGCCGGCTGGGGGTGGAGATCCGCGATATCTATGGCCGGCTCATCGACGGTATGAACGGCGCCATGGGCACGATCCGCTCCGGCGGCGATGCGGGGGCCTCGCTGCGGATGCAATCGCCGCCGCCGACAGAGGAGCTGGTGGCGCTGTTCTCCGGCCCGGTGACGGTGGGCCCGGACGGGCGTGCCGAGGTCAGTTTCGACATGCCCGATTTCAATGGCACCGTGCGGCTCATGGCGGTGGCCTGGAGCGACACGGCGGTGGGGCAGGCGGAGCAAGACGTTCTGGTGCGCGACCCGGTGGTGATGACCGCCTCGCTGCCGCGCTTTCTGGCGCCCGGCGACAGTACGCGGATGCTGCTGGAGATCACCCATGCAACCAGCGCCACCGGCGAGATGGGGCTGGAGATCGGTGCGACAGGGCTGACGCTGGATGCCGGCGCCGTGCCGGCCTCGGTGACGCTGGGCGAGGGCGAGACGCAGCGGCTGAGCGTGCCGATAACCGCCGGCAATCCCGGCGATCATGCGTTGACGCTGGCACTGACCACGCCCGACGGCAAGCGCCTCACCAAGAGGCTGACACTGGGCATCCGGGCCAACGATCCCTCCGTAGGGCGCACGCGGCGTATCCTGCTCGATCCGGGCCAGAGCTTTACCCTCGATGGCGGCGCCCTGACCGGTCTGCGCCGCGACGGTGCCGAGGTGATCGTCTCCGCCGGCCCGCTGGCGCGGTTCGATGCGCCGGGGCTGCTCGCCTCGCTCGACCGTTACCCCTACGGTTGCACAGAACAGGTGACCTCGCAGGCGCTGCCGCTGCTCTATATGAGCGCGGTGACCGAGCCGCTGGGGCTCGGCGGCAAGGCGCAGATCGACAGGCGCGTCAGTCAGGCGATCACCAAGCTGCTGACCCGGCAGGCGGCGAACGGGGCGTTCGGGCTCTGGCAGGCGGGCTCGGGGGATTTCTGGCTCGATGCCTATGTCAGCGACTTTCTCACCCGTGCCCGGGCCGAGGGGCAGGAGGTGCCGGAGACCGCGCTGAACGCCGCGCTCGACAATCTCCGCAACCGCATCGCCTATGCGCCGGATTTCGAAGAGGGCGGCGAGGATATCGCCTATGCGCTGATGGTGCTGGCGCGCGAGGGGCAGGCGGCCATCGGCGATCTGCGCTACTACGCCGATCAGCGCGCCGATGCCTTCGCCACGCCGCTGGCGCAGGCGCAGCTCGGGGCTGCGCTGGCCAGCTATGGCGACCAGACGCGCGCCGACCGGATGTTTGCCAAGGCCGCCGCGCGGTTCGCCGGGCAGGGCAATGAGGGCCAGCTCTGGCGCGCCGATTACGGCTCGGCTCTGCGCGACGCGGCGGGGGTGCTGTCGCTGGCGGCGACGGCGCGCAGCGCGGCGGTGGATCGCGAGGCGCTGGTCACCCGCATCGCCGCCACGCAACGCTCGATGTCGACGCAGGAACAGGCCTGGGCACTGCTCGCGGCGCATGCGCTGGTGGACGATCCCACCGCCGCCGGCATCGCGGTGGACGGCACGCCGGTCTCCGGCCCCTTCCTGCGGCGCATCGTGGGCGAGGCGCTCGAACCGATGCAGATCGCCAATACCGGCAGCGGCCCGACCCCGCTCACGCTCACCGCACTGGGTGTGCCCGAGGGCGGCACCGAGGCGGGCGGCTATGGCTATTCCCTATCTCGGGAATATTTCTCTATGGATGGCGCGCCGCTCTCCGGCCCGGTGCAGCAGGGCGACCGGCTGGTGGCGGTGCTGACGATCCGCCCGGCAGAGGACACCAATGCCCGGCTGATGATCGACGATCCGCTGCCCGCCGGGTTCGAGATCGACAATCCCAACCTGATCCGGGCGGGCGATATCCGGGGTCTCGACTGGCTGGAGCCCGCCGAAACGCAGCATGCGGAGTTCCGCAGCGACCGGTTCCTCGCGGCGGTCGACCAGAACGGCAACGCGCCGATCCGGCTGGCCTATATCGTGCGCGCGGTCTCGCCCGGCAGCTTCCACCACCCGGCGGCGCTGGTCGAGGATATGTACCGGCCGGAATACCGCGCCACCACCGCCTCTGGCAGCATGGAGATCGAATGACCGAAACGATTGCGACGATCCGCTGGCGCGCGCTTGACCGCGACGGCGAAGACAAGTGCCGGCTGGCGCATCTCGACGGCGGCTACATGCTGGTGGGCCACGCCCGGTTCCGCGACGGCGCCGGCTGGGCGGCGCTGGACTACGTGGTGCGCATCGGGGCTGACTGGCGCACGCTCAGCGCCGATGTAACCGGCACCCATGGCGGCGGCGATCTGGCGCTGCGGCTGATCAACGACGACGGCGACTGGACGCTGAACGGCGATCCGCAGCCGGATCTCGTGGGCTGCGAGGACGTGGATTTCGCCTTTACCCCCGCCACCAACCTGATGCCGCTGCGCCGGCTGCCGGATGTCGGGCGGCTCACCACCCGGTCCGCCTGGCTGCGCCTGCCGGGGCCGGCGCTGTCGCCGCTCGATCAGAGCTATATTCGCGAGCGCGGCAATCTCGTCGCCTACAGCGCCGAGCAGACCGGCTTTGCGACGCAGCTCGCGGTGGATGCGACCGGCTTCGTGACCACATATCCGGGGCTGTGGGAGGCGGATGTCTAGGCTTCTTGCCCTTGTGCTGCTGCTCTGGTCCGTGGCGCTCGCGCGGGACGCCACAGATAACTGGATCGCGCGCACCGAGATCCCGGTGCTGATCCATGCCACCGCGTCCGAGGTGCGCGACCGCGACGGCCATTTGCTGCGCGCCTACACGGTGGAGGACGGGCTCTGGCGCATGGCGCTGTCGCTGGATCAGGTCGATCCGCTGTTTCTCGACATGCTGGTTGCCTATGAGGACAAGCGGTTCTTTGACCATGCCGGCGTCGATACCATCGCCACGGCGCGCGCTGCCTGGCAGGGGCTGCGCGCCGGGCGGATCGTGTCGGGCGCCTCGACCCTGACCATGCAGGTGGCGCGGCTGCTGGAGGACGGCAGCACCGGCGCGTGGCGCGGCAAGCTGCGGCAGGTCCGGCTGGCGCTGGCGCTGGAGCGGCGGCTGTCGAAAGCGCAGATCCTTCAGCTTTATCTGGAGCTTGCGTCCTATGGCGGCAATGTCGAAGGGCTGCGCGCCGCGTCTCTGGCCTGGCTCGGCAAGGAGCCGGCGCGGCTCATCCCCGCCGAGGCGGCGCTGCTTGTGGCATTGCCGCAGGCGCCGGAATCGCGACGCCCGGACCGGCATCCGGAGGCCGCGCGGGCGGCGCGCGACCGGGTGCTGGCGCGCATGGCGGGCGCCGGGGTGATCGACGCCGAGACCGCGCGCGTCTCGCTGCGCGACCCGGCGCCGCAGGGCCGCCGCGCCTTTCCGCTGCTCGCGCCGCATCTGGCCGACAGGGCGGTGGCGCAGGGGCCGGGGCGGCACGATCTGACGCTCGACCGGGGGCTGCAACGCCGTCTGGAGGCGCTGGCACGCACCTATATGGCCGGGCGCGACGGGCGGCTCTCCATGGCGCTGATCGTCGCCGATCACCAGAGCGGTGAGGTGTTGGCCAGCATCGGCTCGCCCGACTATTCCGCCGGTGAGGGGCAGGGCTTTGTCGACATGACGCAAGCTTTGCGCTCGCCGGGCTCGACGCTGAAGCCGCTGGTCTACGGGCTGGCCTTCGACCGCGGGCTGGCGCATCCCGAGACGCTGATCTCAGATACGCCGGTGCAGTTCGGCAGCTATGCGCCGCAGAATTTCGACGGGCGCTTCCGGGGTGAGCTGCGGGTGTCGCGAGCGCTGCAACTCTCGCTCAACATCCCCGTGGTGCGGCTGACCGAGGCGATGGGGTCGGCGCATCTGATGGCGGCGCTGGAGACGGCGGGTCTGCATCCGGAACTGCCCAAAGGCGGCGCGCCCGGGCTGGCGGTGAGCCTCGGCGGCGTGGGGCTGTCGCTCTGGGACATGGTGACGCTTTACGCGGGGCTGGCCAATGGCGGCGAGGTGCGGGCGCTGCGCTGGCGGGCGGAGGAGAGCGAGGCCGAGGGCGCGCGGCTGATGAGCCCGCGCGCCGCCTGGCAGGTGGGGCATATCCTCGCTGGGCTGGCGCCGCCGCCGCAGGCTGGCCCGCGTGGCCGCGTGGCCTACAAGACCGGCACCTCCTACGGGCATCGCGACGCCTGGGCGCTGGGGTTTGACGGGCGCTATGTGGCAGGGGTCTGGATCGGGCGGCCCGATGGCACACCGGTGCCGGGGGCGTTCGGCGGCGATCTCGCGGCGCCGCTGCTCTTCGAGGCGCTGGGGCGTGCCCGGGCCGAGCCGGTGCCGTTGCCCGCGCCGCCGCCGGACACGCTGCTGGTGGGCAATGCCGCGCTGCCGCCGCATCTGCAACGCTTCGGCGATGTCGGGGCGAAGCGGCCCGGGCTGCGCCTGACCTTTCCGCCCGAGGGCGCGAGGCTCGCCGCCGATCCGCGCGGCGTGCCGGTGAAGCTGCGCGGTGGGGTGCCGCCTTATACGCTGCTCGCCGATGGTGAGGTGGTCGCCACCCGTCTGCGCGGCGAGGCACTGCTGGCGCCGGTCTCGGGGCCGGGCTTCACGACGCTGTCGGTGATCGACGCGGCCGGGCAGGCGGGGCGGGTGTCGATCGAGTTGCGATAGGGTCAGGCGCGGCGCGCCGGGGCGCCGCTCGCCGCCCTGCCCGGATCCGCGATGTGCCTCACATCCGTTCAATCGCCAGCGCAATGCCCTGGCCGCCGCCGATGCACATGGTGATCAGCGCCTTCGTTCCGCCGGTCCGCTCCAGTTCGTACATCGCCTTGACGGTCAGGATCGCGCCGGTCGCGCCCACCGGGTGGCCGAGCGCGATGGCGCCGCCATTGGGGTTCACCTTGGCCGGGTCGAGCCCCAGTCCGGCATTCACCGCCAGCGCCTGCGCCGCAAAGGCCTCGTTCGACTCGATCACGTCGAAATCCGCAACCGAGAGCCCGGTGCGTTCCATCAAGGTCTTCACCGCCGGGATCGGGCCGATGCCCATCACCTCGGGGCGCACCCCGGAATGGGCATAGCCGAGAATGCGGGCGCGGGGTGTGAGCCCGGCGGTCTCCGCCGCCTCGGCGCGCGCCAGCACCAGCGCGGCGCCGCCGTCATTGATGCCGCTGGCATTGCCCGCCGTCACGGTGCCGTCCTTCTGGAAGGCCGGGCGCAGCCCCGCCAGCGCCTCGGGCGTGGTGGCCTTGGGGTGCTCGTCGGTATCGAAAGCCACCGTCTCGCGCCGGGCCTTGACCTCGACCGGCACGATCTGCTCCCTGAAATAGCCCTCGGCGATGGCCCTGGCCGCGCGCGTCTGGCTCTCGGCGGCGAAGGCATCCTGCGCCTCGCGGGAGATGCCGTGCTCTTTCGCAACATTCTCGGCGGTCACCCCCATATGGCCGGTGCCGAAGGGGCAGTTCAGCGTGCCGATCATCATGTCGATGGTACGGATATCGCCCATCTTCTTGCCCCAGCGCTGATCGGGCACGATGAAGGGCGAGCGCGACATGCAGTCGGCGCCGCCGGCCAGCGCGAAATCCGCATCCCCGAGCATCAGCGACTGCGCCGCCGAGACAATGGCCTGCGCGCCCGAGCCGCAGAGCCGGTTGACGTTCATCGCCGGCACCGTATCGGGTGCGCCCGCCTGCATCGCCGCCACGCGGCTGAGATACATGTCGCGCGGCTCGGTGTTGATGATATGGCCAAAGACCACATGGCCGATCTGCCCGCCCTCGACGCCGGCCCGCTCCAGCGCGGCCTTGGCCGCGACGGTGGCCAGCTCGATGGGCGGCGTGCCGGCGAGCGCCCCGCCGAACGTGCCGATGGCGGTGCGCGCGCCGCTCAGAATGACGATCTCGTCGGGCATTGCTATCTCTCCCTTGCCGTATCTCGCGGCACTATGCGGAGCCGTCCGGCTCTTGTCAGCCGCAACGTCCCGTCACATCCGCGCCGGCCTGCGCTCAGTCGAGCGCGCGGGAGGGCGCCTCGTTCAGCATCCGCACCTCGCGCTGGGGGAAGGGAATGCTGATGCCATGCTCCTGGAACGCGTCCCAGAGCGCGAGATAGACATTGCCGCGGATATTGGTGAGCCCGCCGGTGGGATCGCGGATCCAGAAGCGCAGGATGTAATCCACCGAACTGTCGCCGAAACCGACGATATGGCAGACCGGGGGCTTTTCGCTCAGCACACGGGTCACGCTCTGGGCGGCCTCGATGGCAATGCGCCGCACCTTGTGCGGATCGTCGCCATAGGCGGTGCCGAAATAGATGTCGAGCCGGACGAAATCGTTGGAATGCGACCAGTTCACCACCTGGCCGGTGATCAGGTCTTCGTTGGGGATCAGGTATTCCTTGCCGTCCCGCGTGGTGATCGAGACATAGCGCGCCCCCAGCGCGTTGATCCAGCCAAACGTGTCGCCCAGCGAGATCACGTCGCCCGGCTTGATCGACTTGTCGAGCAGGATGATGACGCCGCTCACCAGGTTCGACACGACTTTCTGGAGGCCGAAGCCGAGCCCGACACCGATGGCGCCGGACAGCACCGCGAGCCCGGTCAGGTCGACCCCCACCAGCTTGAGCGCCATGAAGAAGGCCGCGCCGTAGAGCACCACCTGGAGAAACTTGACCGCCAGCACCTGCATCGAAGGGCTGATATTCTCGTTCCGCCGGATGCTGGCGGCGCTGGCGCCGGCAAGGAAGCGCGCCATGGCGATCAGCGCGATCAGCAGCACCACCGCCTGCAAGGACAGCCAGAGCGACAGCCGCGCGCCGCCGAGGTCGATGGCAACGCTGTCGAGCAGCGCCTGCACCTCGTCGCCGAGCCCGAGGATCGAGATCGTGACCCAGGCCCAGGCACCGTAACGCAGCAATGTGCGCAGCGCCGGATTGCGGATCAGCCGGGTGGCCAGCGCGATGCCCAGCCAGGCGCTCGCGAGCTGCGCGACGATGGTCAGCAGATAGGAGCGCGACGGCCAGGTGACCTGTTGCATCACCCCGATCACATGCCAGATCAGGATGACGAAAAAGATCATCCTGAGCCGCCGTTGCAGCACGATCAGGATGCGCATGCGCCAGGTCGGCCAGCCCTCGCGGCGGCGCATCCAGTCACGCATCATGGGCGCCAGGTAATGCGCCAGCACCTGCGCGATCAGGAACACGATCAGCGCGATGCCGATCTGGTAGAAATTCCATGGCCTGAGGAAGCTGGTCAGAAAGCCTTCGGCCTGCGCGAGCAGCGCCAGGGCGGTGGCCTGAAGCGACTCGAACGGCGCCTGTCCGGAGCCCGTTGCCTCGTTGGGGTTCATTGCTCGCTGCCCTTGCTCATCTTAGACAGAGTTGCATCGGCGCGGGCGCGGGACAAGAGCCTTGCGCCGCCGGCCTCTTGATCGGAGCGGGCAGAATCTGTATCTCGCTCGCATGACTCCGGTTTTCGACCTCGGCGACCGCGCGCGACTGCGTGAACGGTTCTACGGCGCCACCTTCTCGGTGCTCGCCCGGCTATAAGCCTGTCCAAGCCCGCCCCGGCGCGGGACAGATGACCTGCGCCCAGCCCCAAGCCAATACCATTCCGGAGAGGAACCCATGTCCGGCAAGACACTCTACGACAAGATCTGGGACGCCCATGTCGTCCAGCAGGACGATGACGGCACCTGCCTTCTCTATATCGACCGGCACCTCGTGCATGAGGTGACCAGCCCGCAGGCCTTCGAGGGCCTGCGCATGGCGGGCCGCAAGGTGCGCGCGCCGCAGCGCACCATCGCCGTGCCCGACCACAACGTCTCGACCACGCCCGGCCGCAACGAGGGCGTCGAGAAGAACGAGGAAAGCCGCATCCAGCTCGCGGCGCTCGACAAGAACGCCAAGGATTTCGAACTGGTCTATTACCCGGTCGACGATATCCGTCAGGGCATCGTGCACATCATCGGCCCGGAACAGGGCTGGACCCTGCCCGGCATGACCGTGGTCTGCGGCGACAGCCACACCGCGACCCATGGTGCCTTCGGTGCGCTGGCGCATGGGATCGGCACCTCCGAGGTCGAGCATGTGCTCGCCACGCAGACGCTGATCCAGTCGAAATCCAAGAACATGAAGGTCGAGATCACCGGCAAGCTGGCACCGGGCGTGACCGGCAAGGACGTGACCCTCGCGGTCATCGCCCATACCGGCACCGGCGGCGGCACCGGCCATGTCATCGAGTATTGCGGCGAGGCGATCCGCTCGCTGTCGATGGAAGGCCGGATGACCGTCTGCAACATGGCCATCGAGGGCGGCGCCCGCGCCGGCCTGATCGCGCCGGACGAGACCACCTTCGAATACGTCAAGGGCCGCCCGCATTCGCCCAAGGGGGCGCAGTTCGAGGCCGCGCTCGCCTGGTGGAAGACGCTCTATTCCGACGATGACGCGCATTGGGACAAGGTTGTCACCATCCGCGGCGAGGACATCGCGCCGCTGGTCACCTGGGGCACCTCGCCCGAGGATGTGCTGCCGATCACCGGCACCGTGCCCGCGCCCGAGGATTTCACCGGCGGCAAGGTCGAGGCGGTCAAGCGCTCGCTGCAATATATGGGTCTCGAGGCCGGCACGCCGCTTACCGAGATCGAGATCGACACGGTGTTCATCGGCTCCTGCACCAACGGGCGGATCGAGGATCTGCGCGCCGCGGCCGAAGTGCTGAAGGGCCGCAAGATCAAGGAGGGCATCCGCGCCATGGTGGTGCCGGGCTCCGGCCTCGTGCGCGCCCAGGCGGAGGAAGAGGGGATCGCGCAGATCTTCATAGACGCCGGGTTCGAATGGCGCATGGCGGGCTGCTCCATGTGCCTGGCCATGAACCCCGACCAGCTCGCCCCGGGCGAGCGCTGCGCGGCCACCTCGAACCGCAATTTCGAGGGCCGGCAGGGCAAGGGCGGTCGCACGCATCTGGTCTCGCCGGCGATGGCGGCGGCGGCGGCGGTCACCGGCCACCTGACCGACGTGCGCGAACTGATGCAAGAGCCGGTCTCGGCCTGAGGAGAACCCAATGGAAAAGTTCGAAAAGCTGACCGGGATCGCGGCGCCCATGCCGCTGGTGAATATCGACACCGACATGATCATCCCCAAGCAGTTCCTGAAGACGATCAAACGTTCGGGTCTCGGGGTGCACGCCTTTGACGAGATGCGCTATCTCGACGACGGCTCGGAAAATCCCGATTTCGTGCTGAACAAGCCGCAATACCGCGAGGCGCAGGTGCTGGTCGCCGGCGACAATTTCGGCTGCGGCTCATCGCGTGAGCACGCGCCCTGGGCGCTGGCGGATTTCGGCATCAAGGTGGTCATCTCGACCTCCTTCGCCGACATCTTCTACAACAACTGCTTCAAGAACGGCATGCTGCCCATCGTCATGCCGCAGGAGGCGGTGGACGTGCTGATGAAGGACGCCGAAAAGGGCTCCAATGCGCGGATGACGGTAGATCTGGAAAACCAGGTGGTGACCACCTCGGATGGCGAGGCATTCGCTTTCGAGATCGACCCGTTCCGCAAGCATTGCCTGCTCGAAGGGCTCGACGATGTCGGTCTGACCATGGAAAAGGTCGGCGCCATCGACAGCTACGAGAGTGCCGTGGGGCAGAGCCGCCCCTGGGTGTGATGCCAGACGACACGCGCCGCCGGGGGATCTCCCGGCGATGCGTAACGGAAAGGCGGGGACTGCGGTCTCCGCCTTTTCTCTTTTCTGGGGTGTTGCGCCGGCTTTGCCGTCCGGCCTGCCTCCGGCGGGGATGTTTTGAGCCAATGGAAACCTCATGTGCTTCCATTGGCCCGAAATATCCCGGGGGAGTCGCGGCTTGCCGCGACGGGGGCAGCGCCCCCGCCCGGTCGGATCGCGCAGGCGATCCGATCCGCTCAGACGGTTTGCGACAGATCCATCTCGGGGATGTCGCCGGAGATCACCAGCTTTGCCTCGGTGGCGGCGACCACCTCCTCGACGCTGACGCCGGGCCGGTTTCCAGCAGGTGCAGCCCGTCGTCGCGCGGCTCCAGCACTGCGAGCTCGGTGACGATCAGGCTCACCCGACGTTGCGATGTCACCGGCAGGTCGCAGGTCTGCACGATCTTCGACTGGCCCTTGGCGGTGTGGATCATCGCCACGATGACCTTTTTCGCGCCGGTCACCAGATCCATCGCGCCGCCCATGCCGGGCACGAACTTGCCGGGGATCATCCAGTTCGCCAGATGGCCCTGCGCGTCCACCTGCAAGCCGCCCAGAACCGTCAGGTCGAGATGGCCACCGCGGATCAGCCCGAAGGAAAACGCCGAATCGATGGTCGAGGCGCCGGGTACGGCGGAGACGAAGCTGCCGCCGGCATCGGTGAGGTGGCGGTCGGTCATGCCCTCGGGCGGGCGGTGGCCCATGCCGACGGCGCCGTTTTCCGCCTGGAAGAACACCCCCATGCTCTCATCGAGATGGTCCGAGACCAGCGTCGGGATGCCGATGCCGAGATTGACCAGCGTCTTGGGGCGGATCTCCATCGCGACGCGGCGGGCGATGACCTCCTTGGGGTCCATCTTGGTAAAGTCGATCAGATCTTTCATCACGCGGCCCTCTTGATCACATGGTCCACAAGCACGCCCGGGGTCTTGACCGAATCCGGCGGGATCACCCCCACCGGTACGATTTCCTCGGGCTCGGCGATCACCACATCGGCGGCGAGCGCCATGATCGGATTGAAGTTCGTCGCGGTCAGCATGTAGGTCAGGTTGCCCACGTAATCGCAGCTGCGCGCCGCGATCAGCGCGAAATCCGCGCGCAGCGGGGTTTCCAGCAGATAGGTCTTGCCCTCGACCTCGATCGTCTGCTTGCCCTCGGCGATCAGCGTGCCGAGTCCGGTGGGGGTGAGTACGCCGCCGAGCCCCATGCCGCCGGCGCGGATGCGCTCGACCAGCGTGCCCTGCGGCACCAGCTCGACCTCGAGCTCGCCGGCGCGCATCTTTTCCTGCACATCCGGGTTCACGCCGATATGGCTGCCGATGAACTTCTTCACGCAGCCTGCCTTGACCAGCGGCCCGACGCCGCAATGCGGGCGGGCGGCGTCGTTCACGATCATGGTCAGGTCTTTCTTGCCGGCATCGGCCAGCGCGCGGACGATGCCGTCCGGCGTGCCGACGCCCATGAAGCCCGACAGCATCACGCGGGCCCCGTCGGGGATCATCTCCACGACATCCTCGAGCGAAATCGCCAAATGCATCTGCCTGTCCCTCCTGTTCACACCTGTGCGTTCGCGTCAGGTTCAACGCCTGTTTGCCGCTGGCGGCTTTGCGGCAGGTCAACCCTCGGCGCAATTTGTGGAAAGCGGGTAAAGAGACCTCACTTTTCAATATTTTGTGTTCATTTCCGTCGCATACGCAATGCCGCCGGTGCAATGATGCAAAAACGCACCGATTTCTTCACGAAAGCGCCCGAATCCCGATGTCTTTGTTATCTGAACCTTGCCGTGTCATCGGAAAGTGGGCAGAAATTGGGCAAGAATGAGGCATACCGCCGTAAAGGCGGGGTCAGGTTGAAACGGTGGCGCGGCAATGTACCGGGCCCGGCCGGACCGAGAGGGCAGGTTCAGTGATCAAGCGGATGGTGAAAGCCGGCACGCGCGCCGTATTGATGGCATTGCTCATTGCAGTGCCCGCGCTGTTTCTGCCCGGCACCTCTGCCGACACCACCCAGATGATCGCCCTGCTGGCGCTGGTCGCCGCGCTGCTGACCTTTGTCGAATATATCGGCGATTACCCCTCGATCATCGAGTTTCGCGATGCGCCGCCCTTCAACCGGCTGCGCTTTGTGGCGCTGTTCTCGACCGTGCTGGTGCTGACCCTGATCTGCCGCGGCGATCTGCATCCGACCCCGCTCAGCACCGTGCTCGAGCAGATCGGGGTGACGGTGGGCAGCCTGCTGGACTTTCCCTATTCGCCGGTGCGCCTGATGGTGCTGGTGGCGCAAGAAGACATGAGCGCGCATCAGCTCGACCTGATCCGCAGTCATGCCGGCCTGTCCTATCTGATCTCGCTCATCACCATGGCGGCGTTCTTTCTCATGGTGCGGCTGCTGCACTGGCCGATCCGCCACGGTGCCTTCAATTTCTGGGTCAACCTGCCGCTCTTCGATCCGACGGCAGGCGGCGACGTGCTGCACAGGCTCAAGCGTGACGGTCACGTTAACATTGCGTTAGGGTTTCTTCTGCCATTCCTGATCCCGGCGGTGATGAAGCTGGCCTCGGCGGTGATCGACCCGATTTCGCTGACCGAGCCGCAAAACCTGATCTGGACGATGAGTGCATGGGCGTTTCTTCCGGCGAGTCTGATCATGCGCGGCATGGCGCTGATGCGCATTGCCGAGCTGATCGAGGAAAAGCGCCGCCGCGCCTATGCGCAGGCGGATTTGCAGGTGGTCTGAGGCTCCTATTTTTGCTGGTCTTGATGGGGCTCCCCGCCGGGGCGGAGCCCTTGCGGCTGGCCACCTGGCATGCCGATCTGTCGCGCAAGGGGCCGGGGCTGCTGCTGCGCGATCTCCTGAGGGGCGAGGCCGATGCGGTGGTGGCCGAGATCGCTGCCGCCGATGCCGATATCCTGCTGCTCACCGATATCGACTACGACCACGGCGGGGCGGCGCTGAGCGCGCTGGCCGAGAGGCTGGCGCAGGCCGGGGCGGATTACCCGCATCGGTTCCAGCAGCGGCCCAATACCGGCATGGGCACGGGGCTGGATCTGGATGGCGACGGGCGGCTCGGCGGGCCGCGCGATGCGCAGGGTTACGGGCTCTTCAGCGGGCAGGGCGGCATGGCGCTGCTGTCGCGCCACCCGGTGCGGCTGCGGCGCGATTTCAGCGCGCTGCTCTGGCGTGACCTGCCGGGGAACCTGCGGGCCCCGGAGGATCCGGCGCCGGAGATCCAGCGGCTGTCCTCGTCGGGGCATTGGGTGCTGGAGATCGACACGGGATCGGGTCGGCTCACGCTGCTGGCCTGGCACGCCACCCCGCCGGTCTTTGACGGGCCGGAGGATCGCAACGGTCGTCGCAACGCCGATGAGCTGACGTTCTGGCGGCACTATCTCGACGGCGGGTTCGGGGCGCCGCCGGTGCAGCCCGTGTTGATCGGCAATGCCAATTTAGACCCGGAGCGCGGCGATGGCCGCCACGAGGCGATGCGCGCCATGCTGGGGGATGCACGGTTGCAGGATCCGCTGCCGGGTGAGGCCACGGTGGTGTGGGAGCAGACCGGTCCGATGCGGGTGAGCTATATCCTGCCCGCGGCGGAGCTGCGGGTGGCCGGGGCGAAGGTCAGGCCACCCATCGCTGGCCAGCGCCACCGGCTTGTGCATGTAACGCTGGATCTGCCCTGAGGCCGCCCCCGCGTGGTCCATGGCCATGCATCTGGCAGGTCCGGGATCTCCCCGAAGAGCGGTGTGCCCCCTGTTTTCTTGACCATTCCGAGCCCAGAGGCTACCGCATGCGGGAACTTCCGAGGAGAGGATATTCCCATGAGCAACCCTTCGCTTCTGATCCTGCCGGGCGACGGCATCGGCCCCGAGGTGATGGCCGAGGTGCGCCGGATCATCGACTGGTACGGTGACAAGCGCGGTATCGTGTTCGACGTGAGCGAGGACCTCGTTGGCGGCGCGGCCTATGACGCGCATGGCACGCCGCTGACCGACGAGACCATGGAAAAGGCGCAATCGGTCGATGCCGTGCTGCTGGGCGCCGTGGGCGGTCCGAAATACGACGTGCTGGATTTCTCGGTGAAGCCCGAGCGCGGCCTGCTGCGCCTGCGCAAGGAGATGGATCTCTACGCCAACCTGCGCCCGGCGCAGTGTTTCGACGCGCTGGCGGATTTCTCCTCGCTGAAAAAGGACGTGGTCGCCGGGCTCGACATCATGATCGTGCGCGAGCTGACAAGCGGCATCTATTTCGGCGAGCCGCGCGGCATCATCGAAGAGGGCAATGAGCGCGTCGGCATCAACACCCAGCGCTACACCGAGTCGGAGATCGACCGGGTGGCCCGCTCGGCCTTCGAGCTCGCCATGAAGCGCGGCAAGAAGCTGTGTTCGATGGAGAAGGCCAATGTCATGGAATCGGGCATTCTGTGGCGCGAGGTCGTGACCGAGGTGGGCAAGGACTACCCCGAGGTCGAGCTGAGCCACATGTATGCCGATGCCGGCGCCATGCAGCTCTGCCGGTGGCCCAAGCAGTTCGACGTGATCGTGACCGACAACCTCTTCGGCGACCTGCTGTCCGATGCCGCCGCGATGCTGACCGGCTCGCTGGGCATGCTGCCCTCGGCCTCGCTGGGGCGCCGATGGAGAACGGTCGTCCCAAGGCGATGTACGAGCCGGTGCACGGCTCGGCGCCCGATATCGCTGGGCAGAGCAAGGCCAACCCCATCGCCTGCGTGCTGAGCTTTGCCATGGCGCTGCGCTACAGCTTCGACATGGGCGCCGAGGCGGACCGTCTGGAAGATGCGGTCTCCAAGGTGCTGGCCGATGGCGTGCGCACGGCGGATCTGCTGGGCGAGGAAGGCGTGTCGCCGGTCTCGACCTCGGGCATGGGCGACGCAATCCTCGCGGCGCTGGACGCCAGCCTTTGACATAGGCGCGGTGGGGTGGGCAGAGTGCCCACCCTAAAGCCCCTGTCCGGCATCCGTAGGGTGGGCAATCTGCCCACCGCACCGGCTCTCACACCTCTCCTGCCGCGACCTGTGCCATCCGGTCCGACACCGGCACGTCCGGCGTATCGCTCGCGGCCAGCTCGCCGTAATGCACGCAGCGCGCGGCGTTATGCGCCGCCCGTTCCAGCCAGCGCATCGCGTCGGTGAGTTCGAACACGTCGCGCACCCCCACCAGCCCCGCATGTTCGCGCAGCAGGGCCGAGCGCCGCAGTCTTTGCGTGCGCCCGGCGATCAGCCGTTCCAGCCGCGCCAGCGATGCTCCGGTCAATCCGCCCCCGGTCTGTGCTCCGCGCCGCATGGCGGCGCCAAAGGCGAGAGCGGGGCGGCGCAGGCCGATATCCGTGGTCAGGCCGTGCATGTCCTCGTCTTGCGTCAGCCGCTGCGCGAGCCGGTTCAGGTGGTCGTATTGGTGCAGCAGCGCCGAATAGCGGTTCATCATATGCACCCCGTCCGCGGGGATCTGGATGCGCGCCAGATAGAGATGCAGCGCGTCCAGAGCCGAGTCGAGCCGCCGCGTGGTATCCGCCGGTATCCGCCCGCCGCCGGGCTTCAGGCTGCGCCCCAACGCGCCGAACATCTCGCGCATGATACGGCCAGCGCAGCCACGCGCCGCGTCCATCGCCGCGCTTGGATCGTCTAGCAGCCTGCGGTTCAGCGCTTCGGTGAGCGTGGCGGCGCGTCCGGGCACCAGCCGCTCGATGAGCCGCGCAAACGGTGCGGTGACCGGCAGCATGATGATCACCCCTGCGACATTGAAGATCGTGTGAAATGCCACAAGAGCGGTGGGATCCTGCGGGCCGAGCAGTCCCGCGAGCAGTGGCACGATCAGGCCCAGCAGGGCAAAGGCCACGGCGCCGGTCACGACGTTATAGGCCATATGGGCGATGGCGGTGCGGCGCATGTCGAGCGAGCCGCCCACCGTGGCGAGGATCGCGGTGAAGGTGGTGCCCACATCCATGCCGATGATCAGCGCCGCGCCCTGGCCGAGCGTGATCGCGCCGGAACTCAGCAGCACCAGCGTCGCCGCGACACCGGCGCTGGAGGACTGGATCACCACCGTCACGCCAGCACCCAGCACCAGCAGCAGCGCTCGCCCGGCCCAGCTGTCCGGCGGCAGGATATCGGGCGAGAGCCAGGCTTCGAACCCGGCAGCGCCCTCCTGCATCATGTCGAGACCGATAAAGACCAGGCTGAACCCGGCCAGCAGCCGCCCGATCCGCGCCGCGGTGCCATGCGAGAGCGTCGCTGCCAGCGCCCCGGCCAGCAGGCCGGGCAGGGCGATGGTGCCCAGCTTCAGCTTGAGCCCCAGCAGCGCGACGATCCAGCCGGTCATGGTGGTTCCGATATTGGCGCCGTAGATCACGCCGACCGCCTGGGGAAAGCTCATCAGCCCGGCGCCAACAAAGCCGATAACGGTGACCATGGTCGCGCTCGACGACTGGATCACCGCGGTGGTGGCGGCGCCCGACAGCGCGCCGGTCAGCGGTGAGGTGGTGAAGCGCGACAGAAACGCGCGCATCTGCCGGCTCGCCAGTTCGCGCAGCGCACCGGTCATCGACTGCATCCCGAAGAGGAACAGCCCGATGCCGCCCAGGATTGTCAGAATGTCCAGTTGCATGCCCGGCCTCCCGCAGAAGCCATGGCACCTGCACAAATCCACCGCAAGCCATCGCGCCGCTATCCATGGGCTCTTGTTGCGGGCGACAGGCGGTGCAAGGGTTCCGTCGGGTTTGACAATCAATGGCCGTGGACAGGATGGGACAGAATGCCAAAGGCGCGCTCTTCGCGCTGCTTTCCTTCGCGGTGTTTTCCGGCCATGACGTAGTGGTGAAGCTGCTGGGCGCGCATTACAGCCCGTTCCAGATCGTGTTTTTCTCGGTGCTGTTCAGCTTCCCGCTGGTCAGCCTCATGCTGATCCGCGACACCACGCCGGGCCATCTGCGCCCGGTCCATCCCTGGTGGACGGCGCTGCGCACCGTGGCGGCGGTGGTGACCGGGCTTTGTGCCTTCTACGCCTTCTCGAAGCTGCCGCTGGCGCAGACCTACGCGATCATCTTTGCCCAGCCGCTGCTGATCACGGTGCTGGCGATTCCGATTCTCGGTGAACGGGTGCGTCTGCGCCGCTGGATCGCGGTTCTAGTGGGGCTCGCGGGCGTGCTGGTTGTGCTGCGCCCGGGCAGCACCGATCTGACGCTGGGCCATGCGGCGGCGCTGGTGGCGGCAAGCTGCGGGGCGCTCTCCTCCATCGTGGTGCGCAAGATCGGGCAGGAGGAGCGCTCCGTCGTGCTGCTGCTCTATCCGATGCTGACCAATTTCATCCTGATGGCCTGCGCGCTGCCCTTCGTCTACCAGCCGATGCCGCTGCCGCATCTGGGCGGCGCCGGGGTGATGGCGCTGCTCGCGCTCACCGGCTCGCTTGTGCTGATCCTCGCCTATCGCGCCGGTGAGGCGGTGGTGGTGGCGCCGATGCAATATTCCCAGCTGCTCTGGGCAACGCTCTACGGTGCGCTGATCTTCGACGAATGGCCCGACCGGATGACGCTGGCCGGGGCGGTTTTGATCATCGGCTCGGGTGTCTACATCGTGCTCCGCGAGGGCCGGGGACGGGTCTCCGAGAACACCCCGGTGCTGCGCACGCGCACCCGGTTCGAGACCGGAACCTCGCTGCGCATCGGGCCGCTGCTGCGCACCATGCGAAAGCGCGAAAAGAGTGTCGAATGAGCGCTTGCCAAACCGCCGCGCCTGAGCTATTCCGCCCGCCACGGTCGGAGTGTAGCTCAGCCTGGTAGAGCACTGTCTTCGGGAGGCAGGGGCCGGAGGTTCGAATCCTCTCACTCCGACCAGTTTCACTATATCGATAGTCGGGACATTTGTCCTTTCGCGTCACGATGTGCCCTTTGGGTGCCGTTTCGCCCTGACTCGGTTTGCCCGCGGCTAGAGGGCAAACACCTTATCTGCACCCGCCGCGCGGGGGCGCCGCTTCATGAAAACATTGAGCCTAGCTAAGCTCTTGGATGGCTGATGAGGCTAAGATCCGACCAAGCGAACCTAGGGGTTTCTGCATTCTCGTGGAATTTTCTGCCCTGAGCTGACCTTCAGCACCAGATCAGGGTGCTGTATCGCAGCCACTCTACGTCGCTATGCGCTGCGGTTGCATGCCTCGGCGGGGGGCGAAGGTCCTGACCTGCTCCCCTGAAAAGTCCGCGTTTTGAAGTTAGCCTGTTCTCCAAACGAGGAGACAGACAATGCGGAAAAGCCGTTTCAGCGAAGAGCAGATCATTGGCATTTTAAAGGAGCACCAGGCCGGGATAGGTGCCAAGGAGCTGTGCCGGAAGCATGGCATCAGTGACGGCACGTTCTACAAGTGGCGCTCGAAGTATGGCGGCATGGAGGTGTCGGAGGCCAAACGGCTGAAGGCGCTGGAGGCTGAGAATGCGAAGCTCAAGAAGATGCTCGCGGAGCAGATGCTGGATGTGGCCACGCTCAAGGAGATGCTGGGAAAAAACTTCTGAAGCCCGGTGCAAGGCGACGAGCCGTGGACTGGGCCATGACAGAGAAGAACTACAACCAGCGGCGGGCCTGTGCCCTGGCCGGGATCGACCCGCGTGTGTATCGACGTGGATCAATTAGACCTGTAGACGCCGAGCTGCGGGAGAGGCTGAAGGCGATTTCCAGCGAACGGCGTCGCTTCGGCTATCGAAGGCTGCACCTGCTTCTTGGTCGCGAAGGCTGGAAGGTGAACTGGAAGAAGCTTTACCGGATCTACCGGGAAGAGGGCCTGACAGTGCGCAAGCGCGGCGGTCGCAAGCGCGCGATCGGAACGAGGGCCCCGATGGCGATCCCACAAGGGCCGAACCAGCGATGGTCCCTGGACTTCGTCTCGGACAGCCTCTCAGACGGGCGCCGGTTCCGGGTGCTGTGCGTCATCGACGACTTCAGCCGGGAATGCCTGGCGACGGTCGTGGACACTTCGCTGTCGGGGCAACGTGTCGGCCGTGAGCTCGACAGCATCGCCCGGGTGCGCGGCTATCCATGTATGGTGGTCAGTGACAACGGAACGGAGCTGACATCGAATGCCATCCTGAAATGGCAGGAGGACCGCAAGGTCGAGTGGCATTACATCGCGCCAGGAAAGCCCATGCAGAACGGCTTCGTCGAGAGCTTTAATGGCCGCCTGCGCGACGAGTGCCTGAACGAGCACCTGTTCGCCAACCTGCGCCACGCCCGGGAGCTTATCTCGGCCTGGCGCGAAGACTACAACCACCATCGCCCCCACACGAGCCTCGACGGGCTCACACCGTGGGAGTATCACCAACGGTCAGTAGAGGACCAAACCCTGAACAGAGCGAACTAAAAAACGCGGACTCTATGGGGAGCAGGTCAGTCCGCACTGCGGACAATGCGGTCATTGGTCGTAAAACCGAACCGGTGAAAAAGTTGAAGATGGCTTTGGGCAGGCAAAATGGGCCTCAGCAAGGACTGATAGCAAATTGCTCCAGCTTCATCGCACGTGCTTTGCCACTACCGGTGTGAGAGCATCCATGAACATATAGCTTCTGCCGAGCAGAGCTATTTTCCCTATATCGTCGAAAACGTTTTTCCCAAGATGTGTGATAAGCACTTCGTCAGTGGTCAGACCTCTTTGGTGGTTTTGCTCGATTGTCGACCAGTTCTGCTGCGCAAAATCCGCTGGAATTATATTGAACGCGGGATGATTGTAGCTAACAACGACATTTCCGTCGCGCATCTGTTGTGGACTCATGTCCGGATGAAACCCAATGATTTGAGATAGAACGCTACTCCCGGCGGCAGCAGCAGCGTCTTGCGGTAGACCATCAGGAACAATGCAGCATGTCGAGTTTTCGAAAACGACGAAGTCGTACTGTGCGTTCGTGTATTCGCGAAAGCGATCGGCGACTTCTTCAAGATCGGGGGTAAATCCAGGCTGCCACGAAGGGATCGGGGTTAACCGGTCGCCCGTCTGCGCGTTTGCTTTTGCGCTTAGAATTCCTGCTGACACCAGCCCTGAGAGAAATGCTCTTCGCCCAATTGCCATTTTCTGCTTTCAGAGTATCGTGGAGTGACAAGCCAAAGTTCACAATGGCGCGATGCGCCCAGTCATACAACCCTCGCGCTGCATCTGATTGTGCGATCACATTTGGCTTGGAGCGGAACTGCGGCGTTGGCGCGTGGCGCGCCGGTCTCCGGGGGCGCGGGCCGCTCCCGGCACATGCCGGACCTTCACAAGACCGGCTGGCGCTGAGGTGCTGCAGCCCGAACGCGACCGTTGGCGATGTCACGCAGCATCGCTCTACGCGTGCCGGTCTGAAACACGGGGCGTTGTGCGAAATAGCTGATAAGATTATTGTTAATCCATATTGCGAGCCTGATGCCAGCAATGACCAGCAGTGGAGTTGCGCGCACATGCCTCATATTGAGAGTCATCGAAAATGTCGCGAAGCCGCCGTATTTGGCTTCATCCTTGCCACGATCATCGTAGGCAATGGCGTTTACCTGGGCATCAAAAGTCATGGCTCTATGAGCCAGGTGAACTGGTGGGGCGTGGTGGCGATTTGGATCTCTTCTTGTGCTGCATTTTCTTGGTTGAAATATCGCTTCTTGCCTTGGTCTCGTGACCGATAGGGGGGTGAGGCTCAGGACCCATTGATTTGGTGCATCTGCCATGATGCGGGCTCCCCGCCAGCGCCGCAGCGCGGGTGGAATCGTTCACCTGTGGGAGATCGTGCGCAAGGACGCGGGGGCGACACGCAACCTGACGAAGGAGCAGGGAGCCGCGTCTCGCCACCGGCCGTCGCGGCTGTTGGGGTCGCCAACCGCTCTGTCTACGCCTTCGGTACGCTCTTGTGGCGTTCCAGCCGTTTCTGCGCGGCGATGCGGAACGGCGCGTTGGGGCCGCCAAAGCCGGTATAGCCGGGGCCGCGCTGGACGATCTCGAAGAACATGCCGCCGGCTAAGACGCGGGAATAGAGCTGGAAGAACTCCGCGCCGTTCTCCTGATCGTAGAGCACATTCGCCGCTTGCAGCCGGGCGAGGAAATCCGCGCTCAGATCGAAGCGCGCGGCGAGGTCGTCATAGTAGTTCTGCGGGATCGGCAGCGGCTCGAAGCCCTGCCGGCCAAGCGCTTCGGCGGTGGCGAAGATGTCCTCGGTGGTCAGCGCGATATGCTGCACCGAGGCGCCGAAATTCTCCGCCAGGAAGCGGCCGGCAAGGGTGCGGTGGGTCTCGGCGCCGTTGAGGGTGATGCGCAGCGCGCCGTCGGGGGCCTCGACCACCTGGCTGCGCACCAGCCCGTCCGGGTCGATCACATCGACCATGGGCGATTTTTCCATCTCGAAGAGCGCGGTGTAGAACAGCGTCCAGCTCAGCATGTCCTCATAGGACATGGTCTGTGCCAGATGATCGACGCGCATCAGCCCGGCTTCCGCGCCGTCCTGATCGACGGGGGTGAATTCCAGTTCCCAGACCTGGTCCAGCCCGCTTTCCGCGTCGATGAAATGCAGCACCGAACCGCCGAGCCCCCGGATCGCCGGGATATCCAGCTCTCCCGGCGCCACCGGCTGGCCGAAGGGCGCCGAGCCAAGGGCCGTTGCGCGCGCCACGGTGTCCTGCGCCGAGGTCACGCTCAGCCCGATATCGCAGATGCAGGTGCCGCGCGCGTTCCAGGCATGCGCGGCGTGGCCCTCGGTCTCGGCGTTGACGACGATGCGGATGTCGTTCTGCTGCCAGAGGTCGATGGCCTTGTTGCGGTGCCGCCCGGTGCGGCGGAAACCCAGCGTGGCGAGGAAGGCCGAAAGCCGGTCGACCTCGTCGCCCTGCGCGGCGAACTCGATGAAGGAAACACCCTGCGCCTTCACGCGGGCGGGGATCTCGGGCAGATCCACCGGCGTGTCGGGCTCGGCCCGGCGCACATCGTCCATTAGAGAGATTAGCGCGCGATAGCCGTCCTCGGCCACGCCGCGCGGGTTGTTGCCACGGAACTGGTCGTTGAAGATCTCGAGGCTGATCGGCCCGGCATAGCCGGTGGCCATGACCGCTTGCATAAAGCTGCGGATGTCCAGATCGCCCTCGCCGGGCATATTGCGGAAATGCCGCGACCAGTAGAGCAGATCCATGTCGATGGCCGGCGCATCGGCGAGCTGGACGAAGAAGATCTTGTCGCCCGGAATCGCGCGGATCGACTCGCTGTCGAGCCCGCGCCCCAGCGTGTGGAAACTGTCGAGGATCAGCCCGATATTCGGATGATCGGCGCGGCGCACGATCTCCCAGGCGTCGCGGTGATCGTTGACATGCCGGCCCCATGCCAGCGCCTCGTAGCCCACATAGATCCCGCGCTCCTGCGCGATGGCCCCCAGCTCGGCGAGATCGCCCGCGGCGCGGTCGATGCCGCCAAGGCTGCGCGGATGCACCGAGGAGCAGACCAGGATGCGGTCGGCTCCGAGCTCCTGCATCACGTCGAACTTGCGGCGGGCGCGGTCGAAGGCCTTGCTGCGCAGCGGCTCAGGCAGGCATTCGAAATCGCGGAAGGGCTGGAACAGGGTGATCTCCAGCCCGTGGTCGCGGATCATCCGGCCCACCTCGCGCGGGCCGCCGTCATGGGCGATGAAATCCTGCTCGAAGATCTCGATCCCGTCGTAACCCGCGCCGGCGATGGCTTCGAGCTTTTCCGGAAGCGAGCCGGAAATGGACACGGTGGCGATGGAGGTCTTCATGGCAGGTCTCCTAGTATCCCAGAACGCGCGGCAGCCAGATCACCGTTTCCGGCACGAAGGTCAGGATCACCAGCACCAGCACCTCGACGAAGAAGAACGGCATGATCGACCGGATGAGCCGCGCCATGCCCACATTCGCCACGCCTTCGGCGACGAAGAGGCAGAGGCCCAGCGGCGGGGTGATCAGCCCGATCATCAGGTTGAAGATCACAAGGATGCCGAAATGCACCGGGTCCACGCCCATCGACACGGCGATGGGATGCATGATCGGCACCAGCACCAGCATCGCCGCGATGCCTTCGAGGAACAGGCCCACCAGCAGGAACAGCACGATGACGGCGAGCAGGAAGGTGGTCTGGCTGTCGACATTGGCAAGCACCCAGTCGGTCAGCATGTTGGGCACGCGGTTATAGGTCAGCAGCCAGTTGGCGGCGGAGACGGCGGCGATGATGATCAGGATCACCGCGCTGTCCTTCATCGCGCTGGCAAAGATCCGGGGCAGGGCGCGGAGCGCAATGTTGCGATAGACGAAAACCCCGAGGATCAGCGCATAGGCCACGGCGAAGCTTGCCGCTTCGGTGGGGGTGACGACGCCGAGCAGGATCGAGCCCACCACAAAGACCGGCATCAGTAGCGGCAGGATACCGGCGAGCAGCGCCTGACCGGCGCTCTGGCCGGTGTCGTGCTCGGCGGCGGCGTCGTGATCGACCTTGACCGTCAGCATGACATAGGCCGAGAGGAACAGCGCCAGCAGAATGCCGGGGATCACGCCGGCCATGAACAGCGCCGGCACCGAGACGCCGGAGACGATCAGCGCATAGATGATCACCGGGATCGAGGGCGGAATGATCGGCCCGATCACCGAAGAGGCGGCGGTGAGGGCGGCGGCAAAGCTGCGGTCATAGCCCTTCTTCTCCATCTCGGGGATGAAGACCCGCCCGATGGCCGAGGTGTCGGCCACAGCCGAGCCCGAGAGCCCGGCAAAGATCACCGAGGCCCAGATATTGACCAGCGCCAGCCCGGCGCGCATGCGGCCCACGATGACGCTGGCAAAGCCGATGATGCGGCTGGTGATGCCGGATTCGTTCATCACCTCACCGGCCAGCACAAACAGCGGAATGGCCAGCAGCGGGAAGGAGTTGAGCCCCTTGAACATCTCGGTCGGCACGATCCGCAGGGTATAGGGCAGATCGCCCAGCCCCATGAAGACCAGCAGCGCCGCGACGATGGAGATGGCGATGGGTACGCCGGCCAGAAGTCCGACGATGAGAATGGCATAGACCATGGCTTACACCTCCGCCGGCGTCGTCAGACGCTCGACCAGTTTCAGGGCGGCGGCGACCGCCAGCAGCGCGCCACCGAAGGCGATGGCATATTGATAGGGGCCGACCCGTCCGAGCCAGACCAGCGCCTCGATCCCAGTGCTGGAGGCAAGCGCGTCGGCGGCGGATTTCAGGCCAGAGGCGGTGACATCGCCCCGGCGCATGGCAAAGACATGGCCCGCATAGGCCAGCGCCGCGCCGGTGATCACGGTGGCCACATCGGAAAACAAAAACAGGATCCGGCGCACCCGTGCAGACAGCGTGTCGACCAGCACGGTAAAGCGGATGTGGCTGTCGGTCAGATAGGCGAGTGCGAGGCCAAACATCACGCCGTAGATCGTCAGGTAGATCGGCAGCTCCTCTCCCCAGGTGACCGAACGGCCCACCGTGTAGCGGCGCAGCGAGTTGAAGAAGATCACGACGAAGACCAGCGCCATCGACGCTCCGGCTCCGAAGCCGCATACCCAACGTGCGAGCTTGATCAGTCTGTCCACGGGAGAGTTCCTTCAAAAGGTCCGGACCGGCGCGATCCGCCGGCCCGGGCAAAAGTTGGATCAGGGATTATTCCGAGGCCGCGGCCACGGCGTCCTGAAGCCGGTCGATCCACTCGGCATCGTCGCCCAGCTCTTCACGCAGGTAGGAGACCACGGCGGGCTGTGCCGCATCGGCAAAGGCCTGAAGCTCTTCTGCCGTCGGGCTGTAGACCTGCATGCCCTCGTCCTGCACCTTGGTCACGCCCTCGGCGGTGTTCCACTGCTGGATGGAGCGGCCCATATTGCCGGCCACGATGGCGGCTTTCTGGATCACTTCCTGCTGCGCCGGCTCAAGCCCCTGGAAGAACTCGTCCGAGATCAGGAGGAAGTCGGCGGCATACACATGGCCGTCAAGCGTCATGTATTGCTGAAGCTTGTGCAGCCCGTTGTTGTAGATCACGCCGACCGGGTTTTCCTGACCGTCCACGACGCCGGTGGAAAGCGCGTTGGGCAGCTCGGTCCAGGCGATGGGGGTGGGCTCGCCACCGAGCGCGCCGACCATCTCGATATAGAGCGGGATCGGCTGCACGCGGAACTTCAGCCCTTCCATATCGGCGGGGGTGCGGATCTCGCGCTCGGAATTGGTGAAGTTGCGGAAGCCGGTTTCACCGTATGCCAGCGTGCGCAGCCCGGTCTGTTCGAGGCAGTGCTCGGCCAGCGCGTCGCCGAACTCGCCGTCCAGAACTTCCCAGGCGAGCGGTGCCGAGGAGAAGGTGTAGGGGATGTCCAGCACCGAGGCCGCCGGGCAGATCTTGGACATGGCGCCGGAGACCAGCACCACCTGGGTCAGCCCGTCCTGCGCCTGGCTCACCAGCTCGTCCTCGTTGCCGAGCGCGCCGGCGGGGAACAGCTCGACCGTCAGGTCGCTTTCGCCTTCGACGATGTTCTTGAAGATCTGCGCCGCGGCGCCTTTCTTGGAGCCGGTCCAGTCATCCGGGTCCACATGGGCGACGCGCAGCGTCTGTGCGTTTGCGGCGGCGGCGAAGAGCCCCGCGCAGAGCGCCGCCGTGGCGGCAAGGGTCTTGGTTTGGAAACGCATGAAAAGTCCTCCCTCTTGCGTTCTAGCGTGTCTCAGGTTCCCGCCGGCTGGGCCGGGCGGGTATCGAAGGCGTCGAATGTCGCCCTCATGCGGTCGGGACAGGCGGGCCGCCCCGTGAAAAGCTCGAAGGCGCGCACCGCCTGGAATACCGCCATGCCGGTGCCCGGAAGCACCCGGCAGCCCTTGGCGCGCGCGGTCCTGAGCAGCTCGGTTTCGAGCGGGAAATAGACGATATCGGCGACCCACATGGCCGGGTCGATGAAAGAAGCCGGCACCGCCATGCCGGGCAGCTTGGCCATGCCCATGGGGGTGGCGTTGACGATGCCGTCGGGCCGGTCGGCGCCGCTCAGCGCTTCGGTCGAGGGGACGGCCCCCGCCACGGTGCCGGGGCGGTTGGTCATCACCTGCTCGGCGAGCTGCGCGGCGCGGGCCGCGTCGGTGTCGAGGATCGACAGCCGCCGCACGCCGCAATCGGCGAGCGCATGGGCGACGGCAACACCCGCGCCGCCGGCGCCGGCGAGCAGCACATGCTCCACAGCCTCGCCGGCCAGGCCGCGCCGGAAGCTTTCTGCAAACCCCCAGAGATCGGTATTGTGGCCGACCCGGCGCCCGTCGCGCAGCACCACGGTGTTCACGGCACCAACCGCGCGGGCATTGTCGGAAAGCTCGTCGAGCAGCCCGATGACCTCGATCTTGTAGGGGTAGGTGACGTTGAGCCCGTCGAAACCGCAGGCCTCGGCGCTTTCCAGCATCGTCTTCAGCGTGATTTCGCGGCGGGCGGGTTCGTCCATGTCGAGGATGCGATAGACTGCCCCCAGCCCCTGCGCCGCGGCTTCCTCCATATGCATGCGCGGGGTGCGCGACAGCGCGATCCCGCGGCCGATGAGACCGGCCAGCATGGGGCGTTCCGTGGCGACGGGCTGATCCAAGAGCTTCTCCTCCATAGGCGCTTCGATTCGTCGCAATAATGAACCAACCGGTTAATTCGGTCAATCCAATTGAACCCACGGGTTAAAATGTTACCATGGCCGGGCGGCGTGCGTGCCGGTCGGAGGGGAGAGCACTGTTGGACAAACCTGCCAAGCTCAGGAGCTGGAAGCAAAATCCCGAGGCGGTGCGGGCGGATATCCTGCGCGTGGCGCGCGCGGAGTTCGCCCGGACCGGCCTGTCGCGGACGCGGATCGACGACATCGCCGCCAAGACCAAAACCTCCAAGCGGATGGTCTTTTACTATTTCGGCGACAAGGAATCGCTCTATCAGGCGGTGCTGGAGGAGGCCTATGCGGAAGTACGCGCCGGCGAGGCGGAGCTCGATCTCGAAGATCTCGCGCCGGATCACGCGCTGCGCAAGCTGGTGGAATTCACCTTCGACCACCACCGCCGGAACCCGGATTTCATCCGCCTGGTCATGGTCGAGAACATTCATGACGGCAGCCATATGCGCAATATCGAGCGGCTGGCGGAGCAGAACGTCGCGGCGATCCGCGTGCTGGAGCGGATCTGCGAGGCGGGCCGGTCGAGCGGCCTGTTCCGCGAGGATATCTCGCCGCTGGCGCTGCACTGGCGGATCAGCGCGATGAGCTTTTTCAACGTCTCCAACCGCGCGACCTTTACGCTCAATTTCGGTGACAGCCTGTTCGACGAGGAGGGGCAGGCGCTGCTGCGCGAGGAGGCGGCGCGCAGCATCGTGCTCTCGGCGCTCAGGAACCCCGGCGGTGCGAGCGTCTGACGGCTCGGCTGTTTGGCGAACGGATCCAGGGGCCCGATGTGACAAAGCCCGCCGGTGTCGGCGGGCTTTGCGATTTCTCTCAGGTGCGAGGTCAGTCGCTGATGGCGCCTTCGCTGTCGCGGCGGGCATGCATCCGGGCCTTGACCCGGGCGCCGATGATCAGCGGCAGCACAAAGCCGATGATCGCGATGGCCCAGAGCGCGATGGAGAGCGGGCTGTCGACCAGCGTCCACCAGTTGCCGTTGTCGATGGTGACCGCGCGGCGCAGGTTGTTCTCCATCGCGTTGCCCAGCAGCGTGCCCAGGATGATCGGCACCAGCGGCACGTCCAGCTTGCGCAGCCCCCAGCCCATCATCCCGAAGCCGATCATCACCAGCAGGTCGAAGGTCGAGCCCGAGATGCCGTAGATGCCGACAAAGCTCACCATCGCCACGATGGGCATCAGGATGCGCGAGGGCACCATGAGCACTCGGGTGAACAGGCCGACCATCGGGATGTTCATCGCAAGCAGCATGATATTGGCGATGAACAGCGCCGCGATCAGCCCCCAAACCACGTCCGGGTTCTGGGTGAAGAGCAGCGGCCCCGGCGTGATGTTGAGCGCCAGCAGCACCGCCAGAAGCACCGCCGTCGTGCCCGATCCCGGCACGCCGAGCGCCAGCATCGGCACAAGCGCCCCGCCGGCGGCGGCGTTGTTGCCGGCCTCGGGCGCCGCGACGCCGCGGGGATCGCCGGTGCCAAAGGTGTTCTCGCGGTCCACCAGACGCTTTTCCATCGAGTAGGAGATGAAGGAGCCGAGCGAGGCGCCCGCACCGGGCAGGACGCCGGCGACAAACCCCAGCAGCGACGTGCGCAGCATCGTCGGCGTGCATTGCTTCAGCATGGAAAGCGGCGGGTAGAGCTTGCCGATGGAGATCTTCTTGCCTTCCGCATCGGAGCCGCCATGGCGGTTTTCGAGAAAGATGAACACTTCGGAAAGGGCAAAGAGCCCAACGATGGCGACGAGGAAATCGAGCCCGTCATAGAGATGCACTTCGCCGAAGGTGAAGCGCGGCACACCGGTCTGGGTATCGACGCCGATGGTGGCGAGGCCGAGGCCGAGCGCCGCCGCGAAGGCCGATTTCGCCTGATTTGTCGAGGACACGCCGCCCAGCGTCATGAAGGCCAGCGCGAAGAGGGCGAAATACTCCGCAGGACCGAAGAGCAGCGCGATCTTCACCAGCTGCGGCGCCAGCAGGATCAGCCCCCAGGTCGCGATGAAGGCGCCGATGAAGGAGGCCACTCCGGAGAGCGACAGCGCCTCTCCCGCCATGCCCTTCCTGGCCATCGGGTGGCCGTCGAGGCAGGTCATCATCGCCGGTTCGTCGCCGGGAATGTTGAGCAGGATCGACGAGATCCGCCCGCCATACATGGCGCCGTAATAGACCGAGGTCAGCAGGATCAGCGAGGGCGTCGCGCCCAGCCCCATGGTGAAGGCCAGCGGGATCAGAATCGCCACGCCGTTCGACGGGCCGAGGCCGGGCAGCGCGCCCATGATCGTGCCCAGAAAGCAGCCCAGCAGCGCCAGCAGCAGGTTCTGCCAGGTGATGGCGATGGCAAAGCCGTCGCCGAGATTTGCAAGAATATCCATGACGGCCTCCTCAGAACCCGAACGGGCCGCGAGCCAGCGACAACCCGAGCGCGAGATGGAAGATAACGTAGATGCCCACCGAGGTGCCGACGCCCACGGCGACCGCTTCGAGCGGCGCCGAGCCGAGCCGCCAGGCGAGATAGGCGGCGGCAAAGGCGGTGGCGATGACAAAGCCGGCGACGGGCAGCATCTCGGCATAGAGGATCATCACGACGACTGCGGCGCCGATCTCGGCCAGGCGGCCAAGTGCGGGCCAGGCGGGTTCGGCATCCGGGCGCAGCGCGATGACCGCGCTCGACAGGCCGAGGATGCCGGCAATGATCAGGGGGAAGGCCTTGGGACCGACGGCATCCGAGAGGAAGCTCTCCTCGATCGCAAAGGCTGCAACGACGTAGCCGAGGGCGAGCAGCATGCCGACGACACCGAAGATACGATCGCTCATGGCGGATCTCCTCTTGTCTGGGTGTCAGGTTGTCAGGGGGTCGGGAAAGACCGGGTGCCGCACGGCTGCGCGGCACCCGGCAAGTGTTCCGTGAGTGCGGATTACTTGATGATGCCGATTTCTTTGGAGATCGACTGAATGCGGGCGACGGAATCCTCGACAAAGCCCTGGAACGCGTCACCCTGAAGGTCGAGCGGGGCCAGACCGTTGGCAGCCATCACCTCTTTCCAGGCATCCGATGCGTAGAGCTCTCCGATCTTGGAGACCCAGGCGTCATAGGCCTCGTCCGACATGCCGCCCGGGGCATAGAAGCCGCGCCAGTTGGCGCCGATGGCGTCGATGCCCTGTTCGCGGGCGGTGGGGAACTCGGCGAATTCGCCGCCCAGGCGCTCGGGGGCGAGGATCGCGATGACCCGGATATCGCCGGAGTCGACAAAGCCCTTGGCTTCGGAAATGTCGCCGGTGAAGCCCTGGACGGAGCCCGCCAGAAGCTGTGTCACCGCCTCGCCGCCGCCGTCGAAGGCGATGTATTTCACCTTGCGCACGTCCTCGACGCCATAGGCGTCCGCCGCGATCAGCACCTTGAGGTGATCCCAGCCGCCCACGGCCGAACCGCCGGCAATCGAAACCGAGGTCGGGTCGGCCTTGATCTGGTCGAGCAGCTCCGGCAGCGTCTCGATCTCGCTGTCGGCGGCGACGGCGATCACGCCGTAGTCGGCGCCGACCGAGGCGAGCCAGCGCACCTGATCCATGGTGTTGCCGGGATAGGCGCCCTGAGCGAGACGGGTGGCCGTGGCCGAGGATGCGGCGACGATCAGGTCGTCATCGTCACTGCGCTTGTTGACCACTTCGGCAAAGGCCACGCCGCCACCGCCACCGGCGAGGTTCACGACCTGCATGGTCTGGTCGATCAGGCCCTGATCCTGAAGCGACTTGCCGACCTGGCGGCAGGTGAAATCCCAGCCGCCGCCCGGGTTGGCCGGTGCGATGCATTCGGGGTTCTCCTGCGCCGAGGCCGCAATGGCGGACAGCGACAGGGCGACGGCGGCAATCGCGCCGCGGGTTGCGGTAAGTTTCATGTGTTCCTCCTCAGGGTTCTGCACGGCGCACTCCCACGCGCCGGAAGACATCCCCGCAGGGCCGGACCTTGCGATCCCTTTCCTGCGGGTTGCGGATGTGTAACCGTTGTTCCTGTCACGAAGCTGTCACCGCGACAGGTTGGCGGGTGTCAGGAGGGGAACGGCCGCGATGCGCATCTTGATGGTCGAGGATGCCGAGGATCTGGCGGAGGGGGTGATCGCCCATCTCGCCCGCTCGGGCGTCGTCTGCGATCTTGCCCCCAGCATCGAGGACGCCCGCGATTGCCGCGCGGTACAGCGCTATGACGCGGTCCTTCTCGATATCAACCTGCCCGACGGTTCCGGCCTGTCGCTGCTTCGCGAGATGCGTGGCACCGGCGACCGCACGCCGGTTCTCATGCTGACGGCGCTGTCCTCGGTCGATGACCGCGTCGTCGCGCTCGACCAGGGCGCCGACGATTATCTCGGCAAACCCTTCGATCAGCGCGAGCTGGAGGCGCGGCTGCGCGCGCTGGTGCGGCGCGAGACCGACCGCAAACAGGAACGGATCACGCTGGGCGCGCTGACCTATGCGCCCAAGGATCGCAGCGCCAGCCTGAACGGGCGGCAGCTCGATCTCACCCGGCGCGAGGCGGCGCTCCTGGACATGCTGATCCGCCACCGGGGGCAATACCTGTCGAAGACGCGGCTTTACGATTCGCTCTACGGTTTTGAGGACGCCGATGTCGGCGTGAACGCGATCGAGCTTTATATCGCGCGGCTGCGCAAGAAATTCGCCGGCACCGATGTGAGCATCGCCACCCAGCGCGGCGTGGGCTACCGGATCGGGCAGGATGAGTGACGCGGGCGCCGGGCGCAGCCTCGTCTCGCGCGTGCTGGCCACAGTGTTGGCGATCCTGGTTCTGGGCGGTGTTCTGGTCGCCGGCTCGATCTGGTGGAACGGTCGTCAGGCGGCACGGCAATCCTATGACCGGCTGTTGCTCGGCGCGGCGAGCGACATCGCGGAGTCGATCCGGATACAGGAAGGCAGGCCGCTGGTGGATCTTCCGGTCTCGGCCTTCGAGCTTCTGGCGCAGGCGCCGGACGACCGGATCTATTATTCGGTGCTCGGTCCCGACGGGCGCTTCGTTACCGGTCTCGACCCCGAGCAGCGGGTCGCGCCGCCGGCGCGCGGCGGCGGCGCGATCCGTTTCTTCGATGCGCCGCTGGACGGGGAGCCGGCGCGTTTCGTTCAGCTCACCCGGCGCTTTGTCGAGCGCGACTTTTCCGGCCCCGTCGATATCGTCGTCGGCCAGACGCTGCGCGCGCGCCGGGCGATGACGCGGGAGCTGATGCTGGATGCTCTGCTGCCCATGGCGGTCGCCGGGGTCTTTCTCATGGTGATCGCGTCTCTGGTGATCCGCTCGGCGCTGCGCCCGCTGGAGGCGCTGGTCGAAGATCTCTCCGGCCGCGATCCCTACGATCTGACGCCGATGCCCGCCGACCGTCTTCCGCGCGAGTTGCAGGTGATGCTGGGGGCGATGAATCGATTCATGGGCCGGCTCGAAGGTCAGGTCGAGGCCATGCGCACCCTGATTTCGGACACTGCCCACCAGCTGCGCACGCCGGTTGCGGCGATCCGGGTGCATGCGGACACGGCTGCGTCCGAGACCGATGCCGCCACCCGCCGCCGCGCGCTGGACCGGCTGCTGACGCGCACACGCTCGCTCGGAACCCTGCTCGATCAGCTGCTCAGCCGGGCTCTGGTGGTGCATCGAACCGACAGCGTGCCCCGCGCGCCGGTCGATCTGCGTGAGATCGCGCTCGAGATCATGGAGCGCGATGACCACGCGGTTCTGAGCCCGGAGGCCGAGCTGCGGCTGGAGATCGGCGAGGATCCGGTGATGGTGCGGGCCGATGCCTTTTCACTGGGCGAGGCCGGTCGCAACCTTCTGGGAAATGCGCTCCGGCATGGCCGTCCGCCGGTCTCCATCGGTGCGACGCGACGCGGCGCCGAGGCGGTGCTTTGGGTCTGCGACAGCGGGCCGGGGCCGGATGATAGTGTGATTGCGCTTCTGGGCGAGCGCTTCAACCGCAGCACCGCCTCGCGCGAGCAAAGCACCGGGATCGGCCTGTCGATCGTCACAGCCGTCGCCACGGCCTTTGACGGGCGGGTCGAGATGACGCGGGACGAGCACGGCTTTTGCGCCAGTCTCGTCCTGCCCGCCGAGGAGGAGACGCCGTGATGCGCCCGTTTGCCCGGCTGCTGGTCTGCCTGCTAATGCTGTCGCCGCTGCCCGCCGCCGCACAGGAAGCGACCGCGCGGTTCGGCACGGGCGACATCCCCTTTCTGCTGCGCTCGACCACCGATATCGAGATCATCCGCCCGGTGATCGGGCGGTTCGCCGCGCTCAATCCCGAACTGGCGATCACCTACGAGCAATGGGGCTCGAACGCGCTGTTCGAGCTGAGCCGCGCCGATTGCCGGGCGGGCGCCTCCGGGGCCGATGCCATCCTCTCCTCGGCGGTCCAGCAGATGGTGTGGCTGGTCAATGCTGCCTGCGCGCATGCCTACCGCTCGGCGACCACGCAGGCGCTGCCGCCGACGCGGCGCTGGCGCGACGAGCTTTGGGGCGTGACGACCGAACCCGCTGTGATCGCCTACAACAAGAGCCTGCTGCCCGGCGACGAGGTGCCCCGCAGCCGTTTCGCCCTGCTCGATGCGCTGCGCGCCCGGCCCGAATTCTTCCGCAACAGGATCGCGACCTATGACATCGCCGCGTCGGGTCTGGGCTATCTTTTTGCCCATAGCGACAGTCTGGAGGCCACGACCTTCGGCGCCCTGCTTGAGGGCTTTGCCCGGGTCGATGCGGTGGCGACCTGCTGCTCCGCCGAGATCATCGCGGGCGTGGCGGAGGGGCGTTATCTGATCGCCTATAACGTCCTTGGCTCGTATGTGCTGAACGCCGATGCGGCGAATGTGGGGGTGATCCTGCCCGAGGACTACACGCTGGTCCTGTCGCGCGGATACATGATCCCCAAGACAGCCTCGCGCAAAGCCGCCGCCGCGCGGCTGCTCGATTTCATGCTGACGCCCGAGGCGCAGACGCTGCTGATGCGGGCGGGGCTGGTCTCGCGGATGGAGCCCGCGGAAACCGGCCTCGCCGCCAGTGCCCGCAGATATATCCCGCTCTCACCGGCGCTGCTCGTCGCCCGCGACCCCAATCGCCGGGAATTGTTGCTTCAGTTCTGGTCGGACACGTTCCGGCGCGCCGAAACGCCGTAAGCGGGCGGAGCGCTACCGCCCGGTCAGCCCTTCGACGGGCGGCAACGGAAACGGTTGCGTAACGGCCTCGGGCCGGCGTTTTTCATAAAACGCATTGCCGCCGGTCGAGAGTACGTAATGCATGTTGTTATAGGATGCGCGATAGGCGCTGCTGTGAAAGAACTGCGCGTCGGCGATCATCGGATGCCGCTCGCCATGCATGACCGAGAGCGCCGCCTCCCGCACCAGCGCGGTCGAGGGGCCTGTCATCTCGCGGGTCATGACGCCGGGGGCGAACTGGTTCTTTTGCGAGACGACGCCGCAGACCGTATCCGGAAAATCGTCGGACGCGACGCGGTTCATCACGACGTTGCCCACCGCGATCAGCCCGTCGCGGCTGGAGCGGTGCGATTCGAAATACATCGCGCGCTCCATGCATTCGAGCTCGTCGGGATGGTGGCGCATGCGCGCGCCGCAGGCGGCCAGCAGCACGAGCAGCGGCAGGGCGAGGGCGGCGGGGCGGTTCATCAGGGTCATGTCGCAATCTCCTTCCGCGAGGGGCAGCGCCTTGGCACTTGTGGGAAACCCTGCCGGCCTTGGCGCTGCGTTTAGTCTAGCACTAGGCTGCGGCAAGATCTTCCCGCCACGGCGGGGCGGGGAAAAACTATTGGCGAGACCGGTCAGGGTGTGTCCTCTGCATTGGCATTGGTGGTCAGGATATCTTGCGCCAGCGCCGGGTCCGAGACCGCCCGGGCGAGCACCAGCGCCCCGACAAGCCGGCTGAGCAGCCGGATCGCCGCAGCCTCGCTCGCGGGTGTGCCGGTCTCTGCCGCCGCTTCGGCGATCTGGCTCAGTGTCTTGCGCAGCCCGGCGTCGAAGGCCTCGCGCACCGGCACCTCGTGGCGCGGTGCCTCGGCGCCGAGCGTGGCGTAGGTGCAGCCAAGCCCGCGATGGCTCAGATGCGGCTTGGACAGGTACCAGCGCGCCACAGCCGCGAGCGGATCGCCCTCGGCCTCCTGCAACACGGTCTCCCAGGCCTCGGCGTTGCGGGCGAGCGCGTCCTCTGTGGCCTCGGCCAGCAGCGCTTCCTTGCTGGCGAACTGTTTGTAGAACGCGCCATTGGTCAGCCCCGCCGCCTGCATCAGCGCGGCGATGCCGACCCCGTCATAGCCATGCTCGCGGAACATCTCGCCGGCGGTGCGCACCACCCGTGTCCGGTTCTGCGCCGCGTCCTGCCGGCTCATCCGCATTGGGGCCTCCTCTGATATCCGGCTTGAATTATAACCGTAATCTTATTGTTGACAAGTTGGATTATGATCATAATTTAAATGAAGTTCAGGGAGATTCAGCATGTCAGACAGACCCAACGATCCGGTGGCCATCGTCGCCGCCAGGCGCACTCCGCTGGGCGCTTTCATGGGCGCCTTTGCACAGGTGCCGGCGACCGAGCTTGGTGCCGTGGCGATCCGCGCGGCGCTTGGCGATGCAGCGCTCGACGGGGCGGATCTGTCGGAAATCCTGATGGGTTGCGTGCTGCCTGCCGGGCTCGGGCAAGCGCCGGCGCGGCAGGCGGCGCGGGCGGCGGGGTTGCCGGACGCCACCGGCGCGACCACGATCAACAAGGTCTGCGGCTCGGGGATGAAGGCGACGATGCTGGGCCATGATCTCATCCACGCGGGCAGCGCCGGCATCGTGGTGACCGGCGGTATGGAGGCGATGTCGGGCGCGCCCTTCCTGATCCCCGAGATGCGCGGCGGGCGTAAAGCGGGCGGCACCGAGCTGCTCGACCATATGATGACGGACGGGCTGGAGGATGCCTATGAGCGCGGCCGCCCGATGGGCACCTTCGGCGAGGCCACGGCGGAATGTTACGGCTTTACCCGCGGCGATCAGGACGCCTATGCCATCGAGACGCTGGAGCGCGCCCGCGCCGCCGTCTCCGGCGGTGCCTTCGCGGCGGAATGCGCTCCGGTGGAGGTGCGTGGCCGCAAGGGAACGGTGACGGTGGCGCAGGACGAACGGCCCGGGCGCATCGACCCGGCGAAGATCCCGGGGCTGCGCGCGGCCTTTGGCGATCTGGGCACGATCACCGCCGCCAGCTCTTCGGCCAATGCCGATGGTGCGGCGGCGCTGGTTCTGGCCTCGGCCCGGGAGGCGGAGGCGCGCGGGCTGCCGGTGTTGGGACGGATCCTCGGCCACAGCACCCATTCGCAGGAGCCCGCCTGGTTCACCACGGCGCCGATCCCGGCGATCCAAAAGCTTTTGGCGCAGGTCGGGTGGACAGCCGAGGAGGTGGATCTTTTCGAGATTAACGAGGCCTTTGCGGTGGTGGCCATGGCGGCGGCACGGGAGATCGGCATTCCGCGCGAAAAGCTCAACGTCAATGGCGGCGCCTGCGCCCTCGGCCATCCGATCGGAGCGACGGGCGCGCGGATCATCGTGACGCTGATCCACGCATTGCGCGCCCGCAGCCTGCGGCGCGGGGTGGCCTGCCTCTGCATCGGCGGCGGCGAAGCAACGGCCATCGCCCTGGAGGTTACGCCGTAGGGTGGGTTTGCAACCCACCCACCCCATCGGTCACGCAGGCGCGCCCTCCACCTCGCCTTCCGTCGCCGCAAGACGCGGGCGCAGCCCGAAATCCTGAAGCACCGCAATCACCGCGGGTGTCACGAACAGCGCCAGAAAGGTCGCGGCACTGAGGCCGAAGGCGAGGCTCGCCACGATGGGGCGCAGGAACTGCGCCTGCGTGCTCGGCTCGAAGAGCAGTGGGCCGAGCCCCACCACCGTGGTCAGCGAGGTTAGAAAGATCGCGCGGAACCGGTCGCGGACCGCCTCGCGCCCGGCCTCCAGCACATCCATGCCGCGCGCGGTCCTGTCGTCGATGAAGTTCACCAGAAGGATCGAGTCGTTCACCACCACCCCGGCAAGCGTCGCGAGCCCCACAAGGCTTGGCAGCGAGATCTGAAGCCCCAGCGCCATATGTCCCCACATCACGCCCACGAGGCTGAGCGGGATTGCCGCCAGCACCGCCAGTGTGCGGACAAAGCTTTGCAGGTAGAAGGCCAGCAACAGGAACACACCGCCCGCACCAAGCGCCATATTGCGCGCCAGCGAGCTGCCGGTGGTCGCGGTATCCTCCGCCTCGCCGAGAATGCGGACGGAGATCTCAGGCCGGGTTTCGGCAAGCTTTGGCAGATAGGAGGCGCGCAGGGCCTGCATCAGCTCGCGGGCATTGGCCACGGCGGGATTGATCGTGCCCTGAACGCGCACGCTGCGCTGCCCGTCGACCCGGTTGATCGTGGCATAGCCGCGCGATTGCGTCACCGTCGCCACCGCCGAGAGCGGCACCAGCGCGCCGGAGCTGCTGCGCACCCGCAGATCGGTGATATCCGACAGCGCGATCCGGTCGCCGGCGTCAAAGCGCGCGACCACATCGACCTCGCCCAGCCCGTCGGCGAAGCTGAGCGCGCTGTCGCCGCGGAACGCGGCGCGCAGCTCGCCGGCGAGGGCCTGCGGCGCGACCCCAAGCGCGTTTGCGGCGGCGGTATCGAGCCGGACGAGATATTCCGGCTTGCCGGGCATCAGGTCGAAGGTCACATCCCGCACCCCGTCGAAATCGCGGAAAAACCGGCGCATCTCGCGCGCGGTGACGGCCAGCGCTTCCAGATCCGGACCCTGTACCAGCAGGTCGATGGGTTTGCCCCCGGCGCCGCGCTCCTTGTCGGTGATGCGGAACGCCGCCATGTCGGGCAGCCGCCCGCTGAGCATCTTCCAGCGGTCGAGAATCTCGGTCACATCGGTGCTGCGCGTGCCGGCGGGCAGCAGCTTGGCGCTGATCGTGGCCATATGCGGGCCGGTCCCCGGCGCGTCGGGGTTGCTGCCATAGGTGACGGTATAGCTCTGAACCAGCGACTGGCCCCCGGGCTGCGCGGGCGTCAGTTCGGCATTCATGATGTCCAGCGCCGAGACCACCTTGGCCACGCGCTTTTCGGTCAGCGACAGCGGCGCGCCCTCGGCCAGCAGCAGCCGCGCCTCGACCGTGTCGCTCTCGAGCTGGGGAAAGCTCTGGTATTTGATGAAGCCGCCGGAATAGGGGGCGAGCGAGATCAGCACGAGAAACACCGCGAGGCCCAGCGTCGCATAGCGAAAGCGCAGGGCCAGCCCGGCAAGCGGCACGATCACCGCGTCGCGGAACCGGGCAAAGCCGTCATTCACCGCGCGGCTGATGCGACCGGGCTCTGTCCTCCGCCCCAGCGAATGGCGCATATGCGCGGGCAGGATGAGGAAGGCTTCGATCAGGCTGACGGCGAGCACCAGCAGCAGCACGATGGGGATATATTTCAGCACCGCGCCGATATTGCCGGTCATGAAGCTCAGCGGCCCCACGATCATCGCCGTGGTCACGAAGGAGGCGAAGACCCCCGGCCCGACCTGCCGCACGCCGTTCACAGCCGCATTGTGGGGCGCTTCCCCGGCCTCGCGCCGGCGCACGATGTTTTCGGAAATCACGATGGCGTCGTCCATCAGCAGCCCCACCGCGATCAGCAGCGCCACCATGGTCATCATATTGATCGTGTAGCCCAGAAGCTGCATCGCAAAGATCGCGCCTAGGAACGAGACCGGCAGTCCCATCGCCACCCAGAAGGACAGGCGGAAGCCGAAGAACAGCCACATCACCGCCAGCACCAGCAGCAGGCCCTGCGTGCCGTTCTCGGCGATGATGCGCAGGCGGTCGCGGATATTGCTGGTGGAATCCTGCGAGATCGCCAGCGCGATATTGCCCGGCGCCTCGGCGCGTGCCTGCGCGATCTGCCGGTCGAGCGCCGCCTTGACGCGCAGTGCATCCTGCGTGGCGGTCTTGTTCACCGCGACGATGGCGGCGCGGTGGGCACCGTAATAGGCCGCCTGTGCCGGATCGGCAAAGCCCGCGCGGATCGTCGCCACATCGCCCAGCAGCAGCGTGCCGCCACCCGCGCTGCCCGCGACGGGGATGCGGGCCAGCTCGGCGGGGCTGCGTTTCTCTCCCAGAAAACGGATCGCGGCGTCGCCATCGGGCCCTTGCAGCGTGCCCGCCGGCAGATCGAGGCTGTGCTGCGACAGGACAGAGGCGATCTGCGCGATGTTCAGCCCGTGGCGGCGCAGCGCCACCGCGTCGAAGGTGACGGCGATCTCGCGATCGGAAAACCCGTTCACCTCCACATCCGAGATCTCGGGATCGGCGCGCAGCCGATCGGCAAGCGCGGAGGCATAGGCAAAGAGCACCTGCGGATCGTCCGGCCCGGTGACGGCGACGGAGGCCACCGAGGCCACGCGCTCGACCACCGTGCTCACCGGATCCTCGGCCTTGTCGGGAAAGCCGGTCACGCCGTCGATGGCGGCCTTCAGATCGTTGTGAAACCGCGTCATGTCGGCGCCTTCGACGATCTCGGCGGTGAAGATCGCGGTGTTTTCGCGCGCCAGACAGCTCAGCCGGTCGAGGTTCTCGACGCGGCGCAGCGGGGTCTCTGCCATGACGCAGATGCCGCGCTCGACCTCGGCGGGGGTGGCGCCGGGATAAGCAATACGGATCTCCACCTCAGAGGGCGCGACCAGCGGAAAGGTATCGCGTTGCAGCTTGGGCAGCGCCGCGAGGCCGAGCGCCAGCAGCGCGATCATCAGGATATTCGCCGCCGTGGGGTGGAGCGCGAAGAGCCGGATCATTTGCCGGCCTCGCCGGATTTGTTCCTGCCTTGACCGCTTCCAGCGCCGCCGCCTGCGGGCGCGCTCTGCCCCAGCGCCTCGGCGGCAAGGGCGGTCATGCGGGCGCTGTCTTCAATCGGCTTCACCTGCATGCCGGGCACCGCGACGGTCGGCGACGTGATCACCAGCCGGTCGCCGGGTTCCAGCCCGCTGTCGATCACCGCGAGATCGCCCATGGTGAAGGCGACGCTCACGGGGCGTTTCTGAAGCGTGTCGTCGGCGCCCACGACCAGCGCCGTGCCGTCCCAGACCGCATCCGCCGGTGCCACGAGCCGTTCGGTCTGCGGGCCGATCAGCAGCACCTCGACAAACATGTTGCGCCGCAGCGGCGGACGTTCCCCGGCGGCGGCCTGGCCGAGCGGATCCTCGACACGGACCACCACCGTGGCGCTTTGTGTGCCGCTGTCGATGGCGTCGCCGACCCGCACGACCCGCGCCTTCCAGGTGACATCGTGGCCGGGCGCGGTGAGGCGTACGCGGGCTTTCAGATCCGCGACCTCTGCGCCGCCGCCGGCCAGCCGCAGCAACGGGCCGATATGACCCAGCGGGAACCGCGCCGGCACTTCCGCCGCCGCGACGCCCTCGGCGGCGAGCAGGGTCTGGCCCGCGCCGACATATTGCCCCTCCGTGGCGGTCACTTCGGTAATGCGCAGATCGTAGGGCGCGCGGATCTCGGTGAAATCGAGCGCCCGCGCCACCGTGGCCTTTTGCGACAGCACAACCTCGCGTTCGGCGGTGGCCAGCCTGCGCTCGTTTTCGAGCCCGGTGACCTGCGCGCGGGCGGACAGCTCCTGCCGGCGGGCGGCATCGAGCCCGGCGCGCGCGGCGACCCCCTGTTCGGCCAGCCGCTCCTGCCGCGCCAGCTCTGCCCGGGCGAGCTCCAGATCGGCGCGCGCGATGTCGAGGCTGGCGGCGAGCGTGTCGTCCTTCACATCGGCCGCGGCGATCTGCGCATCCATCTGCGCCAGCGACAGGCGCAGATCCGAATCGTCGATCCGGAACAGTACCGTATCCGCCGCGACCAGCGCGCCCGCGGCGAGGCCGGCGTCGCTCTCGACGATATCGCCCGCGACCCGTGCCACCGCGTGCCATTCGCGCGCCGGGCTGACGGTTCCATAGCCCGACAGCCGTGGCAGCACCGGCACAGGTTGCATGGTCAGCACCCGGACGGGCAGGGAAGGGCGCTTGACGGCGGCTTCGGCGGGGGGCTGTTTCAGCGTTTCCGCATAGACGAAGGCCGCGACGCCAAGAGCGGCAGGAATGCCAAAGGCCAGCGCGCGGCCAATCAGGGAATCCAAGCCCGCCATCGTGTCGTGTCTCCAGGTCATATTTCGAGTGTTGAATGGGTGCAGAGAACAGCCTTCGCCGGAAAATGGCAATCGTCTTGTTGCCGCCCGGGCGTGGGCTATTCGAAGCAGTCGGCGCGCCCGTCGCGCTCGATGGTGGCGGCGCCGTCCCGGATCTGTGCGGCGCGGCGCTGGACATAGCCCGAGGGGCGCGAGGCCGAGCGGTCCTTGGGGTCGGGCAGGATCGCGGCGAGCCGCGCCGCCTGGATCGCGCTCAGCGCCTCTGGGCCGATGCCGAAATAGTGCCGCGAGGCGGCCTCGACGCCGAACACGCCCTCGTCGAACTCGGCGATATTGAGATAGATCTCGAGGATGCGTCGTTTCGACCAGAGCGCCTCCACCACCGGGGTGATCAGCGCCTCCAGCGCCTTGCGCGGCCAGCTGCGGCCCTGCCAGAGATAGGTGTTCTTCACGACCTGCTGGCTGATGGTGGAGGCGCCGCGATTGCCGCCCTCGGCAATGGCGGCGCGGATCGCCCGCATGTCAAAGCCCCAATGGGTGCAGAAATTGGCATCCTCCGCCGCCACGACCGAACGCAGCATCACCGGCGCGATGCGCTCGGCATCGACCCAGCGTTGATCGACCGAGGCGCCGAGCCGCCGGCCCTCGGACCACATCGTGTAGGTGGTGGGCGGGTTGATCAGCTTGTAGAGCAGTACCGCCAGCAGCAGCAGCGCCACCGCCACCATGGCCAGCCGGAAAGCCTGCCGCAGCAGCCAGCGCCCCGGACGGACCCGCCGGCGCGGCTTTGCGACAGCCTCACGCAGCTTGTCGGGTTTTGCCTGCTTCTTCGGTTTTTTCGCTGCTCGCGCCATGGGGTCAGAAATACACGGGCTGGCGGGTGGGGGGAAGCGTGCAACGCGCACAAGGCCCGGGGCATCTATGCGCTCCGGGCCCTGGCCGCCCCAGTGGCAGGGGACGATATCTGACACTCGTCATCATACGCCACGGGTCACATTTGAAACTAACACTCCGAACAATTCCTTTATGGCCACTGAATTGGGTGTCGTTGGGTAAACAATGTGGCGCAATCCGGAAAAATCACGCTGTCGGGCGGTTTTTCCGTTCAGTTGAGGCCAAACGCAAGACGCCCGGGGAAATCCCCGGGCGTCTGCGACATCTCATGAAAGCCGGTGCTTATTCCGCCGGCACGGCGAGGCTGTCCTCGATGCCCAGCGGGTGGGGGATCTTGTTCAGCATCTCCTTGGGGCAGACCTGGAGGAAGTTGACCTTCTCCAGATCCCAGTGCTGGAGGATGTCCTCGGCCTTGCGGCTCTTGGTCTCGACCAAGTGGCGCTCGATCAGGCCTTTCAGCTCCGCTTCCCAGTGCTCGCTGTTCACCGGGCAGGTGACGAGGCTTTCCATGTTCATCATGTCCGCCGCTTCGCCCTTGGGATCGTAGAGATAGGCCATGCCGCCGGTCATGCCGGCGCCGAAGTTGGCACCGATAGGCCCGAGGATCACCGCCACGCCGCCGGTCATGTATTCGCAACCGTTGGAGCCGCAGCCCTCGACCACCACCTTGGCGCCGGAGTTGCGCACCGCGAAACGCTCGCCCGCGCGGCCGGCGGCAAACAGGTAACCGTCGGTTGCGCCGTAAAGCACGGTGTTGCCGATGATCGTGTTCACCTCGGCCTTGAGCGGCGACATCATCGGCGGACGCACCACCACGGTGCCGCCGGAGAGACCCTTGCCGACATAGTCGTTGGCATCGCCCGAGACCTCGATCTTGAGGCCCGGCGCCGCGAAGGCCCCCAGCGACTGCCCGGCGGAGCCGGTCAGCTTCACATGCAGGTGGTCGGGTTGCAGTGCGTTGCGCATGCCGAACTTGCTGACGATATGCGACGAGGTTCGCGTGCCCACCGTGCGGTGCGTGTTCTGCACCGCGTAGGAAAGCTGCATCTTCTCGCCATCCTCAAGGAAGCGGTGGCCGTCGCGGACGATCTCGGCATCGAGCGTGTCGGGCACGACGTTGCGGCCCTTGTTGCGGTCGTAGACGATGTCGTCGGCGCCATCGACACGGATCAGCAGCGGGTTGAGGTCGAGATCGTCGAGATGCTCGGCCCCGCGGCTGACCTGACGCAGCAGGTCGGCCCGCCCGATCACGTCGTTCAGGCTGCGCGCGCCGATGGAGGCGAGGATCTCGCGCACCTCGGTGGCGTAGAAGGTGATCAGGTTCACCACCTTGTCCGCGCTGCCGGTGAACTTGTCGCGCAGCTCCGGATCCTGGGTGCAGACGCCCACCGGGCAGGTGTTCGACTGGCACTGACGCACCATGATGCAGCCCATCGCGATCAGCGCGGCGGTGCCGATGCCGTATTCCTCGGCGCCCAGCATCGCCGCCATGACGATGTCGCGGCCCGTACGCAGACCGCCATCGGTGCGCAGCGTCACCCGGTCGCGCAGCTTGTTCATCGCCAGCACCTGATGCGCCTCGGTCAGGCCCATCTCCCAGGGCAAGCCGGCATATTTGATCGAGGTCGCCGGAGACGCCCCGGTGCCGCCATTGTGGCCCGAGATCAGGATGACGTCGGCCTTGGCCTTGGCCACGCCCGCCGCGATGGTGCCGACGCCCGAGGAGGCCACCAGCTTCACCGTCACCTTGCAGCGCGGGTTGATCTGCTTGAGGTCGTAGATCAGCTGCGCCAGATCCTCGATCGAGTAGATATCGTGGTGCGGCGGCGGCGAGATCAGCGTCACGCCCTTGGTCGAATGCCGCAGCCGCGCGATCAGATCGGTCACCTTCATGCCGGGCAGCTGGCCGCCCTCGCCGGGCTTGGCGCCCTGGGCGACCTTGATCTCAAGCTCTTCGCAGTGGTTGAGGTATTCGGCGGTCACACCGAAACGCCCCGAGGCCACCTGCTTGATCTTGGCCGACGGGTTGTCGCCATTGGGCTCGGGCACGAAATGCGCCGGATCCTCGCCGCCCTCGCCGCTGTCGGACTTGGCGCCGATGCGGTTCATCGCGACGTTCAGCGTCTTGTGCGCCTCGGGGCTCAGTGCCCCAAGCGACATGCCCGGCGTGACAAAGCGTTTGCGGATCGAGGTGATGCTCTCCACCTCCTCGATCGGGATCGCCTTGCCCACCGGCTTGATGTCGAGCAGGTCGCGCAGATGGATCGGCGGGTTGGCCCGCATCGCCTTGGAATAGGTCTTCCACAGCTCATAGGAGGCCTTGTTGCAGGCCGCCTGCATGAGGTGCATGGTCTGCGCGCCCCAGGCATGGGTCTCGCCGGATTTGCGCGACTTGTAGAAGCCACCGATGGGCAGCACGTCGCGCCCGCCGGCAAAGCCCAGCTTGTGGATCTCTTCCGCCTTCTGCTGGATGCCGTGCACGCCGATGCCCGAGATCCGGCTCAGCATGCCGGGGAAATACTCGGCGCACATGGCGCGCGACAGGCCCACGGCCTCGAAGTTGAGACCGCCGCGATAGGAGGAGATCACCGAGATGCCCATCTTGGCCATGATCTTCAGCAGACCCTGGTCGATGGCCTCGCGGTAACGCGCCATGTTCTCGGTCAGCGTGCCGTCGAGCAGGCCGCGCTCAATGCGGTCGGCGATGCTGTCCTCGGCGAGATAGGGGTTCACGATGGTTGCGCCGCAGCCCACCAGCACCGCGAAGTAATGCGGGTCGATGCATTCCGCCGAGCGGATGCCCAGCGAGCAGAACGTCCGCAGCCCCTTCTTGGTCAGCCAGCTATGCACGGCGCTGGTGGCGAGGATCATCGGCATCGCCACCTTGTCGTCGGACTGGTGCTGATCGGTCAGCACGATATGCCCGCCGCCCGAGCGCACCGCGTCCTCCGCCTCGGCGCGGATTCGGCTCAGCGCCTCGCGCAGCGCGCCCTCGCCCTGTCCGGCGGGGAAGGTACAGTCGATCTCCACCAGCCGCGCGTTGAAATGCTGCGTCAGCTCGGCGAACTGGGCATTGGCCACGAAGGGGCTTTCCAGCACCAGGATCTCGGTCTGCGAGCTGCTCTCGTCCAGCACGTTCTTGAGGTTGCCGAACCGCGTCTTGAGCGACATCACGCGGAATTCGCGCAAGCTGTCGATCGGCGGGTTGGTCACCTGGGAGAAGTTCTGCCGGAAGAAATGGCTCAGCGGGCGGTACTTTTTCGACAGCACCGCGGAGGGCGTGTCGTCGCCCATCGAGGCCAGCGATTCCTTGCCGTCCTCGGCCATCGGCGCCAGGATCTGCTCCAGCTCTTCCATCGTGTAGCCGGCCGCGATCTGGCGCTTGCGCAGATCGGCCCCGTCAAAGAGCGGCTTTTCGGTGATGCCCGAGAGCGCCGCGTCGAGATCGGTGATCTTGCCGACCCATTCGCCGAAGGGCTGGCTGCCGGCGAGGCGGTTCTTGATCTCGGTGTCGTGGTAGAGTTTGCCCTCTTCCATATCCACGGCGATGAGCTGGCCCGGGCCGAGCGCGCCTTTTTCGCGCACCGTGCCCTCGTCGACCGGCACCATGCCCGCCTCGGAGCCGGCGATCAGCAGCCCGTCGCCGGTCACCACATAGCGCATCGGGCGCAGACCGTTGCGGTCGAGCCCGCCGCAGACCCAGCGGCCATCGGTCATCGCCAGGGCGGCAGGGCCATCCCAGGGCTCCATCACCGAGTTCACATAGGAATACATGTCGCGCCAGGCCTGCGGCAGCTCCACCGCCTGCTTCGACCAGCTCTCGGGGATCAGCATGGTCTTGGCCATCGGCGCGTTGCGCCCGGCGCGCACCAGCACCTCGAACACCGCATCCAGCGCGGCGGAATCCGACGCGCCATTGGCGATGATCGGTTTGATGTCCTCGGCCATGTCGCCGAAGGTGGAGGAGGCCATGCGGATCTCGTGGCTCTTCATCCAGTTGGTGTTGCCCTTGATCGTGTTGATCTCGCCGTTATGCGCCAGCATGCGGAAGGGCTGCGCCAGCCACCATTGCGGGAAGGTGTTGGTGGAATAGCGCTGGTGATAGATCGCAAAGGCGCTCTCGAACCGCTCGTCCTGAAGATCGGGATAGAATTCGCTGACCTGCTCGGCCAGCATCATTCCCTTGTAGATGATCGAGCGGCAGCTCAGCGACGCGATATAGAGCTCGTTGATGCCGGCGGCCTGCGCCGCTTTCTCGATGCGGCGGCGGATGACGTAAAGCTCGCGCTCAAAGGTCTCTTCGTCCACACCCTTGGCGTTCGAGATCAGGATCTGCTCGATCTCGGGGCGCGTCGCGTTGGCCTTTTCGCCGAGGCATTCGACGCTTACCGGAACGTGGCGCCAGCCATAGATATAGTGCCCCATGCGCAGCACTTCTGTCTCGACGATGGTCCGGCAGGTCTCCTGCGCGCCGAAATTGGTGCGCGGCAGAAAGACCTGGCCCACGGCCATCAGCTCGTCCTTGCGCGGCGCGTGGCCGGTGCGGTCGATCTGGTCGTAGAAGAAGGCCACGGGGATCTGCACATGGATGCCCGCGCCGTCGCCGGTCTTGCCGTCGGCATCCACCGCGCCGCGGTGCCAGATCGCCTTGAGCGCGGTGATCCCCGCCTCGACCACCTTGCGCGACGGCTTGCCGTCGATGGAGACCACAAGGCCGACGCCGCAGGAGGAATGCTCATGCTCCTCGCGGAACATGCCGTTCTCTTCCATCCATGTGCGTTTGGCCTCTTCGGCGGCGGCCCAGGCTTGATCGTAAGTGGTCATGGCATTGCACCTCCATGCAGGGCCGCATCGCGCGGCCGGTTGTCCGGGTCCGGCGCCAGGCGCCGGGAAAATCTCTCGCTGGGTCAGGCGCCGTCCGCCTGCACCCCGTATATCGTGACCGTCTCGGCACGGGTCATGCGCTCGTGATTGCCGCTCAGCGCCCAGCAGTCGGGTTTCTGGTCGACAAAGATCTCGCGCTGCATCTCCAGCCCGTCGGCGTTGTCGAGCGTGCCAATGGTCACCTCGTAATCGCCGGCGCCGTCCACGCCCTTGTCATACCGATACCAGAGCACCGAGCCGCAAGTGCCGCAGAACTCGCGGCTGGCCCAGTCCGAGGAGCGGAAGGCGCGGATATGCTCGGCCCCCTTCAGCACCATGTCGCCCTGCGGCACGGTCACCGCAAAAAGCGCCGAGCCGGCCCAGCGCTGGCACTGCTCGCAATGGCACACGCCAAAGCTGCCCAGCGATTTCGCGGTATAGCGCACCGCGCCGCACAAACATCCGCCCGTTCGTTCCGTCATGGCATCCCGCTTTCCGGAAGGCGCGGCGCTCGCCACGCGCCTGCGCTTTCATCTTTCTTCAAATACTCACCGCACCCTGTCCGCCGCAGAGGCGGCCTTGGGCAGGGGCGCTGTTCATTCGGCGGCAATCGCCGCCTGCCGGTCGAAGTCCTGGAGCACATGCTCGGCGCAGTCGCGCCCGTCGCGGATCGCCCAGACGACCAGAGATGCGCCGCGCACGATATCGCCCACCGCATAGACGCCGGGCAGGGCGGTGCGACCGGAGGTGAACTCGGCCTTCACGGTGCCCCAGCGGGTCACTTCCAGCTCGGGTGCGCCCCAGAGCGTCGGCAGCTCCTCGGGCTCGAAGCCAAGCGCCTTGATCACCAGATCGGCGGGTTCTTCGTAATCGCTGCCCTCGATGATCTCGGGCGACTGGCGGCCGGAGGCGTCGGGCAGGCCGAGGCGCATCTTTTGCGCGAGAACGGCGCTGACCGGCTCGCCCTTGAAGCCTTGCGGCGCGGTGAGCCATTCAAAGACCACACCTTCTTCCTCGGCGTTCTGCACCTCGCGCTGCGAGCCCGGCATATTGGCGCGGTCGCGGCGGTAGAGACATTTCACGCTGGTCGCGCCCTGGCGGATCGCGGTGCGCACGCAGTCCATGGCGGTGTCGCCGCCGCCGATCACCACGACCTTCTTGCCGTTCGCGTTCAGCTCGCCGCTTTCAAATTCGGGAACCTTGTCGCCAAAATTCGCGGCGCGGTTCGAGGCGGTGAGATAGTCGATGGCCTTGACGATGCCCGCCGCACCCGCGCCGGGGCCGCGCAGGTCGCGCGACTTGTAGACGCCGGTGGCGATGATCACCGCATCGTGCTGCTCGCGGATGTCCTCAAAGGGCATGTCGGCGCCGACATTGCAGTTGAAGACAAAGCGCACGCCGCCATCCTCGAGCTGCTTGATGCGGCGCATGACCACATCCTTCTCCAGCTTGAAGCCGGGGATGCCATAGGTCAGCAGCCCGCCGCCACGGTCGTAGCGGTCATAGACCGTCACCTGCACACCGGCGCGGCGCAGCATGTCCGCCGCCGCCAGCCCGCCGGGGCCGGCGCCGATGACGCCGACGCTCTCGCTGCGCTCGGCCGTGGGCGCGGCGGGGGTGACCCAGCCCTTCTCCCAGGCGGTATCGGTGATGTATTTCTCGACCGAGCCGATGGTCACGGTGCCGTGGCCGGAGGATTCGATCACGCAATTGCCCTCGCAGAGACGGTCCTGCGGGCAGATGCGGCCGCAGATCTCGGGGAAGGTATTGGTCGACTGGCTGATGTCATAGGCCTCTTGCAGGCGGCCCATGGCGGTCAGGCGCAGCCAGTCGGGGATGTTGTTGTGCAGCGGGCAGTGGCTCTGGCAATAGGGCACGCCGCATTGCGAGCAGCGGCTGGCCTGTTCCTTGGCCTTCGCGTCGGCGAATTCCGCATAGATTTCATCAAAGTCCTTGTTGCGGATCGTCGCGCCCCGCTTTTCGGGCATGTCGCGTTCGATCTTCACGAATTTGAGCATCGGCTGCTTTGCCATGTTCCTGGGTCTCCGAACAAGTCCTTGGGTCGCGTCTCCATACTGAAAGAGAAAACGAAATAAAAGTCAGAAAGTGTGACCTATATTCGCTTTCTTTTGATGTCCCGGCTGGTAGTGCGCGATGCTTTTGTGAAAATTAAGTAACGAAGCGGACCTTTTTGTTTCTTTCCCCCTGAAAAATAGGGCGTTATAGAGATCGTATGAGCCTAGCCGGAGGTTTGCGCCCATGCCAATGCTGCAACTGATCCTGCTGGCTTTGATCCAGGGGATCACCGAATTTCTGCCCATTTCTTCCTCAGGTCACCTGATATTGCTGCCGAATCTCTCCGGCATGGCGGATCAGGGGCAAGCCATCGACGTGGCGGTGCATGTGGGCACGCTGGCGGCGGTGGTGCTTTATTTCCGTGCCGATGTGAAAGTCGCGGCACTCGGCACGTTCGATCTGCTGCGCGGGCGCCGCGACACGCCCGGCGCGCGGCTGGCCTTGGGGCTGGCCATCGCGACGGTGCCGGTGGTGCTTTGCGGGCTCGCGCTGAAACTCACCGGTCTCGACGAGGCGCTGCGCTCTGTCGCGGTGATCGGCTGGACGATGCTGGGCTTCGGCATCGTGCTCTACTGGGCCGACCAGACAGGCGCGACCGACAAGGTCGAGGCGGATTGGGGCGTATGGGACGCGCTGAAGATGGGGCTCTGGCAGGCGGTGGCGCTGATCCCGGGCACCTCGCGCTCGGGCATCACCATCACCGGGGCGCGGTTCATGGGATACAACCGGCACGACGCCGCCAAGATCTCCATGCTGATGTCGATCCCGACCATTCTTGCCTCTGGCGTGCTGCTCGGGGCGGAGGTGATCTCCGAGGCGGATGCGCAGGTCGCCCGCGACGGGGCCATCGGCGCGGTTTTCGCCTTTGTCGCGGCGCTGCTGGCGCTGACGCTGATGATGCGGCTGCTGCGTTCGGTCAGCTTCACGCCTTATGTGATCTATCGCGTGATCCTTGGCGCCGGGCTGCTCTGGTACGCCTATTCCTGATCTGCCGGGCGGGTGCGGAGGAAAAGAGTTGGCCCCGGAGTGTTTTGGGACCTCCGGGGCCAAAAACGCGCCGACCGGTGCGACCGAAATAGGCCGCGGGGACAGGGTGGCAGGCACGTTAGCGCGTGTCGGTCTGGCAGCACGACGCCGCGTTGGAATCCTGCTAAATCAAGGATCTGTGACTTGGCAACCAGAGCGGGTTGACGATAGCGGAAACTCGCCGCCAACGAGGGCGGGGCGGGCGGAAACCTGCCGAGCGTCAGGCGCGGTGATAGGGGCTTCCGGCGAGGATCGAGGCGGCGCGATAGAGCTGCTCGGTCAGCATCACCCGCACCAGCATATGCGGCCAGACCATCTGCCCGAAAGACAGCGCCATATCCGCCTCGGCGCGCAGATCCGGGGCGATCCCGTCGGCCCCGCCGATGACAAAGGCCAGATCCTGCGTGCCGTCGTCGCGCCAGCGCCCGAGCCTCTGCGCAAAATCGGGCGAGGGCATCTGCCGCCCGCGCTCGTCCATCACGCAGAGCCGCGCACCGGAGGGCAGGGCGCGGCGCAGCAGGTCGGCCTCTGCCGCCATGCCACCGCCCTTGCGGTCATCGACCTCGGTCACGCGCGCGGGGCCCAGCCCCAGCGCCCGCCCCGTCCGGTCGAAGCGTTTGAGATAATCGTCGACAAGATCGCGTTCGGGGCCCGCCCGAAGGCGTCCCACGACGCAAAGATGCACCCGCACGCGACCGCTGTCAGTTCGCGGTCTGCGCGGTCTTGCCCATCGGCAACCACATCTTTTCGAGCTGGTAGAACTCGCGCACTTCCGGGCGGAAGACATGGACGATCACATCGCCCGTGTCGATCAGCACCCAGTCGCCGGTGTCCTGGCCTTCGGATTTCGAAAGCACACCCAGCTGGTGTTTCAGATCCTCGACGAGCTTTTCGGCGATCGCCACCACCTGGCGCGACGAGCGGCCCGAGCAGATCACCATCTGATCGCAGACGGAGGTCTTGCCGCGCAGGTCGATCTGCACGACATCTTCGGCCTTGTTGTCATCGAGGCTTTTGAGGACAGCGGCGAGGATCATCTCGCTGGTGACCTCGGACTGGGGCAGGCCGTTCATCGCCGCCCCCGGCTCTGCGGCACCGGCCGCATTCGCAGTAAGTGACAGGACATCGTCCTCCTTCTAGACAAGCGCCGAATGCCACCCCGGCGCCGGGCGTGCTCAAAAGATAACATCGGAAGTGTGAAATCTCAATGATTGCACATGTTCCGGAATGCGCCACGCAGCCGGATTGCGGGGCTTTCGCCCGAATCCCCAGCAGAGTCAAAGCTTTCCTGCGCGGTGGTGACGGGTGAAAAATATCTCCCGCGTCGGCGCCGGTCAGGCGCCCCAGGGAATCCACACGGTTTTGACCTCGGTCGCGGCGTCGAGAAAGGCACGCCCCTCGCCCCCGGCGCCCATCCAGTCGCGCGCCAGCCCGTTGTTCACCCAGCTGCGTTTCAGGTTGCCCGCGGCGCCCCGTTCGATCACGGCGGAAAGGTCGGTGCCGGAGAAGCTCCAGACCGCATCCACATCCATATGGCTTGCCAGCGTCGGCGCCAGCTCGGCATGGCTGCCGGTGAGGATATTGACCACGCCGCCGGGTACGTCCGAAGTGTCGAGCACCTGATAAAAATCGGTGGCGGCGAGCGGGAAGGGCTCGGAGGCGGCCAGCACCACGCGGTTGCCCATCGCAATGGCCGGCGCCATCAGCGAGACGAGGCCGAGCAGCGGCAGCTCGTCGGGGCAGAATGCCCCGATCACGCCGCAGGGCGCGCGCATCGCCAGAGCCGCGCCGCGCATTGGCACCGGCGCCACGCGCCCGTCGAGTTTGTCGGCCCAGGCGGCATAGGTGAAGAGCCGGTCGACCGCGGCCGCGACCTCCTTGGCGCCGGAGCGCCCGCCGGTCATCCGGTCGATCGTGGCGGCGAATTCCTCCGCCCGTGCCGAAAGGTTTTCGCCGATGTAATAGATCACCTGCGCGCGGTTATGCGCCGTGGCCCCGGCCCAGCCGTCCGCGCCGCGCGCGGCCTCGACCGCGTTGCGGATGTCCTTGCGGCTGGCGATGGGCGCCTGACCGATGAGCTTGCCGCGCTTGTCATAGATAGTGCGGGCATAGCCGCCATCGGGGCGGGCCTGCTTGCCGCCGATATAGAGCTTGGCGGTGCGGTCCACCGGCTGCGGCTCGGTCTCGTCGCCGGCAAAGGCGGCAACGGGTTTCAGCGGCTTCGGCTTCGCGGCGGCGCGGGTGTAGGCGCTCAGCCCCTCCCAGCCGCCCTCGCGGCCGAAACCGCTTTCGCGCAGCCCGCCAAACGGGGCGGCCGCGTCGAACATATTGCTGCCGTTGATCCAGATCACCCCGGCGGCAAGCTTGGGCGCGATGTCGAGCGCCACATTGATATTCTCCGACCAGACGCTGGCGGCGAGACCGTAGCGGGTGTTGTTGGCCATCTGCTCCGCCTCGGCGGGGGTGCGGAAGCTGGCGCTCACCAGAACCGGGCCAAAGATCTCGTCCTGCATCAGCGCCGAGGCCGGCGACAGGCCGGAGATCAGCGTCGGCGGGTAGAAACAGCCCTCGGGGCAGGCGCCGGCGCGATAGGTCTCGCCCTCGTCGTTCGCCTCGACCATGGCGGTAATGCGGGCCTTCTGCACCGGATCGACGATGGCGCCCACGTCGATGCATTTGTCGAGCGGATCGCCGACGCGCAGCTTGTCCATGCGGGCGCGCAGCTTGTCGTGAAAGCGCCCGGCAATGCCCTCCTGCACCAGCAGGCGGGAGCCCGCGCAACAGACCTGACCGCCATTGAGCCAGATCGCATCCACCAGCCCCTCGACCGCGCTGTCGAGATCGGCATCCTCGAAGACGATATAGGGCGATTTGCCGCCCAGCTCGAGCGTCAGCGCCTTGCCGCTGCCCGCCGTCGCCTCGCGGATCCTGCGGCCCACCTCGGTCGAGCCGGTAAAGGCGATCTTGTCGACATCCGAGGCGACCAGCATCTCGCCCACGGCGCCGTCGCCGGTGACGATATTGACCACACCCTTGGGCAGCCCGGCCTGACGGCAGATATCGGCGAAAAGCAGAGCGGTGAGCGAGGTCCATTCGGCGGGTTTCAGCACCACCGTGTTGCCCATGGCCAGCGCCGGGGCGATCTTCCATGCCAGCATCAGCAGCGGGAAATTCCACGGCACGATCTGGCCGCAGACGCCCAGCGGCTCGCGATCCGGCAACTCGCTCTCCATGAGCTGGGCAAAGCCCGCATGGTGATAGAAATGCCGCGCGGCAAGCGGCAGGTCGATGTCGCGGCTCTCGCGGATGGGTTTGCCGTTGTCGAGCGTCTCCAGCACCGCGAAGAGGCGGGCGTGTTTCTGCAAGAGCCGCGCCAGCGCGTAGAGATAGCGCGCCCGGCCCTTGCCTCCGAGTCGCGCCCATTTGCCCTGCGCTGCGCGGGCGGCGGCAACGGCGGCGTCGACATCGTCCTGCGTCGCCTGTGTGAGCGTCGCCAGCACCTCGCCGGTGGCGGGGTTGCGGCTCTCGAACCCGTCGCCGGGGGCGGTGAAGGCGCCGTCGATGAAATGGCCGAAGCGATCGCCCTGATCGACCAGCCAGGCCAGCGCCTCGGCGGCGCTTTCGGGGGCGGGGCCGTACTCCATGGTCTCGAAGATCTCTTTCACACTCATGGGACGTGCACTCCTCCGGGCAGGGTTTGCGGCATCTTAGAAGCCGCCCCGGCGCCCCGCAACAGCGGCATGTGGGCCCCCTCTGGTCATGCCGTCACGGAAGGTAGCGTGGGCACTCCTGCCCACCGCACCGGCCTCAGTTCCGCGGGCCGAGAAGGTCGCGCAGCACCTGCTGGATGATATTGTCGCGCTGCTGGCGCTCGCGGTCGGGCTCCTGCTGCGGCTGCTCCTGCACCACCTGCGGCTCGGGGCGCGCGGGCGCCATGGCGGGCAGCGGCGAGATCGGCATGCCCTCCTGCACGCGGATCATCGTCTCGCGCCAGATATCGGCGGGCAGCCCGCCGCCGGTCACGCCCCTGAGCGGCGAGTTGTCGTCATTGCCCATCCAGACGCCGGTGACGTAATCGGCGGTGAAGCCGATGAACCAGCCGTCGCGGCTGTCCTGGCTGGTGCCGGTCTTGCCCGCCGCCGGCCGCCCGTCGGGCAGCTGCGCGCGGCGTCCGGTCCCTTCGGAGATCACCTTTTCCAGCATCCAGGTCAGCTGGCCTGCGGCCTCGGGCTGAATCACCCGCTCGCGGATGCCGCCGCCGGTGCCCATGAGCGGCGTGTCGTCGCCCTTGAGCCGCAGCTCCTTGAGACCGTAGGGCGTCACGGCCGAACCGCCGTTGAGAAAGCCCGCATAGGCGCCCGTCATCTCCAGCAGCGAGGCCTCGGAGGTGCCGAGCGCCATGGCGGGGGTGTCGTTCAGCTCGGACTCGATGCCGAACTCATAGGCCACCTTGTGCACCAGATCGCGGCCCACGCTTTCCGAGATTTTGATCGCCGGAATGTTCAGCGAGTTCTTCAGCGCGTCGGTCAGCGTGACCCGGCCCTTGAAGTTGTTCGAGTAGTTCTTGGGGCACCACTGGCCGGAGCCGGGGATGTTCATGCAGAAGGGCTCGTCCACCACCGTGTCATAGGGGGAATAGCCCAGCTCCAGCGCGGTGGCGTAGATGAAGGGCTTGAAGGACGAGCCTGTCTGGCGCTTGGCCTGGGTGGCGCGGTTGAACACGCCCGACACGCCGGTCTTCTTGCCGCCGACCATGGCGCGCACGGCGCCGTCCGCCGACATCACCACGATGGCGGCCTGCACGACAGAGCCCGGCTTGGTCACCTTCTCGGAATAGACCTTGTTCATCGCGGCCTCGGCGGCGCGCTGAAGCTTGGGGTCGAGCGTGGTCTGGATGACGACATCCTCGGTGGTGCCGCTGGTAAAGAATTCGGGCCCGGTCGACATCACCCAGTCGGCGAAATAGCCGCCCAGCCGGCGCTCGGCCTCTTCGGACAGCGTCGCCGGGTTGGCCTGCGCGGTCTTTTCCTGCTCGGAGGTCAGATAGCCCTGCTCGCGCATCAGCCGCAGCACCGTGGCGGCGCGGGCCTGCGAGCGTTCGACGTCGTTGGTCGGCGCCAGCGAGGAGGGCGCGGTCAGCAGCCCGGCCAGCATGGCCGCCTGCTGCGGGTTCAGCTCGCCCGCGTGCTTGCTGAAATAGCGCTGAGAGGCGGCCTCTGCGCCATAGGCGCCGCCGCCCATATAGGCGCGGTTGAGGTAGATCGAGAGGATCTGGTCCTTGGTGTATTTCGCCTCCATCGCCATGGCGTAGAGCGCTTCCTTGCCCTTGCGTGCGAGCGAGGACTGGCGGCAGTCGGCGACATAGGCGGCCTCGCTTTCCCAGGCGTCGGGGTCGAACTCGGTGCCGAGGCAGAGCAGCTTTGCGGTCTGCTGGGTGATGGTCGAGCCGCCATGGCCCGAGAGCGGACCGCGCCCTTCGGAAAGGTTGATGCGGATGGCGCTGGCGACGCCGCGCGGCGAGACGCCGAAATGCCGGTAGAAGCGCTTGTCCTCGGTGGCGACCACCGCGTTCTTGAGATGCGGGCTGACGCTGTCGGCGGTCACCGCGCCGCCGAACTGGTCGCCGCGCCAGGCGAAAATCTGGCCGTTGCGGTCGATGAGTGTGACCGAGCCGCGCGCACGGCCGTCGAGCAGCGCCTCGAAAGAGGGCAGCGTGGTGTAGAAATAGCCGACACCCAGCGCGACGAGCAGCGCAACCACCGCCGTGACCCGCCAGACCACGCGCCAGATCAGGCCAAAGATCCAGCGGAACACGCCCAGGACAAAGGCCGCAACCGGGTTGCGACGCGGCGCGGCCTTGCGGCGCGGCGCGGCTTTCGCTGCCTTTTTCGGCTTTGTTTTCTTGGGCTTTTGGGCGGTTTTGTTCGGATAACGGCGCTCCGCAACCAACCGGCCCTTGCCCCGGCCTGAATCACTCATTTGGCTCTGCCCGCGTTTTCGTCTTTTGCGACAGAGTAACGGCTTTGGCCCGGGTTGTAGACCGGGAAACGGTCACATTCATGACTTTTTAGTGTGATTAATAATTAGACATATGTTCGAATTTAGATCAATTTTCGCGCATTAATGGGGTGTCGCCCGGCTGTTACAAGGGCCGTTTCTTCCAATGGAATGGCTCGGGCGGCTTCCTGCCCATGCAAAACGCAGGCAGCGGTCTGCCAAACCGAAAGGGACCAAGGTGAAACTGATCATTGCGACGATCAAGCCGTTCAAGCTGGAGGAGGTGCGCGAGGCGCTCACTGGAATCGGCGTGCGCGGCATGATGGTGACGGAAATCAAGGGTTTCGGATCACAGTCTGGACACACGGAAATCTATCGCGGCGCCGAATACGCGGTGAATTTCGTGCCGAAGATCAAACTGGAGATCGTGGTGGCCTCGTCCATGGCCGACCAGGTGGTCGAGACGATCACCAAGACCGCGCAGACCGGCAAGATCGGTGACGGCAAGATCTTTGTGCTGGACGTGCAGCAGGCCGTGCGGGTGCGCACCGGCGAAACCGACGCGGACGCGATCTGATCGCATTCAGACGCAAGTTTACAAGGGACAAACGGATCATGAAACTTCTCAAGACTCTCGCCCCGGCTGCCGCGCTGATTGCGCTGCCGACCCTGGGCCTGGCCCAGGATGACGGCCCCGCGCCGGGCGTGAACGCGTCGACCGATACGGTCTTCATCTTCAACTCGCTGCTGTTCCTGATCGGCGGCTTCCTGGTGATGTGGATGGCCGCGGGCTTTGCGATGCTCGAAGCCGGTCTCGTCCGCTCCAAGAACGTTGCCATGCAGTGCATGAAAAACGTCGTGCTGTTCTCGCTCGCGGCGATCTTCTACTACCTGATCGGCTACAACCTGATGTACCCGCTGGGCACCTGGTCGGTCGACGGTGTCATCTCCGGCGTCTGGGGCCCCGGCGTTCTCGAAGCGGTTGGCGTGACCGCCGATGCCGCCGACGATTACGGCTATGCCTCGACCGGGTCCGACTTCTTCTTCCAGCTGATGTTCTGCGCCACCACCGCCTCGATCGTCTCGGGCACCCTGGCCGAGCGTATCAAGCTGTGGCCGTTCCTGGTGTTCGTCGTCATCCTGACCTCGATCATCTACCCGCTGCAAGCCTCCTGGAAATGGGGCGGCGGTTTCCTCGACGAAGCTGGCTTCCTCGATTTCGCTGGTTCGACCGTCGTGCACTCGGTGGGTGGCTGGGCCGCTCTGACCGGCGCCATCATCCTCGGACCGCGTCTCGGACGCTATGTCGACGGCCGCGTGGTTCCCTTCCCGGGCTCCAACCTGACCCTCGCTACCCTCGGGACGTTCATCCTTTGGCTGGGCTGGTTCGGCTTCAACGGCGGCTCGCAGCTTGCCATGGGCACCGTGGGTGACGTCGCCGACGTGTCGCGGATCTTTGCCAACACCAACACCGCAGCCGCGGGTGGTTCGGTCGCCGCTCTGATCATGACCCAGATCATGTACAAGAAGCCCGACCTCACCATGGTGCTGAACGGCGCGCTGGCCGGCCTCGTGTCGATCACCGCGGAACCGCTGACCCCGACCCTGGGCGCGGCCACCATCATCGGCGCGATCGGCGGCATCATCGTGGTCTTCGCGGTCCCGATGCTCGACAAGCTGAAGATCGACGACGTTGTCGGCGCCATCCCGGTCCACCTGGTCTGCGGCATCTGGGGCACCATCGCCGTGGCCTTCACCAACTCCGACGCCTCCTTCGCGACGCAGCTCTACGGCATCGTTGTGGTCGGCATCTTCACCATCATCGCCTCGGGCGTGGTGTGGTTCGTCCTCAAGCTGGTCATGGGCGGTATCCGTGTCAGCGAAGAGGAAGAGATCACCGGTCTCGACATGGGCGAGCTGGGCATGGAGGCCTATCCGGAATTCTCCAAAGGCTGATCTCCTCCTTCCTGTCAGCCTTTTGTGACCAACTGCCCGGGCGTTCGCGCCCGGGTTTTTTTGTGCGGTAAGCCGCGGATGCAGGAAGACGCGCGCGGGGCGCGGCCTCGGTCTTTGCGATCCGGAAACGGTGGGCGACGAGCGCCGGGAGGGCTCAGCCCCGGTGCTTCACCCGCTCATAGCGCTGTTTGGCGATGTCTTCGTCATGCTCGGCCTTGCGGTCGGCGGCCAGCGCCCGCTCGACATAGCTCAGATGCGCCTCTACGGCGGCGCGGGCGGCGGCGGCATCGCGGGCCTGAAGCGCCAGATTGATCGCGCGGTGCTGGTCGAGCAGCGCCTCGCGCGTGGTGCGCTGGCGGAACATCACCGAGCGGTTGTAGAACACCCCCTCGCGCAGAAGCTGATACATCGAGCGCATCATGTGCAGCATGATCACATTATGGCTGGCCTCGATGATCGCCAGGTGAAACTCCGCATCGAGCCGCGCCTCGTCCGCCGGGTTGCGCTTGCCATGCGCCGCTTCCATCTGCGCGAAGAGCGTATCTATCACCCTGAGGTCGGTATCCGTGCCATGCAGGGCGGCGCGTTCGGCAGCCATGCCCTCCATGTCGCGGCGAAAGCTGAGATAGTCGAAGACTGCCTCGTCATGGCGGGCAAAAAGCTGCACCAGCGTATCTGAAAAGGCAGAACCCAGCGCCTCGGTGACAAAGATCCCCGCGCCGGCGCGCGAGGTGAGCAACCCGCGTGCCTGAAGATCGGCCACCGCCTCGCGCAGCGAGGGGCGCGAGACGCCGAGCCGCTCGGCCAGCTCGCGCTCTGCCGGCAGCCGCTCGCCCGGGCGCAGGATGCCGCGCAGGATCAGCTCCTCGATCTGGCGCACCACGGCCGAGGCGAGTTTCTCCGATTGCACGGGACGGAAGGGCATGAGGCGCCTCTAGCTCTGCGAAATTGGTCAGATCATATGACCGCACGGGAGGCGGGACAAGTAGGGTGGGCAATCCTGCCCACCGCTCGCCCAGCTTCCCGCGACGCCTACCACCGCCGCAGCGCCGCCTCGTCCTCGTCCTTGGCCGCGACCCAGGACTGCGCCCCGCCGGCGCTTTCCTTCTTCCAGAAGGGGGCGCGGGACTTCAGGTAATCCATCAGGTATTCCGCCGCCTCGAACGCATCCTTGCGGTGTGGCGAGGCGGTCGCCACCATCATGATGCGCTCGCCCGGCGCCAGTTTGCCATGGCGGTGGATCACCAGCACCTCGCCCAGAGACCAGCGCGCCTGCGCCTCTGCGGCGATCTTGGCCAGCGCCTTTTCGGTCATGCCGGGGTAATGCTCGATCTCCATGCCGTCGAGCCCGCCGCTGACGTCGCGCACCACGCCGGTGAAGGTCACCACCGCGCCCATGTCGTTGCGGCCAGCGGCGAATGCGTCGGCTTCGGCGCCGAAATCGAACGGCGCCTCCTGCACCACGATGCGAATGCCGGCCTCCTCGCTCATGGCTCAGCCCCCGGTCATCGGCGGAAAGAACGCCACTTCGCGGGCACCGGCCAGCGGTGCGTCGAAATCGGTCAGCTCCTGGTCGACCGCGACGCGCAGCGCCGAGAGGTCGGAAAACGCCATGGCGTAGCGCTCTTCGCGGGCGCGCAGCTCGTCGACCAGCGCCGCGACGGTCTCGGCCCCGGTGTCGAGCCTTTCCTTCGGCAGCCCGATCCGCTCGCGGACCCAGGCGAAATACAGAACGTCGATCATCGCTCCTCCCGGAGATGCGGCAGGGCCTTCACGAAATAGTCCCAGCCGGTGATCAGGGTCAGCGTCGCCGCCACCCAGAGCAGCGTCAGCCCGATATGCCCGGCCCAGGTCATGCCCTGCTCCTTCCAGATCAGGCCATGAATATCCGCAGCCTCGCGGTTCAGGATCGCGCTCACCCGCTGCGGGTCGAGGTCGATGACGCTGACCGCAAGATAATGCTCGAAGACGCCCTGTGCAAACAGCACCGCGATGGCGACCATCTGAAAGGTGGTCTTCCACTTTGCCAGCTTGGTGACCTTCAGCGTGCCCGCCACGTCGCCGAGATACTCGCGCAGCCCGCTGACAAAGACCTCGCGGAAAAGGATGAAGGTCGCCGGCAGCACCAGCCAGGGCGACATCGAGGAATAGCCCACGATCACCATCAGCGCGATCACCACCATCGCCTTGTCGGCGATCGGATCGAGCATCGCGCCGAGCTTCGATTCCAGCGACCAGGCGCGCGCGATATAGCCGTCGAACCAGTCGGTCACGGCGGCGCCGATGAACAGCAGCAGCGCGAACCAGTCGGCGAGCGGCCGGGAGAAATACAGGAACATCACCGCCACGCCGGGAGCGGCAAGCAGGCGGAGCGCGGTGAGTGTGTTTGGAAGGGTCCAGCGCATGGGGGGATTGGTAACGCTCTTTTCCGGGGGAGGGAAGAGAGCCTGAACGCGACGGCTTAACGCGCCTGCCGTTCCAGCCGCTCGACAAACAGCGCGCGGGCGGCGGGCAGGGGGCGGTCGCGCAGCTCATGCGCAAGCTTGTGTTCGAGGAAATAGCCGGTGGTGGAGAGCGCCGTGACGATCTCGGCATCCGGCGCGTTGCCCTCGCCGCGCAGCACCGGCGGCAGCGGCAGCAGCCGCGCCGCCCAGTCGCCCGCGCCGATGGCCGAAACCGCCCGCCCGCTGCGCGGCGAGACGTAATCCAGCGGCTCGTTGATCCCGGTGACCGCGCAGGCGGAGAGATCGAGCCCGAATCCCATCTCCTCCAGCAGCGCCATTTCCCAGCGCAGATAGGCCAGTGGCCAGAGTTCGCGCTCGCCCAGTAGGTCGAGGAGCTGCTCGGAACGGGCATAGAGCGCCGGATGCGCCTCGCGCTCGGGCAGGCAGAAGGCCAGCAGCGCCACCACCGCGTTGAGCCCGGCGAGCGACAGCCGGTCGCTCATCGCGGTTGCCGCGCGCGAGCGCTGCGGCTCGACCGTATAGGCGCCCATGTGATCTTCGAGCCGCGCCCGCCAGGTCACGTCGAGCTGCGCGCCCGGTTGCAGCGAGGGCGCGACCTTGCGCGAGGCGCCGCCGCGCAGCACGCCCATATGCCGCCCGTGCCCGGCGGTGAAAACCTCCAGGATGGCCGAGCTTTCGCCATGCCTGCGAGCGGAAAGAAGAATGCCGGTGTCGCGCCAGTCCATGCGCGGACTATCGGACGGCTTGCCGCCGACGGCAAGCTGCGACAGGGTATCGCCGATGACCACCCGGACCCGCCTCTTCGCCCTTGTGATCGCGCTGCTGACCCTGGCGGCGCTGGCGGTGCAATTCACGGCCACCGCGCAGGCCAATCCACACTACACCCCGCCCGAGACGCTGTGGCGGCTGCTGCGCTATTTCACCATCCTCACCAATGCGCTGGTCGCCGGCACCTTCCTGTGGATGGCGGCGCGGGGCCGGATGGCCGGCGCCGCATGGCTCGGCGGTCTGGCGCTGTGGATCGGCATTGTGGGCGTGGTCTATCACCTGCTGCTGGCCAAACCGCTCACCGGGCTCGACGCACTGGCCGATCTCGGGTTGCACATGGTGACACCGGTGCTGACCGTGCTGTTCTGGATCTTTGCGGCTCCCAAGCACGGGCTGCGCCTCGGCACTGCGCTGGCCTGGATGCTTTGGCCGCTGGCCTATGTCGGTTACGCGCTGCTGCGCGGCCAGATCGAAGGCATCTACCCCTATTTCTTTGTCGATCCGACTGCGGTCGGCTGGCCCGGCGTGCTGCGCTGGTCGGGTCTGCTTTGTGCGGGGTTCGTCTCGGCAGGTGCTGTGCAGGTCGGGATTGCGCGGCTGCTGCGTTAGGGGGCGTGTCTGCCGCGCGGCGGAAAAAGGCCCGATTTGCATCTGTTGTCTCGCGCAAGCTTGCGGCATGGTCTCGGCGGAACGAACGGACTGAAGCAGGAGGTGCCCCGTGGCTGTCAAACCGGATATCGAGATCGCCCGCGAAGCCAGCAAACGGCCCATTCAGGAGATCGGCGCCAAGCTGGATATCGGCCCGGACCACCTGCTGCCCTATGGTCACGACAAGGCGAAGGTCGACCAGCGCTTTATCTCCGGCCTCTCCGACCGCCCGAATGGCCGGCTGATCCTGGTGACCGCGATCAACCCGACCCCGGCGGGCGAAGGCAAGACGACCACCACGGTCGGGCTCGGCGACGGGCTGTCGCGCATCGGCAAGAAGGCGGCGATCTGCATCCGCGAGGCCTCGCTCGGCCCGAATTTCGGCATGAAGGGCGGGGCCGCGGGTGGCGGCCATGCGCAGATCGTGCCGATGGAAGAGATGAACCTGCATTTCACCGGCGATTTCCACGCCATCACCAGCGCCCACAACCTGCTGGCGGCGATGATCGACAACCATATCTACTGGGGCAACGAGCAGGAGATCGACCTGCGCCGCGTGGTCTGGCGCCGGGTGCTCGACATGAACGACCGCGCCCTGCGCGATACCGTGACCTCGCTGGGCGGGGTCAGCAACGGCTTCCCGCGCGAGACCGGTTTCGACATCACCGTCGCCTCCGAGGTCATGGCGATCCTCTGCCTGGCCGAGGATCTGGCCGATCTGGAGCGCCGGCTGGGCGACATGATCGTCGCCTACAGGCGGGATCACTCGCCGGTCTTTGCCCGCGACATCGGCGCCGACGGGGCGATGACGGTGCTGCTCAAGGACGCGATGATGCCCAACCTCGTGCAGACGCTGGAGCATACGCCGGCCTTTGTGCATGGCGGGCCCTTCGCCAATATCGCCCATGGCTGCAACTCGGTCATCGCCACCAAGACGGCGCTGAAACTGGCCGATTACGTGGTGACCGAGGCAGGCTTCGGCGCCGATCTGGGGGCGGAGAAGTTCTTTGACATCAAGTGCCGCAAGGCCGGGCTTTCGCCCGATTGCGTGGTGCTGGTGGCAACGGTGCGGGCGCTCAAGATGAACGGCGGTGTCGGCAAGGACGATCTCGGCGCCGAGAATGTTGAGGCGGTCACCAGGGGCTGCGCCAATCTCGGGCGCCATATCCACAACCTCAAGGGCTTTGGCGTGCCGGTGGTGGTGGCGATCAACCATTTCACCGGCGATACCGAGGCCGAGATCGCGGCGGTGCAGGACTATGTGGCGGGGCAGGGCGCCGAGGCGCATCTCTGCACCCACTGGGCCAAGGGCTCGGCGGGCACCGAGGCGCTGGCCACCCGCGTCGCCGAGATCGCCGATGGCGGTGCCGCGCAGTTCGCGCCGCTCTATCCCGACGAGATGCCGCTCTGGCAGAAGATCGAGACCGTCGCCGAGCGGATCTATCACGCCCATGAGGCGACCGCCGACACCCGCATCCGCGAGCAGCTACACCAGTGGGAGGCGCAGGGCTATGGTCACCTGCCGGTCTGCATGGCCAAGACGCAATATTCCTTTTCCACCGATCCCAATCTGCGCGGCGCGCCCGAGGGCCATGTGGTGCCGGTGCGCGAGGTCCGGCTCTCGGCCGGGGCGGGATTCGTCGTGGCGATCTGCGGCGAGATCATGACCATGCCGGGCCTGCCCCGGCATCCCGCCGCCGAAAAGATCCGCCTCAATGCGGCGGGCGATATCGAGGGTCTGTTCTGATCGGTGCCACCGAAACGCTCATCGGAACGCATTTCCACGCTGCAAGGTCGCAAACGGCGCTCTCGGGGCGTTGAACATTGATACACCGGCGGGCATGAGAGCCTGAGCGGTCAGGTAAGGAGACACAGAATGCGCAACCCTGCGGATCTGGGTGACATGGCGGCGCTGCGCGCCGAAATCGACGCGACCGACAAGGCTCTGAGTGCGCTTCTGGGGCACCGCGCGCGGCTGATCTCGCGGGCGGCAGAGCTCAAGGCGGAGAACGGCTGGCCGGCGCGCATCGCCGACCGGGTGGACGAGGTGATCGCCAATGCGATGGCCCATGCCGAGGCCGAAGGCTACGACCCGGCGCTGGCGGAATCGCTCTGGCGGGAGCTGGTGGAATGGTCGATCCGGCGCGAAGAGACCGCGCTCGGGCGGGAATGAAGGAGAGGTCCATGACGGCCACGATCATCGACGGCAAGGCCTTCGCGGCCAATGTGCGGGAAAAGGTGGCGTCCCATGTGGCGCGGCTGAAGGAAGAGAACGGCATCACGCCGGGTCTTGCGGTGGTGCTGGTGGGCGAGGACCCCGCGAGCCAGGTCTATGTCCGCAACAAGGGCAAGCAGACCGTGGAATGCGGCATGCAGAGCTTTGAGCACAAGCTGCCGGCCGACACCCCCGAGGCCGACCTACTGGCGCTTGTCGCGCAGCTCAATGCCGATCCTGCGGTGCATGGCATCCTGGTGCAGCTGCCGCTGCCCGATCACATGAACGCGGATGCGGTGATCAATGCCATCGACCCGGCCAAGGATGTGGACGGGTTCCACATCTCCAATGTGGGCCTGCTGGGGACGGGGCAGAAGAGCATGGTGCCCTGCACTCCGCTCGGCTGTCTGATGATGCTGCGCGATGTGCATGGCTCGCTTTCCGGCATGAACGCGGTGGTGATCGGGCGCAGCAACATCGTCGGCAAGCCGATGGCGCAGCTCCTGCTGGGCGAAAGCTGCACGGTGACCATCGCGCATTCGCGGACGAAGGATCTCGCCGATGTGGTGCGCCGCGCCGATATCGTGGTGGCGGCGGTGGGCCGTCCGCAGATGGTGCCGGGCGACTGGATCAAGCCGGGCGCCACGGTGATCGACGTGGGCATCAACCGCATCGACGCGCCCGAGAAGGGCGAAGGCAAGACCCGTCTGGTGGGCGATTGCGACTACGACAGCTGCGCCGAGGTGGCCGGCGCGATCACCCCGGTGCCGGGTGGGGTGGGGCCGATGACCATCGCCTGCCTGCTGGCCAATACGGTCACCGCCTGCTGCCGCGCCAACGGTCTCGCCGAGCCCGAAGGTCTCACCGCCTGAGCACAGCGGTGGGCAGGATTGCCCACCCTACCGCCCCTTGTTGGCACAGGCATTATACGGGAACGGTGGTGCCGGTGAGCAGGGCGGCATGGGTCTCCCTGCCGTCCTTCACCGCGTAGACATCGGCGCTGACGATCACCAGCCGCCGCCCCGGCTTGATCACCCGCCCGCGGGCGATCAGCGTCTCTCCCACGGCGGGCGCCAGCAGGTGTACCTTCATCTCCGAGGTCACGACCTCCTTGTCCTCCGGCATCACCGAGAGCGCCGCATATCCCGCCGCGCTGTCGCCGATGGCAAAGGCCAGCGCCGCATGGGCATAGCCCAGCTGCTGTTGCAGATCGGGGCGGATCGCCGCCTCGATGCTGACGGCGCCGGGCGCGACCGAGACCAGCCGCGCGCCCAGCGTCATCATCATGTTCTGACGGGCGAAACTGGCCCTTATCCGTGTGTCGAGATCCATGACACGCACTCGATCACGGGCGCGTGGCGCTGGCAAGCCTCAGCCGCGCGGCATCGGGATCGCAACCGGCTGCGGCCCGGTCAGGATCGCCCGCGCCTCCGGCGCCATCAGCGCCCTCAGCGCCGCGTGATCGCTGCGCAGCCCGCCGGTATAGGCGCCATAGGCGGGCAGGATCAGCCGCGCGTGATCGACCAGGAAACAGGGCCGTGACAGGCTGCGCCCGCGCAGCCGCAGCCGCGCCTTGGGATGGTAATGCCCCGAGACCTCGCCCTCTGCCCCCGGCACCGCGATATGGCGGAACACCAGCGCTCCGAGCACCATCTCGGCGCGATGCGTGCCGCCCAGATCCACCGGGCCGGGATCGTGATTGCCCTCGATCCAGACCCAGTCGCGCCCCGCCATCAGCCGCGCGATCCACAGCCGCTCCTCCTCGGGCAGCGCCTCGGCGATGCCCTCCGCGTCGAAACTGTCGCCGAGGCAGATCACCCGGCGCGCGCCCGTCGCCACCAGATCCGCCTCCAGCCGCAGCAGCGTCTCGCGCGTCTCATAGGGCGGCAGCGCCGCGCCGCCCACCGCCGAAAGCCGCGCCGATTTGCCGAAATGCAGATCCGACACCACCAGCAACGCCTGCTCTGGCCAGTAAAGCCCGCCAGACCCCAGCGCCACCAGCTCTGCCCGCCGAAATCCGAATGCCAGCCCCGTCATCTGCTCCGACCCGGCTCTTTCATCTTTCCGATAAATACTCACGTCGCTCCACCCGCCAAAGGGCACAGCGCCGGGCAAATATCACACCGCTCAGCCATGCCCCGCCCCGATCTGCGCCAGCCCCGATTCGTCCAGAAGCGCCGTGATCTCCTCCTGTATCAGCCGCTCATCCGCCGAGCCCGCGATGGGCACCCGCCCGGGCTCCAGGAACAGCGGCGCCGAGAGCGGCGAGACGCGCTCCAGCCGGACGAGGTCGATCCGCTCGCCCACCCGCTGGCACATCTCGCGGATGCGGGCGAAATCCACCAGCCCGCGCATCGCCTCTTCGCGGGTGATCCGCAAGAGCAGATGGCGTGGGTCGTATTTCACCAGCGTGTCGTAAAGGATATCCGACGACATGGTGGCCTGCCGACCGCTCTTGCGCTGCCCGGCGGTGTTGCGCTCGATCAGCCCGGCGATGGTGGCCGAGGCGCGGAAGGTGCGCTTCATCACCGCGTTGCCCGCCAGCCAGGTCTCCAGCCCCGCCTCCAGCCGCTCCAGATCGAAGAGCGGCGCCGGGTCGGTCACCGCGTCGAGCCCCCAGATCAGCACGGCGTAATCGGAGGAGACAAAGCCCATCGGCGCCAGCCCCTCCTCCTCCATGCGCTTGGTCAGCAAGAGCCCCAGCGTCTGCATCGCGTTGCGCCCGGCAAAACCGTAGACCACGAGCTGCTCGCGCCCGTCATGCGGAAAGCTTTCGATCAGCAGCCGCCCGGGCTCGGGCAGGCGCGAGACCTCGCGCTGGAGCCGCAGCCAATCGGCGGTATGCGGCGGCAGCTCCGGCCAGGTCTGCTGCTGGAACATCTCGACGATGCGCGCGGAAAGCTGGGTGGAGGTGGAGAATTTGGAGCCCATGAAGGTAGCGATCTTTGGCTTGCGGGCGGCGTCGCGGGTGACCTCGACCACCAGCTCACGCAGCCCCTCATAGCGCACGATCTGCCCGCCGATCAGGAAGGTGTCGCCTCTGGTGAGCGAGGCGGCAAAACCCTCCTCGATCTCGCCCAGCGGGGCGCCGCCGCGGCCGCGCCATTTCACCTTGAGCGTATCGGTGTCCTGGATCGTGCCGAGATTCTGCCGGATGCGCGTCGCCGAGCGCGGGTCGCGCAGCTGCCAGAGCCCGTCCGGGCGCTGCAAGAGGCGTTGCCAGCGGTCATAGGCGCGCAGCGCATAACCCCCGGTGGCGCAGAAATCGAGACAGGCGTCGAACTCCTCCCGCGTCAGATCGGCATAGGCGCCCGCCGTGATCATCTCGGCATAAAGCGCGTCCGCCTCGAACGGCCCGGCGCAGGCGGCAATGAGAATATGCTGGCAGAGCACGTCGCGCGGCCCGCGCCCGCGCGTTTCGCCATCGAGATCGCGGTCGCGCACCGCCTCCAATGCGGCACGGCATTCCACCACCTCAAAGCGGTTGGCGGGCACCAGCAGCGCCTTTGACGGTGCGTTGTAGCGGTGATTGGCCCGCCCGATCCGCTGCACCAGCCGCTTGACGTTTTTCGGCGCGCCGATCTGGATCACCAGATCCACGTCGCCCCAGTTGATGCCCAGATCCAGCGAGCCGGTGCAGACGATCGCACGCAGATCGCCGCGCACCATCGCCGCCTCGACCTTTTCGCGCTGGCCGCGATCCAGCGAGCCGTGATGGATGCCGATGGGCAGCGCGTCCTCGTTGGCGAGCCAGAGCTTGTGGAAAAAGATCTCGGCCTGGGCGCGGGTGTTGTGAAAGATGAGCGTGGTTCTGTGGCGCTTGACCTCTTCCAGCACGGCGGGAATGGCATAGGCCGCGCCGCCGCCGGACCAGGGCGGCGCCTCTTCGGTGACCAGCATGGAGATATCGGGCTCCGGCCCCGGATCGGCCTGAAGGATCTCGCAAGGATCGGGGTGGCGCGCCAGCAGCGTGGCGATGGCCTGCGGATCCTCGACCGTGGCCGAAAGCCCCACCCGTCGCAGCCCGGGGCACATGGATTGCAGCCGCGCCAGCGCCAGCATGAGCTGGTCGCCGCGCTTGCTTTCGGCCAGCGCGTGGATCTCGTCGACCACCACCCGTTGCAGCCCGGCAAACATGCGCGGCGCGTCTTCGTAGGAGGTGAGCAGCGCCAGCGATTCCGGCGTGGTCAGCAGGATCTGCGGCGGGTCGGCACGCTGGCGCTTCTTGCGGCTCGACGGCGTGTCGCCGGTGCGGTCCTCGACCCGGATCGGCAGCCCGGCCTCCTCGATGGGGATCAGCAGGTTGCGCCGGATATCGGCGGCCAGCGCCTTCAGCGGCGAGATATAGAGTGTGTGCAGCCCGTCGCGCGGCGCCTCCGCGAGCTCCGTCAGCGTCGGCAGGAACCCCGCCAGCGTCTTGCCGCCGCCGGTGGGCGCGATGAGCAGCAGGCAGGGGGCATCGGCGCGGTCCAGCATGTCGCGCTGATGCGGGTGGATCTGCCAGCCGCGCCGGTCGAACCAGCCCTGAAGGGAAGCGGGAAGCTCTGTCATGCCCCGATAGATAGGACGGCGGGAACAAAAGCGAAACATGCTTCTTTGCTATCTCGCCTGGTGAAGTCGGGAATCCCGGACTGCCGCGATCCGGGCGCGCGGCTATGATGAAGCTCTGACATTTCAGACCTCATTTTTCTAGGAGACCATTATGACCATCACGTCGATAGAGCAGTTTTTGCAGGGGCGGCAACTGTCCGCCATTGGCCCCGAAGACAGCGTCGAGGCCGCGTGCAGCCTCATGGCGCGGCGCAATATCGGCGCGCTCGCCGTTCTGCGCGACGGCAGGCTTGTCGGTATCGTCAGCGAACGGGATGTGCTGCGCCGCTGCGTGTCGGCCCGGCGCCCGGTGTCCGAGACGCGGGTGGAAGAGATCATGACGACCGATCCCGTCACCGTGCGGCGTCGCGACAGTCTGGCCGAGGCGCAGACGCGCATGAGTGAGGGCGGCTTTCGTCACCTGCCCGTGGTCACCGCCGAGGGTGTGCCCGTGGGCATGGTTTCGATGCGTGATATCCCGACGGAGTACCGGCTGATGGTGGAGCGCTTCCGCGACAGCCGCCGCAGCGTGCTGGTGGGCTGACGCAGCTCAGAGGCGGGAAAGCAGTTCCTGCTTTTTCGCCTCGAATTCCGCATCGGTGAGAATGCCGCCCTCGCGAAGATCGGCGAGTTTGCGGATCAGCGCGATGATCGCGTCGGAATCCGTTTCCGTCGTCTTTGCCTGCGGCGCTGCGGGCTCCGGCTCCTTTGCATGGGGCTCTGCGGCGGGCGGTTCGGGCGCGGCCACGGGCTGCGGCTCCGGATCGGCTGGGGCGGGGGCAGGTGCCGCCGGCGCGGCCTGCTGCGGCGCGGGCGTTTCGGGTGCGGGCTCTGCCGCACCCAGATCGACCTTCGGCAGATCGGCGAGCCGGACCAGCCCGTACTGGCTGACGAAGGTCAGGGACTGATCGCCGCTTTGCTGCTGCGACACGCCAGAGATCCGGTGATCGCCGGTGTCGAAGATCTCCATCCGACCGGCGATGTCTATGGCCAGCCGGTGGGTTTCGGGAAAGAAGGCGTAGCGCAGATTGTTCTGCGCGCCGGTGGAGGAGGGCATGCCCAGCTCTGCGGGCCAGGCGGAGGCCCCGGCGCCGCCGGGCAGGAACAGGCTGCTGTCGCCGCCGCTCGATTGCGACTGGCTCTGCATCCCCGTGGCCGCAGGCCTGTGGATCAGCGGCGGGTGGTTGGCCAGCACGCCCGCGAGTTCCGAGCACAACGCATCGACTCGTGCCTTCAGCGCATTGTCGAACATATTGCCGACCATGGTCATGCCGCCCTGCGACCACTGCCCCATGCCGCCGAGATCCGGGTGATCGAACTGCGCCTGCGTGCCGTTCCCGGCGACCAGCGCAAAGAGCAGGGTCTCCACCGCGCCGGTCGACACGCCGTGGCGCGCGGCGATCTCGGAAACGAGCTTGGTGCCTTCGGGGGTGAGGCCGGGCATGGGACTGGTCCAATCGACAAGGGATATATGCCGGGCTTACCATCTATGCGCCCAGGCGACCATAGCGTTCTGCGGCGCGGTCGATGAGAGAGGCTATGCCTCGCGGTCCCGTCGCGCCCGGCGCCTTATTCGAAAGCGATCTCGGTCACCTCGCCCTGCCAGAACGGAAAGGTTTCGCCGCCCGCCGCGCGCGCGGTGATGAAACCGTGCGGGATCATCATCCCCTGAACCTCCCGATAGTCGCCGCGCCAGGAATATTCGCCGGACCCGTGATAGGGCGTGTTCAGATCCCCGTCCTCTTCGGCCAGGAAGCTCTCCAGGCTGCCATCCTCGCGGAATTGCGCGACCATCGAGGCTTCGAGCCCGAAACCCGATACCGTGGCGCGGGCGTGGTGCGCGTCGACGGGTTCCCAGCTGACCGGGCCGCCGGGCAGCAGCGCCATGGGGAAGAGCGGGCTTTCCAGCAGCCAGCGACGCAGCGAGATACGGTTCAGCACCTCGCTTTCGCGCTCGTCCACCACGGTGAGGGTGGAGGCGATCTTTGCCCGCATCACCATCTTGCCTTCGGCGAAGTAATCATAGGGCCGGGCCCAGAGCACTTTCATCATCGGCGTGGTGGCATCGAACATCAGCGCGGGTGTCGCCACGGCGATGTTCTGCGAGGCGCGGGTCGGCTCGAACGCCTCCATCAGCGGGCGCCGGAAGTCGCCGCGCTCGGCCATATGAACGAAGCTGTGGGGCGAGGACAGTTCGGGCACGGCAAAGCGCAGATAGCGCTGAACCGGCGCCGGCAGGTCGGCGAAGGCGTCGGCCTTGACCGCAACGGGGCCGTAATCTTTGGCGATCTGGCGGACCGAGGCGACACGACCGGCGATCTCGCGCTCGGTGAGCAGGGTCGAGATGCCGATCCAGATGGCGAGGCCGAGCACGGGCAGGGCGATGAGGGCGGCGGCAATGGTCAGGGGACGGCGGGTCATGACGGTGTCTTTCGGTTGATCTCAGGAAAGTGGGCGCCGGGTGGCGCTGATAAAGCCCATAAGCATGTCGACGGTCGCCATGGCGGCGGCGCGGGCGCCGGCCTGGTCGGCGACCGGCGCGCGGTCCTGCAAGACCAGCGAGGCCGCGCCATGGACCGCCGACCAGAGTGTGAAGGCCGTCTGCGCATCGTCTTCGGCGGGCAGATAGCCCTCGGCCTGACAGCCGCGTACGGCGGCGCGCAGGGCGGCGAGGCACGCGGCGCCGGCATCGGTGGCGAATGGGCTTTCGTCTGTGACGACAAGAGGCGGAGGGGAGAACATCAGCCGGTAGAGACCGGACCGTTCGAAGGCAAAGCGCAGATAGGCATGGCCGCCCTCGCGCAGCCGGGCAAAGGCATCGCCGTCATGATGCGCGGCGAGGGCGAGCTTTTCCTCGAGCATCATGCGGAATCCGGCGTCGTGGACGGCGCGCAGCAGTGCGTCCTTGTTGGCGAAATGGGTGTAGAGCGCGGGCGCCCGGCATCCGACCGCCGTCGCCACCTCGGAAAGCGTGATCGCCGTTGCCGCCTTTTCGTCGAGCAGACGGATGGTTTCCGCGATGGCGCGGGTGCGAATGTCTATCTGCTGGGTCTTGCGGGGACGGGCCATGGGGATACTCTGAATTAATTTAATGACATTAAATTAATAAAATTAAATTAAATAGTCAAGCGCTGTTCTTGTGCCGCCGTGACGCTTTCCGGTCCGGACGGCGGTGCGCTCTCGGCGTGGAGGCGTATCCGTAATGACTTGATGTGAATGGTATTCTTCCGAAGATGCGCCCGGGCAGGCCATTCGGACGGAGCGCAAAACCCATGGTCGGGGTCGGCACGACCGCGTTGCATTGCCCGCCTGATCCCTGTTTTTCCACACATGATTCTCGCTATCAGCGCTGTTTCGGGACGCCGATTGCGGGGCTGTTTTCTGATCGGAGCAGCGACCCGGTCCAACGCGATCCGACAGCCCGAAGGGCCGCTCTCGGAGCTTCACCGGCGTTTCACATGGGCTTGATCCTTTGCAACCTTTTCTTTGGTGGCGCCCGGCGCGTCCTATGTTAGCCTTATTACAGAGGAGGCTGAGGAAGCTGCACGCGCCCTCACGCGCGGCCCTCCGCCGCAAAGAAGGAGACCCAGGTGAAACCCCAAGCACTTGCTGTGACACGCGACAACGCCACGCCGCTCCGGTTGTTCTGGCTTGCGACGCTGTCGATGTTCCTGATCGTATCCCAGGCGCTGATGGCGCAGGCCCGCGGCGTGCCCGAGAGCTTTGCCGATCTGGCCGAGCGCATCAGCCCCTCGGTGGTGAACATCACCACCTCGACCATGGTGGCCGGGCGCACCGGACCGCAGGGCATCGTGCCCGAAGGCTCGCCCTTCGAGGATTTCTTCCGCGAATTCCAGGATCGCAACGGCCCGCAGGGCGACCGTCCTCGCCGCTCCTCGGCGCTGGGCTCGGGCTTCGTGATTTCCGAAGACGGCTATATCGTCACCAACAACCACGTCATCGACGGCGCCGACGAGATCGAGATCGAGTTCTTCGAGGGCTTCACCCTGCCCGCGACACTGGTCGGCACCGACCGCAACACCGATATCGCCCTGCTCAAGGTCGAAGCGGAAGAGCCGCTGAAATTCGTCAATTTCGGCAATAGCGACGAGGCCCGCGTCGGCGACTGGGTGATGGCGATGGGCAACCCGCTGGGCCAGGGCTTTTCGGTCTCGGCCGGCATCGTTTCCGCCCGCAACCGGGCGCTCTCGGGCACCTATGACGATTACATCCAGACCGATGCCGCCATCAACCGTGGCAACTCGGGCGGGCCGCTCTTCAACATGAACGGCGATGTGATCGGCGTGAACACCGCGATCCTGTCGCCCAATGGCGGTTCCATCGGCATCGGCTTCTCCATGGCCTCCAACGTGGTGACCAAGGTGGTCGACCAGCTCAAGCAATATGGCGAGACCCGCCGCGGCTGGCTGGGCGTGCGCATTCAGGACGTGACCGACGATGTCGCCGAAGCGCTGGGCCTCGCCTCGGCTAAGGGCGCGCTGGTCTCCGACGTGCCCGAGGGCCCGGCGATGGAAGCCGGCATGGAAGCGGGCGACGTGATCGTGAGCTTCGACGGGCGCGAGATCGAGGACACCCGCCAGCTCGTCCGCATCGTCGGCAACACCGAAGTTGGCAAGGCCGTCCGCGTTGTGGTGAACCGCAACGGCAAGACCGAGACGCTGCTGGTGACGCTGGGCCGCCGCGAAGAGGCGGAGCGCACCTATCCCGCTTCGCAGGAGGTGACCCCGGAAGAGCCCTCGCAAATGGAGCTGCTCGGCCTCACGCTGAGCCCGCTGACGCAGGAGCTGCGCGACGAGATGGACCTGCCGGTGAGCGCCAAGGGCCTTGCCGTGACGGCGGTGGACGAGACCTCGGAGGCCTTCGAGAAGGGGCTGCGTGCCGGTGACGTGATCACCGAGGCGGGCCAGGTCCAGGTTCTGACGGTCGCGGATCTGGAAGGCCAGATCGAAGAGGCCGAGGCCGCCGGGCGCAAGTCGCTGCTCTTGCTGGTGCGCCGGGGCGGCGATCCGCGCTTCGTGGCGCTGTCGCTGGAGCCGTAAGCGGCCCGACACACCGGATGAAAAGGGGGCGGGCCTGCGGGGCCGCCCTTTTTCTTTGCGCTTGGGGGCAGGCCATGGACCTCCGGTCTGTCTGTGCGCCTGGCAACAGCCGATTTGCGCAAATCGGCATATCGCGGTGTCTGGCAATCCGGGAATCCGGAGTTAGGTTCATCGGGCGAACAGAAATAGGGAAACGCAGCCATGAGCGAAGATTACACCCCGCCCCGGGTCTGGACCTGGGAGCAGGAGAGCGGCGGCCAGTTCGCCTCGATCAACCGGCCCATCGCGGGGCCCACCCATGACAAGGAGCTGCCGGTCGGCAAGCATCCGTTCCAGCTCTACAGCCTCGCCACGCCCAACGGGCAGAAGGTGACCATCCTCTTCGAAGAGCTGCTGGCGGCGGGCTATACCGGGGCGGAATACGACGCCTGGCTGATCCGTATCGGCGATGGCGATCAGTTCGGTTCGGGCTTTGTCGGGATCAACCCGAACTCCAAGATCCCGGCGCTGCTGGACCGCTCGGGCACGGCGCCGGTGCGGGTGTTCGAATCCGGCGCCATCCTGCTGCATCTGGCGGAGAAGTTCGGCGCCTTCCTCGGCAAACCCGAAGACCGGCCGGAGATGCTCTCCTGGCTGTTCTGGCAGATGGGCAGCGCGCCCTATGTCGGTGGCGGCTTCGGGCATTTCTACGCCTATGCGCCCTACAAGATGCAATATCCCATCGACCGCTTCACGATGGAGACCAAGCGCCAGCTCGACGTGCTCGACCGCAATCTGGCCGAGCGCCGCTATATGACCGGCGACGATTACACCATCGCCGATATCGCCATCTGGTGCTGGTACGGCAATATGGCGCTGGGCCGTTCCTACGAGGCGGGCGAGTTCCTCGATGTGGAAAGCTACAAGAACCTCCAGCGCTGGGCGAAAGAGATCGACGCGCGCCCCGCGGTGGCCCGGGGCCGCATGGTGAACCGGGTGGTCGGAGAGCCTTCCGAGCAACTGCACGAGCGTCACGACGCCTCGGATTTCGACACCAACACCCAGGACAAGCTGGCAGGCTGAGCGCCGCCTGCCCTGGCCGCCCCTGCCGATGGACAAGGGGCGGCCAGCCGCTATAGTGCGTGTTTCGTGACAAGCGGGGGCATGCGATGGCGGAAGAGACGGTCAAGGTCGGCATCATCATGGGCAGCCAGTCGGACTGGCCCACCATGGAAGAAGCGGCGAACATTCTGGACGAGCTGGGCGTGGCCTATGAGGTCAGGATCGTCTCGGCGCACCGCACGCCCGACCGGCTCTGGAGCTATGGCAAGGAGGCTGCCGGGCGCGGTCTTCAGGTGATCATCGCCGGCGCCGGCGGGGCCGCGCATCTGCCGGGCATGATGGCTTCGAAAACCCGCGTGCCGGTGATCGGCGTGCCGGTGCAGACCCGGGCGCTTTCCGGCGTCGACAGCCTCTATTCCATCGTGCAGATGCCGCGCGGCTTTCCCGTCGGCACCATGGCCATAGGCGGGGCCGGGGCGGCCAATGCCGGGCTGATGGCGGCGGGCATCCTCGCGCTTCAGGATTCCGCGCTCGCCGACCGGCTCGATGCCTGGCGCGCGGCGCTCTCCGACTCCATCCCCGACGAGCCGCAGCGCGACTGAGCGCTTGCGGCGGGCGCCGTTTCGCGACAGAACCGCCGCAGATACGTGACCGGAGGCAGATCATGACCGACCAACTCCCTCAGGGCGCCACCATCGGCATTCTCGGCGGTGGCCAGCTCGGCCGCATGCTGTCGGTCGCGGCCAGCCGTCTGGGCCTGCGCTGCCATGTCTACGAGCCGGGCATGGCGCCGCCCGCCGGTCATGTGGCGGATCGGGTCACCACCGCCTCCTATGACGACAAGGCCGCGCTCGAGGCCTTTGCCGCCTCGGTCGATGTGATCACCTACGAGTTCGAGAACATCCCCACGGACGCGCTCGACACGCTTCAGGCGCTCTGCCCGATCCGCCCGGGGCGCGAGGCGCTGCGGGTCAGCCAGGACCGGCTGACGGAAAAGACCTTTCTCACCGATCTCGGCCTCACCACCGCGCCTTTCGCCGATATCACCGACGCGAAAAGCCTGACCCAGGCGCTGGAGATCATCGGCACCCCGGCGATCCTCAAGACCCGCCGTTTCGGCTATGACGGCAAGGGGCAGGTGCGCATCCAGAGCTCCGACGAGGCGGCTGCCGCGCTGGCGGAGATGCGCGGTGCGCCGGCGATCCTCGAAGGCTTTGTGACCTTCACGCACGAGGTCTCGGTCATCGCCGCGCGTAGCGCCGACGGCGCCGTCGCCTGCTACGATCCCGGCGAGAATATCCACCGCGAGGGCATCCTGCGCACCACCACCGTGCCCGCGCGGCTCAGCACGGCGCAGCGCACCGATGCGGTGCTGCTGGCGGCCAAGATCCTGAATGCGCTGAACTATGTGGGCGTCATGGGGGTGGAGCTCTTCGTGACGCCGCAGGGCCTGCTGGTGAACGAGATCGCGCCGCGTGTGCACAATTCCGGCCACTGGACGCAGAACGGCTGCACCATCGACCAGTTCGAGCAGCATATCCGCGCCGTCGCCAACTGGCCGCTGGGCGATGGCAGCCGCTATGCCGATGTGCAGATGGAGAACCTGATCGGCGACGATCTCGACAAGCTGCCCGAGCTTGCGGGCGAGGCGGATACGGCAATCCATCTCTACGGCAAGGAGGCGGTGAAGCCGGGCCGCAAGATGGGCCATGTGAACCGGATCGTGCGCGGCTGAGGCGTCGCGCGCTCTAGATCAGCCGTTCGGCGATCCCGCCCGACAGCCAGGCCATCTCTCCGCCCGCCATGGTCATCACGATCCGCCGGGTCTCGCGCTCCATCACCACCAGATCGGCGCGCAGCCCGGGCTCCAGCCGCCCCCGGTCCTCCAGCCCCAGCAGCCGCGCCGGCCCCTCCGACACCAGCCGCCAGGCCGCGACCTCGTCGAGCAGGCCCAGCTCGACGCAGCGCCAGGCGGCGCGGGCCGGGGCAGGGTAGTGGTAATCCGAGGCCAGCGCGTCGCAGAGCCCCGCCGCGATCAGCTCGGACGCGGCGATATTGCCGGCATGGCTCGCCCCCCGCACCACGTTGGGCGCGCCCAGCACCACCGAATCGCCGCCCTCTCTCGCTGCCCGTGCCGCCTCCAGCGTCTCCGGAAACTCCGACACATGGGCGCCCCGCCCGCGCCAGAGCGCGCGGGTGTCCGCATTGCGGTCGTCATGGCTGCCCATGCGCACGCCCCGCGCCGCCAGCCGTGCGCAGAGCGCATCCAGCGCTTCGGGCACCTCGTCGCTGCGCGCATGCAGCGCCTGCATCAGCGCCAGATGCGCCTCGGGCGAGCGCCCGGATTTCAGCGCCTGCCCGGTCAGGCGCGGCGGCTTGCGCCCCTCGGCGAGCCGGACATGCGGCAGGTGGTCGTTGAACACCACATAGCCGATCCCCCAGCGCGCCATCGCCGCCTCCGCCGCGTCGAAACTGTCGAGGAAATGCGTCTCCAGCCGCAATTGCAGCCGCAGGTCGATCGGTACCGTGGGCGCCACCTCGGCGACCGAGGCAAAGACCTCCTCGGCAAATTCCGGCCCGCGCATGCCGCCTTCCCAGGACCAGAACTGCGCCAGCATCGCCGTGGTGATGCCATTGGCCGCAAGCTCCGCCGCGCAGGCCGCCACCCCGGACGCCCTCTCCCGCAGCGCCCCGCGGCGCGGTGCCATGTGCCGCTCGAACCCGTCGCCATGGGCGTCGACGATGCCGGGCAGAATGTCATAGCCCGTCAGATCCACCCGCCGCACGCCCAACTCATCGACAATCTTGCCGCCCGCGATGGCGAGCGGCGCCGCGTCCCAGCCACCGGGCCGCAGCACGCGGGCGTTTTCGAAACACAAAGCGATCATGTGGGGGCTCTTGCAGACAGGGAGGGGGCGGCGATCGGGTGCATGGAGAGCGGGATACGGGCTTCGGCGATCCGGCGAAAGCCGCAAAACGCCGTCCCACCGCCGTGGTGCCTGCGCCGGCGATCCCGCTGGACCCGCGCCGCGCTGCCGCATAGGCTCGCCCCATGCTCTCTTATGCGCTGAAACGACTGGCCATTCTCGCTGTCAGCCTCGCGGTTGCCTCGCTGGTCATCTTTCTGGTGGTCGAGGTCGCGCCGGGCGATCCGGCGAGCTATATGCTAGGCATCAATGCGCGCCCCGATACGGTGGCGGCGCTGCGCACGGAGCTCGGGCTCGACCTGCCGAAATGGGAGCGTTACCTGGCGTGGATCGGCGGCATGCTCCAGGGCGATTTCGGCACCTCCTATACCTATCGCGCGCCGGTGGCGCAGATGGTGACGGAACGGCTCTGGGTGTCGCTGCCGCTGGCGCTCTACGCGCTGACGCTCGCGACGCTGATCGCCTTCCCGGCGGGGATCTATGCCGCCGCACGGCGCGGGCGGGCGGGCGATATCGGCGTGATGGGGGCGACGCAGCTCGGCATCGCGGTGCCGAATTTCTGGTTCGCCATGCTGCTGGTGCTGCTCTTTGCGCTGAAACTGCGCTGGTTCAGCGCCGGCGGCTTTCCCGGCTGGGAGGCGCCGCTGGCCGCGCTCAAGGCGCTGACCCTGCCGGCGGTGGCACTGGCGCTGCCGCAGGCGGCGATCCTGGCGCGGGTCATGCGCTCCTCGCTGATCGATATCCTGCACGAGGATTTCATCCGCACCGCGCGGGCCAAGGGGCTGTCGCGCCGCCAGGCGCTCTGGCGCCACGGGGTGCGCAACGCGCTGATCCCGGTGCTGACGATCCTCGGTCTGCAATTCTCCTTCCTGCTCGCCGGCGCGATCATCATCGAACAGGTGTTCTTTCTGCCGGGGCTCGGGCGGCTGATCTTTCAGGCCATCACCCAGCGCGACCTGATCGTGGTGGAATCGGTGGTGATGCTGCTGGTCTTTGCGGTGATCTCGGTGAATTTCCTCACAGATCTCGCCTATGCCGCCGCCGACCCCCGGCTGAGGGCGGCGCGATGAGCCGCAACCTGATCCTCGGCACGCTGCTCACCGCGCTCTTCGCGGGCGCGGCGCTGCTCTCCTTCCTCTGGACCCCTTACGACACCGGCGCGCTGGTGATCGCCGAGCGGCTGCAACCGCCCTCGGCGGCGCATTGGCTGGGCACCGATCATTTCGGTCGCGATATCCTGTCGATGATCATGGTCGGCGCGCGCACCTCCATCGCCGTGGCGCTGGTGGCGGTGGGCATCGGCATGGGGGCAGGGGTGCCGCTGGGCCTGGCGGCGGCGGCGCGCAGGGGCGGCTGGCTCGACGAGGTCATCATGCGCGGCAACGACCTGATCTTCGCTTTCCCGAGCCTTGTCATCGCGATCCTGATCACCGCGATCTTCGGCCCCGGCGCCACCAACGCGATCATCGCCATCGGCATTTTCAACATCCCCGTCTTCGCCCGTCTGGCGCGCGGTGCGGCGCTGCCGCTCTGGAAGCGCGAATTCGTCATGGCGGCGCGGGTGGCGGGCAAATCCGCGCCGCGCATCAGCGCCGAGCATATCCTGCCGAATATCGCCAACCTGCTGATCGTGCAGGGCACCATCCAGTTCTCGCTGGGCATCCTCGCCGAGGCGGGGCTCTCCTATGTGGGTCTCGGCGCGCAGCCGCCGCTGCCCTCCTGGGGGCGGATGCTGGCCGATGCGCAGACCATGGTGGCGCTGGCGCCGCATGTGGCGATCCTGCCGGGGCTCGCCATCGTGCTCATGGTGCTGGGGCTGAACCTTCTGGGCGACGGGCTGCGCGACCGGCTTGATCCCCGCCTGCGGGTGGTGCGCGCATGAGTGTTTCCATTGGCTCCAAATATCCCGGGGAGTCGCGGCAGGGCCGCGACGGGGCAGCGCCCCACCTGCTCGAAATCGACCGCCTGTCGCTGCATATCCATGGCAGGCAGATCCTCAACGATATCTCGCTGGAGATCGCGCCGGGCGAGATCGTCGCGCTGACCGGCGAGAGCGGCTCGGGCAAGTCGATGACCGCGCTCGCCACCATCGGGCTCCTGCCGCCTGCCGCCGAGACCCGGGGCGCGCTGCGGCTGGCCGGGGCCGATCTGCTGGGCCTATCCGAAGCGCGGCTTTGCGCGCTGCGCGGGCGCGAGATCGGCATGATCTTTCAGGAGCCGATGACCGCGCTCAACCCGGTGATGCGGATCGGCGATCAGGTGGCCGAGACCATCCTTGTGCACAAGGCAATGCCACGCGCCGCCGCCCGTGCCCGCGCGGCGGAGGTGCTGGCGCGGGTCGGGTTGCTGGCAGAGCGGGTGCCGCCCTCGCGCTTTCCGCATGAGCTCTCGGGCGGGCAGCGTCAGCGGGTGGTGATCGCCATGGCCATCGCCTTGCGCCCGCGCCTGCTGATCGCCGACGAGCCGACCACGGCGCTCGATGTGACGACGCAGGCGCAGATTCTCGATCTGCTGCGCGATCTGGTGCGCGAGGAGGGCATGGGGCTGATGATGATCACCCATGATCTCGCGGTGGTCTCGGAAATGGCCGACCGGATCGCGGTGATGAAAGCGGGACGGATTGTGGAACAGGGAGAGACGCGGGCGCTGTTCCGGGAGATGCGTCACCCCTATACCCGCCAGCTTTTTGAGGCCTCGCGGCACCGGGCCGATCTGCCCGGAGCGCGGGCGGAGGCGCCGCTGTTGCGCGTGGATGAGGTCACGCGCCGCTATCCCGGGCGGCGGGCGCTCTTCGCCCCGGCACCGGGGCTCATCGCGGTGAACGGCGTCAGTTTCGAGATCCGGCGCGGCGAGCGCGTCGGGCTTGTGGGCGAGTCGGGCTGCGGGAAATCCACGCTGGCCCGCGCGATCCTCGGGCTGGAACCGGTGCAGGCGGGGGAGATCACGCTCGACGGCATGCCGGTCTATTCGCGGGGTCGCCCGGACCCGGCGGTGCGCCGCCGCGTGCAGGTGGTGTTTCAGGATCCCTATGGCTCCTTCAATCCGCGCCACAAGGTGGGCCGGCTGATCGCCGAGCCGTTTCACCTGCTGCCCGATCCGCCAAAGGGCGCCGCCCGCGAACACGCCATCGCCGAGGCGCTCACCGCCGTCGGGCTGCAACCCGAGCACGCGGAGAGCTATATCCACGCCTTTTCCGGCGGCCAGCGCCAGCGCATCGCCATCGCGCGGGCGCTGATCATCCGGCCCGAGCTGGTGATCTTCGACGAGGCGGTCTCGGCGCTGGATGTGCGGGTGCGGGCGCAGATCCTCGATCTGATCGCCGGCCTCTCGCGGCAATACGGGCTGACCTATCTCTTCATCTCGCACGATCTGAGCGTGGTGCGCGGCATCACCGACCGGGTGCTTGTCATGCGCGCGGGCGAGATTGTCGAGCAGGGGCCGACCGAGGCGGTGTTTGACAGACCCGGGCATTTCTATACCAAATCCCTATTGGCCGCGGCGCCGAGCCTGCCGCAGCCACCGGGAGGAGGAGAGAGCGATGCTGGACAGCCTGAGGCGCGATAGCGCCCGGATGCTGATCGGCGGGGTATGGCGCGACAGCGCCGAGACGCTGCCGCTGAGCGACCCGTCGACGGGAGAGGAGATCGGACGCATCGCGCGCGCCACGGCGGCGGATGTCGATGACGCTGTGGCCGCGGCGCGGGCGGCGCTGGAGGGCGATTGGGGACGGATGAGCGCGCTGGAGCGCGGGCGCCTCCTGACGCGGCTTTCCGGTCTGGTGCTGGAGCATGCCGAGGCGCTGGCGGAACTCGAAGCGATGGATGTGGGCAAGCCGCTGAGCCAGGCCCGCGCCGATGCGCTGGCGCTGGCGCGCTATTGCGAGTTCTATGGCGGGGCGGCGGACAAGGTGCATGGCACGACGATCCCCTATCTCGACGGCTACACCGTTTACACGCTGCGCGAGCCGCATGGGGTGACCGGCCATATCGTGCCCTGGAACTATCCGATGCAGATCATCGGGCGCTCGGTCGGCGCGGCGCTGACCATGGGCAATGCCTGCGTGCTGAAACCCGCCGAAGACGCCTGCCTCACGGCGCTGGCCTTTGCCGAGCTGGCGCAGGAGGCGGGCCTGCCCGCCGGTGCGCTGAACGTGGTGCCGGGGCTCGGTGCCGAGGCCGGCGCGGCGCTGGCGGGGCACAGGGGCATCGACCATGTGAGCTTTACCGGCTCGGTCGGCACCGGCGCGGCGGTGCAGCAGGCGGCGGGCGCCAATGTGGTGCCGGTAACGCTGGAGCTGGGGGGCAAGTCGCCGCAACTGGTGTTCGCCGATGCCGATCTCGACGAGGCGCTGCCGTTTCTGGTCAATGCCGGCTTGCAGAATGCCGGGCAGACCTGCTCTGCCTCCTCGCGCATTCTGGTTCAGCGCGCGTTGCTGGACGAGGTCTGCGCGCGCATGGCCGAGGCCTATGCGGCCAAGCGGGTCGGCCCGGCGATGGCGGATCCCGATGTCGGCCCGCTGATCAGCGCGGCGCAGAAGGCGCGGGTCGAGGAGTTTCTGGCGACCGGCGCCGACCTGCCGCTGCTGGCGCGGGCAGCGCTGGCGGAGGATCTGCCGGAGGGCGGGCATTACGTGCAGCCCTGCCTCTTCGGTCCGGTGCCGCCGGAGCATGTGCTGGCGCAGGACGAGGTGTTCGGCCCGGTGCAGGTGATCGTGCCCTTCGAGACCGAGGAGGAGGCCCTGCGCATCGCCAACGGCACCGATTACGGGCTGGTGGCCAGCGTCTGGACCCGTGACGGCGCGCGGCAGATGCGGCTGGCGAAGAAACTGCGCGCGGGGCAGGTATTTCTCAACAATTACGGCGCCGGAGGCGGGGTGGAGCTGCCCTTTGGCGGCGTCGGGAAATCCGGCCACGGGCGCGAGAAGGGGTTCGAGGCGCTCTACGGGTTTTCGGTGCTGAAGACGGTGGCGGCGCGGCACGGTTAGGCAGGGATCGAGGGAGGAGAACGACATGAGATTGCAGGGAAAATGCGCCATCGTGACCGGCGGCGGATCGGGTTTCGGCGAGGGCATCGCCATGCGCTTTGCCGCCGAGGGCGCGCGGGTCATGGTGGCCGATATCAATGCAGAAGCCGCCGCGCGCGTGGCGGAGGCTTGCGGCGGCATCGCGCAGCCGGTGGATGTTTCGGACGGCGACAGCGTGACGGCCATGGCCGGCCACGCGCTGGAGGCGCTGGGGCAGGTGGATATTCTGGTCAACAATGCCGGGGTGACGCATCTGCCGGCACCGATGGAGGAGATCGGCGAGGCGGATTTCGACCGGGTCATCGCGGTGAACTGCAAATCGGTCTATCTGACGGCGCGTGCGCTGGTTGGGCACATGAAGGCGCGGGGGCCGGCGCGATCCTCAATGTGGCCTCCACCGCCGGTGTCTCGCCGCGCCCGCGGCTCAGCTGGTACAACGCCTCGAAGGGCTGGATGAACACCGCGACCAGGGCCATGGCGGTGGAGCTGGCGCCTGCCGGCGTGCGGGTGAATGCGATCAACCCGGTGGCGGGTGAGACGCCGCTGCTGGCGAGCTTCTTGGGCGAGGACACGCCGGAGATGCGGGCGAAATTCCTCTCGACCATTCCGCTGGGCCGGTTCTCGACGCCGCAGGACATGGCCAATGCGGCGCTCTATCTCTGTTCCGACGAGGCGTCGATGGTGACGGGCGTCTGCATGGAGGTGGATGGCGGGCGCTGTATCTGAAGGCACCGCCTGTGGCACGGTCGCAAAGGGGCGTATTTGCAAAGAGAAGACGCGCAGAGGCTTGCGCGGGGGCGGCGCGCGTCGGACAAAAGGGGGAGAGCCGACAGGAGGAATGTCATGCGCCCCGGACCCCGCAACCTGATCACCGATGTGCCCGGCCTGAAGGTCGGCAATGCCGAGGATGTGGCGCTGAAATCCGGGGTGAGCGTGGTGACGGCGGAGGCGCCGTTCACGGCGTCTGTGGCGGTGATGGGCGGTGCGCCCGGCACACGCGAGACCGACCTTCTGGCGCCGGACAAGACCGCGCCGGGGGTGGATGCGCTGGTGCTCTCGGGCGGAAGCGCCTTTGGCCTCGCCGCGGCGCAGGGCGTGATGGATGCGCTGCACGAGGCCGGGCGCGGGTTCGAGGTGCTCTCGGCACGGGTGCCGATCGTGCCTGCGGCGATCATCTTCGACCTGCTCAACGGCGGTGAAAAGGACTGGGGGGTGAACCCCTATCCGGCGCTGGGCCGCACGGCGCTGGCGGCTGCGGGCGGGGCTTTGCGCTGGGCGCGTCGGGGGCGGGCTGCGGCGCGCAGACGGCGATGCACAAGGGCGGGCTCGGCTCGGCTAGCCTGATGCTGGAGGATGGCATCACCGTGGGCGCACTGGTGGCGGTGAACCCGATGGGGAGTGTCACCACGCCCTCGGGGCGGCATTTCTGGGCGGCGCCCTTCGAGATCGGCGATGAGTTCGGCGGGATGGGGGCGGATCCGGCGGGGTTTGCCGCGCTGCCGGAGAGCCGCAAGCTTTCGGCCATGGCAGGGATCGGCAACACCACGATTGCGGTGGTGGCGACCGACGCGGCGCTGGACAAAGCGCAATGCCACCGCATGGCGGTGGCGGCGCATGACGGCATCGGGCGGGCCATCGTGCCGGCGCATTCGCCGATGGACGGCGATCTGGTCTTTGCCGCCGCGACGGGGACGCAGGATCTGGTGGCGCCGTCGGTACAGCTCTCGGCCATCGGCCATGCGGCGAGCGTCTGCCTGGCGCGGGCGATCGCGCGGGCGGTGTGGGAGGCGAGGCCCGCGCCGGGCGATACGCTGCCGACGCTGCGCGAGGAGCTGGGGCGTCTGTGATGTCTTGTGGTTTGGAAACCCAGCTTCCTAAGAGGGCGTTGCGTCCTAGCGCAGGATCGGCGGGCTGTCCGGGTCGGAGCCGGGGGCGATGCGTTCCACCCGCTCGGGTTCGGCGATCTCGGGCAGATCGAAGCGCAGCCCGACCCGGGTGAGCGAGGCGGCCAGCGGATCGCTGTCGCGGATGAAGAGCACGTCGAGCGCACCGGCCTCGATGCCGGAAAAGACCAGCGCCTCGTTCACCGCGCGAGCCAGCGCGCCCTCGGCGCCGGGCACGGTGCCGGCAAAGGCCAGCAGGTGGCTGCGCACCCCGTCGGAATAGGCGACGCCGGCCAGCCAGGCGCAGCGGGCAAAGCCGGCGGCGGTGGCAAGCTTGGTGTCGAGCGCGGTGACCAGAACCTCCGGCAGGCCGGCGGGCGGCAGGACCTCTTCGATCTGCGCCTCGGCCTCCTGCGGGCCATGACCCAGCGTCTCGGCCAGCCAGTCCACCGCCTGCTCGGGGAGCAGGATCGCCGAGGGCGCGACCTCGAGATTGACCGCCAGACCGATGCCCTGACCGGCCAGCATGTTGACCGCCGCACGACCGGACAGCGCCGCATAGGGCGCGGGCCCGCCGACGAATTGCGACAGCCGGTCCTCGCGGTCGAAGACCAGCACGAAGCTGGCATCGGCCAGCTCGAAGATCTCGGGCTCCACCTGATCGCCCTCGGCCTCCTTGGTCAGCAGCACAAAGAGCTCGGAATCGGCGAGCCTCTCGTAAAAGCGCAGCCGGGCGGCATCGTCCTCGGGGGCGGCCTCCATGGCGGCATGGGCGATATCGAATGGGGTGTTTTCGGTCATTCCAGGGCCTCGCGGACGCGGGTGCGCAGGACGGGCAGCAGCTCGTCCCCGAACCACGGGTTGCGTTTCAGCCATGCCGTATTGCGCCAGGACGGATGGGGCAAGGGAATTGCACCCGGAAGGCTGTCGCGCCAGTTCCGCACCGTCTCGGTGACACCGGTCCTGACGCCCATGTGATAGCGCTGCGCATAGCCGCCGACATAGATCCGCAGCCGCACCTCGCCAAGCGCCGCAAAGAGCGCATCGTGCCAGGTGTCGCGGCAGATCGGCGGCGGCGGCAGGTCGGCGCCCTTGGCATCGTAGCCGGGAAAGCAGAAGGCCATGGGCACGATGGCAACGCGGCTCTTGTCCCAGAACGTGGCCTCGTCGATCCCCAGCCATTCGCGCAGGCGCTTGCCCGACGGGTCGTCGAAAGGCCGGCCGCTCTCATGCACGCGCAGCCCGGGCGCCTGCCCGGCGATCAGCAGCCGCGCGCCGGGAGCGAACCAGACCACCGGGCGCGGCGCGTGGCGGGTTTTGGTCGCGGCGAAGCGGTCGGCGCAGAGCGTGCAGGCGGCGAGCTTTTGCGAGAGATCGGCAATCGGGGCGGTCATAGCCAAGAGCTAAGCGTGACGGAGGCGGGATGCCAGAGGCGGGATCATTTCGAAAATCATCGAAATAAAACTTGCCAGAGGCATTCATTTCGATAATGCTAGAAATATGAAACATGAGTCTCCCCCTGCCCCGCTCCCCGACATGGCGCTTGAACTCGCCGCGTCGAAATTCGCCGCCCTCGGTTCCGAGCAGCGGCTCAGCGTGCTCAAGGCGCTGGTGCGCTCCGGCCCCGAGGGGCTGAGCATCGGCGCGCTTGGCACGCGCACCGGCGTCACCGGCTCCACGCTCACCCACCATCTGCGCATTCTCACCCAGGCCGGTCTGGTGCAGCAGAGCCGGCAGGGCCGCAGCACCATCTGCGCTGCCGCGGCCTATGACGAGGTGCGGGCGCTGTCGGAATTCCTTCTCACCCAATGCTGCGCCGATTGCGCCGCGCCGGAGCACGATCATGGCTGACACCACAACCCTCACCCGGCGCCTGCCGAAGATCGACAAGGCCTGGGCGGCGAGCGCCCTCATCCTGCTGGCGGTCGCACTGGCCGAGCGCGCACAGTTCTGGCCAACGGTGGCTTTCACGGCAGAGGCGCTCTGGGGCACGGCGCCCTTCATCCTCTTCGCGGTGCTGGCGGTAGCCTATGTCAAGGCGGCGGGGGCCGAAACGCTGCTGTCGCGCGCCTTCGAGGGGCGCGAGACGCGGATGATCGTCTTTGCCGCGCTCCTGGGCGGGCTCTCGCCCTTCTGTTCCTGTCAGGTGATCCCGTTCATCGCCGCGCTACTCGCGGTGGGGGCGCCGCTGAGCGCGGTCATGGCCTTCTGGCTCGCCTCGCCGCTGATGGATCCGGCGATGTTCCTGATCACCTCGGGCACGCTGGGCTGGGATTTTGCTGTGGGCAAGACCGTGGCGGCCGTGGGAATCGGTCTGCTCGGCGGCGTCGGCACCATGGCGCTCAAGAACAGCCCGGTCTTTGCCGATCCGCTGCGCGAGAAACCCCAGATCGGCGGTTGCTGCGGCGTGAAGAAACCCTTTCAGGGCAAGCCGGTCTGGCGCTTCTGGCAGGAGCGCGCGCGGCGCGAGACCTTCCGCGACGAGGCGCTCACCAATCTGGTCTTTTTGCTGAAATGGCTGCTGCTGGCCTATCTGCTCGAAGCGGTGATGCTGCGCCATCTGCCCGCCGACGCGATTGCCGGTCTGCTGGGTGGCGAAGGGCTTTGGCCGATCCTGCTGGGGGCTTTCGTTGGCGCGCCGGCCTATCTCAACGGCTATGCGGCAGTGCCGCTGGTGGACGCGCTGCTGCAACAGGGCATGGCACCGGGCGCCGCGATGAGCTTTGTCGTCGCCGGCGGGGTGAGCTGCATTCCCGCCGCCGTCGCGGTCTGGGCGCTGGTCAGGCCCCGGGTCTTTGCCGCCTATATCGGCTATGCGGTCACTGGCGCGGTGATCGCCGGGCTCGCCTGGGGCGCGCTGGCCTGATCCCGTCGCGCCCCGCATAGCTGCCTGGCACAGAGCAATCGTCCGCCCGATGTGACGGACGATTGTTCTTTGTTTCCAATTTGGGCCATAATGTCACCAAATTCCTCACCTAAGACATGTTTAAGGCGCTTCTGCTATGAGCGGAGCGAACCAGAGCCGGGGCAGGGTGATGTTAGAGTTCGACATGGTCAGCAAGTCCTTCTGGACGGGCACACAGCGCAAGGTGATCCTTGACCGTGTCTCGTTTCAGGTGGAGCTTGGTCAGTCGCTGGGCATTCTCGCGCCGAACGGCACCGGCAAGACGACGCTGATCCGCATGATGGCCGGGCTGGAAAAGCCCGACGAGGGCGAGATCCGGCGCGGCTGCCGGGTGTCCTTTCCGCTGGGCTTCATGGGCGGCGTCGTGTCGAAGATCTCGGCGCGCGAAAACGCCCGCTTCATCGCCCGCATGTACGGCATCGACCCGGACTATGTGGAAAGCTTCTGCCGCTGGCTCTGCGGGCTTGGCGAATATTTCGACCAGCCCATCGGCACCTATTCCAGCGGCATGCGGTCGCGGTTCACCTTTTCCCTGATGCTGGCACTGGATTTCGACATCTATCTGATCGACGAGGGGATGCCGAATTCTACCGATGCCGAATTCAACAAGAAGGCCGGTGATATTCTCGCCGAACGGCTGCGCACCACGACGATCATTATCGTCTCGCACCAGCCGCCGATCCTCGAGAAATTCGCGCGCAAGGCGGCTGTCCTGATGGATGGCAAGTTGCATATGTTCGAAACCTTGGAAGAAGCGAAACAGCTCTATGACTACGAAACCCAAGGCTAAAAAGTTCCGAGTCCGCCGCAGCGCCGCGATGGAGGCCCCCTCTGCCGAGGAGACCGCGTCGCAACCCGCCGCCGAGGCACCTTCGGGGCCGAAGCCCGAGGCGGCACCGCGCGCCGGCGAGGTGAGCTCTGCCGCGCAGGTTTCCGGCGAAACCGATATGGATGCGATCCGGCGCGAGGGGCTGACCGGGCGCCAGCTGCGCATGGCGCGGCGGGTGGCGCAAAAGCACGGGCTTGCACCGACCTCCGATTTCGACGCGGTGCGCCTGCTGCGCGCCCGCGGTATCGACCCGTTCCAGCGCACCAATATGCTCGAACTCGTGGTGCCCGATTCCGGCGGCGCCGGCGGCGGTGCGAAACCGCCCGCGAACGGCCCGGCGGCACAACCGCCCGCGCCGCGCCCCGATCCCAAGGTTCAGCTGCCGCAGACTGTGCCCGCCGGCGGCAAGCCGCAGCTGCCCTCGACGCAGATGGCCAACCCGGCAGAGCGCCGCGCCGCCGAGATCATGAAGATCCAGAGGGAGCTGGCCTCGCGGCGCCGCAAGAAGCTGATGCTGCTGCTGACGCGGCTGGCCTTCTTCGTCTTCCTGCCGACGATCATCGCGGGCTATTACTTCTATGTCGTCGCGACGCCGATGTATTCCACCAAGTCGGAATTCCTGATTCTCAAGGCCGAGAGCACCGCCGGCGGCATGGGCAGCCTGTTCTCCGGCACGCAATTCGCCACGAACCAGGACGCCATCGCGGTGCAGAGCTATCTCCTGTCCAAGGACGCGATGCTGCGGCTCGACGAGGACGAGGGCTTCAAGGCGCATTACGAGCAGGCATGGATCGACCCGATCCAGCGGCTCGACGACGGCGCCTCCAACGAAGAGGCCTACAAACTCTACAAGCGCAATATCGAGATCGGCTACGACCCGACCGAGGGCGTCGTGAAGATGGAGATCATGGCCGCCGATCCGGAGACCGCCGCGCGCTTCAGTAAGGCGCTGATCGGCTATGCCGAGGACCGCGTCGACAACCTGTCGCTGCGCAAGCGCTCGAACGCGGTGACCGATGCCGAGGACGGGCTGGAAGAGGCCGAACAGGCCCGCTACGACGCGCAGGAACGGCTTGTCCGGCTGCAACAGGAAGGCGCGGTGATCGACCCCGAAGGCCGGATCGCGGCGCTGCGCGGGCAGATCAACAATGTCGAGATCCAGCTTCAGGAAAAGCGGCTCGGGCTTCAGGCGCTGCTCGACAATGCCCGGCCCAACCAGGCCAAGGTCGATGGCGCCCAAGGCGATGTGCGGCGGCTGGAAAACCTTCTGACAGAGCTGAATTCCGAGATGACCACCGCCACCACGGGAGAGAATTCGCTGGCCGAGATCGCGGTGCAGATCAAGCTGGCCGAGGCCGATCTCGCCACCCGCGACCTGATGCTGCAAACCGCGCTGGAGCGGCTCGAACAGGCGCGGCGCGATGCCGACAGCCAGGCCCGCTACCTGACCACCTCGGTGGTGCCGGTCGCGTCCGAGGATCCGAGCTATCCGCGCAAGTTCGAGAACACGATCCTGTCCTTCCTGATCTTCTCGGGGATCTACCTGATGGTCTCGCTCACCGCCTCGATCCTGCGCGAACAGGTCTCGAGCTGAGCCCAGTACGGCGCGCATGAAAAAACGCCCGGCCAGAGCGGCCGGGCGTTTCGCGTTTCGGATAGCGCTCGGCTCAGCCGCGCGCGGGTTGCAGCGCCTCGGCCCAGTCGGTCAGCTCGGCCAGCATGCCTTTCATGCCGTCGATCACCGGCTGTTCCGGGCGCAGCACGCCGTCTTCGCCGATGAAGTTGAAGACGAAGGGCAGCGGCACCGATTGCGGCAGCGGCATCATGTTGAGGTTGGAAATCAGCATGCGGATTTCCTGCATGGCGCGCATCCCGCCCGAGACACCGCCCCAGCTGACTACGGCGGCCGGCTTGCGGTTCCATTCCAGCGACAGGCATTGCAGTGCGTTGACCAGCGCGGCGGAGGGGAAATAATCGTATTCCGGCGTCAGGAAGATGAAGGCATCCGCATCCGCGGCGACGGCGGCCCAGCGTTTGGTGTGATCGTGCTCATAGGCCTGCGCGCGCGGGTGGTTCGGCTCGTCGAGCAGCGGCAGGTCGATTTCCTTGAGATCGACCAGCTCGACCTCGAAATCGCTGTATTCCTTTGCCACGTCCTCGGCCCATTTGCCGACGATGGGGCCGATGCGGCCCGGACGGGTGCTGCCGATGATGATTTTCAGTTTCAGTGCCATGGGGCGTGTCCTTCGAATGGGAATGAATATGCTGGTCGCATAGCTATGCAAATGCTGCGCCGCGGCAACAGCCGCGTTCGCACAGACGTCGTGCAGCGTTGCACGTCCGTCCGGCAAAATGCACAAGGCCCGCCGTCTGGCGGGCCTTGTCTGTGAGGTCTCCCTCCGCTGCCGCGACTCTGGGCGCCGGCGCGGAGGTCATGCCCGGTTTCAGAGCTTTTCGGTCAGCTCCGGCACCGCCTGGAACAGGTCGGCCACGAGGCCGTAATCGGCGACCTGGAAGATCGGTGCCTCTTCGTCCTTGTTGATCGCGACGATGACCTTGCTGTCCTTCATCCCCGCAAGGTGCTGAATCGCCCCGGAAATCCCGCACGCGATATACAGATCCGGCGCCACAACCTTGCCCGTCTGGCCGACCTGCCAGTCGTTCGGCGCAAAGCCCGAATCCACCGCCGCCCGCGACGCGCCCACGGCGGCGCCCAGCTTGTCCGCCAGCGCCTCGATGATCGCGAAATCCTCTTCCGAGCCCACGCCGCGCCCGCCGGAAACCACGATCCCCGCCGAGGTCAGCTCGGGCCGGTCGCTCTCGGCCAGCTTGTCCTCGATCCATTCCGAAAGCCCCGGGTTTGCGCCCGCCGCAACGTCCTCGATGGGGGCAGACCCGCCGGTCGCCGCCGCGTCGAAGGTCGAGGTCCGGAAGGTGATAACCTTTTTTTCATCCTTCGATTTTACCGTCTGCATGGCATTGCCCGCATAGACCGGCCGTTCGAACGTATCCACATCAACCACAGAGGTGACATCCGTCAGAACCATCACATCGAGAAGCGCCGCAACACGCGGCAGGATGTTCTTGGCATCGGTCGTCGCCGGCGCCACGATATGGCTGTAATCGCCCGCAAGCGACACGACCAGCGCCGCAACCGGCTCTGCCAGGCGGTGGCCGTAAAGCGCATCCTCCGCCACCAGAACCTTGGCCACACCCTCAATGGTCGCGGCCTCTGCCGCCGCGTCCTTCGCCTGCGCGCCCACCGCCAGAACGGTGACCTCGCCAAGCGCCGTAGCCGCGCTCACCGCCTTTGCGGTGGCGTCCATCGCCAGCGCGCCGTCATTGATCTCTGCCAGAAGAAGAACCGCCATCACACCGCCCCCGCGTCTTTCAGTTTCGCAATCAGCTCATCGACCGAGCCGACCATCTCGCCCGCCTTGCGCGCCGCAGGCTCCGCCGTGCCGACGATCTCAAGCCGCGGGGCGACGTCGACGCCGTAATCGCCGGGCGTCTTCTCCTCGAGCGGCTTTTTCTTCGCCTTCATGATGTTGGGCAGCGAGGCATAGCGCGGCTCGTTGAGCCGCAGGTCGGTGGTGACGATGGCGGGCAGGCCGACCTTGATGGTCTGCAAGCCGCCATCGACCTCGCGCGCCACCACGGCGCTGTCGCCGTCGATCTCCAGCGTGTTGGCATTGGTGGCCTGCGCCAGACCCGCCAGCGCCGCCAGCATCTGGCCGGTGGCATTCAGATCGTTGTCGATCGCCTGCTTGCCGCAGATCACCAGCCCTGGCTGCTCTTCCTCGACGATCTTCGCCAGGATCTTGGCCACCGCCAGCGGCTCGATATCCTCGTGCACATCCTCGGCGGCGACCACCAGGATCGCCCGGTCCGCGCCCATGGCGAGCCCGGTGCGCAGCGTCTCCTGCGCCTGTTTCACCCCGATGGACACGACGATCACCTCATCGGCCTTGCCGGCCTCCTTCAGCCGGATCGCCTCTTCCACCGCGATCTCGTCGAACGGGTTCATCGACATCTTCACATTCGCCAGATCGACACCCGATCCGTCCGCTTTCACACGGACCTTCACGTTGTAGTCGATCACGCGTTTCACAGGCACCAGGACCTTCATGCGGTTCTCTCCCTTGTGTGTGTCGCGCCTCGGCACGACTCCTGAAATTTGCTCTCCCACGGGGTGATATCGAACTGGACGCAAGGGAAACAGGCCTAAAACGACCTCCTGGCGCCAAATGGACGCGGCGTTCCTTGTGCAAATGTCCAATTGCCGCGCCGCAAAGACAGCCGGCAAACGCCCGCCCGTCTCAGTCGCGCCCGTCGCAGATTGCTTTCAGCGCCTGCCACTCGGCGGCGTCGAGCACCGGGCGGTCGGGCAGCCCCTCGGGGGTGGCGGCCCGCGCGGCGGCGATGCGCGCGGAGAGCTGCGGATGCGAGGCGAAATGCGCCATCGGTCCCTCGCGGTCGCCGAATTCCGAGCGGAAGGTTTCGAACATATCGCCGAGGGCAGAGGGCGGCAGGCCGGCGGCGAGCAGCGCCTCATGGGCATAGGCATCCGCCTCGGCCTCGGCGCTCTGGCTGTAGCTTGCGTTGATCAGTCGCTCGGCCAGAAACACCATCGCCGCCCCGCCGGTGAAATCGCCGAAGACAAGCCCCAAGAGCCCCACCGAACCCGCCGTGCGCAGCGCGTGGCGGGTGGGGTCGCGATGCACCACATGGCCGATCTCATGCGCCAGCACGGCGGCGACCATGTCCGGCCCGTCGGCCTTGTCGAGCAGCCCGCGCACCACCACGACCTGTCCGCCGGGCGCGGCGAAAGCGTTCATCATCCGGTGGTCGATCACGCTGACCTCGAGCGGATAGTCGAGATCCTGCCCCTCGGTCAGCCGCGCGACCATCCGGTCGAGCGCGGCCTGCCCGTCGGGCGCGTCGCAATCCAGCGCACCGACCTCGGTGGCGCCGAGAAACCGCTCCATCTGCGCCTTGACGCTGCGCCCGAAGGCGATCTCCTTCTCCAGCGGTAGGAGGCCGGCCAGCGTGTCGGCCAGCGCCGGCAGGATGACGAAGAGCATCAGCGCCACCGCCGCCAGCGCGCCGCCGAGCCGCAGCGCGATGCGCCGCCCGGTGCCGGTGCGCAGATCCTTGCGGTTGAGGCGCGGACGGGTGCGGCGCAGCCAGGCGACCATCTCGGGGTCTTCGACCACCAGCCGCGCCGGGTCGCGCAGCGATTCGTCCTCGGTCTCGCGGTGCCGTGCCAGCACGATCTGGCGGTCATCGGCATGATCGCCGAGCGCGCGCAGGTCGGGCAGCGGCCAGACCAGCGGTTCGGGCAGCGCCTCGCCGGTGATCACCAGCGCCTGAAGGTCGCGCGACAGCTCCACATGCACCGCGTGCCGTGCCGCCGAGCGCCCGTCATAGAGATGCGCGTCGCCCTTCATGGCTCAGATCGCCCCGCCGATATCGAGCGCATCGGCAAAGCCCTCGGCATCGGCGCCCTGATCGGCGGCGCGCTGGTGGATCTCGGCGAGCGCGGGAAGGTTGATGACGGTGATCGTCTGCACATAGTGCTTGAGGATCGGCTGGGTGATCGCCGCCAGCGCCCCGGCCTGCGCGGCGGTCAGCGTCAGCAGGTAGCCGGCGACGGTGATGATCACCGGCGGGATCATGCCCGGCTGGAACTGGCCGTTCATGGCTTCGAAATCGATGCCCGAAAGCGTCATGGCGACAATGCCACCAAAGATCCCGGTGGCGACCGAGAGGCAGATCCCCAGCACGATGGTGCCGAGGATATAGGTCAGGATGACCGTCTTGGTGCTGGGATGGGCGTGAAAGGCCACCTTGCCACTCAGCATCTTGTTCTGCGCCAGATAGGCAAAGCTCTGCACCCGGTAGGAGATCACGCCGATGGCGAACCAGACCACGCCCACCGGAATCGCGAGGGCGCTGAGCACCCCGAGCAGCGGGCCCGACTGCGCAGCGAGCGCGGCGGCCAGCACGCCGAGCGCGATCAGCGCGAGCCCGACAAAGATATGCTTCATCTTGCCGTATAGCGCCGTCCAGCGGCCCTGCTGGTCGAAACGCGCGTCGCCGAACCAGGTGCGGTCGGTCATGTATTTTTCCAGCCGGAAGGTCATCAGCGGCGTCAGAAGCCCCAGCGAGGCCAGTGTCAGCAGCCAGTAGCCGATAGCGCGAAAGGCGTAGCCCCAGGCATCCTTGTCCATGCCGAAGCGGATGCCGCGCCAGCGGGTGCGGGCGAGCTTGTAGCGGCGGGCGCGGTAGATGGCGAAGAAAATGAAAGGCATCAGCGCCAGCGCGGAGACAGAGAATCCGGCGGTCTGCGCCAGCGCCTGTTGGGGCGTCTGCGGCGCGGCAAAGATCGTCAGGCCGAAATAGAACAGCACGATCTGGATGAGCCCGAGATAGACCGCGAGGAACACCACCGCCATCAGGAAGCCGAGGAATTTCTCAAGCCCCGTGCCGGTATATTCGAAGCGCGAGCCGTCGAGCCGCGAGGAGGACCAGATATAGCGGCGAATGCGGGTCTTGGCCCAGAACCGGTAGATGCCGAGCGTTAACAGCGTCAGCAGCCCGGTGCGCAGCGCCAGCCAGAACAGCGCCTTGCCGTCGCCGGTATAGTCTCCATGGGCATAATTGCCGTCACTCATGGCTCAAATCGCCTTGTCGAAACCTGTTGCGGGCGCAGCCTAACAGAGCCTGCGCCCGGGCGATATCAGGTAAAGCTGTTATCCCGCGGGAAGCCGCGCGGCGCCATCCGGCCCGAGCTGGCGCGCTTGCCGATCCACTCGTCCAGCACGGTTTCGGTGCGGGTGCGGCCTGCCGGGTCGTGCCAGGAAAGCCCGTCGGCCAGCGTGAAGGTGGTGGCGTCGGAAAGGCCGCCATCCTTGTATTTCTGCAACCGCACGCCCTTGCCCCGGCCCATCTCGGGCAGCTCGTCGGCCATGAAGACCAGCACCTTGCGGTTCTCGCCGACCACGGCCACCGCATCGCCTTTGACCGGTTTGCAGATCTTGGCCTTCACCCCGTCCTTGACGTTGAGCACCTGTTTGCCGGAGCGGGTCTGCGCCAGAACGTCGTTTTCCGGCACAACAAAGCCGTCGCCCGCCGAGGATGCCAGCAGCAGCCGCCGGTCGGGCACATGGATGAAGAGATCGACGATCTCCACATCGTTGGGCAGGTCGACCATGATGCGCAGCGGTTCGCCCATGCCGCGCCCGCCGGGCAGGTTGGCGGCAGAGACCGTGTAGAACCGCCCGTTGCTGCCGAAGACCAGCAGCCGGTCGGTGGTCTCGGCGTGGAAGATGAAGCGCGGGCCGTCGCCATCCTTGAACTTCAGCTCACGATCCAGCGCGATATGTCCGGTCATGGCGCGGATCCAGCCCATCTGGGAGCAGACCACGGTGATCGGCTCGCGCTCGATCATCGCCTCGAGCGGCACCTCTTCGGCCTCGCCGGCCTCGGCAAAGGAGGTCAGCCGGGCGCCGCGGTCGAGATCCTTGGCGAATTTCTTGCGCACCTCGCGCAGCTCTTCGGAGATGCGCTTCCATTGCAGGTCGTCGCTGTCGAGCAGGTCTTCGAGCCCGGCGCGCTCTTCCATCAGCTTGTCGCGCTCGTTGACCAGTTCCAGCTCTTCAAGGCGGCGCAAGCTGCGCAGGCGCATATTGAGGATTGCCTCGGCCTGCACGTCCGAGAGCCCCTCGGAACGGCCGATGAAGCGGTGCGGGATCTGCGCCGGGCCGCCCTCGTCGGCCAGTACGCCGCGCGCCACCGCCTCGGGATCGGGTTGCAGCTCCAGCGACTTGACGTCGATGCCGGTCAGCGGCGAGCGGTAATCGCTTTCATCCGTGGCGCGCGCAATGGTGGCCTGGTGCGGTTTCGACCAGTCCTCGTACATCAGCGCGGCCTTGGGGTCGTCGTCGTAGCGGATGATGTCGATCACACGGTCGAGATTCAGGAAGGCGACGATCAGGCCTTCGAGCACCTCCAGCCGGTTGTCGATCTTGGCCATGCGGTGGCGCGCCCGCCGGATCAGCACATCGCGGCGGAAATCGAGGAAGGCGCGCAGCACCTCTTTCAGCGAACAGACCTTGGGGGTCACCCCGTCGATCAGCACGTTCATGTTGAGCGAGAAGCGGATTTCCAGATCGCTGTTCTTGAACAGCAGGTTCATCAGCAGATCGGGGTCGATATTCTTGGATTTCGGCTCCAGCACCATGCGAATGTCGTCGGCGCTCTCGTCGCGGATATCGGCGAGGATCGGCACTTTCTTGGTCTGGATCAGCTCGGCCAGACGCTCGACCAGCTTGGATTTCTGTACCTGATAGGGGATCTCGGTCACCACGACCTGCCACTGGCCGCGGCCCAGATCCTCGACCTCCCATTTCGCCCGCAGCCTGATGGAGCCGCGTCCGGTGCGATAGGCCTCGGCGATATTGTCGCGCGGCTCGACGATCACCCCGCCGGTGGGGAAATCGGGGCCGGGCACATAGTTCAGCAGCGTCTCATCGCGGGCGTCGGGGGTCTTGATCAGATGCAGGCAGGCGTCGATCAGCTCGCCGATATTATGCGGCGGGATATTGGTCGCCATGCCCACCGCGATGCCGCTGGAACCGTTCGCCAGCAGGTTGGGATAGGAGGCGGGCAGCACCGAGGGCTCTTCCAGCCGGCCATCGTAGTTCGGGCGATAATCGACGGCGTTCTCGTCGAGCCCGTCGAGCAGCGCCTCGGCCATGATGGTCATGCGCGCCTCGGTGTAGCGCGAGGCCGCCGGGTTGTCGCCGTCGATATTGCCGAAGTTGCCCTGACCGTCGACCAGCGGGTAGCGGATGGTGAAATCCTGCGCCAGCCGCGCCATGGCGTCATAGATCGCCGCGTCCCCGTGCGGGTGGAAGTCCCCCATGGTGTCGCCGGAGATTTTTGCTGATTTCAGGAAGCCGCCGCTGGAACTAAGTCGCAGCCTGCGCATTGCATATAGGATACGTCGATGCACGGGCTTCAGGCCGTCCCGCGCGTCCGGAAGGGCGCGGTTCATGATCGTCGACAGCGCATAGGTCAGGTAGCGCTCGCCAATGGCTCGGCGCAGCGGCTCGGCCACATCACGGGGGTTCATATTGGGGTCATCGACGATATCGCTCATAGATGCTGTGATATCTTCGCAGCCGCCGCCGGTAAAGCGATCCCGGCATGCGCGAGAGAAATTTTCCGCTTTTCGCTTCGGCAAGATCGGAGAATCGGATAGAGCTTACTCTACGCCACGTTGTCTTCCCGTGGCTGGACGATTGATTTTAGAGACAGTGTTACTGCGTGCGGTCGGGGGGCCGGGTTTGTCATGACGCGATTCATTCTTTTGACGTTCGGATTTCTCGGCTGGGCCTGGTATGAAATGTCCGGAGGGGCCGCCTATCAGGCTGGTACGTCCGCCAATGCGGAAGCGGTTGCCGAAGCGGTGCAGGTGCCCGAAGTCGCGCGGGCCGAGACTGGCGCCGCCGATCTGACGTCTGTCTTGCAGGCCCGGGCCGTCCCTGCCGAGATCCCGACACCGAAGCTCGACGTGACGCTCGCCGCCGCCGCTGCGGAAACGCCGGCGAAGATCGCGCCCGCGCCCGCCCCGGCGGTGACCGTCGCTGCCGTCGACGTCCGGAGCGACGCCGCTCCCGCCGCCCCCGAGCTCCAGATCCTCCCGGATCTGCGCGAGGTCACCGGCAATCGCGTCAATATGCGCAACGGGCCGGGCACCGGGTATTCCGTGGTCTCACAGCTTCGGCGCGGTGAGACGGTCGAGGTGATTTCCGATCCCGGTCAGGGCTGGGTCCGGCTCAAGGTGGTCGAGACCGAGCGTGTCGGCTGGATGTCCGACGATTTCCTGCGCATCGTTCTGAACTGAGCGCCGCTTGCGCTGCCCCGGGCTTTGGCCTAGGCCGCCAGCGACGGGCAGGGAAGGGCGCGCATGACCGGAAAATCCGTTCTTATCACCGGTTGTTCCTCGGGGATCGGCTATGACGCCGCGCACGGGCTTCGCGCACGCGGCTGGCGTGTCTTTGCCGCCTGCCGCCAGGAGGCCGACTGCGAGAGGCTGCGCGGTGAGGGGTTTGAGAGCCCGCAGCTCGACTATGCCGACGAGGACAGCATGCGCCGCGCGCTGGACCAGGTGCTGGAGGCCACCGGCGGCACACTGGATGCGCTCTACAACAATGGCGCCTTTGCGGTGCCCGGCGCGCTGGAGGATCTGCCCACAGGTGCGCTGCGCGAGATCTACGAGGCCAATCTCTTCGGCTGGCACACGCTGACACGGGCGGTGATCCCGGTGATGCGGGCGCAGGGGCATGGGCGCATCGTCAACTGCTCTTCGGTGCTGGGCCTGGTGCCGATGCCCTGGCGCGGCGCCTATGTCTCGACGAAATTCGCTCTCGAGGGCCTCACCGACGTGCTGCGGATCGAGATGCGCGACACGCCGATCAAGGTCATTCTTGTGGAGCCCGGTCCGATCACCTCGCGCATCCGCGCGAATTCGGTGCCGCATTTCGAAAAATGGGTGGACTGGCAGGCCTCGCCGCGACGGACGCAATACGAGGGCTCGCTGCTCAAGCGGCTTTATGCGGCGCCGTCGAAAGATACGTTCGAGTTGCCGCCCTCGGCGGTGACGCGCAAGCTGATCCATGCGCTCGAACATCGCAACCCGCGCCCGCGCTACTACGTGACCTTTCCCACCCATCTGATGGGCCGGCTGCGGCGTCTGCTGCCGACCCGGGCGCTGGATGCGCTGATCGACCGCGCCAGATAACCGGTTCGCTTTTTCGCGCCGAGCCGCTATGTCACGGACAAAGCCCGGAGGGAGACCCGATGCGAGACGATCCTTTGTTCATGGTGATGGCCGCGGCGATGCTGGTCGTGGTGGCGATCCTGCTTTTCGGCATCGGCAGCTTTGCCAAGGGCGGCGAGTTCAACAAGAAATACGCGAACAAGGCGATGCGCTGGCGCATCATCGCGCAATTCGTCGCGGTGGTGCTGATCGTGCTGTTCGTTCTGATCCGCAGAGGAGGCTGAGCATGGTCGTTCTGAACAAGATCTATACCCGCACCGGCGACAAGGGCGAGACCGCGCTGGTCAATGGCACCCGCGTGCCGAAATTCGCGCCCCGGGTCGAGGCCTATGGCACGGTGGACGAGCTGAACTCGGTGCTGGGGGTGACCCGGCTGCATGCCGAGGGCGATCTGGACGCGGCGCTGGCGCGGATCCAGAACGACCTCTTCGATCTCGGCGCCGATCTGGGCCGGCCCGAGATGGAGAAGGATGCCGAGGCGGGCTATCCGGTGCTTCGCATCGTCGCTGCGCAGGTCGACCGGCTGGAGGCGGAGATCGACGCGATGAACGCCAAGCTGGAGCCGCTGCGCAGCTTCGTGCTGCCGGGCGGATCGGCGGCGGCGGCGCATCTGCACCAGTGCCGCACCGTGGCGCGCCGCGCCGAGCGCCGCGCGGTGGAGCTGGCCTCGGTCGAAGAGACCAACGAGCACGCGGTGAAATATCTCAACCGTCTGAGCGACTGGTTCTTCGTCGCCTCGCGGATCTGCAACGACGACGGCAAGGCCGATGTTTTGTGGGTTCCGGGTGCGAACCGCTGAAAGCGGCGGGGCGTCCAGCGGACGGCCCGGCCCCCGGAAGCGCCGCGAGGCGCCGGCCCGAGAGGGCGGGGGCGAACCGCTGAAAGCGGCGGGGCGTCCAGTGGACGGCCCGGCCCCGAAACCTGGGCTCCGGCTTTTCCTTGCGAAAGATGTCCGGGGCGCGGAACAAGGCGAAGCCGCCGCGCCATTCCAAGGGCTGACGGTGGCGCAGCTTGCCCCTGTCTGATGTGGTGAGGACGCTCAGCCCGCCCCAGCCACCGGTCGCGCCTCGATCACCACGAAGGCCTGCGCCCAGGGGTGATCGTCGGTCAGCGTCACATGGATGATCGCCTCGTGTCCCTCCGGGGTCATCGCGTCGAGCCGCTCTTTCGCCCAGCCGGTCACATGCATCACCGGCTGGCCGCTGCGCAGGTTGGTGACCGCCATGTCCTTCCAGGCGATGCCCATGCGCAGCCCGGTTCCCAGCGCCTTGGAGCAGGCCTCCTTCGCGGCCCACCGCTTGGCATAGGTGCCGGCCACATCGGCGCGGCGCTCGGCCTTGCGCTGCTCGGTCTCGGTGAAAACCCGATTGCGGAACCGGTCTCCGAACCGGTCGAGCGTGCGCTCGATCCGCTCGATATTCGCCAGATCTGTGCCGATGCCGAGGATCATGCCGCCGGGGCGCGCCGCGTCACGCCCGTGCCTCGTCCATCAGGCGGCGCATCTCGGCGATGGCGGGACCGAGGCCCAGAAAGATCGCCTCGCCAATGAGGAAATGGCCGATATTCAGCTCCATCACCTCGGGGAAGGCCGCCACCGGTTTCACCGTCTCGTAGGTCAGCCCGTGGCCCGCATGCACCTCCAGTCCCAGCGAATGGGCAAAGGCGGTCATCTCGCGCAGGCGCTCCAGCTCAGCATCGCGCTCGGCGAGATTGCCCTCGGCGTGGAAATCGCAATAGGCGCCGGTATGCAGCTCGACCACCTGCGCGCCGATCCGGGCAGAGGCTTCGACCTGCCGTTTGTCGGCGCCGATGAACAGCGACACCCGGCAGCCCGCCGCGCGCAGCGGCTCGACGAAATGTCCCAGCCGGTTCTCGTCCTGCGCCACGTCGAGTCCGCCCTCGGTGGTGCGCTCCTCGCGCTTTTCCGGCACGATGCAGACCGCATGCGGCTTGTGGCGCAGGGCGATGGCTTGCATCTCGTCGGTGGCAGCCATCTCCAGGTTCAGCGGCAGGGTCAGCCCGGCCATCAGCCCGTCGATATCGGCATCCGAGATATGGCGGCGGTCTTCGCGCAGATGCGCGGTGATGCCGTCGGCGCCGGCCTCCTGCGCCAGTTGCGCCGCGCGCAGCGGATCGGGATAGGCGCTGCCGCGCGCATTCCGCACGGTGGCGACGTGGTCGATATTGACGCCCAGCCGCAGGCGTCCGGCAAAATCACTCATTGCATCCTCGTGAGGCATCGCGTTTGGCGCGGAGACTAGACCGCAAAACCGGGCTAGGAAACCGCTTTTCACGGTCAGCCCGCGCTGCGGCCGGCTGCAAGGAACGGTATCATACCAGACCCGGGCGGTATTAGACTTGGCCGCGCAAAGCCCTGAAAATCGTTGCAACACGTCCTCCACGCAAAAGGCACCGCAATGACCAAGATCGACCGGATCGAGACCACGCTCATCGACCTCCCGACCATTCGCGGGCATGTGCTGTCGATGACCACGATGATGGTGCAATCCATCGTTCTGGTGCGGGTCCGCTTCTCCGACGGGTCGGTGGGGCTGGGCGAGGGCACCTCCATCGGCGGCATGAGCTATGGTGCCGAGAGCCCGGAAAGCATCAAGCTGGCCATCGACACCTATATCGCGCCGGTTCTGGAGGGGCTCGACGGCGACCAGATCAATGCGGCCATCGACGCGATGCAGCGTGCGGTCAAGGGCAACCCGATTGCCCGCTGCGCGGTCGAGACGGCGCTCTGGGACGGGCTGGCCAGGCGGCTGGGCGTTTCGGTGGCGCAGCTCTTCGGCGGGCCGGTGCGCCGGGCGATGCCGGTGGCCTGGACGCTGGCCTCGGGCAAATCCGAGACCGATATCGAAGAGGCGCAGGCGATGCTGGAAAGCCGCCGGCACAACATCTTCAAGCTGAAGATCGGCAAGCGCGCGGTGAGGGACGACATCGCCCATGTGGCGGCGATCTGCGACGCGGTGGGCGACCGCTCGTCGATCCGGGTGGATGTCAATCAGGCCTGGTCGCTGAGCGAGGCGCGCTGGGGGCTGAAGGGCTTGCAGGAGATCGGCGTGGATCTGGTCGAGCAGCCCATCGGCGCGCGTTATCGCAAGCAGCTTAAAGCGCTGACCGATGGGTACGAGATCGCGGTGATGGCCGACGAGGCCCTTCAGGGCCCCGAGGACGCGATGGCCTATGCCGCCGGGCGCTCGTCGGATGTCTTTGCGGTGAAGATCGCGCAGTCCGGCGGGCTGAAACGCGGCTCCGAGGTGGCCTCCATCGCGCAGGCGGCGGGGATCGGGCTCTACGCCGGCACGATGCTGGAGGCCGGCGTGGGCACGGCGGCGGCGTTGCAGCTTTTCTCGACCTTCCCCGAGCTCGACTGGGGCACCGAGCTCTTCGGTCCGCTGCTGATGAAGCAGGACATCCTGGCCGAGCCCATCCGCTATGAGGATTTCTCGGTGCATCTGCCGGAGGGCCCGGGGCTGGGTGCGGAGCTGGACGAGGACCGCATCGCCCAGTTCCGCCGCGACCGCAGCGCGCAGGTGGCTGGGGTGGCGGTGCCCGGCGGGGTGTGAGGCCTACTGTTTAATTGGTTGGAGTGTTCAGCTTGAAAATCGTGTGTCAGGTCTTGTTGAAATGGCGGCCTCGAGTCCCAAGCTGAAGTTGACATTTTTCTCGATCGTGCAACTCATGATCCATGGAAATCCAGGCGATCTTCGAAAAGAGCTTTTCTGGTCCTCCGGGAGATGCGGTGTGGATTGTAGAAAGCGCCTCCAACCGAAATTGGTTCGCGTCGGCGAAGCGCAATCTTGCTCCGAACAGCGCAATTTTTTCATTGGAGCGGTATCGTTCGGTCGATCGTGCGCTTTGTCACGTAGTTTGGGGCATCAAAGACCATTTCCCCAGGTGGCAAAGCATACACGTCCTCGGTCTGCCGCCCGCGCTTTTGATTCCCGCTGAGATGGAGCAAGAAGGTCGCTGGGTTCGGCGACCCGACGGGCTTGTTTTACATCGCGAATAACAATCTGTTCCGTCCCGCTTTGCTGAATTTCAGTCTGACGATGCCTCTCGAGTCCTACCCGGGGAATTTCTATCGAGATGCTAGCGCCGTATGCGGCACCCATCCGGATCTCGCTCTCAAAACGCCTTTCGCGCCACGCTCTGTGCGATTTGCACGAAGGTCTTCACATGCGGGCCCTGTTCGTCGAGCCGGTAGTTGAGCGACAGGGAGGTCTCGCCGATCTGCGGGGCGATCTCGCGGAAGCGCACGCCGTTGCGGGCGCCGGAGGCGACCGAGGCCGGCACGATGCAGACGCCTTCGCCGATGGCCACCAGGCTGAGCGCGGTGAGCAGATCCATGGTGAAGAGCTTCTTGCCCACCTCCAGCCCGTGCGCGGCGCAGCTCTCCAGCACCAGATCGGCATAGGAGGGGCGGGGGAATTCCGGGTAGAGGATGAAGCTCTGCCCGCGCAGCTCGTCGATGGTGACGCGGCCCTGCTTTTCGGTCTCCATCGTGTCCGGCATGGCGGCGACCAGCGGCTCGACGCCCAGGTGGATCGTGCGGAACTCGGCATCCTTCAGCGCCGGGCGGGCAAAGGCCACGTCGATTTCGCGGCTGACGAGGCGGCGCTGGAGCTGGGCATTGTTCATCGGCGTCAGCGTCAGGTTCACATCGGGCCGGTTGGCGCGGAAGGATTTGACGATATTGGGCAGGATGCCGAAGGTCGAGGAGCCCACGAAACCGATGCGCAGCCGGCCCTCGGCGCCTTCGCCGAGCCGGCGCACCTCGAGCTGCATGTCCTCGAAATCGCGCACCAGCCCCCGGCCGCGTTCCAGCAGACGCTCGCCGGCCTGGGTCAGGCTCACCGCGCGGCGTCCCCGGTTGAAGAGCACCGCGCCCAGCTCGTCCTCGATCTGCTTGATCTGGCGCGACAGCGGTGGCTGCGCCATGCCCAGCCGTTCGGCGGCGCGGCCGAAATGCAGCTCTTCGGCCACGGCGATGAAATAGGTCAGTTGCTTGAGATTCATGATCGGCGCTCCCCGCCGCCATTCTCGCGTGCGGGCGGCAAAAGAAAAACCCCCGCCGAAGCGGGGGTTTCGCGCCGAATGTCGCAGGGATACGCTTATTCGGCGGCGATCCGGTCCTCGGCGGCGGCGCGCTTGAGGACGAAATCGAATTGCACATGCAGCTCGGTGTCGAGCTCGGGACCGGCCTTTTTGAACTCGGCCACGAGGCTGTCCTTCACCGCAAAGACGCTGTCGTCGTCGAGCCAGGCGGAGGAGCTGTCATAGACCTGGCTGATGAGCGGGCGATAGCCGTCCTTGGACAGGATGAAATGCATGTGGCCGGGGCGGTTGGGGTGGTGACCCATGTAGCGCAGCAGCTCGCCGGCGGTTTCGTTGTCGGGGATCGGATAGGGCACCGGGCGCACCGCGCGGAAGGCGTAGTGGCCGTTCTCGTCGGTCTCGAACCGGCCGCGCAGGTTGTAGTCGGGCTGATCGGGGTCGTGGTTTTCGTAGAGCCCGTTGGGCGCGTCCTCCCAGACATCCATGATCACGCCAGCCAGCGGCTTGCCATCGGCATCGCGGACATGGCCTTCGAAATAGGCGGTCTCCTGATCGTCGAAATTCTTCAGCACGGTCGAGGCGCCCTTGGGCAGAACCGGCGGGTTCTCGCGGTAGAACGGCCCCAGCACGGTGGATTCGCTCTCGCTGCCGCTGACCGGGTTCGACAGCATGTCGACCAGCACCTCGACGCCGAGGATGTCGCCCAGCAGGATGAACTCCTGACGCTTGTCGTCGCAGATCTGCCCGGCGCGGGCGAGGTAGTCACAGGCGGCGAGGAACTCGTGGTGCTGGAGCTTCACGTCCTTGCAGAAGGCGTGCAGGTGCTTGATCAGCGCGGTCATTATCTCGCGCTGACGGGCGTCGATCTCGCCGTTCCGGCCCAGCGACGCGGTGACCACGTCGGTGACGTTTTCCAGGGTGATTGCCATGATGATCTCCTCCCGAGATGACATATTCAAATCATGGCGGACAGTCGCGCTTTGCGGGGCGCAATCCAATATCCGCGAAGGTATTGCGCAATACTCTTCTGCATCCGCCCGCTTGGGTATCGGCTGATACTCGTGCCGTCATTGCTGTGACCAAGCGGCGCGCGCATGGTCCGCGCGACGCAAGGCATGGGAGGCGAAATGCTGCAAGAGATCCAAGCGATGCCCGCCGGGCTGGCGGCGCGCCCGCATCTGCTGCGCCTGGGGCGGCTGGTGTCGGAGACGGTGCTGCTCAAGGTCGGCGATATCGAGCACTATCTGGTCTTCGACAAGGGCGCGCTGGCCGAGATCGTGCCGGGCCCGTCGAAGAAGATCCCCTACCGCGTGGCGCTGGTCACCGACCGCGAGGCGCTGGAGAAATTCTGGCAGCCGATCCCCGAGCCGGGCTTTCACGATATCTTCGGGCTGGTGAAGATCGGCCGCGCCGAGATTCTCGGCGACATCCTGTTTCTGGTGAAGAACCTGCGCTTCTTCAAAGAGCTTCTGGCATTGCCGCGGGAGGGCCGGGCATGAGCATCGAACCGATCATTGGCCGCTATCTGACCGTCGAGGTCGCAGGCCGCGCGCAACGCATCTATTTCGAGGAGGCCGGGCAGGGCCGCCCGGTGCTCTGCCTGCACACGGCGGGCGCCCATACCGGTCAGTGGCGGCATCTGATGAACGATGCCGAGGTGACCGGCGCCAACCGCCTGATCGCCTTCGACATGCCCTGGCACAGCAAATCGCTGCCGCCCGAGGGCTTCCAGACCGAGGAATACCTGCTCACCACAGACGCCTATATCGAGACCATCCTGGCGGTGATGGATGGGCTGGGGCTGGAAAAGCCGGTGCTGGCGGGCTGTTCGATGGGCGGGCGCATCGCGCTTCAGCTCGCGGCGCTGCATCCCGAGCGCTTTGCCGGCTTCATCGCCATCGAGGCCAGCGACTTCCAGCCCGCCTGGTACGATATCGACTGGTTCCACCGTCCCGACGCCCATGGCGGCGAGATGGGCGCGGCGCTGGTCTCGGCCAATATCTCGCCCTACGCACCGGAGGCGGAGCGCTGGAATACGCTGTGGATGTTCATGCAGTCGGGGCCGGGCGTGTTCCGGGGCGATTTGAGCTTTTACACCAGGGATGACAGCCTGATCCCGCGTCTGGGGCAGATCGACACTGCCAAAACGCCCGTGCATATCATCGCCGGCGCCTACGATCTCACCTGCACGCCCGAGGATGCAAAACGCACGGCGGATGCGATCCCCGGTGCGACGCTTGCGATCATGGACGAGCTGGGTCATTTTCCGATGAGCGAGCATCCGCAGGGCTTCCGCCCGTATTTCCTGGATGCGCTATCGAGGATGTCATGAGCGAAACCCCCTGTATCATCTGCGTGGCGATCACCGGATCGCTGCCCACCAAGGCGGACAACCCCGCCGTGCCGATCACCGTCGAGGAGCAGGTCGCATCGACCCGCGAGGCCTTTGAGGCGGGGGCGACCGTCGCCCATTGCCATGTGCGCGACGACGAGGGCAAGCCGACCTCGGATCCCGAGCGGTTCGCGCAGCTGAAAGCAGGGATCGAGGCGGCATGCCCCGGCATGATCGTGCAGCTTTCCACCGGCGGGCGCTCCGGCGCCGGGCAGGCGCGCGGCGGCATGCTGCCGCTCGCCCCCGACATGGCCTCGCTCTCGGTGGGCTCGAACAACTTTCCGACGCGGGTCTACGAGAACCCGCCGGATCTGGTCGAATGGCTGGCCTCCGAGATGAAAACCTATGGGGTGAAGCCCGAGATCGAGGCGTTCGATCTCTCGCATATCTATCAGGCCAAGGCGATGGCCGAGCGGGGCGCGCTCGAAGGCACGCCCTATGTGCAGTTCGTCATGGGCGTGAAGAACGCCATGCCCGCCGACAAGCGGGTGTTCGACATCTATGTCGAGACGGTGAAGCTGCTTTTCGGCGCCGACGCGCCCTGGTGCGCGGCGGGGATCGGGCGGCATCAGATCGAGGTCAACGAGTGGGCGGCGGCGGCCGGCGGCCATCTGCGCACCGGGCTCGAGGACAATATCCGGCTCGACCGCGACACGCTGGCCCCTTCCAACGCGGCGCTGGTGACGCGGGCGGCGGAGGTGGCGAAACGCCATGGCCGCCCCATCGCGACGCCGGAACAGGCGCGGCGCATGCTGGGGCTCCGCGCCGCCTGATCGCGGCCCCGAAGGGCGGCGCTGTGACGCGGGCAGGCCGTTTGCCTCGGCCCCATGCCGGGTCTAAGACAGGCCGATAGCGGAACTTTTCGGGGCATCTCTTGGCCAAACGCACGTCACCGGACCGGCTGTTGCCGAAACAGGCTCAGGGCACGTTGCGCCGCGCCGCGCTGCTCTCGGCGCTGGCCGCCGCGCTCTGGCCCTTGCAGGCGCTGGCGCTGGCCTGGGGCATTGGCGGCTGGGTGACAGAGGCCGCGCCGCAGGCGAGTCTAGCCGCCGCCGGGGCTTTTGCGGTCATCGGGATTGTCCGCGCGGTCGCCGACCGTATCGCCGCGCGGCTGGCCTTTCACGCCGCCGATGGCGTCATCCACGATTTGCGGCAGGCGCTGCTGACCCGCGAGGCGCGGCGTCCGGGGGCGGCGGCCTCCTCCGCCGCGCTGGCGGCGATGCTGACCGAAAAACTGGCCATTCTCGGGCCGTGGATCACCCGTTACCGCCCGGCCATGGCACGCACCAAACTGGTGCCGCTGCTGATCCTGGCGCTGGCCTTTTACGTGTCCTGGGCGGTCGGGGTGATTTTTCTCGTCGCCGGGCCGCTGATCCCGGTCTTCATGGCGCTGGTGGGCATGGCCGCGAAAGAGGCAAGCGCCCGCCAGATGGTCGAGATCGGCGATATGAACACGCTGCTGATCGACCGCATCGCCGCGCTGCCCGATATCCTGCTGCTGAACGCGGGCGATGCGTCGCGCGCCGCCTTCGAGGCGCGCGCCGAGGGGCTGCGCGAGCGCACCATGGCGGTGCTGCGGGTGGCGTTCCTGTCGTCGACGGTGCTGGAGCTGTTTTCGGCCATCGGCGTGGCGCTGGTGGCGGTCTATGTCGGCTTTTCGCTGCTGGGCGAGGTGAATTTCGGCACCTGGGGCACCGGCCTGACGCTGGCAGAGGGGGTGTTTCTGCTGCTGCTGGCGCCGGAGTATTTCCAGCCTTTGCGCGACCTCGCTGCCGCCTGGCACGATAAGGCCGCCGCCGAGGCGGTGGCCGACGAGCTGGATGCGCTGGAAGCGGACGAGACGACGCCGGTGCTGGGGCAGGGCGCCCGCGCCGAGCCGCTGGCCGGACCGGCTTCCGTCGCGCTGAGCAGTGTCGCGGTGCGGCGCGGAGACCAGTTGCTCGCGCTGCCGGATCTCGACGTGGCGCCGGGCGAGAGCGTCGCGCTCTCCGGCCCCAGCGGCACCGGCAAATCCACCGCGCTCGATCTGATCGCCGGGCTGCTGACGCCGGAAGAGGGTCAGGTGACGGTGGCCGGTCAGGCGCTGGCTTGCGAGATCGCCGATGCCTGGCGCGCGCGTGTCGCCTATGTGCCGCAGAGCGTGCATGTGCCCGACATGACCCTGCGCCGCTTTCTCGATCCGCATGACCTTAGCGCCGACATGGACGCGGCGCTGCGCAAGGCCCGTGCCGAGGGCATCGTCGCGGCGCTGCCAGAGGGGCTGGAGACCGTTCTGGGCGAGACCGGCGCCGGCGTTTCGGGCGGCGAGGCGCGGCGGCTGCTGCTGGCCCGCGCTTTCCTGACCGGGGCCGACGTGATCCTTGCCGACGAGCCGACCGCCGATCTCGACGCCGCCAATGGCGGGGCGATCATCGACGCGCTGGCGGCGCTCGCTGCCGAGGGTCGCACGGTGATCGTGGCCACCCACGACCCTGCGCTCTCTGGTGCGATGGGGCGGGTTGTGACGGTCGGGGAGGGCGCGGCATGAGGCGGCTCTGGCAGGTTCTGCGGCTGCTCTGGAAGGCCGAGCCCTGGGCGATGTGGCGCGGCGCGGCGCTGGCCGTGGCGGTGCTGATCATGGGCGCGGCGCTGCTCGGGCTCTCGGGTTGGTTCATCACCGCCACCGGCATCGCCGGGCTCGCGGGGATCGGCATCGCCTTCGATGTGTTTCGCCCCTCCGCCGGCGTGCGCTTTCTGGCGCTGGGCCGGGCGGCGGCGCGCTATGGCGAGCGGCTGCTGACCCACGATGCCACGCTGCGGGCGCTGGCGCGGCTGCGGGTGACGCTGCTGGCGCGGCTGGAGCGCTTCTCCATGCCCGAGCTGCGGCGGCTGCGCGGGGCGGCGGCGCTGACCCGGATCACGGCGGATGTGGATGCGCTCGACGGCGTGGTGCTGCGGCTGGCGCTGCCGGTGGCGGCGGCGCTGATCACCCATGGCGCGGCCTTCGTGGCGCTCTGGGCGCTGACCTCGCATGCGGTCGCGGCCTCTGTTGCGCTGGGCTATCTGCTGGGCGGCGGCGTGGTGCTCTGGCGGGTGGGGCGCGCGACGCTGGCGCCCTCCAGCCAGGCCGAAGAGGCGATGCAGACCCTGCGCCAGCGCGCCATCGGGATGTTCCGGGGCCGGCGCGAAGCGATCCTTCAGGGCGCGCTGCCGCGCTGGCGGGGGGCGCTGGACGACACCGAGGCCGAGGCGCGCGGCGCCATGGACCGGCTCGATGCCATCGACACCGGCGCCGGCATGATCCTCGCGGTGATCGTCGCGCTGGTGACGGCGGCGGCCTTTGCGCTCGCGGGCTGGCTGGTGGCCGATAGCGGGCTCGACCCGGCGCGGGCGGCGATCGGGGTCTTTGTCTCCATCGCGCTGGCCGAGACGCTCTTGCCGCTGCGCCGGGGCATGGCCGAGATCGGCCGCATGCGCGACGCCGCCGAGCGGGTCATGGCCGACCCCGCGCCGCACCGCCTGCCGAAACGCAGCGGCCCGGCAGAGCCGGCGCAGCCCGGCGCGGCGCTGGAGGTGCGGCACCTGTCGCTCGCCCGCCCGGGCTGGTCGCGGCTGTTGCTGCACGATCTGTCCTTTGGCGTGATGCCCGGGGAGATGCTGGCGATCCGCGGCGAAAGCGGTGCGGGCAAGAGCACGCTCTTCGACGTGCTGGCGGGGCTGGAGACCGCCACGGCGGGCGAGGCCTTGCTCCTCGGCAAACCGCTGCCCGACTGGGAGACGCCGGCGCTGCGCGATGCGCTCACGCTGGTGCCGCAGCGCGCGGCGCTGCTCTCGGGCAGCATTCTGGAAAACCTCGCGCTCGCCGACCCGGATCTGACCGAGGACAAGGCGCTTGCGGTGCTGCGCGCCGTGGCGCTCGACGAGGCGGTTTCCGCGCGTGGCGGGCTGGGGTCACAACTCGGTGAGGGCGGTGCCGGATTGTCGGGCGGGCAGGCCCGCAGGCTGGTCCTGGCGCGGGCACTGCTGCGCCGCCCGGCGGTGCTGTTGCTGGATGAGCCGACCGAGGGGCTCGACGGTCCGACGGCCCGCCAAGTGCTTACAGGCGTTCGGGAATTTCTGCCGGAAGCGGGGATCGTCACGGCCTCTCACCGGGCGGCTGAACTGGACGCGGCAGACCGGGTGCTGACCCTCGAAAGCTACATTCCGAAAAACTGATATTTTTGATCCAGATCAAATCATGACCCTTTGAGTCGGGTGTAGCAAACCCTCAAATTTGACTCTGTGAAATAGGTTTATTGCGCAGGGACAAACATGAATCTGTGGTGCATGTTTAATTCGTAATCCTGAGACAGTGATCTGCGAAGCTGACAGGGGCCACCTAAACCGAGGAGACGAAAAATGGAGCTCGATATCGTCGAGCTGTCGCGCCTGCAATTTGCGATGACGGCGATGTATCACTTCCTGTTCGTGCCGCTGACACTGGGTCTGTCGATCCTCGTGGCGATCATGGAGACGGTCTATGTGATGACCAACCGTCCCATCTGGCGGCAGATGACGAAATTCTGGGGCACGCTGTTCGGCATCAACTTTGTGCTGGGTGTCGCGACAGGGATCACCATGGAATTCCAGTTCGGCATGAACTGGAGCTATTACAGCCACTATGTCGGGGATATCTTCGGCGCGCCGCTGGCGATCGAGGGTCTGATGGCATTCTTCCTGGAGGCGACCTTTGTGGGCCTGTTCTTCTTCGGCTGGGATAAGCTGTCGAAAGTGGCGCATATGATCGTGACCTGGCTGGTCGCCATCGGTTCGAACTTCTCGGCGCTGTGGATTCTGATCGCCAATGGCTGGATGCAGAACCCGGTCGGCGCGCAATTCAATCCCGACACCATGCGGATGGAGATGACCTCCTTCTTCGAGGTGCTCTTCAACGAGGTGGCGCAGGCGAAATTCGTGCACACGGTCTCCGCCGGTTATGTCACCGCGGCGGTCTTTGTGCTGGGGGTTTCGGCCTGGTACATGCTCAAGGGCCGGCATGTGGAGCTGGCGCGCCGCTCCATCGCGATCGCGTCGAGCTTTGGCCTTGCTGCCGCGCTGTCGGTCGTGGTGCTGGGCGACGAGTCCGGCTATTCCGCCTCGCACACCCAGAAGATGAAGCTCGCCGCCATCGAGGCGATGTGGGAAACCCATGACGCGCCGGCGCCCTTCACCCTGGTCGGCTTCCCCGACAAGGAGGCGCGCGAGACGCACTACGCGCTTGAGATCCCCTGGGTGATGGGGCTGATCGGCACCCGCTCGCTGACCCAGGAAATCCCGGGCATCGAGCAGCTGGTGAGCGAGGCCGAGGACAAGGTGCGTTCGGGCATCGTCGCCTATGACGCGCTGATGACCATTCGCGAGCAGCGCGACGCCACCCCGCCAGAGGTGCGCGAGACCTTCGAGGCGCATTCGGCGGATCTGGGCTTTGCCTTCCTGCTGAAACGCTATGTCGACGACCCGCGCGAGGCCACCGATGCGCAGATCGTGCAGGCCTCCGAAGACACCATCCCGGGCGTTGCGCCGCTGTTCTGGGCGTTCCGGATCATGGTCGGGCTGGGCTTCGGCTTCATCGCGGTGATGCTCTATTTCTTCGTGATGTCGAATTTCCGCACCATGCAGTTCCCGCGCTGGGCGCTGCGCACGGCGGTGTTCATCATCCCGGCGCCCTGGATCGCGGCGGAGCTTGGCTGGTTCGTGGCCGAGTTCGGACGCCAGCCCTGGACGGTGGACGGCGTGCTGCCGACGGCGCTTTCGGTCAGCCATCTCAGCATCGGCGATCTGCTGGTGACGCTGGCGGGCTTCGTGATCTTCTACACGGTGCTGTTCGTCATCGAGATGAGCCTGATGGTCAAATACATCCGCAAGGGCCCGTACATGGATGTCGAGGAAACCGACCAGTGGCTGGAGCGCCACGAGCACCGGCTGCGCACCCATGATGGCAAAGGGCCCTTTGCCGATCCTTCTGATCCGAGCACCTCTGGTGCGACACCGGCGGAGTAAGTCACATGATCCTGCATGAATTTCTGAGTTTCGAGTTTCTGCGCGTGGTCTGGTGGGTCCTGCTGGGCGTGCTGCTGATCGGCTTCGCGCTCACCGACGGGTTCGACATGGGCGTCGGCGCGCTGCTGCCCTTCGTCGGCAAGACCGATGTGGAGCGGCGCGTGGTGATCAACACCATCGGCCCGGTCTGGGAAGGCAACCAGGTGTGGTTCATCCTGGGCGGCGGCGCGATCTTTGCCGCCTGGCCACCGCTCTACGCGGTGAGCTTCTCGGGCTTTTACCTGGCGATGTTCGCCGTGCTCGCGGCGCTGATCCTGCGGCCCGTCGGGTTCAAGTACCGCTCCAAGCGCGACAGCCAGCGCTGGCGCAACAACTGGGACTGGGCGCTGTTTGTCGGCGGCGCGGCCCCGGCGCTGCTCTTTGGTGTGGCGGTGGGCAATGTGCTGCTGGGCGTGCCGTTCCATCTGACCGAAGATCTGATGCCGATGTATGACGGCACCTTCTACGGCAAGTTCCTTGGCCTGCTGCGGCCTTTCGCGATCCTCTCGGGCGTGGTGTCGCTGTCGATGCTTCTGATGCATGGCGCCGCCTGGCTGACGCTGAAGACCGAAGGCATGGTGCAGATCCGTGCCCGCAATATCGGCACGGTTGCCGGCATCGTCGCCGCCGCGACCTACGCGCTGGCGGGTGTCTGGCTGGCCTTCGGTGTGGACGGCTTTGCCATGGTCGGCGAGGTGGTCACCGACGGACCGTCGAACCCGCTTTACAACGAAGTCTCGCGCGGGGGATCGTGGCTGGCCGCCTATGGCGAGCGGCCCTGGATCGCCATCGCGCCGCTGATGGGTTTTGCCGGCATTGCCATGGCGGTGCGCGGGCTGCGCGAGGGCCATGAGGTCTCGACCCTGCTGTGGTCGAAACTGGCCATCACCGGCATCATCGCCAGCGTCGGCCTGACCATGTTCCCCTTCGTGCTGCCCTCGACCGTCGATCCCACCAGCTCGCTGTCCGTGTGGGATGCCACCTCCTCGCATCTGACTCTGTTCGTGATGCTGGTGGCGGCGGTGATCTTCATGCCGCTGATCATGCTCTACACGGCCTGGGTCTACAAAGTGCTCTGGGGCAAGGTCACCGAAGAGGAAGTGACCGGCAGCTCTGACAGCGTCTACTGAGAAAGGAGACAGAACATGTGGTATTTTGCCTGGCTTCTCGGCCTGCCGCTGGCCGCGCTCTTCGCGGTTCTGAACGCGATGTGGCTGGAACTGCGGGTCGATGCCTGCCTCGCCGACGAGGGCGAGTGCCCGGTCGGCAAGCACAAGCGCTGAGGCGCCGAATTCCGCTGTCACTTCGTCCCTGACAGCGGGAGCAGGGGCGGGGCGGACCACGCGTGCGGTCCGCCCCGGCTCCGGTAAGAAAACTCCAGCAAGAAAAACAAGCAAACGACACTCGACATTTGATCTGAGTCATCGTGACGCCAAAACAGATATTCTAAAAACACGATATGTCGAGGAGGGTAACAATGACCGACATGAGAAATTTCAGTCCGAGCCGCCGTGGCTTTCTCGGGCTGGCTGCCGGTGCAGGGGTGCTGGCTGCCGCGGGTGCGGGACGGGAGGCGCAGGCGCAGGTTGCCACCAGCGCCCATATCGTCATTCTGGGGGCCGGTGCCGCCGGCACCGCGCTCGCCAACCGGCTGGTGCGCCGCCTTGACGGTGCCCGCATCACCATCGTGGATGGCCGCCGGGAGCACTGGTATCAGCCGGGCTTTTCGCTGATTGCCGCCGGGCTCAAGGCGCCGGGCTATTCCGTGAGCCAGACCACCGACTGGCTGCCGTCCGGCGTGGAGCTGAAACAGGATTTCGCCGCCAATATCGACCCCGAGGCCAAGACCGTCGCGCTACAGGGCGGTGAGGTGCTGAACTACGACTACCTCGTGGTCGCCACCGGCCTGACGCTGGACCATGCCGCCATCGAGGGCTTCGATCTCGATCTGGTGGGCAAGGACGGCATCGGCGCGCTTTATGCGGGGCCGGACTACGCCGCGAAAACCTGGCAGGCGGCGCAGGCCTATACCGAGACCGGCGGCGTGGGGCTTTTCACCCGACCGATCACCGAGATGAAATGCGCCGGCGCGCCGCTCAAGCACACCTTCCTGATCGACGACATCGCCCGCAAGGCCGGTGGCCGCTCGAAGATGGATGTGCACTACATGGCGCAGAACGACACGCTCTTCGGCGTGCCGATCGTGTCGGAAAAGGTGCGGATGCTGTTCGGTCAGCGCCAGATCACACCGGAATATTCGCATGTGCTGAAGGCGATGGATCCCGGCGCCAAGCGCGCCACCTTCGCCACGCCGCAGGGCGATGTGGAGATGGATTACGACTATATCCACGTTATCCCGCCGCAGCGCGCGCCGCAGGTCATCCGCGACAGCGGGCTGAGCTGGGCCGACAAATGGGTCGGTGAGGGCTGGATGGAGGTCGACATGGCCAATCTCCGTCACCTCCGCTACCCGGAGGTCTTTGCGGTGGGCGACATCGCCGGTGTGCCCAAGGGCAAGACCGCCGCCTCGGTCAAATGGCAGGTGCCGGTGGTCGAGGATCACCTCGTGGCGCAGATCGCGGGCACGACCGCCGACAGCGCCTATGACGGCTATACCTCCTGCCCGCTGATCACCCGCGTGGGCCGCGCCATGCTGGTCGAGTTCGACTATCACAACAACCTCGTGCCCAGCTTCCCCGGCGTGATCGCGCCGCTTGAGGAGCTGTGGGTCAGCTGGCTGATGAAGGAGATCGCGCTCAAAGCGACCTACAACGCCATGCTGCGCGGCCGGGCCTGAGGAGGAGAGATCATGCAAGAGCTTACTTTCGGCACCCTTATCGCCGTCTTCGAGGAAATCTTCGGTCAGGCCCTGTTCTGGGCCATGGTCGTGGTCGCGGGGCTGATCACGCTGGCCTATCTCTACGTGCTGATCCGCGACCGCGCGGTGAGCTGGCGCAAGTTCCTCTGGGCGCAGCTTTCCATGCCCGTGGGCGCGGTGCTGGCCGTCTGGTTCGTGCTGTTCGAGACCCGGTCGAGCCTCGCCGATATCGGCGGGCCCATCGACGTGATCCTGCTGCTGGCCATCGCGGTTGCCGGGGCCATCGGCCTCGCGATCCTGGTCTACACGCTCGAATCCCTGTTCCTGCGCAAATCCGAGGACTGAGCCATGTCCGACGTCACCCCCCAGGCCTCCGCCGCTCCGGTTGCCGACGCGCCGCATGGCCGGCTCGCGCATTTCCCGGTCACCTTCTTTGCGTCGGTGATGGGGCTTGCGGGGCTGGCGCTGGCGCTGCACCGGGCTGAACTCAGCTTTGGCTGGCCGCAATGGCTCGGTCAGGTCGCGCTCTGGGCGGCCATCGCCGATTTCCTGGTGGTCTCCGTATTCTTCGCGCTCAAGGCGCTGCGGGTGCCAAAGGCCTTCGCGGCGGAGTGGAACCATCCGGTGAGGATCGCCTTCTTTCCGGCGATCACGATCTCGGTGCTGCTCATCGCCACCGCCCTGCGCCCGGTCGCCGGGGACGCGGCGCGGGTGGTCTGGCTGGCCGGGATGCTGGGGCAGGGGGCGCTGACCCTCGCGGTGCTGTCGGGCTGGATCGGGCACCGCCCGTTCCAGCACATCCATATCTCGCCCGCCTGGTTCATCCCGGCGGTGGGCAATATCGTCGTGCCGGTGGCCGGCGTCGCTCTGGGCTTTACCGAGATCTCCTGGCTGTTCTTCTCCGCCGGGCTGGTTTTCTGGGTCGTGCTGCTGACGCTGGTGATGAACCGGCTGATCTTTCACGATCCGCTGCCGGGCCGGCTGCTGCCGACGCTGGTGATCCTCATCGCGCCGCCCGCCGTCGCCTTTCTGAGCTGGCTGCAACTCAATGGCGGCGTACTCGACGGGTTTGCCCGGGTGCTCTTCTACACGTCGCTGGTGTTTCTGGGCCTCGTTGCGACCCAGGCGCCGAAAATCCTCAAGCTGCCCTTCGCCATGTCCTGGTGGGCGCTGAGCTTTCCGGTCGCCGCGCTGACGATTTCGACCCTGCGCTATGCCGAGCTGGCACAGCTGCCGGCGCTGACCGCGCTGGGCGCGGTGTTCCTGGCGCTGCTGGTGGGGATCGTGGGCTATCTGATCGCGCGCACCGGCCTCGCCATCCTGCGCGGCGAAATCTGCCAACCCGAGTAATCTTCCGGACAGACAGAAAGGACGATCCGATGACCCGTTTCCTCACTGCCGCCCTCGTGGCCGCCACCTGCCTCGCGGCCCCGGCGGCCCGCGCCGACAGCGCTGAAAAGCTGGTGACCGTGCTGACCTCGCCCGAGCCGCAGACCCAGCTCATGGCCATGGTGCTGGCCTTTCAGGCCGCCAAGCAGGGCGCCGTGCCGCATATCCTGCTCTGCGGTCCCGCCGCCGATATCGCGCTGAAAGAGGCGCCCGAAAGCGCCACCGCGCCGCAGCCGCCCAAGGGCATGAGCCCGCAGGGGCTGATGCAGACGATCATGGCCGAGCCCGGCGCCCGGGTCGAGGTCTGCGCGATCTACCTGCCCGGCAAGGGCGCGGAAGCCACCGCGCTGCTCGACGGGGTGGGTGTGGCGCAGCCGCCGGCCATGGCTGCGGCGATCATCGGCGACGACACCCAGGTCGTCAGCTACTGAGCGATTCACGTCCGGCTGCCCCAAACAGCCGGACGGGGACGGGCCCGGACGATCCCTCCTGTCCGGGCCCATTTTTCATTTTCCGCCCCATGGCCCCAAACGCGCACGGGTTTTTCGGCGCGCGAGAACGCTTTTTTAACCAAATTGTCATAGAGGATTTACGGTCCATCTATATCAAAGAACGATAATTCCGAGCGGTGCGTATTTTCATGGCCACGATTGGCGAACAGATCGCCGCCCTGCCCATGCATTGGGACAAGAAGGGCAATCTCCAGGTCTTGATGGTGACCTCGCGCGATACCGGGCGCTGGGTGATGCCCAAGGGCTGGGAGATGGACGGCAAGAAACCCTGGCACGCCGCCGAGATCGAGGCGCTGGAGGAGGCCGGGGCCAAGGGCTATGTCAGCCGCGAAGAACTCGGCACCTATCGCTATGACAAGCTGCTCGACAACGGCACCGCGCTGCCCTGTCTGGTGCGGGTCTACCCGATGATCGTCGACAAGCTCCTGCGCAACTGGAAGGAACGGCACCAGCGCAAGCGGAAATGGTTCTCGCCCAAGGCGGCGGCCAAGCGCGTGCACGAGCCCGAACTGACCGAGCTTTTGCTGATGCTGGCCAAGAAACCCAAGAAACAGCCGGTGATCCAAGAGATGCTGCGCGCCTGCTGAGGCGCCGGGGCGGTGGGCAGGATTGCCCACCCTACGTTGTGGGCTCAGTCTACGGGCAGCCCGCTCGGCACGCGGTCGGGCCGCCCGAGCGGGCGGTCTGCCGCGCTGGCCCCGGTAAGGGCTTTGAGAAAGGCCTCGATCTCGCCCACCTCGGTATCGCTCAGAGGCACTCGCCGCACCTCCACCGTTTCGAGCTGCCGGGCGGTCTCCAGCCGGTCTTCGAGCAGGACGAAATCGTAATCCTCCAGCGACGCGACGCGGGGAAGATGCGCAAGCTGCGGCTGCCAGCGCCGCCGCGCGTCCACCGGATCGGCCATGTGACGGATCATGCCGCGCAGGGTCGGGTAAGCGCCGTTATGGCCATAGGGCGCGGTGAGCGCCACGTTGCGCAGCGGCGGGGTGCGGAAACGATAGGCGTCTTGCGGCTCGTCGGTCACGCTCATGCGCCCGACATCGCGGGGAATCGGATCGTGTTTGCGGATGCGCCCCGGGCCGAACCCGGGCAGCCCCATGGCGTGAAAGGACTGATCGCTGAACAGCGGCCCGGAATGGCATGCGGCGCAGCCCGCCGCGCCGAAAAACAGCTTTCGTCCGCGTTCGGCATCCTCCGGTAGCGGCGTGCCATCGCGGAGATAGGCGTCGTAGGGGCTGTCATAGCTCTGCCACTCGGTGCCGATGAACGCCGCCAGGGCGTTGGCGATCTGCACCACGGTGATCTCATCGGGCCGGTCGATTTCGGGAAACGCCGCGACGATCCGCTCCGCATACTCCGGGATCGCCGCCACCCGCGCGGCGAGAAGCGGCCAGCCCTGCCAGACCGCGCCGGCCACCGCATCGGCCACCGGGTTCTCGCCGGCATTCCCCGCCATTTCGAACTCGGCGGTCATCGGGAACAGCGCCTGCGCGGCCAGCGGCGAGCTCAGCCCCTCGGGCAGATGTTGGCCTGCCGGTGTGGAAAAACCGCTGGGAAAGCGCGCGTCGCGCTCGACCCGTCCGTCATGGAACAGCACCGACACTTCGCGATGCCCGAGATTCCACAGCCCCGGCGCGTTGCGCGGAATGCGTTTGGCGATGTCTCCGGGGCGGCGCTCCGGTCCGAGCCCGCTGCCGCCTTCGCCGATGCCGAGGCTCAGCCGGTCGGTGCCATCGAGGTCGTGATGGTGGCAGGTGGCGCAGGAGATGTTGCGGTTGCCACTCAGGATCTTGTCGTAAAACAGCAGCTGACCGATGCGGGCTTGCGCCGGATCGAAGGGCAGGAAATCATCCGCCCCGATGGGCTGGGCCATGGCTGCCCCGCCCGCCATCAGAAACACCAGGCCCGCCAGCGCATGCGTTATCTTTGCACCGCCCTTTTCGTCTTTCTTGCGACGCCGCTTGTGGCCGGGCGCATCGACGAGGCGCGCGCGTTGCTGGCAGAGGGCCTCATCGACGAGGCGCTGGCCGTGCTCGACCCCGCCGCGCGTTCCGGCAATGCCGATGCCGAAGAGATGATCGGCAGGATCTACAGCCTGGGGCTGGGCGGCACGACGGACGAGGTGCGCGCCTTTGAATGGCATCAGCGCGCCGCGCTCAAGGGCCATGCCGGGGCGCAGATGTCGCTCGGCTGGTGTTATGAACTCGGCATGGGACTGCCGGTGCCGGATCCAGCCCGCGCCTTTCTCTGGTACAGCCTCGCGGAGATCGGCGGCCATCCCGACGCGGCGGAGGCGGTTGAGGCGCTGCGCGCGACACTGTCGCCGGAAGAGATCGAAAAGGCTCATGCGATGATCGCCGATTACAAGGGTTGGCTTTATCCCTATCGCTGAGTCTGCGAGCCCGGGCGCGCCCGGGCAAGCGCCGAATTCAGATACAGGGATCAGGATCCGCCCGCAAAGCCGCCATAGCGCCCGCCGCAAAAAATCAGCGGATCGCCCGGCAGGGTCGCGACGCGATGCACCTTTCCGATCAGGATCGTGTGGTCGCCGCCGTCATGCTCGGCCACCTTTTCGCATTCGAACCGCGCCACGCAGTCCTCGATCAGCGGCACGCCCTCGGGCGAGCGCTGCCATTCTGCCAGATCGAAGGAGTCGCCGGAGCGCGCGAAACCGCGGCAGATCGCTTCCTGCTCGCTGCTCAGGATGTGGATCGCGAAATGTTGCGCGGCGACGAAGAACGGATAGCGCCCGGAACTCTTGGCCGGCGACCAGAGCACCAGCGGCGGGTCCAGCGAGAGGCTGGCAAAGCTGTTCGCGGCGATGCCCAGCGGGCCGTCCTGCGTGGCGCAGGTGATCACGGTCACGCCGGTGACGAAGCGCCCCAGCGCATCGCGAAAAGCGCGCGGATCGGTCTCAGCGGGATCGAAGCTTTGGGGTGTCTCGCTCATGCCATTGCTCCGGGCTGCGGTCGCTGCATGCTGCCTCTCCTTGCTGCGCTTTCGGCGCCATCCTTGCGCAAGCGTCGGGAAGGGTCCAGATCGGTCGTGACCCGAACGGCCTTCGGAGCGGTATTTTGAGCCGATCCGACACGTTTGCACTTCGTCGGACCCGGGGTCTTTTCGGTTCGCGCATTGGATGTGTTGGAAAAGATGTAATTTATCAGCATCTTATTTGTCACCTCACGCAACCCGACTGAATTGTTGATTTTTCACAACAACGTGACGCAGACGACATGTTTGTGCGTTTCGGGCGGTTTTGCGACTGGCGACTGTGGCGAAATTAAGGTAGCTGGATACCAGAACAAAAGCGTCGCCGGAAAAAAACAAACAGGCGATCCGAGGTAGAGTGGGTGTTATTATGAACGTGATCGATTTCGCGATCCGTACCCGTGCGGGTGCGGTTTCGAAGGGGAGTGTCGGTGGCGATGGGCAAGGTGTCCTGATCGACGCGACGAACGGCAACGAGGTTTCCCTCAATCTTCATCAGTCGGATGTCGCGCGCTACGAGCGTGCGGGCAACGACTTAGTGCTGACACTGTCCGACGGGCGCGAGCTCGTGCTCGAAGGCTATTTCGGGGCTGGTACCCCTGCCCAGCTCTATCTCAGCGCCGATGGCATTTTGCAGGAGGTGACGTTGTCCGAAAGCGCCGGCGAGTCGCTTGCCGTGCAATACGGACACACCGAGACCTTGGGGAAGTGGAGCCCTTCCGAAGATCTGATCTTTTTTGATCGTCCGGCGCTCATGGTCGACAACTATGAGGAGGAAGAGGTCAGCATGCTCGGGGCCGGGCTGCTCGGATCGAGCTTGCTGGGGCCGATCGGCGCCGGCGCGGCGCTGCTCGGTGGCGCGGCGATACTGGGCAGCGGCTCTGGCGGCAGCGGTGGATCTGGCGGGGGAAATGCCTCGGCGCCGGCGGTTCCCACCGTCGATGATGCCGATATCCCGATCATCGTGGGCGGCACCGAGGATCCTCGCATCGACATTACCGGCACGGGCGAGCCCGGCTCCACCGTGGTGGTCACCATCGGCGCCGTCGAGGAAACGACCGTTATCGAGGATAACGGCGCCTGGGGCGTTGAGTTCGATGGCGAGGATTTCCCTGATGATGGCAGCTATGAGGATGTCACGGTGGTCGTCGAGGACGAAGACGGCACCGTCACCGATCTGACCGGTCCGCCGGTCACCATCGACCTGACCCCGCCGCCGCTTGAGATCACCGAAGGCACAGCGGGAACGGGCGATATCGTCAATGCCGGGGACCAGGCCGACGGCGTCACCGTCGCGGGCACGTCCGAGCCCGGCGCCACGGTCGAGATCGCGCTTGGCGAGCATGTCGCCAGCAGCGTTGCCGACGAGGCGGGGGGCTGGCAGATCACGTTCGATAGCAGCGTCGTGGCCGAGGGCGAATATCTCGCCGATATCGTCGTGACCGCCACCGATGCCTTTGGAAACAGCACGGCGCTTGGCGATGCGCTGGATATCGACACGGTCGCACCGCCGCTGAGCATCGACCCGGTGGGCGGCGACGATCTGGTGAACGGGGCCGAGGCCGCCGAGGGCTTTGCCATCACCGGCAGCGCGGAGGCCGGCGCGCCGGTTGTGGTCACCTATGACGGCGAGAGCTATGAGACCGTGGCAGGCGAGGACGGGCGCTGGGCGGTCATGGTGAGCGCCGCCGATGTCGTGGCGGGCGAATACAGCGCCGGGATCGAGGCCAGCACCCTGGACCGTGCCGGCAATGTCACGACCACCGCCAGCACGTTTTCCGTGGACACCGAAACCTCGGTGGCCTTCAGCGCGGCGGCTCTCACCGGAGACGATCTCATCAATGCCGAGGAACTGGCGGACGGCGTGCTCCTGACCGGCAGCGCCGAGCCGGGTGCCACCGTCATGGTCACGGTTGCCGGGCTCAGCCAGGAGGCGAGTGTCGCCGCGGATGGTCGCTGGAGCGTCACCTTCAACGGGCTCGAAGCGGGCAGCTACGAGACCGTTGCAACCGTCAGCGCGACCGATGCCGCCGGCAATACCGCCAGCGCCGAGCACGCCTTTGCCGTCGATACCGAGATCTCGGTAACGCTGGACGACGGCATCGGGGGGGACGGCACGGTGAATGCCGCCGAGGCCGCCGAAGGCGTGGTGCTGACGGGCAGCGCCGATGCCGGGGCGTCGGTGCATATCGAGATCGACGGGACCGGCTACGAGACCGTCGCCGACGCCGCGGGCCAGTGGCGCCTTGCGCTTTCTGCCGCGGACATTGCGTCGGGGAGCTATGACAGCGCGGTGACGGTCACCGCAACCGATGCGGCGGGCAACAGCTCTGTCGTGACCGGCAGCTTTGCCGTGGATACCGAAACCTCCGTCGCTTTTGCGGCGGACCCGGTCGAGGGAGACGGCATCGTCAACGCAGTGGAACGTGCCGATGGCGTCTCGCTTTCCGGCGTGGCCGAGCCCGGCGCCGGGGTCGAGGTCACCCTTGGCACCGTCACCCGCGCGGCGACGGTCGCCGCCGATGGCGGCTGGACCGTGGATTTCGCGGCGGCGGATATCCCCGAAGGAGAGGCGGTGCTGCCCGTCAGCGCGATCGCAACCGACGCGGCAGGCAACACTGCCAGCGCCAGCGGCGAGATCGCCGTGGACACGCTGGTGCGGGATTTCGCCCTGACATCCGAGCTTGGCGGCGCCGATGGGATCATCAGCGCTTCCGAGGCGGCCGAAGGGCTCACCCTCACCGGCAGCACCGAGCCGGGTGCGAGCGTCCAGGTCACCCTCGGGGGCATCGCGCGCGCGGCGACGGTTGCCGCCGATGGCAGCTGGACCGTGAGCTATGGCGCCGACGCGCTGCCCTCGGGCGAGCAGACGGTCACGCTGACCGCCGTGTCCACCGATGCGGCGGGCAATAGCGAGACGCTGACCCGGGAGATCGGGATCGACACCGATGCCGGCCTGCTGACCATCGACCCGGCGCCGCTCGAAGGCGACGACATCGTCAACGCCGCCGAGGCGTCGGATGGCGTGGTTGTCACGGGCACTTCCACACCCGGCCAGGCGGTCGCGGTGACACTGGGCGATGCGGCGATGACGGTGACGACCGATGCCGATGGTGTCTGGAGCGCGGCCTTCGCCGCCGCCGAGATTCCCGCCGGGACCTATACTGCCGATATCACCGCGACGATCACCGACGCGGCGGGCAACACGTTGACTCGCAGCGACGGCGTCGGGATCGACACCGAGGTGGTGAATTTCGGGCTCTCTGACGATCCGATCGAGACCGACGATGTGGTCAATGCCGCAGAGGCCGCCGATGGCGTCACCCTGACCGGGACCACCGAACCCGGCAGCAGCGTGACCGTGACCTTCGAGGGCACCGAACGCGCCGCGACGGTGGATGCGGCGGGCAACTGGAGCGCCAGCTTCACCGCCGCCGAGATCCCGGCGGGCCAGTACGATGCGGTGGCCGAGGTTTCGACCACCGATGCTGCGGGCAACACCGCCAGCGCCAGCGCGCGTTTTGCGGTCGACACCTATGTGGACGGGCTGGCTGTCTCCGACACGCCCATTGCCGGCGACGATATCGTCAATGCCGAAGAGGCGCGCAGCGGTTTTGGGCTGACCGGCACGGTCGAGCCCGGGTCGACGGTCACACTCACGGTCGGGGGCGTGGAGATCGCGGCCAGCGTCGATACCGGCGGCAACTGGACGGCGGATATCCCCGCGACCGCCATCCCGGCGGAGGCGACCGAGCTGTCGATGCTGATCGAAGCGGTGGACGCGGCGGGCAACACCACGTCGATCACCGAAACCGTGGCGATGGATACGCTGGCACCCGATACACCGGATGTGGAGAGCTACACCCGGGACCATACCGGCCTGCGCGGCATCACGCTGGCGAGCGGCGAAGGCGATGTGGAGATCGACACCGTGGTCGATGAGGACGGCGCGGAGATCGCGGATGTGGCGTTCAGCTCTTACCAGATTTCGGGGCTGGGCGAGACCGCCTATTCCTTCAACGAGGTGGTGCCGGACGGCTCGCATCTCGTGGTGAGCGCGACCGACGCGGCAGGCAACCGCTCGGGCACCTATCTGGTGGTGGACGATACGACCACCTCCGAGGTGGCCATGTCCAACCCGCTGGCTCAGGCGCTCTCGCAGTTCAATATCGAGACGATCGACCTGCAATTCGCCGAGGAAAGCGCGCTGACGATCACCGAGTCGCAACTGGCGGCCTTGTCGTCGAATGGCGACACGCTGATCGTCGAGGGCGGGTCGGATGACAGTGTGACGATTGTCGGTGCTCAGGCTCAGGGCAATGACGGAGAGGGCTACAACCTCTTCTCCCTCGGCGACACCGATCTGAGAATTGATGAGGACATCACCAACGTGGTGATTTGAGGGTACGAGTAGGTGTACGAGTAAACGTCCGGAGGCTCGGTTTACCCGGGCCTCCGGATCCCGAAATAACGATAAAACGCGCCGTTTACGGGGGCACGCATGGGGCAGACACACAGGCGGAGCCTGGTCATGATCGCCGTTCTGGCGATGGTGCCGGGCTGCATGAGAGACACGGGAGAGGGCGTCGTTTCGCGGTTCATGGGCATGGAGCCCACCGCGCTGGCGCCCAGGGACAGCACGGCGACGCCGGCCAGCGCGGAGCTGGAAGAGGTCTCGCCGATCATCGCGCAGCTTCAGGCGCGGCGCAGCGCCATCGCATCGGGAACGCCTTATGAGCGGGTCGCCGAGGCGGTGATGCAAAGCGACGCGCGCGTGGCCGAGGCCGAGTTGCGTGTGGCGCAGCTGCGCGCGCAAGCGGCCCGGAAGAACTGGCTGCCAAGGATCGGTCCGGATATTTCGCTCAATTCGCTGGGCGGTTTCGCGGCGTCGCTGGTGATCGACCAGGTGCTTTTCGACAACGGCCGCAAGATCGCCGAGCGCGACAAGGCCAAGGCCGATGTCGAGCTGGCCGCCGTGGCGCTGGTCGAGGACGGAAACAGCCGGGTCTTTGAGGCTCTGACGCTGTATCTCGCCGCCGAGGAGGGGCGTGACAGCGCCGCGCATTTCGCCGAGGCGCATCGCGAGATGACCCGCTTTGAATGGGTGATGAGCGAACGGGTCCGGGGCGGCGTGTCGGACATGTCGGACCTCAACGTGCTGCGCCAGAAACTTGCCTCCATCCAGGCGCAGCAGGGCCGAGCGGAAGAGCGCAGCCGCACCGCGCTGGCGGAGCTCAACGCCATGTCGGCGCGCCCGCTTGATGCGCTGCGGGGGCTCGGCGGCCTGCATGCGGCGCCGGAGGCGCCGCCGCTCGCGGTGCTGCGGGCCGAGGCCGAGCGCGAGGCGACGCTTGCGGAGGCGCGCATTGCCCGGGCCAGCCACCTTCCGGGTCTTTCGGCAAATGGCCGGCTGTCGGACGATGGCGGTCTGAGCGGCGGGCTTGGTGTGACCACGGATTCGCTCTTCGGTCTCGGCACCATGGCCGAGTTGAACGCCATCGAGGCCGGCAAGGAAACCGCCGAGCGCCGCGTCGCCCAGGCCGCCGAGGCGGCGGCGCGCGAGATCGCCAGCCAGAGCGGCCAGCTCGAGGCCTATCGCCGTCAGCTTTCCGAGGCACGGTTGCTGACCGCTCAGGCAAGGCAAAACCTGGATCTTTTCCAGCGACAATACGAGGGCGGGCAGCGCCAGGTGATGGATGTGGTGGGCGTCTACGAGACCTATGCCGGCGCGCTCGAAACCGAGATTGACCTGCGTTATCGCGCTGCCCGTGCCGAGCTCGCGCTGGCGCGTCTTCAGGGCGCGCTTGCCGAGGGGGCGCGGATTTGACCGCGCAGCCGGCTCCGGTGGCTGCGGGCATCGCCCGAACGCCCGTGCTGCGGGCGGTGCCGCGCCCGGTGCCGGCCAACAGCGCGGGGGACGCGCCGCGCCACTCCGACCGTGCCCATGCGCGTTGCGATCTGATCCGTGTTCTGGCGGGGCTGAAAGGCGTCGAGGCGCGCGCGTCCGATATCCTTGAGGCGCTGTCGCGCAACCAGAGCACCGATGGAGGCCTTGGCGCCGAGGCCCTGCGCGCCGGTCTCGACGCCGCCGGGCTCTTGCCCGAGGCCCGTAGCCCGGCAAGCCTGACCCCGGATCTCTGGCCGGCGCTGGCCTTGATGCGCAGCGGGCAGGCGGTGCTGGTGCTGGCGCAGGAGGCGGGCGGGCTCACCGTGTACGACCCCAGCGCCAAAGGCCGCCGCGCCGAGGTGGCGCTGGGCGACTTCGCCCCGGTCTTCGCTGGCACGATCCTGCGGGCCGAAGCGCCGATCTCCGCGCTCTCCGAGACGCACGCCGGCGCTGAAATGAGGGCGCACTGGTTCTGGGGCCAGTTCCGGCGCTTCACGCGGCCTTTTGCCGAGGTGGCGCTGGGTTCCTTCGTGGCCAATCTGCTGGCGGTGTCGGTGGCGCTGTTTTCGCTTCAGGTCTACGACCGGGTGATCCCGCACCAGTCGGAAAGCACGCTCTGGGTGCTGGCGGCGGGCGCCGTGATGGCGCTGTTGCTGGAGGCGTTTCTCAAGGTGGCGCGCTCGCAGCTGCTCGACGGGGCGGGGCGGCAGATCGAGATGACCACCCAGACGCTGCTGATGTCGCGACTGCTGGGCATGCGCTCGGACATCCCAGGGCGGTCGCCGGCGCAGCTCTTCTCCTCGATGCGCGAATTCGGCTCGGTGCGCGAGTTTTTCACCGCTTCCACCGTGGGTGCGCTGGCGGATATTCCCTTTGTCTTCGTCTTCCTGCTGCTGGTCTGGTCGATTGCCGGACCCGTCGTCGGTGTGCTGATCCTCGGCGGGCTTCTGATGGTTCTGCCCGGCTTTGCGATGCAGCGCCGGATGATCCGGCTCACGCGCGAGATGCAGGGCGCCTCGGCGCGGCAGTCACGGCTGTTGCAGGAGGTCGTGACCGAGCTCGACACGATCAAGGCACAGCGCGCCGAAGACCGGTTCCGCCGGCTCTGGGAGGAGCTGACGGCGGTGCAGGCGCTGAAAAGCTCCGAGCAGCGGCGGCTCTCGGCGATACTGACCTTCTGGTCTCAGGGGGTGCAGCAAGGCACCTATGTGACGGCGGTGATCTGCGGCACCTATCTGGTCTTTGCCGGTGAGTTCACCGTGGGCTCGATCATCGCCACCGGCATCCTGACCTCACGCACGCTGGCGCCGCTGACCCAGCTCTCCGGCATCCTCGCGCGCTGGGGCAATGTCAAAGGCGCGCTCGACGGGCTGGACGGCATTGCCGACGTCGCGCAGGATCGGGCCGAGGCGCGGACCTATCTGCGCCGCGAGCATCTGCGTGGCCAGTTCGAGCTGCGCGATGTCAGCTTCCGCTACGATCCCGAGGGCGCGGCCGTGGTCGATCTGCCAAGCCTGGTCCTCCAGCCGGGACAGACGCTGGCGGTGCTGGGCGCCAACGGGTCGGGCAAATCGACCCTGCTCAAGCTGCTTTCGGGGCTCTATGCGCCCACGACGGGAAAGCTGCTGATCGACGGCACCGAGATGGCACAGATCGAGCCGCGCGACCTGCGCCGCTGCATCGGCTATCTGGGGCAGGACGTCCGGCTGTTCCACGGCACGCTGCGCGACAACCTGAACCTGTCGCTGCTGGAACGCGACGATGCGCGACTTTACGAGGCGCTGGATTTCGCCGGGCTCGGCCCGCATGTGAAGGCGCATCCAAAGGGGCTGGATCTGGAGATCCGTGACGGCGGCGAGGGGCTTTCCGTCGGCCAGCGTCAGAGCATCGGCTGGGCGCGGCTGTGGTTGCAGGATCCCGATATCTGCCTGCTGGACGAGCCCACCGCCGCGCTCGACCAGACGCTGGAAAAGACGCTGGTGTCACGCCTGGAAAGCTGGCTGGCGCACCGCACCGCCGTGATCGCCACCCACCGCGTGCCGATCCTGTCGCTGGCCTCCCGCACCATGGTTCTGGCGCAGGGCCGCGTCGCCGTGGACGGGCCGCGCGACCAGGTGCTCGGCCATCTGCGCAAGGAGACCTGAGACGATGGCGAGCAGCTCCACCAATCTTTCCGCCCAGCTCTTTCGCGATCTGAAGGGGCCGTCGCTGACGGTCTGGCTCTGCGCCATTTCGGTCTGGGCCTTCATCCTCTGGGCCGGCTTTGCCTGGGTCGATGAGATCGTCCGGGCGGATGGTCAGATCATTTCCTCCTCGCGTCCGCAGATCATCCAGAACCTTGAGGGCGGCATCCTGTCGGAGCTGCTGGTCAAGGAGGGCGACGAGGTGCGGCGCGGCGATGTGCTGGCGCGGTTGCACGGCACGCAGTTCCGGTCCTCGGTGGATGATTTGCAGGATCAGATTACCGCCCTTGAGACGCGCCGCCTGCGTCTCGAGGCCGAACTGGCGGGGGCGTCGGATTTCGATGCCCCCGCATCTTTGGCCGAGCGGAGCCCCGAGATCGTGCAGTCCGAGCGGGCGCTGCTCGCGGCGCGTCAGGCGGATTATCTCAAGCGCGCTGCGGGCGCGAAGCGGGTCATGGACCAGGCCTATAACGAGCTGAAACTGCTGGAGGATCTTCTTGCGAGCAAGGTGGTGGCGCTGATCGAGGTGACCCGCGCACGCAAGGCCTTTGCCGACGCCAAGGTGCGCCATGATGAAATCGTCACCCAGACCGAGCTGACCCGCGCGCAGGACTATTCCGATACGCTGAAAGAGCTGGCGACCCTGCGCCAGACACTCAAGTCCAGCCAGGATCAGCTCAGCCGCACGGTGCTGGTGGCGCCGATGCATGGGGTGGTGAACGGGCTGAACGTGACCACGATCGGCGGTGTGGTGCGGCCGGGCGAGGAGATCATGCAGATCATTCCGCTCGACGAGCAGCTGTTCGTCGAAGCGCAGGTGGCGCCCGAGAACATCGCCAATATCCGCCCCGGTCAGGAGGCGACGATCAAGCTCACCGCCTATGACTACACGATCTACGGCACGCTGAAGGGCCGGGTCGACGTGATCTCGGCGGACACGTTCGAGGACGAGCGCCGCCCCGAGCTCGGGCCGCATTACAAGGTGACGGTGCGGGTCGACATGTCGGCGCTTAGCGACCGGCAGGCGCGGATCGAGATCCGCCCGGGCATGATGGCGCAGGCCGAGCTGCACACCGGCGAAAAGACCGTGCTGCAATATCTGCTGAAACCGCTCTACAAGACCCGCGAGGCGCTTCGCGAACCCTGACGCACGGTCTTGCCAATCCGCGCGGCGCAGCGCAAAGCGGTAGACATGGATATGCGCCCCAACCCGCCGCTCGCCGCGGTGCTCACGCTTTGTGCCTCCGCCCTCGTGGCAGGGACGACACTGTTTGCCAAAATGCTCGGCACCGACACGCTGGGCGCGCCATTGCATCCGCTCCAGGTGAGCCAGGGGCGGTTTATCTTTGCGCTGATGGCATTTTCGACCGCCGCGCTGGTGCTGCGCCCGCGGTTCACCCGCCCGGCCTGGTCCACCCATGTGCTGCGGGTGCTTTGCGGCTGGGGCGGGGTCAGCTTCATGTTCGCCGCCGCCGCCTTCATCCCGCTGGCCGATGCCACCGCCATCAGCTTTCTGAACCCGGTGGTGGGCATGTTGCTGGCGGTTCCGTTTCTCGGCGAAAAGGTCGGGAGGGTGCGTATCTCGGCTGCCGTGATCGCGCTTGTGGGGGCGATGGTGCTGCTGCGCCCGACGCCGCAGGCGTTTCAGCCCGCCGCACTGCTGGCGCTGGGGGCGGCGCTCTGCCTCGGGGCGGAGGTGGTGGTGATCAAGCGGCTGAGCGGGCGCGAGGGGGCGTTCCAGATCCTGCTGATCAACAATTTCATCGGCGCCTGCATTGCCAGCCTCGCGGCGCTGGCGGTCTGGCAGATGCCGACACCGTCGCAATGGGCGGCGCTTGCGGGGCTCGGGCTGCTCATGGCCTCGGCGCAGACCTGTTTCCTCCAGGCGATCCGGCGCGCCGATGCCAGCTTCGTGGCGCCGTTCTGGTACGCCGCGCTGATCTTTGCGGCGCTTTACGACTTCCTGCTGTTCGCCGAGGTGCCGGATGCGGTCTCGGCCCTCGGCGCGCTGATCATCGTGAGCGGCGCCGGGCTGCTGGCCTGGCGCGAGGCGCGGCTCAGGCCTTCAGCCGCCAGCCCGTCCGGATCAGCGCCCACGCCGCAAGCAGCACCGCCGCTGTCGCCGCCAGCGCCACCGCAAAGCCAAAGCCCGGAGCCGCGTCGCTGACGCCGAGCATGCCGTAGCGCGCGCCGTCGATCAGGTAGAAGACCGGGTTGAAGTGGGTCACCTCGTAGAGCCCGGGCGGCAGCGCCTGCACCGAGTAGAAGGTGCCCGAGAGGAAGGCGAGCGGGGTGACGAGGAAATTGGTGATCGCCGCCATCTGGTCGAACTTGTTGGCCCAGAGCCCCGCCAGCATGCCGAGCGCCGACAGGAAGGCAGCGCCGAGCGTGGCGAAGACCAGCAGCACCAGCGGGTGCGCCGGCGCCAGCCCGGTGGTCAGCCAGATCCCCAGCGCGATCGCCACGGCCACGAAGAGCCCGCGCGCCACGCCGCCGGCGAGATAGCCCAGCACCAGCTCGAACGGCGCCAGCGGTGGCATCAGCGTATCGACGATATTGCCCTGCACCTTCGAGATCACGATGGAGGAGGAGGTGTTGGCAAAGGCGTTCTGGATCACCGTCATCATAAGGATGCCCGGCGCGATGAAGCTGGTGAAGGGCACGCCCATCACGTCGCCCCGGCGCGGGCCGATGGCGATGGTAAAGATCACCATGAACAGCCCCGCCGTCACCAGCGGTGCCAGCAGCGTCTGGGTCCAGACATTGGTGAAACGCCGCACCTCGCGCCGGCACAGCGTGTAGAGCCCCAGCCAGTTGACGCGGCCAAAGCGGCGTTCGCCGGGATCGGTATGGGGGATATCGGTCATTCGCGGCCCTTTCCTCTGCGGCCTTGGCTTGTAACTCGGATGACGATGACTACAATAGGGCCAACCGCGGAATTTCCAGGCGGCCCCGGTCGTGGGCCGCTTTTTCAATAAGGATACATCATGTCCTGGACCGATGAGCGCGTCGAGCTGCTTAAGAAGATGTGGGCGGAAGGTCAGTCCGCCAGCCAGATCGCCAAGGAACTGGGCGGTGTCACGCGCAATGCCGTGATCGGCAAGGTGCATCGTCTGGGCCTGTCGAACCGTACCGGCGCCGGCGCACCGGCGGCGGCCCCTGCCAAGGAGGCGAAGGCCCCCAAGGAGGTCAAGCCCAAGGCGGCACCGAAACCGGCTGAGCCCGAGCCCGAAGCCAAGCCGCGCGAACCCGCCGTGCCGGCTGCCGCCGAGACGCGGTCCGCGCCGCCGGCCACGCGCAAGCAGATCATCCCCGCCGGCCAGCCGCTGCCGCCGCAGCCTTCGGCGAACGAGATCAGCCCCGAGGCGCTCGCCAAGGTCAGCGAGGTCGAGAAGAAGGCCAAGAAGCTGACGCTGATGGAGCTGACCGAGCGCACCTGCAAATGGCCGGTGGGCGACCCGGCGACCGAGGATTTCTGGTTCTGCGGTCTGCCGGTGCAGCAGGGCAAACCCTATTGCGACGCGCATGTGGGCGTGGCCTTCCAGCCGATGTCCTCGCGCCGCGACCGCCGCCGCTGAGCGCGGGGCAACGCAGGCTTTCAGCACTGTAAGGGGACGGGCCGTCATGGCGCGTCCCTTTGTCTTTCTGCGGCTCCGTGGCGACCGGGCGCGGATTGGCATGGCGTGCGGGGCGGGATAGCCTACGGGCGGACCCTCTGAGGCGCAGGACGAAATGACCCGCATCCGCCCGGTCAGGCCGGAAGACATCGACGCGCTCTACGCGATCTCGCTTGCCACCGGTTTCGAGGGGGGCGATGCCTCGCATCTCTACGACGATCCGGCTCTGATGGGGCATATCTACTCCGCGCCCTATGCCGCGCTCTGCCCGGAGCTGGCGCTTGTGGTGGAGGATGACGCGGGCGTCGCGGGGTTTGTGGTGGGCACCGCCGATACGCTTGGCTGGCAGGAGCGGCTGGAGCGCGACTGGTGGCCGGCATTGCGCCGGCGCTATCCCGACCCGGCGGAGTTCCCGGCGCCAGAGCGCACGCCGGACCAGCGGCGGGCCTTCATGATCCATCACCCGGAGGCGCCGCCCGTCACCGTGACAGACCATTACCCCGCGCACCTGCATATGAACCTGCTGCCCCGTCTTCAGGGCGCCGGGCTCGGCACGCGGCTCTTCGCCGACTGGCGGCGTCTGGCCGAGGCGCAGCGGGCCGGCGGTGTTCATGTCGGGGTCAATCGCGCGAACGCCCGCGCGCTGGGTTTCTGGCGCAAGATGGGGTTCAGGGATCTGGGTTACGCGGAGGGGCGCACCCTCTGGATGGGGCGCGAATGAGCGGGTGCCAGCACGATTGAAGCGCGCGGCGATTTCTGAAACGGTGACGCGATCCGGCGCCGCAGGGAGATCGGCATGACATCCAGCTACGAGTTCGTTGCCAATCCTCTTGCGAAGCCCGATGGCGTTTGGACGCCCGCGCAAGACGACATTCTCTCCGACCCTGCCTTTGCCGCCGCTTATGACGCGATCTCGCACTGGCCCGGCTATGCGCCCACGCCGCTGCACGCGCTCGCCGATGTCGCGACGGAATTCGGCGTCGCCACCGTGCGCTACAAGGACGAAAGCGCGCGCTTCGGGCTCGGCAGTTTCAAGGCGCTCGGCGGTGCATACGCCGTGGCGCGGCTGCTGCGCCGGGAGCTTTCGGCGCGGCTGGGGCGCGAGATCCCGATGCAGGAGATCATCGACCGCACCCATCCGGACGCGGCGGAAATCACCGTCTGCTGCGCCACCGACGGCAATCACGGGCGCTCGGTCGCCTGGGGCGCGCAGCGCTTTGGTGCGCGCTGTGTCATCTTTACCCATGAGACGGTTTCCGAAGGCCGCCGTGAGGCCATCGCACAATACGGCGCCGAGGTCCGGCGCACGCAAGGCAACTACGACGCCAGCCTGCGCGAGGCGCAGGAGACCGCCGATGTCGAGGGCTGGTTCGTCGTCTCCGACACTTCCTATCCCGGCTATACCGACGTGCCGCGCGACGTGATGCAAGGCTACGAGATCATGGCGGCGGAGGCCTTCGACGCCTTGCCCGAGGCGCCGACCCATATCTTTGTGCAGACCGGCGTGGGCGGCATGGCGGCGGCGGTCGCGGCCTCTGCCAAGCGGCGTTACGGCGCGGTGCGGCCCCGGCTGGTGCTGGCCGATCCGCTGAAGGCCGATTGCTGGCTGAAGAGCTTTCGCGCCGGGGCGCCGGTGGCCGACGAGGGCGCGCTCGACACGATGATGGCGGGTCTGGCCTGCGGCGAGGTCTCGCTTTTGGCATGGGAGATCCTCAAGGACCATTGCGACGCGGCGGTGGGTGTGCCCGAGGAGGCGGTGCCGCGCTGGATGCGGCGCCTCGCGGCGGGCACGCCGCCGGTGGTTGCTGGCGAATCCGCCGTGGCCGGGCTTGCGGCGGCGGAGGCCTGCTGCGGCAACGCCAACTGGCGGACGGCGCTCGGGATCAGCGGCACATCGCGGATCCTGGTCTTTGGCAGCGAGGGCGCCACCGACGAAGCACTTTACCGCCAGATCATGGGCGGCTGAGCCGCAGGGCGGGCGGCATTCGCGAGAATATCGAAACGGGTGCTTCCCCGCACCCGCGCGCTCCATTATATGCCCGCCATGCAGAATCCTCCCGAGTTGCGCCCCGATCTGGCGCGCGCCCGCCTTTCCGAGACCAAACGCGACGGCCAGCCGACCATCGGCATGGTCTCGCTGGGCTGCCCCAAGGCGCTGGTCGACAGCGAGCGCATCCTCACCCGGCTGCGCGCCGAGGGCTATGGCATCTCGCCCGATTACAGCGGCGCCGACGCGGTGATCGTGAACACCTGCGGCTTTCTCGACAGCGCCAAGGCGGAAAGCCTTGAGGCCATCGGCGAGGCGCTGAACGAGAATGGCCGGGTGATCGTCACCGGCTGTCTGGGCGCCGAGCCCGACTATATCACCGGCGTGCATCCCAAGGTGCTGGCCGTCACCGGCCCGCATCAATACGAGCAGGTGCTGGACGCGGTGCATGGCGCGGTGCCGCCCGCGCCCGACCCCTTCGTCGATCTGCTGCCGTCGAGCGGGGTCAAGCTGACGCCGCGCCATTACAGCTATCTCAAGATCTCCGAAGGCTGCAATCACGCCTGCAAGTTCTGCATCATCCCCGACATGCGCGGCAAGCTCGCATCAAGGCCCGCAAAGGCAGTGCTGCGCGAGGCGGAAAAGCTGGTCGAGGCCGGGGTGAAAGAGCTGCTGGTGATCAGCCAGGACACCAGTGCCTATGGCACCGACTGGAAGGACCGCGCCGACAAGTTCCCGATCCTGCCGCTGGCGCGCGAACTGGGCAGCCTCGGCGCCTGGGTGCGGATGCATTACGTCTATCCCTATCCGCATGTGCGCGACCTGGTGCCGATGATGGCCGAGGGGCTGGTTCTGCCCTATCTGGATATCCCGTTCCAGCATGCCCATCCCGACACGCTGCGCCGCATGGCGCGGCCGGCGGCGGCGGCCAGGACACTGGACGAGATCGCCGCCTGGCGCGCCGCCTGTCCCGAGATCGTGCTGCGCTCGACCTTCATCGTCGGCTATCCCGGCGAGACCGAGGCGGAATTCCAGACTCTGCTCGACTGGCTCGACGAGGCGCAGCTCGACCGGGTGGGTTGCTTTCAATACGAGAATGTCGCCGGTGCCCGCTCGAACGCGCTGCCCGATCATGTGGCGCCCGAGCTCAAGCAGGAGCGCTGGGAGCGCTTCATGGAAAAGGCGCAGGAGATTTCCGAGGCCAAGCTCGCCGCCAAGGTCGGCAAGCGGCTGGAGGTGATCGTGGATCTGGTCGAGGACGACGCCGCCACCTGCCGGACCATGGCCGATGCGCCCGAGATCGACGGCAATCTCTTTATCGACGAGGGTCACGAGGCGCTGAGCCCCGGCGATATCGTCACCGTCGAGGTGGACGAGGCGGGAGAATACGACCTTTGGGGGCGTTTGATCCACGGCTGAGCGCGCGACGACGTCGCGACCGATTCTTTACCGCCGAGTCAAAAAAAGCGACGTGACTGCGTCGTGCCCTGTCGATTCTTGCAGTTTCGCCGCGCGGGAAAGGCCTAAATCGAGGCGTGCGTGTTTTTGGCTGCTCATCGCTAACGGACAAAAATCTAAATTTGTGTTAAAATAGTGGCGTTCGGTCGGGCCAGCAGGGAAGAGCCATTACCGGTTCGCATGATCCGGCCGCGCCGGGGGAAAGCCGTTTTGCGGTTGTGCCGAGAGGCGGTTTTCCCGCTGCGTGTCCTTGTTTCATCCTTTCGGGGGGAAGTGGTTTTACGAAGCTTTTCAGATCCTTGAGAATGCTCCTCTGAGAAGGGGAGCATTCTTTTTGTGTGGTGCCGGAGTGGCGAAGCGTGCGCTCCAGCTTAGAGCACGACGGTGCGCAGCATGGCACCGCCATCGTCCATCTCGATCAGGGTCTGCGCCTCGCCGTCGCCGGGGCGGTTGAGCGGATCCGGCAGTACGCCGAGCGACATGGCCAGCGCCGCCAGTTCCGCGCGCGAGGTCATGCCGGTGTTCTGCGACAGGGCGTGCATCCTCTGCCGCACCGCCGAGATCGAGACGCCCAGCCGGTCGGCGATCTGCTTGTCCTGAAGCCCGTCTCCGAGCAGCTCGAGCAGTTCAAGCTGTTTCGGCGTGATGCGGTTGCGTTGGGCGAATTCACGGCCGAAATGGTAGAGATAGCGCTGATGCCCGGTCAGGGCGGCGGTGGTCAGCGTCCAGCCATGGGCGTTGATGATAGTCAGCATGTCGCGGCGGGAATGATCGCCGGAAAAGCTGATGAGCGCGCTTTGCGGCGGCGCATTGCAGCGCAGCGGGATCGAATAGCCGGCGCGGATGCCGCGCCGTGCGGCCTCGCGCAGGATCTCGAGGCGCTGCTTGGGCACCTGCTTGTATTCGTCGGCGAATTCGAGCCCGATCGCGAGGGGGGTGAGATTGTTCATCGCGTGGCTGCGAAAATACGACCAGCGCAGCATTTCAGGATCTTCGTAGTAGCGATTGACCCAGGAGGCGTCGTAAGAGGTGCGGATGAAACGGGTCTTTTTCCAGCCGTGCCAGGAGCTTGCCGAGATAAAGTCGACGTATGGGAGCTGAAGCTCGCGACCCAGCGTGACAAGCAGGCGCCAGACCTGGCGCGAGGTCTCAGTGGTTTCGAGCCGCAGCAAGAACCGCTGCAAGAGCTCGGGCACATGCCCTTCCGCCGCAGTCAGGGGGCGGGTCTGGGGGGATTTTCCAGGCGGTTTCATGTTCGGGATGGCGCGACGGGCGGTCCGCTCCGCGGGCACGGACGCTTGCCGCCGGGATGCCTCCGCAACGTTTTGTCCGGTCTTTTCAAATAACGACTAAGAAACGACATCCCAAATGCTGCCTGCGTATTGGACCCGGCCAAAAACGGCGGGAAGCTTTGCTATCATGTCCCATTAGCCAAGCCTGAGGCAAATGTTATTCCGCCGCGGGTGGTGGGGCTCTGCGTCGCGAGATGCGCTGCGAGGCCGGCGAGGTGGCCCGAGCAGGATATCTTTTGCCCGCTTCGCAGGCCGCGCCGGCTTGCGTGTCCGCGCCGCCTGCGGCATGGAACGGCGCCATGGCCAAGCTCTATTTTCACTACTCGACAATGAATGCGGGCAAGTCGACGCTGCTCTTGCAGGCGGCTCATAACTATGGCGAGCGCGGAATGGAGGTCTATCTGCTGACCGCGCGGCTCGACACGCGGGCCGGCGAAGGCCGGATCGGCTCACGCATCGGACTGGGGCGCGAGGCGGATACCTTCACGGCGGAGGACGATCTCTTTGCCCGGATCGAGGCGCAGGCCTCGGGTCGGAATCTCGCCTGCATCTTTGTCGATGAGGCGCAGTTCCTGACCGAGCCTCAGGTCTGGCAGCTGGCGCGCGTGGCCGACGATCTGAACATTCCGGTCATGGCCTACGGGCTGCGTGTGGATTTTCGCGGGCAGCTTTTCCCCGGCTCGGCGGTGTTGCTGGCGCTGGCCGATACGCTGCGCGAGGTGCGCACGATCTGCCATTGCGGGCGCAAGGCGACGATGGTGATCCGCCAGGACGCGCAGGGCCGGGCGGTGATGGATGGCGATCAGGTGCAGATCGGCGGCAACGAGACCTATGTCTCGCTCTGCCGCCGGCACTGGCGCGAGGCGATGGGCGAGCGGGCGCCGGAATAGGGCGATCAGCCGCGCCGGGGCAGGATCTGTTGCGCGATGCCGGCAAAGATCAGATAGACCGACGTCGCCACCAGCCCCCAATGCGCCCAGCTTTCAGGGTGGAAATCCACCCAGGCCGCCCAGCCGGCGAAAAACGTCCAGGCCAGCGCGACGGGCAGAGACACCACGCGCCAGCGCTCGGTGCGCACCGGGTGGATGAATTTCAGCGGCAGGAACATCGCAACCGCCAGCAGCGCGACGAGCGACAGGATCACCCAGAAATTCGGCTGAATCGCAAAGAGCACCAGCACCAGCATGTTCCAGCAGCCCGGGAAGCCGTGAAAGGAATTGTCCTCGGTCTTCATCCGGCTGTCGGCGAAATAGAGCGCGCTGGCAAAGGTGATGAGGATGATCGCCAGCCAGCCGGTCCAGCCCGGCAGTAGCCCGGAATGAAACAGCGCGAAGGCCGGGATGAACACATAGGTCAGGTAGTCGATGATCAGGTCGAGCACCACGCCGTCGAAGCGCGGCGCGTTGGTCTTGACGTCGTATTTCCGCGCCAGTGGCCCGTCGAGCCCGTCGACAAAGAAGGCGACCACCAGCCAGAGGAACATCACCGACCATTGCCCCTGCGCGGCGGCCAGCAGCGCGAGCATGGCAAAGACCGCTCCGGTGGCGGTGAAAAGGTGAACGAGCAGAGCTTGCGAGGCGCGTGTCATCAGCGTGTCATGCCGTATCCGGACGCTGACCGCAAACCGAACCTGCGGATTTGCGGCAGATCCGGCAAGCATGTCCCGCCCCGGGCTTGATCCGGGGCCTCAGCGACGATGTCCAAGGCAGGAGGCCCCGGATCAGGTCCGGGGCGGGCTCCGCATGAGCGCGGCGAGCGCGGTCAGCTCCTGGCCGAAGCCGGTCTCCAGCGCCGCGCCGGCGGCCCGGCGCGCCTCGTCGGGCTTGTTCTGGCTCAGCTTCCAGGTGCTGTCGATCTGCTCGATTTCCAGCCGGAAGGGCAGGATCATGCGCATCAGCTTGCCCTTGGCCTCGTCCGAGAGCTTGTCCATCGTCCAGGGCGCCTTGGGCAGCCGGGCCTCATAGGCGGCGGATTGCGCCGCCAGCAGCGGTTCCAGCGCCTCCTGCGGCAGCGGCACCAGCCGCCCGGTCAGATGCACCGCGACATAGTTCCAGGTCGGCACCTGATCGGGGCCCATCCCGTACCAGTCCGGCGAGACATAGCCGTCCGGCCCACCGACCGCGAGCCGCGCCGGCAGCGCCTCGCGTGCCGCGCGGGTGATCGGGTTGGAGCGCACCAGATGCAGATCCGCGTGGCTGCCATCCTCGGAGAGCAGAAACGGCACATGGCTCAGCAGCGGCGCGCCCTCGGTCGAGACGGCCAGCGTGCCAAAGGCCCGCTCACGGACCAGCCGCAGGCTCTCGGCCTCTTCGGTGCGGCGGAAGATCGGGTTGGGATGCATTTCGACCTCTCGGTTGTCGGGAGAGCTGGAACTAGCTGGAAAAGAACATCGAGCGAGCTTGAACCGGTCGAGCCATCGCCGCAAGGATCCGGTCTGCATTCTCCTTGGGCGGCGCCCTGCCGTCGAGTTCGAGATCGTAGCGCAGTCCGGCATGGATGCGCGCCGCGTCCTCGACGGCACTGCCCTGACGGCGGTCACCGCGCGCAACCTCGCGCCGCGCCAGCTCCTCCGGTGGTGTGAAAACGCCGACGAAGAGCAGGTCGTGGCCCGCCAGAAGATCCTGCAACCTGCCATGCCATCCCGACGTGTCGAGGATATGCTCGACGATCATGTCGCAGCCGCTCTCGGCAAAGCCTGCAAAGCTGCGGTGCAGCCCCTCGAACACCGCGTCCCGGATCTTCGTCCAGTCCCCGCGCGCGGCAGGCGGTAAGGCACCACCGTCGCGCAACGTGTCGAAGGAGAGCCGCAGGAAGGGGAAAGGCGCGCGGGTTTGCAGGGCCTTGGCGAGAGTTGTCTTGCCGCTGCTCGAAGCCCCGTGCAGCAGGACGATCCGGCTCATGCCACCAGTCGCTGGCCGTTCTGGCCGGTGATCGTGGCCGTCACGATGCTGCCCTCGGTCTGGGGCGCGGTCAGCGTCACCTCGGTGAACTGCTCGGTGCGGCCCATATCCGGCGCTTCCATGAGGATGCGGTGGCTCTTGCCCTGCTGTGCCGCCAGATGCCGCGCCACGGCGGCCTCTCCGGCGGCACGCAGCCGGGCGGCGCGCGCCTTGATCGTTGCACCGTCCACCTTGTTGGGGATCTTCGCGGCGGGGGTGCCGGGGCGCGAGGAATAGGGGAAGACATGCAGCCAGGTCAGGTCGCACTCCTCGACCAGCTTCAGCGAATTGTCGAAATGCGCCTCGGTCTCGGTCGGGAAGCCCGCGATGATATCAGCGCCGAAGGTCATCTCGGGGCGCAGCCGCCGTGCCTCCTCGCAGAAGCGGATGGCGTCGTCGCGCAGATGCCGGCGCTTCATGCGCTTCAGGATCAGGTCGTCGCCATGTTGCAGGCTGAGATGCAGATGCGGCATCAGGCGCGACTCGGTGGCGATGGCCATCATCAGATTCTCGTCCGCCTCGATGCTGTCGATCGACGAGATCCGCAGGCGCGGCACATCGGTCAGCTTCAGGATGCGCATGACGAGATCGCCCAGCCTCGGCGTGCCCGGGAGGTCGGCGCCCCAGGAGGTCAGATCGACCCCGGTCAGTACCACCTCGTTATAGCCCTGCTGAACCAGCCGCTTGATCTGGTCCACCACGACGCCCGCAGGCACAGAGCGCGAATTGCCCCGGCCATAGGGGATGATGCAGAAGGTACAGCGGTGGTCGCAGCCGTTCTGCACCTGCACATAGGCGCGGCTACGGGTGCCGA